>JBFLYS010000017.1:0-108316 GCA_040756555.1 Pseudomonadota bacterium | reverse complement strand
CCCTTGGACTTTCGGCGACACTGTCTTTCACAGTGTTTGTCGTTACTCATGCCAGCATTCGCACTTCTGATACCTCCAGGCGCTCTCACGAGTCGCCCTTCGCAGGCTTACAGAACGCTCCGCTACCACGCACATCTTGCGATGTGCATCCTAAGCTTCGGCTCGTAGCTTGAGCCCCGTTACATCTTCGGCGCAGGAACCCTTATTTAGACCAGTGAGCTGTTACGCTTTCTTTAAAGGATGGCTGCTTCTAAGCCAACCTCCTGGTTGTTTTGGGATTCCCACATCCTTTCCCACTTAGCTACGAATTAGGGGCCTTAGCTGTAGGTCCGGGTTGTTTCCCTCTCCACGACGGACGTTAGCACCCGCCGTGTGACTCCCGGATAGTACTTGTGGGTATTCGGAGTTTGGTTGGGTTTGGTAAGACGGTAAGTCCCCCTAGCCCATCCAGTGCTCTACCCCCCACAGTATTCATCCGAGGCGATACCTAAATATCTTTCGCGGAGAACCAGCTATTTCCCAGTTTGATTGGCCTTTCACCCCTAACCACAAGTCATCGGAGCCTTTTTCAACAGGCACCCGTTCGGTCCTCCAGTGAGTGTTACCTCACCTTCAACCTGCTCATGGCTAGATCACTAGGTTTCGGGTCTAATACAACGAACTTGACGCCCTATTCAGACTCGCTTTCGCTACGCCTACACCTATCGGTTTAAGCTTGCTCGTTAAATTAAGTCGCTGGCCCATAATACAAAAGGTACGACGTCACCCAGAACGTATCTTGGGCTCCGTCTGTTTGTAGGTGTCCGGTTTCAGGTCTATTTCACTCCCCTCGTCGGGGTGCTTTTCACCTTTCCCTCACGGTACTTGTTCACTATCGGTCGATGAGTAGTACTTAGGCTTGGAGGGTGGTCCCCCCATGTTCAGACAGAATTGCTCGTGTTCCGCCTTACTCGAGCATCAATGTTCGCATTACTTGTACGGGGCTATCACCCTCTAAGGCTCTGCTTTCCTGACAGATTCCAATTGTCTCACATTGATGACTGGCCTGATCCGCGTTCGCTCGCCACTACTAGCGGAGTCTCGGTTGATGTCCTTTCCTCCAGGTACTTAGATGTTTCAGTTCCCTGGGTTCGCTTAAAACCTCCTATGAATTCAGAGATTTCATACCTTCGCTTGATAACCGGAAATTCAAATTCATCACGACTTGCGTCGTCATGAACTTAAATCTCCGGCTATCGAAGGTGGGTTTCCCCATTCGGAAATCCGTGGATCAAAGCTTCTTCGCAGCTCCCCACGGCTTATCGCAGCGTAGCACGTCCTTCATCGCCTCTCATCGCCAAGGCATCCACCGAACACCCTTAAGGCACTTGATTGCTCTCATTATCAATATCCACACACTCGGCAGAATGTTGTCTGCACGCTGCTTCCGAAGAAGCGCACCCTCGATGAATGCATCTCGTGCAGATGGATACTGATTAGAAAGACCAGATTGCTTCGTAAGATCGAACCGATGGCAATGCGGTCAAGCGTTGCCAACAAGGATCATTTTACAACTCGCGCATCTCACGATGCGAAAGCGCCGAAAATGATCTGGAGAAAGCGCAAGGTTGTCGCCGGCGTAAAGCAAAACAAGTTTTGCAAAACGCTTGAATGGCGATCCTGCTCGGATCGATCTCCTCTTTACGATGTCAGAAATCACGCGTGCAGAACCTTGGTGAAGGCACTCTGCATGCGGAACGATGTTTTCGCGGACGTTGAACGTGAACGATCGACGACGGTGTCGCCGTCAAACCTCTGGTGGAGGCAGACGGGATCGAACCGACGACCTCATGCTTGCAAAGCACGCGCTCTCCCAGCTGAGCTATGCCCCCGTTCCAGAAGACGAATGCTTCACGCTGAAGAACGCACAATGAATTGGTGGGCCTGGGAAGACTTGAACTTCCGACCTCACGCTTATCAAGCGCGCGCTCTAACCAACTGAGCTACAAGCCCTGACGACCAGACACGCAGCCGGCGCGACGAAAAACAACGTCGATCGCACGGCACGCACTGGCGCGTGTTCGTCCGCGAAGAAAGAGAAACGAAGACGGCGGTGTCCCGCCAATGCAGCTCAACGATTGATCCAATCGCTGGCCACTGATGTTTCTAAAACGAACCGATAGAAGCGAACTTCTGAAGGTTCATCCTTAGAAAGGAGGTGATCCAGCCGCAGGTTCCCCTACGGCTACCTTGTTACGACTTCACCCCAGTCGCTGACCCTACCGTGGTTAGCTGCCCCCTTGCGGTTAGCGCACTACCTTCAGGTAAAACCAACTCCCATGGTGTGACGGGCGGTGTGTACAAGGCCCGGGAACGTATTCACCGTGGCGTGCTGATCCACGATTACTAGCGATTCCAACTTCATGGGCTCGAGTTGCAGAGCCCAATCCGAACTGAGACGGCTTTTTGAGATTTGCTGGGGCTTGCGCCTTTGCATCCCATTGTCACCGCCATTGTAGCACGTGTGTAGCCCAGCCCGTAAGGGCCATGAGGACTTGACGTCATCCCCACCTTCCTCGCGGCTTATCACCGGCAGTCTCCCTAGAGTGCTCAACTGAATGGTAGCAACTAAGGACGGGGGTTGCGCTCGTTGCGGGACTTAACCCAACATCTCACGACACGAGCTGACGACAGCCATGCAGCACCTGTGTTCGCGGCTCCGAAGAGAAGGTCACGTCTCTGCGACCGGTCCACGACATGTCAAGGGCTGGTAAGGTTCTGCGCGTTGCGTCGAATTAAACCACATGCTCCACCGCTTGTGCGGGCCCCCGTCAATTCCTTTGAGTTTTAATCTTGCGACCGTACTCCCCAGGCGGAATGCTTAAAGCGTTAGCTGCGCCACTGAAGAGTAAACCCTCCAACGGCTGGCATTCATCGTTTACGGCGTGGACTACCAGGGTATCTAATCCTGTTTGCTCCCCACGCTTTCGTGCCTCAGTGTCAGTATCGGGCCAGTAAGCCGCCTTCGCCACTGGTGTTCTTGCGAATATCTACGAATTTCACCTCTACACTCGCAGTTCCACTTACCTCTCCCGAACTCAAGATCCTCAGTATCAAAGGCAGTTCTGGAGTTGAGCTCCAGGATTTCACCCCTGACTTAAAGATCCACCTACGCACCCTTTACGCCCAGTGATTCCGAGCAACGCTAGCCCCCTTCGTATTACCGCGGCTGCTGGCACGAAGTTAGCCGGGGCTTATTCTACGGGTACCGTCATTATCTTCCCCGTTAAAAGAGCTTTACAACCCTAGGGCCTTCATCACTCACGCGGCATGGCTGGATCAGGCTTGCGCCCATTGTCCAATATTCCCCACTGCTGCCTCCCGTAGGAGTTTGGGCCGTGTCTCAGTCCCAATGTGGCTGATCATCCTCTCAGACCAGCTACTGATCGTCGCCTTGGTGAGCCGTTACCTCACCAACAAGCTAATCAGACGCGGGCCGATCTTTCGGCGATAAATCTTTCCCCGTAAGGGCTTATCCGGTATTAGCACAAGTTTCCCTGTGTTGTTCCGAACCAAAAGGTACGTTCCCACGCGTTACTCACCCGTCTGCCGCTCCCCTTGCGGGGCGCTCGACTTGCATGTGTTAAGCCTGCCGCCAGCGTTCGCTCTGAGCCAGGATCAAACTCTCAAGTTGGACTTGAAACTTTAAACCGGCTGATCACAAATTTTGACGAGGTTCCCACCATTTCGCCGGCGCGATTCACATCGCGACGACTGGCGCTCATTGCTGAGGCCATGGTGTAACCTTATTCAAAACGTGTACCGCCGAAGTCTTTCGTCCGGTCTCAAACCTTCAAAAAGCCGAAGCCTTTCAAACGCTGAGACCCGCAAGGACTCCGCCGTCCACGTTTCTCTTTCTTCATCTTTACTTGTCAAACAGCCCGGGATCGCAGATCCCAAATTCTCGTTTTGAAGTCTTCATCCGACGGCAAATAACAACCGACAACTATCGGCTGTTGAATTCACTCAACGTAGTGAGGAGCTTCAAAGGCGCGACAGCATACCGGGGCCAAAGCCACGGCAGCGCCGCACCGAGTGGGCGGGTTATAGGCCCGCTCACCGAAGATTGTCAACGGCATTGTCAATAAAACGTCGCACCGATTGCGGCCCTTGCGTATCGGCATGAACCCCTGATTTCTCAGGCATAAATGCCGTACTTGAGCCACATTCCTGCGACGTTCTGCACGTCAAATAAGCGCCGATCGGCCGATTGCAAGGATCACTTTGGGCCGCCGATTCCCGAAAGCGCCGGATCTGGGGAAACCTTCCGCACCAACGGGACCAAAACGACGTAAACGATAGCGGCGAGTGCCGGCAAAGTTGGCCCGGCGACACGTTGGAAGAGCAGGCAGAGGGCGATAGAGTATCGCCGACCTGAAACATCGCCCCGTCTGAAGGGCAACGACAGGATAAAGCGGCGCGCAACATGACCGCGCCGGATGCTGGAAGAGCTTAGGGGACGGGGTTTGAACCACGGGACGTCACGCGGGGGCCATTACGGGCGTGCCGGGATCATCGATCTCGGTCACGAGCCGCCGCTTTCCGTCGACGGCACCGAAGTCCCCGTGATCGATCGCCGGCGCGTGTCGGTGCAATGGTTCAGCGGCACGATTCTGACCGGACTTTGCGGCGCAGCCCTCATCGGCGGCGCCGTTTTCGCTTCTCTCGACGGCGAAATGACATTCGCCAAAGTGCCCGAGCGTGTCGAAGGCGCGCTGCGCGGCGCGCTCGCGGGCGCCGACAAGCTGATCGCGCGCAAGGCCGATCGTCTTCCTCCCGCAAGTGAATCCGCAGCCGCCCGTCAGGTCATTCGCGTCTCGCAGGTGACGCGCGCCGGCAACCGCGACATCATGCGCGTGCGCCCCTTCGTTCGCATCGCAGGCAACCTGTCGCTGACGACCAGCGATCTCTCCGCAAAAATTCCGGCCTTCGACGCGCAGAAAGTTCTCACGGACGTTGGCGGCGCATCGCCTCTCGACGGCGAGGATCAGAACGCAGCCGAGCCGGATGCCGAAGTCTCCTTCGTGACGCGCGATCTGGCCTCCGCTCTGCCCCGCGCGAAAATCGCCGCGAACATTCCGCTCGATGAGATCGTATTGAAGGTGCGCGACGCGTCGAACTGGAAAGGCAATGGCGGCGTGCGCTACGCGGCCAATGGCGGCTCCGATCTGAAAATGGCCTATGCGCCGGAAACCACGCCCGATCTCTACGCAGGTTTCGAGACGCGCGTCGTTCCTGAAAACGTCACGCTCTTGCCGAAGACCAAAGACCAGACCACCGGCGGCAATCCGGCGAGCGAAAAAATCCACGTCGTCAAAAAGGGCGACACCGTCCAGACAATTCTCAAGGATCAGGGCGCCTCACCCGGCGAGGCGCTTGCCATCGCCAACACCCTCGGCGCGAAAGGCCGCGACGGCGGGCTGAAGGAAGGCCAGAAGCTGCGGATCATGATGGCGCCGGCCGTGCTCGGCGGACGTCTGGTGCCGGTGCGCGTCATCGTCGCCAACGACACTACCATCGAAGCGGTCGCCGCACTGTCCGATCTCGGCAAATACGTTGCGGTCGATGCGCAGAGCTTCAACACTGTCGCCGAAGCCGCGGCCAGCAGCGATGACGACGATGACGATGACGGCACCGGCGTGCGGCTCTATCAGAGCATCTACGAGACGGCGCTTCGCAACAAAGTCCCGACCAGCGTCATTGAGGACATGATCCGTGTCTATTCCTACGACGTCGACTTCCAGCGCAGGGTTCAGGCAGGCGACTCGTTCGAAGTGTTCTTCGCCGGCGAAGACGAAGCGCCAACCTCCGGCGAAAAACCCGAAGTGCTTTATGCGGCACTCACCGTCGGCGGCGAAACCAAGAAATACTACCGCTTCCAGACCCCCGACGACGCCGTCGTCGACTACTACGACGAGACCGGAAAGAGCGCGAAAAAGTTTCTGGTCCGCAAGCCCGTCAGCAACGCCGTCATGCGCTCCGGCTTCGGCGGACGCCGCCATCCGATCCTCGGCTACACCAAGATGCACACCGGCGTGGACTGGGCGACCGCCTACGGCACGCCGATCTTCGCATCCGGCAACGGCGTGATCGAAAAGGAAGGCTGGGAAGGCGGCTACGGCAAATACATCCGCATCAAGCATCCCAACGGATACGAGACCGCCTACGGCCACATGTCCGCATTCGCCAAGGGCATGGATGTCGGCAAGCGTGTCCGTCAGGGCCAGATCATCGGCTTCGTCGGCTCGACCGGCCTCTCGACCGGCGCGCACGTCCACTACGAAATTCTCGTCAACGGCCGCTTCGTCGATCCGATGCGCGTGAAACTGCCGCGCGGACGCTCATTGGAAGGACCGATGCTCGCAGGCTTCGAGACCGAGCGCGATCGTCTCGACGGCATCATGAACAACCGTCCGGGCGGACGGCCACCGGCGCAGGTGTCGCGCACCCAGAAAACGGCAGAAGCCGGCGAGCGATAGATTTTCCCCTCTCCCCTTGTGGGAGAGGGTGCTGAGCGGCGCAGCCGCGAAGCGGGTGAGGGGTAACTCTCTACGAACCCCTCTCCCGGCTCAATCTCGCTTCACTCGATTTCGCCACCCTCTCCCACAAGGGGAGAGGGGACCAAGCATCGCCTCTTAATGCAGCTTGGCCTTCTTCGGCGCGCGTTCCTGCGTGCCCACTTCTGCGGCGTTATCGTTGAAGAACAACCCATCCTTGCCCGCAGACACATTCACCGTCTCGCCGTCATGGATTTTGCCCGCAAGAATCATTTCCGCGAGCGGGTCCTGCACCGCGCGCTGGATGGTGCGCTTCAACGGACGCGCGCCATAGGCCGGGTCCCAGCCCTTGTCGGCGAGCCATTCGCGCGCATCCGGCTTGAGCACCAGAGTGATCTTGCGATCTTCCAGCAATTTCGAAAGCCGCGCGATCTGGATGTCGACGATGCGCGTCATCTCGCTCTTCTGCAAACGATGGAACAGGATGATCTCATCGACGCGGTTTAGGAATTCCGGGCGGAAGCTCGCGCGCACGATCGCCATCACCTGCTCGCGCACGGCGCTGGTGTCTTCGCCCTCGGCCTGACCGACAAGAAATTCGGAGCCGAGATTCGATGTCATGATGATGAGCGTGTTGCGGAAATCGACCGTGCGGCCCTGACCGTCGGTGAGGCGTCCGTCGTCGAGCACCTGCAACAGCACGTTGAACACATCCGGATGCGCTTTTTCGATCTCGTCGAACAGCACGACCTGATACGGCCTGCGCCGCACCGCTTCCGTCAGCGAGCCGCCCTCGTCGTAACCGACATAGCCCGGAGGCGCGCCGATCAGACGCGCGACCGAATGCTTCTCCATGTATTCGGACATATCCATGCGAACGAGCGCGGTCTCGTCGTCGAACAGATATTGGGCGAGCGCCTTTGTCAGTTCGGTTTTGCCGACGCCGGTCGGGCCCAAAAACATGAACGAGCCGATGGGCCGGTTCGGGTCTTGCAATCCGGCGCGCGCGCGGCGCACCGCGGTCGAGACGGCTTTCACAGCTTCCGCCTGACCGATGACGCGCTTGGACAATTGCTCTTCCATCTTGAGCAGCTTGTCGCGTTCGCCCTCAAGCATGCGATCGACCGGAATTCCGGTCCAGCGCGAGACGACCTGCGCGACATGGCTTGCGGTGACGGCTTCTTCAAGCACCGCGCCGCTCTTGCCTTCGCTATCCTCGATGGCTTTCAGCTTCTTCTCAAGCTCCGGCACTTTGCCGTAGGCGAGTTCGCCCGCGCGCTGATACTCGCCCTTGCGCTGCGCGTCGGCCAGTTCCTGACGCGCCTGTTCGAGTTCGCTCTTGATCTTCTGCGCGTCGGACAGCTTGTTGCGCTCCGACTGCCACTTGGCCGTCAGCGCGCCGCCTTTTTCTTCCAGATCGACGAGTTCTTTCTCAAGCCGCTTGAGGCGATCCTTGGAAGCCGAATCGGATTCCTTCTTCAGCGCCTCCTGCTCGATCTTCAGCCGCACGATTTCGCGGTCGATATTGTCGAGTTCTTCCGGCTTGGAATCGATCTGCATCTTCAGCCGCGCGCCGGCCTCGTCGATCAGGTCGATAGCCTTGTCGGGCAGAAAGCGGTCGGTGATGTAGCGATTGGAGAGAGTCGCAGCAGCCACGATCGCCGAATCCGTGACGCGAACGCCGTGATGCAGCTCATACTTCTCTTTCAGGCCGCGCAAAATCGAGATCGTGTCCTCGACCGAGGGCTCTTCCACGAACACCGGCTGGAAACGCCGCGCGAGTGCAGCGTCCTTCTCGATGTGCTTGCGATACTCGTCGAGCGTGGTTGCGCCGACGCAATGCAGTTCGCCGCGCGCCAGTGCAGGCTTCAGGAGATTCGACGCATCCATCGCGCCGTCAGCCTTGCCGGCACCGACGAGCGTGTGCATCTCGTCGATAAACAGGATGATGCCACCGTCGGACGATGTCACCTCCTGGAGAACGGCTTTCAGCCGCTCCTCGAATTCGCCGCGATATTTTGCGCCCGCAATCAGCGCGCCGAGATCGAGCGACAGCAGCTTCTTGTCCTGCAAACTTTCCGGCACGTCGCCGTTGACGATGCGCAGCGCGAGACCTTCGACGATGGCGGTCTTGCCGACGCCCGGCTCGCCGATCAGTACGGGATTGTTCTTGGTGCGGCGTGACAGAACCTGAACCGTGCGGCGGATTTCCTCGTCGCGGCCGATGACCGGGTCGAGCTTGCCGTCGCGCGCGGCCTGCGTCAGATCGCGCGAATATTTCTTCAGCGCGTCATAGGCATTCTCAGCCGACGCGGAATCCGCCGTGCGGCCTTTACGCAAAGCATTAATGGCGGTGTTGAGATTTTGCGGCGTGACGCCACCGTTCGCGAGAAGTTTTCCCGCATCGCTGTCCTTGTCGAGCGCGAGCGCCAGCAGCAGCCGCTCAACAGTGACGAAACTGTCGCCGGCCTTGTCGGCAGCCTGTTCGGCCGCGTCGAAAGCACGCGCGGTTGCGGGTGCCAGATAAATCTGCCCGCCGCCGCCGGAGACCTTCGGCATCTTGTTGAGTGCGTCTTCGGTCGCCTTCAGGATGGCGCGCGAATTGCCGCCCGAGCGGTCGATCAGCCCGCCGGCCAATCCCTCGCTATCGTCGAGCAGCACTTTAAGTACGTGGAGCGGCGTGAATTGCTGGTGGCCTTCGCGCATCGCCAGCGATTGCGCCGATTGGATGAACCCCTTCACCCGGTCGGTGTATTTTTCGATATTCATTCGTGATGTCCCTCAGCCTGCCATTCCGCCCCGAAGGCACGTAAACAGCATCTTCAATGGGGTCCGCCCCGGCGTTGATATTCGTCAACCCGGATACGGGAGTCACCGGCCTTGCGCCGGCTTGGCAAATATGTGGGAACCTTAAGCCGCCTGCGAAAGAGGCAGGCCTGAAGATTCACAGGCCGACAGGGGATTTGCGCCAGACGTCATGACGAACGAACCGATTGCCAGAATAGCCAGTATTTTCCGCTATCCCGTGAAGGGCCTGTCGCCCGAGGAAATGCCCGCCGTGGCCTTGAGCCCCGGCAAGACCCTGCCCGCCGACCGCCGCTACGCCATCGAGAACGGGCCGAGCGGCTTCGATCCGAAAGCGCCGAAATATTTTCCGAAAATCTACTTCCTGATGCTGATGCGGAACGAACGGCTCGCCGGTCTGCAAACGCATTTCGACGAGGCGACGAATATTTTCACGATCCGCCACAACGGCCGGGACGCTGTGCGCGGCAATCTGGAGACCGCCGAGGGCCGCGTAGCCATAGAGCAATTTTTCGCCCGCGAATTCGCCGGCGACCTGAAAGGCCCGCCGAAAATTCTGGCCGCCGACGATTTCAGTTTCTCGGATGTCGCCTCGAAGGTGGTTTCGATCATCAATCTCGCCAGCGTTGCGGAAATCGAAAATGCTGCCGGACAGCCGGTGCATCCGTTGCGCTTTCGCGGCAATCTTTATGTCGACGGCTGGCCGGCGTGGCACGAATTCTCGCTGATGGGCAGCACGCTCGCCGTCGGCGATGTCCGCTTGAAGGTCGTCAAGAACATCGTGCGCTGCGCGGCGGTCAATGTCGATCCGGTCACAGCCGAGCGCGATTTGAATCTGCCGAAGACGATGGTCCGGCATTTCGGGCACGACGAATGCGGTATCTATGCCGAAGTCGTCACCGGCGGCGCCATTGCCGCCGGCGACAGGATCGAGATCGCCGATCCGAAACTTCAACTCTGACTTTTTCAGCTTGACGGCATGACATAGGCGTAGATGCGCCCGCGCGAGATCGCCGCTTCGCGGACGCGATTGCCGTTGTTGCCGGAGATCACGATCGGATTGCCGCTGGCATCGATGCCGCTGACGATGCCGACATGTCCGCCACGCCGTCCGCGCGACATCACCGCGATGGCGCCGACCTGCGGACCCGACACGCGCGACCCGTAGGACGCGAACGAGCTTGCCATGTCGGAGCCCGTGCCGCGATGGCCCGAACGCTCGAGCACCATGTTCATGAATCGCGCGCACCACAGGCTGCCGCGTCCGGTCGGATTGCCGCCGAGATAGCGCCGCGCTTCATCGACCACATTCGACGAGCCGAACGTGCCGGTGGGCTGAGTTGCGAATGCGTTCGCCTCCATCGCGCGCGCCGAAAACCGTCCGCGATAGGCGTGACGGACACGAAGCCCGCGATGAAAGTGGTGCGTCGTGTGATGCCGGCTCATCCCGTGATGAGGCCGCGCCGATGCAGTTTCGGTTGAAGCTGCGATTGTCACAGATCCCAGTGCGACAGCAGCGGCACACAGCGACAAGCGAAGCGAAGTCGATCGAATCATCCAATAGTCCTCGTTGAACCCCCGTTCCCCGAAGTCCCGAATCGCGGGACAACATTCGCGGGCGAAAAACGAATTTGGATGTGGCGAGAGCAAGACTCGATGCGGCGCGGTCTGAGTCATTTCGCGGTCATTGCAAGATGATTTCGTGGCAGGCGCGACTCATCGCCGCCGCATTGCAGCCGCGAATCTTACCGCCGCTTTAAGCAGGAATTCAGTCGCGCCGGGACAGCAGGAACACGCCCTGCTCGCCGAACATGTTCCAGAACCACCACGGCGCATTCAGCCGCAGCGGCTTGCCGTAGATATTGAGCGCGACCGCGCGCTCCATCTTGACGTTGATCTCGTCGCAGAGCTGGACGAAATCCTTGATGGTGCAGAAATGGATGTTCGGCGTGTCGTACCATGTCGCCGGAAGATTCTCGGTGCGTGGCATCTGCCCCTTGATGAGCAGTTGCAGCCGCATCTTCCAGTGCCCGAAATTCGGGAACGACACGATGGCGCGCTGTCCGATACGCAGAAGGTTTTCCAGCACCACGCGTGGCTGACGCGTCGCCTGCAAGGTCTGCGACAGGATCACGTAATCGAACGCGTCGTCGGGATAATTCACCAAATCGGTGTCCGCGTCGCCCTGCACCACCGCAAGTCCCTTGGCGACGCAGAGGTTCACGCCCTCGCGCGACAATTCGATGCCGCGTCCGTCGACGCCGCGAGATTCCAGCAGGCGCAGCAGATCGCCCTCGCCGCAGCCGACATCGAGCACCTTCGATCCCGGCTCGACCATGCCCGCGACCAGAACATGGTCCGCGCGATAGCCGCTGTCGGCTACGGGCAGCACCGCCGTCGGTTTGAATTTCTGGTTCTGCATCGTCATCTAGCCGCCCGCCGATGTCAGGCCGTGCGACGACGCAGCCGATTCGAGAAATGCACGCGCGATGTCGAGAAATTCCGGCACATCGAGCAAAAATGCGTCGTGACCTCGATCGGTTTCGATTTCCGCGAACGAAACCCGCGCGCTCGACGCGTTGAGCGCATGCACAACGTTGCGCGATTCCGATGTCGGAAACAGCCAGTCGCTGGTGAACGACACGACGCAGAAGCGCGTCCGCGTGCCGCGATAGGCTTCGGCCAATACGCCGTTATGGTCGGCGGCGACGTCGAAATAATCCATCGCGCGCGTCAGATAGAGATACGAATTGGCGTCGAACCGCTCGACGAACGACGAACCCTGATGCCGCAGATAGCTCTCCACCTCGAAATCGGCGTCGAACGAGAATGTCGGCACCGCGCGATCCTGCAATCGCCGTCCGAACTTGCGATGCAGCGCCGCGTCGGACAGATAAGTGATATGCGCGGCCATGCGCGCGACGCCGAGGCCACGCTGAGGGTGCGTGCCTTCCTCGAAGTAACGACCGCCGCGCCAGTCGGGATCGGCCATCACGGCCTGACGGCCGAGTTCATGAAACGCGATGTTCTGCGCCGAATGCCGTGTGCTGCATGCGATTGCCAGCGCCGAATAGACGCGCTCGGGATAGGCCGCCGCCCATTGCAGCGCCTGCATGCCGCCCATCGAGCCGCCGACAACCGCGAACAGTTTTTCGATGCCGAGATGATCGAGCAGCATCGCCTGCGCGCGCACCATGTCGGGAATCGTGATGACCGGAAAATCCAGTCCCCACAATTTGCCGGTCGCGGGATTGGTCGACGAGGGTCCCGTCGAGCCCATGCAGCCGCCGACGACATTGCTGCACACGACAAAATACCTGTCGGTATTGACCGGCTTGCCGGGACCGACCATCGTGTCCCACCAGCCGGGCTTGCCGGTGACGGGATGATCGTTCGCGACATGCTGATCGCCGGTCAGCGCGTGACAGATCAGGATCGCGTTGGAGCGATCGGCGTTGAGTTTGCCGTAGGCCTGATAGGCGATCTGAAACGGCGACAGATCGATGCCGCTGTCGAGGCGCAGCGGCTTGTCCGCGCCGAACGCAGCAAGCAGCGAGGTCGGATGATCCGCCTCATGCGCGCGTTCGCCGGTCTTCACCTTGCGGCTTTTCGACTGGGTCGGTGACATCGCGATCCTAAGCCTCCGCGCTCCTCTCGGAGCCACACCGGAACAGGCCAATAAAAAACCGGCCTGAACAAATAGTTCGGCCGGGATCACGTCCCCGGCCTGTTTAGCGAGTTGTTTAACGTGGCTGCAAGCCGGCCGGCTCAAATGACCACGGAAGTAGCTGAAAGTTAGTCCCGAAGGCGAATTTCGTCAAGGTGAGCGCGCTCTTTGCCCCGGTTGCGGCGATGTTGGTTAACGGAAGAGCCAAGGTTTTCTTTGCTTTCGCGGCCTCCCGCTCCTATCAATGCGGCCGGTTCAACACATTCCAATCCTCATTGACGCGGCGCACGCGCCGCCAATGCCGAAACTGCGCTGCGATGACGAAGCCAACCTCACCCTCTCTTTCCGACCTGCGCCGCGAAATCGATGACATCGATGAGCAGGTGCATGGCCTGCTGATGAAGCGCGGCGACATCATCGACCGGCTGATCTCGGTGAAGAAGACACAGGAGGTCGGCTCGGCGTTTCGTCCGGCGCGCGAGGCCGAGATGATGCGCCGTCTGGTTCAGCGCCATCGCGGCATGCTGCCGCTCGACACCGTCGAGAGCATCTGGCGCGTCATCATCTCCACTTTCACTTATGTGCAAGCGCCGTTCGCGGTTCATGCCGATCTGTCGGCGGGCGAATCCGCGATGCGGGATTCCGCGCGCTTTCATTTCGGCTTCACGGTTCCGTTCGCCGCGCATTTCAGTGCGGAAGCCGCTGTCGATGCCGTCGCAAAATCCAAGGGCGATCTTGCGCTGGTGTCGGCTTCGAGCAGCCGCACACCGTGGTGGACCACGCTCGAGTCTCAGGGCGCGCCGAAGATCATCGCGCGGCTTCCCTTCGTCGAGCGCGCCGATCATCCGGCGGCAACGCCCGTGTTCGTCGTCTCGCGCGTCGCCGCGGATGCGATGGTGACGGAAGTCGAGATGTGGAGCGTGCGCGTGTCGGGATGGAGCGCGGACGTCGCACGCGCATTGTCGCCGCTGGCCGAGATCATCGCGGTGCCGGATACGTCGTCCGACGGAGCCGCGCTTCTGGTTTCGGTGCCCAAGACAAGCGGCCTCGACAAAATCAAGGCGGCGCTCGTCGCGGCAGGCGCATCGGTGCGGTCGTCCGCCCTCGTCGGCGGCCACGCAACGCGCTATACGGTGGCCCCGAACGGCGGTTCTAAGAAATAAGTGTCTGGAGTTCGTTGATGTCCCGTCCCGTGCCGAAGCCCGGCATTCTCGATATTGCGCCCTACACGCCCGGCAAGAGCGGCGCGGGCGTGAGCGGCCGCGTGTTCAAACTCTCCGCCAACGAGACGCCGCTCGGCCCGTCGCCGAAAGCGATACAGGCCTACAAGAATGCGGCCGACACCCTCGAGGATTATCCCGAAGGCACCTCGCGCGTGCTGCGCGAAGCCATCGGCCGCGCCTTCGGCCTCGATCCCAACCGCATCATCTGCGGCGCAGGCTCGGACGAAATCCTGAATTTCCTCGCGCACACTTATCTCGGAGTCGGCGACGAAGCGATTCACACCACGCACGGCTTTCTGGTCTATCCGATCGCCACGATGGCGAACGGCGCGACCAACGTGATCGCGGCGGAGAAGAATTTTACTGCCGATGTCGATGCGATCCTCAAAGCCGTGACGCCGCGCACCAAGCTCGTGTGGCTCGCGAACCCGAACAATCCGACGGGCACGTATATTCCGTTCGACGAAGTGAAGCGGCTGCGCGCGGAGCTGCCGCCGCATGTCCTGCTCGTGCTCGACGCGGCCTACTCCGAATATGTCTCGAAGAACGATTATGAATCCGGCATTGAGATGGTCGCCACCACCGACAACACGGTGATGACGCGCACCTTCTCGAAAATTCACGGCCTCGCATCGCTGCGCGTCGGCTGGATGTACGGGCCTGCCAACATCGTGGACGAAGTGAATCGTATTCGCGGGCCCTTCAACGTCTCGACGCCCGCGATGCTGGCGGCTGTCGCGGCGCTGGAAGATTCCGCGCATCAGGACAAGTCGCGCACGCACACCGAGAAGTGGCGCTCGTGGCTGACGGACGAAATCGGCAAACTCGGCCTCACTGTGACGCCGAGCGTTGCCAACTTCGTGCTGATTCATTTTCCGACGACGGCAGGCAAGACCGCCGACGACGCCGACGCGTTTCTCACCAAGCGCGGACTGATCCTCCGTGCGCTGAAAAACTACAAACTGCCGCATGCCCTGCGCATGACCGTCGGTACCGAGGAAGCCAACAAGCTCGTGGTCGCGGCATTGGCCGACTTCATGGGGCGCAAGTGAGCGCCGCGCCGCTCTTCAATAAAGTCGCGCTGATCGGCTTCGGCCTGATCGGCGGCTCGATTGCGCGCGCGGCGAAGGCGCAGGGTCTCGCCGGCGAAATCGCCACCACCGCACGCTCGCCGAAAACACGCGAACGCGTCAAAGAACTCGGCATCGTCGATCGCGTGGTCGACACCAATATCGAGGCGGCGAAGGATGCCGACCTCGTCATTCTCTGCATACCGGTCGGCGCATGCGGGCCGGTCGCTCAGGAGATCGGGGCGCATTTGAAAGCGGGCGCTATCGTCTCGGATGTCGGCTCGGTGAAAGGTGCGGTCGTGCGCGACATGGCTCCGCATCTGCCAAAGGGCGTGCATTTCGTTCCGGCGCATCCGGTGGCCGGCACCGAACACTCCGGTCCCGATTCAGGTTTCGCCGAACTGTTCGTGAACCGCTGGTGCATTCTGACGCCGCCTGCCGGGACCGACAAAGCTGCTGTTGAAAAGCTGCAAGCGTTCTGGGCTGCGATCGGCGCCAAGGTCGAAATCATGACGCCGGATCATCATGATCTCGTGCTTGCGATCACCAGTCATCTGCCGCATCTGATCGCCTACACCATCGTGGGCACGGCGGATGAACTGGAGCAGGTGACAAGTTCGGAAGTGATGCAGTTCTCCGCCAGCGGCTTTCGCGATTTCACCCGCATCGCCGCCTCCGATCCGACCATGTGGCGCGACGTGTTCCTCACCAACAAGGACGCCGTGCTGGAAATGCTCGGCACGTTCAACGAAGATTTGTCGAAGCTGACGCGCGCGATCCGGCGCGGCGACGGCGATGCGCTGTTCGAGCATTTCACGCGCACCCGCGCGATCCGCCGCGGCATCATCCAGCTCGGTCAGGATTCGGCGGCGCCCGACTTCGGCCGCAGCCACGCGAGTTTGCCGAAACCGGACGGCAAATAATCAGAACAATTTCGGCGTCTGCGCCACTTTCAGCGGGCCGAGAAAAACCGTGCCTTCGGTAAATCGCAGCGGCAGGGCCAGCGCCTTGCGGCCTTCCAGCGTCGAAGGCTGGCCGAGCAGATTGATTCCGGCAACCACGCCCGCATTCGCATTCTTGCGCGCCACATTGCCGAGGCCAGGCACCAGCCGGTCCAGCGCGCCGATCACCTTGTTGACGTCCTCGGCCTTCACGCCGGGTGCCACGCGGTCCACTGCCGATTGCGATACGCCCTCGTCGAGCAACTTGTCGATACCGAGCAGCGGCACGACCTTGTCGAGGCCCGCAACCGTCATCTGCAATTCGCCGTCGAGAAATCCGCTCGGCGTGATCGACAGCGAGCCTGCGGCCACCGCAATCGTCTCGCCCTGCTGCACGCGCGACTGCGTAAAGTCGAGCCGCCCGCCGGCAGCCTGAATTTCTCGGAAGCGTTCCGGCCACGGCTTCGGCGCGAGATTTTTCAGCCCGTGCAATTGCGCGCGAATATCGGCGTCGAACGGCACAGCCAGAATGGGATGCAGTCCTTGCACGGTACCGGACGACAACTCGAACGCGGTATCGACCACCGGATTGTCGTTGACCGAACCCTCGGCGAGACGCGTGTGCAGTTCGAGATGATTGGCGCGAAACAGCGGCAGTTGCGCGCCGGCGTCGATTCGATCCACGGCGGGATTGTCGAATACAAACGAAACGCGCTGCGGAACGAGCGGCAGCCCGGCGGCGCTTGCGCGGCCGACCGACCAGTTCGCGGCATATGACGCAGGCTCGCCGCCTGCTGCGACAATCGCAGGCCCGGTGAAGTCGGCGATGATCTTCGCCGGATCGTAGATCTGCGCCAGGACCAGAATGCTCTTGAGCTGCGCTTTCAGTTTGACACCGCTCGCCGCCTGATCCGGCGTCTGCGATGCCAACGTCACCACGGGATCGGCGCATGTCACTTCCATGCGAAAGGGAAAGCCCGCCACCGATTTGCTTGCGCAGTCGTAAGTGCGTCCGGATTTCGCTTCGCGCTGCTTCCAGCCGTCGAATTTCTGATCGACCTGCGAAGCTGCATAAAACCAGAACGCGCTCCATCCGATCGCCGCCAGCAATAAAATGAGGGGTGCTGCAAAAAGCCGCCAGCGCGACTGGCGTTTCGTTGAAATGATGTCGTGCATGGCAGACCTAGAGCAGCCGAATGGGGCAAATAGAAGATGCGTTATCCGATTTGAAGTCCAGCCGGTTGCACGTTCGCAAGGCTGCTGTTAGGCGTGGCGAATGGCAGGAAAGTCGCTTTCCGACGCGGAATTTCCCGACGGCGATCTGTGGGTGTTCGGTTACGGATCGCTGATCTGGAAACCGGGATTCGCATTTCTCGAACAGTCGCCGGCGCGGCTGATCGGCGAGCATCGCTCTTTGTGCATCTATTCGATGGTTCATCGCGGCACTTACGAGAAACCGGGACTCGTGCTCGGGCTCGATCGCGGCGGCGCATGCCAGGGCACGGCGTTTCGCGTCGCCCGCAAAGACCGCGAGGCAACCGTCGCTTACCTGCGCGAGCGCGAACAGGTGACGGGCGTCTACCGCGAAGTGATGCGGTCGGTCTGGCTGAAAGGCGATGCGCGCGAGCGTGTGCGCGCACTGGCCTATGTCGCCGACCGAAGTCACGACCAGTATGCCGGGCGTCTCACGCTCGAAGAACAGTTGAAACTCGTCCGGCAAGGACACGGTGCCTACGGCGACAACGCCGAATATGTGATCTCCACCGTGGCTGCGCTCGAAGCGCAGGGCATTCGCGATGTGCCGCTGCACCGGCTCGCGGCGTTGCTCAAGGGCGGCGAAGCTCCGCAGCGTTCGCGATAACTAGTTCTGCGTTCGCAGCGGCGCGGAAAAGCCGACGAGCCGCACCTGCTCCTCGCGGCCCGCTTTCACAAGACGGTTCGTTGCGGTCTCGATGGCTTCGCTGACGCGCTCGGTGAATTCATCGCGCGGCAAACCCGGCGGTATCGGATCGAGAAACTCGACGACGAGCGTGCCGGGATAACGCAGAAACGTCCGCCGCGGCCAGTACAAACCGGAGTTCAACGCGACCGGCAGACATGTCACGCCGCAATCGACGTAAATCTGGCTGACGCCGTATTTGTAATTCGGCGGCGCGCCGACAGCGCGTCGCGTGCCTTCGGGGAAAATGATGAGCTGGCGGCCTTTGGCAACTTCCTCTTTCGCGCGCCGCGCCATTTCATTGAGGGTTCGCCCGCCCGCGCCGCGATTGACGCCGATCATGTTCGATTTGACGAGGTACCAGCCAAACAGCGGGATCCACCGCAGTTCGCGCTTGAGAATGTAGAGCGGCTCGTCGAAGAATTGCAGCATCGCGAAGGTTTCCCAGATCGACTGATGCTTCGGTGCAACCAGAAGCGGGCCGCGTTTGAGCGGTTCGAGTTTATCGAGGCCGCGATATTCGACCCTGGTGTTGCAGATGATCCGCATGAACCAGATGCTGGTCAGTCCCCAGCTTTGCGCGATCCAGATGATCCCCCAGCGCGGCATGATGTAGGTCGGAATGCCGAGCAGAACCCAGAAGGTCAGATTGAGATAGAAGACGATATTGAAGATCAGCGAGCGGACAAAAATAGAAACCATCGGAGACTCTTACTTGGCAGAAGCGGTGGTCGGCTTCGGGACCGGCGGCGTTTCGCCGGCATCCGCCTTGTCGCCGATCACAACGCGCAGTTCCGCGAACAGGAATTTCGCATACTCCGATAGCAGGAGCCGGAGTGCTGCGCCACTCTCCCACCACGGTTCATCGCGCCATTTATCGCCGACAACGGCAAAGGGGATGAGCTTGATGCCGGGCATGGCGTTGGACAATTCAACGACCGCACGCGGCATGTGATAGTTCGACGTCACCACGATGAGAGACCGGAAACCGCGTTCGGTCGCCCAGCGCCGCGTTTCGGTCGCGTTGCTTCGCGTGTTCACCGCCGAGCGATCGAGATCGACGCAACACGTCAAAAGGCGCTGGCTATCCGGATAGGTTCGCTGAAAGTCGTTCAATCCGCTGGTCGGATGAACGCCCGAGATCAAAAGCCGCTTGCCGTATCCGCCGGCGAGAAGATCCATCGCATCCGATACGCGCGAGGAGCCGCCGGTCAGCACAACAATGCCGTCGGCGTTTTGCGACGGTTTGGTTTCGGCCGAATTCACCTGCGACACGAACCACGCGAAACCGAGACAAAGCGCAAGCACGATCAGCAGCGCCAACGACACGACGAAGCGTCCGCCGCGCTGCGGACGCCTTCTGGCAACCGGATTTTTTCCAACCGACAAACTCATAGCGTGCGTGCAATCCCCTGTGGGTCACTTTATCGCAGATTTCGGCGTGGCTGTGGTCTCAATTCGGCGCTCAGTCGATCTCTTCGAGCGTCGCAAACAGCGTCCGGCGCGAAGCCCACGCCGTCACGGCCGCGATCATCACCGCCTGCGCCGCCAGCGCAAGATAGCCGGATGCCGGAAGTGCGAACGTCCCCAGCAAAGCGGCGAACTGGTCTCCGACCGGCGTGCCGGAAAACCAGCCTGCAATCGATTCCGAAAATCCGAATGTCAGCATGGCCGCGATGCCGCCGATCAATCCGCCCTCAAGTCCGAGGCGGAGAAAATGTCTCAAAAATCGATTGGCGATATAGCGGTCCTGCGCGCCGACGAAATGCAGCACTTCGACGATGGGCCGGTTCGCAGCCATCGCGCCGCGCGTCGCAAACGACACCGAAATGATCGTCGCCATCACGACGAGGATGAGAATTCCGGTGCCAGCGAACACGATGGCGCCTGTCATCGAGCGCATCCGCTCGATCCACGCGCGGTGATCGTCAACGGTCGCCGACGGCGTCACTTGCGTCACGGCGCGCCGGAGCGCGGCAAGATCCGGCGTTGCGCCCGGCGCGATCCGCGCCACGATCACGCGCGGCACGGGAAGATCGTCGAGCGACAATCCCGTTCCAAGCCACGGCTCCAGCAGCTTGGCTGACTCCTCGGCCGTGTAGGGGCGAACGTCGAGAATACCCGCCTGCCCGCGCACGGCATCGGAAACCGCCTTGCTGTCGCGCTCGATGTCGCGGCCCGGCGTCGGGCGGATCTGGATCGTCAATTCGCTTGCGACTTCCGACTGCCATTCGGACGCGGAGGCCCGCACCAGCAGAACCATTCCGGTCGTGATCGACGCAAGAAACGTCATGATCGCGACGACGGCGATCAGCGCGCGCCCCGCAATGGAGCCGCGCGGCACGATCGGCGACATGTTGCGCGTGTCCGTGCCGCTTTCCGACAGACCGTCGTCCATCTCCATCATGCCGAAACGCTCTCGCTTCGCGGATCAGTCATAGATATGCAGCCGCGATTCATGAAGCACCATGCGCCGCGCCTCGTATTGATCCATCAGCGCGATGTCGTGGGTCGCGATGATGACGGCGGTGCCGGTCGAATTCAACTGGATGAACAGATTGAGCAGACGCCGCGCCAGCGACGGATCGACGTTGCCGGTCGGCTCGTCGGCGAGAAGAAGCTGAGGGCGCGCGATCACCGCGCGGGCAATCGCGGCGCGCTGCTTTTCGCCGCCCGACAACACCGGCGGCAGCGCATCCATGCGATGACCCAGTCCCACCCATTTCAACAGGTCGATGACTTCGCGGCGGTAGCTCGACTCGTCGCGGCCCATGACGCGAAACGGCAGCGCCACGTTCTCATAGGTGCTCATGTGATCGAGTAGACGAAAATCCTGCAACACGATCCCGATCCGCGAGCGCAGGTCGGCGCGCGAATCCTTGTCCAGCAACGAGACATCCTGCCCGAACAGATTGACCAGACCGCGCGTCGGCCGCAGCGACAGAAACAGCATCCGCAGCAGCGAGGTCTTTCCCGCGCCTGAAGGGCCGGTGAGAAACTGAAAGGACTGCGGCGGAATCTCGAACGTCAGGTCGCGCAGAATCTCGGGCCCAAGTCCGTAGCGCAGACCGACATTTTCAAACCGGACCAAAACTCAGCTCCATTCAGCGGCGAAAACCGCCCGGAATGCCCGCGAAAAACCATGCAGCCAGCCCGGAACCGGCAACGCGCCCGTTATGGTTTCCGATTCGTTAACGGACGGCGGATAGCCTTGGCCCGGTCTCACTCTGGCGATTCGTCCCATGCAAATCATCTGTCCCCATTGTACGACATCTTACGATGTGAACCCGGCCAATTTCGGCGAGGCCGGACGTAAAGTCCGTTGCGCGCGCTGTCAGGAAGTATGGCTGGCGCACCCTGAGCCCGTACCGGCGATGGCCGATGCCGAACCGGACAATCGCTTTTCCACTCCGGAAGGCAAAGCAGCCGCAGCCTACCTGACGTCTGAAAGCGACACGCCTCACGTCGAAAGCCCGCCGATTTCGGGCGACTGGCCTGACCCGCGCGAATCGCACGCGGCCAACGATTCCAATCCGAACTGGGCAACGGAAGCACAACAGGATGAGATTATCGACCACGAGGAGACCGCTCGCCCGTCGCGATTCCACAGCCTCGGCCGTCCGATTGCGCCGCTCGGCGGGCTGAAATGGCCGGCGAGCCTTCCAGCACTCAATCTCAAGACAGCCTGCACCGCGATGGCGGCACTGGCGCTGGCGCTGATCGTGTGGCGCGGCGACGTTGTGCGGGCGATGCCGCAGACGGCAACCTTCTTCAACATGGTTGGCATGGGCGTCAACCTGCGCGGCCTGTCGATTGAGGACGTCAAGATCACAACCGAGATGGCCAACAACAAGCCGGTGCTGCTGATCGAAGGCAACATCAGGGACATCGCCCGCAAGCCGGTCGAAATCCCGCGGCTGCGGTTCATCGTGCGCGATGAGAAAGGTGCCGACCTCTACGCGTGGAATGCCGTCCTCGAACAGCCCTCGCTCATCCCCGGCGAAAAGGCGTGGTTCAAGACGCGCCTCGCCGCTCCGCCTCCGGAAGGCCGCGAAATTGCCGTGAGGTTCTTCCACAAGCTGGACTTGGCCACTGGGGGAACCTGATGCCCCGCATCCTGATTGCCGACGACGAGGAATCGATGCGGGCGCTGGTCGCCCGCGCCATCGCAATGGACGGCCACGACACCGTCACCGCCGCCGACGGCGCCGAGGCGCTGGAAATTCTGACGCGCGAGGCCGGCGCTTTCGATCTTCTGCTGACCGATATTCAGATGCCGGTGATGGACGGCGTCGCTCTGGCGCTTGCCGCCGCGCGCGACTATCCGAAGCTGGTTATCCTCCTGATGACCGGTTTCGCCGATCAGCGCGAACGCGCCTCCGGCCTCGATGCCATCGTGCACGATGTCATCACCAAGCCGTTCGCAGTCGCCGATATCCGCACCGCCGTTGCGGATGCTCTGGCATCGCGCAAAGCGGGCTGATTATTCAGCGAGTTGCGCGACCTCATTCGGACGCAGCGTCAGCCGCGTCAGCACGAACGCAATCACCGCACACGCCGCGATCGTCGCAACCATCGGCAATGCCTTGCCGTTGAAGAATGCGCTGGCGATCACAATCATCACCGCGCCCGTAATCATCTGCAACGTACCGCCGAGCGCCGACGCCATTCCCGCGATGGGCCCATGATATTCCAGCGACAGCACCATCGTCGAGGGAATGACGAGACCGAGCCAGGCGAACGCGACGAACAACAGCGCCATTAGCACTGCGAGATGATCGACACCGGACGCGATGACCGCGAACATGACGACCGACATCGCGGTGTAGCAGGTGACGGCAACCGACACGACCCGCGCGATCCCGAAGCGTTCGGCGAGATAGCCGCTGAACTGCGATGCGCCGATGAAGCCGATGGCATTCACCGAGAAGGCGAGACTGTATTGCGTTGGCGTCAATCCGAAGTGGCCGATATAGACGAAGGATGAACTCGCAAGAAACGCGAAGAAGCTCGACATTCCGAAGCCGCCGATGAATGTCAGGCCGAGAAAACGCCAGTCGCGGAGCAGAATCCCGAAACCGTCGAGCACGCTGCGGACGCTCACTTCGACACGCTCCTCCGGCGGACGCGTTTCCTTCAACACGAACGCGACGAGCAGAAACGAGAAGATCGCCGCAATCGTCACCGCGACGAACACCGCGCGCCAGCCGAACGGCACGATCAGCGCGCTTCCCGTTAAGGGAGCCAGAATCGGCGACACGCTGAACACCAGCATGATGAGCGACATCAGCCGCGTGGCGTCGGCGCCGGTATGAAGGTCGCGGATGATCGCGCGCGGAATCACCATCACGGCGGCAGCCCCGAGACCCTGCACGAAGCGGAAGAAAATCAGCCATTCGATGCTGGGCGCAAGACCGCAGCCGATGCCGCCGAGCGCAAACACGACGATGCCGAAATAAAGCGGCGGTTTGCGCCCGACCATGTCGGACACCGGACCGTAGACGATCTGGCACACACCGAACGCGACGAAAAAGATCATCAGCGTCATCTGTGTCGCAGCCGTCGACGCATTCAGATCGGCGGCAATCGTCGGAAGCGCCGGCAGATACATATCGATGGCGAACGGCCCGATCGCGGACAGCAAGCCGAGAACGAGAGCGTTGCGGATAAAGCTGGTTGTCATGGCGCGATATTTTCCGCTTATTCTTGGCGATTATGTGAAGGGGTATATGAGATGGCTGAAAACGGAAAAGTTGCGCTTGTGACGGGAGCGGCGCGCGGCATTGGGCTTGCCGCCGCAAAACGCTTTCTCGCCGACGGCTGGCGTGTTGCGCTGCTCGACATCGAAGCCGAAACCTTGAGCGCGACGATGACGGCATTGGGCAAACCGGAGGCGACGCTGGCTTTGCTTTGCGATGTATCCGACGCACAGGCTGTCGCCGCTTCCATTGCCAAAGTCTCCGAACGGTTCGGCCGTCTCGATGCGCTGGTCAACAATGCCGGCATTGCGATTTTCAAACCTCTGCTTGAGACAACAAAGGACGACTGGAATCGCGTGCTCGCCGTCAATCTCAGCGGGCCGTTCATCTGCACGCAGGCTGCCGCGCCGCTGATGCGCGA
This sequence comes from Pseudomonadota bacterium, assembly GCA_040756555.1. Taxonomy (GTDB): domain Bacteria; phylum Pseudomonadota; class Alphaproteobacteria; order Rhizobiales; family Xanthobacteraceae; genus Z2-YC6860. The sequence continues at coordinate 84,015 of JBFLYS010000017.1, read as the reverse complement.
ACATGGCGGCGGCGCCATCGTCAACATCACCTCGATCTCGGGGCTTCGCGCCTCGACGCTGCGAACCGCCTACGGCACCAGCAAGGCCGGTCTCGCGCATCTCACCAAGCAGTTTGCGGTCGAACTCGCAACGCTCGGCATCCGCGTCAATGCGGTTGCGCCGGGTCCGGTGGATACCGCGATGGCGAAAGCCGTTCACACGCCTGCGATCCGCGCCGATTATCACGACACCATTCCACTCAACCGTTACGGCCTCGAAGAAGAACTCGCCGAAGCAATCTTCTTCCTGTGCAGCGACCGCGCGAGCTACATCACCGGACAGGTTCTGGCGGTCGATGGCGGATTCGAGGCGACAGGCATCGGCCTGCCGACGCTGCGCGGCGAAGGACGGAACGGATAGCACCGCTTAATTCCCTTCCGCGACCCTCTTCATGTTCGCAAGGCCTTCGGCGAACTGATTGCCGACCATTTTGTCCATGTTGAAGATCACATGCATGATCTTGAACTTGTACGGCACCGGGCCGCGCATCGTCCACGTCACGTTCGTTCCGCTGTTCTCCGGCCTGAGCGTGAACTCGGCCGTGTTGTGTGCCTCGAACGGACTCATGAAATCGAGTTGAATGAAAATGCGCGACGCCGGCACGGATTCCAGAATTTCCATGCGGCCGCTGCCGATATTCTTGTTGCCTTCCCAGTTGTAGATCGAGCCCTTGCCGCTCGGCGCGCCGCTGAACGTGCGTTTCATCGCCGGATCGACTTTTTCGTAAGGCGACCACGATGCCCAGTTCTTGTAATCGTTGATGAGCGGAAATATTCTTTCCGCCGGAGCGTTGATCGCCGCCGACCGCTGCACGACGAGTGTATCGGGCCGCAGCGCCGCAAGGATCAGAATAACGGCGATGGCGGCGGCAAGAAGCACGCCAATTACAATAAGAACGGTCATCATGGGACGTCTCCGGGGTGCTATCGTTCGCGCGTGCGACATGTCTATGCTTTCGCGAGGAATTCTTCGAGCTGATCCAGCGTGCCGCCGAAGCCCTGCGTCATCGAGCCGAACATGCTCTCGAACATCGCGCGTTCTTCGTCGCTCGGATTGACTGGCCCGCCACGCAGATCGAGCGTGGTTTTTCCGCCGCTCTCCGTCAGCGTCAGATGGTTGAGAATTTCGAGCGGCCAGCTGGCGCTGAACGGCGCGCGGGTAATTCCGCCGTTCGCATCCGAGAACGAATTCACGAACACGATGCGTTCTGGCTTGACGATCTCGCGATAGACGAAGCGGCCCCACCAGACATTCCCGTCCGGCAGTTTCATGCCGTAGTGAAACATGCCGCCGGGACGAAACTCGAATTTCGTCACATCGAGCTTGCAGCCCTTCGGGCCCCACCATTGTCCGAACGCATCGCGCTCGGACCACGCCTTCCAGACGAGATCGCGCGGTGCGTTGACGGTGCGGGAGATTGTGAATTCCTTGCTCATCGATTCAATCCTGCAATTATTTCGCCGGCAGCGGATGCGCGAAACTCCACGCATGACCGAACGGATCGGCGACCTGCGCGTAACGCGCGCCCCAGAATGCATCCCACGGCGGCATCGTGACGGTTGCGCCGGCATCAGCCGCACGCTTGACGGATTCGTCGCAGTTCTTGACTTCCAGATGCAAGACGACAGGCGTGCCGCCGATTTCCTTCGGCGGAAAAACTTTCATTCCGCCGTGCTGGCCGCGATGCTCCGGGAAGTCGTCCACCAGAAACACTGGCGCACTATTGACGATAAGATGCGCGTGCATCAGCCGCTTGCCGTCCTCGGCAGGCACGCGCATGACCTCGGTCGCACCGAAGGCTTTTTTGTAGAACTCGATCGCGTCGGCCGCGCCGACGACGCACAGATGCGGGATGAGCGGGGGAAGTCTGTCGGTCATGGCGATACTCCTTGGATGCGTTTACTTCTTCGCGGGCGTGCGCTTCTTCGGCTTTGGGCGCGCGCCGCGTTTCGTCTTGTCTTTCGACTGAAGCCTGTCGAGATATTCCTCTAGCCGGTCGAGCCGCACTTCCCAGAAGCGCCGGTATCTCTCAAGCCAGTCGTCAACTTCCTTCAGGGCCGATGCCTCGATCCGGCAGGGGCGCCACTGCGCTTCGCGGCCGCGTGTGACCAGGCCTGCGCCTTCGAGAACCTTGAGATGTTTCGACACTGCCGGAAGGCTCATATCGAACGGCTCTGCCAATTTCATGACGGATGCCTCGCCGGTCGCGAGCCGCGCCAGAATCGCACGCCGCGTCGGGTCGGCGAGCGCCGCGAATTTAAGGCTGAGAGGGTCGGCGTGCATTAAACCATCCGGTTAATTAACTTATCGGTTAAGTACAGGATGTGGTCGCAACCGTCAATGGGCTTTTTGCAGATTTGGATTGTTCGCGCGGGCTGGAAACCCGCCGCTCAATAGTCCTTGAGCAGCCGCTCGATGTAATCGAGTTCGATCTGCGGACGCGACGGATCGGCCAGACGCCGGCGCAGCTCTTCCAGAATACGGCGCACGCGCTGCACGTCGATCTCGCCGGGGATTTTCACCGTGAGATCGTCGCTCCACTCGCGTCCGCTCAGAGGCCGCCCCAGCGGATCTGTGCTGTTGGCGCTGTTCTGCTGGCGGCCCATTCTGTTGCCGGGTCCGCCGTCCTGTCCTTCGCCGGGCTGCATCGACTGGGCGAGATTCTGCGCGCCCTTGCGCAGGGCTTCGAGCGCGCGGCCCTGCGAATCCACCGCGCTTTCCGCATTGCCCTGACCGAGCTGGCCGCCGGCATCCCCCATCGCGGAGTCCGCATCGGCAAGCGAGTCGCCGCCGTCCTGTCCGTCGTCGCCCTGCCCCGGCTGGCCCTTTTGTCCGGGCGTCATGCCGTTCTTTTTCAGATCGTCGAGCAGCTTGCCGAGACGGTCGCGCAGCGCCTGCTGATCCTGCTTCAGCCCGTTCATCGGATTCTGGTCGCCCTGCGCGCCGCGATTGCGGTCCAGCCGCAAGTCCTGTCCCTGCTTGTAGGTTTTGTCGCGCAACTGCTGCTGCTTGCGGATCACGTCGCCAAGTTCGTTCAGCGCCTGCTCCATGTCGGCGTCGCCGCCCTGCCCCGGCTGCGCCATCTGCAAATTCTCGAGCATCTGCTGCATCTGGTCGAGCAGCGCGCGCGCCGCATCCTTGTCGCCGGATTTCGACAGCCGCTCCATGCGGTCGAGCATGTTCTTGAAATCCTGCTGGCGCATGACCTTGGTATTCGGATCGAGCGGCCGCGCCAGTTGCTGAGGATTATTACGCAGCTGTTCGGCAAGCTGACGCATGTAATTGTCGAGCGCCGCGCGCAGATTGTCGGTGAGCTTCTTGATTTCCTCGTCGCTGGCGCCGCGTTCCAGCGCCTGCTTGAGCGCCTCCTGCGCCGCGCGCAGCGCCTTGTCCACGTCCGTGATATTTCCGTCCTCGATGGTGACGGCGAGCGCCCACATACTGTCCACGGTCTCGCGCATCGCATCCTTTGAGTTTGCGCGGCCAAGTTGCGAGGCGATGCTGCGCAGCCCGAGATACTGCCCCATCTCCGGCATGAAGGCCTCGGGCGCGATGAGCAGTGCTTCAAGCGCAATCATCACCAGCGGCTTCTGGTTGGCATCGAGCGCGAGAATGCGGCGCTGCTCGATCAGCGCGCGCGCCAGCGGCTTCGTGAACAGCCGCTCCGGCAACCGCATGTCGAAAGGTTCGCTGCGGCCCTCGTTGCCGGCCTCGTCCTTGGCGGTAAGCGTGAGTGTCACGTCGGCACCCGCGTAGGGATTTTCGCTCAAATCCTTGACGGTCTGCCCGACGCCGTTTCGCGTTCGCGCGTTCGGCAGTCCGAGCGCGAATTGCGGTGCGTCGAACAAGGGCTGCGCCGACGGATCGGCAGACCGCAGCGTGAACTGCGCATGCGCTTCGTTCACGCCGTAATCGTCTTCGAGCTTGTAGGACAACAGCAGGCTGCCCTTCGCCTGCCGCTCGGGATCTTTCGCCAGCGCAATCGACGGCGCACGATCCGGCACCGCCTTGAAGGTCCATTGCGGATTACCGGATGGAGACCGGACGCGCGCGGTGCCGTCGCCGGTGATCGCGAAATGCTGCTCGGTCGTGCCTTGCGGCACTTTGTCGGTGACGGGCGTCTCGGCAACGCTGCCGCCGGCGCTGACATCGAGCGTGCTGCCGCTCGCGCGCACGATCAGCGTACTGCCTGCGGGGACGGAAATCGGCCCGGCGTCCGCAGCAGTTGCATTTTTATTGGTGGACCCTGACAGAATGATCGGCGGGCGGCCTGTGTAAGGCGGCGGCGTGACCCACGCATCGACGCGAACGGCGGCGCCGGAAAATGTGCCGCCCCAATCGAACGCCGCCATCACGCGCTCGAACCGGTCGCTTCCGGCGGCGATGAATGTCGCCACCATCAAAACGACGACCAGACCGCGCAGCGCCCACGGGTCGTGGATTGCGAGACGCGGCGACGGTAGTCCGGCACGAATTTTCCTGATCGACGCCAGCGTGCGCGCGCGCTGTTCTTCCCACAACGCGCGCGAGATCGGGTCTTGCGATTTCAGCGTGTCGGTCAACGCGGTCGCGGGGCGATGGGCAATGCCCGTGCCGCGATCGAGCCGCCGCAGTCCGTCCTCGCGCGTCGGCCAGCGGAAACGGATCGCAGGCAACAACGCGGCAACCGCAAGAGCAACGAAAAGTAAAAACAGCACGATCCGGACGGCGAATGGCAACGTGACCCACGCGCCCGCCCACGACGCCGCGAGAAACAATCCGCCGACCGTCAGAAGCCGCACCAGATGCGGCCAGGCCCGCTCCCACGCGACAGCCAGCCGCGCCCGTCGCAGCGCCTGTGCAAGCTGCTGCGCACGCGCCGTTTCCGGGTCGACTGGACGCTCCGGGGCTTTGCGTTTCAGGCCGATCAAACAGGTCTCCGTATCTGCCGGATTCGATCCTACCACAGGGGCGGCAATGAGGCATGCCGCAAGAGGTTCAACACACATGCAATTGCGGGGTTTCGTTCTCCTCGCGAGGCCTTAACGTGAGCAGAATTCAAACCCGGAAGGACGGCCCAATGGACAAGACAACTTTCGACAAAGGCGTGGAAGTGCGCACCGCCGTGCTCGGCAAACAATATGTCGAGAACGCACTTAAAAACGTCGACGATTTCAACCGTCCGTTTCAGGAACTCGTCACCGAATATTGCTGGGGTGCCGTTTGGGGCCGCGACGAGTTGCCGCGCAAGACCCGCAGCATGCTCAACCTCGCGATGATCGCAATTCTCAACCGCCCGCACGAATTGAAGCTGCACATCAAGGGCGCGCTCACCAACGGTGTGACCAAGGACGAGATCCGCGAGATTTTCATGCAGGTCGCGATCTATGCCGGCGTGCCCTGTGCGGTGGACAGTTTCCGCATTGCGCGCGAGGCATTCGCGGACGTCAAAGCGTAGCGGGACGCATCACAGCCAAATCACAACCAAGGCGCAGATTTGTCCATCGCGATCAGCGCGTCCGCATCGATGCGCTGGCGCACGACCGCATACTTGTCGTCCTTGACCAGAACTTCCGGTACCAGCGCACGCGTGTTGTAGAATCCCGACTGAACCGCGCCATATGCACCCGCCGTCATGATGGCGAGCAGATCGCCCGGCTGCGGCGCAGGCATGGTACGGTCGAGCGCGAGGTAGTCGCCGCTCTCGCAGACCGGCCCAACCACATCGGCAACGATGGTCTTCGCGTCCTTCGCCTGCCGCACCGGCAGGATGTCGTGATGCGCTTCATAGAGCGTCGGACGAATGAGATCGTTCATCGCAGCATCGATGATGACGAAGTTGCGCGCGTCGCCCTGCTTCACATAGATCACGCGTGTTACAAGTATACCGGCGTTGCCGACGATCATGCGCCCCGGCTCGAACAAGAGCTTGCAGCCGAGATTGTGCGTCACGCGCCTGACCATGTCGGCATAGGCAAGCGGCGCAGGCGGTGCCTCGCGGTCGGCGTGGTAAGGAATACCGAGACCGCCGCCGAAATCGACATGCGAAATGGTATGGCCGTCCGCGCGCAGCGTTCGCACGAAATCCGCTAGCACGCGGAACGCGGCTTCAAGCGGCACGAGATCGGTGATCTGGCTGCCGATATGCATATCGACGCCGGTGATCCTGAGACCGGGGAGCTTCGCGGCGCGCGCATAGACGTCGCGCGCATGCGCAATCGGAATGCCGAATTTGTTTTCGGATTTGCCGGTCGAAATTTTCGCGTGACTTCCGGAATCGATGTCCGGATTGACGCGAACCGAAATTCGCGCAGTACGCCCCATCTCGACCGCGAGCTTCGACAGCAGATTGAGTTCGGGTTCGGACTCGACGTTGATGCAGAGAATATCTTCGGACAACGCCTGACGAAGTTCGGCTTCGGTCTTGCCGACGCCCGAAAACACGATCTTGCTTGCCGGAATTCCCGCCGCCCGTGCGCGCTTGAGTTCGCCGCCGGACACGACATCGGCACCCGCGCCGAGCTTCGCCAGTGTCTTGAGCACAGACTGATTGGAATTCGCCTTCATCGCGTAGCACACGAGCGCATCCACACCGGTAAACGCCTCGGCGAATACGCGGTAGTGACGCTCCAGCGTCGCAGTCGAATAGCAATAGAACGGTGTGCCCACCGCATCGGCAAGCGCAATCAGGCTAACGCTCTCGGCGTGCAGTACGCCGTCACGATACTGGAAATGATTCATACCTAGCGATCCGGTTCTGACATTCGTATCATAATTTGCCGCAAGCACCCTTTACGAATGTCAGAACCAAAGGATCGCTAGAAATTATTATTTGTTCCTATCCTTCGTATCCGGCGTTCGTATCGAAAGCGCCGCCCGATGAAACGAACGCCGGATACAGGATACGAGATCAATCCAGAATCGGATCGAGGATGATGCGTTTCTTGGGGCCTTTGGGGGCGACGAGCGTTTTGTCGGCGTTTGAATCGGTCTGATAGACGTTGCCTTGGGAAGTCGCCGACTCGGGCGCAGCACTCGTGTCGTCGAGCACGCCGGGCGCAGCCTGATAGCTCGACGTGCTCGGCGGAAGATCGAGATTGCCCTTGCGGCCGCAACCGGCGAGCGCGCATGCAAGCGCGATCAGCGTCACCGCCGTCATTGCCGAAGAATTGCGAGAACGAAGTGCCAAGTTTTCGATCCTTGAATTGCGCGCCACCATACAAAGAAGGGGTGGCTCTGGCGAGGCCTGCACGGGTTCAAAATTTCCGGCGTCAGCCCGAATTTTGCTCTTTTTCCAGCCGCTTGAGCCAGGCTTTCGCCTGCGCACGCACGTTATCCGGCGCGGTGCCGCCATAGCTCTTGCGGCTCTCCACGGAAGCCTGAACCGAGAGCACGTCGAACACGCCGGCGGTGATTCGCGGCTCGATGGCCTGCATGTCGCCAAGCGGCAGTTTATGAAGCGCGGTACCGCCTTCCGACGCCTTCGCAACGATGCGTCCGGTGACGTGATGCGCGTCGCGAAACGGCATTTTCAGTTCGCGCACCAGCCAGTCGGCCAAATCGGTCGCGGTCGCATAGCCCTCGCCAGCTGCGACCTTCATCCGCGCCTCGTCAGGCACGAGATCGAGCACCATGCCGGTCATCGCCTTCACGGCAAGCGACAGCGCGGCGAAGGCTTCCATCGCGCCCTGCTTGTCTTCCTGCATGTCCTTTTGATAGGCGAGCGGCAGACCCTTCATCACGATCAGCAACGCCGTCAGCGAGCCGATGATGCGGCCGGTCTTGGCGCGCACGAGTTCGGCGGCATCCGGGTTGCGCTTTTGCGGCATGATCGACGAGCCGGTGGTGAATTTGTCCGACAGGCGCACGAGGCCAACGAGCGGCGACGTCCAGATCACGATCTCTTCAGCGAAGCGCGACAGATGCACCGACGCAATCGATGCAGCGGACAATGTTTCCAGCACGAAGTCGCGGTCTGAGACCGCGTCGAGCGAATTCGCCATCGGCCGGCCGAAGCCGAGCGCGCTCGCGGTCGCGTCACGGTCGATTGGAAACGATGTGCCTGCAAGCGCCGCCGCACCGAGCGGACTTTCGTTGAGCCGCTTGCGCGCATCGGCAAACCGGCCGCGATCGCGCGACGCCATCTCGACATAAGCCATCAGATGATGACCGAACGTCACGGGCTGCGCGGTCTGCAAATGCGTGAAGCCCGGCATCACGGTGTCGGCATGCTCGAGCGCGCGATCGACAAGCGCGCGCTGATACGCCGCCAGCGCATGATCGATCTCATCGATCGTGTCGCGGACGTAGAGCCGGAAATCGGTTGCAACCTGATCGTTGCGCGAACGCGCGGTATGAAGCCGTCCCGCCGCCGGACCGATCAGCTCGCCGAGCCGGCTCTCCACATTCATATGAATGTCCTCGAGCGCGCGCTTGAACGTGAAGGAGCCCTTGCCGATCTCTGACAAAATCGTGTCTAGACCGGCCGAGATATTTTTTGCATCGTTGGCCGCTATAATGCCCTGAGACGCAAGCATGGCGGCATGCGCCTTGGACGCTGCGATGTCCTGAGCGTACAAGTGCTGATCGACGTCGATCGAGACGTTGATCTCCTCCATAATGGCATCGGGGCTTTCGCCGAACCGGCCGCCCCACATCTTGTTGCTCATGGCAGTCTCGAAATTCTTCTCTAATTCCAGTCTCAAACCAGCAAAGACAGGCCCGATGCCGGACATCGATCAGCAGACATCCGAACGTCCCAAGAACCTTCTTCGCATCACGATGATCGCTGCGGGTGCCACTATAGCGTTAATCGCAGGATTTGGGGGGATATACGGGATCGATGGGTTAACGCGCAATGCGCATGCCCAAACAAGCTGTGCTGCGGCCATCGATATCGCCAAAAAGATCGATCCGCTGGCCAAGGGGGAAGTTGCCGCATTAACCATGGCAACCAAGGCGCGACAGCTTCCCGACCTCGCCTTCAACGATGCCGACGGCAAGCCGCGAAAGCTCTCCGAATGGCGCGGCAAAACCGTGCTCGTCAATCTATGGGCGACGTGGTGCGTGCCCTGCCGAAAAGAGATGCCGGCGCTCGATAAACTGCAAACGATGTTGGGCGGAAAGGATTTCGAGGTCGTCGCGATCAACATCGACACGCGCGATCCCGACAAGCCGAAGAATTTTCTGAAGGACGCAAAGCTGACGAACCTTGGCTACTTCCATGACGACAAGGCGAAGGTCTTTCAGGATCTGAAAAGCGCCAATCTCGCGCTCGGCATGCCGACCTCGGTTCTGATCGACGGCTCCGGATGCGAGATCGCCAATCTCGCCGGGCCTGCGGAATGGGCCAGCGACGACGCGGTGAACCTGCTCAAGGCCGCCATCGCGAAATAAGGCGCGGTTCCACTTCTCCCATTTATTTCGCCACCGCACTTGACGCAGACGGCGTTGCCCCTATACTTAACCAAATGGTTTACTATTCATCCAATAGTCTGGACCGGGTTTTTTCGGCGGTGGCCGACCCCACCCGCCGCGCGCTGCTGTCGCAACTCGAAGGCCGCGACGAGGTTTCGATCAGCGATCTGGCCAAGCCATTCGCAATGTCGCTTCCGGCGGTGATGAAACATCTCGACGTGCTGTCGGATGCAGGCTTGATTACGCGAACGAAAGCCGGCCGCACGGTGACGTGCAAGCTGACCGCCGCGCCGATGGAGCAGGCCATGGAATGGCTCAATCGCTACCAGCGATTCTGGACCGCTCAACTCGACCGCCTTGCCGCTTTTGTGGAGGAAGATTCATGCTCGCCCAGCCAAGCCTCACCCTCGCCCGCCGCCTCAAAGCGGCGCCCGACAAAGTCTTCGCAGCATGGACGGACCCCGAAAAGATAATTCACTGGTTCGGCCCGGCACACACCATCGACGGCAGCGTCGATGCGCGAATGGACGTGCGCGTCGGCGGCTCGTTCCGCGTGCGATTCAAGACCGATGACGGCGAGCAGCACGAGGTCGGCGGTAAATATATCGAAGTGCTGCCGAACGAGCGCCTCGTTTTCAGCTGGGCGTGGTACACGACGCCGGAACGCCAGTCGCAGGTCACGGTTATCCTCAAGCCCGAAGGTGACATGACCTTTCTCACGCTGACGCATGAGAAGTTCTTCGACGAGGCCGCGCGCGACGGTCACAAGCGCGGATGGACCGGAACGCTCGACAAGCTCGAGCGGATGTTTGCCTGAAACTTACAAAGGAGAATTCCAATGCAGTATGTCGATGGATTTATCGTGCCGGTACCGAGGAAGAAAATGGCTGCCTATCGCGCGCTCGCGAAGAAAGCCTGCAAGGTCTGGCTCGATCACGGCGCGCTCGACTACCGCGAATGCGTCGCCGACGATGTCAAGAAAGGCAAATGGACCTCGTTTCCGCGCAGCGTGAAACTGAAAGCCGGCGAGGTCGTGGTCTTTTCGTGGATCGTTTACAAATCGCGCAAGCAGCGCGACGCCGTGCTCAAGAAGGTGATGAAAGACCCGCGCCTCGCCGCGATGATGAATCCGAAGAACGTGCCGTTCGACGGCAGGCGGATGATCTATGGCGGATTCAAAACCTTCGTCACCCCTTAAGTGCAAAGTCCGGGGCATCCGATGCAAAAGATCATGACCTGCCTGTTCTTCGACGGCAAAGCCGAAGAAGCCGTGCAGCACTACGCGACCGTCTTTAAAGGCCTCAAGATCACGAGCACGTCGCGCTACGGCGATAACGGACCATTGCCGAAAGGCACCGTGATGGTGATGGATTTCGACATCGCGGGCCAGACATTCATGGCGATGAACGGCCCGCCGATGTTTCAATTCACGCCCGCGATTTCACTGCTGGTGAATTGCGACACGCAGGCCGAGATCGACGACTACTGGGACAAGCTCACCGCCGGCGGCACGGCGCTGCAATGCGGCTGGCTGACCGACAAATACGGCGTGTCGTGGCAGATCGTGCCACAGGTCATCAGCGAATTGATGAGCAGCGGCAATCCGAAGAAGTCGCAGAATGTCATGCAGGCGCTGATGCAGATGACCAAGCTCGACATCGCCAGGCTGAAGCATGCTTATGAACAGGCCTGACGCGGCTGCGCCTCAGCGGGACGGCGGGAATGTCTTCACGCTGGCATTCGATGCCGCGTGGCGAATGACGCAAACGGCAGATCAGGGAGTTCATCATGACCGCGCATGGACATTTTCACTGGAACGAATTGCGCACGCGCGATGCCGAGCGCGCCAAGAAATTCTACGAGCAGACGATCGGCTGGACGTTTGAAGGCAGCAAGACGCCGGACGGCACCACCTATTGGCTTGCCATGATGGACGGCCGGCCGGTCGCGGGCCTGTTTGAACTCACCGAACGCTTCAAGGATGTGCCGGAAAGCTGGATTCCCTTTCTCGCGGTCGATGACGTCGATGCGCGCGCGAAGAAGGCGACCGAAAACGGCGCGAGGCTGATGATGCCGATTTTCAATGTGCCGGGTGTCGGGCGGATCGCGATGCTGCTTGAGCCGAGCAACGCCGGCATCGGCTGGATGACGCCGGTGGCTTAGACTTTAGCGCGTCGGCACCGGCTTGTCGCCGCGATAGTCGTAGAAGCCGCGCTGCGATTTGCGCCCCAGCCATCCGGCTTCGACATATTTCACGAGCAGCGGACACGGGCGATATTTCGAGTCGGCAAGCCCTTCATGCAGCACCTGCATGATCGACAGACACGTATCGAGGCCGATGAAATCGGCCAGCTCCAGCGGCCCCATCGGATGATGCGCGCCGAGCTTCATGGCGGCATCGATGGCCTCGACGTTGCCCACGCCTTCATAGAGCGTGTAGATCGCCTCGTTGATCATCGGCAGCAGAATGCGGTTGACGATGAAGGCCGGAAAATCTTCCGACACTGCGATCTGCTTGCCCAATTTGGAGACGAATTCGCGCGAGGCATCGAATGTCGTGTCGTCAGTCGCAATACCGCGGATCAGTTCGACCAGTTCCATCACCGGCACCGGATTCATGAAGTGAATGCCGATGAATTTCTCCGGCCGGTCGGTCGAGGCGGCCAGCCGCGTGATCGAAATCGATGACGTGTTCGACGCAACGATTGCAGACGGTTTCAGAACCGCGCAGACATCGTGAAAAATCTTGCGCTTGATGTCTTCCTTCTCGACCGCCGTCTCGATGACGAGATCGCATGCGGAAAGTCCGTCAAGCGTTTCGGAGGATTGAATTCGCTTGAGTGCCTTCTGATGCGCGTCTTCGGTGATGGTTTTCTTGGCGACCTGACGAGTCAGATTGCCGTTGATCGTGGCCATCGCCGATTTCAGACGGTCGGCGGACACGTCGTTGAGCACAACATCGAAGCCCGCGAGCGCAGCCACATGGGCGATACCATTGCCCATCTGGCCCGAACCGATCACACCGACAGTCTTGATTGCCGCCATCTGCCTTCGATCTCTTTGCCGTCCGCAGCGAAATCGCCGCTACGGACATTCTTATACCACATCAAACACCGGCGGGCGCGTCGTCTTCCCGCACAATATCAAAGTGCCGCAGTCAGCTCCGGAACCGCCTGATAAAGGTCGGCGACCAGTCCGAAATCCGCCACCTGGAAAATCGGCGCGTCCTCGTCCTTGTTGATCGCAACGATCACCTTGGAATCCTTCATGCCGGCGAGATGCTGGATCGCGCCGGAAATGCCGATGGCGATGTAAAGTTCGGGCGCAACGACCTTGCCGGTCTGGCCGACCTGCCAGTCGTTCGGCGCGTAGCCTGCGTCCACCGCAGCGCGCGATGCGCCGACGCCGGCGCCGAGCTTGTCGGCGAGCGGCTCGATATATTTGGCGAAGTTCTCGCGGCTCTGCATCGCGCGTCCGCCGGACACGATGATCTTGGCCGAGGTGAGTTCGGGACGATCGCTCTTGGCGACTTCCTCGCCGACAAAACTCGAAAGGCCCGGGTCGCTGCCCGCCGGTGCGTTCTCGACGGCTGCGCTGCCGCCCTCGCCCGCCGCACCGAAGGTCGAGGTGCGGACGGTGATGACTTTCTTCTTGTCCTTCGACTTCACCGTCTGGATCGCGTTGCCCGCATAGATCGGCCGCTCGAACGTGTCGGGCGCAACGACCTTGATGATTTCGGAAATCTGCATCACGTCGAGCAAGGCAGCAACGCGCGGCATCACATTCTTGAAGCGCGAGGTCGCGGGCGCGACGATGGCATCATACGAAGCGCCGAGCGCAACGATCAGCGCGGCAAGAGGCTCGGCGAGATCGTGCTCGTAGGCCGCGTTCTCAGCGAGCAGAACTTTGGTGACGCCTTTGAGTTTCGCAGCGGCTTCGGCAGCAGCCTTGGTGCCCTGTCCACCACCGGCGACAAGCACATGAACCTCAGCGCCAAGCGCGGCGGCGGCGGTCAAAGCCTTGTTGGTGGAATCCTTGAGTTTCTCGTGATCGTGTTCGGCAATGAGCAGCGTCGTCATCAGATCGCTCCGACTTCTTTAAGTTTGGACACAAGTTCAGCGACGTCCTTCACCTTGACGCCTGCCTTGCGGCCTGCCGGTTCATTGGTCTTGAGAACTTCGAGGCGCGGCGCGACATCGACACCGAAAGAGTCGATCGCCTTCTCATCAATCGGCTTCTTCTTCGCCTTCATGATATTCGGCAAGCTCGCATAGCGCGGCTCGTTCAGACGCAGATCGGTCGTGACGATGGCCGGTCCCTTGACCTTGATCGTCTGCAATCCGCCATCGACTTCGCGTGTCACTTTAAAGTCCGATCCATCGACTTCGAGCTTCGATGCGAACGTCGCCTGCGACCAGCCGAGCAATGCGGCGAGCATCTGGCCGGTCTGGTTGCTGTCGTCGTCGATGGCCTGCTTGCCGAGAATGACGAGGCCCGGCTTTTCGTCGTCGATGATCTTCTTCAGAATCTTGGCGACCGCCAGCGGCTCGACTGACGCGTCGGTTTTGACGAGGATGCCGCGATCGGCGCCCATCGCCAGGCCCGTGCGGATGGTTTCGGACGCCTGCGCCGGACCGATCGACACCACCACAACCTCGGTCGCCTTGCCGGCCTCTTTCAGGCGCAGGGCTTCCTCGACGGCGATTTCGTCGAACGGGTTCATCGACATTTTGACATTGGCGAGTTCGACGCCGGAGCCGTCGCTCTTGACGCGGATTTTCACGTTGTAATCAACGACGCGCTTAACAGGCACCAGAACCTTCATCGGTTCCCTTTCGACTTAATAGCTGGATTGGACATTGGCGGCGGAACCTAAAGGCCCGGCCAATCGGGGTCAACGCGCCAAAGCGCAAAAACGGAAAACGTATAGCTATTCTGCGGCTTAGCGGTTTTGACCCGGCACCCAGAGCACGTCGCCGGCACCGTTGTCGTTGACGGCGCGGCTGGCGACAAACAGGAAATCCGACAGGCGGTTGAGATACTGCACGGCCTCGCCGTTGACCGGCTCATTCGGCTGGGATGCCAGCTCGACCACGATGCGCTCGGCGCGGCGGCAGATGGTGCGCGCAAGATGCAAATGGGCGGCCGCAGCCGTTCCGCCAGGCAAAATAAAGGAATTGAGCGGAGCGAGATGTCCGTTCAGATCGTCGATATCATGTTCGAGACGAGCAACCTGCGTCGCAAGGATACGCAGACGCTCCGCCTTGCCGTCGCGCTGAGGGACGGAGAGGTCGGCGCCGAGATCGAACAAGTCGTTCTGGATCAAGCCGAGCATTGCATCGATTTTCTTGTTGCCATCGAGATGCAGGCGAACAACGCCGATAGCGGCATTCGTTTCATCGACAGTGCCGTAGGCTGCAACCCGCAGATCGTATTTAGGCCGCCGCTCGCCGCTGCCGAGACCCGTCGTTCCGTCATCGCCGGTGCGGGTATAGATGCGGTTGAGAATGACCATGACGTCGATCCAAATCGGCCGTTGAAATTGCCGCTACCGGCCCAGCGCCAACAGAGCCAGCATCGTAATGACGATTGCAACGAACTGGAACAGCACACGCAGCTGCATCAGGCGTTGCGACCGGTTCGGCGACCCGCCTCTCATCATATTGAAGAGGCCGAGCAGCAGAACGATTGTCACCGCAGCCAGAGCAACCGGAAGCGCAATGTTACTCAAAAATGTCGCCATGGGCGCTACATAACACCGCAACAAGCCGGACGCCATGCCGGACTATAAATCGCTGGACAGAGCCATTTGCCGCGCCGTTCGTACTGACTTCATATGTTCCGCGCGTTAACGTGAGCGACAGCGGTTCGGGAGACGACGTGAAGCCTCTGATCGACACCATCAAGATCGCAATCGATGCGTTCTATACGTTTCTGGCGGACGACGGCTGGGCGATTGCAAGTCATATCGCGCTGTCGGCGCTGATGGCGCTGTTCCCTTTCCTGATCGTGATTACCTCGCTTGCCGGATTTTTTGGCTCAAAGGCCCTCGCGGACCAGGCGGCCGAGCTGATGCTCGATACCTGGCCCTCGCAGGTTGCAAACGCTTTGTCCGGAGAGGTTCACAATGTCCTCACTCAGGCGGATGGCGGCACGCTGACCATCGGCGTGCTGCTTGCGATCTATTTCGCGTCGAACGGGGTGGAGAGCCTGCGCGTCGGTTTGAACCGGGCTTACAGCGTCGTCGAGCAACGGCGCTGGTATTGGTTACGCATCGAATCGATCGGCTACACCATGATCGCCGCCGTCACGTCACTGGCGATGGCTTTCCTGATCGTGCTTGGACCTCTGATTATCGCAACTGCGCGGCGCTTCATTCCGTTGCGGATCGTACCGAACGAGAACCTGCTGTTTCTGCTGCGCTATGGATTGACCATCGCCGCACTGATCGTGGCACTCGTCATCCTGCACAAATGGCTGCCGGCCGGGGCGCGCCGAATGCGCGAGATCATGCCGGGCATCGTTGTGACAATGATCGGATCGCTGGTGTCGGGCGTCGTGTTCGGAAAATATCTCGAACGTTTCGCCAGCAACTATGTCACGACCTATGCGGGGCTGGCCTCTGTGATGATTGCGCTGGTGTTCCTGTATTTTATCGCAGCGATTTTCGTTTACGGCGGCGAACTGAACGCCGCGATCGTCAAGTGGCGCTTGCAGAACGCCGCGCCGCCTCAAGCAGCGCGGCCGCCAAAGCGCGCGGCGAAACGGGCTTGACCAGAAACGCATCCGCACCTGCTGCGCGCGATGCTTCCTCATCTTCCGCGCGTCCCGACACGCCGATAATGGCGATGCTGCCGTGCGGCTTTCGCAGTGCGCGCACACGCCGGATTGCCTCGATCCCATCGATGCCCGGAAGCACCATGTCCATCAGCACCGCGTCGAACTTTCCCTGCGCGACCCGCTCCGGCGCGTCCTCGCCATTGCCGACGAACTCGATCCGATGCCCAAGCTCGGTGAGGATTGCATTCAGCACGACACGGCCGAACGGATTGTCCTCGACGCTGAGCAACCGGAGCGATGCCGATTTTGACAAAGGCTGATCGCTAGATGCAGCCGAGGCCGTTTCCAGTTTTTCGGCCTCCTCAAGCAACACCGTCATCGTAAAAGTTGTGCCGTCCGTCTTGCGTTGCGCGACAAAAACATCGCCGCCCATCGCCCGTGCGAGTTGCCGGACCGAAGACAGGCCGAGCCCTGCGCCGCCGTATCGGGAGGCGATGGTGAGGTTGGCCTGCGAGAACGGCTTGAACAGCTTTTTGATCTCCGACGGCGATAGTCCAATTCCGCTATCGGACACGGCAAACGAAATCCGGTGTCTGTTTTTTGTTTCGGGCATGCTCGCGACTTTCAGGGCGACTTCGCCGTGCTCGGTAAACTTCACCGCGTTGTCGATCAGATTTTCCAACGCGGCACGAAGGCGAACCGGATCGCCCATGACGAAGGCGGGAAGATTGTCGTCAATTGCAATGCGCGATTTCAGCCCTTTTGCCGAAGCGCGTCCCGACAGCGAATCTGCGGCGGCGCGCGAGAACGCGCGAAGATCGAAAAAGTCCCGGCGAATCCTGCGACCGGAATCGCCGCGACGCGCGGCGTCAACGAACAGTGTGGCGAGCGAAGCCAGATGCTCGGCGCCGACTTTGATGGTCTCGACCCAGCGCCGTTCGCGTTCGCCGAGATCGGATGTCGCCAGCAGCGAACTGATCGCAAGGATGCCGGTCAGCGGTGTGCGGACCTCGTGTGCGAACGCCGCCAGCGCCATCTCGACCGCATTCGCTTCGGACGTTTTGACAATCTTTTTCGCGCGCACTTTTTTGACAGCGTTTTTCTTCACCGCCGAAGAAGTGCGAGCTGCACGCTTCTTCGGCACATGCGGCTTCGTCCGCCGGACGGACTTTCTGCCATTGCGCCTCACGCGCGATTTTGCCGCCATGATTCCCCCGGCTCCAAACATGCCATGCCGGACCTGACGGGGTCGAGTCGCGCAATCGCCGGATCAAACCGAATCGAGAGCCACGAGTTGCCGGATGCTCTCGGGCGCCGCTCCCTGCGCGCGCAATTCGCGCAGGCCCGTTGCCAGGGTCGATTTCGAGAGCTTGTTGCCTGCATCGTCCAGCACCAGAGCATGATGCCGGTACGAAGGCTCCGGCAGACCCAGCAATTTCTGAAGCAGGCGATGCACACTGGTGGCCCAGAACAAATCTCGACCGCGCACAATATCGGTGACGCCCTGCAAGGCGTCGTCGACCGCAGCCGACAGATGATAGCTGGTCGGCGTTTCCTTGCGGCCCAGAATGACATCGCCCCATTGTTCAGGGCGTGCGACGATCTCGCCGCCCTCGCCGTCCGGCCCTGAACCCAGTTCAGTCCAGCTCAGCCTGCCGATTTTCGCCAGCGCAGCCGCCATGTCGAGCCTGAGCGCATAGGGGGCGCCGGATTCTATCTTTTGCTGACGCTTCGCGTCCGACAAATGTTTTGCCTGACCCGGATAAAGCGGCGCGCCGTCGGGATCGCGCGGCCAGACGCCCGCGTCATCTTTTGCTTTGACGATTTGCGCAATCTCGGCGCGGCTCTCGAAACTCGGATAGATCAAGCCGTCCTTCGTCAGGCGCTTTAGTGCGTCGCGATAGGCATCGAGATGTTCGGATTGCCGCCGCACCGGCGTCTCCCATTCGATTCCAAGCCATGCCAGATCCTCGTAGATCGCAGCCTCGAATTCAGGACGGCATCGCGTGGCGTCGATGTCCTCGATACGAAGCAGAAACCGACCGCCGCTCTTTCGCGCCAGATCGGAGTTCAAGAGCGCCGAATAAGCGTGTCCGAGATGGAGATATCCATTCGGGCTCGGGGCAAATCTGAAAACGGGTGGTGCCATCGCCGAAATTCTGATCCGCGTTGAATGAGCGCATTTGCGCTCGCGCACGATTCACTTCATGCTTCCGAATTCAATGACAGTCCACCTCGACACGCAAGCCGATCTGGAAGACGCGATCAACGCGCTGGTCAATCTCGACCCGCGCCTCGCGCCGGTATTGGAAAAAGCCGGCATGCCGGCGCTGCGGCGGCGCGATCAGGGTTTCTCGGGACTTGCTGCCATCGTCTGCGGTCAGCAGTTGTCGACGAAGGCCGCGGCCTCGATCTGGGGCCGTGTCAGCGCAGCGTTCGATCCTTTCCATCAGATCGCGCTCAAAAGCGCCCGTTCCGACAAGCTCGCACGTCTCGGCCTCTCGGCAGCAAAAATCAAGTCGCTGAAATTCATCGCGCGCGAATTGTGCGAGGAACGGCTGAACCTCGACGTGCTCGCCGAGGAAGATGCAGATGTCGCGCACGCCACACTGACCAAGCTGCACGGCATCGGGCCGTGGTCGGCCGACATCTATCTCCTGTTCTGTCTCGGGCATGGCGATGCGTGGCCGGCCGGCGATCTCGCGATTCAGGAAGCGATGCGGATCGGACTGAACTTAAAGAAGCGTCCGACCGAAAAAGAAATGCAGCCGCTTGCCGAACCGTGGCGCCCGCTGCGCGGAGCCGCCGCTCATTTGTGGTGGGCCTATTATCACGCGGTGAAGCAGCGCGAAGGAGTTCTGCCGAACGAATCGAAAGCCGTTTCAAACGGCAAACGCGTTTCAAACAAATCGCGCGTCGTCAAACGGTCACGACCCCGGAGAAAGAATGCGGTACAAAAGACCGCATCGAAAAAACCCGGAAAGCGAAAATGAATTCCGTTCAGCTCGTCGTCGCACGCAACGATCTCAAATCCAGCAAGGTCATCGAAACGCCTCTGCCTTCGCTCACGCAACTGCCCGAAGATGGCCTGCTCGTCAAAGTCGATCGCTTCGCTTTCACCGCCAACAACATCACCTACGCCATTCTCGGCGATCAGTTGAAATACTGGGATCTGTTTCCCGCGCCGGAAGGTTTCGGAATCATTCCGGTCTGGGGATTCGGCGAAGTGATCGAGACGCGTCACCCGGAAATTGCGAAGGGCGAGATTCTGTTCGGTTATTTTCCGATGGCATCGCATCTCGTTATCGAAGCGAAAAACCTCAAGCGCAACGGATTCAGCGACGGCGCACCTCATCGTCAAAACGTCTCGCCGGTCTACAACGCCTATTCGCGCGTCAGCGGCGATCCCGCCTTCGCCGGCCGCGAGGGCGACTATCAGGCGCTGCTGCGGCCGCTGTTCATGCTGTCGTTTCTGGTTGACGATTTTCTCGCCGAGAACGAGTTCTTCGGCGCGAAGAGCGTGATCCTCTCCAGTGCATCGAGCAAGACGGCGTTCGGGCTTGCGTGGCTGCTGCGTACTTTTCGTAAACCGATCCGGGTGATCGGCCTCACCTCGTCAAGCAACGCCGATTTCGTCAAATCGCTCGGCTGCTACGACGAGATCGTCACCTATGACGAGATAGAAAAGATGCCGGCTGCGTCGCCCGTCGCGTTCGTCGACATGGCCGGGAGCGGCGATATTCTCGCGCGGCTGCACCGGCATTTCGGCGAGCAGATGAAATACTCCTGCCGCGTCGGGCTGACGCACCAGGATGGAACGCCGGGCGGCGAAAACCTGCCGGGAGCCAAACCGAGATGGTTCTTCGCGCCCGATCAGATTCGCAAGCGCGCCAAGGAATGGGGACCGGGCGGGCTCGACCAGCGATTCGGTGCTGCATTTTCCCCTTTCACGAAGGAGATCGGATCGCACCTGAACATCGTTTCTGGGCGCGGAGCCGACGCCGTTCAGAAAATCTATCTCGATACCCTCAATGGCCGCGTAAAACCCGACGAGGCGCACATGCTCTCGATGGCAAATTGAGGCCGGAACAGCGCCCGTCCCGATGCACCAAAACGCTCTTCACAATCCCGTCACGCTCCCTGTAGTATGTCCCTATAAGCTGCTTCGCAGCCAATAGGGGGCCAGGAGCGTTACTTGAACGCACATGTCTCGCAAGGTGGTTGGCCGGTGCTGGTTTTGAATGCGGACTTCCGGCCGCTGAGTTACTATCCGCTGTCGCTCTGGTCGTGGCAGGACGCGGTCAAGGCCGTGTTTCTCGATCGCGTCAACATCGTCGCCAATTACGAGCACGCAGTTCACAGCCCCTCGTTCGAGATGCAACTGCCGAGCGTGGTGTCGCTCAAGTCTTTCGTGAAGCCAACGACGCATCCGGCGTTCACGCGGTTCAACGTTTTTCTGCGCGACCGCTTCACCTGCCAATATTGCACGTCGCAGGAAGACCTGACCTTCGATCACATCGTGCCGCGCTCGCGCGGCGGACAGACAACGTGGGAGAACGTCGTCGCCGCATGCTCACCGTGCAATCTGCGCAAAGGCAACATGACGATGGCGCAGGCGCGCATGCATCCGCGCCAGATGCCGTTCGCGCCGACCGTGCATCAGCTTCACCGCAACGGAAGGCTGTTTCCGCCGAACTATCTGCACGACAGCTGGCTCGACTATCTCTATTGGGACACCGAACTCGATCCGTAGCTGCTGACACGGGCTATCGTCGCGCACTTCGGTAAAGATCGGCGACATTTTCCCAGATCGCATCCTTGAATGCCGTAACCGGCGGGTCCGGCAAGATCGCCGGTGACGACGTTCGCTTCGCGCAGTTCTCGACCAGCCGCAAAATCCATACCTCGCCGTCGGTGAAATATGGATCGTCCTCGCCGTTGCGGCCGAGCAGCGTGGGGCCGATCCCCATCACCTGATAGCGCGCCTCGATCATTCCCGCCGATTGCAGATCGGACTCGACCAAGCTCCTTTCCGCATCGATGTCGGGCGAGATGTGATGCGTGATCGCGCCGGTATAGCGGCTGAGGCCGACGCTTTTGTCGAATGTCGCAGCGCCCAGCCACACCGGACGCCCCTCCTCCCCCTGCTCAAGAACCTTCCACAGGCGAATGTGACTGCGCTGGTCCGCGCTTTTGCCGACAGGCTTCTCGAACGCCAGATCTTCCTTGCGCCCGGCATAAAACAGATTGCTCACGGGCGCTGTCGGATAAGGCTGGTCGAAAATCACGCTGCGCGAAATCTCAAGGCTGGAGCGCCATGTGATCGGGTCAGCGGCGAACCAGCCGGCATCGCGCATGGCGCAGAGAATATCTACGGATGATCCGGCCATTCCGATATTGATCGGATCGGCCGGGATACCCGAACCGGTGGCCGTCACCATCGGCAGGCCATCCAGCTTCTTTTGATGTTCGTAGTGCCGCCAGATCGACGGCAGAAGAAAGTAGGCTGCGACGAGATACAAAAGCAGCAGCGGCAGAAATATCTCAAGCGAGCCCTTGAGGGTTGGCCTGAAAGTTTTCGCTCGGACATTCATGGCGAGAGCATCGCAAATGAAAACGGCCGGGTGAACCACCCGGCCGCAGACTTAAGCAATCGATAGACGAACTAGCCTTTCAGCTTGGCGTTGCACTGGCTGTAGTAGCCCCCGCCCTTCTGAATCCACTTCAGGTCGCCGTTGCCAGTACCGGCCTTGTTGGCGTTGTACTGATCGAGGCAGGTGTGCATGCGTGCCTTGCCCGCGCTCTCGGAAGAATATTTCGGGGAAACGGCGCTCGGGAAGACAGCGTTGCCAGTCGCAACAGGTGCTGCTGTCGGCTTAGGCGTTTCCTTCGGCGCAACTTTCGCCTCGGCCTTCGGCGGGGCTGCCGGGGCCGGCGCAGGCGTTGCAGTCGCCGCAGGCGCGGCATCCGCCGAGCAGTCCGACTTGCGGAAATCATTCCACTTCTTGGTGCCGAGCGTGCCGTCCTTCTTGGCCGCTTCGTATTTCGCGCTGCATTCCTGCATCGTCAAAGCCTTTGCCGGAACGGCAGCGGTCGCGATGGCAAAGCCTGCAAGCGCACCCGCAAACATCACATATGATTTGATCGTCATTGAAGAATCTCCTGTCACTGGACGCAGTGAGGCGGTCATTCTAGCGCGGCCAAGGCCTGTTTCAACGAACCGCTCTGGCGGCCAATCAAATATTCCTGATCGGAAGAAGGCGTGTTGCGGTGCGTCGTTCACCGGGCATTCATCATCGCAGTCCGACGTTGTACGGCCTTTAACTCGAGGTGCAGTTATGACGACAATATCTTCCCGCGCTGTTTCAATGCTGTTCGCTTCCGTGATTTTTGCCGGCTCTGCGGTCGCGCAAACAACGACCCCATCGACAACGACCACACCTGCAACCAAGGCTGCGCCTTCCGAAAAGAAGGCAGAGAAGCCACACTCCGCCGCGTCGATCGAATGCTCGAAAGAGGCCGACGCCAAGGGATTGCATGGCAAGGAGCGCAAGAAGTTCCGCTCCGAATGCAAGAAAGACGCGAAGGGCGATTCAAAGGCCAACTAGCTTCGGCCCGAATGTCAGGCGGCTCGCGGCTTCAGCGCCGCGGGCCGTTCTTTTTGCGGTCTATCCTCGCAACGCAGCCCGCAGGCCCAGAGCCGCCAGCCCCGCCATCGCCAGCGAGATCAGAACATTGTAGCCCGCAAGCGAGAGGCCGAGAAAACGCCACTGCACTTCGTCGCAGCGTATGACCTTCACATCCTTGATGCTGTCGAGAAGACTGCCGCTGTCGAGCTTGAGCATCGGACCGGTGCAATCGGTTGGCCCTTGCCAAAAACCCCACTCAACGCCGGCGTGGTAGCTGCCGAGAATCGCGTTGGCGAGCGCGGCGAGCGTCAACGCCGCAAACCCGATCAAAATCGGCTGGCGAGAAACGCCGCGCGAGAGCGCGATCGCAACCAGAAGCGCCAGCGGAATAATGACGTAGTAAGCGTAACGCTGCTCAAGGCATAGCGGACAAGGCACAATGCCGAGTACAAGCTGAAAAAACCACGCACCGGCAATTGTCATTGCGGCAACTGCAAAGAGTGCCACCGCCAATATACGCGGCTCAAGCGATGCACCCGCAGATACTCTTTTTGCCAAGTTCTTCCCCACGTCCCGACCTTGCCGCCTCCTAACCTGCTGACAGCATATTGTCGATGCACACGCAATCACAGGCGGTTGACCGCAAGGCCGCGAGAGCTATATTCGCGCCGACTTCGCGGCCTTTCTCAAGGCAAGGCCGTGAGCCCCTGTGGCGGAATTGGTAGACGCGCTCGACTCAAAAAGTGTTTTGTCTATCAATCCACAGAAAATTACGACGAGTTGAAAAAGTCGTATTTTCAAGGGTCTGGCAAGGTAGGAGTGAAGGGTAGAGAAATCGCCGAAAAGGCGCTAGGTGCAGCATAGGAGCTGAGAGCCTAGGCTAGAATCAGCGGCAATGTGCGGGCGTGGCGGAACTGGTAGACGCAGTGGATTCAAAATCCACCATCTTCACGGATATGTCGGTTCGAGTCCGACCGCCCGCACCATATCCTCAAGCTTCCTCAAACTGAGATCCCATCATCCTTTCCCGATCTGCAACGACACGACTTCGGCCGAAGAACTGCGCTCCGAAGGCAGAGGTCACAGGTTCGAATCCTGTCGGGTGCGCCAAATACTTACCGTGAGCGCTACGCTGCGGCACAGAAAGCGCCCTTAGCCCATCTTTGGGATATTCACTATGTCGCTGTTGGTCAGCCTGGAGCGTTAGCGGCACGCCTGTTTCCGACAAAGTGCGAACAACCACGGCGGAGAAGCAGAGACGCGGCGCTCCACGCCGAGCTAAGCGCGATGATCGCCCGTTTGCGGCGAGCCTTTGCTGCCATCGCGGTCGCTAGATCAATGCCGCCAGGGTGTCGCGCAGGTCGATAATGCCGCGCTTGGTGATCCCGCTGTACTCGAACGAGACCAGTCCATTGTTGAAGCCGCAATACATGTCGCAGAACGCGTCGACGGCGGATTCCGATAACCCGCTGCCGCGGAACACATTCGGCCATTCGTCTTCCGCGACTGGCTTCGCTAACACGGGGCGGTGGAACAGTTCCGACAGGACAGCAGCCGCGTCGTCGGGCGAATAGTCAGTCGGCCCGCGAAGCTCGACGAGATCGGGCGCTTCGGCCCCTTCGATCAGGAGGTCAGCGGCAATGCGCCCGATGTCCGCCGCCGCGACCAGCGGGATCCGCCGGTCGGTCGGCAGCAGCATTGACGGCAGTTCGCCGCTGGTCCGTGTCTCACCGATCGCCCAAGCCCAGTAGTCGATGAAGTTTGCCGCGCGCAGGCGTGTCGAGGAAACGCGAGATTGCGCCAGTTGCACTTCCAAGTCGTGCGTCGTGAGGATGTTGCCGGTGCCCTCTGCGTGTTGAGCCCCGACCCATGACAGGCCGACGACGTGGCCGACCCCCGCCTGTTCGGCGTCTCGGATCAGCGATCCGTGCACCGCGCGCGCTTGGGCCAGGATGTCGCGCCCGTGTAGGCCGGCGGGTTCATGATGTAGGCACCGGCAGCGCCGGCGAACGCCGCGGTCATCGCGGTTGCGTCGGCGATGTCGGCGATAACCGCGTCCGCGCCGCGCGCGCGCCACGACGCGGCCTGCTCTTCCCGCCGCACGACGGCTCACGGGTTGGCCGAGTTCAAGCAAGCGAAGCATGGTGGCGGTGCCGGTCTGTCCGCTGGCGCCGGTGATTACGAACATTCCGGTTTCCTTTTTCGATCTGTCAGATCGCAACGCTGACCGTGGTCCGGCCGCCTTCGAGCAGCGGCGCGGTCAGCCAGCGTGCTTCGTCGGCGAGGGCGGCGCGCACCGTGCGGCCACGGTCCAGATCGAGATTGGCCGCGATCAGGACGCCGCGCGGGCGAAGCAGTGCGCGCAGGGCGTCGAGGTCTCCGGGCGTCGGCGCATATCCATCGAAAAAGGCCAAGTCATAGCCTGGTTCGAGCGTCGCCAGCACCTCGTCGAATGATCCGGCGTGGACCGTAACGCGGTCGCTCAAACCCGCGTCGGCGATATTCTGCCTCGCAAGCCGGACGTGTTCCGGGTCGCGCTCGATCGTATCGACGCGCGCCATCGGGTTGCCATAAGCGAGCCAGCAGGACGTGTAGCCCAGCGCCGTGCCGAGCTCCAGGATACGCGCCGCCCCGGTGGCGGCGGCGAGCGTCCCAAGCGCCCGCCCGTCGCCGAACGGATAGGCCCAGCAACCGTGCTGACGCCGATGTCGGTCTGTCTGGTCGTAGATCGCGCCGAAGGGATCGGACCCTAGTTGTCGATTGTCTGCCTTCATTTGGGAGGCAGCCCGCCCATCTGGAACATGCCGCTCAGCCAGTCCTCGACATGCCAAGTCTGAACGATACGCCCATTGCAGATCCGGTGGATGTCGATCGCAATGACCGAAATCCTCTTGTTGGAGGCGGGCACGCCGGCGAAGGCTCCGCGCTGTGTCGCTGTGATCGTCGAGCGGACCACCACCTTGTCGCCCGACGCGATGAAGTCGTCGTTGGTGGGAGTGAAGTCGGGGAACGATGCATAATAGCCATCCATCGCCGCCTTCATGCCGGCGAGGCCCGGTTCCTGACCCGGTGCCATCGGCACGTCGACCCAGTCGGCAGCGAGAACGGTGTCGAGCTGGTCCTTGGAATGTGTTGCGAAGGCTCGGTAGAACCCCTTGACCAGCGCAATGTTCTTGGCTGGCGTGCCGATGGCGGTGCATCGGCTGGGCGATTGTGCCGAAGCAGGCAGAGAAAAGCCTGCGGCCAGAAGGCCGGCGATGATCAGCGATGTCCGCATTGGTGAGCTCCCGTTAGTTGAGGTGCGACTTGAACCACGCCGCGACGCGAGCGGCCGCCGGTTCGATCACGAGGGGATCGTCGTAAAAGCGCGTGTGGAACACGCCCGCGATGACCTCCATGTGCTTGTCGGCGGCGGGGATGCGCTCGAACACGTGCGTCACCGCCGCGACCTGTCCGTCCGATTGCTCGCCGTGGATGAGCAGCGTCGGCACCTTGATGCGCGCGGCGTGCTTATCTACATCGAAGCTCCAGACTTCGGCGTCGCTCATTGTTGCGTAGCGGTTTTCCCACCGGCTCGGCTCGCCCCATTTCGGCGTGGTCCACGGCTGATACCAGGCGTTGATCGGCGGCCAAGGCAGGCCCGCCGCCTTGTCGGTGGGATCGACGACCGCCGTGTAATCGACAACGCCGGATGCTTCGAAGGCGGCCTTGGCCTTCCGGCCGCGGGCGATGCGTTCGTCGAGCGTCGGGCCGCCGCCGCCGAAAAAGCCTTCGAGGTTCTCGCGGTAGAGATACTGTCCGGAGACCGTCGCCAGCACCTTCACGCGCGGGTCCGAGGCGGCGACCGCGATCATCTCGGACGAGCCCTGGCAGATTCCCAGCGCTGCGAGCTTGTCGGTGGCGAGGTCGGATCGCTTCATCAGGAATTCGATCGCCGCGCCGACATCGGCAATCTTGGCGGCCGGGCTTTCCAGCCGCCGCGGCGTGCCGCCGCTCTCGCCGCTGAAGCGCGGGTCGAAGATGAGCGCGGCGAAGCCGGCGCGGGCCAGTCGCGTCGCATATTCCATCGGCGACATCTCCTTCACGTACCCGAACGGCCCCAGGATGACGACGCACGGGGGAGGCGTGGTGGTGTCGATCGGGACGAACAGCGTTCCGGCCAGCGACACGCCATGACTGGAAAACTTGACCGTCTCGGTCCGATAAGCGTCCGCAGCCAGCGCGACATCGGCGATCGTCTTCATCTCTCCTGCTCCTTGTGCACGCACGCGCGCGGACGCGATTCCGGCGAGGACAAGCGGCGCCGCCGACATAAACTTGACCACGCTGCGCCGGCTGCGCCGGGCACCCATTCCAACCTGCATCCGCCTGTCCTTGATCGGGCGACGTCGCGTCGCCTGTCGTTGAACCGTTGATGGACATGCGGATATGACGCCAACTATGATGCGTCCAATGCATAGGAATAATAGTTAGTATGACAAAATCGTCATTACGTCATTTAGACCTAAACCTGCTCGTAATCCTGCGGGCGGTGCTGGAGACGCGAAACGTCACGGCCGCCGCTGAGCGCCTGAACATGAGCCAGCCTGCGGTCAGCCGCTCGATCGCACGACTTCGCGACGTGTTCCAGGATCCATTGTTCGTGAAGGGCGCGCGCGGTGTCATCGCCACGCCGCGCGCGGAAGCCTTGGCTGCCTCAGTTGCGACGCTGCTCGCCAACATCGATGCGGTGATCGACCATCCTGAGTTCAGCCCGCGGACGACCGATCGCGTGTTCCGCGTGGCGACGACGGACTACGGCGCCATTGCGGTTCTGCCCAAACTAGTCGCCGTTGTGGCGCGCGAGGCGCCCAACGCCAGGATCGAGATCGTCTCGTTCTCGCCCGAAATATTCCGGCGCCTGACTGCGGGTGAGGTCGATCTGGCGCTCTATAGCGACGACCGCGTCCCCGATGGGTTACGGACGAAACTACTTTTCGAAGAGAGTTATGTCAGCTTGATGCGGGTGGGCCATCCGCTACAGTCGATGATCGACGACGACCGTCTGTCGCTCGAGCAGTTCATAGCCTACCCACACATTCTGGTGTCGATCTTTGGCGGCGTCACCGGAGACGTGGATGCCGCCCTCTCGGCGCATGGTGTGACGCGCAAGGTGGCGGTGGTGCTGCCGTATTTCGCGACGGCGGCCCTGCTGGCGTCCAAGACGGATTTGATCCTGACTCTGCCGGAACGCGGGTCGCGTCAGCTGGCGGCGGCGCACGGCCTGGTCGCGATGGAGCCGCCCCTGGAGGTCGAGGGCTTCGGCTATCAGATGGTCTGGCACGATCGGACCGACCGCGATGCTAGCTACATGTGGCTGCGCGAGCGTTTGGGCGCGCAGTTCTTTTGAGCATTGAAATGCCGATAATCCACCGAATCCCTGATAAAATCGTGGCTAAATTTCGGCAGCATCGCGCCGTTGAGAACGGCACACGTATAGAGCGGACGTTGCGGTGGGGATGCGAAAAGATTGCCATTTCGTCTGGCGAAGTGCGTACGGCGGTTCCTGGTGAGCGAGTGCGAGCCACGAGTGCATAAGGCGGCGGTATACATGCCGCCGCTCATTCTCAGCAAGCCATTCGCCCTCGCTCGGCCTGCCGAGTTGGATTGCAGCGACAATGCGCAGGACTGTCCCGGAAATGCCCAGCCGGCGACGAGCATCAGTAGCAGACGGCGACGCCACCGGCATCAGCAGCGTCAGTGCGCCGAAAACGATGTTCAAGATGCCTTCCACAAGCCATAGCCCCCAGCTTAAAGAAGTTCAGAGGCTGCTCATCTTTCTCTCCTTTCGCCGCGTGACCCGACACGTTTTGCCGAGTTATTGCGGCAGACATGTGCTGTTTCACCTTGCATAGTCGGAATGTGAAGAGGTCATGGCAACCACCGCACCCGGATCGCGTTCCCCATTGCGCCTGACGTATCTGCCCCGAGCACTTAAAATACGTTCTTGACTAATTCCAGACCGATCGTGGCTGGCCTCATTCATGGACGCTCCTTCCTTCGTTGCGGCTGCGACATCACCGCTCACAAACCAACGGCAAGCTTTACTGATCCAAGCCCGCCTCCACCGCGTAAACAAACGCTAAGAGAAAAATTCGATACGAAATGCGTATCGCATTTGTTCGAATTTCAAGCGCTTGGTTCAGGACAATCGTATGGAAAATCGAAATATAAATCGGCCGGTATGGATCAGAGCATCGGTCGCCCTGATCCCCGTGATTGCGGCGTCGCTCCTGGGTCAATGGGCGACATATCCTAATCTCGCCTCATGGTACGCAGGCCTCGTAAAGCCGTCGTTCAACCCGCCGAAATGGATTTTCGCTCCGGTCTGGACAACTCTTTACCTATTGATGGCTTATGCTGCCTGGCGCATCCTGAAGGTTTCTGACAGGCCGGCAGAGCGCCGTATCGCGCTGACGTTTTTCTTCCTGCAGCTGGCGCTGAATGCGCTATGGTCATGGCTATTCTTTGGGCTGAACAATCCGCTCGCCGGATTGCTGAACATCGTACCGCAGTTCCTGCTCATCCTGGCAACGATAGATCGGTTCCGTAGGCTCGATCTGGTCGCCGCTGCTTGTTTGATACCTCTCGCGGCGTGGGT
Organism: Pseudomonadota bacterium; assembly: GCA_040756555.1. Taxonomy (GTDB): domain Bacteria; phylum Pseudomonadota; class Alphaproteobacteria; order Rhizobiales; family Xanthobacteraceae; genus Z2-YC6860. The sequence goes on along the minus strand of JBFLYS010000017.1, from coordinate 54,530 downwards.
CGCATTTGCGTCGTTGCTGAACTTTGAAATCTGGCGCCTGAACGGCTAGTGACAGCAGACAATGGCCGCCAAAATGCCTTTCCACGAGTCCGAACGCCCTATTATCATATGGTTCCGCGACGACCTTCGATTGTCCGACAACCCGGCGCTGAACGCCGCAGCAAATTCTGGCCGCAAGATCATCTGTATCTTCGTGCATGACGAGGAATCCAAGGGGTTGCGCCCGCTCGGTGGCGCGGCCCGATGGTGGCTCCATGGCGCCTTGCAGGAAATGAACGATGCCCTGCGTGGCCTTGGTGGTCGTCTTTACGTTCACCGAGGGTCTGCATCAACGCTCATCCCACAGCTTGCGGCTGATAGCAATGCGGCGGCGGTCTACTGGAACCGCCGCTATGGAGCAGCCGAGCGCCGCGTCGACGAGGCCGTGAAAACCGCCCTTAAAACACAGCGGATCGAAGCGAGAAGCTTCAATGGCCACCTGCTTTACGAGCCATGGTCGATCAAGACCAAGTCCGGCACCCCGTTCCGTGTTTTCTCGGCATTCTGGCGCGCCGCACATGAGGCCGGCGAGCCTGGCCAGCCGCTTGGCGTTCCCTCGCGGCTAAACCTGTTCAATGGTCCGTGCGGGCAGACGTCAACAACGGGTGTTCAACTTTCCGATCTGGCACTCGAGGCCTCATCTCCTGATTGGGCCGGCGGATTGCGCTCGAACTGGCGGCGCGGGGAAGCCGGCGCGCAGGCTCAGCTCGAACTTTTTTTGGAAGAGCATTTGAACGATTATGCCGATCTCAGGGATTTTCCTGACAGTTCGGCGACATCCCGGCTCTCGCCCTATCTGCGCTTTGGCAACATCTCGCCCCGGCAGCTATGGCACGCCACAGAGGCAGCCGCCCACGCCACCAATCCAGCGCTGCAGCGAAATCTCGAAAAATTCCAGTCCGAATTGGGGTGGCGTGAGTTTTCGTACCACCTGCTTTATTACAATCCCGAGATGTCGAGCGAAAACCTGCAAACCAGGTTCGACGGTATGCCTTGGCGGACAGATGCCGACGCACTTCGAGCGTGGCAGCTGGGCAAGACGGGGTATCCAATTGTCGATGCCGGCATGCGCGAACTTTGGACGACGGGGTGGATGCACAACCGGGTGCGCATGGTGGTTGCCTCGTTCCTCGTCAAGCACCTGCTGATCGACTGGCGCCAAGGCGAGACGTGGTTCTGGGACACGCTTGTGGACGCCGATCCGGCCAACAACGCGGCGAGCTGGCAATGGGTCGCCGGCTCCGGAGCGGATGCAGCTCCTTATTTCCGCGTTTTCAACCCGGTTCTCCAAGGCGAGAAATTCGATCCCGATGGCCGTTACGTCAAACGATGGCTGCCGGAACTTGCCGATGTTCCTCCATCCGTCATCCATCGGCCGTGGCAGCTCCCGAGTAAGGTCGAAGCTTACGCCGGAAGAATCGTCGAGCACGACCTGGCCCGTCGACGCGCGCTCGACGCTTTCAAATGCCTGGATTGACTACAACCGCCAAGCCGATCATCCGCGTGACAGCATGTTTATTGGCCGTACGGTTCAAGTCAGGCCGGCTCAAGACGAACCGGACGAATCCGATGTCAGCTGCATTCGCTTCTTTCCGAGAGAAAGGTGACGGCCGCTTGGTAGAGATCGCCATGAGCCCAGTCATTTCTGCTCCCTATATCGGTCGAAAAAAATACGGCTAAAGCTTCATTGTCTCTTTCGCATTCGACGCTGACGGATCTTTGCGAACGGGCGATGATCAAGTTGTTTTGATATTCGTCGGTTCTTATCGACACAAAATCTAGAAAAGATGGCTGGAGACAACAGCCGGTCTCCTCCCGCAATTCGCGTGCGCCTGCTTCTTGCCAGGTCTCGCCACGCATCTGATAGCCACCTGGCAATCCGAGCAACCCGTAGCCAGGCTGCTTTGCACGACGGATTACAAGCAATTCCCTTTTGGCGTTGTGGGCGAGCACAAAGACGGTTGTCGGCGTGTTGTCGTAAACTCGGCGCCCCGCCATGACCGGTATAGGCAGATCGGCCATGATCAACTTTTCCTACGCGCCATCTTCGTCGCCCCGCACTTTCTCATTTCCGCAATAGGTCAAGGCACGGATACCGTCTAGGTCGGCTAATCCCTCGTGGCAGTGATCCGCATGGCTCTCGCACCCGTAAACCTAGATAAGCATGCAGGAGGCTGGATTGGACGACATTCAGAAGCAAATCGAAAAAATCCGCAAGGCCATTCTGAACCACCCTAAACGTGAGCTTCTATTTGAGCTGGACACTATTCTTTCGATGGCACTCGAAGAATTGAAGCGCCTGAAGGCGAACAGGATTATTTAGAGCAGAACGTAAAATTTTCGTGGGTCTGGCTTGTGCCCATCCCGACACTAACTCGTTTACGCAATGGATCATCGAACCTTGACTGAGAATTTACCCTCCAACCATCCGGCGGTAAAATTCGGAAAAATCGGTGTGCTACTGATAAATTTGGGCACGCCAGATGCTACCGATCCCGCTTCGATACGCCGATATCTCGCAGAATTCCTTACGGATCGTCGTGTCATCGAATGGTCTCGTTGGCTCTGGTATCCCATACTCTACGGCATTGTGCTGAATACGAGACCGAAAAAAGTCGGGAAAGCCTACGAGACGATTTGGAACAAGGAAAAGGACGAAAGCTACCTGAGGACTTTTACGCATAGCCAGGCTTTGCAACTTACCAACAGACTCTCGGATCTTCCGTCGGTGCAGGTTGAATGGGCGATGCGCTACGGCCAACCGTCTATCCGGAGCAGGATCGAAGAGCTTCAGAAATCCGGCTGCGAAAGGATACTTCTCTACCCACTTTATCCTCAATATGCGGCAGCGACGACGGCGACGGTGAATGACGAAAGTTTCAGAGCGCTGATGGACCTTAGATGGCAGCCAGCAATCCGCACGGTGCCACGATATCATGACGATCTCATCTATATCGATGCTCTCGCCCATTCGATCGAAAGCCATTTCGCTACTTTGGATTGGGAGCCGGAGATTTTGCTGACGTCCTACCACGGCATCCCGATGTCTTATTTTACGAAGGGTGATCCCTATCACTGCCAGTGTCAAAAAACGACGAGACTGCTCAGGGAGCGTCTCGGCTGGAGCAACGACCGGATAATGGTGACATTTCAATCGAGGTTCGGTCCGGAAGAATGGCTGCAGCCATACACCGACAAAACCGTCGAGAAACTGGCACGAGAAGGAACAAAAAAGATTGCGGTGATCAATCCGGGCTTTGTTTCCGACTGCCTGGAAACGCTCGAAGAGATTGCAGTGGAGGCGAAGGAAACGTTTCTTCACAGCGGCGGTGAGCGGTTCACCCACGTGCCGTGCCTTAACGACGGAACGGACGGCATGAAGGTCATAGAGCACATGGTCCGAAAGGAATTGGCTGGTTGGGTGTAAAGCGCTTTAAGGCAGGACGACAATCGCCGCGCACCACGCTGCCAGATCAACCAAATGGCCTTTTAGTCATAAGCCTTCGATGAACGCATGCGCATCCTGGGTGATGACCTTCAAGCGATCCTTTGGCATTCGATCAAGCGTTCGATACGGCATGCCCATTCGGGGATTTCGTTCCAGATAAGAGCGGTTCTCGATCAAAAAATTCCAATACAGAAAATTGAACGGGCATGCACCAGGACCGCGCTTAATATTTGGATTATATGCGCATGTCCCACAATAATCGGACATCCGGTCGATATAAGCGCCGGACGCAGCGTAGGGTTTTGATGCCAGTAACCCGCCATCGGCAAAAAGAACCATCCCATGTGTGTTGGGCAATTCGACCCAGTCGAAAGCGTCCGCGTAGACAGCCAGATACCATTCCTCAAGCTCGGCCGGACGAACCCCTATAAGCAGGGCAAAGTTGCCGGTGATCATCAGACGCTGGATGTGATGAGCGTAGGCGTTTTGCCGGGTATCGGCGATCGCTGTGGCGAGACAGTTCATGTCTGTTTCGCCTGACCAGTAGAACCAGGGCAGTGATCGGACAGCGCCAAGAGCGTTGGTTTCGGCATAATGTGGCATCTTTAGCCAATAGATTCCGCGAACATATTCGCGCCAGCCGAGAATTTGCCGGATAAACCCTTCGACTGAATTGATCGGCGCATCACCGCGGCGAAAGGCGTTCTCGGCCGCTTCACAGACTTCGCCCGGGTTCAACAAGCCGATGTTCAAGTAGGGCGAAAGCAATGCATGAAAGAGGAATGGCTCGTGAACCGCCATTGCGTCCTGGTAGTCGCCAAAGAAGGGAAGTGCCTCAGAGATAAAAATATCTAGCGTCGCGAGGGCATGTTTTCGGGTGACCGCCCATGTGAAGTCCTCGAGATCGCCAAAATGATCCGCGAAACGCACCGCAACCATAGACAGAATTTCGTGAGTGATGGCGTCCGGCTCTGAGCCGAAGCGTTCTGGAATTTTGAGCGTGTCGGGCAACTTTTTGCGGTTGTCGGCATCAAAATTCCATTGACCGCCACAAGGGTTGTCACCCTCCATCAATATGCCGGTTCGACGACGCATTTCCCGATAGAAATACTCCATGCGATACGTCTTGCGGCCATTCGCCCATGCTTGAAACTGACCCACAGAGCAAAAAAAGCGATCATCTTCTCGAACATCGACAGGCAATTCGAGCTGTTCGGGCCAACAGTCCATCATTTTTCTCACGCGCCATTCGCCGGGCTCGGTAACTACCACGCGATCTGGTTTGTGGCGGGCAACCGCCCGCATCAATTCACCCGTGAAAGAGCCAGTGTTCGCCTTGTCGTCTAGGCGGACATATTCGACCCTGAAGCCGAGTTCACACAATTCGTCTGCAAAATGCCGCATGGCGGACAAGATGAAGGCGATCTTCTGTTTGTGATGTCGAACGTATGTCGTTTCGTCGGCGACCTCGACCATGAGCACCATGTCTTCCCGAGGGTCGAAACCCTTCAACGAAGAGATTTGATGGCTGAGTTGATCGCCGAGGATGAGGGCGATCGTTTTGGCCTTTGCCACTTTCATCGCGGTTGATCAATCACTATACACATCGCCTCGCCGGCGGCGATATGCGCGCCGCGCTTGAGCAGATTGAGAGACTTTAACGACGGTGTTTCCAGGTCGATCAAGCGGCTACATAGAGACATTGACTTTACCTTTCGGTTCCGTAGCCGATATTACTTACAGGTCGCCTTGATAGCGCGCTTGTGATTATGCTGTTATTCGTCGGTCGGTCGCATGCTAGCATCAGATGGCTTGCGATCTCAAAACGGCTTAGGGTCTGTTGATATTTTCTCCGTGATTGCAGACCGGAGAATCGCTGCGAATATATCTCAAACCACCGATCGCCAAATCACAACGAAATGCCCGGCCTATTGCGACTAACCCGACACGCTTCAACCGATGTGTATCAAGTGGAATATCGGTGCGGTAGGGAGCAAAAGCGCTAAACCGCAGAACTAATGTCCGCCAATCTGGGTATGCCGTAAAATCCTGGCGATACGACTGCCAGGGTCTTTGCAGATAATCTGTTCTCAAATGAACGTTGTAGACCTCGCCGTTGCCAAACACGTCTATCGCGATCCCGTCCCAGCCACTTGCATCCACCACATGGGCTGTCGGCGAGAGATCGAGGGAGGCCTGAACAAATCCTCCGTTATTTTCCAGGTTAACGTCGCCGCGCACACGGATAGCGGACCGGCCTGCAACTTCCTCGCGGGCCATCACTCCTTGGGACACCCCACCCATGACTGCGTCTGTAACAAGTTTCCAGGCGCTACCAATCGTAGCGACTGGTGGCTCCCTGCTGAGGTCATCTATTATAGCGGTCGCGGGCAACATATTTCCGTCCCATCGCGTGTTGGCCAACTTAACCCTTGGTCCGCAGACGAGAACGTCCACCGTCCACTCCAATCACTTGCCCGGTTATCCAGCCGGCTTCCGATGTCAGAAGGAAATTGGAAATTGCGGCAATATCTTCGGGCTCACCCAACCGGCGCATCGCGTGCAACTGGGCAATGGCGTCGACCATCTGAGACGAATTGGTCAGCGATTTTGAAAGCGGCGTTTTGGTCAAAGAGGGCGCTACACAATTGACTCGAATTGTGGGCGCGAGTTCCGCCGCCATCGCAAACGTTAGCCCTTCCACGGCCGCCTTTGCCATAGAGACCGACGCATGAGCCGCAAAGCCCTGCGAGGCTGCGACCGAGGAGATCAGGACCACCGAAGCCGCTGGGCTCTGTTTGAGGCTCGAAAGATGAGCCTTTATCGCGAGCGCCGCGCCGACGGCGTTGAGCCGGAAGTCATGCACGAAGTCATCTTCGTTCAGTCCGCCAATCGGTTTCAGTTTGATCGATCCTATCGCGTAGACGAGACCATCGATGGGACCTTGAACTTCCGAAGCGACACGCTCGAAACTGCCCGGAGCAAGCACGTCAACAGCCGTAAAGGTTGCTCCGGTTTCCACCGCAAGGTTTTGAAGCCGGCCGGTATCGCGCCCGACGAGATGTGCACTGCCACCCCGGGCGGTGACTCGGCCGATAATAGCCATACCGATGCCGCCCGAACCGCCGTAGATAACCGTCGTCGCCATTTGATATCTCTTTCTCGCGCCGGACGTGATTCCACCACATTTGAACTCTCGCGATTCGTCAGTCCTGTGTTAGGCGTTCCTGCATTGGCAGATATCTCGGGAACTGCACGATTTTGGAATGCGGACGATCGCGTCGGTCCATGACGCGTCGATCCGGTCGATACAGGATTCACTGAATTCAGTGATCTTTTTCCAGTACCGGCCGTCTGCGACGAAGTAGCCCAAATTAGCCTCGAGCAACTTTGCCGCGGCTTCGGCCTCCCGAACGACCAGCCCTGAAAATATCTGCTTCAACACACTGACGCGGCGCGTAGTCAGACGCGAAAGAGTTGCCAATGTCGTACGCGGAAAAGTCAACCTGCTCCGTGGGCGGCTGGAAAGGTTGACGCAGAGTGTTCCTTCTCGCAGGGCTTTCACGAACAGGCGGCTTGATTTCGCTTCAAGAGAACGCAGCGTGACGTCTTGCCTAAGTGGATCAGCCGTTCCATTGCCGTAGAAATGCGTGCGTCCAACTCCGGAGTAAATCATGTCACAGCCAAGAAAGGCGAGAACGTCTGGCTTCAAAGCATGAAGCGCCCAATACGCAGAAGTAAATGCCATGGTTCCGCCTGCATAAACAAAACCGCCGAATTCGTTCTGCGCAGGAACAAATATTTCTGACGTGATCCTCAATGCAGATGTTGACTGTGTGGCGGGTAACCGCTCACTTGGGAAATCATCAGGATATATCAAATAATCCCAATCGTCGCGGATCGCCCACGCATTGTTGATGGCTACTATCGATGCGATTGTGGAACGATCCCACTCACGAACTTCCAGAGCATCAGGTGCGCTGCCGAGTACAAGAACGACATTTGGCATATGATCTATCGGTTTCATTGCACCGGGCGCTGATCGAGCGTTGTTTTTCTAAGTACTGTCTTGCAAGTAAAATCTAACCTTCCAATCTCATACACCGAAGCTGCGGTTTTACACGCCGACACGCCGATATTTAGCCGAAATGAGCGGAGCCCCGTCAATGGGAGCTCCGCTCACGGCTTATGTCGCTTATTTCGGCAGGAGAACGGCGTTGACGACGTGGATCACGCCATTTGATTGCATCACATCCGGTATGGTCACCTCAGCGGCGCCACCAGATTCATCGATGATGTACACATGTTTACCTTTCAGTTCGGCTGTCAGCGAATCTCCGCTCACCGTCGTCATGTTGTACTTGCCGCCATTCTTCTTTATGTCGCGGATAAGATCCTCAGCAGTAACCTTTCCGGCGACGACATGGGCAGTAAGGATTTTTACCAGCTTGTCCTTGTTTTCCGGCTTGAGAAGCGTGTCGACAGTCCCCTTGGGAAGTTTTGCAAATGCTTCGTTGGTCGGCGCGAATACGGTAAATGGCCCCGGTCCTTCGAGCGTCTCCACGAGGCCCGCTGCTTTTACCGCCGCAACAAGCGTCGTGTGGTCCTTAGAGTTGACCGCGTTCTCGACGATATTCTTGCTGGCGTACATCGGTGCGCCGCCTACCATCGGATCGGCCGCATAGGCGGTTCCGGACACCGCAAGTGCCATGGAAAACATAGCGGCTTTCAACAACTTCATAGTCATAGGATCCTCCTTGTTTCGCTGTCATCTGACAGAACGGTGTACGACGGCGCCTGCGCTATGGATTTCCAGGTAACGTAGATTTGAGTGATACCGTGCCGGCCATCGGAATCCAGCCTCTCGATCGTTCCTATTGTCAGCGTCAGGAACGCGCCGCGTGAAATCAGTAGGCGCGCAAATGCTGATCGAACGTTCTTTGCTCGTGACACACCCAAATAATCCGATGAAGTCGTTTTGCGACGGCGTGGGAGCAGACAGGGGTCTCCCCGAGAGATTATTACTCTCCACCCGAACGTCAGATTCTGGCAAAAACAAAAAAGCCAACATCGATGGTTGCGGCTCTGAATCCAGCCTCGCAGTAGCAAAGGTAATAGTTCCAGAGTCTGCGAAAGCGCTCCGGGAACCCCATTGCGGCGATGTCGGACCAGGACGCCAGGAAGCGTTTGCGCCACTCGGAAAGTGTGGCCGCATAGCTCTCGCCGAACATTTGCGTCGAAACCAGCTTGAGCCCGGCCTGCGCGCCTTGTTCTGCAAGGATTGCTTTGGTCGGAAGCATCCCGCCTGGGAAGATGTGACGCTGAATAAAATCGGGAGAGCCACGGTAAGCCTCGAAGCGCGCCTCGTCGATCGTGATCACCTGTAGAACGGCGATGCCGCCGACGTTCAGGCGATCATGCAGAGTTTCAAAGTAACCCGGCCAGTAGGCTTCGCCCACCGCCTCCAGCATTTCGATCGATACGATCCTGTCATAGGAACCCTCGACGTCGCGGTAGTCCGTCAATTCCAAAGCGGCACTGTCGACCAGCTTTTCCTGCTCCAGACGCTTTCGAGCGAAAGTCAGTTGCTCGGTCGATAGGGTTATGCCGGTAACGTGAGCACCTGCGCGAGCCAACCTCATGGCCAAGGCTCCCCAACCGCAGCCGATTTCTAGGACATTCTCGCCGCCTTGAAGATTCAGGAGTTGTTCGATTTTTGACAGCTTGGCTTCCTGGGCTTCTTCAAGCGTCTGGTTTGGATGCGCATAAAGCGCCGATGAATAGGTCATCGTCGGGTCGAGCCAGCGCTCGTAAAATGCATTGCCGAGATCATAGTGGAAGGAAATGTTTTTCCGGCTGCCAGCCTTGCTGTTTGGGCGCAAAATATGCCGAATTCGATTTAGAGCACGGGCCGGCCAGAAACCGGAAATACTGCGATCGAGCACCGCGATGTTTCGCGCCGCCAGCTCGAGCAGTACGACAAGATCGGGGCTCGACCAGTCACCGTCGATGTAGGCTTCTGCAAAGCCCAGATCTCCGTGGCTGAGGAGCCGCCGGATCGCTCGCCAGCGATGGAGGACGAGCGTGGCGGACGGCCCGGACTGCGCACCTGAATGCTCGACACGATCACCGGATGGCAGTACGACGGTGATGTGGCCGCAATCGATCCGCGCGATCATTCGGCCAAGCATATCGGCGACCAGGCTTTCTCGGGGCCTTTTGAAGCCGCTCAAGGCTCTCGTCTTGATGTCAAACGTCATGCACGCTGCTCTTTTCTCGACCGCTTTCAGGGGTTGCTTCGCGCCCGATAGTGACGGGCCGATCCGGCGGGGAAGGCCGCGGATAGAGACGGATTCCCTTCAGCCAAATAAGCAGTGCTTCCCAATAGATGCCCGCGATGACTTTGAACGTCAGCAGCGGATAGACGAAGAACGCGCGGACTAGAGAGGCGTCTGACAACTCCTGCCTGACAGCGGTCAGCCTGGCGACAATGAGCGGTCCATCGTCATCGCGGCCGATCACCGAGACCGACACGTCCTTTCCCGGCGGCACAATGGAGAAGGAATAGACCATGTCGGTGGTCATGAAGGGCGAGACATAAAAGGATTTTTGGCTTTCTTGCCGCACCGGCCCAGTTATGCCGGGAGCCACGGGAATGAGGTAGTTATGGCGCTGCCCGAACGTGTTGTTCACCTCGTAGAAGATCGCGGACAGTGTGCCGTCGTGCCTGTGACAGAAATAGATGCTGAGCGGATTGAAGGCGTATCCGAGGATGCGCGGTATGGTGAGCAGCAGGATCGGCCCATCCGTTTCGATGCCCGCTTGATCCAGATGACGGATGATCCTGTCGCGTGGCGATTGTGTCCCCTCGCCGTGGTCGCGATCATGGAAGCTGAAAAGGTTGAAGCGATTGTGGGAGAATAGGCGAAGTCTGTTCGCCAGTGCGTCGATTTCGTCGAGATCGAGCAACAGGTAGAAGATGCTGTAGCGCAGGCGGTGCTCGCGCGGCCGTAACCTGTGGTGCATCACCGAGCCAGCGTAGAGCGCCGATTTGAAGCCCGACATCAGGCGGCCTCCAACTCGGGTAGGCCGGCTTCGCTGACATGTAAATGGATGCGTCCGGATTCTTCCGGAACCGTCCAAGGCCGGCGCATGCCTCCGAGGGCTTCGGCCACCGCAAGGCCAGCCTGCAGCCCGTCCTCGTGGAACCCTGCCCCAAAATAGGCGCCGCAAAACCATGTGCTGCGGCGCCCTTGCAACGACCAAAGCTCCTTCTGCGCTTGCATAGCCCGGGCATCGAAGCGGGGATGGCTGTAGCGCATTTGTTTCAGAATTGCGCCGGCTGCGATTTCTCTATGAGGATTGAGCGTAACGAACAGCGGCCGATCGCTCTCGATTCCCTGAAGGCGGTTCATCCAGTAGGTGACGGCAAGCCTGCGGCTGTCCGCGTCTTCCCGGGTCATGTAGTTCCAGCTCGACCAGACCCGGCGCCGCTGAGGCATCAGGCGCGTGTCGGAGTGGAGGACGGTGTCGTTCACAATGTAGTCGAACGCGCCAAGCAACCGCTGCTCTTCTTCGCTTGGATCGGCCAGCATTCCCAGCGCCTGGTCCGCGTGGGCAGCAATGACAACGCGATCGAAACGGCGACGGTGGCCATCGCGTCCAACGATCTCGACGCCATCTTTTGCGCGAACAATCGCGTTGACGGGATAGTTTGAGACGACTTCGGGTATGCCTTTGGAGAGTATCTGTACATAGGACCGACTGCCGCCAGCGACGGTTCGCCAGACCGGTCGGCCAGCAAGCTTCAGAAGACCGTGCGTCTGGCAAAATCGGATGAACGAGGCCGCGGGATAGGCGCCGATATTTGCTGCCGGAGTCGACCAGATTGCGGCCGCCATGGGATAGAGATGGTCATTGCGGAAGCTATCGCCGTAACCGGCCGCATCGAGATATTCGTCTAGGGTTATCATGCCTAACGCCGCAACATTCCGCGGCGCTTCACGATAGAAGCGGACGAGGTCGCGCAACATCAACCAGAATCGTGGACTGATCGCGTTCCGGCCCTGCGCGAAAAGTCCCAGCAATCCGGTGCCGGAATATTCAAGACGGCCGTCGTCGAGTGAAACGGCGAAAGACATATCGGAACGCTTGGTGGCAACGCCGATATGATCGAAAAGCGCGGTCAGGTTCGGATAGGTGTTCTCATTGAAAACGATGAAGCCGGTATCAACTGCCAAGCCGGCGGCGTCGACCGTATGGCTGTGCCCCCCAAGCCGGTTATCCGCTTCGAAAAGAGAGACGCGATGCTTTTTTGAGAGCAACCATGCGGCAGACAGCCCGGAAATGCCACTACCCACGACAGCGACATCGAGGCCTTGATCAGCCGCCGGGCCAGGTTCCCACCCGTTACGTCCGTCGGTTGCTGCAATCTTTCCGGTCAAAGGATTTCCCTCCGCGCGCCAAACTGCCAATATTTACGGAACTTGGCGCGCGATAGATCACTCCGGACGTGATCCGATCACAGGGCGCGGGCGTATGAAGGGCAAATGGATGCAGCGAGCCTATATTGTGGAACCAGGAATACGCGGCAGGTCCGTCCGGCAGCGAGGCTGGTTGTTTTGAACGAGGCAAGGCAAAAAGAGGTGCTGCCGTCTGCTGAGGAACTGATCGGTCTCATCGACGCAGTCGCGCGGAAGCAGGACCGGAACGCCTTCGCGCGACTTTTTGGGTATTTCGCGCCTCGCGTCAAAAGCTTCCTGATGCGATCGGGCCTTGAAGATGCCGCTGCGGAGGAAGTGGCCCAGGAGGTCATGATAGCGGTATGGCGAAAAGCGTCCTATTTCGATCCCGGAAAAGCCGGCGCGTCGACTTGGGTGTTTACGATTGCCCGCAATCAAAGGATCGACCGTCTGCGCCGCACGCGATCCCGGACTGCCGATCATCTTCTAGATCCGACTGATGAACCCGATATGCCCCCTTCGGGTGAAGATATCGCCATCGTTGCCCAACGGGAGGAAGGGGTGCGCAAGGCGTTGGAAAGCCTGCCGATCGATCAGTCAACCATCGTGCGGCTCTCGTTCTTTGCCGAGAAGCCGCATGCGGAGATCGCACGAGAGCTTGGCATTCCTCTCGGCACCGTAAAATCCCGTGTGCGGCTCGCATTGAATCGGCTTCGAACCCTTTTGGATAGCGATATATGACGATCAACCATCACCCCAGCGATGAAACGCTGATGCGTATGGCGGCCGGCGCATTGGGCGCAGGTCCTGCGCTTGTCGTTTCCGTCCATCTCGAAGGATGTGCGGTCTGCCGCAACCGTATGGCGCACTTTGAGGCAATTGGCGGGGTGATGCTGGATGAGATGCCACCCGCTCCGCTAGCAGCGGATTTGTTCGGACGCACTATGGAGCGTCTTGAGGTTATCCAACAATTGCAGACCAAAGAGCGGTCCATGAACAAACACCCGGAATTGGGAATAGAACTTCCGCGGGCGATGCAGGACTGCGAGGTCGGACCGTGGAAATGGCTGGGGCCAGGCTTCAAATGGAGCAAGGTCAAGATTCCCGGCAGCCCTGACGAAAAAGTCATGCTGCTGAAAGGCAGGGCGGGGCTTCATCTGCCGGCTCATGGGCATACCGGCCTCGAATTCATGCAAATTCTGTCTGGATCGCTGGCGGACGAGCGTGGCCGATATTTTCCAGGGGACCTCGACGAGGCCGGCGACGATGTGGATCATCGACCTGTGGTCGGGCAGGAATCGGACTGCGTGTGTCTTGCCGCGCTTGAAGGAGATACGCGACTTCACGGATTGCTCGGCCGCCTTCTGCGTCCGATCGTGGGTTTCTGATCGATGGCTGAGGGCAGTGTGTTCAGCACAGCTCCGCGAGAAGTGGCCGGTACATGAAAGCATTTCCATCTCCGGTCGATTTGTTGAACGTGATTGCAAGCGTCAGTGCGACGCGATTCTATAGCGTTGTCCGTTACGGACGCCACCCGCGCCATGTCCTTGACATCTATCCGGCCGCCAAGGACGGACCGTCGCCAGTTATCGTCTTTTTCTATGGCGGCGGCTGGGAGGATGGCGATCGAAGCGACTACCTCTTCGTTGGACAGGCACTGGCCGAGCGCGGCTTCACCACCGTGATTCCCGACTACCGTGTTTTTCCGGAAGTTCGCTTCCCCGGCTTCCTCGAAGATGCGGCTGAGGCGATGCGCTGGGTGGTTGATCACATTGCGGAGTTTGGGGGCGATCCACGACGCGTCATCGCCATGGGCCATTCCGCCGGCGCCCATATCGCCGCCATGCTGGCCTTCGATCGCAAATGGCTTCTTAGGCTTGGTCTTGATGCAAGCGTCGACCTGCGCGCCATGATCGGCCTTGCGGGTCCCTATGACTTTCTCCCGCTTCATAGCTCGACGTTGAAAGAAATATTCGGACCAGAAATCCGCCTCGCCGGCACACAGCCGATCAACTTCGTGGATGCGTTTGCTCCGCCGGCGTTTTTGGCGACAGGAAAGAATGATCGGACCGTCGAGCCCGGGAACACGATCCGGCTCACCGAACGCATAAGATGCGTCGGCGGCGAGGCTGAAACGAAGCTCTACGACCGTGTAAACCACCGCACGCTGATCGGCGCGTTTGCGCGTCCGTTGCGCTTCCTGGCGCCGGTTCTCGACGATGTCGTGGGTTTTGCGCTCAAACATACCGATCAACAAGCGCTTCACGGTTTTCCGATGGCGCAGGGCAGGAGCGCATGACCGCGCCGATCGTCATTATCGCACTCGCGGTTTGCCTCTCCGCGACGATGATCGGCGCTTGGCTTATTGCGCTTCGGACTGGCCGGTCGGGCTGGATCGACGCGATCTGGTCTTTCGCCACCGGCGCGTTCGGCGCGGCAGCGGCCGTGATACCACTCGCCGAGTCGCAAATCTCGATGCGGCAGGTGTTTGTGGCGATCCTGGCGTTGTTCTGGTCCCTGCGGCTTGGCCTCCACATCTCGATACGCACCGCCCGTGGCGGCGACGATCCACGCTATAAGCAACTGCGCGAGGAGTGGGGTGGTGCGTTCAAGCGTCGCCTGTTCTGGTTTCTTCAGATCCAGGCGTTAGCGGCGTTCGCGCTTGCCCTGTCGATCATGCTCGCAGCTCATAATCCCGCGCCTGGCCTCGGCATCGCCGACTGGACCGGCTTCGCTGTGCTGATCGTTGCGGTCGTCGGCGAGACGATTGCCGACCGTCAGCTTTCCGCATTTCGTTCCAATCCAGCCAACAAGGGCAAGGTTTGCGACGTCGGGCTCTGGGGGATTTCACGCCACCCGAATTATTTCTTCGAATGGTTGGGCTGGCTCGCCTACGCCATTATCGCAATCGACCTTACGGGCGCCTATCCTTGGGGGTGGCTGGCCCTCGCCGGACCATTGCTGATGTACTGGCTGCTCGTCCACGCCTCCGGCATTCCGCCGCTCGAAGCTCACATGCTGCGCTCGCGGGGCAAGGCATTTCGCGACTATCAGCAGCGCGTCAACGCATTCTGGCCCGGCCCGCAACACTGGGCCAATGCGCGTAACAATGGAGGCATTCGATGAGCCTGATTTCCTCAGCGATCCGCGCCGCCGAACGCGCTCCGCTTCCCGACCCATTGACGCGGATGGGCATCGAGTTCCTGGTCGGGCGCACGAGACGGAAACTTGCCGCAGCCTCCAGCCAGGAGGAAGAAGAGTTCGTGCGGGCCATGACCGAACATCCGATCGCCGAACATGCCGACGCCGCCAACGAACAACACTACGAGCTGCCGCCCGAGTTCTTCGCCCTCACGCTCGGGCCGCACCGCAAATATTCCTGCTGCCTTTATCCGACGGGCGTGGAGACCTTGGCCGAAGCGGAGCTTCTGGCACTTGAGGAAACGGTCGCGCGCGCCGATCTTACCGACCGGCAATCGATCCTGGAACTCGGCTGTGGTTGGGGATCACTGACGCTTTTCATGGCGGAGCGGTTCCCACATTCGACCATCACCGCGATCTCGAACTCCATACCTCAGCGCATCTATATCGAAGCACGGGCTGCCGAACGCGGTCTCGCCAATGTCCGCGTCATCACCGCAGACATGAACAGCTTCATGGCGGAAGGGACATACGACAGGGTCGTCTCGGTCGAGATGTTCGAGCATATGTCGAACTGGAGAGGTCTGCTGGAACGGATCAGGGCATGGCTGCGGCCGGAAACCGGGCGCCTGTTCATCCACGTCTTCAGCCACAAGCACAGTCCCTACCGGTTCGACCACAAGAACGACGCGGACTGGATCGCCCAGCACTTTTTCACCGGCGGCATCATGCCGAGCCACGGCTTGCTCAGACACTTTCCGGACTGCTTTACGGTTGAACAGGACTGGCGTTGGAGTGGGCTCCATTACCAGAAGACGGCGGTGGACTGGCTGGCGCGCTTCGATGAAAACAGCGAGCGGATCGATCGCATCTTGGATGAGGTTTACGGCACCGACGCCGGGCTCTGGCGCCAGCGCTGGCGTCTGTTCTATCTGGCGACGGGGGGGCTGTTCGGGCACTCCGGCGGCGCCGAATGGGGCGTAAGTCACTACCTCTTGCGCCCGGTCTGACGCGGAGTGTGTTTATGATATCTGCTCGACACATTTGGGATCGAATTGCGGCTTACGCCGCGCATGACGATCCCATGGTCGCGGCCTGCAACCTGATTGCCCTGGTGGTCGCATCCAATCAGCCGTTTTATCCGCTCTATGTCTATTGGGCCGTCAGCGACCAGGTCTGGCCGACGTTCTTCACGTTCATCTCGACGCCGTTTTTCCTGGCCGTGCCAGCCGTGGCTCGGCGATATTCCAAGATTGGCCGAGCGCTTCTACCTGTGGCCGGCATGGCCAACACGATCTTGAGCGCGAAAGTATTTGGTCCCGCGTCGGGCGTCGAGATTTTCCTGATCCCATGCGCTCTGATTGCCGCGACGTTTTTCCGACCTTCGGAGCGGATGATCGCCTTCCTTTTGATTGGCGCAGCTTTACTTATTTATCTGGGGCTGAGCGGGAAGTATGGTGCTCCGGCGCACAGTTTTACTATTTCCGAGTATCAGGCATTTTTCCGGCTGAACGCACTGAGCGCTGGGACGCTCACAGTCTTTGTCGGGCTTATCGCCTCAGGCCTGATGAGCCGGTTCAAGACGCGGACGTGAAGGCGCGCGTGATCAAGAATCCGGCCGTCGCCGCAACCGCCGTCACGAACGTTCCCCAGCCGAGATCGACGACGGTCACGATAACCGGCCAATTTTTGAGCGTCGCCTGGTTGGTCAGATCGTAGGTCGCATAGGCAAAAAGTCCAAGGAAAGCGCCATAAGATGTGGCCGTCGTCCAACGGTCGCTGGCAAGCGCGGGCGCGATCGCGAAAACGACGATGCCGGCGATGTAGATCAAGTAGAAAAGCGCCGCCGGCGCCAATCTGAAACTCTCAACCAACATGTCGCCCATAAGAGGGCGGTAGAGCCGTTGGGCTGCGACGGTCAGCCAGATCGCATCGATGGCGAGAAACACCAAGCCGGTGGCGATGTAGGCAATGCCATAGGTTTTCAAGAGAACTCCCTTCCCAGCTTTATCTCAAAGGTTTTACGCGCCACCGCGGGGACCGGATCACCAAGTCTGAGAGAACACATTTCCCCGGTCGTGCAACAGACGATGTTTAGATGTGATCCGTGCGATTGAACGCTGCGTATCAAAGGAAAGCATATAAAACGAACCTTCAAGGAGCTTGATCCATGATGTGGCGTGCCGCGGGCGTTTGTGCATTGTCGATGGCGAGCTGCATCAGCGTCGCCGCACAGGAACGCAGTCCTGACGGAGTATGGATGCGCGACGACGGCAATGCTCGTGTGCGAATAGCGCCGTGCGGGTCAAAACTTTGTGCCACGAATTTATGGATCAGGGACACGAGCAAGGGCGAGGAAGTCGGAGATCGCCTCATCATGTCGCTCGAACGCAAATCCGCCACCGAACTGGTGGGGAAGGCTTACGATCCGAAACGAGAAAAGACCTATCGCATAACCGTGATCGTCAACCCCAACAGCCTGACCACGCGCGGGTGCATTCTGGGCGGTCTGCTATGCCGGGATGTCAACTGGACGCCGGCAGGCGGAGGATGACCGATCTATGGCGGTTCGGGAGTTTCTCAAAAGCCGGCGATGCGTTTGTGTCGGACTAAGTACTTGCTCGCGTATCCCGGCATGTAACGATCTTCATCCAACTTCGGGTATTTCCAATAAAGATGATCCAGGTGTGAGGTGAGTGGTGCCAAGGACGACATCGAATGGCGGCTTGAAGGCATTTTTTTTGTTACAGAAGCGCATCAATCGGAGAAGGGCGGTTTCCGGTTTTTTGTGGGCATCTTGGCTGCCAAGGGTATCGAGCGAGCGCGCGTAGAATTGAGCTCCGACGAAGTTCTCGCGGCGCTTTATTCTTGGATTAGAGTTACCGTTATGTCGGACGCAAAAGGCTAAATTGCCCCATGCCCGTTCGGAATCCCCGAAAAGATGCTTGATCGACTGTTCGCAGATTGTGGTTTAAGGGTACGCACGATTGATGATCTGACGCGTGAAGCAATTGAATTCTCCTTGCAGATCTGGCCAAATTTCATGAGCGCCTGCAGCACAGTCTCCAGCTTGTCAACGAGGCCTTGGGCCATCGGCGGGATCTCGATGGTACCTCGGGCAGTCGGGGCGGTTCGTCCTCCAGCATCCACTAGCCCGTGTGATTAGACCGGCCAGCATTGCGGTTGCCTCTGGCATGCATGCAATTGTTGCTTCGATCCCGGTTTCTCGGAAGCATAAGACTTTTGATCCAAGCTTCAATTTCGGTTTCGCATTCTGGTTAGGCTTTTTTCCTTACGGCTTCCAGTCTCAGACGTTCGCCGGGAGCTGCGTGGTTGATCCCGCGTCAGGCTCCTATCAGTCCGCTGTGCGCCTTTTGGCAAGCATCTGCTTGATGTATTCAGCGACCCCCTGCGGATCATAGGGCCTGCCAAGGTGAGGACCAGAATCACAAAGATTCGCGGCAGCCTTGGCGCTGGATAGCACGCTTCCGGCCAAGGCGATTTCGATCCCTGGATGAATCGTCCGCGCGGCGCGCGCGAGTTCAAAGCCATTCATCGAGCCAGCTACCTCGATGTCGCACAGCATGGCATCGATGATGATCTGCCTATTCTTGAATACGATCAGAGCTTCGTCGGAGGTCGCTGCTTCCACCACTGTATATCCGCAAGACCGCAAATAATCCGCGATCACGTGGCGAATAAGCACCGCGCTGTCAACGACCACCACGGTTTGCGGCGCCGCTCCGCGCCCCTTTCGCCTAGTTCTTCCCCTGGCGTCAGCCGAGGATGCGGGCCGCGAGCGCAACGACATCGGATGGCTCATAAGGTTTGGCTATGAATGCCACGGCTTCGGCGTCATGCGCGGCAGCAAGGTGACCCGAGGCGAGTGCAACGGGCAGATGCGGCCGATCAATCTTCAGCCGCTGCACGAGCGCCGTTCCGTCGATACGCCCTGGCATTTGTACGTCGCTAACGACGAGATCACAGTTGATACCGGAATTGAGAAGAAGAAGCGCCTCGTCGCCGCTTGCCGCCTCGATTACGCAATAGCCACGCTCGCGCAGGACGTCGGCAACCGTTATGCGGATGAGAACCTCATCCTCAACGAGGAGAATGATCCTTTCTCTTGCTGGGTCAGGCCCGTCCAGGACCGCGGTCGTTAGCTGGGCCATCCGGGCCGTCCCTTTCATGAGAGATTTGGTGCGCCTGATGAACGCCTTATCGCCATTCAGGTTCCATGGACCGCCGCAATTGCCGTGAGCAGGCTAAATCGGCGACCATCAATGGCGCGCGCCAGCGTAGAAGTCTGCTGGAGCAGCGCCGAAGCGGCAGATCAAAACCATTGTCACAGAGCAAGGATTTCTGAGGCGGCAGGCAGTTCGCTCTCCGGCAAACGATGGGGTCGTGATGTTGTCCCGCGACGCTATCGAGCTTTTCCGCCGGATGCCGAAAGATTTCTTCGGAATCGGTCGTCACCGGAAATGCGGGCAGTCTTGCCAATTGCCCCGCGGTGATTCATTGGCTGCATGGCCAGGATCAGCCGGGCTTTCGTGCTGCGCGGCGGCTTGGGCGCCGTTCGTCTGCTGACCGCCCCGACGGAGTCGACCGTTCCGTCAGTCATTCACACCGGTGCGGTGGACGTTTATGGCTACCTCGTTGCGGCGCAGGAAAGGGAGTGTCCAGGGTGGGTCGTAGAACCACGCGACCGCATCGCCTGCGGACTGCCAAGCGCTGCCAGCAAGCGTGGCCTTGAGCCTGGCGATGTGCGATTGCACCGCTGCGTCGTCCCGGCGGCCGGTAAAGCGCAGTACCGCGTAATCCTGCTCTGGAACGATGACGAGCTTGACCCTGCGATCTTTCGGCTCCGGCGCAGTGTCCACGGTCAAATCGCTGGGCAGGAAAAATTTCATGGCCCAGCCTTCGGCGGTCCTCTGCTGACTGACGGGCGCGGTCATCGCCATCTGTTGCGACGACTGAGCCACTGGAGCCGTCATCGCGATTTTCGTTTTGGCCTTGTTGTTGCCGAAAATGTAATCGGCCAGAATTTGAAAGGCGGCACGGCGGGTGTCTTCCATCGTCTTGCCCGACAATGTCGTCTCGGCCGCGAGCCTTTTACCATATCGGCGAATTTCCAATTCGCCGATATGCGCGACAATGGAATGAGACGGCTCTTCGACGCCGGCGCGATAGCCGATCACCGAGAAGCTGGCCAAAAACAGGCTGAAGAACTTACCTGCCATGATGACGAACCTCCGGCCATTGTCATTCTCGTATCATACGCGCGATGTTTATTGCTGGATCTGCTCGCGAACCAGATGATAAGCACCGAACACATGCGGCGTAGAGTGGTGCGCGCATTGCACTGCCTAGAAATGTTTATGCAAAGCGCAATACGTCCTCGCACGTCAAGTTCATCGACGATTGATCGCGATATCGGGTTCTGGTCGAAATCGGCCACCTGCTACCTCTTCGTCGTAAAACCGATCACCACTCGGAGGCTGCCGATGTAATGACAGGTGAGCAACTCCTGCTCTCTACGAGATCGCGTATACTGCGATAAGATGCACCAGTCAGCCTAGATCCTTAGCTCAATCCTTTCGTTTAATGTCACCTCCTTCTCCGCCAACTTCTGCGTGAATCAGCGCATCGGATCGGGCGCGCAGCAGATGGTTCAGGATTTCGAGGTCATTCAGGATATCGACCGGGTCGCGCTCAAGTGCAGCCCCAAGCGTCTCTTTCAGCCACAGACTCATGCCCGGATGGGCCAGAACCCAAGCAATTCGAGCATCTGTTTTTTTCAAGCTGTCGTCATACCAAGACATCGAATTTACTCCTCGCGCGGGCGAGCATCTTCCATTGCTCCAACAGCCGGTTTGCGATCGGCTCTTGGTCGGTCGCGCCGATCACGGATTACATTCGGGGCAATGGCCAGGATCGGCATGGGTGCGCCCGTCGGGACGGGGACGCTCCTCGCGAAACTCGCAAGCGGCGCAACCGAAGATATGATGACGAACCATGATGCTCGGAGCGCCGCACCATTCGCAGGGAAGCCCCGTCTCCACGTCGATTTGCCCGTAGCCAGGGGCGTCGCAGGCCGGACACGGAGTCGCAAGCCGATCGCAAAGCGCATGTGCCAGGCGGGCAATGCTCGCCATACGCGTCGGATTCATGTGGGCGCGCATATCTGTCTGAACGAGCGCGCGCCCGTCGCGCGATCGCGGGGCCGTGGTTGCGAGTGCGCTTTCCAGCGCTTCATCTGTACGCAGCCCTTTGTAGATGAGAACGTCATCATCGTCGGGTTCATGAGGCCGTACGATCACGGCGTGATCTGGGAACCGGATATGGTCGAGAAACGCCCTGAGATCGCCGATCTTGACCGCGACGGCGTGCTCGTAGACCGGGGCATGATCGATCAGATGCTCGCTGACGACGATGCCGCGCTCGTCGTCCACGAGAACCATCAACTCGACCCCGCCGGGGATGAACGGCACATGCGGATGCGGACCGTAACTGCCTTCGCTGGCGATGCCGATCGACAGACCCGTAGCCGCCATCCCAAGCCGCGCCTTGGCGAGGGCCGCCTCGCGAATGGTGCCTGCTCGCGCGATCTCGCCTGTGAAGGTGCCTAGCGTGTCGGTGTCGATCGCAGACGGGATCTCAACAGCAAGTTCTAGTTGCTCCTTAAAAGCCGGCACGATTGCCGCCTCTTTGCCATGCATGGTGGCCAGCACGGCGCGCAGGCCAGCATAAGGTCCGGACAGCGGAGATCTAACCGTGGCTTGCGAACGACCGTCGTTGCTCAAAAATAGCCCTCCCGCTTCTGCTGCTCGAGCGAGCCATTGTCGCCGAGACGGCCGCGGCGTTCAGAGGTTTCGGCGCGCATGATGGTGGTGTAGAGATCGCCATGGTCGAACGGATTGATAGACTGTGTCCGTCCGTTTTCGTTGCCGTAAACGCTCAGCCGAAAGCCATGGCGGTCCGCGAAGGCGTCACGGAAGGCGAGAATTTCAGCGAACTCCCATGTCGAGTCGATATGCAAGAGCGGGATCGGCGGCCGCGAAGGGAAGAAGGCACGCAGCACGAGATGGGCAAGGACGGTCGAGTCCTTGCCGCCCGCGAACAGCACCACAGGGTTGCGCGCCTCCGACAACCCATCGCGCAAGGCATGGATCGCCTCTGACACCAAGGCCGCCAGATGGGCGGGCAACCTGTTCATGCGACCACCATCGTCCGTTCCGGACCAACGTGCCCGTCGGCAAAAGCTTCCCAGCCAAGATTGCCGGCGTACCGCCAAGCCGTGCGGCCCTGGTCGTCGAGGGCAACAAGATGGAGCCATTTGTTGTCGAAAAGCGCCCGCACTTGGTCGTGACGTTTGAGGATCGTGCTAATTGCCTCGCGCGGCGCCTCGACGAACACGGTCAGGCGCAGGGGTTCATGCACTAGCCGTTCTCCGTCGTGAACCGATTGCCAAGGCAGACCGGAGCGTAGGAGCCCGCCATTGCCTTCTACCACGCCGATGCCGGCGGTGACGTTGTGCAGGAGCTTGTTGCCAGCGCCGAACACCGTTGGTGCGACAGTCGATCCATAGTACTGCAAGCTGATCCAACTCGCCACCACGACCGGCGCTGTCAAGATCAGCTCCAGAACGGCAAACTGGTCGTCCCGGTGCCAGTCATAGTCGTGCAGAAATGCACGTCCTTTGAGGTCGCGACCCGCAGTCCGATGGCGCGGCGCGGCGATGAAGGCCTGGCAACCGGCAAGCGCCCATTCCGGACGGACTTCGGCCCAGTCGCGGGCGCGGTGGAGGATGTCCCGTGCTCCCGACGCCCGGGGCAACCGCAATGCGCGTTCGCTCCGCGCCAGCGCGCCGGCCGTCGCAAGCCAGGTTTTTACCTTTTTGACGCTCTCCTTGTGAAGCTCTGATAGAGAGTCTTCGCCGTAGATCGTCACACGATCAGTGGTCGTGTCGTGCAGCGCTCCGATAAACAGCGTGTCGTCGGGGATGGTGATCCCACGCTCTGCCAGGCCGGCGCGTACTTCGCGGTCATTGAGGAGCGTAGCTAGTAGCCGCGCGTTCACCTCGCCGGAATAGCCGCCGCAGGCGCCGCAATGGAGTGCACTGGCATGAGGATTGTTTACGACGTTGGCGCCATGGCCAGCGATAAGGACAAACGGTGCAAACCGTTCGGTCAGCGACATCGCCTTCAGCACGCTTTCGGCCATGCCGATGCGAGTTTCACGATCGAGCGCGGGTTCGAACCTTGGCGCCGGGTCATCCGGCATCCGGTTGCCGGCGCGTCCCAAGCCGTCGCGCACCAACTTGCCGACATAGATTGGCCCGGCCGCCTCGACGAATGCGAATGAGGAAACGGCGGCGAGCTTGAAGCGCCCCCAGGCGCGCTTGGCACGCGCCAAGAGCCGAGCTGCTCTGTCCCGAGTCTCGACATCATGCGAATGCCCACCCGAGCATGTTCGTACTTGCGGCGCAAGAAGCACAGGCAGGCGGGCCTCCGCGACATCCGAAGCGAAGCGCCGATGCAAAATGCCGATGCCGAAAAACCCGGCGAAACCCAGTGTTTCGATGCACGGGTCTAGGCTTTCCAATGCCCGGCGGAACACCTCAGAGCGAACGTCGATGCAGAAGGCGATCTGCAATGCTGGACGCGCTTGCAATCCAGATGGGGCTGGTGACTCAAGGAGCTTGCTCAACTGCCGCTGCGCCGCGCGCTCGGTCGCTTCCTGCAAGATTGCATCGATTGCATCGTCCGCTGTCGGCTCGACCGTCGCGGCATAGGCGCAAAGCGCCTCTTGCCATTGGCAAGCAATGCGAAGTTTGTTGTGTTCAAACAGTGCTTGTTCCCAGACGAGGCGAATCGTCAGAAGATCGGTGATCGTCTTGTCCGACCCGCCCGTGAGCTCGGCTTGCCAGAGCTTGTACCGTGCGAACTGCGCCCAGCCTCCAAGACTCATCAGCAGCCGGTGCAAATAGCTTTCGAGCGCCGCCCCGTCGAGGCCAAGCTTCTTGATAGACTGGATCAGCGCATCCTCAGCGCGCTCTGGGGCTTGCGCCACATGCATGGCAAAGCCCTTCAGACCGAGAATCTCTGGAGTAAGATCGTGGGTGGCGAACGAGCGCCACGCAGCATAGGCGCAACTGCCTTGAGGCGCCGTCCACAAGGCCTGGCCTGCATCGAAATAGCCGGCGGCCCATTGCCCGAAGCGCTCCGCGATCACGCCGGTCCAGTCTATCCCCGAGGTTTCGGCCGCGAGCTCCGCGATCGTCGGAAGCATAACAGGGGTCGGCGCGCCCGCTTCAATGGCCGACTTCAATAAGGCAATGTTCTTTGGCCGACAGGTTTCAGGTGCAGCCTCAAAGGCTGCCGCGAGATCCGCTTCAGCGATTTCGCCCTTATAAATACGCTCGGCGTACCAGCGCCGCGGCATTGTGAGTGCGGCTCCCGCGACCCGTCTTAGGCGCGCGGCCACTGCCGATAGAGGCTCGTGGATTTGTCCCAGG
Organism: Pseudomonadota bacterium; assembly: GCA_040756555.1. GTDB lineage: Bacteria > Pseudomonadota > Alphaproteobacteria > Rhizobiales > Xanthobacteraceae > Z2-YC6860. Next base: position 29,923 of record JBFLYS010000017.1, on the reverse strand, counting down.
AATGGGTTGACCGCAACACTGGAGGCCAGCGGCCAAAGGGGCGGAACGGCGCGTGCTGCGCGTTCGGCAGCCTCAAGTACAGCCGCGGCATCGAGGGTTGGGGCTTCAGTCTTGATCATCAGCATCGACGTGCTCCTTGCTATCCCGTCGTCACGACGCCTTGCGGACGGACCAGCCGCCGAGCATCCGATCGAGTGTTGCGTTGATGTAGAGGCCGTTCGAGAGGTGGACTCGAAGACCGGCCGCAGCTGGGTGATGGGCCCAGAGCGGGAACAGAGCTTGCGCGACCGCCACCGCTCCGAAGGACAGGATCGCTAGCACTATGAGCGTCCATTCAAGACGTCCCGGCGCAGGCGGTGCGGGAAGCACGCTTGCGGTCAGCCACTCGGCCAGGGTCTGCAATGCGAAGTAGCCGACCGCCGCCGCGACTGAGTACAGGGCAGTCTTGCGTGTCAGGACCCGCGGCGCGGCGTCTGCCAGCCCCTGCGCCAGCAGATAGGCGACGCCAAAAATCAGGATTGCACCCAGCGCCAGAGATTGCGGCGACTTATGGTGAAACCCAAACATCGCACCGAAGACTGCGCCGATCGCGGCATAGATCGCGATCGCCGCGAGGAAGGCCCACCCGACTGCCGCACCGTTGGGGATCGCCACCGGCCCTGGCCGCCGGATCGCGGCGACTTGGTCGACCGCGCCGCCCGAGGCGAGGAAAGCGTGAGCTTTGTAAAACGAATGAGCCACGATATGCAGCAACGCCAGCGAAAACAGTCCCAGTCCGCATTGCAAAGTCATGAAGCCCATCTGTGCCACTGTCGACCAGGCGAGCGAGGTTTTGACCGCCGGCTGCGTCAGCATCACCAGTGCACCGAAGAGCGCCGTGAAGCCGCCCAGCATCGCCAATACGGCCAGAGTTCCAGGTGACAGCAGCATCACATCCGCGAAGCGGATGAGCAAAAACCCGCCGCCATTGATGACCCCGGCATGCAGTAGGGCCGACACTGGCGTCGGCGCTTCCATCACCTCGGTGAGCCAGCCATGCGTCGGAAACTGCGCTGACTTCAGCAAGGCCGCCAGCGCGATCAGGACTGTCGCGAAGACAACCAGCACCGATCCATCGCCTTCTCTCGCGGCGGCGTTGATCGCCGCGATATCGGTTGTGCCATAGGCAAATGCGAGGAGAATGGCTGCGATGATCAGGCTCACCGCCCCTAGCCTAGTAAAAATGAGCTTCTTGCGCGCGGCGCGCCGCGCGGCGACCCGATCTGGATAAAAAAGCAACAGTTTGTGCAGGCAGAGACTGGTCGCGATCCACCCCGAAACAAGCTGTGCGACATTGCCCGCCTGAACGAGCAGCAGCACGGCGGCAAGGGTGGCGCAGAGCCAGCCTGTGAACACGCTCGCGCGCGCTTCACCATCGAGATAAGTCCGTGCATAGCGCACAACGATCCAGCCGACGAATGCTACCAGCAGCAGCATCGACGCGCTGACGGCATCGAGGCGCACCGACAAGCCGATCCCGGCCATCCCGATGAAGGGGCTTTCCCCCGAACCGCTAAGGATAAGAATGCCGAGCGAGCCAAACGCGGACGCTAACGCCAGAAGCGCAGCGATCTCGGCGAGGCCAGCGGCTAGCCGAGAGCGCCGTCCTGGCAAAGCAAAGGAGATGATCGTGGAAACGACAAGAGCCAGCGGCGCAATGAGCGGAAGCAGATAATACGGCAAGGAAATCCCCATTGAACGTTGTCATCACCAATGGGGTATCAGCCGCAACGCGACAAATAAAATGCATTGTTTGTGGAATATCGTTCGTTATAATCGAACGTCATGAGCACGTTCAACTACAACCATCTGCGGTATTTTTGGGCCGTCGCACACGACGGCAATCTCACACGCACGGCGGAGCGATTGAACCTCACTCAATCAGCATTGTCGGTGCAAATCCGTAAGCTTGAAGCGCGTTTAGGCCATGCATTGTTCGAGCGGCGCGGTCGACAGCTTCATATGACAGAAGCTGGACGTATTGCGCTGGACCACGCCGATGCGATTTTCGCTGCGGGCGAAGAATTGATCGGTACATTGCGCAACACCGGCGGGGTGCGGCGCGTTCTCAGGGTTGGCGCTCTAGCGACCCTGTCTCGCAATTTCCAAATGGCGTTTTTGAAACCTTTGCTTGGACGCAACGACATTGAACTTGTTTTGCGCTCGGGCAGCAGCAGCGAGCTTCTTCAATCGCTTGAAGCGCTCAGCCTTGATGTTGTGCTTGTTAACCAGGCGCCGGCACGGGATGAACTAGCACGTTTTGTTGCTCATCGCCTTGCTGAACAGCCTGTGAGCTTGATCGGAACAAGAGCTCGACTTGGCAAAATTAGGAAAGGCGACTTAGCCGAGAGGTTAAGCTCACATCCGATCATCCTGCCGACAACGGATAGCAGCGTGAAGATCGGCTTTGATGCGCTTGTACATCGTCTGGGCATCCGTCCGCAAATCGTGGCAGAGGTAGAAGATATGGCGATGATGCGGCTTTTGGCACGCGGGGATATCGGGCTTGCGGTGCTGCCACCGATCGTCGTTAAGGACGAGCTGGAATCTGGTGTTCTGATCGAGGCGGACAGGTTGCCGGGCATATCCGAAACCTTTTATGCCGTGACGATGGAGAGAAGATTCCCCAATCCCCTTCTAAAGCCGCTCTTGGCGCGTAATCTTTTGAATTTAACGTAGATCGGCCAGATCGGGCCGTGCCCATCCCTTCATGTAGTTCACTCGCAATCTCTGGGATAAGGCCAGCGCTCGGATTGAGGACGAGCCGGATTAATCCAAACGTGGAATCGCCTCGTAGAAGGAGGAAGAGGCAAACTTGCGATGGAACTCCCAACCTCCCATCGGTCAATTGAAACGCGTCACCTTCGGTACTTTGTGGCGGCAGCCGAATTTGGCAGCTTTCGGCAGGCGGGTGGTGCGACTGGGATCAATGAATCAGCCATCAGCCGCCGCATCCGCGACCTTGAGGATCGCATCGGTGCATCACTTTTCAATCGGCGGAGTACCGGTGTGAGCTTGACGGTAGCCGGCCACAAATTTCTACCCGAAGCTCGACGTATCCTAAGAAATATTGACCGTAGCGTAAGCGAAATTGCAAGTGTTGGGCGCGTAGAAGTCGGGCAACTTCGAATTGGAATTTTCTCATCGATGGCGTCCGGCTTTTTGGCCGAACTGCTTCGTCAATACGATCTAATCCATAAAAATGTGCAGGTTGAATTTATAGAAGGAAACCCCGACGAACATATAGCTGCAGTGCGTCAGCTTAGAATCGATGTGGCATTCCTTACAGGTACTAGAAATTGGCGTGGATGTGAAACTATGCCGTTGTGGTCTGAGCGAGTTTTTGGCGTTCTGCCTGAAGGACATAAACTCGCAGGAAAGCACAATCTCCTGTGGCAAGACCTTGACCGAGAGACTTTTATGGTAAGCGAAGTAGCGCCAGGTCCCGAAATCCATGATTTTCTTGTGCAGAGGTTGGCCAACCTCGGTCATCATCCAAATATCGAGACTCAAGCAGTTGGGCGGGATAATCTTCTATCTTTAGTGGCTACCGGTCGTGCCCTGACAATCGTAAGTGAAGCAACCGTCGCCGCCCAGTTCCCTGGTATCGCCTATAGACCTATTGTTGGTGAGATCCTGCCCTTTAGCGCGATATGGTCCCACCGAAACGATAATCCAGCACTGCGGCGCTTGCTGAGTATGGCGAGAAACCTGTCGGCGTCGATATTGCCTTCGGTATTTATCATATTAAGTCTGCCGCTTTAACTTTATTTGGTAGCCGAATTTAGATGACGTCTCGCTTTCGCAAACTCGCGGTCCGTAGCGATGAATCGCTCCAGCATCGGCACGATCAGCTTCACCGGATCGGTTGCAGGCTGACCCGTCTCGCAGGCGAGCACTTCCGCATAAGCCACAAGATCGCGATGGAGCGACGCAGGCAGCTCCGTCGTGATCTTCACGGGCTTGTCGTCGGCGATGGGACCGAGCTTCAGCTTGGCCATGGTCAACCTCTATAGGGCTCGAGTACAAGGTCGCGGGTGACGACAACGCGGACGGGGAAACCCGGCCGAATGGTCAGTGTCGGCGCAACGTTGAGCTGGCGGCGAACGATCTGTTGTCCGGCATCGTTGATCGTGTCCTGGCCGCCGTTGCGGATGGCGCGCAGGAGCCGGTCCTGATCGTCGACGGCAAGCTCGGCTCCAACCGAAAGCAGGGTCGAGAGCCCGGCGGCCTTGGCGAGATCCCACCAATGATAATCGACGCCATCCTCCAGCCCTGCATAGCCCTGTGTGTCGGTCCCAGGCTGGCGTTCGAGAACGATCGAACGGCCGTTCGGCATGATGAGCCGGTTCCAGACGAGCAGCACGCGGCGCTGCCCGTATTGCACGTTGTTGTCGTACTGGCCAATGATCCGCGTTCCCTGTGGGACGAGCAGGATGCGCCCCGTGGGGCTGTCGTAGATCGGCTCTGTGACCTGGGCGATGATCTGGCCGGGAAGATCGGAGCGGATGCCGGTAATCAGCGCGGCCGAGATCACCGCGCCGGCCTGAAGCACGAAGGGCGATGCCGGCGGCGTCACGCGATCGGGCGTAACCGTGCGCCGGTCGGCCGCGGCGTTGAGGAAAGCGAGCTGCTTGTCCTGTCCGGTGGCGGCCTGTCCGCCTGCGCCGGAGAGATCGAGACCGGCAAGGCCGGGCATTGCGCCGACCGTGCTGGCCGCCGTCGATCCCTGCCGCGACTGGAAGAAGACGGTGCTGAGCCGCGCGGCCTCTTCCTCGGCGCGGCGGCGCTGCTCGGCCTCGCTGACGCCGGGCGTCGGGACCGCCGGCGTGGCGACGGGCTGGCCGTTGTTCTGCGCATTGAGGATCGGGCGGCCGAGATCGCCGGGAAGCGCCGGGCCGAGAACCGGGCCGGTATAGTCCTTCGGCAGTTCGGCGAGACCATCGGCTGTCTGGCGGTTGTTGGTGGAATATAGCTCGGCGCCGCCATCGTCCGGTCCGCGCGTCTGGAGCGCGTAGATCAGAGATCCACCGATACCGACCAGGGCGACGGCGGCGACGCTGGCGAGCATTTTGCGGGACAGGCGGGTGACGCGGGGCGCCTCGGCGCGCAGGCGCATGGGAGCGGCGTTGGTTCCGGTGTCGGTCATGATTGCGGCCTTCCGTCGGTGCGGACGATCCTGACGGTCTGCTGGCGGTCGCCAGCACCAAGGCGCAGCTCGGCCACGCCGAACAGGCGATCGACGATCAGGATGTGTTGATAGATGCGGCTGTTGACGATCTGGGCTTCGCCTTCGGGACCGATGACGAAGAGCGGCGGCATTTCGCCCTGGACGATGCCGGCCGGGAACTCGACATAGACATGCCGGCCATCGTCATAGACGGCGATCGGCTTCCATGGCGGATTGCCGGTAGCGGTCAGGCCGTAGCGATAGTTGCGGGCGGCCACGGCCGGAATGAACGGCGTGGCCGGAACGCTCTGGCGCTGGCTGGCCGGCGGTTGCGGATAGGCCCAGGCGACCGAAGGCATGTAGGGCTTCTCGCCGGAGCGCAATTCCAGCATGTAGGTGCGCCGGTCGGTCGTCACGATCAGATTTGTGGTGATGTCGGGCCTGGTCGGCTTGACGAGGATGTGGACGCGGCGCGTGACGCCGGAACCGCTCTCGGTATCGCCGATAATCCAGCGCGCCGTGTCGCCGGCGGCGATCGGCCCTGCGCCGGTCAGGCTCTCGCCCGGTTCCAACGCAATGTCAGTGATCTGCCCCGGCGCGGCATAAACCTGATAGAGTGCGCCTTCCGACCATGGATAGATCTGAATGGCGTTGAAGTAGCCCTCACGGCGCGGCTGCACGCGGGCGGCGGCATTGGCGTTCTCGACGCGGCCGGTCGGGGTGCCGGCGGTCTCGCCGCCGCGTGCGACCGTCCAGGCCGGCGGGATCAATATCGGCTTCGGCCGGTCATCGGTGACGGAGGCGGGAATGGCCGGCAAAGGCGGCACGCTGGCGTCGTAGCTGATCGCAGGAGGCTTCGTCATACTGGCGCAGCCCGCCAGAGCGGTCGCGGACAGCATCAGCGCCATGACTGCGGATTTACGGATTGCCGGGATCATTGGCCCATCTCCCGCGACCAGTTGATGGCATTGATGTAGATGCCGAGCGGATTGGCTTTCAGGCGCTCGGCATCGCGCGGCGGCTGAAGCGCGATCGTCAGGATCGCGGTCCAGCGCTGGGTCGAGGCGAGCACGCCGTTCTCGAACTGCCGCTCGGTCCAGGCGACGCGGAACGAGTCCGGCGACGCGCGGATGACGCTGGAGACGTCGACGGCGATCTGCTGCCTGCCGACCTTGGTGAAGGGATCGTTGGTGCGGGCATAGTCGTTGAGCGCGCCTGCGCCGCGATCGGTGGTCCACTCATAGGCGCGAAGCCAGTTCTGGCGGACGATGATCGGATCGGCCGGAATGGAGCGCACCTGTTCGATGAAGCGGGCAAGATGCCAGGCGATCTGCGGATCGGTCGGGCGATAGTCGGCGGTGGCCGGCGCGATGCTCTGCGCCTGGCCGAGCTTGTCGACCTGCACCACCCAGGGCACGACGGTTCCGCGTGCGGACTGGATGACGAGCGCGCCGGCGAAACCCGCCGAGAGGATCAACGATCCGAAGGCCATGTATCGCCAGTTCTTGGCCTGAACGCGGGCCGAGCCGATGCGTTCGTCCCAGACCTGAGCGGCCTTCTGGTAAGGTGTCTCAGGTTCGGGCGTCTTGCCGTAATGCACGGCGGGTCGCTTGAAGATGTTCATGAGCGGTCGCTTTCAGAGAGGTTGATAGAAGAACCGGAGCCGTGGCTGTCGCCGGAACGGACGGCATGGGCGGCAGCGCTGACACCCTGTGAAAGATGCTGGCTGCGCTTCATCCGCTTGGCCCAATCCGGGGCCCCGCCTGCCGCGGCTGTCGGCGGGGACGCGGCCTCGGCGGCTTCACCGCCGACCGTTCCCATGGTCGAGGAGCCGCCGGTTGCGCCGAAGCCGGCCTTCGCGCCATCGGAGAAGCTGGATTTCATGCTTTCGGAGGCGCGTGCCGCGGCGCGCTTCAGGGGCGAGACGGCTGCGGAGCCTGCGGCGCGGGCAACGCCGCCCATGCCGGAGGCGACGCCGGGCGCGCCGGACTGCCCTACGGCGCCGAGCGAATAGGCGGCCGATGCCGCACCTGCCGCCGTCGCGCCGCCGCGTGCAACGGCAGCGCCACCGGAGAGCGCCGCCGATCCGCCTTTGATGGCGAGACCTGCCGCACCACCTGCCGCAAGGGCTGCGCCGCCGACGGCAAGGCCAGTGCCCACAGCCGCGCCTGCGCCGAGCTGGGGACCGCCCGAGACGAGTCCGTTGGCGATGCCGGGGCCGAAGATGCCGAGACCGAGCAACGAGAGAGCGGCGAGCACGATCGCCATGGCGTCATCGACGGTCGGCGTTGTGCCGCCGAAGCCCTTGGTGAACTCGCCGAAGAGCGTCGAGCCGATGCCGATGATGACGGCCAGGACCAGAACCTTGATGCCGCTGGAAATGACGTTGCCAAGCACACGCTCTGCCATGAAGGCGGTCTTGCCGAAGAGGCCGAACGGAATGAGGACGAATCCGGCGAGCGTCGCCAGCTTGAACTCGATCAGAGTGACGAAGAGCTGGATCGCAAGGATGAAGAAGGCAAGGATCACGAGCGCCCAGGCAAACAGCAGGCACACGATCTGGATCAGGTTCTCGAACACCGAGATCCAGCCCATCAGCGGCGAGATTGCTTCAAGCAGCGGCCGGGCGGCATCGAGGCCGGTCTGCGCGACCTTGCCGGGGCGCATCAGGTCGGCGGCCGAAAAGCCCGTGCCGCTCGCCTTCAGGCCAAGCCCGGCGAAGCTGTCGAAGACGATCTTCGCAAGGTTGTTCCAGTTGCCGATGAGATAGGCGAAGACGCCGACGAACAGCGTCTTCTTGACGAGGCGCGCGATGATGTCGTCATCGCCGGCCCATGACCAGAACAGGGCGGCGAGCGTCACGTCGATCACGATCAATGTGGTCGCAATGAACGCGACTTCGCCGGAAAGAAGGCCAAAGCCCGAGTCGATGTATTTGGTGAATACGCTGAGGAAATTGTCGATGACGCCTGCGCCGCCCATGGCTTACCGTCCTTCCGCTGTGCCGGGCGCCGCCGGTGCGACCCGCGTGGGCGCGTGGCCGAGAAAGCGGTCGCGGGTTTCTGCCCATACGCGCAGACATTCCGCATCGCTCGCGGCCTGCTGGCCGAGTTGCTGGCACCGGCGCTGGCTTTCGCGCAGCGGATCGCCTTCGGGCTGAAGCTGACGGGTCGACGGCGAGGCCGGCGCGCCCTGCTTGCGGTTCAGCTCGATCACCGTCGCCGTGATGGCGATGGCGACGAACACGATAGCGCCCAGCCGGGCCAGCAACTTGCCGTCCATGAGCCTGCTCCTTTCCGGCGCTTACTTGCCGCTGTTGAACATCTGGGCGTTGCCGGGCTGGTAGCCCGAGCCCGGCGTCAGGAAGCGGCGGCGCTGTTCGCGGCCCTGCTCGGCGGCCGCGGTGCGTTCGGCCTCGGTGAGCGCGCTGGCGCGGCCGTTGGAGGCGAGCAGCGCCACGAGATCGGAGAGCTGCTGCGATTGCAGGGCGAGGATCTGATTGCCGGCCTGTGTCGCCTGAAGCGCGCCGGTCGCGCCCTGGCTCTGGCTGACCAGCGCCGACATCTGCGTGCGGTTGGTGTCGATGTTGGAGACGACGCCGGCCTGCACGCGCATCGCGTCCTGAAGTCCGCCGACGGTGTTCTGCCAGCGCGAGCGGGCGTCGGCGACCATCTGCTTGTCGGTCGTCGACATGGAGACGTTGCCGTATTTCTGGGCAAACATCTGGTCGATCTGCTGGACGTTGAACGCGATGCCCTGAGCTTGGCTGAGAAGCTGCTGGGTGCGCTGCACGTTCTGCTGGAGCTGCTGGAGCGCCGAGTAAGGCAGACTCGCCAGATTCCGCGCCTGGTTGATGAGCATCTGCGCTTCGTTCTGAAGCGAGGTGATCTGGTTGGTGATCTGCTCCAGCGTGCGCGCGGCGGTCAGGACGTTTTGCGCATAGTTGGAGGGATCGAAGACGATGATGGCGTGCGCGGGCGTCGCCACCATCGGGGAGAGCGCGAGCGGCGCGGCCGCCAGCATGGTCGCGGCGAGCGCCATGGCGCGCGAGCGGAAACGAAGGGTAATCATAGTCAGGACTCCTTTGTTGCTTGGGGGATCTCGAAAGTCGGAATGAGGTCGGCCGCCCAACCCACGTCGCGGGCGCGCAGCCACGCGGCGAGGAAGCCGTCGCGGCCGTGCTCGGCGACGAGATTGGCGATCAGGGTCTGGTCGGATTTGGCGGATGCGGCGCAGAGCGCGAGACCGACTTCGCTCAGGCCCAGCTCGAAGAGGCGGTTGCCACGCCGCGACTGGCAGTAATAATCCCGCTTGGGTGTCGCCCGCGCGAGGATCTCGATCTGCCTGTCGTTCAGGCCGAAGCGGCGATAGATCGCTGTGATCTGCGGTTCGATCGCGCGTTCGTTCGGCAGCAGCAGCCGCGTTGGGCAGCTTTCGATGATGGCCGGCGCGATGCTCGAATTATCGATGTCGCTGAGCGACTGCGTGGCGAAGATGACGCTGGCGTTCTTTTTCCTGAGCGTCTTCAGCCATTCGCGGAGCTGGCCGGCGAAGCCGTCATCGTCCAGCGCCAGCCAGCCTTCGTCGATGATGAGCAAGGTCGGCCGTCCGTCGAGCCGGTCGCCGATGCGGTGGAAGAGATAGGACAGCACGGCCGGCGCCGCGCCGGTGCCGACCAGGCCCTCGATCTCGAACGCCTGCACGTCGGCAGAGCCGAGAAGTTCGGTTTCGGCATCAAGAAGCCGCCCATAAGCCCCGCCGACGCAATAGGGCCGGAGCGCCTGCTTGATGTCGTTGGACTGGAGCAGCACCGAAAGGCCGGTGATGGTGCGCTCCCCGACCGGCGCTGAGGCCAGCGAGGTCAGCGCGGTCCAGATATGCTCTTTAACGTCCGGCGTGATCTGGATCGCTTCGCGGGTCAGGATCGCGACGATCCAGTCCGCCGCCCAGGCACGCTCATAGGTGTCGTGGATACGGGCAAGCGGCTGAAGCGAGACGGAAAAGTCGTCGCCCTCGGTCAATCCGCCGCCCAGGTCATGCCAGTCGCCGCCCATGGCGAGGGCCGCGGCGCGGATCGAACCGCCGAAGTCGAAGGCGAAGACTTGCGAACGATCGTAGCGCCGGAACTGGAGTGCCATCAGCGCGAGCAGCACGGACTTGCCCGCGCCGGTCGGGCCGACGACCAGCGTATGGCCGACATCGCCGACGTGAAGAGATAACCGGAACGGGGTCGAGCCTTCGGTCTTGCCGTAGAGCAAGGGGGGGCTACCCAAATGCTCGTCCCGTTCCGGCCCCGCCCACACGGCGCTCAGGGGGATCATGTGGGCGAGATTGAGCGTCGAGACCGGCGGCTGGCGGACATTGGCGTAGGCATGGCCCGGCAAGCTGCCGAGCCAGGCGTCCACCGCGTTGACGGTCTCGACCATCGCCGTGAAATCGCGGCCCTGGATGACCTTCTCGACCAGCCGCAATTTCTCGTCGGCGAGACGCGGATCGGCGTCCCACACCACGATCGTCGCGGTGACATAGGCCATGCCCGCGACGTCCTGACCAAGCTCCTGCAAGGCCATGTCGGCGTCGGCCGCCTTGTTGGACGCATCGGTGTCGACCAGCGCCGAAGCTTCGTTGGTCAGAACTTCCTTGAGGATGGCGGCGATCGACTTGCGCTTGGCGAACCATTGACGCCTGATCTTGGTCAACAGCTTGGTCGCGTCGGTCTTGTCGAGCAGGATTGCGCGGGTCGACCAGCGATACGGGAACGCGAGCCGGTTGAGATCGTCGAGCAGGCCGGGCGTCGTCGCGGTCGGAAAACCGATGACGGTGAGGACGCGCAGATGCTGGTCGCCAAGGCGGGGCTCGAGGCCGCCGGTCAGCGGCTGATCGACCAGGAGCGCGTCGAGATAGATCGGCGTTTCGGGAACGCGGACGTGATGCCGCTTGGTCGAAACTGTCGAATGGAGATAGGTCAGCGTCTCGCTGTCATCGAGCCAGCCGCATTCGGGCATGAAGCCGTCGAGCAGCGCGAGCACGCGATCGGTGCGGTCGATGAAGGCGCGCATCACTTCATGGGGATCGACGCCCGATTGCTCGCGGCCCTCATATAGCCATGTCTCGGCGCGGGCGACGTCCTCGGCCGGCGGCAGATAGAGGATGGTCAGGAAATAGTCCGACACGAAATGGATACCGGCTTCCTCGAAGTCGGCCTTGCGTTCCTCGTCCACCAGGCCGGACGCCGGATCGGGAAACACGCTCGCCGGATAGGTGGCGGCCTCCTGGCGCTGTGCTTCGACGAAGATGCTCCAGCCGGAGCCGAGACGGCGGAAGGCGTTGTTGATGCGGCCCGCGACCGCGACCAGCTCGGCCGCGACGGCGGAATCGAGATCGGGGCCGCGAAAGCGGGCCGTGCGCTGGAAAGAGCCGTCCTTGTTCACGACGACGCCGGGGCCGACCAAGGCGGCCCAGGGCAGGAAATCGGCAAGGCGGGCTGCGGTGCGGCGATATTCGGAGAGGTTCATCATGGCGGGCCTCCCCCTCAGACCGCGAGAAAAGCCGGGACGCGCAAATGGCGTCGGCCGACCTCGACGAATTGGGGATCGCGCTTGGCGGCCCACACGGCAGCGACATGGCCGATGGCCCAGATGGCGATGCCGACCAGCCAGAGGCGCAAGCCGAGGCCCACGGCTCCGGCCAGCGTCCCGTTGAGAATCGCGATGGAGCGCGGCGCACCGCCGAGCAGGATGTGCTCGGTCAGCGCGCGGTGAACCGGGACGGTGAATCCCGGCACATCCAGTTGCTCGAAGGCGACGGCCATCAGACGAGCGCCCCGCCGCCGAACGAGAAGAACGACAGGAAGAACGAGCTGGCCGCAAACGCGATCGACAGGCCAAACACGATCTGGATCAGCTTGCGGAAGCCGCCCGACGTGTCGCCGAAGGCGAGCGCCAGGCCCGTCGCGATGATGATGATGACCGCGACGATTTTCGCGACCGGCCCCTCGATCGACTGAAGGATTTTCTGGAGCGGCGCTTCCCATGGCATCGAGGAGCCGGAAGCGTGGGCGGCGGGCGCCAGGACGAGGTTGACATAGGCGACGGCGGCGACGGTCGCGACGGTGCGACGGACGCGCATGGGGATGCGGATCATGAATGATCTCCAGCGTTGGTGAGGGTTGCGGGGCTGATGCGGTAATCCCCGTCCGGGCCGAGCCCTTCGACACGGGCGAGTTCGGCGAGCCGGCGCGCGGAGCCGCGGCCGGAAAGGACGGCCACAAGGTCGATCGTCTCGGCGATCAGCGCGCGCGGGACGGTGACGACGGCCTCTTGAATGAGCTGTTCGAGGCGGCGCAGCGCGCCGATGCCGGTGCCCGCGTGGATCGTGCCTATGCCGCCGGGATGGCCGGTGCCCCAGGCTTTGAGGAGGTCCAGTGCCTCGGAGCCGCGCACCTCGCCGATGGGGATGCGGTCGGGGCGCAGGCGCAGCGAGGACCGCACGAGATCGGAAAGCGTGGCGACGCCTTCCTTGGTCCGCATGGAGACGAGGTTGCGCGCGGCGCATTGCAGCTCGCGCGTGTCCTCGATGATGACGACGCGATCGGCGCTCTTGGCGACTTCGGCCAGCAGCGCGTTGGTCAGCGTGGTCTTGCCGGTCGAGGTGCCGCCTGCGACGAGGATGTTGGCGCGCGCCGCGACGGCCGCGCGCAACATCACGGCCTGGTCCGCCGACATGATCCCGGCGGCGACATAATCGTCGAGCGTGAACACGGCGACGGCGGGCTTGCGGATGGCGAAGGCGGGTGCTGCGACGACGGGCGGCAACAAGCCCTCGAACCGCTCCCCCGTCTCGGGCAGCTCTGCCGAGACGCGCGGGCTTCGGGCGTGAACCTCGGCGCCGACATGGTGGGCGACCAGACGCACGATGCGTTCGCCATCCGCGGCCGACAGCCTCTCGCCCGTATCGGCGAGCCCTTCGGACAGGCGATCGATCCAGATGCGGCCATCGGGATTCAGCATCACCTCGACGACGGCGGCGTCTTCCAGAAAGCGTGCAATGGCGGGACCGAGCGCTGTGCGCAGCATCCGCGCGCCGCGCTGGATCGCCTCCGGTTTCTGGTGTGATGTGGTCATGTCGGCCCCGTTTCCTCACGAGGCGCAACAGACAGTCCCCGGAATGGGGTCGATTAAAAGAGCCCGAAATCGGGCCGGTTCAACAAGTATCGGTCGTAGTAGTAGCGTGGCGTGCAAATACAGGAGAACGGCGGTGGAGCCCCGATCTTGATGTCGTCACCGGGCTCACCAGATGACGCGCGAGATCGTCACGGCTCCGACTCGGAGACGTCTTCGGGGATCTCCTGTCGCAGCTTCGGACCCTTGACGAGACGCCGGCCGAGCGCGGTGATGAACGCCTCATACCGCTCGGCCGACTTGGCGCGTGCCGCCTGCGCGGCAGGCTCCGGCAAGGCCGGCGTAGTGGTGATCCAGAAGCGGATGAACACCGCGAGCGTTTCGACGGCGATGCCGATGTCCCGCTCCAGGCGGGTCATGCGGCGGTCGATCTGGTCGAGGCGCTTGGCGACGACGGCCTCGCGCCGCTCGGCATCGTCCGGCGACAGGAACGATGCGATGGCGGCCTCGGCGATCATGGATTGCGATTGATCCCGGCGCGCGGCGAAATCCGCCAGCGCCTGTGTCACGTCGGGGTCCAGATAGACCGTGAACTTCGACTTTTTCCGATGGCTGGCCATGGCGCTTACAGGTCCATGCCGTCATTGGGGTCGAGCGCCACCTGACGCGCGATGCCCTGAACCTGACGGATCATCCGCCGATTGCGCATGACGTCCTCGTCGGCGTCGTCGGGAAGCTCGATCTCGAACTCGTTGGCGATGGGTTCTTTCTTTTCCACCGGCTTGGCGCGGCTGAGTTCGGGTTGCAGCCGGCGTTCGGAATCGGTGGTGTCTTCGTCGTCGGACAGGTCGGCAGGCTGTGCGTCCAGGGCCTCCGGCCGCGCCGGGACCGGCAGGCTGGTCCAGTCGTCGGGGCGAGGCTTGTCGGGGCGTTTCAGTTCGGGCGGCGGCAGCAGGCGCTCGCGGAAACGGGCGTCCTCATAGTAGCGCGCCTTCTTCGCCCGGATCGGCGGGGTGCCGGCGACCATGACGATTTCGTCGCTCGGCGGAAGCTGCATGATCTCGCCGGGCGTGAGCAACTGACGCGCGGTCTCCGAGCGCGAGACCATCAGATGGCCGAGCCAGGGCGATAATCTGTGCCCGGCGTAGTTCTTCATCGCCTTCATTTGGGTCGCTGTGCCGAGCGCGTCGGACACACGCTTGGCGGTGCGCTCGTCGTTCGTGGCGAAGCTGACCCTGACGTGGCAGTTGTCGAGAATGGAGTTGTTCGGGCCGTATGCCTTTTCGATCTGGTTGAGCGACTGCGCGATCAGGAAGGCTTTGAGGCCGTAGCCCGCCATGAAGGCCAGCGCGCTCTCGAAGAAGTCGAGCCGCCCCAGCGCCGGAAACTCGTCCAGCATCAAGAGCAGCCGGTGGCGGCCGCCCTTCGCCTGCAGATCCTCGGTGAGGCGGCGGCCGATCTGGTTCAGCAGCAACCGGATCAGCGGCTTGGTGCGATTGATGTCGGACGGCGGCACGACGAGGTAGAGCGTCGTCGGCCGCTCGCCGCCTACGACGTCGCTGATGCGCCAGTCACAGCGCCGCGTCACCTCGGCGACGACAGGATCGCGGTAAAGGCCGAGGAACGACATCGCCGTGGACAGGACGCCGGAACGCTCGTTGTCGGACTTGTTCAGCAGCTCGCGCGCCGCGCTGGCGACGACGGGGTGCGGCCCGTCCTCGCCGAGATGGGCGGTCTTCATCATGGCGCGCAGCGTGGATTCGACGGGGCGCTTCGGGTCGGAGAGGAAGTTGGCAACACCGGCGAGCGTCTTTTCCGGCTCGGCGTAGAGGACATGCAGGATCGCGCCGACGAGCAGCGAATGGGAGGTCTTTTCCCAATGGTTCCGCTTGTCCAGGCTCCCTTCGGGATCGACGAGGATGTCGGCGATGTTCTGCACGTCGCGCACTTCCCATTCGCCGCGCCGCACCTCGAGCAAGGGATTGTAGGCCGATGATTTCGGATTGGTCGGATCGAAGAGGAGCACGCGGCCGTGGTGCGAGCGGAAACCGGATGTCAGCGTCCAGTTCTCGCCCTTGATGTCGTGGACGATGGCCGAGCCCGGCCAGGTCAGGAGCGAGGGCACCACAAGGCCGACGCCTTTGCCCGATCGCGTCGGGGCGAAGCACAGCACATGCTCCGGCCCGTCATGGCGCAGATACTCACGCGCGTAGCGGCCGAGCACGACGCCATCGGGATCGAGCAGCCCCGCGGCCTTCACCTCGTCCTTCCCGGCCCAGCGTGCCGAGCCATAGGTCGCGGCGTCCTTGGCTTCGCGCGCCCGCCAGACCGACATGCCGATGGCGACGGCGATGGCGATGAAGCCGCCGGATGCGGCGATGAACGCGCCCTCGGTGAATATCTCGGGCGCATAGGCGTCGTAGGAAAACCACCACCAGAAGAAGGCGGGCGGGTGGTAGATCGGCCAGCCGAACAGGATGAACCAGGGCGGCCCGAGCTGCGCCTGAAAGCCGAGGCTCCAGGCGACATATTCGGTCGCGCCCCATGTTGTGCAGAGGACGATGAGGAAGACGATCAGGATCTGGCCCCAAAGGATTTTGGTCGCGGACATTGCCATGTTCCTTGTCTGTTGAGGTTAGAGGCCGAGCCCGCGCTTGCGCCCGAAATCCCAATCGACGCCGCCGCCGTCGCGGGCGACTCCGGAGACGTGGCGGCCGAGCTGCTTGTCGAGGGATGGCGACCAGGGCACGAGCTGGAAGCCGAGGCCGTCGTCGATCATGGCGAAGCGGCCGGAGGCGAGCGTCAGACGCTGACGATAGGTGCCGGCGACATATTCGCCGCTTTCGGTCTGCTTGAATGGCTGGCCGGTCTCCTTCGCGAGCTGGCCCGCCACGGCATCGACTTCGCGGCGGCGGAGCGTCTCGATCAGGTTGCGGTTGAAGATGACGCGGCGGCCCTGCTGTTCGGCGAGACCTTCGCCGACCAGACGCCCCGCGCGTTGCTGCATCGCGTCCCGCACTTCGGCGCCGAAACCGCCGTCCGACATGGCGACGGGTTCGCGGGCGATGGATTGCCGGTCGAGCCAGGTCGCGCCGGTGGCGCTCACCTGATGCTGGAGATCGAGGTCGGAGCGGACGGCGAGCGCGACACGGCGATCGCCTTTCGCGTCCTCGTAGGCGCGCAGCTCGACGATCGATCCCGGCGGGCTGTCGCCGGTGGCGTCGAGATGCGGCAGCCTGATGTGATGGGTGCGGCCGTCCACGCCGTCGACCACGGCGTAGGCCGTTCCCTTCAGCTCGTCGTCAAGACCGCGCTCGACCAGACGGCCGATGACGGGAACGTCGAGGCTCTCGCCGGCGAGGACATAGCTTGCCGAGCCGCGTTCGATGCCGTGCTCGGTCAGCGCACGGTGCATCCGCTTGATGATGTCGCCGCGCTCGCCGAGTTCGCGAAGCGTGGATTCGGCCTCGGCCTTGATGAACCATTGCTGGTGTCCGACCTGTCCGGCCAGCCCCCGGATTTCGAGGGTGCGCAGCCTGCCGACCTTCAGCGCATGAAATTCGTCCGGCTGCTGGCCAGGTTGCGGAGCGAGGTCGATGATGCCTGTCTTGCCCGCGTCGCGGACAAGCTGGCGGTCGAGCTGCGTCCAGCGTTCGGCCTCGACCTGCCGCTCCAGATTGCGGTTGATCTCCAGATCGGTGCGCTGGCCAAGCTCCTGGGTGACGAGATCCTGCGCGCGGGCGCGCATTCCCTCCTTGATGTAGTCGCGGGAGATCACGAGGTCCTGGCCGTCGTCGGTGCGGCCGCGCAGGATGATATGGATGTGGGGGTTGTCGGTGTTCCAGTGATCGACGCCGACCCAATCGAGCTTCGTGCCGAGATCCTTTTCCATCTGCCCCATCAGCTCGCGGGCGTGGTCCTTGAGGTCGGCCATATCCACGGTGTCCTCCGGCGAGACGATGAAGCGAAAATGATGCCTGTCGCCCTCGCAGCGCGCCGCGAAGTCGCGGGCATCCACGTTGTCGCTTTCGGGGCCGAACAGCCGCGCCTTCTCCCCGTCTCGGGTCACGCCGTCGCGGCGCAGATACGTCAGATGCGCAGCCAGCGGCGCGGCGCGTGCGCTATGGCGCACCACGCGGGTCTTGATGACGACGATGCGCGAACGGCCGCTCAGCAAGCGGTTGGCCTGAATGCTGGCGCGCTGGCCGCGCCCGAAGCGCGAGCGGTTGCCCGTCGTGATCTTGCCGGAACGGGAGACGCGGCCGCCGGCCGCCTGCGCGGCGGCGAGCGCCTGCGCAATGAAAGGCCGCGCCTGCTGTGCGCGGGTCGAGCGGATGCGCCCAGGCCGGATGCGAATGTCGCTGTCATCGGCCACGGCGCATCCCCGCACGGTGCAAAAGGCACAGGGAAATCAGGAAGATGGGCGCGCAGCGCACGGTGCGCGAAAGCGCGGCACGGTGCGGAACGCGCCGAAAACCCAAGCAAAAACAACCGACCGACCGAAGCGCACCGTGCGCCTTTTTATCTCGCCATCGTCCGGTTGTTGTGCCTGCCTCTGCCCCTTCCGCCCTCCATGACACGCCGGAACACGAGAGGATGCGAATGGCGGCCCGCACGCTCATGGGCGATCTCCTGGGGTGGAGCGCGCGACGACAAGGGGCGAATCCGACGTTGCGGCCGGATCGTATCGTCTCGCCGTGACGGAGGATCGGCTTTCGTCCGAACGCTCGCTGGCCGACCGTGACGCGGCGGGGCGGGCGTCGGTCGAACGCACGACGAAGATCACTGCCTCGCGCCAGTCGGGCGGCGGATCGGCTCGCCGGAGTGACGTTTGGGGCGCCGCCGCGCCGCCGAGAACCGGCACGAGCGCGGCGACGTAGGCCCGCGTTTCTGCCGGCAACGCGCGGCCCGTCGCACGATGGTCGTCATAGCGGCCGGGACCGGCGTTGTAGGCCGCGAGCATCGCACCGACATCGCCATAGCGGTCCCACATTTCGCGCAGATAGGCCGCGCCCGCCATGATGTTGTCGCGCGGATCATAAGGGTCGCGGCCGAGACGGTAGCGGAGGCGCAAGCCAGCCCATGTGTCAGGCATGACCTGCATCAGTCCCAACGCGCCCGCCGACGAGATGGCGCGCACGTCGCCCGCGCTCTCGGCGCGCAGCACGGCACGAATCCAGTGTTCGGGGATGCCGAACCGCTGCGCCGCCTCGGTGATGTGGGCGGCATAGGGATCGACGGCGGCCGGACGGGCGATGGGGGCGGATTGCGCATGAGCGGCGCCGGTCGCGCTCGCTGCGAGGATCAGGCCGGAAAGGAGAAAGAGAGCCATGCGACGGGCGGCGTGATGCCGCCCGTGCGCACTCCGATGGCTCGTCGATGGACGGCGAGCGGGCATCGGTCAGTCCTTCTCGGCGCGGTCGCGCGGATGCGACCAGTGCAGCGACCAGTCTTTTCCGGCATCGTCGTCGCGGAACAGGTTAGCGCGGATCGGCTGCGGGAATGTTGGATCGTCGATCAACAGGGCGACATATTCGCCGGCCTTCTCGCCGGTGCGTTTCCACCCCGCGCCGATCTCGGCGGTGGTCTCGTTGCTCATGGCATCGAAGACGTGAACGCGATAGTCGGGCGCGTTTTCGGCGTCTGACGGCTCGGCCGGGACGATGATGATGTCCTGAACGAGCAGCAGCGTCAGAAGATTGCCGATGAAGCCGGTCTCTTCGCGTGTGAATGTACCAATCTGAGGCATGATTGCTTCCTTCGCGGTGGCGTTGGGAAAGCCATCGGCGGGCACCGCTCCCGCCGATGGCCGGGCATTCACCGGGTCGGAGCACGCCATTCAAAGCGGCCGGTGCTGTCTTCGTCGGTCCACAGCGGGACCGCGTGGCCGATGATCCGGTCGGTGGAGGTCAGGCCGAAGTAGCGACCGTCGAGGCTGTCGCGGACCTGCCAGTTCATGAGGAAGACTTCGCCGGTGTGGATGCGGCGGCAGCCCTGCCAGGTCGGCAGATCGCGTCCGATGCGGTCGCGCTCCAGCGCCGCGCCCATCTCGATCCCGTCCACGGTGATCGTGCGGCCGGTGCGGCAGACGGTCTGCCCGGAAACGCCGAGAACGCGCTTGAGCAGCGGCACGCCCCTGGGCAGGTAGCCGCGCTCGGCCATGAAAGCGGCGAGCTGTTCGGGTGCGTCAACCGCGACAAGATCGGTGACGTCGAACGGCCCGTCGAAGTCGATCGTGTAGAGGCCGACGGGCGCGCTCGCAGAGGCGTTCCACATGAGCTTGATCGGCATCGGCGTGAGCGCCGGATAGCCGACGCCCATCGTGGCGAGCGCCATGACGAGGACGAGGCCGGCGCGCGTCATGGCTGGACCTTCCTGCGCAGGAGGAAGGCGCGATGCTGTTCGAGTGTATAGGCGCGCGGCTGATGAGCGGCCGCCATCCGGTTGTGGACGTGCCGCCAGTGTTCTGGCGAAACGGCGTCCGCATCGATGCCGATCGCCTCGATCGCATCGACGTGGCGCAGCACGTCCTCGACCTTCGGCCAGCCCTCGATCTTCAGGAGGATTTCGCCGCCCGGCCGCACGAAGGGCAGCGTCTGGTAAACCTCGCCCGGTTCGACCGCGCGCACGATGTCGATGCGCGAGATGATCGTGCCGAAGTCGTTCGCCGCCCATCGCACGAAGGCGAAGACGGTGTTCGGCCGGAAAGAGAGAATGCGCTGTCGGCGGTCGATGATCTGTTCGTTCGCCGCCTGGCCGAACCTGATCCAGTATTCGATCTTCTTCTCGATCCACGTCAGTTCGACGCGGGTCATGCGATCATGGGAGAGCGCGGACGGCATCGGGCCGCCGCGCGCGGGGGGGGCCGCGGTGCCGGTCATGTGGGGTCTCCTGGGGTCGGGGGAAAATCGCGGGCGAGCAGCTCGCGCAGCATGTCGGCGACGGTGACGCCGCGCCGGAAGGCCGCAATCTTGATTCGGCCGCGCAGCTCGGCCGTCACGTCGATGGTGAGCCGCGCCGGGTAAGCGGTCGCCTCGGATGCGCGCGGCGGGCTCTCGGCCGTCTTGATCCATTGCTCGGGATCGGCGGGGCGCTTGGCGAAGCCGCGCTTTTCGACGCGGGCCGTCATGGTGCGCCTCCGTCGTCGAAGGGCAAAAGCGAGGCGAGCCGTGAACGGGCGCGCTCGGCCATATCGGAATCGATCTCGCAGCCGATATAGCGGCGGCCGGACAGCCGGCAGGCTTCGCCGGCCGCGCCGGACCCTGCGAACCAGTCGCCGAGCAACCCGCCTTCCGGGCAGCTCGTGCGGATCAGGATTTCGAGCAGCGCCGACGGCTTTTCGGTCGGATGGATTGCGCCGCCGTGGCAATTGCGCAGGGTGATGACCGAACGCATGATGCGCGGCCCGCCGTCCTGGCTGACGTAGTGGCCGGCGTCGATCTGGCCGGTATGGGGAGGACGCTGCTTTCGGCGGACTGTGCGCGCCGTCGCATCGGGCGTGGTCTGGACGTCGTTGTAGATGTCGCGCCAAGCCGTCTCGGCCGGGTAGAACTGGACGGCCAGCTCATGCACGCGCTTGAAGCGATCAGCATGAAAGCTGGAGCCGTTCTGCTTTTCCCAGACGATCTCCTGGGCGATCCGCAGGCGCGCAGCCGTGAAACGGTCGGCGGTCGCCATGAAGCTGCGCAGCGAGCCGAACACCCAGATCGAGCCGGCGGGCTTGAGGGCGGCGCGCGCCAGCGCCAGCCAGCCCTCGACGCGCCGATCCCAGGCAAGCGAGGTGTCGCCATAGGGCGGATCGGCGAGGATCATGTCGAACGGGCCGCGCGGCGGCATGAGTTCGCGGCAGTCGCCGGCAAGGACGATCATGAACCGTCCCTCCCGATGCGCAGCCGCCTGATCTCGGATGCGAGCGCGGCGATTTCGCGAGCGGCGGGGGAGCCACTGTCGATTTCCGAGGCCAGCCGCCCGGACTGCGCGGCGTCGGCGAAGGCGATGCGCTGGCCGATGGTCGCGGCGAGCACCGGCGGATCGTGATCGGCCAGCGTCTCGGCCGTCTCGCGAGCGATGGCGGTGCGTGCGGCGCAGCGATTGAGAACGAAGCGGGCGACGAGCTGCGGCCGGTAGATGCGCGCTTCCGACAGGAGCGAAAGCATCTCGGCCGAGGCCCAGCCGTCGAATGGCGATGGCTGCACCGGGATCAGCACGAGGTCGGCGGCGAGCAATGCCGACCGCATGAGACCGGCGACACGCGGCGGGCCGTCGATGACGATGTGATCGACATCGCGCGCGAGCTCGGGCGCTTCGCGGTGGACCGTATCGCGCGCCAGGCCGACGACGCCGAACGCGCGCGGCAGGCCCTCACGGCCGCGCTGCTCGGACCAGTCGAGCGCCGAGCCCTGCGGGTCCGCATCGATCAGCGTGACACGGCTGCCGCGCCCGGCGAGTTCACCGGCGAGATGGAGCGCGAGCGTCGTCTTCCCGACCCCGCCTTTCTGATTGAGGAGCGCGACGATCATCGGCGTTCCCCCGGTGGATCGAGGGGAAGCCGGGGCGGTTCGGGATCGTCGACCTGGGACGAGAGGATGTTGCCGGAAGCCCTGCGGGGGCCGACCTGTGCGGTCGGGGCGCTCTTTCTCGCCGCTACGCTGAGGCTTCTGGCGGCGTCGCGGATAAGGTTTTCCACATCGCGCGCGCGCTCTTCAAGGTTAGACTCTTGGTTAGATTCTAAGTTAAGGGCGCGAATCCGCCTGCGATTCCTGGACGTTAAGGCCGGTTTGGGTTCCTGATAGCACGAGCCTCGGGTTCCCGATGGCACGATAGTCCGGGTTCCCGATAGCACGAGGCCGTCCACAGGTTTTCCACAGGCCGGAAGCGGCTCGAAAGCGAGAAGCGTGCGCCCGCCGATCTCCACCTCCAGCGACAGGAGGTAGCCGGGCAGCGACTGGCGCCGCACGATGTCGCGCAGCTCGAACGCGAAGCGTTTGAACGGTGACAGACTGCCGGACTTGATGTGGAGGTGGCGCAGATCGAAACGCCAGCCGTCGCGCTGGCGGCCGCCATGCTTGCGCACGATGCGGTAGAGCCAGCGGTCGAGGCCGCCGGTGAGATCGAAATAAGCCGGGTCGATGGTGAGGACGAGCGCGTCGTCGAGGACAGCTTTGTAGAACCAGTCGGGGACGATGAGTTCGATGCCGTCCGGCCGTCCATTGCGGTCGGTGCGCTCCTGCCATTCGTTGATCCATGAAAAACGGTGGCGGCGGCCTTCGGCTGGCTGACGGATCGATGTCGAGATGGTGGTCGATTGCAGCCGGTCCAGCGCCGCCTTGAGGCGCTGGTAGTCACGCAGCGACGTGCCGCGTCCGACATAGGTGAGGATTTCATAGGGCGTCGCGGCCATCAGCCTGGACGTGCGAAGCCCGTTGTCGCGGGCTTCGACGATCTGGCTGGCGGCCCAGATCAGGATGTCGGCGTCCCAGATCGTGGCCATGCCATGATCTGGAACGGCCTCGACGCGGATCGTGATGTCGCCGGCCGCGAAGTCGATCGGGGCGACGCGATGGGATTTGGAGAGGGAGAAGAAAGGATAGGCCATGAGATCCTGCGCATCTCGTGGCGCGAAGTCGCCGGGGAGCGCGCGAAACAGATCAAGCTGCCCACGCTCCGAAGGGTCACGACGCCGCACCACCATGAAAGGGGCTGGCCAGGATCAGCGCGCGTATCGGCCGGCGCTCTGGCCGGTCGGCAGCGTCTGGCGCTTTGCGGGAAGGACGGAGCCGCGCGGATCGGACGTCGACGTCACCGCGCCGCGTTCGGCCCAGGTTTCGAGATCGTCGACGGCATAGACGACGCGCCCACCGAGTTTGCGGTAGGCCGGGCCGGTGCCGTAGGTC
The DNA here is from genome assembly GCA_040756555.1 of Pseudomonadota bacterium. GTDB lineage: Bacteria > Pseudomonadota > Alphaproteobacteria > Rhizobiales > Xanthobacteraceae > Z2-YC6860. Next base: position 6,701 of record JBFLYS010000017.1, on the reverse strand, counting down.
CGGTGTTTTTCGAGGGTGCGGGCGGATAGGCTGAGAAATTCAGCGGCTTCCTTGGTCCGCAGGTAGCGCGGCGGGAGCGCGGCGGTTTCGGGACGCATGGGGCGGGCCTCCGTTGGGTTGCTGGGGGCCGCTGGCGATCAGCGGCTGACAGCGACCACGGTGGCGGAGAACCGTCGGCGGGATGGATGGGGAACTTGAGGTGGCCAAAATCTCCACCCCGGATGACGTGGAGGCGCGGCGACTAGGAGCGACGGCGATGGCGCAGCAATTTTAGATAGCCGCCGTCAATGAGGGAAAGACCGCCTTCGACGAAGGCGATGACGGCATCACGCAGCGGCGATGTCTTCCAGGGCTCGGTGTCGATGCGCGCCGCGCCGTAGATCGCGATGGCGATCTCGCGATAGCTTGCGCCGTTCATATGGCCGTCAGCGGCGCGGAGTTTGAGCCGAAACCGCCGCCGTTGCTCGGTGGTCATGCGCGTATCACGCGGCGGCGGGCGGCCGAGCCAGATACGCGCCATTCGCGTGAGGGCATCGATGCGGTCGAAGACGTCGCTGTCGAACGGTATCAGCGCCGCGAGCTGGTCGTTTGGAACGGTGCCGGAAAGGAAAAGAACCCGGATGTCGTGTTCGGAGAAGGTCGTATAGACGCCTTCTGGCGCATCACGCCCTACTGCAAACGGGTCGGCGGATGCAGCTGAGACAGGAGGCAGAAACTCCGGTCGGCGCGTCAGCAGAAGAACGGCGCCATCGTATGAGGGCGACCACGCAACATCCTGGTCAAGCGCGGACAGGCTCGGTCTGGCGGCGAAATCGCAGCCCCCAGAGTTGTTCTGCATCTTTCGGAAGCGGCTCGGTTTCAGCGGCAGCGTTCGCAAGACCACTGTAGAGTTCCTGATAAGGAACGTATCGGCGAAGACATTCCCAGGCGAGACCTTCGACCGGCAACCTGTCGAAATAGTCGTAACGGCTGTCGTCCCGCCAGTCTCTAGTATCTGGCCTCATAGCGTCAACTCCTCGCAGACTACGCGCATAAGTCGAACGCCCAATTTTCCTATTTCATCATAGGTGGTGGAAGGCCAGGAGAGGACATTGCGTGATGCCGAAAGGGCATCGCGCGAACATCGGCGGATCAGCCGTGGGATTGCCGCAGCAGGTGTCGATAGCCGGTATGCGTCATCCAGCGGGCGCGAGCGAGATGACTATCGTGGATGCGCCGACAGCGTTCGGGATCGTCTTCTGGATCGAGTCCGAACAAGATATGCACCGCTTCTGTCCAATCGGCGCCATCGGCATCCGCATCCAGCAAGCGTGCGTAGAGCTTGATGTGCGCCTTGTCGTAGGCGGTGAGTTCCTGCCCTGCCGGCGCGGTATCTTCGAATGTCTCAATCATGGCGCAGGCTTGGTTAAGATGCGGCTGCCGCATTTTAACCAAGTTTGGCCCAAAATGGAGCGATGGCAAGCGTCAGCGGGCTTTGCCCGCCGATCAGCGCGCGGCGTTGGATAGATTTGACTTACTTCTGCGGTCATCGACCAGCAACACTCCTTGCCCTTTATCGGTGGACAGGAAGACGATGCCGGCAGCTTCCAAAGCCCTGCGCACCTGATCGCGCGTCGTCTCGTACACCTCTAGTCCGCTTTCGGATTCGAGGCGTTTGAGCGCGGTCAGCGATATGCGGGCCTTGTCAGCGAGCGTCTCCTGCGTCCAACCCAGCAACGCGCGTGCGGCCCGTGATTGTCGGGCGGTGATCATGCATGATCACCTCCCATTCGGACCTACGCGCATTCCAGAACTACGGCTATTTTAGTCGTCCTTGTCTGTTTTTTCCAGCCTAGAGACGCTGCAAGGAACCAGCGATGACGTGGTTCCGGTGCATCGATTCGCATGGCCGTGCCGTATCGGGAAGCCTGAACGACGGTTCCCGGCCCGCCATGCGCCTGCGACCGCATTGGGCGGGCGGCGTCTGAAAAAAGATGGAGGGGCGGATGATCCGCCCCGTTTCATCCGAAGGGATCGATCTCGGAGACGATGGTGTCGTCGTCGCCGTCATATTCGGCGGCGGGCATCACGCTCATGGTGCCGTCGCCGGCGCGGAAGATGATGATGACGATCATCAGGGTGGAGGCGAGACTGGCGGCGTAGGCGTTGGCAGTTGCGAGGGTCATTGTCCGGCTCCCGATTTTGGCGGGGACCATTCCCCGCTCGACGGGCGCCCGAAGTGTTTTGGGCTCGGCCGGGGTCATCGCGCAGGCGAAGACGAAGCGACCGCACGCTTTGCGTAGCGGACCCCATGAGGGTTGACCCTGGAACGCCGGGACCGGAACCAAGGTTTAAGCCACAAGAGCGGGGTGGTTTCCGCCTGCCGGGGCCGGTTGGTCCTGCATTGCCATTGCCGGTGCCGCCCTGGCTCTCGGCATGACGATCGCGATCGCCCGCCGCCGTTGGTAGCCTGCGTGATGCCCGCCGCCGAATATGCGTTCGGCGCACGCCAGTCTGTTTCATCCCTTCGCGTGAAACGGCGCGCAGCGCCCAGGGCCGTCGTGCGCCGGTCACGGCGTTCTGGCGCGAACATGAGAAATCCCGGCGGCTTGCGCCGCCGGGTCTCCGGCCGTCCGGTCAGAACGGGATGTCATCGTCGTCGATGAACTTGCCGTCGTCGTTCTGGGTCTGCTTGGCCCGGCTCAGGAAATCGACCGTCTCGGCGATGATCTCGCAGCCGTAGCGGTCGTTGCCCTGCTGGTCGGTCCATTTGGTGTAGTGGATGCGGCCGCGAACCAGAACCTTCATGCCCTTCTGGCAATGCTCCTCGATCGTCTTGCCGAGGCCGTTGAAGGCGGTGATCCGGTGCCATTCGGTGTCCTGCACGCGGTAGCCCCTGTCGTCGCGGACCACCTTGCCTTCCGAGTAGCGGGGGCGCGAGGTCGCGAGGGTGAAGTGGGTGATCCCGGTGCCGCCCTGGGTGATGCGGGTTTCCGGGTCCTGGCCGATGTTGCCAGCGAGGATGACGATGTTCTGCATTGTGGGTCTCCGTTGCTTCTCGGAGGAACCATTCCCTCCGACGAGACCCGGCCAAGGCCGTCTGGAGACTCCTGCATCGCCGCCTCCGGCGGCGGCTTGACCCCCAAGGTCCGGGTGGAGCGGGCAGCCGCGCCCCGCGCGGCAACACGGCCGGAAACCGCGGGGGTTGCCGGAAGGAAACAGAACGGACTTAGGGGATCAGTCAGTCGGAGGTATTGGTGCTTCCGTAAGCCCGATGGAGACCGGAGCCAGAACAGCATCCTTGCTGGCTGCAGATGACGACAGGGCCAGACGCACCGCCTCGTCGGCGCACCGGCCACGTCCCCATTCGCCTGCCGATCCGCGCCTTGAATTCGGAGGCAAGCGAGGGCTTCCGCGAGAATGAGACGCCTGCTGGGTTATCCGCACCAATGGCCGGATCATCGTTCCACGGGATGAGGCTCGACCCAGAGCATTGCGGGAGTGGCATGAAGGTGTCCGCGGCGCAGCTCGTCGCGCAACCCGATGGGCCGACCAGCACCAAATCGTCCGCCGACTCGCAGACCCGCTGATGCCGACGCACCCGGCCGGACGGGGCGACCGACACGGCGATGGCAAGTTCACCGACGGCGATGACACTTTGTTCTGGTCGGACGGCCGTGAGGCTTGGCGGCGAAAGCTGCCGGGATAGACATGGGAGTGATGGATCGCCGCCCCGTGTCAGCGATTGAAGCCGAATGGCGGAAACGCGCCGCAGGCGTGGTTCCGGCGCAGCCGAATGAGCGGCCCGAAGGGCGACACCCATCCTTTCAGGTCATGCCTCCTGCATCACCGAAACGACATTATCAGCGTGAAAGCGCAACCGTTCCGAGCGCATTGAGGTTCAGCACCGCAGCGATGCCGATGACGATGCCACCGATCCCGCCGAGGACATTGATGGCGATGGCCGAGTCGATCATGTGCTTGGTCACGCCATGGACCAGCGCAAAACCCGCGATGACGGCCGGAATGGCGAAGATGGCGAGTGCGATCAGGCGCAAGGCCGGGTTCTTGGCAAAGCCGAGAACGCCGATGACGAGCACGATGGAGCCGATGGCCGCACCGATGGCAGCAAGCGCGGAAGGCCAGAAGCCCGAGCCGGTCGCATGGACATATTGGAACGCGGTGATGGCCGTCATGACCGGCAGCGCATAGATGGCGAGATGCCAGGCGACCACGCAGAAGGTAATGGTGAGTGAGATAGCGAGCAGGATCAGCGTCATGGAAACCTCCAGATGATCGGTTGAGGATCACGACAGGCTGCCGGGAGATACGCTCCGCCTGCGACTATGCTGCTTCGCCGGTTCTGCAAGGAAGCGTCATCAAAGCCCTTTGTCTGCTGTGTCGTCAAGTATTGGCGGTTGATACAACCGCCGAGCGGCGGCGCTTACGCGCCGCCGTGCTTCATGACCGGTATGCCGAGCTTGCGGGCCTTGTCCGCGAGATTGTCCTGAATCCCCGTTCCGGGGAAGTGGATGACCCCGATCGGCATGGTGTCGAGCATCGCGTCGTTGCGCTTGAACGGGGCTGCCTTGGCGTGCTTCGTCCAGTCGGGCTTGAAGGGGATTTGCGTAACCTTGCGGTTGCTGGCCCATTTCGCGGCGATGAGTTCGGCGCCCTTCGGGCTTCCACCGTGCAGCAGCACCATGTCGGGGTGCTTGGCGTGAACCTGATCGAGCTTGGCCCAGATCAGGCGATGGTCGTTGTAGTCGAGACCGCCGGTGAAGGCCACTTTCGGGCCGGGCGGAAGGAGCACCTCCTTCTCGGCATGCTTCTTCGCGGCGAGGAAGTCGCGGCTGTCGATCATCGCGGCGGTCAGGTTGCGATGGTTGACCATCGAGCCGGAACGCGGCCGCCAGATCGAGTGGGTGTGGCGCTCGAAGTGCTCGGCGGCCTGGTCGCGCATCAGCTCGAAGGCGTCGCGCCGTTCGAGAAGGGTCTGCCCCTCCGCTGTCAGGCGCTCCAGTTCGACGGACTTCACCTCGGAGCCGTCCTGTTCCCTCTGAAGGCGGCGCTGCGCGACTTCGTTGTCGTCCAGCTCGCGTTCGATCCGGTCGCCGGCGCGCTGGAAGAGGTTGACCGTGCCCCAGAGCAACTCTTCGAGGTCGGGTTCGAGGCGGGTGTCCGAGAGCGCTACCACGAGGGCGTCGAAGATGTCGACGATGCTGCCGGCCACGATATTGCCCTCGGGGAGCGGCCGCGGGTCGGGTTCGTCCTCGAAGGGACGGTAGCCGTAGAGCGCCAGTTCCTGAAGGACGTGATCGGTCGGCGAGGATACGTGGTGCGGCTCGTAGTCGGTGTCGTGGTGTTCGGTCATGGTGGTCTGCCTCCGGCTCGTGGCCGCGCCCATCGCGGCCTTCGTGGCGACGAAAGGCGGCGGGCGGGACGGACCTGCACCTGGAGCGCAGCGAGAGGCCGGAACGCAGAGGAGGATGACGGAGGCCGGCGATTTTGCTTCGCGATGCAAAGCGTCCGCAGGACGCGGCGGAAAAACGTCGGCAACCGGCATTGCCTGTCCGGCACGGCTGACGCCCCGATCGCCCTCTCAGAAGGCCGTGGGTGTGGCCTCTCCGCGACCGAGGCAGATCGCCGTGGCTGAACCGGCCCCGCGATGCCGCGTTGCCGCCGCCACCTGTCCGTGACCGATCAGGCCGCCAGCAACATGAAGCGGGCTATGTCCTGAGAGACGATCTGGTCCCGCAGCCGTGCCGCCAATGCTTCGTGGCCGAGGAGCCTGAGATCTTCGTTGAAGTCGCCGCGCCGTGGCGTGAGCACGACCGTCTCGATCCCGACAGCGCTCGCACGCTCTGTCAGGGTCGCCATCGCACCGTCGCCGGCCGGATCGTTGTCGCGGGCGATATAGAGCCGCCGCAGCGTCGTCGGGAACAGGATGGCGCTGAGATGGGCCGCCGAGAGCGCCGCCTGTGCCGGCATCGTGGGCAAAACGGAGCGGACGGACAGCACCGTTTCGATGCCTTCGCCGGCCGTCATCACTTCGCAGCCCATGCCGAACCTGACGGCGTTCCCAAGGAGATCACCCATCGCACGCCGGGGCGTCTCGATCGGCGCACGGCCAAGACGCGCCTCGCTGAAGCCGTCGGGATCGAGCCAGGTGCGGTGCGCGCCCGTAATAGTGCCGGCGGGGTCGGTGACGGCGGCGACCATCGCCGGCCATGTCTCGGTCGGTGCGTTCTCGTCGGCCCGATAGTAGCAGCGGGGGTGGAAGCGCAGGCTTGCGGTTTCGTGCAAAGCCGTAATGGCGCGACCCCGCAAATACGTTTCCACGAGCGTCCGCCCGATGGGCTTCGCCATGGCAAGGAGGCGCCGTGAGGCTTCGGGCGATCCTGTCGGCACCGATGTCGGTCGCCGGTCACGATCACCGCGTTCGGGTTCAGGATGCGGCAGGGCAAGGAAGGACCGGGCCTCGTCGGCAACGTCCTTGAAGTCGGCCAGCCCGCAGCTTTCGCGGATGACGTCGAGAAGATCGCCATGCTCGCCAGTGGCGGAATCGGTCTTATGTTCAACTGCACATAAGACTGAATATGTTGCGCCGAAAGTTATGTTGCGCATCTGCGCTTGGGTGCTGTCCCGCGGACGATTGACAGCTTCTACGCAACATAATGCCAACGCGCTGCGGGAGGTCGCGTGATGCCCCGCGACGCTTC
>JBFLYS010000016.1:110148-111549 GCA_040756555.1 Pseudomonadota bacterium | reverse complement strand
CTGATCGCGGTGGCCTGGTTCCTCTCCATCGTGATCCGCTTCGCCCTCTCCCGCCGCCGCGAATTTCTCGCCGACGCGGGCTCCGTCGAACTGACCAAGAACCCCGACGCCATGATCTCGGCGCTCCGCAAGATCGAAGGCCGTGGCGAACTCGTCCGCGCCAACTCGGCCGTCATGGAAATGTGCGTCGACAACCCGCGCGAGGGTTTTGCCGACCTGTTCTCGACCCACCCGTCTGTCGAGAAGCGCGTCGCGGCGCTGGTGCAGTTCGCCGGCGGCCATGACCCCGGCCCGCTCGACATCGAACCGCCGCAGGAAGGCGACACCGGCGACGAGCAGGCGCAGCCGACCTCGGTGCCGCAGGAGGAAAGCCGCGATCCTGGCTCCTTCCTGCCCGGCAAACCGCCAATCGAGCTTGGCGTGCCAACACCGGGTGGCCAAGGCTCAAACCCATTGCCGATACCCGGCCCCTGGGGACCACCCCGCCGCAACTAGCCGCCAAACGGCCGCGGAAACCCCGCTAAGAACAGGGGAAAATCACAGGCCCCCGATGCGAATCGGTCTGTCCCTCTGCCATGTTGTCGACTCAGGGGTGCGGGACTAAGCCCCGGACCTCGATTCGAAGGGCGGGTAATGGCCAAACCGGCAGTGATCCTGGTGGGGGCGGACAAGGGCGGCGTCGGCAAGACGACCGTCTCGCGCGCCCTCCTCGACTACTTCATCGCCCACAACATCCCGACCCGCGCCTTCGACACCGAGTCGCCACGCGGCACGCTAAAGCGCTTCCATCCGGACGTGACGCAAGTGGTGGACATCACCACGACCGGCGACCAGATGAAGATCTTCGACACGCTGTCCAGCACCGACGCCCAGATCACCGTGATCGACGTGCGCGCGGGGCTGCTTTCGACCACGCTGAAGGCGCTGAACGACATCGGCTTCCTGGACGCGGCACGCAAAGGCCAACTCACCTTCGCGGTGTTCCACATCCTCGGACCGTCGGTGGCTTCGCTCGACGAGATCGCCGAAACCTCGACCTACATGAGCGACGGCAACTACTTCCTGGTGAAGAACTTCATCAACAACACGACGTTCTTCGAGTGGAACCCGACGACCTACAACAGCTACTTCAAGCGCATCCGGGGCGCCCACGAGATCACCATCCCGAAGCTGAACGAAATGGCCTGCGAGCAGGTTGAGCTGGCGTCGGTGCCGTATGTGTCCTTCGTGGCCAACAAGGATCAGCTCGGCGACGCCGCATCCTATTCGTTCGTGCTGCGCGGCTATGTCCGGCACTGGCTTGGCAATGTGTGGGGCGAGTTCGACCGCGTGAAGCTCAACGACGTGGTCGCGGCCGAAGCCCGCCGCGGCCCGGACTCGATCACCGCACGCCAGGCCTGA
>JBFLYS010000016.1:92954-110048 GCA_040756555.1 Pseudomonadota bacterium | reverse complement strand
GCTCGACCGTATCACGCGATACGCTCTTCGCCTTTCTCCTGCCCGGACGGCGATTTTGGCCGCAACGCGGCTCACGGAATTGATGAGTTTTGACCCTAGTCCATGATCCGCAGGACGCCCATCTTCATCGTCACCTCGCCGCGCCAGCGCGTCGGCAAGACGCTGGTGGCGCGCGCGCTCACGGAATTCTTCCACGCGGATGGGCGCAACGTGGCGGCGTTCGACGCCAATCCGGATCAGTTTTCGCTTGTCGATTTCCTGCCCGCGGACACCGCGGTCGCGAGCGTGGACGACACGCGCGGGCAGATGGCGCTGTTCGATCAGCTTGTGCAGCCGGACCGCAAGCCGAAGGTCGTCGATCTCGGTCACAGCCAATTCGACCGGTTTTTCAACGTGATGCAGCAGATCGGATTCTCACGCGAGGCGCACGCCAACGCTGTGATTCCTATTGTCCTTTTTCTTTGCGATCAGGATGCGCGGGCAAAACAGGGTTACGCGATGCTGCGCGACCGCTTTCCCGACCTTGCACTCGTGCCGGTGTTCAACGAGGGCGCGACCAACGTCATGCGCTATCGCATGCAATTCGCGCCGACGCGGTTCGGCGGCATGCCGCTGACGATTCCGATGCTGTCGGGCGTGGTGCGGCAAGTCACTGAGAGACCAGGGTTTTCGTTTGCGTCCTACAGCTTCAACGCAACCGATACGACCACCGAATTGTTCGGCTGGATCAAACGCGTGTTCCTGGAATTCCGCGATCTCGAATTACGGTTGCTCTTGGAAGAGCTGAAGCCGTCGCTGCAATTTCATTTCTAGGTTTTACGTGAAACGGGCCGCGAACAGCCGTTATAAGCGCCGTTCGTCGGACGCGAGCATGACCTTGATCAGGTGATCTGCGCATTCCTCGCGCGTGGACGTCGCTTGTGCTTCCAGCGCGCGCGGCGATCCTCGGGAACGTGTCCCGAGGAGCACACCTGTTGCGAATTCGCATCGATCGGAAGCGTCAGTGCCCTTCGAAGGCGATCAGCGTGCGCACCGGCACGCCGAGCTTGCGGATCTTGTCCGCGCCGCCGAGCTCCGGCAGGTCGACGATGAAGCAGGCCGCGAGCACGTCGGCGCCCTGCTGCTTGAGCAGCTTCACAGCGCCCTCGGCGGTGCCGCCAGTCGCGATCAGGTCATCGACGAGAACGACCTTCTCGCCCTTCACCACCGCGTCCTCGTGCATCTCCATTTCGTCGATGCCGTACTCGAGCGAATAGGCGATGCTGACGCGCTTGTGCGGAAGCTTGCCCTTCTTGCGGATCGGAATGAAGCCCGCGGAGACCTGATGCGCCACCGCGCCGCCGAGGATGAAGCCCCTCGCCTCGATGCCGGCGACCTTGTCGATCTTCGAGCCGGCCCACGGCTGCACCAGCTCGTCCACCGCGCGGCGAAACGCACGGGCGTTGCCGAGGAGCGTGGTGATGTCGCGGAACATGACGCCCGGCTTCGGATAATCCGGGATGTTTCGGATGGAGGCGCGGAGGTCGTATTCGATGTCGGACGGAGCCATGGAAACCTTTGTGGTGACGTAAACCGGCGAAAGCGCGCGCATATTGGCGATGTGCAGAACCGCGGTCAAACCAAAGCCTGCCCCGACGGTTCACCCTGACAAGAAACCGTGACTTGACCCACCCAAGCCGGCCTGCGACTTGTTTCAGGGTCACGCCATGGCATTCGCGCGCACCATTTTGACCCTCGTCCTCGCCGTATCGCTGGCGGCCCTGCCGGCGCGCGTCGGCGCAATGGTCGTCGCAGCGGACGCCCACGCCAGCACCGCCGTAATGGACTCGACCGCGATGGACTCGGCGGAAGCGATGCCGATGCCGGATGGTTGCGACCAGCACCAGAGGACCAAGGCCCCCGGCGCGTGCTCGACCTATTGCAGCAGCATTCCGGCGCTGCCCACTTTTGTCCTCGTCTCCGCCGACGCAGTCCTGACCGAAACGATCGCGCTCCCCGCAGACACCGCGATTGACGGACTCAGCGCCTCTCCCGAGCCGCATCCTCCCAAATCGATCTGACGCCTGAAGCGTTCGCCGCGGCCGCATGTGCCGCGCATCGCGCCGCCTGACGCAATCCGTCCGGCTGCCGAAGCCCGCGCCTATCCGGCCGCCAGAGCGAACGCCGCAGCGTGCGTTGAGCATTTTCTCGGATCGACAGCGACGAAGGTCGCAACAGCAGGAGTCCATCATGGCTGACAACCGCAACGGTCAAGGCCCGATTGCGTCAACCCACGCGAACACGCCGCGCGACTATGCCGAAATCGGCGCGGCCTTCGTGGTGATCGCCGGCGTTCTCTTCATCCTCAACCAGCTCGACTTCCTTCCGCAGAACTTCGCGGTCTCGGATGACATGAGCATCGCGCTGGTCTTCGTGATCGGTCTCGTGGCTTCGATCTCGACCTGCATGGCCGTCACCGGCGGGCTGCTCGTGGCGGTCGCCGCCAAATACAACGAGGCGACCGGCACGCTGACCAGCGCCCAACGGCTCAAGCCGCATCTCTACTTCAACGCCGGCCGCATCATCTCCTACACACTGCTCGGCGGCGCCATCGGCGCGCTCGGCTCGACGCTGACGCTCTCTCCCGGAGTGAACGGCGTGCTGACCATCGCCGCGAGTGCGGTGATGATCCTGCTCGGCCTGCAAATGCTGAAGCTTCTGCCGTCGCTGACGCGCTTCATCCCGACGATGCCGAAGGTTTTCTCGCACCGCATCCACGACCTTGCGGAGCGCAAGACCAAGGGCGGCGCATTCGCGCTCGGCGCCGCGACCTTCTTCCTGCCCTGCGGCTTCACACAGGCGCTTCAGCTCTATGTGCTGGCCAAGGCGAGCTTTACGACCGGCGCGCTGACCATGCTGGCGTTCTCCCTCGGCACGCTGCCGGCGTTGTTGTCGCTGTCGGCGATGTCGAGTTTCGCCACCGGCACGTTCCAAAAACACTTCCTGAAGTTCGCAGGCGCCGCCATCGTCGCGCTCGGTGTCTTGAATATCCAGTACGGTCTTGTGCTCACCAACATGAGCGCCGCACCCGTCGCAAGCAACGCGGTGCCGCCGAGCCCGGCGGCGGCCTCAAGCCCGCCCGTCGAACGACAGACCGAGGCCACCTCCAAACAAGTCGTGGTGATGCGGATCGTCGGTTTCAGCTACATCCCGAACCGCTTCACGGTGACCCAGGGCGTGCCGGTCGAATGGCGGATCGACGCGAGCGAAGCCGCAGGCTGCGGCCGCATCCTGCTCGCACCGCGCCTCGGCGTTCGCAGGCTTCTCTCTGACAACAGCACGACCACGATCGCATTCACGCCGCAGGAAACCGGCGAGTTCGGGTTCAACTGCGGCATGGGGATGATGACGCCGAACTCCAAATTCATCGTCGTCGCCAAGGCGAACGGATAACAAAAAGGACAACGCATCATGACAACCGCAACCTTCGCCATCGGCGGCATGCATTGCGCCGCCTGCGCCGCGCGCAACGAGCGGACCTTGCAGAAAATTCCCGGCGTCAACGCCGCGACCGTCAACCTCGGCACCCGCCGCGCGCGGGTGGACTTCGACGACGCCACGGTGTCGGAGGCGGCGCTGCGTCAGGCGGTCGCCAACAACGGCTACGAGGTGATCGCGGAAGAAACCGGCGATCACCGGCAACGCGCCCGCGAGGAGGTGGAAACCGCGAAGCGGCGCGCCATCGCCGCCATCGCGCTGGCGGCTCCCGTCACCGTGCTGGCGATGGCGGATATTTCGCTGCCGTGGTCCTTCTTCGGACGCAACGCCAGCGTCTGGGTTCAGGCGATTTGCAGCGTCGCCGTGATCCTGGGCCTCGGCTGGGACATCCATCGCGGCATGGTCATGCAGACCCGCCAGCTCACCGCCAACATGGACACGCTGATCTCGCTCGGCACGCTCGCGGCCCTGCTCTACAGCCTGTGGGGCATGTTCGTGGGCAGCTATCATCTCTATTTCGAGACCGGCGCGGTGATCGCAGCGCTCATCCTGCTCGGCCGCTATTTCGAGGCACGCAGCCGCGGCCAAGCCGGCGAGGCGATCGAAAAGCTGATGGAGCTTGGCGCGAAGACCGCACGCGTGATCCGCGGCGGACACGAGCAGGACATTCCCATCGAACAGGTGCAGGCCGGCGATCTCCTGCAAGTGCGGCCCGGCGAGAAGGTGCCGGTCGACGGCATGGTGGCGAGCGGCGCATCGAGCATCGACGAGTCGATGCTGACCGGCGAGAGCATGCCGGCCACCAAGGCCAAGGGCGACGAGGTGTTCGGCGCGACCATCAATATCAGCGGCGCGTTCCAGATGACCGCGACCAAGGTGGGCGAGGAAACCGCCCTCGCCCAGATCGTCCGCCTGGTGTCGGAAGCGCAGGAGAACAAGGCGCCGATCCAGAAACTCGCGGACCGGGTGTCCGGCGTGTTCGTTCCGGTCGTGCTCGCCATTGCGCTCGCAACCGCCATCGGCTGGTACGTGCTCACGGGCGACGCGGCGCAAAGCTTCGTACCCGCCGTCGCTGTGCTGCTGATCGCCTGCCCCTGCTCGCTTGGGCTTGCGACGCCGACCGCGATCATGGTCGGCACCGGTGTCGGCGCGCAGCGCGGCATCCTGATCAAGAACGGCGAAGCGCTGGAACGCGGCCGCAGGATCGACGCCGTCGTGTTCGACAAGACCGGCACGCTGACCGAAGGCCGCCCCGCCGTGACCGAAACCATCGCGATCAAGGCAGGCGTGAGCGCGGATGAGGTTCTTCGTGTTGCCGCGAGCCTCGAGCGCCTGTCCGAGCATCCCTTGGGTCAGGCCATCGTCCGCACAGCGAAGGAGCGAAACATCGCGCTCGCGGATGTCGATGGATTTGCCAACATCGCCGGCAAAGGCGTGCGCGGCACGTTGGACGGCGCGAATGTCATCGTCGGAAACCTCCGGCTGATGCGCGAGGAAGGCGTCGCGGTCGAACTCGCGCTTGTATCCATCGAAGCGCGCGAGGCCCGTGCGGAGACCGCCGTCGCGGTCGCGCGCAACGGCGAGCTGATCGGCGCCGTCGCCATCGCCGACACGCTGAAGAGCGACGCCAAAGCCGCGATCGAGCAACTCCGCGCGAGCGGCATCGCAACCGCGATGATCACCGGCGATAACAAAAAGACCGCGAACGCCATCGCGGCACAGATCGGTATCGACGAGGTGTTCGCCGAGGTGCTGCCGCAGGATAAGGCCGAACACGTGAAGCGGCTGCAAAGCGGCAACCGGCGCGTCGCCTTCGTCGGCGACGGCATCAACGATGCGCCCGCGCTCGCGCAGGCCGACCTCGGTATCGCAGTCGGCACCGGCACCGACATCGCCATCGAGGCCGGCAACATCGTGCTGGTGAAAGGCAGCCCGCTGAAAGTGATCGAGGCGCTCAAGCTATCGCGCCTGACGTTCCGCACCATCAAGCAGAACCTGTTTTGGGCCTTCGCCTATAACATCGCCGCGATTCCGCTCGCCGCGCTGGGCCTGCTCAATCCGATGATCGCGGCCGGTGCGATGGCGCTGTCGAGCGTCAGCGTGGTCGGCAACAGCCTGCGGATCAGGAGGCAGCGCGGTTGATGGCGACGTGATGGAACATCAGCACCCATCATGGAACCCCATGAAGTTCCATTGGAGTTCCTTGGGAGTTCCCGTCATATGACACTTGCGTGATCGGCGTGCCCTAACCTCTAATTCGCTTGGGGTTGGGGCACGGGGGCATGCGAGTCGGCGCGACCACTTTTTGGGCTGGGCTATTGCTGGCAGGCGCTTGCGCCGACTCCTGCCATGCGCTGCCGATGTCCAACATCGATCTCATCGAAGCGCCAGCACCGACGCTGAGCCGCGACATCTTTGCGGAGTCCCAGCTCTACTGTCTCGCGCTCGGTCTCTACTTCGAAGGCGGCTCCACGGCTGAGTCCGACATCGGCCAGCGTCACATCGCGCGCGTCATCACCGAACGCGCGAAGGCGGATCGTCCCTACTGGGGCGGCAAGACGATCTGCGGCGTCGTGTTCTACCAGCGCAAGCTCTGCCAGTTCTCGTTCGCGTGCCTGCCGCTGGCGCGGCGCACGCCGCGCGACAATCCGCTGTGGCGGCGCTCGTTCGCGCTCGCGCAGGAGGCGATCGAAGGCCGCAACCACGAGCCGGACCGTTCGATCCGCTATTACATGAACGAGAAGCTTTCGAATCCGAAATACGCCTGTGTGTTCCGCAAGGAGTTCGTGCCGGTGGTGCAGGCCGGCACGCACGAGTTCTTCCGCGAGGCGGCGTCGTGGGAGCGCGCCGAGTTGGCCAAGACCAATCCGGAGGCGTGCCAGCGCTACGCGGAGTCGCTCAAGCCGAAGAAGAAGGCGAAGCAGAAGAAGATCGCGCTCGCGATGAAGGCGAAGAAGAAGCGCGCGGTGCGGACGGCGTCGCGGTAAATGGCCTCAGCCTGCTTGTAGACACGCTACACGTCAGCCATTCAAACGGATACTCTCTGGCAAACGATTCACGACGCGCCATTTTTGCAAGGCGCGAAGCGGAAGAATTTGATGACGAACAAATTGCTCGTTAGGGACGCCGCCGATGCAATCGAGAATTGCTGAATTTCGGACAGCGTTCGAGGCTCTCGGATACCGGAGGACGCGTGAATACGAGGTTTTCGGCAGAAGCGATCGTTGGTACTTTTTTGACGGAAGCACACCGGCGGTGACTCATGTCGCCTACTTGGAATACAAACCCGTATTGCGCGGATACGCTCCAAAATTTGGAGTGTTCAACGCCGCCTCGCAGGCGAGAGCCGTAGCCGCACTTCCTTCGATTCTTCCATATCTGCACCCCACGTTTAATCGCATATGGCCCTTGGATCGACGGCCGTGCTGGACCCTTTTTGACGCAGCACAGCAGCTTGATTGGGAGTTCTCGGGGATGTGCGTCCCCGAACCTCAGGCTCTTGATAATTGGCCAACCCGCCTGAATGAAATGGTGGACAAGCTTCTTCGGCCGACATTCTGGTCCATCGAAGCACCATCTGGAATTCAGGCTCTACTCCTGAAGAGAGAGCAGAAAAGGTACGAATGGCCGGTGAGCTACGCCGTATTGCGGGCTGCAGAAATTGTTGCGCTATCGAAACATTTGTCGTGCGATGAAAGTGTCATCAGGAATCAGATTGAGCAACATGAGTCCAGCATTGTGCGGGACATGCACGACTCAAAAGACTTCGGTGAAATGCTAAACACGTTCCTTCGTGTAATATAACAAGCAAGCGTAACCCGGATGGAGCGCAGCGCAATCCGGGTCTTCGTCTCCGGTGCGCGTAAATCCCGGATTGCGCTGCGCTCCATCCGGGTTACTTGCTGGCGTGTTCCGGAAGGAATTCGTGCCGATGGCGCAGGCCGGCACGCATGAGTTCTTCCGCGAGGCGGCGTCGTGGGAGCGCGCCGAGCTGGCGAAGACCAATCCGGAGGCGTGCCAGCGCTACGCGGAGTCGCTCAAGCCGAAGAAGAAGGCGAAACAGAAGAAGATCGCGCTGGCGATGAAAGCGAAGAAGAAGCGCGCGGTGCGGACGGCGTCGCGGTAGGCCAAGCCAGTCCTCAACGACTCCGTAAACCTTATGTGTCCCGCACCTAGAGCATTTTCCACTTGCGAAACGGCAGAGTTCGTCATGGCCGGGCTTGTCCCGGCCGTCCACGTCTAGCTTTTAGAAAAGAAACAAGACGTGGATGCCCGGCATAAAGCCGGGCATGACGCGGAGAGAGTGGCGCAATCCAACTGGAAAACGCTCTAGTGCATCGTTCCATCTTTGAATTGGCTCATGACGATCTTGATGGAAATGCAAGCTTGCGGGATCGAGAATGCACTGGCGAGCGCACCGATCATGTCACTCGCCACATCGAATGTCTCCGCGATCTCTTCGCCCCAGGCGCTCTCGCTCACTTTTAGATGATTGATCATTCGAACTCGAACGGTGAATGCGCCGTCTTCCTCCACGATATGCGCGTGCAGACGGGTAAAGTTGCGGTTGAGAGAGTGCTTCGAAAGATTCATGGAAGCGCCCGGTCCTGTTTATCGCTACAGACAACTCTTAAGCTTGGGACTCTGCCGCCAACGGCTGGCAAAGACGATGAGTGCCATCAAGATGCCAAGCGCCTCCTGTTTGGACATGCCAGATCGCTCAGAAACCGCCAGCCATCACGACGATGACGAAGGCCAAAGCGGCGCTGAATAGAAGGGCATCGAAGCGTGCGCTGAGAGTCATCGACCTAAATCCCTTGCACCTTGAAGCCGGTTGCTCTGTTCACAACAGGCGGATCGCCAAGAATGAGAGACAGATGGCCACACCGACGAGAGCGACAACCCACAAGGGTTGAGGTGGCTTGTTCATACGCCGCTCTCCGAGTTGGCCGGCACTAACCGTGTCGCAGCGGCCGCACGGGGGCCCGACGTCTCGGCACTCGCAACGGCTTCAGCCGCTTCCTTTTCGGTGTGATCCTTCAACCACGACATCAACAGCTCATGTTTGATCCGAGCGGTCGAAGGGATTCTCAGTTTCCATCCAAACCTCAAGGTGCTCATCATTGATGCACCGCCGCCGTCAGGCTCACGCGCCCGAGACGTCTCCCCGAGAACAAAGAAGCCCGGCGTCCGCCGGGCTCCCCATCGGCCCAAAAGGGCAAGTTGGTCCTGCTGTGTAAGCTTCTCAGAGCCAGGCTTGCGATCGCCCTTGTTCTGGTGCGGGGCGGGCCTGGCCTCGCTCGGCGAGAGGGTCTTGGGGGCTTCATTCGAGCCCTCCTTTGGGTTGGCGATAGTATTTCCTCCGCAAAAACCTAAAAAATATTTCTCGGGTACTTTAGTTAGGTGGCTCCGAAACTTCCAAATACAATGAGCTGTCCAGCAGTATTCAGTTTATTATTTTCGTTCTCTTAGCGCGCCAAACGAGCCCTGCCCGGAGTGCCGTTTCTCCTCCGTGGCGGCGCCTCAGCTCGTTGCTGTCAGCCTGATCGCCGCACGCCACGCATATAGCCGCCGCTGGCGAGCGCGATCTCCCGCGTTCGAGCCGAGCCAAGCCTTCACTGGCGACCTCTGTTGTGCGTCCGACATCACCCGCAGCTTTGTAGTTTTATACGTAACTATTTGTACAGCTTGCTGCTGTAAACGAAATAAACACAACCGGAAATCACATCCGGCCGCTGTAATAGGAACCAACGAATCCATCCCAAAGCCGTCCGTTCGTCAGGGTAGCCCCAATGACAATCGTCTCGACTTTGACGCCGCAGCCGGCGGATCGAACGCTCGATGCCGGCGCTTCCCTTTCCTCGCCTGTTGCATCGATCCCGCAGCGCGTGCTGACCGTGGCGCACACCTGGATCGCCATCGTTGCCGTGTTCCTTCCGATCGACTTGTGGCGCCGCGCGCGGGTCGCCCTGACCGACGGTGAAGGCCGGCCTTTTGGCGACGACTTCATCAACTACTGGTCCGGCGGCGCGCTCGCGCTTCAAGGCCTCGCGGCGGATGCCTATCGCTTCGCCTCTTATCACGCCTTCCAGGAGAGCATCGCCGGCGCGCCCATCGCGCAATATCACTACAGCTATCCGCCGATGATGATGCTGCTGATGATGCCGCTTGCGCTGGCGCCCTATGTGCCGGCCTTCGTCATCTGGACGGCCAGCACATGGGCGATGTTCTGGCAGGCGCTGCGCCTTGCGATGCCGAACGGCGGCGCGCTTCTGCTCGCGCTCGCGGCTCCCGCGGTGTTCGTCAACGCCTACAACGGCCAGAACGGCGCGCTCACCGCGGCGCTGCTCGGCGGCGGATTGTGTCTCCTGGAACGCCGCCCCGCGCTCGCCGGCGTGCTGTTCGGGCTTCTCATCTACAAGCCGCATCTCGGCATCCTGTTGCCGATCGCGCTGATCGCCGGACGTCAATGGCGCGCGTTCATCGCGGCGGGCGCGACTGCGCTCGCCCTCATCGCGGCAAGCGCTGTGCTGTTCGGTCCTTCGATCTTTGCCGATTATGCGCGCTTCGCCAGCGTCCTCCGTGTCACCATTCTCGAAAACGGCGCGGACATCGGCTGGAATCGCATGGTGTCGGTGTTCGTCTTTGCCCGCCAGCTCGGCCTCGATGTCCCGGCGTCCTACGCGGTGCAAGCGATCGCCGCGCTGTGCGCGGCTGCTGTCGTTGCCACCGCGTGGTTCACCGACCGCGCGGCGCCGGTGCGTTATGCGCTGCTGGTGCTGGGCACGATGATGGCGACGCCCTATCTCCAGGACTACGACCTGGTGATCGCGATCTTCGTCGTTGTCTGGCTGTGGCAGACCGACGGGATCGAGCCGCGCCTGCGGATCGCGGCCTGCGCGGCATTGCTGCTGGTGCCGATGCTCGCAGGTCCGATCGCCAAGGCGACCGATCTCGCGCTCGGCGCGCTGTTCATCCTGCCGGCGTTCGCGATCGCGGTGCAGCTTGCATGGCGCGAGCGTTCGGCATCGGGCGCTTCGGCCTTGCAAACGCGCTAACGCCCCGCCGCCGCGTCACGGCACCACCGCGAAGAACAGGAAGATCGCGAAGACGACGAGATGCACGATGCCCTGAAGCACCGTGATCCGGCCGGTGGCGAGCGTAATCACGCTGAGCAGCAGGGTCAGGGCCAGCAGAAGCTGATCCTTCGGGCCAAGGCCGAGCGCCAGCGGCTGGCCCATCACGATGGAGACCACCGCAACGGCGGGGATCGTCAGGCCGATCGTCGCGAGCGCCGACCCGAGCGCCAGATTCAAGCTGGTCTGCAAGCGGTTGCCGAGCGCCGCCTTCACCGCCGCGAGCCCCTCGGGCAGCAGCACCAGCGTCGCGATCACGATGCCGACGACGGACTTCGGCACCCCGAGACTGGCGACCGCGAACTCCACCGTGGGCGTCAGCGTCTTGGCGAGGCCGACGATGGCGACCAGCGAAACCAGAAGAAGACCCGCGCTCAACAACGTCGTCCGCACCGAAGGCGGCGGCAGGTGGTCGTCCTCGCTGACGGTCTCGGAGGGAATGAAATAGTCGCGATGTCGCACCGTCTGCACGAACACGAATGAGGCATAGAGCACCAGCGACACGAGTCCCGCGAAGGCGAGCTGTCCCCGGCTGTACAGCGGGCCGATCCCGCTCGTCACGTAGTTGGGCAGAATGAGCGTGAGAACGGTCAGCGCGGCCAGCACCGCGAGCGCGGCGTTCGCGCCGTGCAGATGAAACTCCTGCTCGCGATAACGGGCGCCGCCGGCGAGAAGACAGATGCCGACGATGCCGCCGCACACGATCATGACGGCGGCGTAGACCGTGTCGCGCGCGATCGCGGACGGCGCATCGGGCGGACTTGCGATCATGACCGAGACGATCAGCGCGGTCTCGATGACGGTGACGGCCAGGGCGAGAACGAGCGTGCCGTACGGCTCGCCGATGCGGTGCGCAACCACCTCGGCGTGGTACACGGCCGCGAACACGCTGCCGATCAGCACCGCGCCCGCGACCGCGGCGACGACCCCGCCGCCGCCCAAAAACGGAGCGCCCAGCAGGATGATCCAGGCCAGGACGGGCCACACCCAAGTCCACCACGGCGGCCGCGCTGCGATCACCATATCGCGATGCTCCATCAAACGAGCGGACCAGGAAGCCCGGGTTCAGACCGCGCGAACGATGACGGCGTCCGCGTGGCAGGCCAGAGGCGACGAGGAAAGCCCCCACGGCCACCATTGAGACGGTGTCACAGGCCGGGTTTCAAGTCTCAACACGGCCTCGAACGGTAATGTGAACGGGTGCCCGGCCGCCTCGCTCAGCGCCCCAGCGCCCTGATCGCGACCGTGTCGTACTTCAGCTCCACGTCGCGCCCCGACGGCCCGGCAAAAACGGCGGGGGTGCGCCGTTTGGGCGGCACCACCGCCCTCCAGAGCTGCGGATCAAACGGAGTACTCCGCTTGATCCAGTGGTAGTCCAGATCGCTCCACAGCGTGACATTGTCGCGCAGGCTGTCGAGGACATAATCGCCGCGATCGGTCACGACCACCAGCACCAGATGGCCTTCGCCGCCCGGCACCGCGGCGACGGCAAGAAGGAGCGCGCTCGAAGGCCATCCCAGATCGAGCAATTTCCCGCGCTTGGTCATGGCGTAATCGTTGCAATTGCCGGCGCTTGCGCCCTCACGCCACGGCGCCACGATGTTGGGCGGGCGCCGCACCGGGACGATTTCAAGGTTCACCGACCGCTGCACGAATTCGAGCTGCGCGCGCCTGACGTCGTCGAGAGCAACCCGCTCGGCGCGATCGCTCGGCGCGCAGCGGGCCGGCTGCCCGACGCAGAACATGATGAACGAGAGCGGCGCAAGCTCGTTCCGGCCAAGGCTCATGTGGAGCGCGCGCGATTGCGCCTGCAGGCAGGCGTGCGTCAGCGACAACAGACAAACGCCGGCGGCGAGGCCTGCCCGCAGGCTTCGCGCGCCGGCGACTCCGGCGCGCGCAGGGAGTGTCTTCGGCGTGAGGTCCATGACACCGCCGATACGTTCGCGCTTGCAGCTTCAGTGGTGGCGAGATCGTGGTGGAGCGGGCCATCGGCGAAGCTGTACCGGAGCGAATGCAGGCTACTGCCGCTGCTTCCGGTCTGTCTGTCGCCATTGCGGGCAAGCCCAAACGGGCCGCCGCTTCCATGCGGATTACGCCTTGAGCACCCTGCCCGCCACCGCGTCGAGCTTCTTCAGAAGCTCCGGGTCACGCGCCTCGGGCGCGGTGATCAGCGCGGTGTCGAGCGCGCGATCAGAACCGATCGGGCACGGCTCATGCTCGCGCGGGAAATCTTGAGCCAAGCGCGCGACGAGACGCTTGGCCTTCTCGGCGTTGGCGTTCAGCACCTTGATGATGTCCTGCACGGTCACCGCATCGTGGTCGGGGTGCCAGCAGTCGAAGTCCGTCACCATCGCGACGGTCGCGTAGCAAAGCTCGGCCTCGCGGGCGAGCTTCGCCTCCGGCATGTTGGTCATGCCGATCACCGAATAGCCGAGCTGCTTGTAGGTCAGGCTCTCGGCAAGCGTGGAGAACTGCGGGCCTTCCATGCACACATACGTGCCACCGCGGTGCGCGGCGATGCCTTCGGCTTCGGCCGCGGCGGCGATGTGGATGCGAAGCCGCGGCGACACCGGGTGCGCCATCGAGACGTGGGCGACGCAGCCCTTGCCGAAGAACGAGCTCTCGCGCTTGTGGGTGCGGTCGACGAACTGGTCGATCAGCACGAACGAACCCGGCGGCAGATCTTCCTTGAACGAGCCGCAGGCCGACAATGAGATCAGATCGGTGACGCCCGCGCGCTTCAGCGCGTCGATGTTGGCGCGGTAGTTGATGTCGGAGGGCGACAGGCGGTGGCCCTTGTCGTGGCGCGGCAGGAACACCACCGGCAGGCCCGCGATATCGCCGATGCGGAGCGCGCCCGACGGCTCGCCCCACGGCGAGTCGACGCGCACCTCGCCTACGTTCTGCAGGCCCGGCAGATCGTAGATGCCGGAGCCGCCGATGATGCCGAGGACTGCTTTGGCCATACCGTTCGCGCTCCCGAATGCTCAAAAGCAAAGGGCCCCAACCGGGGCCCTTCGTCAAGATTGGATGGCTTGCGGCGCTTGGTGCGCGCAAATTTAGTGAGCCGAGGCCCAGACCTTCTTCTTGGTGAAGTACATCAGGCCCGCGAACACCAACAGGAAGATCATGACCTGGAGGCCGATCCGCTTGCGCTGCTCCATGTGCGGCTCGGCGGCCCACATCAGGAACGCGGAGACGTCCTTGGCGTACTGCTCGGTCGTCTGCGGCGAGCCGTCCTCGTAGGTGACGCGGTCCTTGTCCAAGGGCGGCGGCATCGCGAGGAAATGACCCGGGAAGTACTTGTTGTACTGGAGCGAGCCCGGCGCGGTCACGCCGGCCGGCGGCTTCTCGTAGCCCATCATCAGAGCGGTGATGTAGTCGACGCCCTGCTCCTGGAACTGGGTGAAGATGTCGAAGATGAACCAGGGGAAGCCGCGCTCGTAGGTGCGGGCCTTCGCGATCACCGAGAAGTCCGGCGGCACGGCGCCGTACTGGGCGCGGGCAGCGTTCTCGTTCGCCCACGGACGCGGGAAGCGGTCGGCCGGGCGGCCGTCGCGCTCGAACATCTCGCCCGCGTCGTTCGGGCCGTCCTTGATCTTGTACTCGCTCGCGATCTGCTTCACCTGCGCCTCGGAATAGCCGAGGCCGGTCAGGTTGCGGAACGACAGCAGGTCGAGGCCGTGACAGACCGAGCAGACCTCGCGGTAGACCTTGAAGCCGCGCTGAAGCTGCGCGCGATCAAAGTGGCCGAGCGGGCCGGAGAACGACCACTTCTGACGCGGCGGCTGCGGCGTGTCGTGTTCGTCGGCGGCGTTGGCCTGCGAGACCGCGGCGAAGCCTGCGATCGAGCCAGCGAGAACCAGGGCGAGAATGGAGCGCATTGTCGTTCTCCCTCTCACCGCGTGACCGTGCCGGACGGCGACGGATTGAGGATCGACTCCGCAATCGAGTTCGGCAGCGGCTTGGTCTTCTCGATCCAGCCGAGCACCGGCAGGATGATGATGAAGTGAGCGAAGTAATAGAAGGTCAGGATGCGGGCGGCGATGACGTAACCGCCTTCCGCGGGCTTGGCGCCGAGCCAGCCGAGGCCGAGGCACACCGCCACGAAGATCCAGAAGAACTGCTTGAACAGCGGCCGGTAGCGCGCCGAACGGACACGCGACGTGTCGAGCCACGGCAGGAAGGCGAGGATGCCGATCGAGCCGAACAGCGCGATGACGCCGAGCAGCTTGTTCGGGATCGCGCGCAGGATCGCGTAGAACGGCAGGTAGTACCACTCCGGCACGATGTGGTTCGGCGTCACCGCCGGATTGGCCGGGATGTAGTTGTCGGCGTGGCCGAGGTAGTTCGGCACGTAGAACACGAACCACGCGTAGACCAGCATGAAGCACACGATCATGAAGCCGTCCTTGACCGTGGCGTAAGGCGTGAACGCGACCGTGTCCTTGTCGGTCTTGGGCTCGATGCCGGTCGGGTTGTTCTGGCCGACGACGTGCAGCGCCCAGACGTGCAGCACCACGACGCCCACGATGACGAACGGTAGCAGGTAGTGCAGCGAGAAGAAGCGTTGCAGCGTCGGGTTGCCGACGGAGTAGCCACCCCACAGCCAGGTGACGATGGATTCGCCGACGCCCGGGATCGCCGAGAAGAAGTTGGTGATGACGGTCGCGCCCCAGAAGCTCATCTGGCCCCACGGCAGCGTGTAGCCGAGGAAGCCCGTCGCCATCATCAGCAGATAGAGGATGACGCCGAGGATCCAGAGCACCTCGCGCGGCTCTTTGTAGGAGCCGTAGTACATGCCGCGGAACATGTGGATGTACACGGCGACGAAGAACATCGAGGCGCCGTTGGAGTGCAGATAGCGGATCAGCCAGCCGTAGTTCACGTCGCGCATGATGTGCTCGACGGAATTGAACGCCATGTCGGCGTGCGGCGTGTAGTGCATCACCAGGATGATGCCGGTGACGATCTGCGCCACCAGCATGAACGACAGGATGCCGCCGAAGGTCCACCAGTAATTCAGGTTGCGCGGCGTCGGGTACGCCACGAAGGATGAATAGACGAGGCCGGCGATCGGAAGCCGGCGCTCCATCCACTTCATGAAGGCGTTCTGCGGCTGGTAGGTCGAGTGTCCGCTCATGTTCGAACCTGCTGGGATCCCGGCGCTTCAGCCGATCCGGATTTTGGTGTCGGAAAGGAATTCATACGGCGGCAGGGCCAGATTGGCCGGCGCCGGGCCGCGACGAATGCGGCCGGACGAGTCGTATTGCGAACCGTGGCACGGGCAGAAGTAGCCGTCGAAATCGCCCTGGTGCGCGAGCGGGATGCAGCCGAGATGGGTGCAGATGCCGATCAGCACCTGCCACTGGGCCTTGCCCGGCTTCACGCGCGCGCTGTCGGGCTGCGGATCGGGAAGGCTCGCGAGGTTGACGTTCTGCGCCTCCTCGATCTCCTTCTTGGTCCGGTGATTGATGAAGATCGGCTTGCCGCGCCAAAACACCTTGATGACCTGGCCTTCGGCGACCGGGCCGAGATCGACCTCGATCGGTGCGCCGGCGGCGATCGTCGAGGCGTCCGGGTTCATCTGGGCGATGAGCGGAACAAGTGTGGAGGCGACGCCAACTGCGCCGACGGCTCCGGTAGCGATGTAAAGGAAATCGCGGCGTGTCGGCTCTGCCGAAGTTGCTGTCACGGTCTCAGGTCCCTCATTTTCCGGTCAGCCCACCCGCGCGGCGAACCGTGGGGCACTCGAGCATCCCGCGGCGGCGAACAGGCCAGCCACTCCGGTCCTGGGGGAGGACGAAAAGTGGCGATCCGGCGGCGTTTATTGGCACCCTTATAAAGAGAGCGCAAGCCCGGGAACGCTGCAATGCCCAAAAGTCGCACAACTCATTTGCGGAGCGAGGTTTTCCGGTCATACGCGGATCGCAAATCCGCATGCGCAGGGAGCGGAGCAAGGTCCCGCGCCGGGCTTGATAAGCCACTGAAATGATAAGGTGCGCGCCGCCGATTCTTGTGGGGCTTCTCGCGACATGCCCTCAAGTCCGGTCCGGGTGGGCCCGCCGGGTTCCTCAAGGAGCGACCATCTGACCATCTCCATCGCCCTCTACGAACCCGACATCCCGCAGAACACCGGGACCGTCCTGCGGCTCGCGGCCTGCTTCGGCTTGGAGGCCCATATCATCGAGCCGACCGGGTTTCCGAGCTCGGACCGCGCCTTCCGCCGCGCCGGAATGGATTACCTCGACCAGGTGAAGCTCCGGCGACACACCTCCTGGACCGCGTTCGACGGTTGGCGGCGGTCGGGAGGCTTGCGGCTCGTGTTGTTCACAACGGCCGCTGCCACGCCCTATCTGGAGCACACCTTCCGCGAGAACGACGTGCTGCTGTTCGGCCGCGAGTCGGCGGGCGTGCCGGAAGCGGTGCACCAGGCGGCCGACGCGCGGCTGATTGTCCCAATGCGTGCAGGCTTGCGCTC
>JBFLYS010000016.1:15907-92854 GCA_040756555.1 Pseudomonadota bacterium | reverse complement strand
ATCTGGAGCACACCTTCCGCGAGAACGACGTGCTGCTGTTCGGCCGCGAGTCGGCGGGCGTGCCGGAAGCGGTGCACCAGGCGGCCGACGCGCGGCTGATTGTCCCAATGCGTGCAGGCTTGCGCTCACTCAACGTGGCGATGACGGTCGCGATGGCCGCGGGCGAAGCGATGCGGCAGACGGGGCATCGGGCGGCGGATTGATCGCAACAGTCAGCCGCGCACTCCGTCGGTTGCGTTTTTGCTCCGTCATGCCCGGCCTTGTGCCGGGCATCCACGTCTTACTTGCCGCTCTATCAAGGAAGGAAGAAAGACGTGGATGGCCGGGATATAGGCGAGCGAAGCGACGCCGTCCTTCGGACGGCTATGCCCGGCCATGACGTGGAGAGAGCAGCATTAAGCCTTCACCGGATCGAGCATGCGTAGCCCGGATTTCGCTGCGCTCCATCCGGGCTACATTCTATCCGCGCGAAGAAAGCCTTACGTCTTCACCGGCTCCAGCTTCCGCGACCACAGCAACGTGTCGTTGATGTCCTTCAGCGACACCGTCATCACGCCGTCCGCGCCGATCGCGACGAGGCCGAAGAACTGGAGCCCGTGCGGCGGGCCCTGATTGCGGTTGGCGCCGGGCGGCGCGGCCTTCTGGAACACCACCTGCGGGCCGAAGGTGTTGTCGGCCGGGATCGGCGAGCCGGTGCCGGCGTGCAGCGGACCCGCGACGAACTCCCAGAACGGGTCGAAGTCCTGGAACTGCGCCTTGTTCGGATCGTAGTGGTGCGCGGCGGCGTAGTGCACGTCGGCGGTGATCCAGATGACGTTGCGGATTTTCTCGCGCTTGATGAAAGAGAGAATGTCGGCAAGCTCAAGCTCGCGGCCACGCGGCGGGCCGTCGCTCTGCGCCATCGCCTCCGAGCCGCGCATCTCACTGTCGTAAATGCGCGGCAGGCAAAGCGGCATGTCGCAGGCGATGACGCGCCACTCGGCCTGCGAGGCCTTCAGCGTGCGCTTGAACCAGGCGACCTGATCGGGCCCGAAGAAATAAGCGTCGGGGCCGTAACTCTCCTGCATGTTCGCGCCGTTCGGCCCGCGATAGCTGCGCGTATCCAGCATGATGACGTCGAGCAGCGGGCCATAGGCGAGCTTGCGGTAGACGCGGCCGGGCTCGGCGGGGTTGGCGCGGATCGGCATGTATTCGTGGAAGGCGCGCGAGCCGCGCGCCTGAAGCGCGAACATGTTCTTCTCGGTGTACTTGTTGCGCTTGTGCTCGCCGCGCGTCAGCGGCTCGCCGGGCCACCAATTGTTCGTCACCTCATGATCGTCCCACTGCGCGAAGATCGGAACCTCCGCGTTCATGGCGAGCACGTTCTTGTCCATCAGATTGTATTTATGGTTGCCGCGGTACTCGTCGAGTGTCTCGGCGGGCTTCGACTTCGCCTCGGTGACGATGTTGTTCCAGACCTCGTCGTCGTTGATCTTCATCTCGCGGCCGATCACGCCGTCGGAATAGATCGTGTCGCCGGAGTGGATGAAGAAGTCGGGACGGTTCTTCAGCATGGTGCCGAACGAGCGCATGCCGCCTCGCGACTCGTCGATGCCCCAGCCTTGGCCCGCGACATCGCCGCCCCAGGTGAAGGACACCGCGCGGCGCTCAGCCGGCGCGGTGCGGAAGCGGCCGACGGCGGGCTCACTGAGAATCGTCGGCGACGAATGATCGGCGAAGCGGATGCGGTAGAAGATGTCTTGTCCCGAAGGCAGGTCTTCGAGCAGCGCCTTGGCGGTGAAGTCGGTGTTGGGCAGCGCATCGACGAACACGCCGCGGCGCACGCCGCGGAAGCTGTCGGTCGTCGCAATCTCGATCTGCATGCGCGCGGGGCGATCGGTGCGCGACCAGACCACGCCGGAGTCGATGCCGACATCGCCGGACTGCACACCGTGCGTGACCAGCGGGCGGTCATTGGCGCGGCTGATCGCCGGCATCGCGAGCGCCGAAACCCCGACCGACGAGGTTGCGGTCAGAAACCGGCGGCGGGTCAGAATCAAAGGTCGGGCCATCACTGCCTCTCCGCTCCGCGATGTTAGCCGAAGAGCGGCACCATCGCGCCGCTCTATGACCTTGGGATGACCGCCGATGCGTGCGATATAGTGCCCAAATGGACGCCAATCCGCTCGAATCCCGCAAGACTCAGGCCCGCACCTGGTTCGAACGCCTGCGCGACGACATCTGCGCGGCGCTCGAAAAGCTGGAGGACACCCTGCCCGCCGGGCTGCCGCAATCCGGGCAAGCCGCGGGCCGGTTCGTCCGCACACCGTGGCAGCGCACTGACCACACCGGCTCGCCGGGTGGCGGCGGCGTGATGTCGATGATGCACGGCCGCGTGTTCGAGAAGGTCGGCGTGCATTGCTCGACCGTGCACGGCGAATTCGCTCCGGAGTTCCGCAAGGAAATTCCGGGCGCGGAGACCGACCCGCGGTTCTGGGCCTCGGGCATCTCGCTGATCGCGCATCTGCACAATCCGAACGTGCCGGCGGTGCACATGAACACGCGCTTCGTGGTGACGACGAAAGCGTGGTTCGGCGGCGGCGCGGACCTGACGCCGCTGCTCGACCGGCGCCGCACGCAGGACGATCCGGATACGGTTGCATTCCATGCCGCGATGAAGGCGGCGTGCGACGCACACCAGGCGGTCGCGCCTTACGAGAAATACAAGCAATGGTGCGACGACTATTTCTATCTGAAGCACCGCAAGGAGATGCGCGGCGTCGGCGGCATCTTCTACGACTATCTGTCGGACGATTGGGACAAGAACTTCGCCTTCACGCAGGACGTCGGCCGCGCGTTCCTGAAGATCTATCCGGAACTGGTGCGGAAGAATTTCGGAACCAAGTGGACCGAATCCGATCGCGAGGAGCAACTCGTGCGTCGCGGCCGCTATGTCGAGTTCAACCTGCTCTACGACCGCGGCACCATCTTCGGGCTGCGCACCGGCGGCAATGTCGACTCGATCCTGTCGTCGATGCCGCCCGTGGTGAAGTGGCCGTAAGTATTTTCACGGGCCACATCGCGCGGCTGTCACAGATACGCGCGTATGTCTGTCACACAGCGCTCCTATCGTCATCGAACCTGATTTGGAGGACATCATGACGATTGAAGCGGGCGCTGTTGTTGTTCTGAAATCCGGCGGCATGGCGATGACCGTCGTCTCCGCCGATGACGATGCCGCCGAGTGCGTGTGGTGCGGCGAGGAAGGCGAACTCTTCCGTGAGACGATCCCGACCGTGGCGCTGATGGTCGCGGTTGAGAAGGACGAAGACGAGGAAGAGGACGAAGAAGAAGACGAGGACAGCGAAGACAACGGCGACGAAGAGCACGACGAAGACGACGGTGAGGATGACGACGATCACCGTTCGTCGTCGAAGAAGAAAAAAGCGGCGTGATTGTTCTCTGATCGCTTTTCGGCGCGTTCCGCGGCTACCGCGTGAACGCGCCGATTGCTACTTCAACGCCGGCGCCTTGACTGGATAGGCCGGCTTTGGCGGCGGCGCGGTTTCGGTTCCTGCGAGCCCGACCATGAAGCCGAATTTGATCGTGTCGTCCTCGCGGCGGAAGTTGTAGTTGAACGCAGGCGACGCTACGGGCGTGTTGAACTGCGCGTCCTGCCACCAGGTGTGCTGGTATTCGACGAACAATGACACCGGATGACCGAGGCCTTGCAGGGCGCTCGGCTGGATCGCGCCGCCGACGCCCACTGTCGCGCCTGGCACCGTCGTGGTCTGCGAGCTCGCGATGGGAAGGAAATTCACGCGCAAGGTCTCGTTGAGAGCGCTTACGCCGGCGATGCCGTAGAGCCACACGCCGTTCGACAGCATCGGCCCGGCCTTCACGCCCGCGGTCGCGGCGAAATTGCTGGTGGTGCCGAGGAAGCTCCCGCTTGGGAAGGTGCGGTTGACCGACATGTTGAGGTAGTCGACCGACACGAACGGGCTAACCACCCAGTTGTTGCTCCACGGGCGGAGGCTATAGGCGACGATGACGCCGACGCCGAGCGGATCCTTGCTGTCGGAGAACTGGTTGGTGATCGTGCCCGTCGAGGCGAGTCTTTCGGTAGAGTTGAGATTCTGCTGCGTCTTGATGAGCTGAAGGCCGAACGTGAACCTGTTGGTAAACGGTTCGACACAGGGCGGCATTCTCCTAATCTCCCTCAAGTTCCGCTCAAGCGCCCGCATCATGTTTTCGACGCGAATTTTGGCGCGCGCTCGGGAAGCCTCGGAAACCCCCGAAACGGTGGACACGTATGTCTTGCCCTCCCGCACGAATTCGGCTCCCGCCGCGGTCCCAAAATCCTCGCCCAACCGCTCAAGCATGGAGTAGGCGAGCACTTCGAAAGACGCGAGTTGGCCTGCCGTGATGCAAACGTGCGTGTTCATGAAGCGCGCCATGCTTTCCGTCAGCGGCACCGCTTCATTGCCGAGATCGCCGATGTCCCTCACCGACGACTGCGCGCGGGCCGGGCCGACTCCGCCGAGCATGGCGCAAAGCGCGACAGCCAGACTTGCCCACATCGCCGAGCGCTGGAGCAACGGCCCCACCTCGCGCACGGCACACAACACACCGATTCCGATGGACGCCATCGTACTCCCCCACCCTACCGACAAACTCACGCGCCCCCGCGCAGTGGCATTTCGGATCAAGTCTCGTAGACGGCGGATCAAGTCTATTCGGCGGGTCCGCAGCCCGCACCACCGGTTGCAGCGATTTGTCTAATATCCAAGGAGTGTGCCGCCGCCGCCACACCTGCGGCCACACGCCTCCCGCTCGTCCGGCGTTTGCAGGCGTCATTCGTTCCACGCGCAACCGACGCGACGGCGAGGCGGCCGAGTGCGAATATGAAATCATTGCGTAGAAAGACGTTTTCGGCCGGGCCGGAGCGGCGCCCGATCAACGTGTGAACGCGCCGATCACCATCACGAGCCCGCCGATCAGCACCACCGCGTCGAGGATCGCGGTGTGGATGTGCACCGGCAGGCGCTCGACGAAGGCTCTCGCGAGGAACGCACCGGGGAACGCGACGATGCCGATCAGCGCCGCGAAGGCGATGGTCTGCACGGTGATGGCGCCCGCAAAGCCGAACACCAGGATGCGCGAGATGCCGACCGTGAGCGAGATCAGCGCGTCGGTGGCGATCACGGCGGCGCCCACGAGCCCGGTCGCCATCAGCACTGAGAGAAGGATCACACCTGAGCCGACGGTGCCGCCGACCAGCGTGCCGTAGCCGATCGCGCCGAAGAACAATCCCTTGTCGTCGAGCACCAGCTTGCGCTTGCGCATCATGTAACGCAGCGGAACGGTGAGCATCAGCATGACGCCGATCAGGATTTGCGCGCCCTTCCCCGTCAGCAGCGTGTAGCCGTAGGCCGTGACCATGCACGGCGGGATCGCGCCAAGGCTGACGATCCAGACCTTCCGCCAATCGACCTGCTTGAGATAGGCGAACACGCGGCCGGTGTTGGTGAGCATCCCGGCGAGCGCGATGATCGGCACGACGTTTTCGGCGCCGACCATCGGCACCAGGATGAGCGGCATCAGCGCGCCGGTGCCGTAGCCAGCGACGCCGCCGAGGACGGAGGCGAACAGCGCGACGCCCGCGACGAGCAGGAGTTGCCAGATGGAGACGTCGGCGAAGGCTGTGGAGAGAGCGGCGAGCACGGCGGTGTTTTAGACGTGAATGGGTGGTGCCGCCAGTATGGGCGCGGGTGTTTTGCACTGCCCTACCCCTGGATTAGGTCATGGCAAGGCTGAAGAAAGCGGAGCCTCATTCTCCGCTGTCGTCCCCGCGAACGCGGGGACGACAGCGGTGAGTTTATCGCGCAGCGATCATCAAATCGGCAGGTGAAATGAGCACGCCGAACTGCTCGCACCAGATCACCACGCTCTGATAGTTCTTGAGATCGACGCCATCGGGGATCGGGTAGCGCTGACTGCCCTTGAACGATCGCAACCGGCCAAGATCGATGAACATCGCGTTCTTCACGTCGGCCTCTTTGCGGATACCGGCCTTCGGCACGAGATAGACGTGATACTTGGGGCCCGGCCCCACTTCGAAGTCCGGCTCCAGAAACACGATGCGCTCGTAGACGCTCACCTTGCCGCGCCCCCAGTGAACGGGGTCGGACGGATTGGCATGGATGAACATGCCGCTCGCAGCCGGCGCGGGCGGCCTCTCGATAACGGCGGTCGACACCATTGCGCCCGTGCGCGGCGCTACATCGGCCTGCGTGAGCTTTTCGAAGGCCGGCGGCGGCGGGAAGACATAAGGAAAGAAGAAAAAGCCGAGCGCGATGCCGAAGGCCGTGCCGAGCACGCCGCCAAGCAGAAAGATCACGATGCCGCGCCAATATCGCCGCATGTTTCGCCCCTCTTGAATGCGAGCAATCTAGCCGTTGCAACGCAAGGCTGCGTTCACGAGGGCGTCAGCCATTGTCACGTTTGTTTTGCATGGCCGCCATCCTGGCCGCGATCCATCCCGTCGCATTGACCCTCCCGCGCATTGCAGGTGGAATGGTTGCCAAGAAGGACAAAAAGTTTTCGGGAGGCGACGCTTGATACTCCGAGCCATTCTGATGGCCGCATTGCTGCTGCTCGCGCCGACGTTTGCGAGCGCGCAAAGCTGGCCCACACGTTCGATCACCCTCGTCGTGCCGTTCGCGGCCGGCGGCGGCACCGACGCCATCGCGCGCGTGGTTGCCGAAAAGCTTGCGGCGCGCCTCGGCCAGCCGGTCGTGGTCGAGAACAAAGCCGGTGCGGCAAGCGCCATCGGCACCGCATACGTCGCGAAGGCTCAGCCTGACGGCTACACGATCCTGATGACCACCAACAGCGCAATGGTCATCCTGCCGCTGACGCAGCCCGCGGGCTCGCTCAACTACACGCCGGACGATCTCAAGATGATCGGACTGACCGGCATCCTGCCCAACATCCTGATCGTCAGCCCGAAGGTGCCGGCGAAGAACGTCGCCGAACTGATCGCCTACGCGAAGGAGAAGCCGGGACAGCTTTCGTTCGGCTCGAGCGGCAACGGCACGATCACGCATCTGATCGGCGAATTGTTCAAGGTGCGCACCGGCATCGACGTGCTGCATGTGCCCTATCGCACCGGCGTGCAGGCCGCGCCCGACGTGATGGAGGGGCGCATTCAATACATCTTCGACAACATCATCTGGTCGCTGCCGATGATCCGCGCCGGACAACTGAAGGGGCTTGCGATCACGACCGCGCAGCGCTCCTCGCTCGCGCCGGACATTCCGACCGTCGCGGAGTCCGGCGTGCCGGGTTTCGTCGGCATCACATGGCTCGGCCTTGCCGCGCCCGCGAAGACGCCGGACGACGTGGTGGCGCGGCTCGACAAGGAATTGCGCGGCGTGCTCGCGGAGCCCGACACGATCGCGAAGATGGCGGCAACTGGAGCAGAGCCGCCGACCGCGCCGGGGCCGGAGGGCATGCGCACGCTGCTCGCGGAAGACATCGCGCGCTGGAAGGGAATCTTAAGTGAAGGAAAGATCAAGCTGCAATGACGTTCCATGACCTCTGCAAAACCGAGAAGCCGCTCATCCTGCCCGGCGCGTTCGACGCCATCAGCGCCCGCCTGATCAAGCGCGCGGGCTTCAAAGCCTATTTCACCGGCGGCTTTCCGACCATCGGCGCGCGCTGGGGCCTGCCCGACATCGGGCTCATGCAATACGGCGAGATTTCATCGGCGGTCACCGACATCATGGCGGCGAGCGATCTGCCGGTGATGGTCGACGGCGACAACGGCTACGGCGACGTGAAGAACACCGTGCACACGCTGCACGGCTACGAGCGGCTTGGCGTCTCCGCGATCATGTTCGAGGATCAGGTCGCGCCGAAACGCTGCGGCCACATCGCAGGCAAGGACGTGGTGCCCGCCGCCGAGATGATCGCGAAGATCAAGGCCGTCACCGCCGAGAAAAAGAAAGGCACCTTCATCCTCGCCCGCACCGACGCGCGCGACGTGCACGGCCTCGACGAGGCGTTCCGGCGGGCCGATGCGTATCTCGCGGCGGGCGCGGACGGCATCTTCGTCGAGTCCCCGCACGACGTGAAGGAATTGGAATCGATCGGCCGCAAGTTCGACGTGCCGCAGATGGCCAACATGCTCGAAGGTGGCAAGACGCCGATCCTGACGCCGAAGGAACTCGCCGACATGGGCTTCGAGATCGCAATCTACGGCATCTCGCTGCTGATGCATTCGGTGAAGACGATGCAGGACCTGCTCGGGAAACTGTCGAAGGGCGACATCAGCTTCGTCGGCAAGGGCGTCGGCTTCGAGGAGTACAAGGACATCGTCGGTTTCAACGACTGGGCCGCGGTCGAGAACAAATACAGGTAACGGAGCGGGCGATGTTGCGGCGGTGGATGATTGCAGCGGTTCTTTCAGCCATCGTCTTAGCCATCGCCCTTCCCGCTTCGGCGCAGAACTGGCCAAGCAAGCCGATCACACTGGTGGTGCCGTTCGCGGCGGGCGGCTCGCCGGACATCATCGCGCGCGCGATGGGCGAAGAGCTTGGCGCGGCGCTCGGTCAGAACGTGGTGATCGAGAACCGCGGCGGCGCGGGCGGCAACATCGCGGCGCAATACGTACTGGAGCAGCCGGCCGACGGCCACACCTTATTCTTCGGCACGTCCGGCAACATGGCGGCGAACAAGGTGCTGTATCGCCAGCTCAAGTTCGATCCGGAGCGCGACTTCGTTCCGGTGTCGATCGCTTATGCGTCGTGCAATGTGCTGATCGTGGGCAGCAACGGGCCGATCAAATCCATCTCCGATCTGATCGCGGAAGCGAAGAAGCGGCCGGGCGCGTTGTCGTTCGGCTCGCCCGGCGTCGGCACAGCGGGGCATCTGATCGGAGAATTGTTCAAGAGCCGCGCGGGCGTCGAGCTGGTGCACGTCCCCTATCGCGGGCAGTCGCAGGTGATCAACGATCTGCTCGGCGGGCATCTCGCGATGTCGTTCGAGGCGGTCGCGACTGCGATCCCGGTCGTACAGAACGGCAACATGCGCGGGCTCGCGACGACGTGCCCGGTGCGCTCGCCGCAGATCCCGGACGTGCCGACATTTGCTGAAGTGGGCGTGAAGGATTTCGCGATCGAAGCGCTGGCGCTGGTCGCAGTGAGTTCGAAGACGCCGCAGCCGATCGTCACGCGGCTCAACCAGGAAGTCGTGAAGATCATCAACGGACCCCACGTGTCGAAGCGCATCGCCGGCATGGGCCTGATCGCAAAAAGCTCCACGCCGGAGGAAGCGCGCGCGATGCTGAGCGCCGAGATCGCGCGATGGCGGCAAGTGGTGGAGATCGCGAAAATTCCGCCGATGGATTGAGCACGGTCGCGCTGTGCAACCCGAAGCGCCCCCGGGGTCCCGTGCGGATTTTTGGCCTGCTGTGCCAAAGCGGCACTGGCATACCTCTGCGCGTTGCAGCATTGCCACTCCGCGCAAAAACTTCGCGGTTATCGACCGGATTGGCGGGTGCCGGCTTTGGAGGCGGTGTGAGATGCGCCTAGAAACGTCGGTAACAAGAACACTCCTGGTAGCAATGCATGGGGACGTTCATGCGTCGGTCGGTTGCAGCAGTTCTGATGGTTGCGGGTTTCGGTCAGGTTGCGGTTGCGGCCGACATGCCTGCGAAAGCACCGGTGCTCAAGGCGCCGGTGGCGACGACCAACTGGACCGGCTTCTATCTGACCGGCGGCGCGGGCTACGGACTGTGGGCCGCGGACACGACCACCACCACTCCAGCCGGAGCGCCGGCGCTGTTTGTGCCGCAAACGCAAGGCGGCAAGGGTTTTCTCGGACGCATCGGCGGCGGCTACGACTATCAGCTCACGTCGAAAATCGTGGTCGGCGTGTTTGGCGACTACGATTTCTCAAACCTCAAGGGCACGCTGCAAGACCAGGGCCCGTTCCTCGTCGGTGACATCAAGCAGACGTCGGCATGGGCGTTCGGCGCGCGCGTCGGCTGGCTCACCACCCCGCGGCTCCTGAGCTTCACGAGCGCCGGTTACACGGGCGCGCGGTTCTCGGGCGCGACGCTTACGCCTCAGGTGGCCGGCTTCGCGACCGGCGTAACTCCGGGCTTCACGCGCAACGGCTGGTTCCTCGGCGGCGGCATGGAAGTGGCGGTCACGAGCGGCTGGTTCTGGCGCAACGAATACCGCTACGCCTACTACGGCACGCAGACCATCAACGACACCAACATCGCGACGGGAGCCGCGCTGAGCAACATCACGTTCAAGCCGACCGTCCAGACCGTGACCACCCAGGTGGTCTACAAGTTCAATCCGCCCGGCGCGCCCACGCCCGTCCATCAGGCTGTGCCGGAGATCGCGGCCAACTGGACCGGATTCTATGTGAACGCCGGCGGCGGCTATGGGATGTGGGCGGCGGATACGACGACGGTCAGCCCGGTTACCGGCGCCTGCGTGCTGTGCGCGACACAGACGCAAGGCGGCAAGGGTTGGCTGGGTACGGTCGGTGGCGGTTACGATTACCGCTTCACGCCCAATATCGTGGGCGGCGTGTTCGCCGACTTCAACTATTCGAATCTCAAGGGCACCATTCAGGACCAGGGCCCGTTCTTCGCCGGCGAGATCAAGCAGACGTCGGCCTGGGCGGTCGGCGCCCGCGCTGGCTGGCTCGTCACACCGTCGGCACTGACCTACGTCAACGGCGGCTACACCAACGCACGGTTCTCCGGGGCGACGATGCTGGGCACGGGAACCGGCGCGGTTTCAGGATCCACGACGCAACCGTTCACGCGCGGCGGCTGGTTCCTCGGCGGCGGCATGGAAGCGCCGGTGTTTATGACGGGCTTCTTCTGGCGAAACGAATATCGCTACGCCAGCTATTCCCGCGCGACCACCACCGATTGCCCAGCGGCGGGTGTCTGCCTGAACAACAACATCACCTTCAAGCCGGCCGTGCAGACCGTCACGACGCAATTGATCTACAAGTTCGGCGGCGGACCAGTGTTCAAGAACTGACCGGCCGCAGCACAAGCTGCGATTTAAAAACGGAAGGCCCGAAGCGAAAGCATCGGGCCTTTTTGTTTCAGCGGATTCAGCGCCCGACCGAGTCAGCCTGCCAGGCGGCATTAGTTGTCGTTCTTGGGCTGGGCGCACGAAAGCCAGAGGCTGGCGAGCTCCAGCCATTGCTGCCGCTCTTGCTCGTTCGCGGCCGCCTTTGCCTTCTCCCTGCATTCCTCGGCCTTGCGCCGGCAATATGCGGCATCGTCCGACGTAATCATTTTGTGAAATATCCAGCGATCCCCGCCCAAACAGCGCGGCTTACCTCCTTAAAAACAATGCAGGCCGGTCTTTATTTCGCACCAAGCCAAAGCCTTCCTGCCGGCTTGGCACCTAAATCCGAGAATTGGCTGTGAGAACCGGGGCGCCTTCAGCGCAGCGCGGCGTCCGCGATCGCCTGGATCGCCCCGACATCCATCGGGAAATCCGCCGCGATCCAAGCCTGCTCCGCCGCGCGCATGGCCGCGCCAAGCGCGGGGCCCTTCTCGACCCCGCGTGAAACGAAGTCGGCAGACTTGAGCGGAAACACCGGCGCGGTCCAGCGCTGCGGCAGGTCCGCAAGCATCTTCCAGGTCTTGTTCGCAGCGCCCCCTTCCCACGAACGCGCCCATGCGACCAGCACGCGGTCGATGAACAATTGCGGCCCGATGCGATAGAGCAGCGCGCGCGCCGCTTTCTCGTCGGACGGCGCGATGCGCCACCACGCGTCTCCCATCGAGGTGAGCCGCTCGTGCTCGACGTTGGAGAGACGTAACCGCTGAAACAGCCGCTCCGCGTCCTCGCTAAGCCAGACGCCGAGCGCGCCGAGCCGCTGCACCGGATCGGCGGGCGCGCCGCTTGCGGCCTCGACCTTCACCATGTTCTCGAAGCTTGCGAGCAGCGGCACGCCACCGAGCACGCGCACGAGAATGCCCGTCTCGCTCATGATCGCGAGCACCGGCGTCGCGTGCGGCGCGACGAGGAGCTTCATCAACTCCATGCGCACGCGCTCGCGCGAAAGCTGATCGAGCCCGGCGCGGCCAGCGATGCAGGCGTGCAGGCCTTCGGCGTCGAGGAAGCCGCGGCCGTAGGAGGCGTGAAAGCGAAAGAAGCGCAGGATGCGGAGATAGTCCTCCGCGATGCGCGCCGCAGGATCGCCGATGAAGCGCACCTTGCGCGCTTTGAGATCGTCGATGCCGCCGACGTAGTCGTAGACCGCGCCGTCCCCGCCCGCCGACAGCGCGTTCATGGTGAAGTCGCGGCGCTCGGCGTCTTTCTTCCAGTCGCGCCCGAAGCGCACCGTGGCGTGACGGCCGAAGGTCTCGACGTCCTCGCGCAAGGTCGTCACCTCAAACGGATGGCCGCCCACCACCACCGTCACTGTGCCGTGCTCGATGCCGGTCGGCACCGCCTTGAAGCCCGCGGAGTTCACGCGGCTGATGACGGTCTTCGGCTCCGCCGTCGTCGCGACATCGACCTCGCGAACCGGCTCGCGCAAAAGCTCGTTGCGCACCGCGCCACCGACCGCCCTCGCCTCGTCGCCGTCGCGGTTGAGCGCCGCGAGAAGCTTCGCCAGCGGGCCGTCGTGCAACCACGCCGCATCGAGCTTCGCTACGGAGGCGACGCTCACCGCACCACACGCCCCGGCACGAACTTGCCGTCTTCCATGTGCGCGGGCACGTAATCCGATCCGGGCGGCGCGCCGCTATAATGCGTCAGAACGAAAAAGCTGCCGAACATCAGAAGACAGGCCACGAGCGCGAGTGTGAGCAATGTCTTCGGCGGCCAGTTGAGGCGGTCGAACACATGCGCTTTCGTCACCAGCAGAAACAGTGCGTAGGCGACGAACGGCGCCAGAAACAGTGCGAGCTCGGTGGCGACCGGCCTGATCATCCTGCGTAAATCCGCTCATAGAGGTTCCGGAGGATACCCGCAGTGACGCCCCAGATGTAGCGGTCGCCGTAGGGCATCGCGATGTATTTGCGCTCGATGTTCTTCCAGGCGCGGCTCAAGAACTGGTGATTGCCCGGCTGCATCAGGAAATCGAGCGGCACCTCGAAGGCCTCCGCGACCTCAGAGGGGTTCGGCTTCATCACGTAGTCGGGCGACACGCGCGCGACCAACGGCACGATGCGGAAGCCGGAGAACGTCAGATACAGATCGAGATAGCCGATCGGATCGACAAAGCGCTTGTCGAGATCGATCTCCTCGTGCGCCTCGCGGAGCGCGGCGTCGAGCGGCGTCGCGTCGTGCGGATCGATCTTGCCGCCGGGAAACGCGATCTGCCCCGAATGGCTCTTGAGATCGGGCGTGCGCAGCGTGAGCAGCACTGTCGGCTCCGGCCGCTCCACGATCGGCACGAGCACCGCTGCGGGCCGCGTCGCCTTGACGCCGGCCTTCTCCCAAAGCTCGTCGTCGAGATCGAGATCGCCGCGCACAGCCGTCGCGGTGAGATCGGTGAGCGCCGCAGGCACTTCGAGATTGAGCCGCGCTTTCGCGCGCTCGAAAAACTCCTTCGTCGGCGCCTTGACCTCGTCGAGTGGAACGCCAGCTTCCATCACATGAATTCCTTGATGCTGTCAGCCGGCGCCATCGCGAAAAACTCGCCGTCCGAGGCGACGCCGAACATGTGCTCGCCGTTCACGTCCCGCTCCTCGCCGAGTTCGACCAGATCGTAGAACAAGGGTCTCGACACCTTCGCCCACAGGCCGCGCCGCACATGAAGATACGGCTTCAACCCGCCGGTATCCGGTTCTGGCTCGAAGCGCAATGTATGTTCGGGGCCGCACGCAACCCAGTCGTCGACATTGGTGCGGAAATTCAGAACGCGACCGTTAGGGCCGTTCTCCGCCCTCATCTCGACCGCAAGGAAGGGCGCGTCATCGACCTGAATGCCGCATTTCTCGACCGGAGTGACAAGAAAGTATTTGCCATCTTCACGCTTGAGCACCGACGCGAACAGCTTGACCAGCGCGGGCCGGCCGATCGGCGTCTTCAGGTAAAACCAGGTGCCGTCGGTGGCGATCCGCATGTCGAGGTCGCCGCAGAACGGCGGATTCCACAGGTGTACCGGCGGCAGGCCCTTACCGGCTGCTTGCCGCGCATTGCTGGCCAGCGAATCCAGCTCCCCCGCCGCGCTGCCGTTCTTGTCGCTCGTTTCGGCCATCCGAACCAACCGCTTCACCGATCACGCGATTCTTAGCATTTCACGCGCCGGCGATCAGCGTGGCGAAAGTGTAGCGGCGGGGAACCGGTTTCCTCGCATCGGAGTTGATCGGCCGAACCGGCGCGCAGACGCCGGATCGGATCATGCAAAGAGGGGGCGACACGTCTAGGAAAGGAATGTCGCCATGACGGCTTCGCTCACAAGGAAATCCATCGCAGCTCTCGGACTGGCGTCCGCCATCGCGTTGATGGTGGCCGCGCCAGCTTATGCGCAACAAATGATGACAGGGCCGGCCGACACCTGGTCCTATACCGTCAATCCTGGACCCAACGGCCAGTGCTGGAATCAGACCGACGCACCTTTCAGTCAAAGAGGCTTCGGCTACTGGGGCAACTGCCCGGCATCGGCCAGCGCGACGCCGGTGGTGCACACCGGCCACCACGCCTATGCCCGCGCTCACAAGCGGATGCACCCGACGCACAAGACGATGTCTCACCAGATGTAGCCAAGATGACAGCTCGGGACGGGCCGGTGGCCCGTCCCGACTCTTCGCAAAGCCCAATCCGGCCCATTCCAAGCCACCCCCGCCAGACCACCTCGGGATACCGTCTTCACGATCCCGATAGAACGGCCCCACCGCCTTTCGTTCGCCATTGTTCCCCCTAGGGTTATGCCCTTGCCGAGTCCGGCGGATCGCCATGCGTCGCGCGCAGTTGTGACGGGCCAGAGACGCTCTCCGACTGTCCTTAAATACGCGCATGTTGCGGGGGATAAAGTCGAAAGGACGCCCAGGAATCAGGGGATAATGGGCCCCTGGCACGATACTTGATTGAATGCAGCCTGACCTGGCGACGCAGGTCGGCGACAATCGGAAGAACTCGGTCAACTCAGGAGCGCATGATGGCTGCAGCCGGTGGAGAAGGGGTCGAGAAGCTGGAAGACATGATCGTGCGGGCCGCCGAGGCGACCGCCGGTCATGTGGCGGCTGCCAAAAGTGCCATCGGCAATGTGATTTTCGGTCAGGAAAAGGTGGTGGAGCAGACGCTCATCACCGTGCTCTGCGGCGGTCACGGCATGCTGGTCGGCGTGCCCGGCCTCGCCAAGACGAAGCTCGTCGAAGCGCTCGGCACCGTGCTCGGCCTCGACGCCCGCCGCATCCAGTTCACACCCGACCTGATGCCGTCCGATATTCTCGGCTCCGAAGTTCTCGAAGAGGGCGCGGGCGGCAAGCGCGCATTCCGCTTCATCGCGGGCCCCATCTTCGGCCAGCTTCTGATGGCCGACGAGATCAACCGCGCAAGCCCGCGCACGCAGTCCGCGCTGCTGCAAGCGATGCAGGAGCAGCACGTGACGGTCGCAGGCCAGCGTCACGATCTGCCGAAGCCGTTCCACGTGCTCGCGACGCAAAACCCGATCGAGCAGGAGGGCACCTATCCCCTCCCCGAAGCGCAGCTCGACCGCTTCCTGATGCAGATCGACGTCGACTATCCCGATTTCGCCGCCGAACGCCGCATCGTGTTCGAAACCACCGGCGTCGAGGAATCGAAGCCGAAGCAGGCGATGACGTCAGAAGAGCTGATCGCGGCGCAGCGCTTGGTGCGCCGCCTGCCGGTCGGCGAATCCGTGGTCGACGCGATCCTGAAGCTCGTGCGCTCGGCCCGTCCGGGCCCCGACGCGGGCGACCTCACGAGCAAGATCGCGTGGGGCCCGAGCCCGCGCGCCTCGCAAGCTTTGATGCTCGTTGCGCGTGCCCGCGCGTTGCTCGAAGGCCGTCTCGCGCCGTCGATCGATGACGTGATCGCGATGGCCGAGCCCGTGCTGAAGCACCGCATGGCGCTCACCTTCGCAGCCCGCGCGGACGGCGAGACCATTGGCGGCCTCATCGCCAAGCTCGCGGCGCGCATCGGATAAATCGATGGCGGACCGACCTGGGACCCGCGACGAACTGAAGGCGACCCAACGCGCGACCGGCGAAGGCCGTTCGCTCGCGGCCGTCATGCCGCGGCTCATTCTGGAGGCCCGCAAGATCGCGGCGACCGTGATCCACGGCCTGCATGGGCGGCGGCGTGCCGGTTCCGGCGAGAACTTCTGGCAATTCCGCCGCTTCACGTCCGGCGAGGAAGCACGCCGCATCGACTGGCGCCGCTCCGCGCGCGGCGACGATCTGTTCGTGCGCGAGCGCGAGTGGGAAGCCGCACACACAGTCTGGATCTGGACCGACCGCTCGCCGTCGATGGCCTACAAGTCCAACCTCGCGCGCGACAGCAAGCTCGAACGCACGCTGGTGATCGGTTTCGCGCTCGCGGACATCCTGGTCGATGCCGGCGAACG
This sequence comes from Pseudomonadota bacterium, assembly GCA_040756555.1. Lineage (GTDB taxonomy): Bacteria > Pseudomonadota > Alphaproteobacteria > Rhizobiales > Xanthobacteraceae > Z2-YC6860. Next base: position 76,282 of record JBFLYS010000016.1, on the reverse strand, counting down.
CGTCGGCGTACCGGGCCTGACGCGACCGACCGGAAGCCGCGCGGTGATAGACCGCATGGCCGAAGCGATGATGCACGATCCGACCGAGCGCACGAGCCTGCCGGTCGGTTTCGCGCCCGCCTCGCTCGCCGAGGTCGTTGTGCTGTCCGACCTGTGGAGTCCGATCGGCGAGATCAGGAAGCTGATCGCGCAGCTCTCCCAGACCGGCGCGCAGGGACACCTTGTCCAGATTGTCGACCCCTCGGAAGAGACGTTTCCCTTCTCCGGCCGCGTCGAATTCGTCGAGCCGGAAGGCGGCGGCGAGATCACCGCGGGCCGCGCCGAGAACTGGCGCGCCGACTACGAGGCGCGCGTTGCGCGGCATCGCGCGGAAATCCGCGCCGAGACCGACAAGCTCGGGTGGAGCTTCACCATTCACCGCACCGACAAGCCCGCGAACGAGTTGCTGCTCGCGTTGCATTCGCGCATCGGCGAAGGCAACGAGGCCGCGGTGATGAACCGCAGGCCGCACGGCAGCGGCTCGCAGATCCGGAGGCACGCATGATGGGCCTTCCGCTCGGCTTCGCGCAGCCGCTGGTGCTGCTCGGCCTGCTGAGCCTGCCGGTTCTCTGGTATCTGCTGCGGCTCATCCCTCCGCGACCGAAGCGCATCGAGTTTCCGCCGACGCGGCTCCTGTTCGATATCCAGCCGAAGGAAGACACGCCTGCGCGCACGCCGTGGTGGCTGACGCTGCTGCGGCTGACGCTTGCGGCGCTGGTGATCCTCGCGGCCGCCGGCCCATTGTGGAATCCACCGGTCGCGACAACGACGGGCGCAACGCCAATCGCGCTCCTGATCGACGACGGCTGGGCCGCGGCTTCGACCTGGGACGCGCGGCTTCGCACCGCCGACGACATCATCGCCCGCGCGGAAGCCGACAACCGCGGCGTTGCCCTCGTTCCGCTCGGCGAAGCGGGACGCGATATCTCGCTTCAGCCACCCGCCGCCGCACGCGTGCGGGTGAAGCAGTTCAAGCCGAAGCCGCACGCGGTCGAGCGCGCCGACGCGCTGCCCGCGATCACACGGCTGTTGCAAGGCTCGCCGAACATGGAAGTGGTCTGGCTGTCCGACGGCGTCGATGCGGGCGGCGGCAAGGAATTCATCGAGGCGCTGAAGCGTGCAACCGAAGGCCGGGCGGTTTCGGTCGTCGCCGGCGGCCTCGCCACGGCGCATGCGCTTGCGGCCGCGGACAATGCGGCAGGCGCGCTGACCGTGAAGGTGCTGCGCGCGAACACCGGCGGCACCGAAGAAGGCGTCATCCGCGCGCTCGACCTAAAGGGTCTACCGCTCGGCGAAGGCAGGTTTGCGTTCAAGGACGCCGACCGCGAGGCCGATGCGGAGATCAACCTGCCGGTCGAGATCCGCAACGACATCGCGCGGATCGAGATTTCGGCGGAACGTTCGGCCGGCGCGGTGCAACTGCTCGACAAACGCTGGCGCCGCCGCACGGTTGGCGTCATCTCCGGCGCGACCGCCGACACGGCCCAGCCGCTCCTGGCCTCCACCTATTACCTAGGCCGCGCGCTCAATCCGTTCGCCGATGTGCGGATGGCCGACAACGCCGCGCCCGCCGAAGCGGTGCGGCGCTTCATCGAGCAGAGCGTGCCGATGATCATTCTCGCCGACGTCGGCAACGTCGCGGGCGAAGCGCGCGAGCGCCTCAACAAATGGGTCGATGACGGCGGCATGCTGGTGCGCTTCGCGGGCCCTCGCCTCGCCGGCGCCACCGACGACGATCTCGTTCCCGTGAAACTCCGCCGCGGCGGCCGCATCCTCGGCGGCAGCCTGAGTTGGGATCAGCCGCAGGCGCTGACGGCGTTCTCGAAGGACAGCCCGTTCGCCAACATGACGGTGCCGAAGGACGTCACCGTCACGCGCCAGGTTCTCGCCGAACCAGAAGCCGGTCTCGTCGACCGCACCTGGGCGACACTCGCCGACGGCACGCCGCTCGTCACCGCGGTGAAGCGCGGCAAGGGCATGGTCGTCCTCTTCCACGTCACCGCCGACACGCGCTGGTCCGATCTGCCGCTGTCGGGCTCCTTCGTCGAGATGCTCCGCCGCATCGTCTCGCTCGCGGGCTCGGCCACGACGAACGAACCGAACGACAACCGCACCGTTCGCGAGGTCGTCACGCCGACACGCATCATGGACGGCTTCGGCGCGTTCGGTCCGCCGACCCCGACCACGCGCCCCGTCCCCGCGGGCTATAATGGCCGCGCCAATGCCGATCATCCGCCCGGCTTCTACGGGCCGCCCGAAGGACTGCTTGCCGTGAATACCTTTGCTCCCGCCGACCGTCTTACCGGCCTCGACTACGCGCCGCTCAACGCGCGGCTCGAAGCCTATCAGGTGGGCGAGCCGCAGGACCTGCGCGGGCCGGTGCTGCTCGCGGCGCTGGTGCTGCTGCTGCTCGACGCGATCGTGGTGTTCTTCCTCGCCGGGGGTCTGGCCCAGATCATGCGCGGCAAGCCGAGACGCGCAGCCGCTGCTCTGGTGCTCGCGGGATTGGCCGCAACGCTGCTGGTTGGAACGCAGGCCTTCGCGCAAGATGTGACACAGCAACAGCGGCGCAACGCGCCGCCGCCGGCGCGGGCCATCGAACCGCCTCCGCAGCAGCAGGGTACGCAGTTCGCGCCCGATGTGCCGGCGGATCAGGACTTCGCGATGCGCTCGACCATCGAGACGCGCCTCGCCTACGTCGTCACCGGCAACGCCGAGGTGGACGCGATCAGCAAGGCCGGCCTGCAAGGGCTGACGTTGTTCCTCGCACAGCGCACGGCGCTCGAAGCCGGCGACCCGACCGGCCTCGACATCTCGCGCGACGAACTCGCGTTCTTCCCGCTGATCTACTGGCCGATCGTGCCCGGCGCGCCGAAGCCGTCCGCCGCCACGATGGCGCGCATCGACGCCTACATGAAGCAAGGCGGCACGGTGCTGTTCGACACCCGCGACGCCATCGAAGCGCCGCCCGGCCCCGGCGGCGAAAGCCGCGCGCCCGGCATGGTGGCGCTGCGCTCGATCCTGTCCTCGCTCGACATCCCGGAGCTCGAGCCGGTGCCGCGCGATCACGTTCTCGCCAAGACATTCTTCCTGCTTCGCGACTTCCCCGGCCGTTTCAACAGCGGCCAGCTCTGGGTCGAGGCGATGCCGGCCGCGAACGAGAGCGAGGAAGAGAAGGAGAAGCGCCCGGCGCGCGGCGGCGACGGTGTGTCGTCCATCATCATCACCTCGAACGATCTCGCGGGCGCCTGGGCGACACGGCCCGATGGGCAACCGATGCTGCCGATGGTGCCGGGCGAAGCGCGGCAGCGCGAATTCGCGTTCCGCGCCGGCGTCAACATCGTGATGTACACGCTGACCGGCAACTACAAGGCGGATCAGGTTCACGTTCCGGCGTTGCTGGAACGGCTCGGCCAATAGGAGTCGATGTTGGGTTTCGGGATTGCATTCGCGCCTCTCGTTCCGGCCACTATCCTGTGGGCGGCGGCGGGCGTCGCGCTGGTGCTCGCGGTGCTGCTCGTCGCGGTGCGCAGCCGCGGCGGCCTCGTCCGCGCGCTGGCGCTTGCGATGATGGTGCTGGCGCTCGCGAACCCCTCGTTCACGCGCGAGGACCGCGATCCGCTGTCGTCGGTCGCGGTCGTCGTGATCGACAAGAGCCCGAGCCAGAATTTCGGCGACCGCCAGAAGCAGACTGATGCTGCGCGCGCGCAGATCGCCGAGCGGCTCGGCCGCATCCCGAACCTCGACGTGCGTTTCGTCGAAGCGGGCGAAGCCGACGGCGAGACCGACGGCACGCGCCTCTTCTCGGCGCTCGGTGCCGCACTCGCCGACGTGCCGCCGGATCGCGTCGCGGGCGCATTCCTGATCACCGACGGCCGCGTGCACGACATTCCGGCGGAAGCCGGCGCGCTCGGCTTTGCCGCGCCGGTGCATTCGCTGATCACCGGCCATCGCGGCGAGCGCGACCGCCGCGTGGTGCTCGTCACCGCACCGCGCTTCGGCATCGTCGGCCAGTCGCAGACCATCACCTATCGCGTGCAGGACGAAGGCGTGCGCGGCCAGCCGGCGCAGATCGTCGTGCGGCGCGACGGCGAGGTGCTGGAGCGGCGGCTCGTCGCCTCTGGCACCACGGTCAATGCGTCGATTCCAATCCCGCACGCGGGGCCGAACATCGTCGAGATCGAAGCCTCTCCGCTCGAGAACGAACTCACCACCGTCAACAACCGCGCGGTCGTGTCGATCGACGGCGTGCGCGACAAGCTGCGCGTGCTGCTGGTCTCCGGCGAGCCGCACGCGGGCGAGCGCACATGGCGCAACCTGCTCAAGTCCGACGCCAGCGTCGATCTCGTCCACTTTACCATCCTGCGTCCGCCGGAGAAGCAGGACGGCACGCCGATCAACGAGCTGTCGTTGATCGCGTTCCCGACGCGCGAGCTGTTCCAGCAGAAGATCAACGAATTCCACCTGATCATCTTCGACCGCTACGCGCGGCAGGGCGTGCTGCCGATCATCTATTTCGACAACATCGCGCGCTACGTGCGCGAGGGCGGTGCTGTGCTGGTCGCCGCCGGCCCCGACTACGCGAGCCCGACGAGCCTGTGGCGCACGCCGCTTGAACAGATTCTTCCCGCGGAGCCGAGCGGCTCGACGACCGAGATGCCGTTCCGCGCCCAGCTTAGCGATCCCGGCAAGCGCCATCCGGTGACGCGCGGGCTCGAAGGCTCCGAGGTCAGCCCGCCGAATTGGAGCCGCTGGTTCCGTCTGGTGAACACCAGCAACGCGAGCGGCACCTCGATCATGGAAGGGCCGGACAAGAAGCCGTTGCTCGTGCTGTCGCGCGAGGGCGAAGGCCGCGTTGGGCTCCTGCTCTCCGATCACATCTGGCTGTGGGCGCGCGGCTACGAAGGCGGCGGCCCGCATCTCGATCTGATGCGGCGGCTGTCACACTGGCTGATGAAGCAGCCGGATCTCGAAGAAGAGGCACTGCGCCTCACCGTACGCGGCCGCGATCTCCTGATCGAGCGGCAGACGATGGCTGACAGCGCGGCCGACGTGACGCTGACGACGCCGTCCGGCACGACGCAGACGGTGAAACTTGCGGCGGGCGAGCCTGGCCTGTGGCGCGGCTCGATCCGCGCGAATGAGCTCGGGCTGTGGCGCGCGACCGACGGCAAGCTCAATGCTTTGATCAACGTAGGCCCCGCGAACCCGCGCGAGTTCGCGGAGGTGACGTCCACCACCGAGGCGCTCACGCCGATCGCTGATGCAACGGGCGGCGCTTCACGGCGGCTGTCGGATGGCGACACGGACAGCGTGACGCTGCCGCGCATTGTCGCGATGCGTTCGAGCGACAACTTCAAAGGCGACGACTGGATGGGCCTGAAGATGCGCGACGCGAGCGTCGTGCGCGGCATCGGCGTGCTGCCGATGTTCGCAGGTTTGCTCGGCTTGCTGCTGCTGGTCGGTAGCCTCGCGCTGACTTGGGCGCGTGAAGGCCGCTAGGCGTCGCCCTTGATCACGCCGCTGACGCCATTGAAGGCGCCTTCGACGAGTTCGCACACAAGCAAGCGCGCCGGATCGACCGGCCCCGGCATCGTGCATTGGCCTTTCGGCACAAGCTTGAAGCCGACCTTCGCGTAATACGGCTCATCGCCGACCAGCACAACGAGCCGGTGGCCCTTCGCCCTCGCCTCGTCCATCGTCCGCTGCATGAGCAGTTGCCCGATGCCGCGCTCGCGGAACGGCGGCTCGACCGTGAGCGGCCCAAGCAGCAGCGCCGGCGTCTCGCCGATCTTCACCTTCGACATCCAGATCGAGCCGACCATCAACGTGCCGACCCAGGCCGTAAACGACAGCTCCAGGCTGTGCGGCACCTGCTCGCGGATGCGGTAGGCGGTCTTGGCGTAGCGGCCGGGCCCGAACACGCGCTCGTGCAGGCGTTCGATCGCCGCGGCGTCGTCTGCTCTTTCCTGCAAAATCGTGAGATCGGTCATGCGATAAACCCAGCCGGGACCGCCGCTTAGCATCGGAATGCCGCAAGGTCCACCGGTGTGAAAAACAGTGCAGGCGGACTACATTGAGCCGGACGAACGGAGAGGAATTATGGGACTTCTGGTCGACGGCGTGTGGCGGGACGACAGCCACGATCCGAGCCGCATTCAGGGCGGCCGCTTCGTGCGGCCCAAATCGCCCTACCGCAATTTCGTGACCGCCGACGGCAGCGCAGGCCCCTCCGGCGAAGGCGGCTTTGCGGCCGAGCCCGGCCGCTATCACCTCTACGTCGCCTACGGCTGCCCGTGGGCGCACCGCACGATCATGTACCGCAAGCTGAAGCAGCTCGAGAACGTGATCTCGATATCGAACGTGTCGTGGCGCACCGACGACGACGGCTGGACCTTCGACACCAAGACCGGATCGAGCGGCGATACGCTGCTCGGCAAGACATTCATGTACGAGGTCTATCTTGCGGCGACGCCGAACTTCACTGGCCGCGTCACCGTGCCGGTGCTGTGGGACAAGCAGCGCAAAACGATCGTCAACAACGAGTCGTCCGAGATCATTCGCATGTTCAACTCGGCGTTCGACGCGTTCACCAACGTGCGCGCCGATTACTACCCGGCGGCGTACCGCAAGCAGATCGACGAGCTGAACGAGCTGATCTACACGACCTTCAACAACGGGGTGTACCGCTCGGGCTTCGCGACGACGCAGGAGGCCTACGAGGAAGCGGTGCGCGGCGTGTTCGCAACGCTCGACGAATTGGAAATCCGGCTCGGCAAGCAGCGCTACCTGTGCGGGCCGAACCTGACCGAAGCCGATATCCGGCTGTTCCCGACGCTGATCCGCTTTGACGCGGTCTATTACAGCCACTTCAAATGCAACGTGCGGCGGATCGAGGACTATCCGAACCTGTCGAACTATCTGCGCGATCTCTACCAGACGCCCGGCATCGGCGAGACGGTGAAGTTCGACCACATCAAGAAGAATTACTACGGCAACATGGTGAAGATTAATCCGACGCGGATCGTGCCGATCGGCCCGGCGCTGGATTATTCACGGCCGCACGATCGGGATCGGTTTGTGAGCTAGAGCGGCGATTGGCTCACCACCTCTCCGGCACAGGCGCGCCGCGCAACACCTCGTCGATGCGCGCCCGCGTGCCCTTGGTCGTATCCTCCGGCAGCGCGTCGATCGGGAAGAACCCGTGCGCCGCGATCTCGTGGTTCGGCTTCGGCACCTCGGTCTGCCGGAAGTCGCGGATCACGTAGAGCGCGACGTGATCGCGGATCGAATAATATGGATGGAAATAGATCGCGTGCAGCAACGGCCGCGCGGTCACCTCGATCCGCCCCTCCTCCATCAATTCGCGCGCGAGCGACTCCAGCAGGGTCTCACCGGCCTCCACACCACCACCAGGCAATTGCCAGCCGTCCGCATAGGTGTGCTTGATGAGAAAGACGCGGTTCTCGCCGTCCAGCACCATGCCCCGCACGCCCATGGTCAGCCCGCGCGCAAACCGCCAGTAGAGGTGGAACAGCCGGTTGACGAATGGCATGCGTCGTATGCCGGAAAGCATCTGGCGTCCTTGGCTTTTCTAGCTTAGAACTATTCTAATATATGAGAAGCAAGCGGGTGGAGAGGCTTTGTGAAGCGATTTTCCGACCTTAGCGAGCAGGAAATCCTCGCGCTCGCGATTTCCAACGAAGATGAGGACAGCCGGATCTACCGGGACTTCGCCGAGGGCTTCCGGCAGTCCTACCCGGCCACGGCCAAGGTGTTCGACGAAATGGCCGACGAGGAGGCGCGCCACCGCAGCGTGCTGTTCGACCTCTACCGCGAGAAGTTCGGCGAATATCTGCCGCTGATCCGCCGCCAGGACGTGAAGGGCTTCATCAACAAGAAGCCGCTGTGGCTGGTGCGGCCGCTGCCGCTCGACGAGGTGCGCAAGTTCGTCGAGAACATGGAGTACGAGGCCGAGCGCTTCTACCGCAAGGCGGTGGAGACCACGCGCGACGCCTCCACCCGCAAGTTGCTCACCGAACTGGCCGAGGTTGAGGCCCAGCACGAAAACCTGGCGCACAAACTCGAGCAGAAAATCCTTACCGCCGACACGCGCGCGCAGGAGGCGGAAACCCAGCGCCGCATGTTCATGCTGCAATACGTGCAGCCGGGCCTCGCGGGCCTGATGGACGGCTCGGTCTCGACGCTGGCGCCGCTGTTCGCCGCGGCCTTCGCCACGCACAACACCTGGGACACGTTCCTGGTCGGCATGGCGGCCTCCGTCGGCGCCGGCATCTCGATGGGATTTGCGGAGGCGCTGTCGGACGACGGCTCGCTGACTGGACGCGGAACGCCGTGGTTGCGCGGATCGGTCTGCGGCCTGATGACCACGATCGGCGGCCTCGGCCACACCCTGCCCTATCTCATTCCGGATTTCTTTGTCGCCACCGCCGTCGCCATCGCAGTGGTTATCGTTGAATTGGGCGTGATTTCCTGGATTCGCTACCGTTATATGGATACGTCATTCCTCGGCGCGGCGTTCCAGGTCATGGTGGGCGGCGCGCTGGTGTTCCTCGCAGGGATCTTGATCGGCAGCTCTTGATGTTTCGTCTGGCGCATATCTCCGACGTTCATCTTGCGCCCCTGCCCTCCATCAATCCGCTCGAGCTGATCAGCAAACGTGGGCTCGGATTTCTCAACTGGCTGCGCAAGCGCCACCGCATTCACCGGCGCGAGGTTGTGGATGCCATCGTCGCGGACCTGAAGGCGCAGCGCCACGATCACATCGCCTTCACCGGCGACCTCATCAACCTGTCGCTGACCAGCGAATACCCACGCTCGCGCGAATGGCTGGAACGGCTGGGTCCGCCGAAGGACGTGACGTTCGTTCCCGGCAATCACGACACCTATGTGCGCGCCGTACTCGGCAAACCCGAGCAATACTGGGGCGATTACATGCGCGGCGACGCGGGCGAGAGCTTTCCGTTCGTGCGCAAGCGCGGCAGCGTCGCGCTGATTGGGCTATCCACCTCGCTGCCGACCTTGCCGCTCGCCGCGACCGGACGATTGCACAGCGGACAACTCGACAAGCTCGGGCCGATCCTCGACACGCTCGGCAAGGAAGGCTTCTTCCGCGTCATCATGATCCATCACCCGCCGGTGCAGGACGCACATCACTTCCGGCGGCTGGTCGATGCGGCGGAACTGCGCGACGTGCTGCGCAAGCACGGCGCGGAGCTGGTGCTGCACGGCCATCATCACGAACAATCGCTGATCTGGCTCACGGGTCCGCGCTTCAGCATTCCCTGCGCCGGCGTGCCGTCGGCCTCGAACGCGCCTGACCGCGGCGACGATCCGGCTGGATACAATCTCTATGAAATCGACGGCGAACCGGGCGAATGGCGCTGCACATTGATCGCGCGCGGCATGAGCCGCGGCAGCACAGCGATCACCGAGACGATGCGGAGAGAGCTCGCGAACTGAGCTTCACTTCGGCAGTTTCGACGCGACGATCCAGAGCGCCGCAAACATCACACCGAAACCGATGATCAGCCCGAACACGAAGGTGCGGAAGAGGCTCCAGCGCCGCCGCCGCGCTATCGCCTTCAGATCGCGCCGCGCGGCGTCACCGATGGGGATCGCATCTTCGGCCAACGCTCGTTCGCGCTCGACCAGGCGCGTCGCGACGTAGTGCGTGATGGCTTGCACCATGCCGGGGATGTCGGCGGACTCCGCGAGAATCTTGCGGCCGTAGCGCGTGTCCTGCACGAAACGATATTCGCGCTTGTCGCGGCCCATCAGGACATGGGCGACGGCGTCGATCCAGAGCCGCGGCGTGTCGCCCCGGCTGATGCCGCGGTCGAACAATTCGACGTCCTGCGGGATTTCGGCGAACAGCGGATCGAGCGCCTCGTTGAGAAGCTCGAGCCGCGCGACCTCGGCGTCGCGCATGTCGACGACGACGCTGGTGCGCTCCGCCGTCTCGATGCGCGCCTGCCGGACGGCGTCCTTCAGCCGGCTCGCCGGCACCTCGGACGGCGCGTCCTCAGTTCGATTTTTGCGTCCCCACATGGTTGCCAAGGTAGCAGCAGGGCGCGCGGGCGCAAAAGAAACAAAGGCTTGATTTCACAGGGTTCTTTTCGTCGAAAGCGCCGATTTAAGGCGATTTTGCGCCAATCCCGTAAGGCTTGCCCCAGCCAAGCCCGTCCTCGGTCGTGCCGCGCGGCCGGTACTCGCAGGCTGTCCAGCCGGACCAGCCGAATCGGTCGAGCGCCTGGAAGATCGCCGGATAGTTGATCTCGCCCTCGCTCGGCTCGTGACGCTCCGGCACCGAGGCGATCTGCACATGGCCGACGAAGGGCTGGTGCTTCTCGAAGCGGCGGATCAGGTCGCCGCTGACGATCTGCACGTGATAAAAATCGAATTGGATCTTCACGTTCGGCCGCCCGACCTTCGCGATGATGTCGGCGGCGTGCTCGACGCGATTGAGGAAGTAATTGGGGCGGTCGATCGCGTTGATCGGCTCGATCAGCAGCGTGATGTTCTTCTCTTTGGCAAGATCGGCGGCGCGCGTCAGGTTCGCGATGAAGGTCCGATCCGCCGCGGGGCGTTGCTCGGGCGGCACATGGCCCGCAAGGCAATGCACCGCGCTGCCGCCGATCGCGACGATGTAATCGAGCGCCTGTTTGAAATGCGCATCGAAGTCGTGCTCGCGCCCCGGCACCGCGGCTAGACCGAACTCGCCCTTGCCGCTTCCCGGCGGTGTGTTGAGGCCAAGTTGCGTGAGCTTGTGCTTGTCGAGTTCGGCTTTCACCGCCGACGGCGCGTGGTCGTAAGGGAACTGCAACTCGACCGCCTTGAAGCCCGCAGTCGCCGCAGCGCCAAAGCGTTCGATCAGAGGGCGTTCGGTGAAGAGATAAGCGAGGTTGGCAGCGAACTTCGGCATAGCGTTTCTTGTCCTCCCGATTTGCCGATGTCCTTACACGAGAATCCAGGGCGCCGCGGCGAGGCTTCCGAACCCTCCCGAGCGACATAAAGCCGATTTGACGTGATGGGCAGAGCGAGAAGGGTCCCGTCCACGAGACACGCGGTAAAAGCCTGCAATCCCACGCTTTGGGGCAAGGCTTTGGATTCTTTAGGCTTTTCCGAGAATCGAAAGTGGGCAGATAGTGGGCAATTCTCATTGCCCACACCATGCACTGATGATCACAGGCTGTTTCCGCCCACTCGGTCAAAATTTCTATCGTAATTTCAATGAATTATTGATTTGGGCATAATCCCATCTATTTCCCCATCCAAATAGTGGGCGAATTTGTGGTTGACCCTCCCTCTGGGACTTGATCGGATTTCGCCCGGTCCAGCGTCGCATTGGACGGCGAACACGCCGCCGCGCCGGACCGGTTGAGGAAACCCAAGGCGACGGCCATGAACGCACAAGAGCTGCTCCAGGAAATCTCCGACTATTGCCGCACCACCGGGCTCGCCGAATCCACCTTCGGACGACGCGCCGTGAACGACGGCAAGCTCGCGACGCGGCTGCGCCACGGCGGCCGCATCACCACCGAAACGCTCGACCGCATCCGCTCCTTCATGGCGTCGAATCGCGACGCCTCCACCGCGCGGCCTTCGGTCATCACACGCACGCATGAAGCGGCGCTCCAGCAATTCCAGCCGCCGCGTCCGGCGATGCCGCAACCAGCACCGGTTCCCGCGACAAAGCCGATCGCGGTCCCCATCTCCGACGGCGACGATCATCAGAAGAACTTCCGCTTCTTCGACAACCGGCAGAAGTATCTTCTCTTCGTGAACACCTGCTCCGAGAAGTGGGTGGTCGGGAACCGCGTCACCCTTGAACTCGCCAACATCCATCCGCGCCCGCCGGCGGTGCGCGTGTTCGACGCCGGCGTCGGCGACGGCACCGTGCTCGGCCGCGTGATGCGCTCGATGCACGACCGCTTCCCGCACATGCCATTCTATGTCGTGGGCAAGGAGATCAGCCTCGAAGACGTGCGGCTGACCATGCAGAAGATGTCGGATCGCTTCATGGAGCATCCGGCGACCGTGCTGGTGCTGACCAACCTCGCCTACGCGGACGCGCCGTGGCTTGCGGTGAAGTCGTTGTCGGCGGCGTCGAGTCTGGTCTGGCATGAGGTCGCGCTGACCGGCGCATCGTCGTACCAATTCGAGCAGCAGATCACGGATCTGGTGCCGTTCCTTGATGAAAACTGGAAGGCGGGCGTCAGCACCAAAACCGGCAATCCGGTCTACGAGCGGCCCGTCGTGCTCGTGGTCTATCGCGAGGACCACAAGTTCCTGCTCGATCCGATCATCCCGAGACCGGGCGGAACGGTCGCAAACTACGATCTGGTGATCGCCTCGCAGCCCTATCGCGCGCGTGCTTCGCTCGACTTCAAGGCCAAGCGCGTGATCGCGCCACTTGCCCGCGCGCTCGGGCCGGGCGGACGCCTGATCGCGATCCATTCTCACGGCAACGACCCGGGCCACGAGATCATCCAGCGGGTGTGGCCGGGCGACAATCCGTTCATCCACGACCGCCATCAGATCATGAAAGCGGTGAAGCAGGAGCTTGGCCCAGCGGGCCGCGATCTTAACTTCAACGTCTATGCCGATAACCGCTCGCTGTTCCGCTACGACATGCACACGCTGCCGAGCGAGATTTCCGAAACCTCGTCGATCGGCACGTCCACCCTGTTCGCGGCGTGGAACGCGGCGATCTATGTCTCGCAGGTCGAGGATCATCGCGTCGCCGAGGCTGCCGCCGACAGCCGCTATCTGGAGGCGACAAAAGAGGTGCTCCAGAAACATGGCGGGCTGTGGTTCTACGACGAATCCTATGTGATCTCGCGACGGCGCGAGTGACGGAGGAGGCGCACCATGCCGGCAACCGCACTCAAGCTCGCCGAAACGCCGCCGGGCACGGCCCAACGCATTACCGGCTTCCTGCATGGCTTCTCGATGGAGGCCACGCGGCTCAATGCGGCTGACATTGAGGCGTTGAAGTCCGCGCTGCCGCAAGGCACGCAACTCTATCTGACGGCGATCCCGAACAAGCCGCAGGCCGAGCAGATCGAGGCCGCGGTGTGTGCGCGCGCGGCCGGCTTCGAGCCGGTGCCACATCTCGCAGCGCGCAGCATCGAAAGTCGCGGCGCACTGGATGAAGCGCTGGCGCGGATGACGAAGGAAGCGGGCGTCCGCCGCGCGCTGGTTATCGCCGGCGATACCGACCGGCCCAAAGGGCCGTTTGCGAGCGCGATCGAGCTGATCGAAAGCGGGCTCCTGCAACGCCACGGCATCGGCGAGGTCGGCATCGCAGGCTATCCCGAAGGTCATCCGCGGATTTCGCAGGACGTGCTGGACCGCGTGCTTGTCGCGAAGGCGGAGGCTGCCGAGCAGACAGGACTTTCGGTGCACGTCGTCACGCAGTTCGCTTTCGATGCGCAGACGATCCTGAGCTGGCTCGCGCGGCTGCGCGATCTCGGCATCGAGCATCCGGTGCGGATCGGCATGGCGGGCCCGACCAGCCTTGCGACGCTTTTGCGCTACGCACACCGCTGCGGCGTACGCGCTTCGGCGCAAGGACTCACGCGGCAAGCGGGCCTCATCAAGCATCTCCTTGGCACCAGCGCGCCGGATGGCGTGATCCGGCCCTTGGCTGAAGCTTGTGCCGGCGGGCGGCTCGGGCGCGTCGCCGCGCACTTCTTCTCGTTCGGCGGCGCGGCGGCGACCGCGCGCTGGGCAAGGGCGGCGGCGGCGGGCCGCATCGTGCTCGACCGTACCGACGGATTCAGCGTCACGCCGCCGTAGGGCGAAACCCGACAGGCGGACCAGCCGCCTCGCCAAAACCTCCGGCGCTGTGCCATGATCGGCACAGGGAGAGGAACAATGATCATCACAGCCAAAAGGCTGGGTGTTCACATCGCGAGCGCGCTGGCCGCGCTGGCGCTCGTGCTGACGTTTTTAGCGCACACCGCGTCCGCGCAGACCTACGGCTTCGCCACGCTGCCGCCCGGCACCCTCAATCATACCACGGCTTCCGCGATCTCCAAGGTGCTGAAGGAAAAGGGCGGCATCAACATGCTGGTGCAGCCCACCGCCGGCGATCAGGTCATCATCCCGATGACCGGCCGCGGCGAGGTCGAGATCGGCATCACCAACATCATGGAGACGCAGGACGCCTATGATGGGGCGTTCAAGGATATGCGCGTGGTCGCCGCCGTTCATCCGCTGCGCACACCATTCTTCGTGCGCAAGGACAGCGCGATGTTCAAGATGGCCGACATCAAGGGCCAGCGCGTGACGATGGGCTATTCCGCCATGCGCAACATCGACAAGACCATCCGCTCAATGCTGGCGAGCGCGGGGCTCACCGAAGCCGATGTGAAGCCGGTGCTGGTGCCGAATGTCGTGCGCAGCGCCGACGAGTTCATGGCCGGCAACGCCGACATGTTCTCGTTTGCCTTCGGCGGGCCGAAGGTGAAGGAGGCCGACGTCACCGTCGGTGGCATCCGTGCGCTGGAGATCGATCCGGGGGGGATGGCCGCTGCGCGCAAGGTGATGCCGTGGAGCTACCTCACCGATATCGGACCCGGCCCGGTGTTCACCGGCGTCGAGAAGCCGATGAAGGCCTATTCGTTCGACAACGTGCTGATCGCTTCGGCCAAGGTGCCGGAGGATTTCGTCTATAAAATCCTCGTCACGCTCGAGCAGAACAAGCCGGATCTGATCGCCGTGCAGCCGGCGCTGCGCGAGTACGGCGCGGAGACTGCCTACAAGCAATACGGCGTGCCCTACCATCCCGGCGCGCTGAAATATTTCAAGGAGAAGAATCTGTCGGCCAAAGCGATCGAATAAGTCGCGGGCCTTTCATAAATCCAAGGAGGGCGACGTCATGACTGGGAAGTTCGAGACCGCATTCCGCCGTGGACTGTTCGGCGCAACGCTCGCCGCAGCGGCATTCGGCTTCGCAGGCGGCGCGAGCGCGCAGACCATGGGGCTCGCCACCATGCAGCCCGGCACGCTGGCGCACACCGCCGCCTCCGCCATCGCCAAGGTGCTCAAGGAAAAGGGCAACCTCAACACGCTGGTGCAGGCGACCGCGGGCGAGTCCGTTCTGATCCCGATGGTGGCGCGCGGCGAGATCGATCTCGGCATCGCCAACATGCTGGAGACCGTGGACGGCATCGAGACCGGCAAGCTGCAGAACGATCTGCGCATCATCGGCTCGATCTACATCCTCCGCACCGGCTTCTTCGCCCGCAAGGACAGCGGCATGACGAAGGTGACGGACCTCAAGGGCAAGCGCATTCCGACCGGCTATTCGGCGATGCGGACACTCGACCGCGTCTCGCTCTCGATCCTCGCGACCGGCGGCATGACGCTCGCCGACGTGAAAGCCGTGCCAGTGCCGAATGTGTTGCGCGGCGGCGACGACTTCATGGCGGGCGCCAACGACGCCTTCCTGTTCTCCTTCGGCGGCCCGAAGGTGCGCGAGGCCGACGCCACGGTCGGCGGCGTGCGCGCGATCGAGCCGATCACGACGCCCGAGGCGATCGCAGCGAGCCAGAAGGTGTTCCCCTATGGCTATTTCGTCGAGTTGAAGCCGATCCCGGTGTTCGTCGGCGTACCGCAGCCGATGCAGAGCTACGCGATGGACTACGTGCTGTTCACCAACGCCAAGACCAAGGACGACGTGGTTTACAAGATCCTGGACACGATGGCGAAGAACAAACCGGACTTGGTCGCCGTCGCGCCGATCATGAACGACTTCTCGATTGAGGCCGCCTATCGCAAGCACAACCTGACCTATCATCCGGGCGCTCTGAAATACTTCCAGGACAACAAGCTTCAGGCCAAGGCTTACTGAGGCATAGCGCGTGAGCCAGGACAGTCCCGGTTCCGGCGCGACAAAAGGCATCTCCGCCGCGTCGGAGGAGCGCTTCATCGCCAGCACCGAGGAGTTCGCGAGCGAGGCGTCGAGGGCTACGCTGATCGCGACCAATGTGTTCCAGGCGGTGCTGGTCGCGGCGGTCGCGATCTGGGTGCTCGACCTGCCGCGGCAATTGTTCGGGCTCGCGTTCTACACCGAGCAGTTGCTGACCGTGTGCTTGGGGCTCACGCTCGCCCTTGCCTTCGTCACCGAGACGTCGCGTCCATCGTCCAGCATCGATTGGGCCGGCGCTGTCGCGACCGCTATCATCTGCATCTACATCGTCTATCAGATCTGGACTGCGGGAACGGTTTCGCCGCTTCTGGTCGCAGGTCTTGTGGCCGCGATGATCTGGACAGCGGTTGCGAGCCGCAGTTTTGCAAAGCGCTGGTTCGACTGGGCCTGTGTGATCGCCTCGCTGGTGCTCACCGGTTACATCACCGTACGTTACGAGGCGCTCACCTACGAGCTCGCAATGCTGCCGCTCGAAGGCATCATCGGCAGCGCACTGCTGACGTTCCTGGTGCTGGAGGCGAGCCGCCGCATCTCCGGCTGGGGCTTCGTCGGGATCATCCTCGCCATCGCGGTCTACGTTTACATCAGCCCGTTTCTGCCCGGCGATTTCCAGACCCGCTGGGTGATGCCGGAGCGTATGGTCGCCTACGTCGGCCTCGACGTGAACGGCATGATCGGCTCGATCCTTCAGGTCGCCGTGCTGGTGGTGATCCCCTTCACGATCCTCGGCCAGGTGCTGGCACGCACCGGCGGCGCGGAGTTCTTCTCCGATCTCGCCATGTCCGCGATGGGCGGTCTGCGCGGCGGCGCGGCCAAGGTCGCGGTCGTGGGCTCTGCTCTGTTCGGCATGATTTCCGGCAGCGCGGTGTCGAACGTACTCGCGGTCGGCATTGTCACGATTCCGACCATGATCAAGTCCGGATTCACGCGCTACAAGGCCGCGGCCATCGAGTCGGTCGGCTCGACTGGCGGGCAACTGACGCCGCCGGTGATGGGCGCCGCCGCCTTCATCATGGCGGAGTTTTTGCAAGTTTCCTACGGTGCGGTGTGTATCGCTGCTGCGATCCCGGCTGTTCTCTACTATGCGTGCCTTTTCATCCACGTGGACCTCGAAGCCGCCAAACACGGCATCGGCGCGCTGGAAGAAGAGAAAGGCCCTTCCCTCGGCGAGGTGATGAAGGCCGGCTGGCACTTCCTAGTGCCGATCCTTTTCCTCGTCGTCGCGCTGATCTGGCCGGAATATCTGAGACTGACGCCGGAGAAGGCGGCCATTGCCTCCACCGGCATCCTCATCGTCCTTGCGCTGATCTTCGGCTATCGCGGCAAGCGCGTGACGATCCGCGAGATCGCGGTCGCGATCATCGAAACGGGCCGCGTCTCGCTCGACATCATCCTGATCGGCGCTGCGGCCGGCATCATGGTTGGGATCATGAGCATCTCCGGCCTCGCCTTCAGCATGACTCTGCAACTGCTCGCGCTCTCGGGCGACAACGTGTTCCTGCTGCTGCTGCTGATCGCAGTGCTCGCCTTCGTGCTCGGCATCGGCCTGCCGACGGTGAGCGTTTACATCCTCACCGCGACGCTGCTCGCCCCTGCCCTCGTCAAGCTCGGCGTCACGCCGATGGCTGCGCACATGTTCGTCATGTACAACGGCATGCTGTCGATGATCACGCCGCCGGTCGCGTTCGCGGCCTATGCGGCGGCGAACATCGCGCGCACCGACGGCTGGACCACGGGCTGGATCGCGTGCCTCGTCGGCTGGAGCACGTTCATCCTGCCGTTCCTGTTCGTGCTGACACCGAGCCTGCTGATGGACGGCCCGACGCATCTTATCGTGTGGAACTTCGTCCGCATTCTGTTCGGACTGTTCATCGGCACCGCGGGCATTGTCGGCTTCGCGCTGACGCTGCTTTCCGTGCCGATGCGATGGGTGTATGGCGTGATCTCGCTGCCGATCGTGTTGCCGCCGGAGTCGTTTACGGGCGGCTATTATGTAAACTTCATCGGCATTGCCGCCGGCATCGCGCTGCTGGTGTTCGATCATCTGCGGCGGAAAAAAGCCGCGGCCACCGCAGCGCCTGCCTAAGTGTCAGAGCAGGCGTCACGCCGGTACCCGTTGAACCTTTTTGAGTTGATCGGCGACAAACGGACAGAAGTGCAGCTTGCTTGAACCAAGCGGAGCAGCCCTATGGTGCTGAATCGAGCAACATTCACACAGCGAAGGATCGTGGTCGGCGCATACGCTGTGCTGGCGATCTTATTTTTTACAACGATCTACACCAGGCACCAGAGCACCGCCCGTATGGAGCAGGAAGTAGAAAGCCTGAAAATCCAGCTGCAAAGTCTCAAAGACCAGGCGCAACAGCTCAAAGACCGGTCCTCCTCAAAGCCGAATCCCTCGAACAAGGAAGTGCGTTGACGCCGGAGTAAAGTCGCCGAGGGCGAAAGACAAATGCCCCGCCTATCGGCGGGGCATCGTCATTCCAGACCTGATCGCGAAGCTTACTTGCCTTCGCGCCAGATGCCGAGCGCCTGCTGGGCCGGCAGATCGGAGATCGAAAACAGCACCGACTCGTCCGAGGCGTGGTGCGTGTAGCGCTTCCACGGCGGGATTACGAACACGTCGTTCGGGCCCCACTCGAGCTTCTTGTCGTCGACCTGCGTGTAGCCCTTGCCCTCAACGCAGACGAGGATCGTGCCATCGGTCGAGCGATACGGCTCGCCGTTGAAGCCCTTCGGCAGCAGCGACAGGAACGCGCCCATCGTCGACATGATGTGGCCGCCGGTGACCGGGTTGGTGTAGCGCACACGGGCGCCGAAGCGCGGATCGACGTCACCGGACTTCTTCATGCGCTCCAGCACCGGCTTGGTGCGGGCGTAGGTGTAGTTGATGACCGGGCTCTTGTGGACATAGGCGTCCAGTTTCTGGCCATCCGGCAACACGCCGGCGGCGAAGCGCTCGAGCGAGTCGCCGTCCTGGCGCGACGTGTTCTGGGCCTTCTCGTCGAAGTGCTCCATGAACGACGTCTCGAAGTGGTTGATCGTCGGCATGTCGAGCACGTCGAGCCACATCACTGGCTCCTTGCCGGGGTTACCGTGATCGTGGGGCGACCAGTTCGGCGTCAGGATGAAGTCGCCGCGCGACATGTTGGCCTTCTCGCCGTCCACGGCGGTGTAGGCGCCGTTGCCGTCGAGCACCAAGCGAATAGCGGACGACACGTGCTTGTGCGCCTCGGCGATCTCGCCCGGCATGATGAGCTGGATGCCGGCAAACAGCGAATTGGTGGCGCGGCTCTGGCCGCGCAGTGTCGGGTTCTCGAGCACGAGCACGCGGCGCTCGGCCTCCTCCGCGGTGATCACGTCACCGGCTTCGAGCATCAGCTTCTTGACGTCGTCGAACTTCCAGACGTGGGCCGTCGCCTTCGACTTCGGCTCCTTGGTGACGACATTGCGGAGAACCTCCCACAGCGGCGCCATGTCCTTTTTGCTGATCTTGTCGTAGTAGGCCTGACGGTTCCCGGTGACGTTGTGCTTGGGATCGACTTGGGCGACGGACATGCAGTCCTCCTTGGAAAGTTCCTGGCCTTCTGGGGCCAAAAGTCTTGATTTGCGTTGAAGATAGCGAATTCCGGGCCGATTGGTAGCGCGCTGAACGCTGCTCTCGGTATTCGGGAATTGCGGGGCTTGAGAATAACGGCTGGTTTTGGAGGGGCTTAACCGTTGGAACGCCCAAAAATCAGGCCGTGTTGTTGGCCCCGCCGTCCACCGCCAGCAATTGGCCGGTCATGAAGTCGCTGTCGCTGGAGCACAGATAAATGAGGCTCCCGAGCAGGTCTTCCGGGATCTGATCGCGCTTGATCGCCCGACGCTGGATCGCGGCCGCCTTCGACTGCTCGACGTGGACCGTGTTGGTGAGGCCGGTGTCGGAGAGCGTGTAGCCCGGCGCCAGCGTGTTGACGCAGATGCCGTGCTGGCCGAGCTCCCGCGACATGCAACGGGTGAAGGCGGTCACCGCGCCCTTCGACGTCACGTAGTGGGAGAAATCCGGGATGCCGCGTGCGACGGTACCCGAGCCGATGTTGACGATCTTGCCGTACTTCTTCGCGATCATGTGCGGGGCGACATGCTTCA
Organism: Pseudomonadota bacterium; assembly: GCA_040756555.1. Lineage (GTDB taxonomy): Bacteria > Pseudomonadota > Alphaproteobacteria > Rhizobiales > Xanthobacteraceae > Z2-YC6860. Next base: position 56,151 of record JBFLYS010000016.1, on the reverse strand, counting down.
CCATCAGCATCGGCCCGCGGATGTTGATCGCCATCACCTTGTTCCAAAGATCGGTGTCCATGTCGGCGATGGAGAGCGTGGGCAGCGGCGCATAGAGCGCGGCGTTGTTGATCAGGATGTCGATCTTGCCGAAGCGCCCGATGGTTTTCGTCACCAGCGCCTTGCACTGCGCCTCGTCGCTGACGTCGAAGATCATGCTGTCGGTGGAGTTGCGGCCGTGCTTCGCCGCGATCTCAGCGGCCAACGCCGATCCGTCCTTGATGTCGGCGATCATCACCTGCGCGCCTTCAGCGGCGAGCGCCTGCGAATAGTGCCGCCCGATGCCAACCGCGCCTCCCGTCACGATCGCGGTGCGTCCCTGAAGCCGTGCCATTGTTTTTTCTCCTTCTGGCGCTGAGCGGGACGTTAGGGCAGTGTTGCGCCTCGCGCCAGCGCTGGGGAGAGAGAATGAAAAAGGATGTTCAGGACAAGCTCGCAATCCGCGAGCTGATCGACAACTGGGCGGTGTGGCGCGATGGCCTGCAATGGGACCGCTTCGCGACGGTCTGGCACTCCGACGGGCAGATGTGGGCGACCTGGTTTCAGGGCAGCTACAAGGATTTCATCAAAGTCTCAAAGGAGGGCTACGCCAAGGGCACGCTGATCCATCACATGCAGGGCGGCACATCGATCGACCTCGCAGGCAAACGCGCCATCGCGCAAACCAAGATGACGATCTCGCAGCGCTCGCCGGTCGAGGGCGTCCTGAGCGACGTGACCTGCTGGGGCCGGTTCTACGACTTCTTCGAGAAGCGCAAAGGCCGCTGGGGTTTTGTCTTGCGGCGCGTGACTTATGAGAAAGACCGCATCGATCCGGTCGACCCGGCGGCGGCGCTGAAGCTTGACCAGAAGCTGCTCGCGAAATTCCCGAAGGGCTACTGCCACCTCGCCTATCTGCAAACGCAGATCGGCTACAAGATCAAGAACGATCTGCCGAGCCTCGACGGGCCGGGCACCGAAGCGCTCTACGCGATGGGCGCAAAGTGGCTCAAGGGCAAGAAGCTTTAGACGATACGTTTTGGGGGACCGATGTCGCTCGCCGACAAATTCAATCTGCTCGACGGCTGGAACGTGCTGCGCATCATCTGCGGGGTGTTCTTCCTGCCGCACATTTACGGGAAGTTCTTCGCGAAGGACTCGATCGGTTTCTTCACGGCCGCGGGTTTCAAGCCGCCGAAATTCTGGATGTATACGGCGGCTGTCGCCGAGGTCGTCATCGCGATAGGCCTGATCTTCGGCATCTACACGCAATATGCGGCAGCGCTCGGCGCAATCCATCTGCTGGTCGCGTGCGTCGGACTGCACGGGCTGACCAAGAAATGGTTCTGGCACCTGGAAGGGATCGAGTATCCAGCCTTCTGGGGCATCTGCTGTGTCATTTTGGCGATGCGGGGGCCGTGGCCATACTAGCCGCATCAAAGGATAAGGCGCGCCGCTTTCGCGACGCGCCTTTTCTGTTGCGAAGCGTAAACCGGCTTACTTCGCCTTCACGCGCTCGATGTATTTCGCAAAGGCTTCCATCTGCTGCTTGACGAGATCGGCAGTCGCCTGATCCTTCAGCGCGCCGGTCGCCGCATCGAACTTCGACGCACCCATGTTCACGATCACCTCGGGCTTGCCGAACAGATGGCAGTCCACGCTGGTGAGGCACTGGCGCAGGTGATACTGCATGCGCGAGCCGCCGAGCAGGCCGCCCGCGACCGACTGGATCGCCACCGGCTTGTCCTTGAACGGCACTTCCTTGTAGCGCGACAGCCAGTCGATCATATTCTTGAGGCCGGCCGGAATAGTCCAGTTGTACTCCGGCGAAACGATCAGCAGGCCGTCGGCCTTGCGCACCGCGTCGGCATAGGCATCGACGTCGGCCGGAAAGCCCGACGAATTCTGGATGTCGAAGTTGTAGATCGGGAAGCCGGCGAAGGACGGGCCTTCCTTGATCGTCATGCCTGCGGGCGCGGCCGCAATCGAGGCATTCATCAGCATGCGGTTCAGCGAGCCTTTGCGCAGGCTGCCGCAGATTGCCATCACATTCGCCATCTTGGTGATCCCCTTAAACCCTTGAACAATGACGGCCGGGCGGGCGGTCTGAAGCCGCCCATCGCGGGCCGTCGATGCGGGTTTCCATGCCATGAGCCCGCCCGCCGGGCAAGGCGGGCGGAGTTTGTCCGGCAGGCGCTATTGCTGCGGAATGCCGGCCTTTTCGCGCACGACCTGCCACTTGGCAACCTCGGCGGCGACGTGCTTGGCAAGCTCTCCCGGCGTCGAGCTTTTCGGCTGGGCGCCGACGTCGACGATTTGCTTCTTTACGGAGTCCTTGGCGAGCGCCTCCGCCAGTGCCTTGTTGAGCTTGTCGACGATCGGCTGCGGCGCGCCGGCCGGCATCGAGAGGCCGTACCAACTCGTCACGTCGTAGCCCGGAAGCCCTGACTCCGCGAACGTCGGCACCTCGGCGAGCGTGGGATAGCGCTGCGGCGAGGTCACTGCGATAGCCTTGAGCGTGCCGGAACGCACCTGCCCGATCACGGTCTGGATCAGTTCGAAGGTGTAGTTGATGTCCTTCGAAAGCAGACCCGCGAGAACCTGCGGCGTCGAGCGATACGGCACGTGGGTGATCTTGAAACCCGCCATCTGGCTCATCAGCTCGGCAGCGAACTGCTGCGTGGTGCCGACACCCGGACTGCCGTAGTTGAATTTCTCCGGCGTGGCTTTCAGCAGCGTCATCGCGCCCTTGAGATCGCTCGCAGGGAAGTCGGGCCCGGACACCATCGCGAGGCCGGCCGTGCCGACCATCGACAGCATCTGGAAATCCTTCACCGGATCGAACGGCAACGACTTGTTCACCGCGGGCGCAACCGCATGCGCGTTGCTCATCATCAGAAGCGTGTAGCCGTCCTTGGACGACTTCGCGACCTGATCCGCTGCCGTCACGCCGCCTGCGCCGGGCTTGTTCTCCACGACCACCGACTGGCCGAGCACGTCCTGCAACGCCTGCGCCATGATGCGCGCGGCGAGATCGGTGCCGCCACCCGCGCCGAAGCCGACGACGATCCTGATGGTGTGCGACGGGTAGTCCTGAGCCGCCCCCGGCAGAACTTGCACATACAACGCCACAGCCATCGCTGCGGCGAGCTTCAACAAACGCATCAACGCCCCTCTCCTAGCCGTGCTGCATGCCCCAGCGGCGGATCGTCTTGTTCTCGATGGTGCGGAAGATCACGCCTTCCACGATGAGGCCCACCGCCATCACGGTCGCAAGCCCAGCGAACACGTTCGCGGTATCGAGCAGGTTGCGATTCTCGAAGATGAACCAGCCAAGCCCGCCCGAGCCGGACGAGACGCCGAACACCAGTTCCGCGGCGATCAGCGTGCGCCAGGCGAAGGCCCAGCCGATCTTGAGGCCCGAGAGGATCGCCGGGAACGCGGCAGGCATCAGAATTTTGACGACGTAGCGGAAACCTTTGAGGCCGAATGTCTGTCCCGCCATGCGCAGTGTTTCCGACACTGCAAGACAGCCGGCGTGGGTGTTGAGCGCGACAGCCCACAACACCGAATTGACGATCACGAAGATGATCGATGGCGCGCCAAGGCCGAACCAAAGGAGCGCAAGCGGAAGCAGTGCAATCGCCGGCAGCGGGTTGAACATCGAGGTCAGCGTCGAAAGAAGATCGGTGCCGAACCGCGTCGAGACCGCGAACGTCACGAACACCGCCGCAATTCCGAGCCCGATGGCGTAACCAACCAGCAGCATGCGGATCGTCACCCCAAGCCGCGCAGGGATCACGCCGGACACGATGCCATCCCACCACGCCACCATTGTATCGGTGAAGGTCGGGAAAAGAAGCGGGTTCGCGCTCCAGCGCGCGTAAGTCTCCCAGATGATCGCGAGCAGCACGAGGATGAAGAGCTTGCGCACCAGCGGCGAATTCCACAGCCGTTCGGCCAGTGGAAGCGCCTGCGCCACATCGCCCAGCTCTTTAGGCACCTGCACGTCGCGTTCGTATTCCGCGCGCACGAATGGCGTCAGCTTGATCGCGGTGTCGGACATTTCAATTCTCCGTCGATAAAGCGAGTTAGTGCGCGGCTGTGGCGCGGTCGCCAAACAGCATGGTGCTGATCTTCTGGACCAGCGCCTGGAATTCGGCGCTGCCGCGGGCGTCGTGCGAGAAGCCGGGACTGTTGAGCTCCGCCCTCACCTGCCCCGGATGCGGCGACAGAACGAGGATGCGCGAGCCGAGGATCACCGCTTCTTCAATCGAGTGCGTGACGAACACCAGCGTGAAGCGGATGTCGTGCCAGAGCTGCAACAGCTCGTCCTGCATCTTGCGGCGGGTGAGCGCGTCGAGCGCAGCGTAAGGCTCGTCCATCATCAGCACGTCCGGCTTCATCGCCATGGCACGCGCAATGGCCGTGCGCTGCTTCATGCCGCCGGAGAGCATGTGCGGGTAGACGTCGGTGAAGTTCGAAAGATTGACCTTGGCGAGCGCGTCTCGGGCGCGCTGCTCGGCTTCTGCCGCGCCGACCTTGTTCTCGCGCATCGGGAACATGACGTTGCCGAGCACGGTCTTCCACGGCAGGAGCTGGTCGAACTCCTGAAACACCATCAACCGGTCGGGGCCTGGCTCCTTGATCCTCTTACCCTTGAGAAGAAACTCGCCTTCGACCGGTTTGAGGAAGCCCGCAATGGCTTTGAGGATCGTCGATTTGCCGCAGCCCGACGGCCCGAGGATGACGTAGCGCTCACCCGGAAAGATGTCGAAGGACACCCGATAGGTCGCGGTGACGAGATGTTCGGGGGTCTTGTATTGCAGCGTCACGCCATTGGCGCGGACGAGCGGCGCCGGGCTTGTCGCCGCGGCAGCCGACGCGACGAGGCCGCGAGGCTGTTCAGTCACTCAATGTCCTCCCCAGATGGGCCGACTTTTGAGTCAGCCTTTCTTTTCCGGCATCGTCCGGCGGGGAGTCATTCAAGTCAAGCGGACGGCGTGCCACCGCCGCTGTTCCGGGGCGCGCGAATTGACGCCCCGGAACGTGCGCGGGTGTTACTTCTCGTCTTCAACCGGGTTGCGAAGGATGCCGATGCCTTCGATCTCGATCTCGGCGACGTCGCCGTGGCGCATCCAGGCCGGCGGCTTGCGGGCGTGGGCAACACCCGACGGCGTGCCGGTGAGGATCAGGTCGCCCGGCTCGAGCGTGATGCCCTGGGTCGCGTAGACGATGGTCTCGGCGAGCGGGAACATCATGTTCGCGGTGTTGTCGGACTGCATGACCTTGCCGTTGACGCGGCTCTCGATCTTCAGCCCCTTGCCGCCGTCCGGCAGTTCGTCCGCGGTGACCATCCACGGGCCGACGCTGCCCGAGTTGTCGAAGTTCTTGCCCATGTGCCACTGGGTGGTGTGGCGCTGGAATTCACGGATCGAGCCTTCGTTGCTGATCGTGTAGCCCGCGATGCAGGACGTGGCGTTCGCCATCGTCATGTGCTTGGCGCGCTTGCCCACCACCGCGACCATCTCGGCCTCGTAGTCGAAGGTCTCGGAAATCTTCGGGCGGATGATCGGCTCGTTGTGGGCGACGACCGAATTGAGGCCGCGCATGAACAGCGTCGGGAATTTCGGAATGTTGTCGCGGTTCGGGCCTTCCTTGACGTGATCGAGATAGTTGAGGCCGAGGCAGACGATCTTGCCGGGCTTCGACACAGGGAGACCGAACTTCAGGCCCGCGAGCGGGCGGCGCGCTGAGGCGCTGGCGTTCTTGGCCATGTCACCAAGGCTCTTGAGGTCGCCATTGGTCTTGGCGAGCACATCGGCGAGGTTCGACGGCAGATACGGATCGACCGCCTGAAGGTCGATCACCTGATCGCCCTCGATCACGCCGAGCCGCTGCTTTCCGTCCGCGATAAATCCCACGATCTTCATTCATCACACTCCAAAAAGCGCATGCCCGGCACTAGGCCGGGCATGACGTCGTTGTCGGTGGCGACGGCTTAGCAGCCGCCGCAAAGCCGCTCAAGCTCACATCTTCTTGCGAGCCTACATCTTCTTGTAAGCGTCGATCACCGCCTGCCCATCCGCGCCGGCCTTCTTCAACCAGTCGGCGGTGAGCTGCTCACCGATCTTCTTGAAGCCCGCCTCGAGCGCGGGGCTCGGCTTGAGCACCTTCATGCCCTTCTTGGCGATCTCCTCGTGATACCACTCGGTCTTGTTTTCCCAGAGCTTCCAGCCGCGCACCTCGGCGGCCGCCGCGGCCTTGAGAACCGCCTCCTGGGTCGGTTTGTCGAGCGCATCAAACGCCGCCTTGTTGACCATGGTCACGTTGCGCGGAATCCAGGCGCGGGTGTCGTAGAAGTGGGTCAGCGTCTCCCAGACCTTGGAGTCGTAACCGGTCGCGCCCGAAGACATGAACGCGTTGACGACGCCTGTCGCAAGCGCCTGCGGCAGTTCCGCCGCCTGCACGGTCACCGCCTGCGCACCGACCATCTCGCCAATGCGGGCGGTGCCGACATTGTAGGCGCGCCACTTGAGGCCCTTCATATCCTCGATCGTGTTGATCTCTTTCTTGGCGTAGATGCCCTGCGGACCCCACGGCACCGAGAACAGCACCATGATGCCCTGCGCCGCGAGCTTCTTCTCGGTCGCCGGGCGCGACGCCTTCCATAGCTTCATCGCCTCCGGGAAGCTGGTGGCCAGGAACGGCACCACGTCGATGCCGAAGATCGGATCTTCGTTCTCGAGGATCGAGATCAGGATTTCGCCGGTCTGCGCCTGGCCGGTCGCGACCGCGCGCTTGATCTCCGGCCCCTTGAACAAGGATGCGCCGGCGTGGATCTGGATTTGCAGCTTGCCGCCGGTCGCGTCGGATACGTCCTTGGCGAAGGCAACCAGATTCTCGAGATGCGGATTGTCGATCGGATAAGCGCTCGGCAGATTCCATTTCGTCTGCGCGCCCGCCGGCGCAGCGGCGATCATTGCGGCTGCGCCCGCCGCGATCGCCAGGAATTTCATCGTCTTCATCATGACTCGTGACCTCTCGGTTGGAACTATGTCGGGAAGGCCATCCTTGGGAGCACCATCACGATCCAAGGAAACACCGTGATGATAGCCACCGCAAGGACCAGCAGGAAAAAGAACGGCAACGATGCGCGCGCGACCGTGTTGGAATCGAGCCCGCTCATCGTTTGCAGGACGAACAGATTGAAGCCCACAGGGGGCGACACCTCCGCCATCTCGACGACCAGCACGACGAAGATGCCGAACCAGACAAGATCGAAACCAGCGTGCTTCACCATCGGGATCACCACCGCGGTGGTGAGCACGATCATTGAAATACCGTCGAGCGCGGTACCGAGCACGATGTACATGACCGTAAGCGCCGCGATCAGCGCGAAGGGGCTGAGATCGAAGCTTCCGACCCACGTCGCCAGAGCCTGCGGCACGCCGGTGTAGGCCATCGAGGTGGACATGTAGGACGCGCCGGCCAGGATCAGCATGATCATGCAAGTGACGCGCGTCGCGCCCATCACGCTCAGCCAGAACGACTTGATGTCGAGCGTATTATGCCACCAGGCGATCGCGAGCGAGCCGAGGACACCCCAGGCGGCGCATTCGGTCGCAGTCGCCCAGCCCATCAGCAGCGACAGGAACACGAGCGCGATGAGCAGCATGGTCGGAATCAGCTTCGCCGATTCCCGCATCTTCATCCGGAACGACATCGGCGGATCGCGCGGCGGCGTCTTCTCAGGATGCAGCAGCGACCAGATGATGATGTAGCCCGAGTAGAGCACCATCACGAGCAAGCCCGGCAGGAAGCCCGCGAGGAACACTTGGATGATCGAGACGTTGGCCTGCACCGCGTAGATCACCATCATGATCGACGGTGGAATGAGGATGCCGAGCGTCCCCGCCCCCGCAAGAGAGCCGAGGCTGACCATCTGGTCGTAGCCGCGCTTCTTGAGTTCAGGCAGCGCGATCTTGGCGACCGTGGCCGTTGTCGCGGCGGAAGAGCCCGACACCGAACCGAAGATGCCGCAAGCGAGCACGTTGACGTGCATCAGACGGCCCGGAAGCCAGTTCAGCCATGGCGCGAGGCCGCGGAACATCTCCTCAGAGAGTTTTGTGCGAAAGAGAATCTCTCCCATCCAGATGAATAGCGGCAGGGCTGCGAGCGTCCACGACGCGCTGTTGCCCCAAATGGTCGTCGCCAGCACCGCGCCGGGCGGAATCGCACCACCGGCGAACTGCATCCCGACAAAGCCGCAGGCGATGAGCGTGACGCCGATCCAGACGCCACCCGCGAGCAATGCGGTGAGCAGGATCAACAGAAGAAGTGCGATCTCGAGAAGCTCCACGTTCACACCCCGCTCTGCACGGCGCGCTCGACCACCTCTTCGGCGGTCTGGGGCGGCGGCTTCTCGTAGCGGGGCAGATGGCCCATCGCGACATGGATGAGTTCATCGATGAAAGCGATGAGGAGGATCACGAGTCCGAGCGAATAGCCGATCTGCGGGATCCACATCGGGATCGCGATCACGCCCTGCGACATGTCCTTAAACTTGAAGGACTCGTAGTTCATCTTCACCGCGTAATAGGCGAAGAAGGCAATGAAGCCGGTGCCGATGATGAGTGCCCCCAGCTCAAACCAGTGGCGCGTGCGCCCCGTTAGCTTGTCGATCAGCAACCCGACGCGGATCATCTCGCCGGAGCGGAAGGTGTGCGCGAGGCCGAGGAAGGCCATCGCCGCCATGCACCAGGACACGAAATCGTCCGCCGCCGGAATGTTCATGCCGATCGGCCGTCCGGCGGACAGCGCCATCATCAGTAAAAAGATGGCCAGCATGAAGAGGCCGGCGAGATAGCCCGCGTAAAGATAGAGCCGGTCAAGAAAGCCTCGGATCATTGTGAACTGTCCTTGGCTGTGACCGTCATAGTGTCCCCTCTTATAAACTCGCAGCGGACCGTGCCGCCTGATCGTAATGCCCAGACAATGCACGCATCGTGCCAGCAAGCTCTGACAGCTTGCGTTCGTCCGCCCCGGTTCCGCGCACTGGACGCACCAATAGTGCTTCGCGAATTTCGCTGTATCGCCGGCACAGCGCCTCCCCCCGGGGCGTGATCGTAACCGTCTTTTCCTTGCCCTGGCGGCCGGAAGCGACGAGGCCGTGGCCTTGCAGCTTCTTGACCGCGTAGGTCACCAGATGCGTGTCCTCAACCGCCAGCACCAAGCAAATATCGGCCAGCGTCTTGCCCCGGCCGCGATGATTGACCGTGTGCAACACCAGCACATCGAGCGCTGAAAGGTCCGGGATACCGGCTGCCGCCGCACAACGGACCATCCAGCGATTGAAGGCGTGGCCCAGAAGGATGAGGCCGAATTCAAGCTCGGACAATGCCGGCATCAGCCCTGCGGCAAGATGCGCCGAGGAAACGATCGGCCCCACCCCTGCGGGGGTGGAAGAACCGGTGCGTGGGGGCGCGCGGCGCGTCATGCTATGAGGCTAGCGCACGTCTGCAATTTGTCAACAAAATGTTGACGATTTATTTGATGCCTGATTTCCTGCGAAGACTGTGGCACCTTGGCCTCGGCTGGCAATGATCGGGCAGACGATGAAACGGACGAAAAGCAAGAACGCGGCCAAGAAGACGAGCAAGAAGGGCGGCAAGAGCGCGCCCGCTCAAACCTGGGACTTCTGGATCGACCGCGGCGGCACTTTCACCGACATCGTCGGCCGCAAACCCGACGGCTCGCTCGTTGCCCACAAACTGCTCTCCGAAAACCCGGAGGCCTATCGCGACGCCGCGGTGCAAGGCATCCGCGATCTGCTCGGCCTGAAGAAAGGCGAAGCGATCCCCCCCGGCCATGTCGGCGCGGTGAAGATGGGCACCACCGTTGCGACCAACGCGCTCTTGGAGCGCAAGGGCGACCGTACGGTTCTCATCACGACCAAAGGTTTCCGCGACGCGCTGCGCATCGGCTACCAGGCGCGGCCGAAGATTTTCGCCAAGCACATCATCAAACCCGAGATGCTGTTCGAGCGCGTGGTCGAGGTCGCCGAGCGCACGCGCGCCGACGGCACCGTCGAGCTTGAGCCCGATCTCGTCGAAGTCGGAAACGCGCTGGCGCAGGCACTCGACGACGGCATCAAGGCGGTCGCGATCGTGTTCATGCACGCCTACCGTTATCCCGAGCATGAACAGCGCGTCGCCAAGCTCGCACGCGAGATGGGTTTTCCGCAGGTGTCGGTCAGCCACGAGGTCTCGCCGCTGATCAAGCTGGTCGGCCGCGGCGACACCACCGTGGTGGACGCTTATCTTTCGCCGATCCTGCGGCGCTACGTGGCGACAGTGGGCTCCGAGCTGGATGCGAAGACGTCCGGCGCTCGGCTGATGTTCATGATGTCGTCGGGCGGCCTCACCGCGGCAGAGTTGTTCCAGGGCAAGGATGCGATCCTCTCCGGTCCCGCGGGCGGCGTGGTCGGCATGGCCGAGACCGGGCACGAAGCGGGTTTCAAGGACCTGATCGGCTTCGACATGGGCGGCACCTCCACCGACGTGTCGCACTACGACGGCGAATACGAGCGCGCATTCGAGACAGAAGTCGCGGGCGTGCGCATGCGCGCACCGATGATGCTCATTCACACGGTCGCGGCAGGCGGCGGCTCGATCTTACACTTCGACGGCGCGCGCTTCCGCGTCGGCCCCGACAGTGCCGGCGCCAATCCGGGCCCGACATGTTATCGCCGCGGTGGCCCCCTCGCGGTCACCGATGCGAATGTGATGGCCGGAAAGCTGATCCCGGAGTTCTTCCCAAAAATCTTCGGGCCCGAGCAGAACCAGCCGCTCGACGCAGACGCCGTGAAAGCGGCCTTTGCCGAACTGGCGAAAGAGGTCGGCGGAAAATCGCCGGAAGAGATCGCCGACGGCTTCATCAAGATCGCCGTCGAAAACATGGCGAACGCGATCAAGAAGATTTCCGTGCAACGCGGCTATGACGTGACGCGCTACGCGCTCAACTGCTTCGGCGGTGCGGGCGGCCAGCATGCGTGTCTCGTCGCCGACGCGCTCGGCATGACCAAGGTGCTGATCCATCCGTTCTCGTCGCTGCTTTCGGCTTACGGCATGGGCCTCGCCGACATCCGCGCGACACGCCAGCAAGCGATCGAGGAGAATTTCGGATCGAAGTCGCTCGCAGCCCTGAACCGCGAGGGCAAGCGGCTCGGCAAGGACGCCAAGGACGAGGTCGCGGGCCAGGGCGTCCCATCGAGCGCGATCAAGATTCACGTCCGCGCGCACATCCGCTATGCCGGCACCGACACCGCGCTCGTGGTGGATGCAGGCTCACTCCCGAAGATGAAGGCAGCCTTCGAGAAGGCACACAAGGCGCGCTTCGGCTTCATCGACCGCGCCAAGCAGCTCGTGATCGAAGCCGTCTCGGTCGAAGCGGTCGGCGGCGGCGCCAAGTTCCGCGAAAAAAAGCTCAAGACCTCGGCGAAGAAGCTCCCCTCGCCCGCCAAGCGCACGCAGTTCTTCTCCGGCGGGCAATGGCACAAGGCCGCAGTCTACACCCGCGACCAGCTCGTGCCGGGCTCCAAGGTACAAGGCCCTGCGATCGTCATGGAGCCGCACCAGACCGTGGTGGTCGAGCACGGCTGGCGCGCGCAGATCACCGCGAAGAATCATCTGGTGCTGGAGCGCACCGTCGCGCTCAAACGCCAGAGCGCCATCGGCACCAAGGCCGATCCGATCATGCTCGAGGTGTTCAACAATCTGTTCATGTCGATCGCCGAGCAAATGGGCGTGTCGCTGCAGAACACCGCCTATTCCGTAAACATCAAGGAGCGGCTCGACTTCTCCTGCGCGGTGTTCGCACACGACGGCTCGCTGGTTGCCAACGCGCCGCACATGCCGGTGCATCTCGGCTCGATGGATCGCGCGGTCGAGACCATCATCCGCGAGAACAAGGGCAAGATCGCGCCGGGCGACGTGTACGTCATCAACGCGCCCTACAACGGCGGAACACATCTGCCCGATATCACGGTCTGCACGCCGGTGTTCGACGACAGGAAGAAGAACATCCTGTTCTGGGTCGCCTCGCGCGGACATCACGCCGACGTCGGCGGCATCTCGCCCGGCTCGATGTCGCCGGTGGCGACGACCATTGAGGAAGAAGGCGTCCTGTTCGACAACTTCAAGGTTATCGACCGCGGCCGCTTCCGCGAGAAGGAGCTGATCGCGGCGCTGACCGGCGCGAAATATCCGGTTCGTAACGTCACCCAGAACGTCAACGACATGAAGGCGCAGATCGCCGCCAACGAAAAAGGCGTGCAGGAGCTGCGTAAGATGGTGGCGCACTTCACGCTGCCGGTCGTGAAGGCCTACATGCAGCACGTGCAGGACAATGCGGCGGAGAGCGTTCGCCGAGTCATCGACAAGCTGCACGACTCGGAATTCGCCTACGAGATGGATCAGGGCGTCGTGATCAAAGTGAAGATCACGGTCGACAAGAAGAAGCGCGAGGCGACCGTCGATTTCACCGGCACCTCGCCGCAGCAGAAGACCAATTTCAACGCGCCGGAACCGGTTGCGCGTGCCGCTGTGCTTTACGTCTTCCGCGTGATGGTGGACGACGAGATCCCGATGAACGCGGGCTGCCTGCGCCCGATCAACATCATCATTCCTCCCCGCTCGTTGTTGCGGCCGGAGTATCCGTCCGCCGTCGTCGCCGGCAACGTCGAGACATCGCAGGCCGTGACCGACACCTTGTTCGGCGCGCTCGGTGCGATGGCCGCGGCGCAGGGCACCATGAACAACCTGAACTTCGGCAACGCCAAGTATCAGTACTACGAGACGATCTGCTCGGGCTCGCCTGCGGGACCGGGCTTCCCCGGCACCGATGCCGTGCACACGCACATGACCAACACGCGCCTCACCGATCCGGAAATTCTGGAGTTCCGCTATCCGGTCGTGCTGGAGGACTTCCACATCCGCAAAGGCTCGGGCGGACGCGGCCAATGGAACGCAGGCGACGGCATCCGCCGCACCATCCGGTTCCTGGAGAAGATGGAATGTACCATTCTCTCCGGCCATCGCCGCATCCCGCCGTTCGGCATGGCCGGCGGCGAGAACGGTCAGGTCGGCGAGAACTCGGTGCGCCGCAACGATGGCACCATCGAAAAGCTGAAGGGTGCCGACGCCACGGTGATCGATGCGGGCGAAGCGGTGACTATCCAATCGCCAACCGCGGGCGGCTACGGCAAGCCGAAATAGAAGCTGGGTCCCTGCTTTCGCAGAGACCCAGCTCAGCCGGAGGCCGTCGGGGAACAGCCTCCTTAAAACTCTTCAGTGCGCGTCGCCGCCTGCGGCCACGGCCGCGGGCCGCTTCATCACGATGCCGAGCGCGGCCAGCGCGACGAACAACACGGTCAGCATCAGGAACACGTCGGCAAAGCTCATCACCGTCGCCTGCTGACGCGCCATCAGGAACATCTGCTTGAGCGCCATTGGCTGCGCGTTCGAACCGAAATCGTGGAAGCGCGCGGTGAGGTTCGCCAGCATCTCGGTCGCTGGGCCGCGCGCCCAGTTCACCGACTCGTGCAGGCGGGTGAGATGCAGGTCCATGCGGTCGTTCAGCATGGTGGTGAGCACCGCCAATCCCAGCGCACCGCCGAGGTTGCGCATCAGGTTGAACAGACCGGACGCGTTCTTGATGCGCTCCGGTGGCAGCGTGCCGAGCGCGACGTTGGTGACCGGCACAATCGCCGCCATCAGGCCGAGCCCGCGAAACACCTGAGGCCAGAACAGCTCCCAGAAGTCCCAGTCCTTGGTCAGGAAGTGCATCTGCCAGGTGCCGAGCGCGAACAGCAGGAAGCCACCGATCAACAGGAAACGCGGATCGTATTTCGCCGACAGCCGGCCGACGATCGGTGCGCTCAGGAACATGACAAGACCGGAGACGAACAGCGTCTCGCCAATCATCAGTGCGTTGTAGCCGCGAACCTGCGCAAGATAGAGCGGATAGAGATAGGTCAGACCGTAGAGGCCGATGCCAAGCACAAAGGAGAACATGCTGCCGACCGCAAAATTTCGGTCGGAAAACGCGCGCAGGTCGACAATCGGTGTCTTCGCCGTGAACGCGCGCCAGAAGAAGGCGACCGCCGAAACCACCGAGACGATGGCCGCATAGAGCACCGCCTCCTCCTCGAACCAGTCGTGGCGCGGCCCCTCCTCCAGCACGTATTCCAGCGCGCCGAGGAAACCACCCATGGTGATCAGACCCCACCAGTCGAAGTGGTCAAGCAGCGAATAGTCCGGCCTGTCGAAATCGATCAGCGCAAGCGCCGCGATCGTCACCAGGATGCCAGGCACGATGTTGATGAAGAACAGCCAGTGCCAGGACATCGCCTCGGTGAGGTAACCGCCGATGGTCGGACCGATGGTCGGCGCGAGCGTCGCGATCAGGCCGACGACCGGCACGATCATCGCCTGTCGCGACTTCGGGAACATCGTGTAGATCGCGGCGAAGACGGTCGGCACCATGCCACCGCCGATGAAGCCCTGCACCGCGCGCCAGACGATCATGCTGCCCATCGACGAGCTAATGCCGCACATGAAGCTCGCGAACGTGAAGCCCGCAGCGGAAAAAGCGAACAGTGTCCGCGTGCCAAGTGCGCGAGCGAGGAAGCCAGAGAGCGGGATCGCGATCACCTCCGCGATCAGGTACGAGGTTTGCACCCAGGGGATTTCGTCGCTGGAGGCGGCAAGGCCAGCCTGGATCTCCGACAGCGACGACGAGACGATCTGGATGTCCAGGAACGCCATGAACATGCCGAAGCACATCGCCATAAAAGCGGCGAGCCGCTTCGGCTCTATTCGGTCTGTCGCGACGGCTTGAGCGTCCATGACACCCTCTCGGGCTTCAGTTCGAGACGGTCCGTGTCTTCGGCGCGAGAGAAGCGGAAGCCCCCGCGCCGGGCTTGGTGTTGACGTTGACGATCACCGACATGCCGGGGCGCAACTCGTTGCGCCCCGCGACATCGGCCGGAACGCGCACGCGCACCGTCAGCCGCTGTACGATCTTGGTGAAGTTGCCGGTGGCGTTGTCGGGCGGCAGCAGCGAGAACACCGCGCCAGAGGCCGGCGCTACGCTCTGCACCACGCCGTCGATCTTTTCATCCGGCAGCGCGTCGACCTTGATCGACACCGGCTGGCCGGGGCGCACCTTCGCAAGCTGCGTTTCCTTGAAGTTCGCGTCGACGAAGACGTCGGAGAGCGGCACCAGCGCGGCGACGCGTTGGCCAGTTTGCACGAAATCGCCGACCTGGACCGCGCGGTTGCCGACGACGCCATCGACCGGAGCCTTGATTTCCGTGAAAGCGAGATCGCGCTCCGCCTTCGCCTGCGCGGTCTTCAACTCCGCGAGCGTGCCGGTCGCTTCCTGCTTCTGGGCTTCGAGCACATGGACATTGGCGGCTGCGCCGTCGATCGCGGCCTCTGCGCTTTGCACCGCTGCCACCGATTGATCGCGGTTGGCGAGCGACTGCTCCAGAGCCTGCTTGCTCGCGTATTCCTTGCTGGCGAGCGACTGCTGCCGCTCCAGCTCCAATTGCGCCCGAACCTGCGCGGCCTTCGACGATGTGAGTTGCGCCTTCGCCTGCTCCACCGCCGCTTGCTGAGCGATGATCTGGCGGTCAAAGCGTTCGACGGTCGCCTGCTGGGTCGCGACCTTGTCGCGCGCGGAGGCGACCGCCAGACGATAATCGCCATCGTCGATGCGGGCGATCACATCGCCGGCGCGAACCGGCGTGTTGTCTTCAACCAGAAGGTCCGAGACATAGCCCGACACCTTGGCGCCGAGCGTTGTGTTGTTGGCTTTCACATAGGCGTCGTCGGTCGAGACGAGATAGCGGCCGACCAGCATGTAATTGGTGCCGAACCATCCGGCGGCTGCGAGTGCCACAACGGCGGCGCCCGTAAGCAGAAGCTTACGACGCGACTGGGCGGGCTTGGCTGGGTTGGCGTCCGCTTGCGGGGCGGGTTCTTGGATCGGGGTGACGGGCAACGCACCCTTTAGCTCGGGGCCCTGAATGTCTTCCGCGGTGACCACGCTCAGACCGGAGCTTTCTCTGCTCTTGTGCCGCAACATGACCCGTCTCCATGTGACCGAACCGTTCGGTCAGCGCGACAAATACGCTTGTGCACTGCGGAAGTCAAGATGACCGAACCGTTCGGTCATTGATTTTTGAGGGCATATACGCCATATTTCGGCTCAACGGACCGAAGCCTGCTGATTCTGCGGGGTATTTCGGGTCCGGACCGGCCCTAGGCCGGCTGTGGGAGAGATGTCATGAGCGCCACCGACCTCGTTCTGGACCGCCCGGCGGATACCGCCGAAGATAGCGCCAAGCGCCGGCAGATCGTCGAGGGCGCCCGCCAGATCTTCCTGGCCCGTGGCTTCGATGCGGCCAGCATGAACGACATCGCCAAAGCCGCCGGCGTCTCCAAGGGCACGCTCTACGTCTACTTCAAGGACAAGGAGGAGCTGTTCGGCGCCATCGTCCTGCTGGAATGCACAGTGCAGGCCGAAGGCCTCTTCGATCTCGACCCGAGCGATCCGGATGTCGAAAGCACGCTCACACGGCTCGGCATCGCTTACATCCATTTCCTCTGCCGCCCGGAAAAAGCTTCGGCGCTCCGCACCGTGATCGCGATCGCGGATCGCATGCCGTCGATCGGCCGGCAGTTCTACGAGACCGGCCCATCGAAAGGCATCGCAAAGCTTGCGGCTTATCTCAAAGCGCAAACCGAGGCCGGCGTGCTGACGGTTGAAGAGCCCGAGATCGCCGCCGCGCAGTTCATGGAGACCTGCCAGGGCACGCTGTTCAAACCGGTGCTTTTCAATTTCGCTCCGCCGCCGAGCGAAGAGCGTATCAAGCTTGTCGTCAGCATCGCCGTGCGCGTGTTCATGGCGGCTTATCGCGCGAAGTAGTTTTCAATCTGCCAGAAAAGAAAGAGGCGGCTCACCGACTGGGTGGGCCGCCTTTCAGTTGGCAGAGAACTGACGAACTTACTGACCAACTCAGACGCGACACGCGACCGTTACGCGACGCCGCAACAACTCAACGAGCGATCGAAGCCTGCACCTGGTAGCCGTTCATCGGCTTGCCGATGTTGGTGAGGCAATCGCGATAGGCCGGCAGCGCATCCGCGATACCTGCGAGCGACAGGCGAATCGTGGTGCCTTCGGTCTTGATGTCGATGTGACCCGCAGTGGCGAGCTCGCTCTCGGAGCCGAACGCAATATCGATCAGGTCGCGGCCGCTCACCATCGCACCGGGCTGGCTTTCGCTCTTGCCGGTCGTGAGCGTCACGTCGATGGAACGGGCACCGTCGAATTTCCACTCCGCGGCGCGCACGCGCAGGATCGCGAAGTCCTTGTCGGCGGTGATCATGAACTGGGGCTTGCCGGCGGCGGGAGCGGCGGCATCGGAGCGGACGCCCATCACACAGTGGCTGATGGTGCCCTGCCCGGCTTTGACGACTTCCCACTGAGCCTTGCTGAAGGTGCGAACCGGCGAGGCGCCCTGAGCCGCAGCCGACGAAGCGGCGGCGATGGCGGCAATCCCGGCGATGGCAGCGAGCGCGGTGCGGAACATGGTTAAATCCCCCTGTTAGGGGGTAGTCGCGCCCTGCCCGTCATCGGTTCAAAGCCGGGGATGAAAAACTGCGATTTTTTCCGGAAAATGCCGTTTCAGGCCGGAAACAGTCGCGTTCCGGCTGCGAAAAGCGCCCTATTGCGGCTTATGCCGATCCTTGGACCAGTCGATTTTCGGTCGCGGGCTCGGGTCCTCGATCCAGTCCAGGTCTTCCACGGCCATGCGTGACGGGTCGGGCTTTGTCTTGATCGAGCCGGTGGTGTCGGCACGGCGATAGTCGCCGCGCCATGCGAACGGATCGTTGTTCGGATCGACCGGCGGATCGTAGCGGCGGAGCGGAGTGGGCTCTGGCCGCGAAGCCATCATAGACGGGCTCCGCCGCGCCATCGCCGCGATCTGTTCGCCATCCACTGCGCCCGGCTGGCAAATGCGGCGGCCGCTCGCACGGCGCATCAGATCGACGTGGATGTGGTCGTAGTGGAAGCGGTTCGAGCCCGGCGCGAGCACGGTCGTAAACTGATCGCAGGCTGCGCCTTGCACGTCGCGCAGGAAGCCTTGCTCCTCCGGCGAACCTTTCCAGCCGTCTTTCACCGTGATGCGACGGCCATCGGCAAGCACGAAGGCCGCGATGTCGAGCGCATTGCCGAAGGCATGTTCGGAGATGCGTGCACCCGGCTGGCCGTTCATGCCGCGGCAGGAGTAGGCCGAGATCTGCTTGATCTCCAGCACCGGCTGGCCGAACCACTTGCTGGCGGCGGGTTGCACAGCATTCATGATCCACTGGTCGAGCGCGGAGACGATCGGGCACGCAAGCGTCGCCTGCGGCTTCACCTCGACCGGCGCGGTTCCCGTCACGCGCGGATTGCGCACCGGACCGAGCGGCGGCAGTGAGCGCTGCGGCTCGCGGCTCGGCATGGTCTGCGGCGGCGTGTCGTCTTCGTCGTCAAATTCTGGCTGCGCGCCGGGACCCGCGTTGCGCGGCGACGTCGGCGTCGCGTTCACGCCGGGCGGCGAGATCGACATCGGCTCACCGGTTTGCGGCGGTTGGGCCTGCGGCGCGGGATAGGACGAAGACGAGATCGGCGCCGATGCGCGTGGCTGTGCAATCGGCCAGCGCGGCTGTTGCGCGCCGCCTGGAATCGCGCCCGGCGGACGGACCGTCTCGTCGGCAAAGCCGAACGCGCTGTTCTCGCCGAAGGCAGCAACCTTCAGCGGGAATTCAGCACCGCAAATGCCGGGCCCCTCGATCGGCTCGATACGGACCAGACCTGCGCCTTCCCTCACCGCGCCCGACTTGAGACAGGCGACTTCCGCCTCGCGCCGCCACGGCTCGCGCTCGGCGTATTGAAGGAAACCGCGTCCGCATCCCGCGAGCGCTAATAAGAGGACAAGGGAGCCGACGAGATACCTACGCACTCCACGCGTCATGACGCGGACAATGCGAGGGATTCCGTTAAGACACAGTCAATGCTGATGGGCTGTTTATGGTTAGCCCTTCGTTGATCGCGCACCCGCCGCCAGCCGGCCGGCCGGAACTCACAGATCGCGGCGCATCATGGCTACCAAAATCTAAACCTTGAGCATAACCTCTGGTTGGGGGTTACGCTGGGACACGCGGAGTTCGAAACGCCGAACTCCTCTTCTCTGCGCTTTCGGGGCGACGGGACACGGCCACAGACCGGTCCTCCAAATCAAAACCGAAATCGGCTGGGGAGTCGTCCTATGTGGAACCAAGTCTACGATCCATTTTCAAATCAAGTCTTGTCGACGATTGCAGCGGCGCTGCCGGTCGTCACGCTGCTATTGCTCATCGCCTCGAACAAGGTGAAGGCGCATATCGCCGCCATCGTCGCGCTGATCGTCGCCAATCTCGTTGCGATCTATCTCTTCACGATGCCAGCCGGCATGTCGCTGCGCGCCACCGTGCTCGGCGTTGCGACCGGGTTCTTCCCGATCGGCTGGATCGTGCTCAACGTCATCTTCTTGTATCGGCTGACGGTGGCGAAAGGTGCCTTTGAGACGTTGCAGACCACGATCGGCGGCGTCACCCAGGACCGGCGGCTTCAACTGTTGCTGATCGCGTTCTCGTTCGGTGCGTTCTTTGAAGGCGCATCGGGCTTCGGCACGCCGGTCGCCGTCACCGGCGCGATCCTGATCGGGCTTGGTTTCTCGCCGCTTGCGGCGTCGGGCCTTTCGCTGATCGCCAACACGGCACCGGTCGCCTTCGGCGCGCTCGGCACGCCGATCGCAGGCCTCTCGAGCGTCACCGGCATCGACCCGTTCCTGCTCGGCGCGATGGTCGGGCGGCAATTGCCATTCTTCTCGCTGATCGTACCGTTCTGGCTGATCTGGGCGTTTGCCGGATGGAAGGGCATGAAGGACATCTGGCCGGCGATCCTCGTCACCGGCGTGTCGTTCGCGGTGCCGCAGTTCCTGATTTCGAATTTCATCAATCCGTGGATCGTGGACATCGGCGCGTCGCTGATCTCGATGGCTTGCCTGATCGGATTCCTGAAGGTCTGGCAGCCGCGGGAGCTGTGGCTCTCTCCCGCGCTGCGCACCAAGGATGACTCCGCGGTCGGCCGTCCCGCGCCGACCCCACCCAAGACCCAGCCGACGACGGCTCAGGTTTGGCTGGCGCTGCTGCCGTGGATCATCGTCTGCGTGATCCTCCTGCTATGGGGCACCAACTGGTTCAAAGGCCAGGTCAACCCATGGGCGACCTGGAACTATGCGGTGCCCGAGTTGCACAACATGATCAACAAGGTTGCGCCGGTTGCGGCGAAGCCGACGCCGGAAGGCGCGGTGTTCTCCTTTACATGGCTGACCTACACCGGGTCCGGCATGTTGATCGCCGCAATCATCTCCGGCTTCCTGATGGGCTTCTCGCCGGTAAAAATCGTTGCGGAGTACGGCAAGACCATCAAGGTCTGCGCATACTCGCTCATCACCATCTCGGCGATGCTCGCGATCGGTACGCTGACGCGGCTCTCCGGTATCGACGCCACGCTCGGACTCGCCTTTGCGGGCACCGGCGTGCTCTATCCCTTCTTCGGGACGCTGCTCGGCTGGTTGGGCGTCGCCCTGACCGGATCGGACACCGCCTCGAACGTACTGTTCGGCAATCTGCAGAAGATCACGTCCGAACAGCTCGGTATCTCGCCGATCCTGATGAGCGCAGCCAACTCGTCCGGCGGCGTGATGGGCAAGATGATCGACGCACAATCGATCGTGGTCGCCTCGACCGCGACCAACTGGTTCGGTCACGAGGGCACGATCCTGCGCTTCGTGTTCTGGCACTCGATCACACTGGCCTGTCTGGTCGGCGTGCTGGTGATGCTGCAAGCCTATGTCTTCACCGGGATGATCGTGCAATAAACCCTACGCAAAATGCAAAGCCCCGCGGCGATCCCGCGGGGCTTTGTCGTTGCAATGGCCTTGATCCGCGCCCGGCTTTCAGGCCACATCGGCGCGCCAAGAGGCTTCTGGGGAAGGACTACGATGGAAGGCAAAGCGCGTTTCATCCTTGCGGCGACGATGTCGTCGATGATGGTGATGATGGTCACGCTGATCGTGACCTATCTCAACCTCGGGCTTCGGCACGATTTCCTGATCCAGTGGGCCAAGGCCTACGTCATCGCCTGGCCGATCGCGGCCATAACCGGCTACCTGGTCATGCCGATGGCGCGCCGTTTCACCCAACGTATCGTCACGCGTATCGACGGTCACGCCTGATGCTCCCAGCCCTCGATCTGGCCCGCCGCGTCGAAGCGGGCGATCTCTCGCCTGCGAAGGTCATTGAGCTTGCCGCAGAGAACATCGCCAAGCGCGAAAGCGAGGTCGGCGCCTTTGCGACGCTCGCGCTCGAACACGCGCGCAAAGCCGCGCAGGACAAGGCGCTTGCCGGGAAACCGCTGCGCGGTTTGCCGTTCGGTCTGAAAGATATTTTCGACACCGCTGACATGCCGACCGAATACGGCTCGACGATCTACGCCGGCCACCGGCCCGCGGCTGACGCGTCACTCGTTTCGATGATCGCGCGCGCCGGCGGCGTCGCGATCGGCAAGACCGTCACCACCGAATTCGCCCATCTCGATCCGGGCAAGACGCGCAATCCGCACAATCCCGCTCACACGCCGGGCGGCTCGTCGTCGGGTTCGGCGGCGGGTGTCGCCGCCGGCTTCTTCGCCGCCGCAACTGGAAGTCAGACCGGCGGTTCGGTGATCCGGCCCGCGAGCTATTGCGGCGTCGCGGGCTTCAAGCCGTCGTACCGCCTCCTGCCCACCATCGGCATGAAATGCGTGTCGTGGCACCTCGACACCGCGGGCTTCTTTGCCGCGGGCGTTGCCGACGTGGCCTTCGTGACTGCGCTGGCGAGCGGCCGGGATCTGCGCGTGGACGGCAAGGCTCCATCCGCGCCGCGCATCGCGATCCTGCGCGATCCGCCATGGCCCGCCGCGAACGACGACATGAACAAGGCCGTCGAGACCGCCGCCCAGGCGGCCGAAAAAGCGGGCGCCAAGCTCAGCGAAATCCGGCTGCCGAAAATCCTGGGCGACGCCTATGAGCTGCATCGCGTCGTGCAGAGTTACGAGGCGGCGCAATCGCTCGCCTCCGAATATGACCGGCACAAGGTGCGGCTCCGCACCACCACGCTCGAGATGATCGAGATGGGCCTCGCTATCAGCGCGGACGAGTATGACAACGCGCGAAAGGTCTGCCACCGCGCCCGCAGCGGCATCTACGAAATCTTCGCCGACACCGATGCGATCCTCTCGCCGTCGGCGCCGGGCGCGGCGCCCCACGGCCTCGCCTCGACCGGAACATCGACCTTCAACCGGCTCTGGACGCTGATGGGCACCCCCTGCGTGAACATCCCCGGCTTGAAGGACGCAACCGGTTTGCCGCTCGGCGTGCAGATCATCGGACCGTTCGGGCACGACAAGGAGACGCTTGAAGCGGCGCTCTTCGTCGAGACCGCACTTGCCCGCCGTGACTAGGCGACTCGCAGCCGAATCTCCCCCACCGGTTGTATTTGCCTAAACTATTCGCCATGCGCGTAGCGCATGTTTGTGGATGAATTTTGGGCACACGTGCAAATTCCAGCGCTGTCTCAATCCCTTGAGTGTCGGTGGTAACCGCGGAAATCGTTCGGCACTGCAATATGTTTGTGACTTCGGACCGGCAGCCCGGTCTGATAACGTTAAGTCAGTTCATTGCTGAGGAGGCCAAAAGTGGACCTAACCTTACGACTGAATGTCCTGGCGGTATGCGCGGCGGTCGCTTTCGTCGGCGCGATTCTGCTTGGTGCGTTCTGAGTTTGGGGATTCGCTTAAGACCGAACCAGCCGTCAAACGGCTCAAGTAAACACCGGAGGGCACATCCTCCGGTGTCATGTTTTCGGAAACCCGCCGCTAGGCAGCCGCGTCGCGCGCGACCGCCCGCGGATTGTAGTTGAGGATCGGCGCAAGCCAGCGCTCGCACTCCTCGACCGTCCACCCCTTCCGCTTGGCGTAGTCCTCGACCTGATCGCGCTCGATCTTGCCCACGCCGAAATAATGGCTCTCGGGGTGGCTAAAATAGAGCCCACTCACGGACGCGCCCGGCCACATGGCGAAGCTTTCGGTGAGCTTCACGCCGATGCGCTCGCCTTCGATCAGCTTGAACAGGGTGCCCTTCTCGGTGTGATCCGGTTGCGCCGGATAGCCCGGCGCCGGACGGATGCCGCGATACTTCTCTGCGATCAGATCAACGTTGTTGAGCCTCTCGGCCGTGTCGTAGGCCCAGAACTCCTTGCGGACGCGTTGATGCAGACGCTCGGCGAAGGCTTCGGCGAGGCGATCCGCCAGAGCCTTGACCATGATCGACGAGTAATCGTCATTGGCGCGCTTGAAGCGGTCGGCAACATCGTCCTCGCCGATACCGGCGGTGACGACAAAGCCGCCGATGTAGTCCGGCGTGCCCTGCGGCGCGATGAAATCGGCCAGTGCCACGTTTGAGCGGCCCTCGCGGCGGGCCAGTTGCTGCCGCAGCGTATGCAGCTCCGCGATCGGCTTCTTTCGAGCTTCGTCAGCGAAAACCTGGATGTCGTCACCGACCGAATTGGCGGGCCAGAAGCCGACGATGGCCGAGGCCTTGAACCACTTCTTCTCGACGATCTCCTTCAGCATCTTCTGCGCATCCGCGAAGAGGCTGCGCGCGGCTTCGCCGACGATCTTGTCGTCCAGGATCGCGGGATACTTGCCGGCAAGCTCCCACGTCGAGAAGAACGGCGACCAGTCGATATATGCGACAAGCTCGGCCACCGAATAGTCCTCGAGCACCCTTGAGCCGATGAACGTCGGACGTGGAGCGGCATAGTTCTTCCAGTCGAGCTTCAGCGCGTTGGCGCGAGCATCCGACAGCGACAGACGCTTCTTGTCCTCCTGTGCGCGCGCATGCGTCGCCGCAATGCGGGCGTATTCCGCACGCGTTTCGTCCACATACTTCTGACGGCTCTCGCGGCCCATCAACGCGGAGGCAACGCCGACCGCGCGGCTCGCGTCGGTGACATAGACCGTCTGCCCGCGGTTGTAGTTCGGGTCGATCTTCACGGCGGTGTGGACGCGGCTCGTGGTCGCGCCGCCGATCAGCAACGGCAGATCGAAGTTCTGCCGCTCCATCTCAGCCGCCACATGGCACATCTCGTCGAGCGAGGGCGTGATAAGGCCGGAGAGCCCCACGATGTCGCAGTTCTCGGCCTTCGCGGTTTCAAGAATCTTCGCCGCCGGCACCATGACGCCGAGGTCGATCACCTCGTAATTGTTGCACTGGAGCACGACGCCGACGATGTTCTTGCCGATGTCGTGGACGTCGCCCTTCACGGTGGCGAGCAGGATTTTTCCGGCCGACGACGCACGATTGCTGCCGCCGCGCTCGGCCTTCTCTTTCTCCATGAACGGCATCAGGTGCGCGACCGCTTGCTTCATCACGCGCGCGGACTTCACCACCTGCGGCAGGAACATCTTGCCAGAGCCGAACAGATCGCCGACCACGTTCATGCCGGCCATCAGCGGTCCTTCGATCACCGACAATGGGCGGTCGGCGGCGAGCCGCGCCTCCTCGGTGTCTGCGTCGATATAGTCGGTGATGCCGTGCACCATCGCGTGCGACAGGCGCTTCTCCACCGGCCACTCGCGCCAAGCGAGATCGGCGGCCTTCTGCTCCTTGCCCGCCCCCTGAAACTTCTGTGCAATGGCCAGCAAGCGCTCGGCTGCATCGGGACGACGGTTAAGCACCACGTCCTCGCAGGCCTCACGTAACTCCGGATCAAGATCGTCGTACACCGCCATCTGGCCGGCGTTGACGATGCCCATGTCCATGCCAGCCTTGATGGCGTGATAGAGGAACACCGAGTGCATCGCCTCGCGCACCGGCTCGTTGCCGCGGAACGAGAACGACAGATTCGACACGCCGCCGGAAATATGGACGTGCGGAAGTTTCTCGCGGATCTGCCGCGCACCTTCGATGAAGGCGACGCCGTAACCGTTGTGCTCCTCCATGCCGGTCGCGACCGCAAAGATATTCGGGTCGAAGATGATGTCTTCCGGCGGGAAGCCGACCTTGTTGACCAGAATGTCGTAAGCACGCTTGGAGATCGCGACCTTCCGCTCGATCGTGTCGGCTTGGCCCTGCTCGTCGAACGCCATCACCACGACAGCTGCGCCGTAGCGGCGCACGATCTTGGCATGCTCGATGAACGCAGCCTCGCCTTCCTTCAGCGAGATCGAGTTCACCACCGGCTTGCCCTGGATGCACTTCAGGCCCGCCTCGATCACGGAGAATTTCGAGCTATCCACCATCACCGGCACGCGTGCGATATCCGGCTCTGCGGCAACGAGATTGAGGAAGGTCGTCATCGCGTTCGCGGAATCGAGGAGGCCCTCGTCCATGTTGACGTCGATGATCTGCGCGCCGCTCTCGACCTGATCGCGCGCCACCGCCAGCGCCGCGGTGTAGTCGCCCGCGGTGATGAGCTTGCGGAACTTCGCGGAGCCGGTGACGTTGGTGCGCTCACCGACGTTCACGAACGGAATCTGATCTGTCAGAATGAACGGCTCGAGGCCGGAGAGACGCAGGCGCGGCTCGATGGTCGGCAACTGACGCGGCGTCTTGTCCTTCACCGCATCGGCGATGGCGCGGATATGCGCCGGCGTCGTGCCGCAGCAGCCACCGACGATGTTGATGAGGCCGGACGCAGCGAACTCGCCGAGCTGGCGCGCCATATCTTCGGGGCTCTCGTGATAGTGGCCAAACTCGTTCGGCAGACCGGCGTTCGGATAGGCGCAGATCAGCGTGTCGGCGATGCGCGACATGTCGGCGACATGCGCACGCATCTCGGCGGCGCCGAGCGCGCAGTTGAGGCCGACCGAGACCGGCGTGGCGTGGCGCACCGAATGCCAGAACGCCTCCGGCGTCTGCCCCGAGAGCAGACGCCCCGAGCGGTCGGTGATCGTGCCGGAAATCATCACCGGCACGTCGATGCCACGCTGTTCGCACGCCTCGGCAATCGCAGCGATGGCAGCCTTGGCGTTGAGCGTGTCGAAGATCGTCTCGATCAACAGCACGTCCGCGCCGCCGTCGAGCAGACCGCGGACCTGCTCGCCGTAGGCCTCGCGCAGCATGTCGAAGGTGACGGCGCGGTAGCCGGGGTTCGACACATCCGGCGAGATCGACGCGGTGCGGTTGGTCGGACCCAGTGCGCCCGCGACGAAGCGCGGCTTGCCGTCCTCCTTCGCCGCCTGGGTCGCCGCGGCCTTCGCGAGCCGCGCGCCCTCGAGGTTCAGCTCGTAGGCAATGTCCTGCATGCCGTAGTCGGCTTGTGCGATGGACGTCGAGGAGAACGTGTTGGTCGAAACAAGGTCTGCGCCCGCGCGGTAATAGGCGAGATGGATGTCTCGGATCGCATGGGGCCGCGTCAGGTTGAGCAGATCATTGTTGCCGCGCACCTCGCGGTTCCAGGCGTCGAAGCGTGCGCCGCGATAGCCCTGCTCGTCGAGCTTCAACTCCTGGATCATCGTGCCCATCGCGCCGTCGAGCACAAGGATGCGCTCGGACGCGAGTTGGCGAAGGAGACTGCGGGCGTTGGTGTGGGACGGTTTCACGTGCGTTCCGGTGTTTCTTATGCCGCCTGACGATCATGCGGGCGCAGGCCCAACAGATGACAGATCGCGTAAACGAGATCAGCGCGGTTCATCGTATAGAAATGAAAGTCGGTGACGCCGCGGTCGACAAGGTCGAGCACCTGCTCGGCAGCGACAGCGGCCGCGATCAGCTTGCGCGTCGCGACATCCTCATCGAGACCGTCGAAGCGCTCCGCAAGCCAATCCGGCACCGAGGCGCCGCAGCGCGCAGCAAAGCTCTTGGTCTGCTTGAAGTTCTGCACCGGCAGAATCCCCGGCACCACCGGCACGTTGATGCCGCGCGCGCGGACGCGGTCGAGATAACGGAAGTATTTGTCGTTCTCGAAGAAGAATTGCGTGATCGCGCGCGTCGCGCCCGCATCGACCTTGGCCTTCAGCATGTCGATGTCGGCCTCAACCGACGGGCTGTCGGGATGCATCTCCGGGTAAGCCGAAACCGACACCTCGATGTCAGCGATACGTTTGATGCCGGAGACGAGATCGGCGGCGTTCTCGTAGCCGCCGGGATGCGGAGCGTATTTCTCGCCGACGCCGCTGGTCGGATCGCCGCGCAGCGCCACGATGTGACGCACGCCGGCGTCGCGGTAGGCGTGGATCACCTCGTCGATCTCGCCGCGCGTCGCGGCCACGCACGTCAGATGCGCGGCGGGTGTCAGCGATGTCTCTTTCAGGATGCGGCGCACGGTCGAGTGCGTGCGCTCGCGCGTGGAGCCGCCCGCGCCGTAAGTGACGGAGACGAAGTTGGGCGACAGCGGCGCAAGACGGCCGACCGACTCCCACAGGTTCTTCTCCATCTCCTCGCTCTTCGGCGGGAAGAACTCGAACGAGACGCGAATGCGACCGGCGGTGGCGAGACGGCTGTTGCGGGTTTGCGACGCAATCATCACGCCACCTCTTTCTTGTTGGTGTTGGCGATCAGCACGCGCGGATCGCGCGCCAACCACAGCGACACCGCGATCTTGCCGTCGGAGCCCGGCTCCGGCGCGAGACTGCGATGCATCGTCATGTCGAGGCCCGCGGCAGCGAGCCATTGCTCGACCGTCTCCTGCGTGAAGCCGAGACGGCGGTGCGCGTGCTCCTCGCGCAGGAATTCGAGATCGTGCGGCGCGAAATCGACGACAAGGAGGCGTCCGCCGGGCGCGAGCACGCGCGCGGCCTCGCGGATGGCGCGCGCGCCGTCGTCCAGGAAGTGCAGCACCTGATGGATGATGACGGCATCGAAGGACGCCGCCGGCACCGCGAGATCGTAGATGTCGCCCTGCCGCACCGAGCAGTTGCGCAGGTTCGCGCGCTCGATGCGCGCCCGTGCGAGAAGCAGCATGTCGAGCGAGAGATCAATTCCGAGACCACGGTCGATCTTCGGGCCGAACAATTCGAGGATGCGGCCGGTGCCGGTGCCGAGATCAAGCAGAGAATGGAACGGCCGGTCGCCGAGCGCCTCGCTGATCGCCTGTTCGACCGCTTCGTCGGTGACGTGCAGCTTGCGGATGCGATCCCATTGCGCGGCGTGCAGACGGAAATACTCTTGAGCGGCTTCTGCCCGCGCCTTTCGCACGGCGGTCAACCGCTCGCGGTCGCGCGAGATGACGCTGTCGTTCGGATCAAGCCGCGCGATCAGCGCGCGGGCGAGTTCGGCGCTGCCGCTGCTCTCGGCGAGACGAAAGAACGCCCAGGCGCCTTCGCGAAAACGTTCGATCAGTCCCGCCTCCACCATCAACTTGAGGTGGCGCGAGATACGCGGCTGGGATTGCCGCAAGATGTCAGTGAGGTCGGAGACGGTCAGCTCCGCCTCCCCGACCAGCGCAAGGATGCGCAGACGCGTTTCCTCGCCTGCGGCTTTCAGGGCCGCGTTGAGGGCGTCGAACGGCAAGTGGGCGGGATCGCGAATGGCAGCACTCATGGGATATTTCCCATCATATAAAGATATCTTTATGCCTTTAAACCCCTAATGGCAAGGCGAAATGCAGGTTTGGTTCATCCGCGGATCTGATGAAGCAACAATACCGGGGCCAATATTCGGCTTCACCAAAGCCAGGTCTCGCTCGTCGAGCGCAAGTTATTCCGCAGCGATGCCAGACTGGATCAGCGTTTTCGCCCCGAAGTTCAACGATATTTCTACTGCATCAATTTCGATGAACGAACGTATCTATTTGAAATACCGTAATATTACTAAATAACATGAACTTCGATCCAAGGTTTCGCATAAAACTATTCTGCGTCATTGCTTCCCGCGCCGGGCAATGGTGTCCGGTTTTTCAGGAAGGAAGCGTCATGAAGCAACTCGTGATGATCGCCGCGGTGACCGCGGCTCTGTGCACCTCGGCCTTCGCCGGTGGCAGCAGCAAGAACGGCATCAACATCGGTGCGTCGGTGAGCACCGGGAAGGGCGGCCTGCTCGGCTCCCTGCTCGGCGGTTCGGGGCGTGGCAACAACGGCCTGAAGGTCGATGTCGCCGTCGTCACCGGTAAGAACGGCCTTCTCGGCACGCTGCTCGGTGGCAACAACTCCCATCATGGCGGCTACTAAGCCGACCATGCCGGAAGCTGGGCCCGCCATCGGGTTCGTTTAGGCCATGGGCGGTGCGCGCGTCCGCTCATGGCTCCTTCCTTGCATTTCTCCCCAACTTTACGGCCGGCAGACGTCCCCGCAACTACCCCACTGCCGGCCGCTTTTTGCAGAACCACCGTCAGGTCGGCTTGTCCGATTTCGCCGGCAGGCCGTTGAACTTCTTGGTCAGCGAAAGCGTCACCGAGCCGCCGTCGACCGGCTCGCCGTTCAGCGCGATCGAGTTGATGCGCGCAATCTCGGCGCCGATCAGCCAATCCTTGGCGAGGGCGTAGGACGCCGTGACGCCGTAAGCGCGAAGGTCGGTGCTGAATGGCGCGTCGAGATAGGCGGTGTGGAAGTTCTTCACAAACGCCGCGAACGTCCATTCCTCGCGCGGCGACCAGCTCAGCTTGGCGGATTGCATCGTCGTGATGGTGATCGGCGAAATCGGAAACGACGTCTCGCCGGCGAATTTCTTGGCCGCGAGGTCCAGCGTGAAGGCATCGAGCTTCTTCGTCAGCGAGACGTCGTACATCGTCTGCTTCACGCGCGAGAAATCGGGATCATGCCAGATGCCGTTGAGCTGAGAGACGGCGGCGGCGAAAGTGAGCCCCTTCCCGTCGTAGCGATAGAACAAGAATGGCTCGATGCGTTCGTTGTCGCGGCGGAAGCCGAACATGTCTTCGGAGCGCAGATAGCGCGTCGCGGAAAGATTCACGGACGTGCCGAACTCCGCATCGCCGAGCTTGATCGCGACGCCGGGAATGACGGTTGCGCGGCCATAATGGAGATCCTCCGGCAGGAACGTCGTGAGGATCGCGTTGGTCTCGTTCAGCGAGGAGAACCGCACCTCGCCGGAGATGAACGGACGCACCACGCCGCCGGTCCATTGCACGCGCACGCGCTCGGACAGATCGCTGGAGCGCAGCGTCGCGCTTGATGTGCGCTGGATCAGCGTGGTGGAGCGCAGATTCCAGTTGTCGAAGGCGGTGTTCTCGGCTTCGAGCGAAAGCTTGGCGCGATCGGTCGGCACGAGCCCGCTCGAGAGGTAATCGGTGCGCTCGTATTCGCCAACCAGTCCGACCTTGAGGCCGTCCTGCTCGCGGCCGGCGGCGAAGGCGCCGTCGAGGCCGGTGAAGGCGCTGGATTTGCCGCCAGGCAGAAGCGTCGGATTGGGGTCGAAGCCGCCACGCAGGCGGACCGAGCCGAGCAGCAGCTCCTCGGCCTGCGCGCCCGATGCCAGCACCGCCATACCGACTGAAAGGACCACATGAAACCAAGCACGCATAAGGCTTTCATGACTTGCTAACCTTAAGTGCCCGGCAACGGAGCCATCGGATAAATTGGCGGGTCATCAATTCCGCACCGCGCAAATTGCCGCTTGGCGGCGGCAGCCGCGCCAGCGACACTGGGTCATGGCCGAACCGACAAACGCAACCCATTCCGAGGCTTACGTTCGCGAAGGCGAGATCGCGGCCGAACTGCCAGCTGAGACCGACGCCGGGGTCTATTTCATCGGCCGCATCCGGACGCCCTGGCAGACCCGCAAGGACTGCCCGAAAAACGCGGGCGAAGCGCGCGAGCGCGGCACGGTCTGCACCATCGAGCTCGACCCGCGCTGGCAGCCGGCCCTGAAGGGGCTCGAGACCTGCACCCACATCGTGGTGCTCTATTGGATGCATAAGGTGCAACGAAACCTGCTGGTCCAGGTGCCGGGCACCTATGGTGTCGGCCGGGGCACCTTCTCGCTCCGCTCGCCGGTCCGGCCGAACCCGATCGCCATGAGCGTGGTCCGGCTCGTGAAGATCGAGGGCAACCGGCTGGAGGTGGTGGGGCTCGACTGCCTGGACGGCACCCCCCTGATCGACCTGAAGCCTTACTTCCCGTCCGTGGACTCGGTCCCGGACGCCGTGGTCGGCTGGCACGCCGGGCGCGAGGCCCATAAAAACAAGTAAAATCAGCGGGTTATAAAAATCCCGCCTTACCCCTTAAAAAATTTCGAACGGCTTTGAACCGTTTCCGGCGGCCCCGCGACCAATGATCAACCAGGGGGTTCGTCATGCTCAAGCTCAGCACGATCAGCAAGACCATCGGTTTCGCCGCTTTCGCCGGCGCCGTTCTCCTCGCCAATTCCGCCGCAGCCGCTCCGCTCCCGCTGTTCCCGTTCATGCCGCCGCAGCCGATCGCCCCGCAGGCGACCGCCTACGCGCCGATCGAGACCGAGGAAGCCACCACCGAGCTGCCGGCCAAGTTCAAGCGCCAGGTCGTCGACTACCGCACCGCCGAGGCGCCGGGCACTATCATCGTCGATACGCCGAACACCTTCCTCTACTTCGTGCTCGGCAACGGCAAGGCGATCCGCTACGGCATCGGCGTCGGCCGCGAAGGCTTCACCTGGGCCGGCAGCAAGAGCGTCGAGAAGAAGGCCGAGTGGCCGGATTGGACGCCGCCCGCCGAGATGCTCGAGCGTCAGCCCTACCTGCCGCGCTTCATGGCCGGTGGCCCCGGCAACCCGCTCGGCGCCCGCGCCATGTACCTCTCGGGTTCGGTGTACCGCATCCACGGCACCAACGCTCCGGAGACCATCGGTCAGCGCGTGTCGTCCGGCTGCATCCGCCTCACCAACGCGGACGTCGAAGACCTCTACAGCCGCGTGAAGCTCGGCACCAAGGTGATCGTGATGCCGATGACCTCGCGCAGCGCCTCGCTCCACTAAGCAAGTTTACTCTGGCGACCCCAACGTCTTACCCCAAGACGACGCCCCAGAAGCCGGTTCGGTCACACCCCCGAACCGGCTTCTCCCCTTTTGAATTGAGGCAAATTCGGTTGTCGTCCCCGCCTTCGCGGGGACGACAGCGGAGTGTGCCGCCATCACAACTCCGAGAGCATCCAGCATCCATGCGGAAAATCCGCGGGTAACGCCCATGTATCGCTTCCGCCACAGGCGGAACCGCTCCGGGCTTTCGTTCGTTGTGATGCCAGGAGGGGTTGGAATGTCGGGAGTGGAAACCCATGCCGAACACCGTCCATCCATGGCACGTCGCCGTGTCGGCGATTGCTGCCGCTCTGTTGTCGAGCACCGCGGCGCTGGCTCAGCCGCTCGCGATGACGAACAGCTCCGGTTACCCGTCGTCGGTCTTCCGCGAGGTGATGCCGCAACAGGAGGCGCTCCCCGGCGAAGATGAAGCGCCGGCGCAGCTCGCCGCGAACCTGCGCCGCCAGACCGTCAACTATGCGACGCACGAGGCGCCGGGCACGATCGTGATCGATACGCCGAACACGTATCTCTACTACGTGCTCGGCAACGGCAAGGCGATCCGTTACGGCATCGGCGTCGGCCGCGAAGGCTTCACCTGGTCGGGCACGCAAGCCGTTGCGCGCAAGCAGGAATGGCCGGACTGGCATCCGCCCGCAGAGATGATCGCGCGTCAGCCGTATCTGCCGCGCTTCATGGCCGGCGGTCCGGGCAATCCGCTCGGCGCGCGCGCGATGTATCTCGGCAATTCGCTCTATCGCATCCACGGCACCAACGCGCCGTCGACGATCGGCACCAAGGTTTCGTCGGGCTGCATCCGCCTCATCAATGCGGACGTGATCGACCTGTTCAATCGCGTCAACATCGGCACCAAGGTTGTCGTGCTGCCGGACGGACGGCGCACCGCGCCGACCAATGTGGCGCGTGCGCACGATGAGCCTGCGCCGCAGGAAGCGATGAACGCACGGGCGCAGTATCAGGCACCGGCTCCGGCCTATGAGCCGCCGCAGCCGGTCGCGAACGTGCCGACGCCGTTCTTCGCGCCGTTCCCGTTCTTCGGTCCGCCGTCACGCATCTACTGAGCTTCAGAGTGGTGAGTTCGCCGGCCGGTTTCGCGGATCTCCGCGAGCTGGCCGAGCGACGTTTATAAGCACCATTCCTCGGACGCGAGCATGCCGTTGATCAGGTGATCAGACCGAAGCTCGGACGCGAATTTTTCGCTGTGCTTTGTCGGGCGGAAGATTCCTCGCGCAACGGCCCGCGAGGTTTGATTCAACACATTTCGGTCATGATGTGTGGTGGGCAGCGCCCTGCCCGCTCCGCAGTGACCTCTGCCCTCTCCAGGCCCACCGCTGTCATCGCCCGGCTTGACCGGGCGATCCAGCTTTTAAGCGAAGAGCTGGATCACCCGGTCGCGCGCCTTCGGCGCGGCCGGGTGATGACAGTTGAGGTTGCTGCGCGGCCCAGTGATGACTGTTGAGGTTGCCGCACAGCTGCGAAGTTTCACTCCGCCTTGATGTTCGCCGTCTTCACCACACGGCCCCACTTCGCAAGCTCGTCCTTCATGAAGGTACCGAACGCATCCGGCGTCATCTTGACGATGTCGGCGCCTTCGTTGGCGAACTGCTTCCGCACCTCGGCCGAGTCCTGCATCGCGGAAATCTCACGATGCAATTTCGCGACGATGTCCGGCGGCGTGCCGGCTGGAGCTACGATGCCGATCCAATTGCCGGCTTCGTAGCCGGGCACGCCCGCCTCATCGACGGTCGGCACATCGGGCAGCGCGCTGCTGCGCTTCAGATCGCCGACGCCGAGCGGGCGCACCTTACCGGAGCGGATGAACGCAATCGTCGAGGTCACCGAGCCGAAGGCGATCTTGCTGTTGCCTCCCGCCACGTCGATCAGCGCGGGAGCCGCGCCGCGAAACGGCACGTGCAGAATGTCGATGCCCGCCGTCATCCGGAACAGCTCGCCCGCCAAGTGCAACGAGGTGCCAACGCCGGACGAGGCGTAAGTCAGTTCGCCGGGCTTGCGCTTGGCGAGCGCGACCAGCTCCTTGATCGACTTAGCCGGCAAATCCGGATGCACCGCGATCACCGTCGGCGCGGATGCGAGGATCGCGACCGGCGCGAACGACGCCACCGGCTCGTACGGCACCTTGTAGAGCCACGGGTTCACCGCGCTCGCGATCGAGATGATGAGCAGCGTGTAGCCGTCCTTCGGCGCGTTGGCCGCAAGCTCGGTGCCAACCACGCCGCCCGCGCCGCTGCGGTTGTCGACGACGACCTGCTTGCCGAGCCGCTCGCCGAGATGCGCCGCGACGATGCGGCCGACCACGTCGTTGATGCCGCCGGGCGTGAACGGAACGATGAGACGGATGGGTCTGTTCGGATAGTCGCTCGCGCAGGCCGGCGCGCTGAACGCGAGCACAGCGCCCGCGAGCGCCAAGATAAGCGCAGTGAGCAGTGAGTGCTTCCACGGCATGGCCACCCCTCCCACGATTTTTATTTTTGATTTTGGGAAGTATGGCACGGTTGGAGTGCGGCGTCTTGCGCTCTGAAGCGCGCACGTGATCGTTCAGGTAACCCGGATGAAGCGCAGCGAAATCCGGGCCGCCAACACCTAGACCGCAGCCAAGATGACGTGTGCCTGAATTTTCGCGGCAACCGCGCCGCTGCCGTGTCTGTCCGCGATCGCGGATGCGGCGTGGTCGGTTGCGGCCTCCAGTTTTCCCGCGCCTCTGGCCTCGATTTCGCTGCGAAGAACGGTTCCCTGACAATAAGCGACGGCCGGAATGCGCGGCGAGGACGCACGGCTCTGTTCGGCTCTCGTCTCGATCACCACACGGGAGAAACCCGCCCCCTCCACCTCGCTGCGGATCAGCGCCGTGTCGTGGTAGCCGTGCGGCGTGCGCGCCAGAAAACGCGGCGGGTCGTCCGGAAAGATCCGCGCGAGCGCGTTCGTCACATCGTCCGCAAAGACATTCTCCTCGATGCGATCCCATACGCTGAACAAAAAATGCCCTCCGGGCTTCAGGACTCGCTTTGCTTCGCGGTAGGCAGCCGCGCGGTCGGGAAAGAACATCGCGCCGAATTGACAACAAACGAGATCGAAGGCCGCGTTTTCAAACGGCAGCGTCAGAGCATTCGCCTGATGCCATGTGATGCGGCTGTCGGGGTCTTGCCGCGAAGCGGCGTAGTCGAGCATCGGCTGGTTGAGGTCGGTGACGACATAGCTTGCGCCGGGGGACAGCTTGGGCGCCAAGGCGCGGGTGACAACCCCGGTGCCTGCGGCGGTTTCCAAGACGGCGCTGGGCGACAAGGAGGCCGCGCGTCGCGCAAGGTCCGCGGCGTACGGCTCGAAGATCAACGGCACCATATGGCGGTCGTAGTTTTCCGGAATCGAGCCGGCGAACACCTTGTCGGATTCCAGCATCGCACTCACCCGCCGTCGGTTTGATGGCTCGCGAGCAAGTGGCCCTGATGAAGCGCGGTGAGCGGTGAGTGCTTCCACGGCATGGCCACTCCCTCCCACGATTTTTATTTTTGATTTCGGTCAGTATGGCACGACGGGCGTGCGGCGTCTCCGGGCTCAGCATTGGTATGTGACCCGGATGGAGCGCAGCGAAATCCGCGCTATGCTTGCCATGCATTTCAGAGCTGGAAAAATTCATTGTCGGATATGGACATTATATGGTACATGTACAATATATAGGCCAGTATGGCGTCTGACGGGCCGCGCCAGATGCCGGTGGTGTTCTATCGGACCCGGGCTGGAGCCGAGATCGTCCGGGACTGGCTGCGCGGCCTGGACGAGGCTGACCGCCACGCCGTGGGCTTGGATTTAATGCGCGTCCAATACCGCTGGCCTGTCGGGATGCCGCTATGCCGCGCTTTGGGTGACGGACTGTGGGAGGTCCGCAGTTCCCTGCCGAGCAACCGAATCGCGCGCGTGTTGTTCTGTGTCCAGCAGGGCCGGATTCTGGCGCTGCACGGTTTCATCAAGAAGACGCAGAAGACCCCGGATGAAGACCTGGCGCTGGCCCGCAGGCGCAAACGTGAATTCGAGGCTTGAAGGAGGCCGCGATGAAGAAAAAGACCAAGAAATACCAAAAGAAACCCCGCTCCGTCGGCAAGCTCAGCTCGCTGGATGACTTCCTGACAGACGAAGGCAAGCGGGAAGAGTTTGAAGCAACCGCCATCAAGGAAGTGCTCGCGTGGCAGATTGAGGAAGCCATGAAAGCCAAGAAGCTGTCCCGCAGTGGCTTGGCCCAACGCATGAAAACCAGCCGCAGTCAGGTTGGCCGCTTGCTAGACCCAAAAGACGGCAATGTGACCCTCAATACCTTGCAGCGCGCAGCCAAGATGGTGGGACGGTCGCTGCGGTTGGAATTGGTGTAACTCCTTCTGGTTATCGTCAGCGAGGGCAAACGCGCTCGATGCGAATCCGCCCCCTCAATGATCATGCCCACAACAGTTTCCCGGCAACGCATGAGACGTGACGCCGCTGTGATTGCAGCAACCGCCCTTCCACCACTCGGCGCCGTGACCGTGGCAATACTTGCCGTCGGCGCCCACCATCTTCATGAACATCGGGTGATAGTTCCGGCAGACCTCCAGCTCGGTCTTGACCCAATGCAGCGGGTCTTTCGCGTAGTGGTCCCAGTAGTCGCCGTCCATGTTGATGCCGGGCACCGCCGGATTCCAGCTTTCGTCGAGCCAGAGATCGGCGTCGCCATACTTGGCGCAGAGCTTGCGGATCGCCGGGTCGTCGAGCGCCAGCAGGCGGCCGTTCTCGATGACGTTCTCGTTGTCGCCGGCGCCGCGTTCGACGGTGTAGGTCGGGAAGTACAGGTGAACGTGCCAGTGGCCGACGAGATGCCCCGCGCGCGCGGCCTGTCTCTCCGCCATTGACGAGATGATCGTGCCGAACCCGATGTGGATGACGCCCGAGCGCACGCGTTCGTAGAGGCAATTGACGAAGCCGGACGGGAAGTCCTTGCGCGGGCGATGGATGTGCGGGTTGGTGCCGATCGAGGCCTCCCACCACCACATGATGCCCTTGCCCGGAAACGTCGGGTATTGAATGTCCTTGGTCCGCTCCATCACGTCGCGGAGCTTGCGGCCGAACTCCCCGCCTTCGTTGATCTGGGTGACGCGGGAGTTTTCGATCACCAGCTGAGTCCAATCCACCGGCGCGATGTGATTGGTCGTTCCCGCGACAACGCCGCAGCCGTCCTCCTTGCTCGGATGGAACATCCACGGACGGCCGGTGATGTGTCCCGGCAGATAGGTTTTTCCGAAGTGTTCGTTGCCGGTCCACGTCGCCTGCGTCAGGCCAGCATCGTAGAACTCACGCCGGCTGTCGTAGTATTCGGCGTGGTTGGTGAAGGACAGATCGGTTCCTTCCGGATCGGTGATGCGCACCCGCTTTGCCGTGCGCACGCGGTCCCACGTCCAGCGGTCGATCGCGTTGATGACCTCGATCGGCATCACATGCGCGGGCGACGCCAGGATCTCCGGCGTGATGAACGGCATCCGCTGGATCTTGACGATGCGTTCGGCGAGCACCGGCCCGCCATAGCCCATCAGGATCTTGTCGAACTGCGCCTTCTTCTCTTCCTCCTCCCACATGTCCATCCATTCCGCGAGCTCCTTGGTGCGGAACAGGTAGTATTCGACCTCATCGGCGCCGACCCATTGCTTGATCGGACCGCGATCGATTTTCTTGATCTCGTATTTGACTTTGTATTTCTCGAGAATTTTCTTGCACGCTTCGATAACGAGCTCGCTGTGCCAGTTGTCGACGCGCAGCATGACGCGTTCGCCCGGCTTCAGATCCCAGCACGCGTTCAAGCCGTGGTTATACGGACGCCTGGCGACGTGCTCCAGATAAGGCAAAAGCTGATCGGAGCTTTTCACCTCGACGAACGGAGGGCATCGCGGCGGACGAACGCCGATCAGAGGCGGTGTCTTGTACTTCGGGATACCGAGTGTGGATCGGGACAACCCTCTGGCGTGTTCGTTCATCGTCGTACTCCTTGAATGCTGTTCTCGCACCGCGGTGTTTGAAACGCGGCTATTCGACCTTGGCGCCCGATTGCTCGACCGCCTTGCCCCAGCGCTGGATTTCGGATTTCACAAAATGCCCGAGCTCCACCGGCGTGGTCGGCGACGGCTCGGCGCCGTTCGCAAGCAGCTTGTCGCGAAGCGACGGATCGGTCAGCGCCTTGCGCGCCGCCGCGTTCCAGAGATTGACGATGTCAGCGGGCGTGCCCTTCGGCGCCCACAGGCCGTCCCAGGCTGTCACGACAAAATCCGGGAGAGCCGCCTCCGACAGCGTCGGAATGTCCGGCGTCAGCGGCCAGCGCTTGGCCGTTGTCACCGCCAGCCCGTTCAGCTTGCCTTCGCGTGCAAGCGAGTAAACGCTCGGCATGATCTCGATCATCATCTGGACCTGGCCCGACAGCAGATCGATCTTGGCGGGGCCGCCGCCGCGATACGGCACGTGCAGAACATTCACGCCCGTCGCCGCCTTGAACATTTCCGCCGCGAGATGCGACGTCGTGCCATTGCCGGCGGAGGCGACGTTGATCTTGCCGGGATTGGCTTTGAGATAGGCGATCAGCTCCTTCGCGGATTTCGCGGGGATGGCGTTTGGGTTGGTCACGAGAAGCAGCGCAATCTGCGTGAAGCCGGAAATCGGTTCGAAGTCGCTGACCGGATTGAAGCCGGGATTCTTGTAGAGCGTCTGATTGATCGCGTGGGTGCCGTTGGTGCCGTAGACCAGCGTGTAGCCATCGGGCGCGGCATTCGCGGCGGTAGCCGTGCCGATATTGCCGCCTGCGCCGGCGCGATTGTCGATGACGATCGTCCAGCCCTGCTGCTCGGCGATCTTGGTCAGCACCAGACGCGCCAGCGTGTCGCCGCCGCCGCCCGGCGCGAACGGAACGATCACGCGGATCGGCTTGTCGGGATAAGCGGCGCCAGCCGGAAGCGGCGCGAGCATTGCCCCGAAACCGATGATGGACACGACGGCCAACACGAGCCTGCGCGCGACCGCGCGCCGTATGAACGACATCAATCGTCCTCCCCTCTCTCTTTTTTCTCTTTGCAGCGTTGGCGAGCTTGCTTCACGCCGCCGCTGTCTTGTCGTCGGTTCCGCGCCGCCGCCGCACCGAAAGCAGCGCGATGCCGTGCGGGCGCCTGAATTGATTTCCCGCCAGGCTGCCTGTACAAGTATTTTGCATGCAAAATTTCGGATGAGTCAAGGAAATGACCGCTGAAGACCTGTCGAAACTCAAAAATGGCATGCAAAATAACGAAATTGACGCCCCTGGCCTCGAATCCCAGTTCGACCGGGCGACCGAAGCGCTGAGAGCGCTGGTGCTGCGGGGGGCGTTTCCGCTCGACGTCAAACTGCCGGAGGCGCGGGCCGCCGAGCTGATCGGCGTTTCGCGGACGCCGGCGCGGCTGGCCATGGCGGCGCTCGAGCGCGACGGCCTGCTGGTGCGCCTGCCGCGCCGCGGATTCCGCGTCCGCAGCTTCAGCCTCGACGAGGTGGTCGAGGCGATCGTCGTGCGCGGCGAATTGGAGGCCATCGCGGCGCGGACGATCGCTGAGCGCGGTCTCGGTGCAGACTTCCGCGAGCGGATGGAGGCCGAGATCGCACGCGGCGTGGAGGTGCTGAAGAGCAAGGCCTTCAATGCTGCGGCGCGTGTCGCCTGGTGCGAGATCAACGAAGCGTTCCACTCAACGCTGGTCGAAGCCTCCGGCATGCGGCCGCTGGCGTCCGCCTATGCGCAGGTCAACCTCGTGCCGCTCGCTTCACCGCGCGCGACCATTTTCAATGTCGCCGAACCGGATCTCCTGCGCCAGCAACTCATCGCCGCGCATGAGGATCACGGCCGCATTCTCAACGCGCTCGTCGACCGGCAATCCGCGCGGGCCGCCGCGCTCGTGCGCGAGCACGCCTACCGGAGCGGGGAAAACAAGCGGCGCAACTTCCCGCACATCGACATGCAGGCGATGATCGTTGAAACGCCGGGCATCGCGCTGGTGCGGACGTCGGAGCAGGACGC
>JBFLYS010000016.1:0-15807 GCA_040756555.1 Pseudomonadota bacterium | reverse complement strand
CTCGAGAAATGATTTGGCTCAGTGGATGAAGAGGATCGACAGCCAGATCGAGACTTCCCAGAGCAGGCCGGTCGCGGCGATGCTGCCCGACGCGAACTCAAGTCCGCGCAGCCAATCGATCTCGTTCGTCCAGACGCTCGTCAGCATTTCCGCACCGCCACCCGGAAAGACGTGGTTAAGGATTGGTAAACCGGCCGGCGGCCGGACGCCAGCGGTGTCTTTCCAAGTGGTAAACGCGGGAAAGTGAAGCGGGTTCAATGGCCGCCGGACATGCTCCGCCGACCCGGGACCAACTTCTTAGCAACCGGGGTCCCGGGTCTGCATCGCACCCATAGCGCGTCAAAGACGCGCGTGAACGCGCTTATGCCGCGCTGCGATGCGCCCGGGACACAAGAGCATCGCCGTCATCTGCCGCGTGACGGCGCCTGAAACGTGCTTTGGTCTTGTGGCACGCTGTAATTGCTGTCTGGGCGGTTGTAGTGCCCCTGATTTGTTTCCGAACGATCCCGCGTGCTGTTGTCGCGCGTGCCGAGCGCACGCTCCGTCTGAATCCTCTCGCGCGTGCTGTCGATCCCGCGTTGCACATCGCGGTCGCCGGTCGGATTCAGATTGCGTTCTGCTGTGGCCAGTCCAATTGGGAAAGACATGAGCAGCACCATTCCAACGAAGAATGCTTTCATTTCAGCCTCCCATGAAGACCGGCATCAGCCTACGGCCAATCGGCCCCGCTTTGAAGGCGGTCAGAACGCCTTTCGCGCGCAGCCGCTCGCCTGCGGCTCGTTGGCAAAGCGCGCGGCGGTCCACGCGATGAGCGGCTCATCGAGCGCCCCGCCCGGCCGCACGATGTTGCTGTGGTCAGTTCCCGCGAACGTCCAGTGTTCGAGCCGTTGATTGGCCGCACAACGCTCGCTGACATGGGCGTCGGTGACGGCCGGCGGCACGATCACGTCCGTGAGTCCCTGTGCGATCAGCACGGGCGCCGCGATCGGACCATCCGCATTGTTCTCGGCAAGCCGCGCCGCCAAAGCGGCGCGCGCGCTGAATGTTCGCCCCTCGAACGACGCCATCAGTTGCGCGATGCGCTTGGGATGCTCGGGCGGAAGGAAGCTGCACAGGCTCGCGACCTCGCGTGCGGCCTGGAGCACCTCGGGGCGCACGGCGTCATCGAATTTGATGCCGGAATAGAAGCGGCTGTAAGCCAGCGCGACCAGCGGCCCAAGCCGCTTGTCGAGTCGTGCGCTCGTCGTAAAGAGGTTCGTCAGGTTTGCCACCGGCGCAATCGCGGCAACGCCGACGATTGGCACATCGGGCGCATAGCGCGGGCCGATGATGCCGGTCCATAGCGCGGCGTGGCCGCCCTGCGAATGGCCCCACACCGCCGTTCGTGCATCGAGCGTGAGGCCGGAGATCTGCCGCGCGGCGCGCACCGCATCGAGGCCGGAGCGCGCCTCGCCTTCGCCGATCAGATACGGATGCGGACCGTCTTTCTCCGCGAAGGCGTAGTCGGTCGCTACGACCACCCAGCCGGATTTGACGGCGCGATCGAGCGCGGGAATGCCGAGCGCGGGCGACGAGAACAGCGACGGCATGCACGTCTGCACGAGGCCCGTCGTCGCGTGACCCCACAGGATGACAGGACGCGGGCCCGCGGGTGGATCGCTCGATGCAAACACGGTCGCAACAGCAGTCGCTGGCGTCTTATCGTCAATCGTCGTCGTATAAAGAATGCGCCAGCCGCGCACGCCCGCAGGCAACGTCACGTCTTTCAGCGGCTCGCTGCGAAGAAGCGCGCCGGGCTTTGCAGGCACTTGCAGCGGCGGAGCGTAGAACGCATCCGGCGCGCGCGCAGAGAGGTTTGCAAACGCGTCTTGCGCGGTCTGTGGGGCGGCGTTCGGCTGAGCGGATGCATGGCTTGCGAGCAGAACAAGCGAGGCTGTGAGTTGGATCAGCCGGTGTCTTGAAACGGTATGCATGGCACTTACCGAATTTCGCTCCCGCAGCTCGGTCATGGCCGGGCTTGTCCCGGCCATCCACGTCTTACTTGTTTTTGGCCAGCAAGAAAGGAAGGCGTGGATGCCCGGCACAAGGCCGGGCATGACGTGGAGAGAGCGTGCGCGAAAGATAGAGCGGATGGAGCGTAGAGAGCAGATCAAGTCGCACGTTTCCTGAGAAGATAAGTATCCATGATCCAGCCGTGGTGCTCGCGCGCTTCGGCGCGGGTTTCCTCGATCTCGGCTCTCTTCTCGCCGACGCGGCCGGAGATCAGGATCTCGTCCGGCGTGCCCAGATAAGCGCCCCAGAAAATCTCCATGTCGGCCGGCGCAGTCTTGAACGCGCATTCGCCGTCGAGCATCACCACCGCGTCGTCGTCGGCGCGCTCGCCGGCGGCATAGCGGCGGCCGGTGGTGAGCACGACCGGCTCGCCGATGCGGTTGATCGGAATTTTGTGCTGGGCCGCGAGCGCC
Organism: Pseudomonadota bacterium; assembly: GCA_040756555.1. Classification (GTDB taxonomy): domain Bacteria; phylum Pseudomonadota; class Alphaproteobacteria; order Rhizobiales; family Xanthobacteraceae; genus Z2-YC6860. The sequence goes on along the minus strand of JBFLYS010000016.1, from coordinate 13,342 downwards.
TGCACCGCGGTGATTCCGGGGATGACGTCGATTTCGAATTCGACGGTCTTGGTCGCTGCGACGCGATCGAGGATGCGGAGCGTGGAGTCATAAAGACACGGATCGCCCCAGACCAGGAACGCGCCGCGCTGATCGTCCTTCAACTCGTCGCGGATCATCGCGGCGTAGATCGCGGCGCGCTTCTCGTGCCAGTCCGCCACCGCCTTTTCATAGTCGGCCGGCGCGCGATCGCGCTCGGGGTCCTTCGCCTCGACGATGCGGTACGGCGTGTGGATGTGCTGCTCGCAGATGTCCTTGCGCAGCTTGGCGAGCGCACTCTTGTCATCACCCTTGTCGATCAGAAACACCACATCGAGGGTTTGCAGCGCCTTCGCCGCCTGCAACGTCAGGTAATCCGGATTTCCGGCGCCGATCCCGATGACCGATAGCTTTCTCATCTCAAGTCTCCTTGCGATCCATCATGCCGGGCTTTGCCCGCCTTGCAATGCGGACCGCCCCGCCATCAACCGCAACCGGAACCTCATAGCAAAGCGGCGCACCCGTCGCCGGGAGCGCCGCTCCAATCGATCGCGTGAAAACTACTTCGCCGCGGTGGTGAGCATCTCGGCGCAGGCCTGCGCCACGGCCGAGTTCGGTTCGGCGGTGCCGGGCATCGTCGCCCAGCCGCCCTTGCTCACGTAGGTGCCCTTATCCCACGAATAGCTGATGGCGTTCAGCGCGCCCTGGTTCTCATCGACGTTCTTGGCATGCCGGAATTTATCGACGCAGATCGGGGCCAGCGCCGCGACGACGGCCTTGTCGGCCTTCTGCTGCGCCATTTGCTCGGCCTTGCCGCCGGTGACCCAGCCGCCGAACACAAAGCCCACAATGGCGAGAGCGGTCGCGCCGCCAGCCGCGCCCCAGAGCACCGCCTCGATCTTCGGGGTCAATTTCAATGAAAAGCTCATAACCGATCCTTCCTCCCGCTCGAAGCGGGACGAGTCCACGAACGCCCGGATGGGAGCCCGGTCGGCGAAGCGATTGACAGGTTTGATGGCCCCAACGCGGCGTGCCCACGATTGGATTGGGGAACGTTAGGTGGCCACCCGCGCAAAGTCGAGGAAAATCAGTGTTCCGAGGGCGTGCCGCAGCGCCGCACGGCCAAACGACTTGTGGTGTTTTCCCGCCGGGCGGCGCATGGTCAGTCCATGCATCGCAATTTCGACCCAGAAGATTACGCCGTCGTCGTGAAGCTGCGCGCCAATCCGCCGACGCCCTGGAGATGGGAAATCTATTGCGCCGGCAAGCGATTGCCGGTCGAGCAATCGGGCGTCTGCTTTGCCTCACGGGGAACGGCGCACACCGCAGGCAAAGAGGCGCTCGCGCGCCTGCTCGACAGGCAGTTGCGCCCAGCGGCTGAAAGCGAACGCTCGGCGCGGTCAACGCCGGCGTTCTCGTGATGCGGTTCCTGTCGCGATTGAAATCACCGGCCCGCGCCACGGGCCGCACGGGACTGAGCTTCCCGAACGAGAGCCGCAGCTATGATGCGACCCGCCGCGCCGTCCACTTCTGGGGACACGACAGCGCGATGGAGGCCTCGTTCTATGTCACAGCGGACGCGCTGATGCGGCTGCAACCCGGTTCAAGCATCGACGAAGCCGGTTGCCTCAGCGCCTTCGATCAAAACCGCGCGCTGATCCGCACGGTGGCCGCCAAGGTCTATGCGCGCGGCAATCGCGGCTGCTACGACCTGACCGTTTCCGACTTGCCGGATTCTGCGCGCTAGGCTTTGTCGCCGCGCCGGATCAGATCGCTCCCGGACTTCGCTTGTCGAACAGTCCGAGATTGCGTTGCGGCCCTTCCGGCATATCCGGCACCAGAATTTGGCGGCCCATGAACGTGGTCCACGGCTTCTCCGACGGCGGCTGAAGCAGGACCAGATTCCAGAACTGGACCTCGGTCATCTCGATCTCGGTCACCTTGTTCGCCAGCACCCAGTCGCGCAGCATCGAGGCGCGCGACTGTTCGGCGTTGATGAACATCTTGTCCGGCAGCGCTTTTCTCATCGCAATGATCCTCGTGTTGAGACGGCCGCATGGCCGCCGTCGGCGGATACGCCGACCGGACGCATGAAGTGCCAGCTTGTGGGACGTGGTGAGGCCAAGCTAGACGCCGCGGCTTAAGGAGTTGTGACCGCCGCCGCGAACAATCCAGGCGGTCGCCGAAATAGGCGCTGTCCGCATAGCAACCTATGCATGGCACCTGCGACACGCCCCCTCTGGACCGGAGCCCCTTCTCCCCGTTAGATCGCCGCCGTCAAAGGGAGCGAACAACCATGAAGATTGCAGCGATGGCGGCCGGCGCCGTCGGATCGTATTTCGGCGGGCGGCTTCAGGCGGCGGGCCATGACGTGGCCTATATCGCGCGGCGCGCCAACCTCGAAGCGCTGAAGAAGGACGGCCTGAAGATCCAGAGCGTCCACGGCGACCTGCATCTGCCCAAAGTGTTCGCGACGCCCGACCCGAAGGAAGTCGGCCCGGTCGACGTCATCCTGTTCGCGGTGAAGCTGTGGGACACCGAGATCGCGGCCGAGATGGCGAAGCCGATGGTCGGCCCCAACACCCGCGTCATCACGCTCCAGAACGGCGTCGACAGCTACGAGCGCGTGTCAGCTATTCTCGGCAAGGAGCACGTCATTCCGGGCACCGCCTATATCGCCGCCGTGCTCGGCGGGCCGGGCGTGATGCTGCACACGTCGAAGTTCGCGATCATGCGCTGTGGCCGCATCGATGGGTCGAAGGACGCAGAGTTCGACAAATTCGTCGAAGCGTCGAAGGCCGCCAACATCGACATCCAGCCGCAGGACGACATGAACCGCGAGCGCTGGCAGAAGTTCATCTTCCTGTCGTCGATGGCGGGCGTGAACTGCCTGACGCGCATGGAGATCGGCAAGGTGCTCGGCGAGCCGCACACCCGCGCGTTCTACAAGAAGCTGATGGAAGAGAGCTTCGCGGTCAGCCAGAAGCTCGGCGTGAAGGTTCAGCCTGACTGGGTCGAGGACCGCATGGTGTTCTCCGACAACGCGCCGCCCGGCATGAAGGCCTCGATGCTGCACGACCTCGAAGCCGGTAACCGGCTTGAGCTCGACTGGCTCACCGGCAAGGTGGTGGAGCTCGGCAAGCAGACCGGCGTTCCGACGCCCGCGGCCGACGCGGTCTATGCCGCGGTCGCGCTGCATAAGATGGGGAAGCAGAAGTAGTCACCGGCTCGTGTCCCGCACGCGGTGCAGCGTGAAGCGCGACAGCGCGGAGTGGTGCACCGCAGATGCGGGACCCCGGTTATTTTTCCGTGCTAGAGAAATGAAGAACCGGGGTCCCGGGTCTGCGAAGCGTCACTCGCCATAGCGCGTCGCAGACGCGCGTGAACGCGCTTATGGCTCGCGCCGCATCGCGCCCGGGACACAAGACCTCAGCGGTCGATGACCTTCCAGTTCTGGTAGTACATCGCCTTCAGCTTGTTCGTCGCGATGCGGATCGCGGTCACGACCCCGCGCATGAAGCCCGGGAACGGCGTCGGGCGGATCATGTCGACGAACAGGCAATAGCGCGTCTGGTCGGTCTCGTTGACCGACTGGTGCATCAGCGTGTCGTCGAAGATGAACAGCTTGTCGTTGCGCCAGTAGCTCGTCTTGTCGCCGACAACGATGTAGGCGGAGTCGTCGTTCATGTCGTTGAGATTGTAGAGCACCCGCAGCGTCGCGCGCGCGTAGCCGAAGTGCTTCGAGGTCGAGACCTTCTTGTTGAACACCGACACGCCGATGGTCTGGATGTATTTCCAGTCGCCGTGGAACGCCGGGATGTCGAGGAAGGTGTCGACGTTGGTGCCGTACCAGCGGAAGAAGATCATGGTGCGGGGGAATTCCTTCGCCCGCTCCTCGAGCTTGGCGACGAGCTTCTCGTCGTTCGAGATCTTGATGAGGCGCTCGACCTCTTCGCGATACGGGCCCGGCAGGTCTTCCAGCTTGTAGACGCCCTTGTTGATGTGGGGCAGCGACAAGAGGTCGAACACGATGTTCATCGGCGACAGCAGCCAGGTGAAGAACCCGTTGCCGATGAAGTAGCGGCGCAGCACCGAGGCATCGAGCCCCTTGTTGCGGCCGACGTCGTAGGCGCCGCAAGCGGCATAGAACAGCGCGATCTTGGGGAAGAAGAAGGCGAACGGCCCGAGCACGCCGAGCGGAAACAGGACACGGCGGAGCAGGAATTTGCCGATCTTGGCCGCCCGGACCCCGACGCTCTTACGCTCAACGTGATCTGAAACGACGCTCATCGCCCGCCCCCGGCCCAATCTTTCGGTGATGGGGCAACATAGCCTTTTGTGGCCGCGACGGTCTACCGCCAAACATTACAATATGTGGAAGAGAAACCGCAGCGATCTCAAGGGCTGGGCTCCCGGTCAACGACGCGACATCGTTTCGCAAGAAACCGAAGCGCAAACCGAAACGCATCGCTCACGCGATGCGTCCGCAACACGATCAGCCCGCCTTGCGGGCTTCGTCCAGCTTTTGGGCGCGCTTCAGCGGATAGGCCGGATGCGCATAGAGCGCGTGGATCTCTTGCAGGCTGAACCGCGCCTCGTTGACTTCGAGGTAGGCGCCGAGCATCGCAGCCGGAGAAACGTCCTCGATCACGAACTTCACCGCCTCAGCAGCCGTGCTGAAGCGCCGGTAACGCACCTGCGCGCGCCCGTGCTTGCCGCGGCTCGGGAACAGCTCCGCAGACGCCGAGAAATTGAAACCACTGAGATTGCGCACGGGCTTCGGCGCGGCGGCAGGAGTGGGCGCGGCTGGAACTGCGCTGTCGTTCGACTGAACGACGCGGGGCATGACCTTTGTCAAAACGGATACTCCGGACTGGAATGCAAATGGATTGAATGCGAACCATTCAAATCGCAGTCTTTATATAGGGATGAATATGGCCGAAACCACGGCCAGAACCCTACAATTTTCGGTATTTTGGTGCGGAAACCGGCGCTAAGCAGGCCTAGAATGCGTAACCCAGGATCATTTTGGTCATGACGCGGTCGGAACCGTTCGTCATGCCGTAACCGACGCCGAAATTGATGTCGAACTTGCCGACCGTGTAATCGCAACGGCGTAGATGTTGTGGCCCTGGTTGTCCGGCGAGGCGAAACGGCCGAATGGGCCGAAGTCCATATAGTATTCAAGGCCGAGCATCAGATTGTCGTTGATCTTGCGCGCGCCGCGAGCCGCGGGCGTAAACGTCGCCTCGCCCATCGCGCCGAGACCGAATCCGACGATCGGATTCACGATGAACTCCCAACCGTCCTTGCGCACACCGAGGATCGGCCGCATCTCGATGCCGTACTTCGTCTGCGAGAACTTCGGCATCATGTAGCTGAACTCGAAGTTCACGCCGTAGAAAAAGCTGCGCTCCTCCGCGTTCGGCGACACGAACAGGTGGCGGATCTTGAATCCGTTGGAGAGAAACTGCCGATCTGCGCTGACTGCGAACGGCGCGTAGAAGCCGATCTCGTACCAGTCGGTGACGCCGTAGGCGAGCTCCGGCGTGCCTTGCAATGCGCGGTTCGGCACGAGACCACCGGGAAAGTCCGGCTCCTTGCGGCCGTTGATCGCGTAGTTCAAATGCTGCTGCACGGTCCACTGACCGACTTTGGCGATCTCGGCGTTGTAGACCTGGATTTCATCGGTGGCAGACGCAACCGCCGGCCAGAGCGCCATCAGCGCTGCGACGAACTCCAGCAAGCGATAGCGCAAGCGTATCTTCACGCCGGGAACGATACTCCCAGAGGAAGGCTCGACCAAGACGGCAGTGCACGTCTGGGGATTGCAGCCGGCGTTTAAACCGCCACCTTCTGCAAGAACGTCTCGACGTTGCCGCGGAGTTTCGTCACCGCGGACTCCACCGACTTCGACGCGTTCAGCACCGTCTCCGCGGACGAGCCGCCGCGCGTCACCGCACCCGCAACCTCGTCGAGGATCGAGACCGCAAGCTTCGTGCTGTCGGCGGCGCTGGTGACGTTCTGCGAGATCGCACTGGTGGCCGCGCTCTGCTCCTCGACGGCGGCAGCAACCGCCGTCGTGAACGAATTGATCTCCTGCATCCGCGCGGCGTTGCGCCGGATCGCATCCACAGTGGCGTGGGTGGAGTCCTGCACCGCCGCGATCTGCGCCGCGATGCGTTCGGTGGCCTGCGCGGTCTGCACCGCGAGCGACTTCACCTCGGAGGCGACGACGGCGAAGCCGCGGCCGGCCTCACCCGCGCGCGCGGCTTCGATGGTCGCGTTCAGCGCCAGAAGATTGGTCTGGCCCGCGATGGTGCGAATGAGCTTCACCACGTCGCCGATCTCCTGCGCCGCCGTGGCGAGGCCCGCGATCTTGGCGTTGGCAATGTCGGCTTCGGTCGCCGCGGTTTGCGTCAGCGCCGAGGTCTGGGTGAGCTGCTGGCTGATCTCGGCGATCGAGGACAGCAACTCCTCCGCCATCACGGCCGCGGCGCGGACATTCTCCGACGCCTCGTTCGAGCACTTCACCGCCGCGGTCGCGCGCGAGGAGGTTTCGCCGGAGTTTGCAGAAAGGCCGGTCGCGGTCGTCTTCATCACCGAGGCGCTGTCGCCCACCGTGCCCAGCGCCGTCTCAAGGCCATCACGGAACGCCGCAGCCGCAGCGTTGATCGCCGCGCGGCGCGCCTTCTGTTCGGCCTCCGCGATGACGTGTTGTTCGAGCTTCCGGCGCTCGGTGATGTCGTAGTGCGTGCCGATCCAGTAACGGCCGTCCCTGGACGGCTTGTTGATGACCGCGATGGCGCGCCCGTCCGGCGTCACGAACACGCGGTTGATGGTGCGGCCTTCCTTCATCGCGGAGATGATGTCCGACATATACTGTTCGACATCGCCAGTCAGCGAGCCGGCATCCACGCGATCACGGACGAGCTCTTGCAGCGTGGTGCCCGGCCTCCAGGTGCCGCGAGGGATGTTGTACATATCGAGATAGCGCGCGTTCACCACCATCAGGCGATGATTGGCGTCGAACATGATGACGCCCTGCGCCATGTTGTTGAGCGCGATCTCGCACAAATGCGCGTTGCCGATCGAACGGCGGCGGCGTGAGAACAAACGAAACAAAAGCCGAAGCATGGCCATCCTGGCGGCAAGGGGGCCGTTAACAAGTAATTGGTAACGATTTCGGATGCGTTAACCCGATCGCATAGCGACCCGGGTTTTCACGCCGCGGGCCGCTCGAACGGCGTCCGGAAAGCCGTCAGGAAATCAAATAGATCGGGCTCGACCAGGCCTGATTGCCGTCGGCCTGCGTCACCCGCACATAGACCGGCAGATCGGCCCCGCCGTGGAATGCGGCCGTGTGCTCGATGGTGGCGTGGCGGCTCCAGTCGGCTTCGGGGAGACGATAGACGCTGAGCTTGCGGCCGAGCCCGCCGCCGTCGAAGGCGATGGTGTTGTCGGCGAGCTTCGCGAGGTCGATGGTGCCGGAGACGACATTGGTCTCGACGGCGATGGAGCCCGCGTTCGCCTGATCGAGCCAGAGATCGATGCCGGCGAGATTGCCGGTCGTTACCGAATTCCAGGTCAGCACCGAGCCGGGCGCTGCCTCCTGCACACGGCGTTCGGGGTTGAGGAAGTTGACCGGCGCAAAGCGCGCGATGCGGTTGCCCGCGACGGTGAGCTTGCCCTGCCAGATGGTTTCGCGGCCGCGGCCGCGATACTCCGCGCCCTGCCAGAGAATGCGCACGCGCTTGCCGAGGTCGGATGCCGTGAACGGGCGCGCGGTCTGCACGACTTTCGTGCCGTGCAGAACGTCGATGCGCTCGATCGGCGCGGTGCCGATCACTTCGGCGGACAGTTTCATCGGCACGGAGCCGGGACGGATGATGTCGCCCATCATCGCTTCGGTGACGGAATGTTCTTGCGCAGGACCGAGCTTGGGATCCTCGGAGAAGCCGGTGACGGGCTTGTCGAACGTCGCCTTCAGATCGAGGAAGATGCGCGGGCATGTGGTGCCATAGTGATGGCGGCGGCGCAGCGCTTCGAACAGCGCATCGCGCGTGAGCTCCGGCATGAAGTAGCAAGAAAGACCGCCGATCGCGCCGAAGGTCGATGCGCCGGGGCGCGTCGCACCGGGGCGGCCCTTGTGGTCGTCGCTGTGGCAGACGACGCCGACGCGGTAGCCCTTCTCGAAGGCGTCGTGCAGCAGCCATTCGAACGTGCCCCAGGACGAATGCACCTCGACGGTGCGCTCGACGCGGCCATCATGCGCGTAGTGAATATCCGCGTAGCGGCCGCCGACGTGGGCGATGACGCGGCAGTCCTCGTCCTTCAGCCAGTCGAACAGCTTGTCGGCAGTGTAGATCGCGTCGGTCGAGGTCTGCCCTTCGACGAGAATGTGCGAGGAGCGGCGGATCGGCCGGCCTTCCTTGCGGTAGAAGATGTTTCGGTCACCGCCCATGCCGGTGTTGCCGGACCATTCGTAGCCGGGCAGGCAAACGAACTTGCCCGGCTTGTCGAATTCGGCGGTGAGACGGTTCAGCTCCTTCCAGAATGCGTCGGTGATCTGGAAGTCGTTGCCTTGATGGCCGACCATGTCGATGAACGCCGAGTCCCGCGCGTAGCGGAAATAATCCTCCGCCGACCCCATGCCGATGGTCTCGCCGCTCTGGCCGTGCAGGTCGGCCCAGTAGCAGCGCAGCGCGGGCTTGTCCTTCACGACGCGCATCGGATTGGCGCGCGCAACCTCCTTGCCGTTCGCGAGCACGCGAAGCTCGATGTCACCCTCGCCCTCCGCAACGATGTTTTCGATGACGCGCGGCGCGCCACCCTTCTTGATGGCAACGCTTTCCGGCAATCCGCGCAACGGACGCGACGGCGCGAGCGTCAGCGTGGCTTCCACATCGCCGGTCGGATTGCCCCACATGTCCTCGGCGACGAGCGCAAGGCGGAACGGCTCGCCCGCGACCACGAGCGAAGGAACGATCGCCTTCCATGTCTCGCCCGGCCCCGCGACAAGATCGAACGCCGGATGATCGAGCTCGCAGAACTCGTAAGTTGCGAATGCATCGACGGAGCTGCGCCACTGCACCCGCGCTTCGACATTGGTTTGCAGGCGATACCCCGGTGAGCCTTGGCGCCGATCACCGAGACGGATGGTCAGCGTGTCGCCTTCACGCAGATAGCCACGGCCGACCCGGATCACGATGGTGTGTTGCCAGGGCCGGATGTTGGTGCGGTCGTACGCGACCTCGAGCTTCGCGCCGTTGCTCGCCTCCACCGTCGTGTAGTTCGGCGCCGACGGCTTGTCGAACTGCGGCTTCGCCATGTCCGACGTGGTGCGCCAGGAGATCTTCAGCATGCCGGTGTCGTCGATGCCGAACGTGCCGGCCGTATAGACGAGCGTGAGCTGCTGATACGAGCCCGCGACAAACGGCCCCTCCGGCGAGAGCGTGATGGAGCCCATGTGCTCGGGGAGATAGTGCGAATAGGGCATGATCGGACCGGACTTGGGGTGGGACGCGGCTGCTAGCCGGGCGAAAGCGGGACCGATACGATAGTCCAAGCTGGACGCCGAAGGCAGGAGCATTTTTCAATGACCATGCCGCGTTTTCTTGTCGCGCTTTTTGCATTTGCTGCGCTGCCGTTTTCCGCTCATGCACAAGACTGGCCGAACCGACCGATCCGCTTCATCGTGCCCTACCCGGCCGGCGGCTCGACCGACGTCGGCGCGCGGGTGATCGGCGAACATCTGTCGCGCGCGCTCGGCCAGCAGGTGGTGGTCGAGAACAAATCCGGCGGCAGCGGCACGGTCGGCTTCGAATACGCAGGCAAAAGCGCACCGGACGGATACACGGTGTTGATCGCACCGGACCAGATCACCAGCGCGCCGCATGTGTTCAAGGTGAGCTTCGACGCGCTGAAGGATTTCGCGCCGGTGATTCAATTGTCGCGGCAGCCGGTGGTGCTGGCCGCGCATCCGAAGCTTGGCGTGAACAAACTCTCCGAGTTGATCGCATTGGTGAAAGAGAAGCCGGGACTGAGCTACGCCACCTCCGGCGTCGGCTCGCAGCAGCACATGGCGGCGGAATGGTTCGCGAAGCTTGCGGGGATCAAGCTGGAGCATGTGCCCTATCGCGGCGGCGGCCAGGCGATCAACGATCTGCTCGCGGGCCACATCACGCTGGCCTCGCTCGGCTCGACGCCGCTCATCCCGCACTACAGGGCCGGCGCGCTGAAGCTGCTCGCCCAGAGCACGGCGGCGCGCTCGCCGACCCTGCCCGACGTGCCGACGTATGAAGAGTCCGGCGTCAGGCTCGTGCTCGATCAGTGGCTCGGCGTTTTCGTCCCCACGGGCACGCCGCCCGCGGTCGCGGCGCGCCTCAACGCGGAGATGAACAAGGCGTTGCAGGACGCTGGCGTACGCAAGGTCTTCGCAGACTCGGCGCAGGAGCCGGTCGGCGGCACCGCGGAGCAGTTCGGCAAGCTCGTGCAGGAGGACTTCGGCAAATACGACAAGCTGGTGCGCGAGTTGAACATCAAAGTTAATTGAGTCTGACATCGCCGCAGCCGCCACGAAACCGGATGGCGGCCATGCGCGGGCACGATGTAAGGGGGTTTCACCGGACGCATTTACCGGCGGACAACCTGCAGGCGCTAGCATCGCCTCATGGACGACGACAGGCGCAAGACGGAGCGGCGCGACATTGCATTGGACGTGCATGTCGAGATTCAGGCCGCGTGCTCGCTCTCCGACGTGTCGGAAACCGGCGCGCGCCTGACCGTGCGCCATCCGACGTGCTTGCCCGACGAATTCCAGCTCGTGTTCAACAGAGAACTGCGGCGCTGGTGCCGGGTGAAGTGGCGCTCGGAAACGCAGGTCGGCGTCGAGTTCATTGCCGCACCGGCGCACGACCCGTCAGCCGCGCCGTCGCCACAATTGGCGCTGCTATAATGCGGATATTGGCCGCCGCGGCGGATTGTCGTCGTCCGCGGCACAAACACTGGCGCATCCGCGCGGCCTAAACTAGAATTCGCGCGGGATGAATCGGGCGGCCAGCACCAGTAAAGGCATTTCGATCAAGACGATCCTGCTCGGCGGGCTCGTCGTCGCCGTGTTCTTCGGCGGCACGCTGTTCGCGCTCGACGCGCTCTGGCCGAGCAATCCGATGTCGGAGAAGCGGCCCGCGCTGACCGAGCTTCCGCCGCTGCCGCCGATCAGCCGAATCTCCTCGATCACCGCGCCGGTTGCCGTCGCCAACACCGCGATCCGCGACGTGCTCGACAGCACGGCGCCGCGGAACCTGTCCGGCAACAAGGACAATCCCCTGAGCGAACTCCTCGGCAAGGCCGAGATCGGTTACTCCATCGCGCGCGGTCCAATGAGCGTCTCAGGCGCGAACCAGGCGCTGACGATCTCGACACCGCTCAACGGCTCGCTGCGCGTCACCGGCAATCTCGCGGGCAACGCCGGCAATGCAGCCGGGGCGATCACCGGAATCCTGGGCAACGCGCTCGGACGCAATGTCGGCAATATTGTCGGGCGCACGCTCGATCAGCGCGCCGACATCCGCGGCGCCGTCACGGTGACGTCGCGGCCGGTGCTGCTGCCGAACTGGCGCATCGAGCCGAACCTCACAGGCAACGTGAGCATCGGCGAGACCAGCGTGAACATCGCCGGCGTGAAGCTCAACCTCGGCAACGAGATGAAGCCGCTGCTCGACAAGACCGTGAGCGATCAGATCGCGAACCTGTCGAACCAGCTTCGCAACGATCCGCGGCTTGAGCAGATCGCGCGCCGCGAATGGGCGAAGATGTGCCGCTCGATCCCGCTCGGCCAGGCCTCGAAGGATGCGCCGAACCTGTGGCTCGAGCTCAAGCCGGTGCGTGCGTCGGCGGCGACCCCACGTATCGATCCGAACTGGGTGATCCTGACGGTCGGCGTGCAGGCCGAGACGCGCATCGTGCCGAGCGAGACCAAGCCGAACTGCCCGTTCCCGCAGCGGCTCGAGATCGTGCAACAGCTCGACCAGGGCAAGGTGTCGATCGCGGTGCCGATCGACATGCCGTTCACCGAGCTGAACCGCATCATGGAGTTGCAGCTCAAGGGCAAGACCTTCGGCGAGAAGGATTCGCCCGCGGAAGTGACGGTTCTGAAGTCGAACGTCGCGGCGTCCGGCGACCGGCTGCTGGTTTCGCTGCGCGTGAAGGCCAAGGAGAAGAAGAGCTGGTTCGGCTTCGGCGCGGAGGCCACCGTGCACGTGTGGGGCAAGCCGGTGCTCGACCGCGAGAAGCAGATCATGCGGCTTACCGACATTTCGCTCGACGTGGAGTCGGAGGCGGCGTTCGGCCTGCTCGGCGCCGCGGCGAAGGCCGCGATCCCCTATGTGCAGTCGGCGCTCGAAGAGAACGCGGTGGTCGATCTGAAGCCGTTCGCGGCGACCGCGCGCGGCGCGATCGAATCCGCAATCAAGGACTTCCAGAGCCAGACCGACGGCGTTCAGGCCGAGGCGCAGGTGACGGGGTTGCGGCTGGAACAAATCGAGTTCGACTCCAAGACGCTGCGCGTGATCGCGGAAGCAGACGGTCTAGTCCGCGCGCTGGTGACGAAGATTGCAGTGCAATAAAAGACCGCTGGAAATTTCCTGACGGATTTTCTGTCGCGGATTTTTCCGCTGCCGACTTGGAACGGTCATCTCCGCGCCCCGGATTGAACACACATTCTTTGTTGGCTGGTGCACATCCGCCACGGAGATTTGTGACTCGATGTCGTCTCGTTCTTCTCTTCCGCGCTCTCGCGGAAGCTCCACCGTCGCCCTCCTTCTCGCCAGCACCGCATTGATGATCGCGCCGCCCGCAGCGCAAGCCGCGCAGCCGGACGGAACGATGGTCATCGCGCAGGCTCCGGCCGCGCCGCCCGCTCCTCCACCCGCCGAAGAAAAGAAACCCGCGCCGCCCGCGCAGCAGGCTCCGCCGCGCCGCGAAGCACCGCGCCCGCCTGCCCCTCCCGCGGCGCAACCGGCGCCGCCCCCGGCTGCGGCCCCGCAGCCCGCGCCGCACGCTCCGCCGCCGCAAGCTCAGCCACCACGTCCGCCGGCACCGCAACCGCCCGCGGCACAACCGCCGCGTCCGCCGGCACCGCCCGCAGCACAACACGCGCCGCCGCCTCCCCCTCCCGCCGCGCAGCAACCACCGGCTGCCCAGCCTCGACCGCCGGCACCCGCCGCACAGCCGCAACAGCCTCCGGCCGCTCAACCACCCGCTACGAACGAGCGCCGCGAACAGCGGCGTGAAGAACGCCGCGACGAGCGCCGTCCGGGCC
>JBFLYS010000015.1:0-117556 GCA_040756555.1 Pseudomonadota bacterium | reverse complement strand
TGCGCGGCTTCCAGCACACGGCGCTCGGCGCCGGTCATCCGTTCGGCGGCAAGACCCGCACAAAGACCTTCAAGCTCGGCCATCGCCTCGAACATGCCGACAAGCCGCTCGGCGTCCGGCTTCGCCACCACAGCGCCGCGATGCGCCCTCACCTCGATCAGACCGCTCGCTGCCAACTGGCGGATCGCCTCGCGCACCGGCGTGCGTGACACACGGAAGCGCCGGGCCAGCTCCATCTCGTCGAGCGCCGCACCGGGACCCAATTGCCCACGCACGATCTCATCGGCGATCTGAAGCCGGAGATCCTCCGCGAGCGTGCGTCGTTGGTGGGGCAGCGCGATGTTCATGCGGACTTCCACACCGAGGATTCGTCGATGACGCTCACATGCGCGGCGACGACCTTCCAGCCCTCGCCCGGAAAACGCACCCAGGTCTGCATCTGGCGGCCGACGGTGCCCGGCTGCGAGTCGCGGTGGAACAGCGTGGACGCCACCGCGAAGTCGCGGCCGTAGGTGGTGATGACGGTTTTCGAGATCGAGCGCATCAGCCCTTTCGGGTTGCGCGCGGCGCGAAACGCCGCGATCTCCTCGTGACCGTAGAGGATTTCCGCGCCGCCATAGCGGATGGTGCGGCGGTCCGTGCGGAAGGTGTCGTCGAGCACCGCGACGTCGTTCGTCGTCAGCGCCTTCTCATAGCGGTTGAACGCCGTCGTCACCTCAGCCACGACCTCCGGCAGGTCGATGTCCATAGCATTCACTCCCTACAGATTGGGCCGCGGTGCAACCGCGACGCCTGCTTGTTCTAGCGCGTAAGCGACCCGCAGCGCGACGTCCTCCCGCCACGGGGCCGCGATGATCTGCACACCGATCGGCATGGGCTTGAGCGGCACCGGCACGGCCACGACCGGCAGGCCGATGAACGAGATCGGCTGGGTGTGGACGCCGATGTTGGCGCGGACGGGAAGCTCGACGCCGTCGAGCTTGAACGTCGCCTGCCCGAGCTTCGGTGCGACACAAGGAGTCGCGGGCGCGATGATGACATCGACGTCCTTGAAGATTTCGAGCACCTGCTCGCGATACCAGCGGCGGAATTTCTGCGCCTGCACGACAAGCGACGCAGGCACCATCGCGCCCGCGATGAGGCGGTCGCGCACAGCAGGATCGAAGTCTTTTGCCTTGTTGCGCAAACGATCGAGATGCAGCGCCGCGCCTTCGGTGGTCGTGATGACATAGGCCGCCGAGCGGGCGCGCTGGGCCTCGGGGATTTCGACCTCGCGGCTAACGTTGAGCGCCTTGGCGACGATCGCGACGGCTTCCCTCGCCTCGTCGTGGAGTTGCTTACGGAAGTAACCGCCCGCGAGGGCGATGCGGAGACCATCGGTGCCCTTCTCGAGAGCCGATAGCGTCGATTCGGCGGGACGGTCCATACAGGCGTGATCGTCGGCATCGAAGCCCTGCATGGCGTCGTAGGACACCGCGAGGTCTTTCACCGAGCGGGCAAAAGGCCCGAGATGATCGAAGCTGGCGACGAACGGAAACGTGCGGGCGCGTGATAGACGTCCATAGGTCGGCTTCAGCCCGAAGATGCCGCAAAATGACGACGGAACGCGGATCGAGCCATTGGTGTCGGAGCCGAGCGCGAGCGGCACAAGACCGCCGCCGACCGCGCTGCCCGAGCCGCCCGACGAGCCCCCGCTCATGCGCGTGGTGTCATGTGGATTGCGCGACGGGCCGTCGTGGATGTTCTCGCCCGTAAAATCGTAGGCGTATTCGCCCATGTTGAGCGCGCCGACGAGCACGGCTCCCGCAGCCTCAAGACGTTCGATCAGCGTCGCGTCGCGCTTCGCCGCCGGATAGTGGCGATTGATCTTGGAGCCCGCGACCGTCGCAATGCCCTTTACATCGAAAAGGTTCTTCACCGCGAAGGGCACGCCCGCGAGCGGGCCGAGCTTTTCGCCCCGGGAGAGCACGGTGTCGATCGCCTGCGCCTTCTCCAGCGCGCGGTCCTCGACCGTCGCGGTGAAGGCGTTCAGAACCTTGTCGTTCTTTTTGATCCGCTTGAACGCGGCTTCCGCGACCGAAACCGCGCGCTCTCCACCTGCGACTGCCGCGGCAATCTCCGTTGCGCTGGCCCAATCCATCGTCAGGCCTCGAACACGGGCGCGGGCTCGGCCTCGTCGGCGAGCGGGAAGCTCGCGACCAGCGCGCCCATCTTCAGCGTGACGTCGAGATTGGCCCGCACTGAAGGCATCCAGGTGGGATCGATCTTCAGTTCTAGCGCCTTCGCGGCGCTGAGAATGTACGGATCGGGCGGATGCGGCTTCGCGACTTTCGCCGCCTTGGCTTTCGGCTTCGCTTTGACGAGAACTTTGCGCGCGGCCTTTACCGTCTTCTTTTTGGGCTTCTTCGTCATAGCACCGCCGCCTTGGCCTCCATGCGCGTATCAAAGTCCGGATGCGGGATCGCCGCAAGCAGGTCGCGGGTGTATTGCGCCTCGGGCGCGAACAGCACCCGATCGGTCGGCCCCTGCTCCACGATCGAGCCGGACTTCATGACGATGACGCGGTCGCATAGGAGCCGCACCACATTAAGATCGTGCGACACGAACAGATAGCTCATGCCCATCGACTCCTTCAGCTCCTGAAGGAGATTGAGCACCACCGCCTGCACCGAGACGTCGAGCGCCGCGGTCGGCTCGTCGAGGATGACGAGATCGGGCTTCAGCGCGATGGCGCGGGCGATGCCGACGCGCGCCTTCTGGCCGCCGGAAAGCTGGTGCGGGAAGCGATCGAGCAACTCGACCGGCAGCCCCACTTGCTTTGCCAGTTCCTCGCAGCGGGCGCGGATCGCGGCAGAGCCCTTGATGTCGCCGAGTTGCAGGATCGGGTCGGCGATGGCGCGCGCCGCAGTGAAGCGCGGGTTCAGGCTGTCGGTCGGGTCCTGGAACACCATCTGGATGCGCTTGCGGAGCGGTAGCCGCGCGAACTCCTTCGCTGGGATCGCGCCGATGTCCTGCCCGTCGAACAGGATGGTGCCGTCGGTCTTGTCGATCAGGCGCATCACCATCGTCGAGGTGGTGGACTTGCCGCAGCCGGACTCGCCGACGAGTCCGACGCTCTCGCCGCGATCGATGTGAAAGCTGATGCCGTCGACGGCGCGGAAAATGTCGGGCTCCGGAGCGGGACCGCTGCGCATCAGCTTCGTGAAGAGGCCGGCGGCGCCTTCGGTGCCCTTGCGCGGATATTCCTTGATGAGCTTGTCCACCATCAGCAGCGGCGTCAGTTCGCCGCGCGGCGTGATCTTGGCGATGGGTTCCGGAGCCTTCGCCTGCGCCGGCAGTGTCTCCCCCTCCGGCAGAAGATCGCGGAGGCTCGCTCCGGGCTTGGGCGTCGCGCGCATCAGCTTGCGGGTGTAGGCGTGCTCAGGGGCGGTGAAGATGGCCTGCGAGTTTGCGGTCTCCACCACGTGGCCCTTCTCCATCACCACGATCTTGTCGCAATACATCGCGGCGAGGCCAAGATCGTGGGTGATCAGGATCGTCGACATGCCGCGCTGGCGGGTCAGTTCGACGATCAGCTCCATCACGGTCTTCTGGGTCGTCACGTCGAGGCCGGTGGTCGGCTCGTCGGCGATGAGCAACTGCGGACGGCACGCGAGCGCGAGCGCGATGACGACGCGCTGGCACATGCCGCCGGAGAGTTCGAACGGATAGGCGTGATAGCGCTCGCGCGGGCGGGCGATTTTCACCTGATCAAGAATCTCGATGGCCTTCTCGGTCACTTCGCTGGGCGCGGCCTTCACATGCTCGAGCAGCACGTCCTCGATCTGCCTGCCGACCTTGCGGATCGGATTGAGCGCCGCGCGCGGGTTCTGGAAGATCATCGAGACCTCGCGGCCGCGGAGGCTGCGCATCTCGTCTTCGGTCGCGTTCTTGACGTCGATGTTGGTGAAGCTGATGTCGCCCTCGGCGATGCGCCCGGCCCGATCGAGGATGCGCATGACGGCGTAGGACGTCACCGACTTGCCCGAGCCGGACTCCCCGACGATGCCCACCGTCTCGCCCTTGGCGATGGTCAGATTGACGTGCTGCACAGCCTTAACGATGCCGCGACGGGTCTGGAACTCAACTGTAAGATCGCGAACGTCGAGCAGCGGGATCGCTGTCATAGTGGCCTCACGTCCGCCGTTGCGGGTCGACGATGTCGCGCAGACCGTCGCCGAGCAGGTTGAAGCAGAACACCGCGATCATCAGCGCGAGACCGGGGAAGAACGCGATCCACCATTCGCCGGACACCATGAAGGCCGCGCCCTCGGCAACCATGATGCCCCACTCCGCCGTCGGCGGACGCACGCCCAAGCCGATGAACGAGAGGCCCGCGGCGTTGAGGATCGCGTAGCCCATGGTCAGCGACATCTGCACGATCATGATCGGCATGATGTTGGGAAGGATGTGCGCGAGGAGAATGCGGAACTCGCCATTGCCGGAGAGCCGCGCCGCCTGCACGAAGCCGGCCTCGCGGCGGACGTTGGCTTCGGCGCGTGCGACGCGAGCGTAGAGCGGGAAGTTCACGATCGCGGTGGCGAGGATGATGTTCTGTACGGTGTTGCCGAGCGCGGCCACGATGCCCATGGCGAGCACGAACAGTGGGAACGCCATGATGGTGTCGGCGATGCGGCCGACGATACGGTCGGTCCAACCACCGAAGAAGCCGGCGGCGACGCCCGCGAGCCCGCCCATCAGGAACACGAGAGCGACCGACGCGATGGCGATGAAGAAGTCGAGGCGGGTTGCGACAACCACGCGGCTGAACACGTCGCGGCCGAGCTGGTCGGTGCCGAACCAGTGCGCGGCGGATGGTGGCTTGAGCGCAACCGTCGTGTTCGAGGCAAGCGGGTCGTACGGGACGATGTACGGTCCGAGCACGGCGGCGATGACGATGATGAGAAACAGGCCGAAGGCGAAGCCCGTGACCTTGTTCTCGCCGATGACGTAACGGCCATGCCTAAGGAGCGCGACGATGCCGCTCGCGGGGCGTTGCTGTGCGGTGATATCGGTCATGCTTCGAGCCTCACGCGCGGGTCGATCAGGCCGTAGAGAATGTCGATGATCAGGTTCAGCGCCACGTACATGATCGCCATGGTGAGCACGAAGCCCTGAAGCGGCGCGAAGTCGGAGGCGATCAGCGCCTCAACCGCGAAGGAGCCGATGCCGGGCCAGGCGAACACCTTTTCGACCAGCACGTTGGCGCCGAGCAGAAACGAGAACACCATGCCGAGCGTGGTCACGACAGGGATCATCGCGTTGCGGAAGGCGTAGGTGACGATCACCGTGTAAGTCGAAAGCCCGCTCGCCTGCGCGGTGCGCACGAAGTCCGAGGCGAGCACGGCGAGCATCGAGGCACGCGTCATGCGCGCGATCGGCGCGAGCGAGAAGATCGCGAGCGTGAGCGCCGGAAGCAGCAACTGCTTCAGGCTCGACCAGAACGTCTCCATGTTCCAGGTCAGCAGGCTGTCAATCAGATAGAAGCCGGTGATCGACGTCGGCGGACTGGTGAACACATCGAGGCGCCCGAGCGGCGCCGGCGCCCAGCCGAGCAGATAGTAGAAGACGTAGACGAGGATCAGGCCGGTGAAGAACACCGGCAATGAGACGCCCGCGGTCGAGAGCACACGGCAGGCGTGGTCGATCAGAGAGCCGGGCTTTGTCGCCGCTGCGATGCCGAGCGGCACCGCGATCATCATGGAGACGATCAGGCCCAGCAGCGTGAGTTCGGCGGAGGCCGGAAGGCGGCTCTTGATCTCCTTGCCGACCGGCTGGCCAGTGGTGAGCGAATTGCCGAGATCGCCCTTCGCAAGATCGCTGACGTAGTTGCCGAACTGCACGATCAGCGGCTTGTCGAGGCCGAGCTTCACCCGGATCTGTTCGATGGCTTCCTTCGTCGCAGCGGGGCCGGCGAAATAAGCCGCCGGATCGCCGGGCAATGCGCGGGTGAGCAGGAAGGTGACGATCACCACGCCGATCAGACTCGGGATCGCGACGAGCAGCCGCTTCAACACCATTCCGATCACAGCATCCCTCCCCTCTGCGTCGCGTCAGTTGGGTCACCGTGCCCGGACCTTGAGGTGCTGCCGGGTGATGCACCCCGCAGTCCGGGCACGGCAAGCTCGCTTACTCTTTGCGCATGACCTGGTCCGAAAACCGGTTCCCACTTTTCAGGGTCATGCGCGTCAGCCCTTCGAGAACGAGCGGTAGTCGAGACGGCGGTGGAACCAGTACTGGTACCCCGTCACGTTCTTCTGCATCGCGACGTTCGAATACGGCTGGAACAGCGGGATGCGCGGGATGTCGGTGAAGGCGAGATCGACGAAGCCTTTGACGTCCTTCTCCCACGCCGCCTTGTCACCGACGGCGGCCGCGTTGACCGCGCCATCGATGAGCGTGTCCATGTCCTTCGACTGGTAGCTCATCGTGTTGAAGATCGAATTGTTGCCGTGATAGCACCAGATGAAGAAGTACTCGGGGTAGTCGAGCCAGCCCGAGAACACGTTGGTGTAGAGCGGCAGCACCTTCTTGTTCAGCTCGGTGCGGAAGTTCGCCCCGGGGATTTTGTTGATCGTCACCTTGATGCCGATCTGGCCGAGGCTTTCCTGCACCAGCACGCAGAGCGGCTCGTTGACCGTCGCAAAACCGAGGTCGAACGAGAGCGTCGTCTCGAAGCCGTTCGGATAGCCCGCCTCCGCCATCAGCGCCTTCGCCTTGGCGATGTCGGTGTTGTACTTGTGCGCGACCGGCCATGCGGCCTCCGCGGTCTTCTCGGGGCCGCCGAACAGCGGCTTGCCGAGGCCGAACAGCACGGCGTCCATGATCTTCTGATACGGCAGCGCATAGGCCACCGCCTGCCGCACCTTGATGTTGTCGAACGGCGGCTTGGTGACGTTCATGCCGATGTACTGGCAGCCGTTGGAAAACGGCGTCGAGATGATGTTGAGTTTGCCGGCGTCCTTCAGCTCGACGAAGTCCTTGTTCGGCAATTCGTAGGAGATGTCGGCGTCGCCGCGCTCCAGCAGCGCACGGCGGTTGCCGGCGGACGGCACCATGCGCCAGATCACGCGCTTGATCTTGGGAAGCGGACCGCCCTTCCAGTTGTCGTTGCGCTCCATCACCACTTCGGTGCCCGCGGTCCAGTTGACGACGCGATAGGCGCCGGAGCCCGCGGTGTTGAGCTTGGTGTACTCCATGCCCCACGGGTCTTTCTCCGTGGCGTGCTTCTTGACGAGCTCGGAGTTGTAGATCGCGGGCACGACCACCGCGAGATCGGGGATCGTCAGGCGATCCTTCTTCATGAAGTCGACGCGCACGGTGTTGTCGTCGACGACAACGAACTGCTCGGGCTTGGTCAGCGAGCCCGCGCGCATCTGGAAGGTCGGAAAGCCGCCGACGGTGACGGCGCGGTCGAGCGACCACTTCACGTCCTGCGCCTTGACCGGCGTGCCGTCCTGGAAGGTCGCGCTCTTCTTCAGCTTGAAGGTGACCGACATGTCGCCGACGTTCATGTCGTCGGCGAGCTCGGGCTTGAACTTTTCCTTGTCGTAATAGGGCTGGCCGTTCGGGCCGGTCTTCATCTCGTGGCTGATCAGGCGGTCGTAGCAATTCCACGACACCTCGTAGCCCGGCACGTTGGTGCCGACGCCGTGAATGTCGATGTTGTTGGGGCCGCTCTCGGAGACGATCAGCAGCGTCTCGTTGCGGGCCTGCGCCTTGGCCGGTGAGAAGATCGCGGGCGCGGTGACGGCGGCGCCGACCGCTGCGGTGGATTTCAGGAAGTCACGACGTTTCATTTGAAGCTCCCCCGAATGCCTTTCCGGCTCTCGGGAGACACTTCTTCAAGGCGCGTGCCAGATTCAGCGGAGTATCACGGTTCTCGCGTAACCCTCTGGCCGGCTTCTCCTAATTCCCTTTGCGGCGCACAAACGCCACGCCCCGACAGGGTGCGGCGCTTGCATACAATTCGGTATTCAATGCCTAGAAATTAGGCTGACGATCGCGGGCGGGTATTATTTAAGCGCGCCCTTCCAGTCGGTCTTGGTGTCGCGCTTGATCACCTCGGCGACGTCGATCGCCTCCTCGCCCGGCACGTGGATGCGCTTGAACACCATCTCGTCGGCCGCGAGCGGCTTCGTGGCATCAATCCCCATCTTGGCCCCGACGCCCTTCACCGCGGACGGATCGAGCTTGGAGTTCTGGCTGTTCGGCACGATCAGCAGATCGCGGTCGGCCTGGAAGCGCGTTGCAACCGCCCACTCCACCTCGGTCGGATTGTGAATGTCCACGTCCTCGTCCACGACGATGACGTGCTTGAGATCGAACGAGGCCGCGAAGGCGCCCATGATGACGTTCTTCGCCTCGCCCTCCTGGCGCTTCCTGAGCTTCACATAGAGATGGAAGCGCATCACGCCGCCCGGCGCGAGATGGACGTCGACGACGTTCGGGAAGTTGCGGCGCAAATTCGCGATCAGCGTCGCCTCTTTCGGAATCGCGCCGAGCAATTGGTGCTCAAGGCCGCCGCCGACGATGGTGTGGAAGATCGCATCCTTGCGGTGTGTAACCGCGTTGATCTCCATCACATGGCTGTTGGCGCGCGGGCCGTAGTATTGCGGGAATTCGCCGAACGGGCCTTCCGGCTCGCGGATCTTCGGCAGGATCTTTCCTTCGATCACGATCTCGGCTTCGGCCGGAACGCGGATCTCGCTGTTGACGCACTTCACCACCGGCAGCGGCCGGCCTTGCAGCGCGCCCGCGATCTCAAGCTCGTCGAAGTCCATCGGCGCGATGGCCTGCGAGCACAGAAGCGTCAGCGGATCGACGCCGACCACGATTGCGGCATCGAGCGGCTGATTTTCCTTCTCGGCCAGCTCGAAGAACATGTGGGTGTGGCGCGGCAGCAGAAGCACGCCCAGACGATTGGGGCCCGCAAGCTGGCAGCGGTGGATCGAGACGTTCTGCTTTCCGGTTTTCGGATTGCGAACAATCATCAGGCCCGCGGAGATGTAGGGACCGTAATCGTGCTCGTTGTGGGTCGGCAGCGGCAGGATTTTCGCGAGGTCGATCTTGTCGCGGTGGACGACCTCCTGCGCGGGCGCCGACTTCACCTCCTGCGACGGGATCGGATTGAGCGACGCTTCCAGAAACCGCGGCAAAACTTCCGCCGGTTCGACGCCCATCGCGTCCGCCATCCAGCCGCGATCCGAAATGAGCCCCGACACCACCGGAATGGCGTGGCCTGAGGGCTTGGGAAACAGCGTCGCGCGCTTGCCGTCGAGGCGTTTCGCGTAGGCCGCGACCTCGAATTTCAGGTCGGTGTTCGGCTTGATCACGGCGAGGCGCTGATGCGCGGCCAGATGATCGAGCCATTCGCGCAGCGTGCGGACGGGTTGCGGCGCGTTCGCACCGTGTGGCGGTTTGTTCGGCATCTCGTGCTTGGTCATGGAGCAGAGATGTAGCATTCTCCGCCCGGAAGGAACACCAAGGAAGCCGCAAAGGCCTATGCTTGATCTGGGAACCAGCTTTCTCGCCAGCGTTGAACGCGACCCGAACGCACTGGCGATCGTCGACGGCAACGTCCGTTTCACCTACCGCGAGTGGTATCGCCGCATTTCGTCGCTGGTCGAGGCGTTCGACGAGCTGGAATTGGAGCCCGGCGACCATCTGGTCACTTTGCTGCAAAACAACTGGCAAGCAGCGACGATCCACTGGGCCTGCCAGTTCGCCGGCATCATCATCACACCGCTGAACTGGCGCTCGACCTCGGACGAGTTGGACTATTGCCTCGACAACGCCGACGCCAAGGCGCTGGTCTATGAGGAAGTCTCGGCCAAGGCCGTCGCGGCCTCGAAGGAAGCGCAGAAGCATCCGCGCATCGCCATCGGCGTGCCGGACGATCTGCCGTTCGAGCCGCTGGTGTCGATCGAGGCCGAGGACGCGACCCCGCGCGTCAAAGCCGACGCCTGGTCGGTGATGCTCTATACGTCCGGCACCACAGCGAAGCCGAAAGGCGTGCCGCGCCGCCAGCGCGCGGAGCGCGCCGCCGCCCTCGCCCAAGTGGCACAGAACCTCTACCGCAACGGCGAACGCACGCTCGGCGTGATGCCTCTCTATCACACCATGGGCGTGCGCTCGCTGCTCGCCATGTCGCTGATCGGCGGCGCGTTCGTCTGCCTGCCGCGCTTCGACGTGAAGAAGGCGCTCGAACTGATCGAGAAAGAAAGGATCACCAATCTCTATCTGGTGCCGACGCTCTATCACGACGTGGTGCATCACGAATCGTTCAGGAAGACCGACGTCTCGAGCGTGCGCAAGCTCGGCTTTGCCGGCGCGTCGATGACCGACGGCCTGCTGAAGGAACTGCAA
Organism: Pseudomonadota bacterium; assembly: GCA_040756555.1. Taxonomy (GTDB): domain Bacteria; phylum Pseudomonadota; class Alphaproteobacteria; order Rhizobiales; family Xanthobacteraceae; genus Z2-YC6860. The sequence continues at coordinate 107,149 of JBFLYS010000015.1, read as the reverse complement.
GCAGCGTTCAAGCCGGAGCTGTTCGTCAATCACTACGGCTCGTCGGAAATCTACACCTTCACCATCGACCAGAACGCACCCGCGAAGCCCGGCTCGGCGGGGCGCGCCGGCATCAACCAGATGGTGCGCGTGGTGAAGCTCGGCGCGACATCGCCCGGTGAAGCGGCAAAGGTGAACGAGGAAGGCGAGATCGCGGCGCTGCTCGCGGGCGACGAATCTTTCGAGGGCTACTGGCGGCGCCCGGAGGCAGACGCGAAGGCGCTGCGCGACGGCTGGTATTTCACCGGCGACACCGGCTATTTCGACGCGGACGGCGACCTGTTCGTGACCGGCCGCGTCGACGATATGATCATCACCGGCGGCGAAAACGTCTCGCCGGTCGAGATCGAAAGCTGTCTCTCTTTACACGAAGCGGTGTCCGAGGTGGCCGTGGTCGGCCTGCCCGACGAGCGCTGGGGCAAGGTCGTCACCGCCTTCATCAAGCGGCGCGCAAAGATCGGCGAAAACGACCTCGACCTGTTCTGCAAAAGCTCCGGCCTCGCGAATTACAAGCGGCCGCGGCGTTATGTGTTCGTCGAGGCGATCCCGAAATCGCCCGTGGGCAAGCTCCTGCGGCGCCTTCTGGTCGCGGGCGAGTACGAGCCAGAGCGTAAAACGCCAAGCTGATATGATTCCGCGTGCGGCAATCGGCGGCTTTCGCGGGCTGCCGGAGCACCGCATGGTGCGCGCGATTCAACGACAAAACACGAATTGGAAGGAAACGACGATGAAGGCAGGCGCACAGCGGCTTCTGGCCGGCGCAACGGTCGCGATCGCAGCAATGCTCGGGAGCACGCTCGCGCAGGCGCAGGGCTACCCCAACCGTCCGATCACCGTGATCATCCCGTTCGCCGGCGGCAGCGCGAGCGACGTCGTCACTCGCATCATGCTCGACCGCATGTCGAAGTCGATGGGCCAGGCGATCGTCGTCGAGAACCGCCCCGGCGCGGGCGGCAACATCGGCGCGCAGGCCGCGACGAAGGCGACTCCGGACGGCTACACGCTGGTCGCGACCGGCGGCGGCTCGCTCGGCGTCAATCGCGCGCTGGTGAAGGACTTCAACTACAATCCGGAGACGGAGCTTCTCCCGATCTCGCAGATCGCGGTCTTCCCCAACCTCATCATCGCCAGCACCAAGCTGCCGGTGAATTCGGTGAAAGAGCTGATCGACTATGCCAAGCAGAAGCCGGGCGAATTGAACTACGGCTCGGTCGGGGTCGGATCGTCGCAGCATCTCGCGGGCGTGTATTTCGAGCAGCTCACCGGCGTGAAGCTCACCCACGTCGCCTACCGCAACATCGCGAACTACACGCCGGACCTGATCGCGGGCTCGGTGCCGCTCGGCTTCTCCTGGTATCCGAACGTGGTCGCCGCTCTGAACGCAAACGGCGCCAAAGCGCTCGCGGTCGCGGCGAAGACGCGGCTTGCGGCGCTGCCCAACACGCCCACCACCGCTGAAGCCGGCCTGCCCGACTATCTCGCCTCCGGCATCTTCTCGATGCTGGCCCCGGCCGGCACGCCGCGCGAGGTGATCGACAAGATCAACGCGGAAATGGTCGCTGCGTCGAAAGACCCCATCGTCCAGGCTCGTTTCCGCGACCAGGGCGCGGAGCCGGCGGTCACCACGCCGGAAGAGCTTGCTAAAATCATCAAAGAGGATAATGCCAAGTGGATCGGCACTATCCAGAAAGCGGGTATGCAGCCGCAGTAAGAAGACTTCCGGGGAGGATGCGATGGCATCGAGACTGACGAAGACAATCCTGATCGGCGCGGCTGTTGCGACCGCAGCCCTGATCGGCGGCTCCCCGGCCAACGCGCAGGCGGACTATCCGAACCGGCCCATCACCGCGATCATCCCGTTCGCTGGCGGCAGCGCCAGCGACGTGGTCAGCCGCATCATGTTCGACCGCATGTCGAAGAACATGGGCCAGCCGATCGTGGTCGAAAACCGCCCCGGCGCGGGCGGCAACTCCGGCACGCTGCAAGGCGCGCGCTCCGCGCCCGACGGCTACACGATCATCGGCGGCGGCTCGGGCCCGGTGGCGGCGAATCTCGCGCTCTACCGCAACCTCGGCTACGACCCGGAGAAAGACCTCGAGATGATCTCGCCCTTCGCGGGCTTCACCATCGTGGTCGCGGTCAGCAAGACCCTGCCGGTCAAGAATCTGAAAGAGCTGGTCGGGTACGCCAAGACTCATCCAGGCCTGAACTACGGCTCGGTCGGCATCGGCTCCTCGCAGCATCTCTCCGGCGAATATTTCAGCCAGGTGACCGGCGTAAAGATGACGCACGTCCCCTACCGCAACATCGCGCAATACGGCCCCGACCTGATCGCAGGCGTGGTGCCGCTCGGCTTCCAGTGGTACCCGAACGTCGCCGGGCCGCTGCAAACCCAGGGCGCGATCCCGCTCGCGGTCGCCGGCGACAAGCGCATCCCAGCGCTGCCCGACACGCCGACCACAACCGAGGCGGGCGTCCCGGAGTACAAGGTCAACGGCTGGTTTGCACTCCTGGCTCCCGGGGGCACCCCCCGGCCGATCCTCGAGCGGTTGAACAAGGAAGTGAACGCCGCGCTGACCGACCCGGCGACGAAGGCGGCCTTCGAGAAGGCGGGCGCCGAAGTGCTTTATATGCCGCTCGATGCCTCGAAAAAGTTTCAAAGCGACGAGATCAAGAAGTATCGTGACATCATCACCAAGGCCGGCATTGAACGCATCGAGTGAGTTTCAGGTTTGAGTGAAAACGATCGAGTCCTGATCGCGGGGGCCGGACCGGTCGGCCTCGTTGCAGCAGCCAATCTTGTCCGGGCGGGCGTGCCCGTCACGGTTCTGGAAGCGGGCCAAGACCTGAGCGTCGAGTCGCGCGCCTCGACGTTCCACCCGCCCACCCTCGACATGCTGGACAAGCTCGGCGCGGCGAAGCCGCTGATCGCGCAAGGCCTGAAAGCACCGGCCTTCCAGTATCGGACCAAGGCGCACGGTTTGCTGGCGCAGTTCGACTTCGAAACCATCGCTGACGTGACCGCGCACCCATTCCGCGTGCAGAGCGAGCAGTCGAAGCTGACCCGCATTCTGCTCGAGCAATTGCGCGGCAATCCGGATTTCGACATCCGGTTCAACAGCCGGCTGCAAGGCGTCTCGCAGACCGCGTCGCAGATCGATGTGACGCTCGACGGCTCGGGCGAGACCATCTCGGGCCGCTGGCTGATCGGCGCGGACGGCGCGAGCAGCAGCGTGCGCCGCGCGCTCAACATCGAATTCGAGGGCTTCACCTGGCCGGACCGGCTGCTGGTCGTGTCGACGCCGTTCGACTTCCACAGCGTGATCCCCGGTCTCACCGCGGTGAACTACGTCGCCGATCCGGAGCGCTGGTACTTCCTGCTGCAAATCCCGGGTCTGTGGCGCGTCATGTTTCTGATCCGGGAGACGGAGACCGATGAGCAGATCCAGACGCGGGAGTTCGCGCAAGAATTGATGAAGGGCGTGGTGCCAGGGATTTCGAATTACGAAATCTCGCACACGACGCTCTACAAGGTGCATCAGCGCGTGGCGAAGACGTTCCGGCAAGGCCGCGCGTTCCTCGCGGGCGACGCCGCGCACATCAACAATCCGCTCGGCGGCATGGGCATGAACGGCGGCATCCACGACGCCATCAATCTGACCGACCGCCTCGTCGACGTCTGGAAGGGCGGTGCGCCAGACACGGAACTCGACCGCTACGACCGCCAGCGGCGGCTGGTGACGCTCGAGACGATCCAGACCCAGACCATCCAGAACAAAAAGAACCTGGAGTCGCAGGGACCAGAGTTCCGCGAGAGCCTTCAGAAGATCAAGGCCGATCCCGCGAAGACCCATGACTACATGCTCAAGGTCTCGATGATTGCGAGTCTCAGGCGGGCGCAAGAACTCGGCTGAGCGTTGGGCTACCCCGTTTTCTCTCCGGTTGACGGATTTGGGCCCTGCGGTACCCTCCCCGCATGACCCAGGATTTCTCGCAGTACATCCAGCCCGGCCGTGTGCACCGGCGGCTCTACTCCGATCCCGCCATCTTCGAACTGGAGATGGCGCGCATCTTCGGCACTGCCTGGATCTACATCGGCCACGAGAGCCAGGTGAAAAATCCCGGCGACTATTTCGCGACGCAGATCGGGCGGAAGCCCGTGGTGATGGTTCGCGACAAGGACGGCACGATCAACGTCGTCCATAACCAGTGCGCCCACCGCGGCGCGATGGTGGTCGCGACCGAGAAGGGCAACGCGCCCGAGTTCACCTGCTGCTACCACGGCTGGACGTATCATCTCGACGGCAAGCTGAAGGCCGTGCCGCTCAACCACGGCTATCCGCGCGACTTCGATCCGAGCAATCCGAAGACCTCGATGCGGAAGGTGCCGCGCGTAAAGAGCCATCGTGGCTTCGTGTTCGCGAGCGAAGCGGAAGACGGTCCGAGCCTCGAAGAGTCGCTCGGCCACATGCTGACGTCGCTCGACGACATGGTGGACCGCGCGCCGGACGGCGAGCTCGAAGCCGCGGGCGGCGTGTTCAAGCACGCCTACGACGCCAACTGGAAAATCTATTTCGAGAACCTGTGCGACGCGGCGCATCCGCTGTTCGTGCATCGCTCCTCGATCGAGGCGGCGCAGAAACAATCCGACGAGGTTTACTCGGACGGCACCGGCGAGATCGCGATCCGCCAGATGCGCCAGAACGGAGCGCCCTACTCGTTCTGGGAGTCGCAGGTCGGCATCTGGACGTATCCGAACGGCCACAGCTACCTCGGCGACTATCACGACGACTCCAAGCTCGTTGCCGCGCTGAAGGACCCGACGTTCCGCGAATACATCGCCACGCTGGAGAAAAAGAAGGGCAAGGCCGAGGTGAAGCGCATCCTCGAGGTGCGGCGCTGGAATTCGAACATCTATCCGAACGTGTCGCTGATGAGCCAGTTCCAGCAGCTCCGCGTGGTGCACCCGATCTCGGTCAACCGGACCGTGGTGCACACCTACAACTTCCGCCTCAAGGGCGCGCCGGAGCAGATGTTCCGCAACACCATCGCCTTCGCCAACATCGTCAACGGCACCGGCTCGCTGGTGCTGACCGACGATCTCGAAATCTACAACCGCATCGATCTCGGCATTTCGAGCGAAGGCACCGAGTGGCTGCAGATCGGCCGCGGCTATTCGAGCGACGTGCCGGACGCGCACGGCGGCCGCAAGGGCGTCAACTCGACGAGCGAGGTCTATATCCGCAACATGTTCGATGCCTGGCTCGGCTACATGAACCCGACGCCGGCCGAATCCGCCCGCGCGGCCTCATAACGGCATCAGCGCGATGGCGAAGAAGCGAAAGACCAAAGCCGGACGATCGGCCCCGAACGCCCGCCGTGTGACCTCACTGCGCGGACGCACCGGCCCTGCCCGGGCGGCGCTCGACCTGCATCGCTGCGAACAATTCCTGATGCACGAGATGCGGCTGCTCGACGAAGCGAAGTTCGACGAGTGGCTCGCCCTGTTCTCCGCCGACGCCTGGTACTGGGTGCCGAGCGAGCCGGATCAGGACAATCCGCACGACACCGTGTCGCTGATGTACGACGACCGGCGGCTGCTGGAGACGCGCATCCGGCGGCTCGCGAGCCCACGGATGTATTCGCAGGAGCCGCGCTCGCGGTGCAGCCGGATCGTCGACAACGTGTCGATCGAGGATCAGGACGCGACCGGGACAACCGTGCGGTCGAAGTTCATCATGATCGAGTATCGCCGTGAGACGCAGCGGTTGTTTGCGGGGACGGCGTTCCACCGGCTGGTTCAAGCGGACGGCGGCATCCGTATCGCCTGGAAGCGTGTCGATCTGGTGAACTGCGACGCGCCGCTGGATGGGCTGACGCAGCCGTTTTGACGGTGTTGTCATTCCGGGGCGCGCCGAAGGCGCGAGCCCGGAAGCCACTCATAGACTCCGGCGCAAGCTTCTGGATTCCGGGTTCGGCGCTTCGCGCCGCCCCGGAATGACAGTGGTGTGTAACGCTGGCAGCGAAGCTAGGTGCCAGTAGGCCGATGCAGCGCCGTCCGCGTGCGCTGCTTCACCAGCCATTTCGACTTGCCCGCCACACCCAGCGTGAACGCACGGATACGTGGCGGCCACGTCGTCGGGAGACCGAACCAGTAGGAAATCCGCTGCGTGTGCTCGGTGAGCGGGCGCTCGACTTGCTCCCACGTCTCGAGCGCCTTCGGCACGTCGCGCTCGCGATCGAGATAAACAGCGAGCGCCAGCGCGTTCATCATCGCGCAACCGCCGCCCTGCCCGATGTTCGGCGGCAGCGCGTGCGCGGCATCGCCGATCACGGCGACCTTGCCGGACGACCAGCGCTTCAGCTTCAGAAAGTCGAAACGGTCGTAGCGGCCGTCGTCGCCGATGCGGTCGATCAGCGGCGCGACATGGGGGAACCAGCGCTTCCATGCGTCCTTGCGTACCGGAACGGCCTTCGCCTCCTCGTCGCTGTCGAGCATGGTCAGCGCGATGTAGACCTCGGTCTCGCTGCACGGCGTGTAGAGCACGCGGCGGCTGCCGGACCAGTATTCCACCGTGGTCGCGCCATTCGTGCCGCGCTCCTCCGGTGTCTTCTCGATGAGCAGACGCGTGCAGCCGTCGACCAGATATCTGCGCTTCGCGAGCAGGCCGAGCGAGTCGCGCAGCTTCGAATTGCTGCCGTCGGCGGCAACGACGAGATCGGCCTTTGCGCGCGAGCCGTCCGCGAACACCACCTCACCATCCGGTGTTGCGCCGGTGGCGGTCGAATTGAACACGATCTCCGCTCCGGCGCGTTGGGCCGCCGCTCCGAGCGCATTGACGACCGTCTGCCGCACGATCGAGAACACACGGCTGCCGCCCCAACGGTGCACCGAGATCACATTGTTCTGGTCGTCACGCACCTCGCGGGTGTGCGCGTGCGGCGCGCCGCGTATGGCGTCGTCATAGGCGCCCACCGCCTCCAGGACGCGCAGGCCATTCTCGTAGATGTAGATGCCCGCGCCCGTGGTGCGGAGCCGGTCAGCCCGCTCGTGCACCCGCACGCTCCAGCCCCGCTGTGCCAAGGCACAAGCCGCCGTCAACCCGGCAAAGCCCGCACCCACGATTTCCGCATGCCGTTTCATTTCGCCATGTTATGGCATGGGACGAACCTGACTAGCCCCGGCCGCCGGGGGTCCGATATGATGGTTGCAACGGTCATCGGTCAGGAGGTTTTCATGGCCCGTCTGCGCCACATCGCCGTCTGCGTGAAGGATCTCGACAAGGCGGCGGAGTTCTACAACAAGGTGTTCGAGTTCGAGCGCATCGGCCGCGAGGATCTGGAGATCGGGTCGGCCGTCTATATGAGCGACGGCACAATCAACCTCGCGCTGCTCAATTTCACCGGCAAGGAAGGCAGCAAGGCCTCCGACATCAAGGAAGGCCAGACCTTCGTCGGCGCGCACCATTTCGGCATCCAGGTTGATGACCTGGCCGAAACGCAGAAGAAGATCGAGGAGGCCGGCGGCAAGTTCTTCTTCGATCTCGGCGACGAGCGCCACGGCAACTTCGAGCGCAAATTCAAGGACCCGGACGGCGTGATCTTCGACGTGTCGAAGAACGGCTGGCAGGGCACCGACAGCTATCGTCTGAAGAAGTAAGCGGCGCGGCTCCCTACTCTGCCATCTTGAGGTTGAGCCGCTTGATGATCGCGGTCCACTTGCCCTCCTCGCGGGCGATGTTGGCCGCGTGATCCTCCGGCGAGCCCGCGAGTGGGCCGCCGCCATCCGAGATCAGCCGGCTCTTGACGTCATCTGCCGTCACGATCGCGCGCAGCTCCTTGTTGAGCCGCTCGACGATCGGACGCGGCGTGCCGGCGGGCGCGACGATGCCGTAATAAAGAACCACATCGAGGCCGGGTACTCCCGCTTCGGCCGCAGTCGGCACATCGGGCAGCGCGGCGATGCGCGCGGGTGCACAGACCGCGATGGCGCGGATCTTCCCGGCCTGGATGTTGCCGATCGCGGGCGGCACGGTGTTGAAGGCAAGCATGACGTGACCGCCGACGAGATCGTTGGTGAGCGGCCCGGTGCCCCGATAGGTGACGACCGAGATATCGATGCCGGCCATCGCCTTGAACTGCTCGGCGCCGAAGTAGTTGAGCGTCGGCGGCGGCGGGCTGCCGACCGTCACCTTGCCCGGCTCCTTCTTCGCAAGATCGATGACGTCCTTGAGCGTCTTCACCGGCACGTTGGCGCCGGCCATCACCACGATGGGGATCGAGGCGATGGTGCCGATGGGCGCGAAGTCCTTGATCGCGTCGTAGCCCGGATCAGGCACGAGGCTGAGGCCCGTCGTCATCATCAGCAGCGTGTAGCCGTCGGGCGCGGACTTCGCCGCGGCGCGCGTGCCGATCACCGACCCTGCGCCGGGCCGGTTCTCGACCACGACCTGCTGGCCGAGCGCGCTCGTAAGCTTGCCGGCGATGACGCGGCCGACCGTATCCACACCGCCGCCGGCCGGATAGGGAATGATCAGCGTGATCGGTTTGTTCGGGTAGTCGTCAGCAAAGGACGGCGCAGAGGCCAGCGCGAGAACGCAGGCCGCAGCGAAACGCGCTCCGAAACCGATCGTCGGCATTTCAGCTCCCCATCGATTTGTTTTCTTTCTTGGGAGGAAGCTTGGCATAGATCAAAAGGTTGCGGGATGCCCTTCCGGCCCGCCGCAAGCCGTTCCGCTTCAAAGCTTTTCTCGCGTTCCATGATTTGAACGCAGTTATGACCGACTTGTATCGGGTTTCCGGCTTGCTACCCTGAAGTACCCTTCTGCTGTCGGACCATCGGATGCGTCCAGGTCGAATGTCGGGTCGGCTTCTTTCCCTTGCGGCGGTTTTCGTCGCGTTGAGCGTTGCCGCCGCCACAGCGGCACCGGCGGACAAGCGCCGCGCCACCAAGCCCCAAGTCGCCAAACCGCCGATCGCGCGTCAGGTGCCGCGCGTGGCGCAGCCGCCAAGAGTGGTCCCCGGCTTGCGCGCGCAGCCGCAAATCCGCCCGGCGAATGCCGCGCCGCTTCCGAACGCTCCAGGCAATCGCCCGCCGGTCGCAGGCCGCCCGCTCCCGCCGCCAGGGCCAGCGACCGCAAACCGCACGCCATTGCCGCCACCGAATGCTGCGGGGCGCGTGACGACACCGCCGGGCGCGACCGCGCTGCCGCGTCCGAACGCGTTGCCGCAAGCCGGCGGCGCTCGGACCGCGAATATCGCGCCGAACCAGCCCGGCCGTCCGAACGCCGGACCGCAACCCGGCCGCCCCAACGCGCCGGGCGCTCTCACGCAACGTCAATTCACACCGCGTCCCATCGGGCCGCAGGCGCGCGCGCAAGCGCCGGGCTTCGCGCGGCCCAATCCCGCGTGGACCGCGATGCGTCAGCGCTACTACGTGCCGCCGCCGCGCAGCCTCGGTCCTCCGCCGGGCATCGGCATCGGCCGCACACGCCACGAGATGCAGTTCAGCGGCGTGCCGCCGCGCGGCGAGACCCGCTTCGTCCCAAGCGAGGTCGTGGTACAGATGCCGAGCACCGTGCAGCGCGCGCAGGTCGATGCCGTCGCGCAGCAGCTCGGCATCACAATGGTGGCGTCGCAGAACCTGAGCGCGAGCGGCCGCACGATCTACCAGTTCCGTTCTGCCAATGGCGCCGATGTCTCGGACGTGATCCGCCGCCTCGAACAGAACAACATCGTCGCGTCCGCGCAGCCGAACTATGTGTACCGGCTCAACCAGGCGGCGCCCGCCTCGCTGCCGCGCGAGGAGCCGGTGCAGAAAGAGAACGCCGAACGCGCGCCGCTGCCGACCGGCGATCAGACGCAATACGTGATCGACAAGCTAGGCCTCCCGGCCATTCATAAAGAGTCGCGCGGGCGCGACGTGTCGATCGCCGTCATCGACTCCGAGGTGGACGGCAAGCATCCTGACCTGCAACCAGCGATCAAGGAACGCTTCAACCCGGCAGGCGGCGCGAGCGCGCCGCACCTGCACGGCACCGGTATGGCCGGCGCGATCGTCTCGAAGTATCGCCTGCTCGGCGTTGCGCCGGAAGCCAACGTGTTCGCGATCAAGGTGTTCGACGACAAGAACACTGGAGCTGAGGCAACCAGCTTCCAGATCATTCAAGGCATCGACCACGCCATCCAGAAGGGCGTGCGCATCATCAACATGAGCTTCGCCGGCCCCTACGACGTGATGATCGAGCGCAAGCTGAAGGAGGCGCACGACAAGGGCATCATCCTGGTCGCCGCCGCAGGCAACGCCGGGCCACAATCGCCACCGCTCTATCCTGCCGCAGATCCGAATGTCATCGCGGTGACGGCGACGGATGCGAATGATCAGCCATTCAAGATGGCGAACCAGGGCAAGTATGTCGCCGTTGCCGCGCCGGGTGTTGATATCCTGGTGCCCGCGCCAAACGACGCCTATCAGCTCACCACCGGCACGTCGGTTGCGACCGCGCATGTCAGCGGCGTCATCGCCTTGATGCTGGAGAAGCGGCCCGATCTCTCGCCTGATGACGTGCGCGCGATCCTCGCGAACACCGCAAAACCCCTTCCCGGCACCAAGCCGATACAAACCGGCGCTGGGCTGATCAATCCGGCGCAGGCGATGATCTACGATCCTGTCGCGCCCACGCCGCCGGTTGCATCGCAACAGCCCAAGACCGCAGCCCGCTAGAACCCGCGCCCCACTCTGCGGCAAAATGCCTGTCGCAACCGGAACGAGACCGCGAAACGCTCTCGCATGGGCTTGGGCAGGACCATACAGCTCTTAGGCGCGCTTGCTGCGGCAGCGCTCGTTGTCACGCCCGCCTTCGCGCAGACATTCCCGAGCAAGCTCATCCGCATCATCGTGCCGTTCACGCCGGGCGGCTCGAACGATGTCGTGGCGCGCGAGATCGCAGCCGGATTGCAGGCGCGGCTGAACCAGACCGCCGTGGTCGAGAACAAGCCTGGCGGCGGCGGCACGATCGCCTATTCGTTCGTGGCGAAGTCGCCGCCGGACGGACACATGCTGATGGTCGCACCGGCCTCGTTCACGATGGGCCCGCACCTCTCGAAGAACCCGATCTACAACCCGGTGACGGAGTTCGCACCGATCAATCTCGTCGTCGACGTGCCGTTTCTGATGGTGGTGCCGGCGAGCCTGCCGGTGAAATCCGTGAAGGAATTTGTCGCGCTCGCAAAATCATCGCCGGGGAAATTGAGCTTCGGTTCGGTCGGCGTCGGCACGCCGCAGCACATGGGCGGCGAGCTGTTCAAGCTGAGCGCGGGCGTCGATCTGATCCACGTGCCGTTCCGCGGCGCGACCGCGGCGATTCCGGACCTGCTCGCCGGCCGCATCGACATGTTCATCGGCGCGGTCAATTCGCTGCTGCCGCTCATCCAAGAGGGCAAGCTGCGCGCGCTCGGCATCACCGCGCGCAAACGGATCGCCTCGCTGCCGGACGTGCCGACGATGGCCGAAGCGGGCCTGCCCGGCGTCGAGGTCAATTCGGCGGTCGGGATCGTTGCGCCCGCCGGCACGCCGCCGGAGATCGTCGCGACGCTGAACCGCGAGATCGGCGCGATCATCGCAACGCCGGAATTCCACCAGCGGATGGCGGCAATCGGCGTCGACGTGCTGGGCACCAGCGCCGCGGACTACGCAACGATGCTGAAGGACGACTACGCCAAATGGGCGAAGGTCGTTCAGGCCGCCGGGATCAAGCCGGAGTAAGCCGCTACTTGATGAACTCGTTGGTATAAAGCTCGTTCACCGGCGTCTTCTTCTGGATCAATCCCTTCTCCAGATAGAAGTCCTGCAACTTCGCAAGACGATCGGCATTGACCTCACCGAGCTTGGATTGCCCCGGATAGACCGACTTGGCGTACATCTGGAACGCGAACTTCACGCCGCTTTCCTTGCCCTTCCACTCCGGTACGAACTGCACGAACTCCTCGGCGGACTTGTCCGGGTTGTCCATGATGTCCTTCATGCCGCGCATCGCCGCCGTCACGAATTTCTGGACCATCTGCGGCTTCTCCTTGATCACCTGATCGGAGACCGCGATGGCCTGCGCCATGTGCGGGAAGAACTCCTCGGTCGGGATGACCTTCACCTTCACACCCGTGGCCATGATCGGCGGGATCCAGTCCGGCACGCCGGCCATGCCCTGCGACTTGCCTTCGGCGACGAACTGCCACACGCCGACCGGGCCGACCTGCTGCACGTTGACGTCGTTCTGCGTCAGCCCCGCGCTCGCCATCAGGCCGAGCAGCGCATAGAAGGTCGTGTCCTGATAGGACATGGTGGTGATCGTCTTGCCTTTGAGGTCCGCCGGCTTCTCGATGCCTGAGTCCTCGCGCACGACGAGCTGCATGAATCCCTTGCCGCCGAACACGGCGACAATCTTCACCGGCACGCCGTTGCCACGCACCATGATCGGTGCGTCCGCAACGATTCCACCCAGCGGCGCGTTGCCTGCGCCCACCTGCTTTGCCACATCGACGCCGCCACGGCCGATCTGGAATTCGACGTCGAGGCCCGCCTCCTTGAAATAGCCCTTGCCTTGCGCCAAGCGGATCGGGCCGAAGGCCGGCAGCACCGGCGGCGCCGGGAAGAGATAGATGACCTTTTCGAGCTGTTGTGCGGAGGCCGGCTGCGGGACCCATCCGAGGCCGAGCATCGCGGCCGATGCAATCAGCAGGCGGCGGGACATTTTCAATGCGGACATCTCAACTCTCCCCAAAGAACCAAAGCGCGGATTAAAACGTCGCAGAACGGTTGGCCGATAGACTATCGGCGGGCGCGCAGTTTGCCACTATACTCAACTCGCTTGGCGTGGAATATGCAGGAAGCGGACCAATAAACGCCCTTCCCTGTCGGGTTCAGCAATGTCGGACGTCATAAGGCTCGAATACCGCGGCGTGACGATGCGATTCACGGACGCCGCCGGAAAGAGCCTCACCGCGGTGCAAAACGTGAGCCTCGCGGTGCGCGATGGCGAGGTGGTCTCGCTGATCGGCCCGAGCGGCTGCGGGAAATCCACGCTCCTCAACATCGGATCAGGCCTCAACGCGCCGAGCGAGGGCGAAGCCTACGTCTCCGGCGAACGCGTCACCGGGCCGAACGCCCATGTGGCCTTCATGCTCCAGAAGGACCTGCTGCTGCCGTGGCGGAGCATCGCCGAGAACGTGATGTTCGGCGTCGAGATCCAGGGCGTTCCGGCGGCGGAGCGAAAGAAGCGCGCGCATGACCTGCTTCAGATGCTCGGGCTCTCGGACTTCGCCAATCACTATCCGCATCAGTTGTCCGGTGGCATGCGGCAGCGCGTGGCGCTGGCGCGGACGCTCGCGGTCGATCCCACCGTGCTGCTGCTCGACGAGCCGTTCTCGGCGGTCGATGCGCAGACCCGCATGGTGCTGCAACGGGAACTGGCACAGACGCTCCAGCGTGAGAGGAAAACCGCCCTTCTCATTACGCACGATCTTCTCGAAGCCGTCACCCTCTCCGACCGCGTGCTGGTGATGAGCAAGCGGCCGGGCCACATCGTCGAGGAGATCGTCATCGATCTGCCGAACCGCGACGATCCGATCGCGCGGCGATCCGATCCAAAGGTGAGCAGTTACGTCAACCGGTTGATGGAACGCCTCGGCATCGGCGAGCCGGAGCGCGTCTCCGCATGACACTTAAGCAAAGAGGCGCCGCCGCCAGCGTTGCGCTGCTCATCGTATTCCTCGCCGCATGGCAGTGGGGGCCGGGCCTGCTCGGCATTCCGCCATTCATCGTGCCGCCGCTTTCGGCGGTCGCGAATGAGGCCGTGCGGATGTGGCACGTGAACGGCCTCCTCTATCACACCGGCATCACCTCGGCGGAGGTGCTGATCGGCTTCATCCTCGGCTCTCTGCTCGGCGCCTTCTTCGGCTACGTGCTCGGCATGTCGCCGACGGCGGAGGTCGCGCTGTCGCCCTATATCCTCGCGCTGCAAATCGCGCCGAAGGTGGCGTTCGCGCCGCTGTTCATCCTCTGGATGGGTTTCACGATCTATCCGAAGATCCTGGTCGCGATCCTGATCGTGTTCTTCCCTGTGATGGTCAACGTGCTGACCGCCGTTCGCACCATCGATCCCGACATGATCAACCTTGCGCGCGCGTTCAAAGCGACACGGGCGCAGATTTTCTGGCGGATCGAGTTTCCGGCCTCGCTGCCGCCGCTGTTCGCGGGGCTGCGCATCGGCTCGACGCTCGCGGTCGTCGGCGTGGTGGTCGGCGAGCTTGTCGGCGGCAACATCGGGCTCGGCTATCTCCTGTCGTTCGGTGAGGGACAGGCCAACACGCCGATGGTGTTCGTGACGATCCTGATGCTGACGCTGGTGGGGTGCGTCGCGTATCTGCTCGTGATCCTGACCGAGCAGCGCGTGCTGCACTACATGCCCAAGCGTGCGCTGGGGGATTTTTAGGCCCAGGAAGCGCTCTCGCTCCGCCCTCATCCTGAGGAGCGGGCGCAGCCCGCGTCTCGAAGGATCGAGGGCGGCCCCATCCTTCGAGACGGCGCTTTGCGCCTCCTCAGGATGAGGCCGGGAGAGAGCCTGCCGAGTTGCTATCCCAACTGCCGCCGGAACATCGGAAAAATCCGTTCCCAATCGCGGTTCGCAGCCGCCTTGTCGAAGATGTTGCGGTCCGGCAGCGAATAGCCGTGATGCGCGCCGGCGTGGACCAGCGCGCTGTATTTCACGTCGCTCTTGCCCGACAACAGCTTCGCCAGCGTTTCGATGGTGGACGGCGGCGCGAGCGAGTCATGCTCGGCGAAGCCGCAGTAGATTTCGCCCCGATACTTGTCGATGAAGCGATGCGGCGAATCCGGCTGGTCATTCACCAAATGCGTGCCGTGCAGGCTCACCGTTGCGCGAAACACGTCCGGCCATTGGTTCGCGGCCTGAAACGCCAGCCGCCCGCCGAGGCAATAGCCGATCGAGCCCATCGGCCCCTGCTTGACCGGGACCTTCTCCGCAAACGCCATCGCGGATTTGATGTCGGCCATCGCCATCGTGTCGGTGACAAGCTTCATGTTGGCATGAAGCTCGGCCTGCGCTTCCGCGGACAGGTCCTTCATCGAGAGCATCTTGCCCTCGCCGTCGCGGTATTCGAAACGGACCCTGCCGCGCCGGTACCAGAAGTTCGGCAGGATGCAGGTATAGCCGCTCGCCGCGATGCGCCGTGCGATATCGAACAGTTCCTCGCGCAGACCCCAGATGTCCATCAGCACGAAGACGCACGGGAACGGACCGCCCTCCTCCGGATGGACGACGAACGTGTCCATTGTCCCGTCCGAGGTCGGGATGTCGGTCATGCTCTCGATCATGTGATGTCCTATGTGCCGATCAGGCTGGGCAACCATGTTGCCAGAGACGGCCAGAGGAACACCAGAGCCAGGACGCCCAAGCCGAAATAGACGTAAGGCAGGGCTGCGAGGAACACGTCGTTCATCGAAATGTGCGGCGGCGCGACGCCCTTCATCGTGAACAGAAGCAGACCGAACGGCGGCGTCAGCAAGCCGAGCTGCATGCAAATCAGGAACATGACGCCGAACCAGATCGGATCGACGCCAAGCTGCGCGACCAGCGGCATGAAGAATGGCAGCGTGATCAGCATCATCGAGACCTGATCGACGAAACAGCCGAGGAACAGAAGGATCAACATCATCCCGATCACGACGACCGTGGCCGAAAGCCCCTGCCCGGCGATCAGGTTCACAATGCCGTTGGTCGCGCCGGAGAAGCTCAACACCTGCGAGAACGTGGTCGCGCCGATGATGATGAAGAGGATGGTGCCAGACACGGCAACGGTGCCGGTCAGTGCCTTCATCAGGTTCGCCCAGGTCAGGCTCCGGTAGAGCATCGCGGCGACGATGGTGCCGGCCGCTCCCAGCGCCGCAGCTTCGGTCGGAGTGGCCCAGCCCGCGGTCATGGCACCGACCACGACGCCGAAGATCAGGACGAGCGGCACGACGTGGACGAGGAACGGGCCCCATCGCTTCCAGCCGCGCGGGCCGTCGATCAACTTTTCTTCGGGCGCGAGCGCCGGGTTGAGCCAGGCGCGCAGCACGATGTAGCCGACGAAGAGAACGCTCAGGATCAGGCCCGGCAGGATACCGCCGATCAGCAGGCCTGAGATCGAGATGCCCGCGAGGCTGCCGAGCAGCACGGCGAGCGCCGACGGCGGGATCAGCATGTCGACGCCGCCGATGCCGATGATCGGCCCCATGGCGAGCCGCTTGTCGTAGCCGCGCTCCAGCATCGTCGGCAGCATGAGGCTGCCCAAGAGCGCCGTCGTTGCGATGGTGGAGCCGGAGATCGCAGAGAACACCGTGCCCGCGACGATGGCGATGACCGAAAGGCGGCCCGGAATGCGGCGGATCAGCAGCGCGAAGGCGTCGATCGCCTTCAGCGCCACACCGGACTGGAACAGCACCTCGCCCATCAGCACGAAGAACGGAATCGGCGTCAGGGAGAAGCTCGTCACCGACTGCACGGCATTGCGCGTGAGCTGCGAGAGCCCCTGCTCGCCGCCGAGGAAGATCAGCGCACCGATGATGTTGATCGCGAGGAACGCGAAGGCCACGGACAGGCCGAAGCTCATCACGCCGACGAGGCCGCCGAACAGGATCAGGCTTGCTTCGATCCAGCCCATTTAGCCCACCTAACCTTCAGCTTACCGACGTGGCTTCGGTGCGCTTGCCGTGTTCGCCGTGCCGCAGCCGGTCGAAGCGGAACACGAACTCGACAGCAACCAGCGCGAAGATCAGCGGCAGCGGCGCCAACAGCCACCATTCCGGAAACACGAGATTCTTGATGGTCAGCGAGCCGAGCATGGCGCTGTCCATCACCATCTTTACCCCATAGCGCATGATAACGAGGCAGACGGCGAAGCCGATCACGTCACCCAAGCCCTCCATCAGCCAGGCGACACGCGCCGGCACGAAGGTCAGGATCAGGTCGATCCGCACATGCTGACCGCGGCGGAGAAGCCACGGCGCGGTCAATAACGTGATGATATATAAGGCATATTCCGAAACCTCGTTGGCCCAGGGAAATCCGTTGCCGGCCACATTGCGCAGAATGATGTCCCCGGACACCACGACAACCATCGCCAAGAGAATGAGCGCAGCCATGCCGGCCAGCGCATCAAATACGTGGCCGAAAAACGCGGAGGCCCGGTTCATGACGGCAGGCTCCTTTTGACCGGAAAATGGCGCACGGCTAGTTTCACAGAGGGCACCCCAACCGAGGAAAGTTTCCAGTCATGAAAGTCATTCGGGCGCTGGCCACTGCTATCGCTCTCGCCGCCGTCGTTCCTGCGCTTCCCGCACAGGCGCAAAAGCTCGACATGACCAAGCTCAGCTGCAAGGACATGCTCGAAGGCGGCAAGGACGGTATCATCATCGTCTGGTCGTGGCTCTACGGCTACTACTCGGCGGACGACGCCGAGCCGGTGCTGGATTTCAAGGTGCTGACCGACAAGGGCACGAAGCTCGCGGAAGCGTGCAAGGCCGATCCTTCCAAGGACGTCATCAGCGCCGCCAAGCCGATCTACGATTAAGCCTTTCGGCGCGTTGAACGAAAAACCTCCGCTCATTCGCATGGGCGGAGGTTTTCTTTTGATCAGTTGCCCGCCAGCGCGCGCAGCTTGGCGCCGGTTTCCGGCGCGCGCTTGATCACCGACTGCCACGCCACATCGTTGGACTTGGCGATGAACGCCTTGCTGTCAGCCTCGCTGAACGTGATCGGCTGGATGCCGGCCGCCGTCTGCTTGTCGCGCTCGGCCTTGATCATCGCCTCGTTTTCGCTGTCGAGGCCCTCGAGCCAGGCGGCCGCGTCGGTGAGCACCTTCTTCTGTGCGTCGTTCAGCCCCTTCCAGGTGTCCAGATTGACGAGCACGTTGACCTCGACCGCGTAGAAGCCCGGCTCGAGGCGATACTTCGTCACCTTCTCCCAGCCAAGATCGAAGATGCCGGCCACCGGCCAGCCGTAACCGTCAGCGACACCGCGTTCGAGCGCGGTATAGACCTCGCCTGGCGCTGTCGTGATCGTCGTGCCGCCGAACGCTTCGACCATGTCCTTGTAGACCGGCGTGACGCGGATCTTGAGCCCGGTGAAGTCGAGCTTCTCGGGCTTTTTGTTCAGATAGATGTGGAACGGCACGTTGTGGTGCTGCCGGGCCAGGTAATACGAATTGAGCTTCTGATTGTGGAGCTGGTTCAGCAGCTCCCAGGTCCCGTTCTTGCGCTGCTCGCTCATCGGCTTGTTGATCAGCTTGAGCGCATCAGCCTCCGGCATCAGGTTGGTGTAGAACGCGCCCGTCACGTTCGCGATGTCGATCACCTTGGTGCGCACCGCGTTGCCAACCTCGAACGGCGGCATCGCGCGCGGGCCGCCGATGTAGTTGATCTGGATCTTGCCTTTCCCGTCCGCATTCACCTTGTCGATGAAGCGCTCGAAGTTCTTCGAGAACTGGGTCTTCTCGGCGAAGGACGTGACGGCCTTCAGTGTCACCTCCTGGGCCTGAGCGGAACCGACGCTCAGCGCCAGCAGGCCGGTGAGCAAAACAAGCTTCTTCATACTGTCCCCCGTGTCGGAATTCGTCCGGCTAAGCCCTACCGGTACAATAGTTGAAGCCCAAAGCATCTGCCAAGGCGCGCAAAAGACGCGGCTATTCGCAAGCCATGCAAAAGACGCGACAAATTCATCTGTTTGGAACGCTTCCGATCCTCTAGGCCGCTGAATATAATGGGATTCTGAGATCGCGAGGGTGACATGGCGGAACGCTCGTTCAAGGAAGAAGTCGAGAAGCTCAAACTCGGCGACGGTGACGAATTCCAGGGCGAAGGCATCCTCGCCGTCACCAAGGCTTTGTTGCAGTCGGGCGTGTCCTACGTCGCGGGCTACCAAGGCGCGCCGATCTCGCATCTGATGGACGTGCTGGCCGACGCCAATGAGATCCTCGAAGGCCTCGGCGTCCACTTCGAGAACTCCGCGAGCGAGGCAACCGCCGCGGCCACCCTCGCCGCTTCCGTGAACTATCCGCTGCGCGGCGCGGTCACCTTCAAGTCGACCGTCGGCACCAACGTCGCCTCCGACGCGCTCGCCAATCTCGCCTCAGGCGGCGTGACCGGCGGCGCGCTCGTCATCATCGGCGAGGACTACGGCGAAGGCTCCTCGATCATGCAGGAGCGCGTCCACGCCTTCGCGATGAAGTCGCAGATGTGGCTGCTCGATCCTCGCCCCAATCTTCCGTCGATCGTGCGCGCGGTGGAGCAGAGCTTCCAGCTTTCGGAAGCCTCGAACACGCCGGTGATGATGATGCTGCGCATCCGCGCATGCCACGTCTACGGACACTTCAAGACCAAGGACAACGTCCGCCCCGCCTTCGGCCTCACCGACGCGCTGGAAAATCCGCGCCGCGATCTCTCGCGCATCGCCATGCCGCCGATGACCTACGTCCACGAGAAGGACAAGTGGGAGACGCGTTGGCCGCAGGCGGTGAAATACATTCAGGACAACCAGCTCAATGAGTTCTTCGACGGGCCGGTGAACGATATCGGCATCGTGCTGCAAGGCGGCGTGTACAACACGACGATCCGCGCGCTGACGTTGAACAACCTGTCCGACGCCTTCGGCAACAGCCAGATCCCGCTCTATGTGATGAACGTCACCTATCCGCTGGTGGATCAAGAGTTCATCCGCTTCTGCGCGGGCAAGAAGGCGATCCTGATCGTCGAGGAAGGCCATCCCGACTACATCGAGCAGGCGGTCAACACGATCCTGCGCCGTGCCGACATTCAGACCAAAGTTCACGGCAAGGACGTGCTGCCGATGGCCGGCGAATACACCGGCGGCGTGGTGCGCGAGGGCGTCCGCAAGTTTATCGAGAAGTATCACCCCGAGCTGGTGAGCAACGTCACGTCGCACACCGCGCCGGACAAGGCGAAGATCGCCGAGGCGATGACTGCCGTCGGCGACAAGGTGCATGGCCGCCCGCCCGCGTTCTGCACCGGCTGCCCGGAACGTCCGATCTTCGCGGCGATGAAGCTCGTCGAGCGCGAGCTGGGGCCGCACCACGTCTCCGCCGACATCGGCTGCCACCTGTTCTCGATCTTCCCGCCATTCAACATCGGCGCGACCACGATGGGCTACGGCCTTGGAGCGGCAGGCGCCTCCGCGCTGAACGTGAAGGCCGGCAAGCGCGCCATCTCGATGATGGGCGACGGCGGTTTCTGGCATAACGGCCTGACCAGCGGCGTCGGCAACGCCGTGTTCAACAAGAGCGACAACGTCCTGATCATCGTCGACAACGGCTATTCGGCCGCAACCGGCGGACAGGACATCCCCTCGTCGTTCCATCCGAGCCCGACGCGCGACACCCAGAACTCGATCGAGACCGCCGTGCGCGGCGTGGGCGTGAAATGGGCGAAGACGATCAACCGCACCTACGACGTCGCGCTGATGCGCGACACGCTGAAGGAGGCGCTGACCACGCCCGAGAAAGGCCCGAAGGTCATCGTCGCGCATTCCGAGTGCATGCTGAACAAGCAGCGCCGCATCCGTCCGCTGATGAAGAAGGCCGCCGACCGCGGCGAGCGCGTGGTGCGCGAACGCTTCGGCGTCGATGCCGACACTTGCACCGGCGATCATTCCTGCATCCGGCTCTCCGGCTGTCCGTCGCTGACGATCGCGCCGAACCCCGATCCCCTGCGACGCGAGCCGGTGACGAAGGTGATTAACTCCTGCGTCGGCTGCGGCCTGTGTGGCGAGGTGAGCCACGCGGCGGTGCTGTGCCCGTCGTTCTACCGCGCCTCGCTGATCACCAATCCGACCGGCTGGGACAAGTTCAAAGCCAAGATGCGCAACGCCGTGATCGGCTTCTTCCAGCGCCGTATCGAACGCAAGCTTCAGGCCGCCTGATGTCCGCGCCCGCACCAAAGCCCATCACCATCGCCATCCTCGCCATGGGCGGCGAAGGCGGCGGCGTGCTCGCCGAATGGATCGTCGATCTCGCCGAGCACGGCGGCTATGTCGCGCAGATGACCTCTGTGCCCGGCGTGGCGCAACGCACCGGCGCGACGAACTACTATGTCGAGCTGTTCCCGAAGGGCTCGGCGCAGTCGAACAACTCGCCGCCGGTGCTGGGGCTGACGCCGGTGCCAGGCGACGTCGATATCGTGATCGCCTCCGAGCTGATGGAAGCCGGCCGCGCGGTGCAGCGCGGGCTCGTGACGCCCGACCGCACCACCTTCATCCTCTCGACCAACCGCGTCTATGCGATGACCGAAAAGATCGCGATGGCCGACGGCCGCGTCGATTCCAACGCGTTGCTGGAAGCCTGCCGCACCACATCGAAGCGGCTCATTCACGGCGACATGGCGCAGCTCGCGGAAGCGACCGGCAGCGTCATTAGTTCGGTTTTGTTCGGCGCGCTCGCCGGCTCCAAGGCGCTGCCGATGCAGCGCATGGCTTTCGAGGCCGCGATCCGCCGCGGCGGCGTGGGTGTGACAGCGAGTTTGGCGGCTTTCTCCGCTGGCTTTGCAGCGGCGGAGACCGGCACAACACCTTCTTCGAAGCCCATCGAGCCCGCTGCACCGCCGCCTGCCTCGCTTGGTCCGTTGCTCGCGGAAGCCGACGCCTATGCGGAGCCAGCACGCACCTACATCCGTGCCGGCATCGAGCGCGTCGCCGACTACCAGAACCTCGCCTATGCACGCGACTATCTCGACCGGCTGAAGCCAGTCGCCGAGGCCGACAAGAAATACGGCAACGGTGCAGCCCTCCTGCTATCCGAGACCGCACGCGAACTCGCACTCGGAATGTCTTACGAAGACACCGTTCGCGTCGCCGAATTGAAGATCCGCCCGTCTCGCTTCCAGCGTGTGCGCGATGAGGTGCAGATCGCCGACGGCCAGATCCTGGAGATCGCGGAATTCTTCCATCCGCGGGTTCAAGAGATCGCCGACACGCTGCCGGCAAGCCTCGGCCGCTGGCTGCTCAATTCGGGCTCGCCGCGGCGCTTCTTGGAGAAGCGCACCAAAAAAGGCGTGGTGCTGAAGACGTCAACCATCCGCGGCTTCCTGATGCTTTATTTTGTCGCTTCGCTGAAGCCGACGCGACCGCGTTCGTTGCGTTTTCAGATCGAGAACGCGTTCTTGGCCGACTGGCTGAAGACGATCCTCAACGTCGCCAAGACCAACTACAAACTCGCCACCGAGATCGCGATGACGCGCACCTTGGTGAAAGGCTACAGCGACACCCACGAGCGCGGGCGTGCGCGCTACGACACGCTGATGCGTCTTCTGCCGCAGATTTCGGAAGCCGCCGATCCGGCGGGCACGCTCGCCAAGCTCCGCAAGGCGGCGAATTCCGACGACTCCGGCAAGGCGCTGGATGCGGCGATCAAGGACATCCGCCCGCTCGCGCAAGCGGCGGAGTAGCGATCTGCACCGCCCTATCTCAGCCTCATCCTGAGGAGCATTGCGAAGCAATGCGTCTCGAAGGATGGGGCCGCCCTCGTCCTTCGAGACGCGCCCTGCGGGCGCCCCTCAGGATGAGGGCGGGTTTGGCACCGCAGATGTGGATGAAATGCTACCGAAACTGAAATCCTGGGCTCGCGCCATCAAGCAGGACGTCCACGCGATCTATCTCGCCTCGCGCGATCCTCGCGTGCCGTGGCAGGCGAAGGCGCTGGCGATCTGCGTCGCGGCCTACGCGCTCTCCCCGATCGACCTGATCCCGGATTTCATCCCGGTCCTCGGCTATCTCGACGATCTCATCATCGTGCCGCTCGGCGTGCTGCTGGTGGTGCGGATGATCCCGCCAGAGATCATGGCCGAACATCGCGGCACAGCGCTGCTCGCGCAACAGAAGCCGCGCAGCATGGCGGGTGCCATTGTCATCGGCATCATCTGGATCGCGTGCGCGCTCATCGCGGGCTGGCTCGTCTACAGCCACTTCTGGCGCTGAGCTACGGAATAACCGCCGTCGCCTCGATCTCGAGCCGCGCCTCGGGCTCCAGCAGCCGCCGCACCTCGACCAGCGCCATCGCGGGATAGTGCTCGCCCATCACCTCACGATAGGCGGCGGCAAGATCCCTCCGCGCGGCGATATATTCGTCCATGTCGAGGACGTACCAGGTGAGCCGCGTGATGTGCTGCGGACGTCCGCAGCCTTCCGCAAGCACCGCACAGATGTTCCTCAGCGCCTGCCGCGCCTGCGCGACAAAGCCCTGCGGGAATTTCTCGTTCTCGTCCCAGCCGACCATGCCGCCGACGAAAACCATCTCGCCGTGCGCCTTCACGCCGTTGGAGTAGCCCTTCGGCTGCGGCCAGCCATCCGGCTGGAGCATCATGTGATGTCCGCCGCGCGCGGGCGGCAGCTTGCGGTGATGAACGGGGGCCGGCGTGTCATTCATGATCGCCTCCTCTAGGACGCCATTTTGCGCGAAGCGCTTTCGGCAGCTTTCTTGCGCAGCTCGAAACGTTGCAGCTTTCCGGTCTGGGTCTTCGGCAGATCGGTGACATATTCGATCGCACGCGGATATTTATAAGGCGCAACCGTCGCCTTGACATGATCCTGGAGCGTCTTGGTCATCGCCGCGTCGCCGGTGTGGTCCGGACGCAGCACGACATAGGCCTTCACGATCTGGCCGCGCTCCTCATCGGGGCATCCGACCACGCCGCATTCGGCGACCGCCGCATGGGTGAGCAGCGCGGATTCAACCTCGGGCCCTGCGATGTTGTAACCGGCGGAGATGATCATGTCGTCAGAGCGCGCCTGGTACCAAAAGTAGCCGTCACGATCCATGATGTACGTATCGCCTGTCACGTTCCAGCCGCTCTGCACATAGACGGTCTGACGCACGTCGGCGAGATAGCGGCAACCCGTAGGCCCGCGCACGGCGAGACGACCCGCGATGCCAGGCGGCATTTCCTTGCCTTCGTCGTCGATCACCTTGGCCTCGTATCCCGGCACCGCGCGGCCCGTGGAACCCGCCCGAGCCTCGTCCTCCGGAGAGCCGATGAAGATGTGCAGCATCTCGGTCGCGCCGATGCCGTCGAGAATCTTGATGCCGGTCGCAGCCTGCCACGCCTCGAACGTTGCCTTGGGCAGCGACTCGCCCGCGGACACGCACTTGCGGAGCGACTTGGTGTCGTGCTCGGAAAGCTTCGGGATCATCGCACGGTAGGCGGTCGGTGCAGTGAAGCAGATCGTGATGCCGAACGTGGCGATGGCGCCGAGAATGTCGTCCGGCGCGGCCTTCTCCAGAAGCACGGTCGACGCGCCGATCCGCAGCGGGAACAGAACCAGACCGCCGAGCCCGAAGGTGAACGCGAGCGGCGGCGAGCCGGTGAAACGGTCGGACGGCAACGCACGCAGGACATGCTTGCCGTAGGAATCGCAGGTCGCGAGGATGTCGCGGTGGAAGTGCATCGTGCCCTTCGGCTCGCCGGTCGTACCGGACGTGAAACCGATCAGGCAGACGTCTTCCGCCGCGGTGTCGCAGGCGGTGAAACTCTCGTAGCCGGGCTTCGCCATCAGCGTTTCAAGCGCATCCGGCGCACCGTTGCCCCAATAAACGATGCGCTTGAGGTCCGGCGACTGCGTTTTCGCCTTCTCCATCTCGTCGGAGAGCCGCGCGTCGCACAGCGCGAGCGCAATCTTCCCCTTGGCGAGCGGATAGGACAGTTCCTTGGCGCGAAGAAGCGGCATGGTCGCGACCACGACGCCGCCCGCTTTCATAACCGCGAGATAGGCGGCAACCATCATCGGGTTGTTCGGCGCGCGAAGCAGAACGCGGTTGCCCGGAATGAAACCGAGATCGCGGACCAGAACATTAGCGATGCGGTTCACCCGCTCAGCGAGTTGCGCGTAGGTGAGCGACTCTGCGTGCGAGAAGAGACAGGGGCGCGCGCCCTCGCCCGCCGCCACCCACTTGTCGAGCAGTTCCGTCACGCAGTTAAGCCGCTCAGGATATTGCAGACCGGGCAGATCGAACTTGAACTCGGGCCAGAGCGAGCGCGGCGGAAGGTTGTCCCGCGCGAAGGTGTCGATATGACCTGTGTTGGCCATCCCGCCTCTCCTATTCGGCAGCCATTGTCGCTGAAGGATTGGCTGGTTTTCCCGGCCGGTTCTTCAACGCCTCACGCGCAATCACGATCTTCTGCACCTCGGTCGCACCCTCGTAGATGCGGAGAGCGCGGATTTCCCGGTAAAGCTCCTCGACCTTCACACCTTTGGTGACGCCGAGGCCGCCGTGCAACTGCACGGCGCGGTCGATCACGCGCTGGGCTGCTTCGGTCGCGTGCATCTTGGCCATCGCGGCCTCGCTGGTGACGCGCGCCGCTCCCTGATCCTTGATCCAGGCCGCGCGGTAGATCAACAACGCCGACGTATCCACATCGATTGCACTGTCGGCGATGGCGGCCTGCGTCATCTGAAGATCGCCGAGCGGCGCGCCGAACAGCTTCCGGTTGCTGGCGCGTTCGATGGTCTCGTGCAGCGCCCGGCGCGCGAAGCCAAGTGCCGCCGCGCCGACCGTCGAGCGGAAGATGTCGAGCGTCGCCATCGCGACCTTGAATCCTTCGCCCGGCGCGCCGAGGCGGTTCGAGACCGGCACGCGCACGCCGTCGAACTTGAGCCGCGCCAGCGGGTGCGGCGCGATTACCTCGATGCGCTCGGCGATCGAAAGCCCCTTGGTGTTCGCATCGACCACGAAGGCCGACAGCCCTTTGGCGCCCGGCGCCTCGCCGGTGCGAGCAAACACCACGTAGTGGTCCGCGATGCCGCCGTTGGAGATCCAGGTCTTCTCGCCGTCGAGACGGACATGATCGTTGCCGTCGGGTTTCGCGGTCATTGCGAGCGCCGCCACATCCGAACCAGCTTCCGGCTCAGACAGAGCGAAGGCGGCAATTGCCTTGCCGTCGCGCACCGGCGTCAGATAGCGCTTCTTCAACTCGTCGGACCCGTACAGCGAGATCGAGCCGGTGCCGAGCCCCTGCATGGCGAAGGAAAAGTCCGCAAGACCGTCGTGGAAGCCGAGGATTTCGCGGGCGAGACACAGCGTCCGAACATCGAGCTTGGAATGCAGGCCACCGTATTCCGACGGCACGACCGCCTTCAGGAAACCCGCCTCGCCGAGCGCCTTCACGCGCGCGCGGCAGGCTTCGTCCACATCGTCGTGCGGCAGCTTGGCAAGATTGGCGTCCGCCCAGCGCGACAGCTTCTCGGCGAAGGCGCGGTGGCCATCGTCGAAGAAAGGCAGCGCGAGGGTTTGGGCCAGCGACATCTAGTTACCCTCGAACACCGGTTTCTGTTTCGCGGCAAAGGCACGAAACGCGCGGGCGAAGTCTTCCGTTTCCATGCAGAGCGCCTGAGCCACCGCCTCCGCTTCGATGGCCTGCTCGACCGACATGGCCCATTCCATTTCCAGCATCCGCTTGGTCATGGAATTGGCGAAGGTCGGACCGGCAGCGAGATCGGCGGCCAGCCTCTGCGCGTCGGCCAACACGGTCTCGGGCTTCGACAGCCTGTTGAAGAAGCCCCAGCGTTCGGCTTCCTCGCCGCCCATCGAGCGGCCCGTGTAGAGAAGTTCGGACGCGCGGCCCTGCCCGATGATGCGCGGCAGGATCGCGCAAGCGCCCATGTCGCAGCCGGCGAGACCAACGCGGTTGAACAGGAACGTGACTTTGGCATTGGTTGTGCCAATCCGCATGTCGGAGGCCATCGCGATGATAGCGCCCGCGCCGGCGCAGACGCCGTCGATCGCGGAAACGATCGGGTGCGGACAGGCGCGCATCGCCTTCACCACGTCGCCGGTCATCTTGGTGAAGTCGAGCAATTCTACCGTGTTCATCTTGGTCAGCGGCTCGATGATCTCGAACACGTCGCCGCCGGAGCAGAAGTTCCCACCGGAGCCGGTGACGACGATGGCCTTCACGCCCTTGTCCTTGGCTGCGGCCCGGAAGATATCGACGACCTCGGCGTAGCTATCGAAGGTCAGCGGGTTCTTCTTGTCCGGCCGGTCGAGCGTCAGTGTCGCGACCTTGCCTGCGACCTCGAAGCGGACGTGCTTGCCCTTGTAGCCGGCGAGCGGCAGCGTGACGGGATTGGCCGCGCTCATGCCGCGCCTCCGTTCTTGCGGGCTTTGCGGGCGGAGGCTTTGGTCTTTCCGAGCAGTGCCATCAGTTTCTCGATGTCGTCCGGTGTGAGGTCTGCGAAAATTTCGCCGACCCAGTCGGCGTTGGCGCGCGCCATCGTGCGAAAGAAGCGCTTTCCTTCCGCCGAAAGGCTCACGATCTGCACGCGGCGGTCGGTCGGCGACGGCTTGCGTTTGATCAGCCCCTGCTCGCGCAGGCGATCGACGAGGCCGGTGAGATTGCCGTTCGAGACCATCATGCGCTGGGACAGCTCGCCGAGCGTCATGCCGTTCGGCGCGCGCTCGAGCTGCGCGAGAAGATCGAACCGCGGCAGCGTCACATCGAAGCCATCACGCAGGCGCTTGCGCACCTCGCTCTCGATCAGTGTGGTGCAGGTCAGCATACGCAGCCACAGCCGCAACTCGGTCTTGTGGTCATGCGGCCGCTCCGCAACCTTGGTTTCCGCATCGAGCGGGATGAGCGCGCTTTCGTCCATCAGAGTTCTCCGCCGGCGACGACCAGCGTCGCGCCGGTGACCGACGCCGCCTCGGGCGAACAGAGATAAAGCACCGCGGCCGCGACCTCCTGCGGCTTCACCAGACGCTTCTGCGGATTGTCCTTCAGCATCGCGACAAGCGCGTCCTCACGCGAGCGGCCGGTCTTGGCGGCGATGCGGTCGAGGCTTTCGCGGACCAGATCGGTGTCGGTGTAGCCGGGGCATACGGCGTTCACGGTGACGCCGGACGAAGCAGTCTCCGCCGCGAGCGACTTTACGAGGCCGACCACCGCATGCTTCGCCGCACAATAGGCCGAGACGTAGCCGTAGCCTTTGAGCCCTGCGGTCGAAGCGACCGCGACAATGCGCCCCTGCCCGCGCGCGACCATGTCGCCGATCACCGCCTGGGCGGAATGCACCACGCCCATGACGTTGAGATCGAACATGCGCTGGAACTGTTCTGGCGATGTTTTCGCAAACGCAGCGCTTTCGGCGCCACCTGCATTCGCGATGAGCAGATCGATCGGCCCGCGCGCCGCCACCGCCTGTCTCACGCCTTCGCCGACTCGTTTCGCGTCGGTGACGTCGGCGACCACGTACCCGTTCGCCTCGCCCTTCCTGACCGTATCTTTCAGAGTGTCTTCGCCGCGTCCCGCGACCGTCACCGTCGCGCCCGCCTGCATCAAAGCGGCGGCAATCGCGCGGCCGATGCCGCGCCCTCCACCGGTGACCAGAGCGTGCCGTCCCTGTAGGGAAGCCATGACGTGCCTCTTGTCCGGAAAATACTTTAAGCTTAAACTATCTCCGCTTCAAGTCCCGCAGTCTCTCAAGAGGCGCGCATGAAGGTCCATATCCTCGGCGGCGGTCCCGCAGGACTCTACTTCGCCATTCTGATGAAGAAGGCGTGGCCGCAGACGCGCATCACCGTTTTCGAGCGCAACAAACCCGACGACACGTTCGGCTTCGGCGTGGTGTTCTCCGATCAGACGCTTCAGGGATTTGAGGAATACGACCGCGAAACCTATCGCCAGATCGTCGGCCACTTCGCCTACTGGGACGATATCGAAATCCATTTCCGTGGCACGACGCACCGCATCGGCGGCAACGGCTTCTGCGGCACATCGCGCACGATGCTGTTGAAAATTCTCGGCCGACGCGCGCATTCGCTCGGCATCGAGGTGAAGTATCAGTCGGAGATCGATCCGACCAAGCCGACGATTCGTGGCGCCGATCTTGTTGTCGCCGCCGATGGCGTCAATTCGCGAACGCGCGAGGCCTTCGCTGAGACGTTCAAGCCTACCGTTGCGCTCCGCCCCAATCACTTCGTCTGGATGGGCTCGACCAAGCCGCTCGATGCCTTCAACTTCTTCTTCCGCGAGACCGAGCACGGCATCTTCATCGCGCATTGCTACCAGTATCAACCGGGCCGCTCGACCTGGATCTTCGAGACCGATCCCGAGACGTTCAAGCGCGCCCAGCTCGGCAAGCTCGATGAGGAAGGCTCCGCGCGGTTCATGGAGCGCGTGTTCACCGAAGAGCTCGACGGTCACAAGCTGATCACCAACCGCTCGATGTGGCGCAACTTTCCGACCATCCGTTGCGAGAAATGGACACACGACAACACCGTGCTGATCGGCGACGCCAAGGCCACCGCGCATTTCTCCATCGGCTCGGGCACCAAGCTCGCGATGGAAGACGCCATTGGACTCTACAAGGCGTTCCAGTTCACCGGGGGCCGCGACGTGAAGGCCGCCCTCGCCCGCTACGAATCTGCACGGCGCGAGGAGGTCGAGAAGACCCAGCACTCCGCGGACGTGTCGCTGGTTTGGTTCGAGCATGTGAAGCGTTTCTGGGACATGGACCCGACGCGCTTCGCCTTCGGCCTGATGACGCGCTCCAAGGCGATCACTTACGACAACCTCGCGCTCCGCGCGCCGGAGTTCGTCAAGCTCGCGGACAAGCTTGTCGCCCGCGATGCGCAGGCACAAGGCTTCGAGGTCGATCTGGCGGAGCCGGACGTGCCGGCGTTCCAGCCGTTCAAGCTGCGCGATCTTGTGATTCCGAACCGCTTCGTGGTGTCGCCGATGTGCCAATACTCGGCGAAGGACGACGGTATCCCGAACGACTGGCACATCGTGCACTACGGCTCGCGCGCCATCGGCGGCGCGGGCCTGATGTTCACCGAGATGACAGATGTCTCAAAGGACGCGCGCATCTCGCCTGGCTGCACGGGGATGTATAATGACGAACAAGAGGCGGCCTGGAAGCGCATCGTCGATTTCGTACATGCGAATTCCGGCACGCGATTCTGCCTGCAGCTCGGCCACGCTGGCCGCAAGGGCTCGACCCGCCTGATGTGGGAGGGCATCGACGAGCCGCTGCCCTCCGGCAACTGGCCGATCGTCTCGGCCTCCCCCATCCCCTATTTCCCGCACAGCCAGGTGCCGCGCGAGATGACGCGCAAGGACATGGACGCCGTGGTCTCAGACTTCACGCAAGCGGTCGGGCGCGCCGAACGCGCCGGCTTCGATATGATCGAGATGCACGCGGCGCACGGTTATCTGCTCGCGAGCTTCGTCTCTCCGCTCACCAACAAGCGCACCGACGAATACGGCGGCTCGCTCGAAAATCGCATGCGCTTCCCGCTCGAGGTGTTCCGCGCCATGCGCGCGGCATGGCCCAAGCATAAGCCGATGTCGGTCCGCCTCTCCGCGACCGACTGGCAGGACGGCGGCATCACTGGCGACGACGCGGTTGAGATCGCGCGGATGTTCGCACGCGAGGGTTGCGACCTGATCGACGTCTCCACCGGTCAGACCACGCCGGACGCCGACCCGGTTTATGGCCGCATGTACCAGACGCCGTTCTCGGACCAGATCCGCAACGACGCCAAGATCGCCACGATGTGTGTCGGCGCCATCACCACCGCCGATCAGGTCAACACCATCGTAGCCTCCGGCCGTGCCGACCTCGTGGCGCTGGCCCGGCCCCACCTTGCCGACCCCTCCTTCACGCTGAAGGCCGCGGCCTGGTATGGCGCCGAGGGGGTCAAGACCCCGCCGCAATACGCCGCCGGGCGGGACCAGCTCTTCCGCAACAGCGTCCGCGAGCATGAGGAGCTGACCGAGCTGAAGCTCAAGGCCAAGCCGAAAACCCACGCCAACACGTGGAAACAGGCCGCAGAATAGGCCGAAACAGTGGGTTTTCGGCGGAAATGACGGGATAGACCGCCCGCTACGATTTCCCTATATAGAGGCCGCGATTCCTCTCCGAGGCTCGTCTACCGAGCTAACCGGGCGGAATTTCCAGCAAGGCCAGCGCCTCGCCGCGGCCGTGTTGGGGGATGGTGAAATGGTATCACAGCAGACTCTGACTCTGTTTTTCTAGGTTCGAATCCTAGTCCCCCAGCCAAACTCCCGTTCGCACTTGTTCGCAGACATTCATCGACGTCTGTAGGCGTTTGCGCAAAGCTGACAGCCAAGCCGTACAAGTTGAGTGATAGCGGCGGGATGTGCCTGATCATCACGCCGCAAGGCTCGCGCTACTGGCGGTTGGACTACGGCTTGGCTCGCAAGTCAGGCCATAGGCTTGCTGCGCAAGCTGCAAACGAAGCCAGGTGCACAGGCAACTGAGCGGTTGTTTCCATCGCCCTCTCGCGAGGGCTACGTGAGCAACAACACTATGCTCTATGCAATGTACCGCATGGAATATCACGGACGCGCAACGGCCCACGGCGTTCGAGCAATGGCTTCGACAGCACTTAACGAAATGGGCTTTCGCGGAGACGTGATCGAACGTCAACTGGCTCATCAAGAGCAGAATGCATTTCGTGCAGCGCACAATCGGGCTGAGTATCCGGCAGAGTGGCGCACAATGATGATTCACTGGGCAACTCGCCTAGACGAACTCACCAAGGGGAATGTTGTGCCTTTCATGTCCGAGGAGCGTGGTAAGAACGTCTGATCGGAACGCACGTAAACCTCCCACCAGACCGTTATGAGCGGCTAGGTCATCCACCACTAACGGCCAGCAGCCCGAAGCCGCCAAACGGTGGCGATTTGCGGCTTGCGGTTCGGCGCGCAAGACGGACAATAGTGTTAGCGGATCTTTTTGTGCGTCCGCAGCGATGGCCACGGGCTGACATGATCGAACTGCGCCAGTTCAGACAATTCATCGCCGTTGCAGAGGAATTGAACTTCCGTCGTGCTGCGATGCGCCTGAACATGGCACAACCACCGCTCACAGCCGCCATCAAGAGAATTGAAGACGAAATTGGCACCAAACTGATCGAACGAAGCAACCGCGTCACCCGCCTCACCGAAGCCGGGATGGTCTTTTTGAAAGAAGCGCGGCGCACGGTGAACCAGGCCGAACACGCGATGCGCGCCGCACGGTGGGCGGGCGAGGCTCTTGCCGGAATCTTGCGGGTCACGTTCGTTGCCAGCGCGGCGCGTGAAATCCTGCCATCGATCCTGCTCCGGTTTCGCCACGACTACCCGAACGTTCAACTGGAGTTGCGCGAAGCCATGAGCGCTCAGCAGGTTACGGCGCTCCTCGCCGATCAGGCCGACGTCGGCTTCGTCATTCCGCCGCTCAGGGATCACGAAGACATCAAGACCGACATCATCTCGCGCAACCGCCTCGTCGCCGCGATCCCCGAAAGCCACCCGCTCGCGAAGCAGGACGCGCTGCCGCTTTCCACGCTGTCGAAGGAACCGTGGATTTCATTCTCAGCGCGGCAGGGGCCGGGGCTCCACCAGATCATCCGGGCGGCCTGCTCCGAGGCCGGCTTCACGCCCCTGATCGGACAGGAAGCGCCGCAGATGGACACGATCATCAATCTGGTGGCCGGCGGAATGGGCGTTGCGCTGGTTTCGCGTGCCCTCGCCTCCGCAGGACGCGAGGGCGTTGTTTTCCGCGAACTCGTCGGCCCGGGCGCTCCGGTGGAATACGAACTTGCCGTGGCCTATCGCTTGGAAGACCCGCTGGTTGCGGCATTTGTCGCAACCGCCCGCGCAGGGGCCAGCTTGCGGTCCTCCTAGGAGACGAACGTCCCGTTATTCCGGCTCGATGTTGGCCTTGCGCACGACGTCCTTCCACCGCGCGATTTCACGGCGGACATAGGCCGTGTAGTCGTCGCCGAAAAGCTGGCCCGGCTCGATGCCCATCTCGGCGAAGCGCTCGCGCACGAACGGCGCCTGATTCACCTCGCGCATCGCCTGCACGAGCTTTTTGTAGACCGGAGAATTGTGCGCTTGCGGCATATAGAGCGCAAACGACGCTTCGACATTGAACCCCTTCAAACCGGATTCATCCAACGTCGGAGCATCGGGCAGCATTTGCGAGCGCTTCAATCCGGTGATCGCAAGCACCCTGACCTTTCCGGTCTTGGCCGCATTCACCACCGTGGGGAGCGAGTCGAAGAGCATCGGGATGTGGCCGCCGATCAGATCGGTCATCGCGGGGCCGTTGCCCTTGTAGGGCAAGTGCACGATGTTGACGCCCGCCTCCTGCTTGAACAGCTCGCCCGAAAGATGGTTCGCGCTGCCGGTGCCGGCGGACCCGAACGTGTACTTTCCGGGCTCGGCCTTCAGGAGCGCGAGCAGCTCCTTGATGTTCTTGGCCTTGAATTCGCTGTTCACGACAATCGCATTCGGCGTTGCTGCGATCAGCGCAATGGGCGAGAAGTCCTTGTCCGGATCGTACGGCAGGTTCTTCATCAGACTCGGCGTGATCAGAAAGTGCGTTGCCGTCAGCAGCAATGTGCCGCCGTCCGCCGGCGAACGCGCCACCATTTCGGTGCCGATGGCGCCGGAAGCGCCCGGCTTGTTCTCGATATAGACGGTCGAGCCGAGACGATCGGACAGCGACTTCGCAACGATGCGGGCAAGAACGTCCGTGGGGCCGCCGGCCGCCAACGGCACGATCATACGGATGTTGGCGGGAAACACCGGCTCGTTGCTCTGGGCCGGGGACTTTCCGACAGACAACCCAAGACTGAGCCAAACGGCCGCCGTAGCGGCAAGCGCTTTCTTCATCGTTCCCTCCCCAGGGACTTTCAAATCGTCTTGTTGGTCGTTCGCGGCAGCATTCACGCGGTCGCCGGAGCGAGCTTTTTCACCGGCGTCGGATCGAGATTGAACAGCCGTGCCGCGTTCAGGCCAAGGATATTCCGTTTGGCCTGTTCATTGAGGAACGGAAGATCGCAAATCTCCTGCGGCAGATCGAAGTCGAAATGCGGCCAGTCCGACGCGAACAGAAGCTGAGTCTCGGCCTTGATCATCTCGAACGTACATTGCAGCGCTTTCGGATGCGTCGTTTCCATCGGCTGGGTCGTATACCAGCAGTTGGTGTTCATGTATTCGCTTGGGAGCCGCTTGAGCTGCGGCGCCTCCGACGGGCGCATCAGATACTGATCGTCGAGCCGCTGCATCAGGAACGGAACCCAGGCGAGCCCGCTCTCCACCCACATCGACTTCAGCTTCGGGAAGCGCTCCGGGATCCCGTTCAGAATCCAGTTCGTCATGTGCACCATGTTGCACCAGGTGAAACCCAGCGCATGCATGCCGAGGAAGCGGTTGACGGTGGCGAGCGATGGGTCCTGCCAGTGGTAACCGGCGTGGAAGGCGATCGGTTTCCCGCGCTCCTCGATCATCGAATAGAGGCGCATGTAGTCGTTGTGGTGAACGGGCTTGTAGCGTGTGCTGGTCACGCAAAAGCCGATAACGCCCTTGTTGTCGCCGAACTCCTCGACTGCGCGCTCGGCCTCCTGCGGCGTGTTGAACGGAAGATAGATCAATGTCTTGATGCGGTCGTCGCCCGACAGAATCCGATCGGCCATCCAGCGATTGTAGGCACGGCCGAGCCACACCTCCATGTCGGTCTGCGGATGCATGCCGAGGAACAGCATCGGCGTCGGAAACACCACCATGTTGTCCACGCCGAGTGAATCCATCGCGCGGCGCGTCAACACGACATCGCGATGAACGCCGGTTTCCTCAATCTTCTCGCGCTGGTCGTCCTGGTGTGGGATGCGGCCGCCCACCGACTGGTAGCGCAAGCCGAGATCGCCGTTGAGCCCGTAAGGCGGCGCGCCGATACGCTCGGCCTGATAGCGCATCGCGTTGTCGCGGATGACGGGGTCCTCGATATAGGTCACCACCTCTTTCCAGGAGACCGATTCGACGTGATGCGCGTCGATGTCGACCACGAACCAGTCCTGGAGGCCGCGCCGGATCGCGTTCTTCCTGGCGTGCGCCAATACGTCACGCGTGTCCGTGTAGACGTCAATCTGCTGCGTCTTGGCGTATTGCGGGCCGACGGTTTCGCGAATGTTCATGGCTTCACCTCGGGAAAGTATTTGTCCTCGTCAGGACGCCGGCGGTACCAGAGCGCGAGCTCCATCGGACCCAGGTGCAACGCGCGAAGCATTTCGGACACCGCCGACAAAAGCTCCGTCGGCGTCATTTCGCTGTCGCGCTCGCCCGCAATCGGCTTGAACGTGCGCTCCTCGCCGTCGGACTTCGCGACATAAAGCCGAATCGCCGCGGTCAGGATATTGGCGACCGCTTCGTCGGAAACGCGCGACGCTTGGTTCGTGTCGACCAGCTCACGCGACGCACGCAGAAGATCCGGGGCGATCGAATCAATCCAGCCGTAGGGATCGTTGCGGCGGTCGTCGTTGCTAGACGGAGACATAGAGCTGTCCGTCGCGAATGGTCAGATTGGCCTTCTGAAGCCGGTTCCTCGGATTGCCCTGATTGAGCCCGGTCTTGATGCTGTACTCGTACCCGTGCCACGGACACACGATGTTCGTTTCATTGTCATCGTATTGCATAGCGCGAACGGTGCGATCCGCGGCAACGGGCTCTAGCACCCGCTTCATGATCCGGCCCTGGCAGATCGGTCCCTCGCGGTGAGCACAGCGATTGTGCCAGGCGTAAAACTCGCCATCGACCCTGAACACGCCGACCTCCTTGTCACCGCAGACGATGACCTTGCGGTCGCCGTCGGCATAATCCGTGACTCGCCCCGCGTTGTATTCAGCCATGCGTTTCCTCGACGATCCCACTCTCGAACGGAGCGGCGTTGTTTCGAGTTTGTCGAATTCGAGGAAAACCTTCGGCTCCACGTGCGCCGATTTCCAATACATTATTTCTGTATGCGCGATACGTGGCAGGTATCGCTAGATTGGCGCACTAGCCATGTGAGGCAGATCGCGCTGAAGATCTGCCTATTGCGGGCGAGACATCTGATATTGGAAGAAGTCGGCGAGTTGTTACTCGCTCAAAGGAGCATTGAGAAATTTGAGCGCAATTGCGTCCTTGACGATCAGGTCCACGCCAGAAAGTCGGCTCGGCTGCAGATTGCTCTTAGGATAGAACTCATCGCGCGAGCGTTTGGCTACTTGGAACGACGCTTTTGCGGAATCGGCGTAGTCTTGAAGCGCACGGTCGTCGGCGTACATCCAGTCAATCGTTTCGCTGTATGCTTCGATGAATCGTTTGATCGAATCTTTCTTTTGCGCCAGCGCATTGGCGTTCACGATAATGACGCGCACGGTTTGATCACGCAACGACGGCACATCGCTGCCACGCGCCACCAAACGAATCTGACCTTGTTCCAGCGCTGCAACTCCAAGCGGCGGCGACGACCAGCCAATGTCGATTCGACCGGATATCACTGCGATAAAGGTCGCAGCGGGGCTGCCTGTCGCGGTTGGCTTGAGCGAAGCAGCCGTCTCCTTGAATCGCTTCCGCACTAGCTGCGGACGGCAAGAACAACCAGAAAGCAGCCTCGAACAGAGCCAATTCGGCTGGATAGGTTTGATTTGGCTTGTCGGCCGTATTTGACTCGCTAGATTTTCGCAGGAAGCAAGCGTGCTCTTCGCAAAGAAGCCGTCCAACCAATCGTCGTATTTGTTTTTGCCCCGAGTTGATCGTCAGTTACGATTCACCTGTTCAATGTGAATCGCAACGGCTAGCAAGCAAGATAGCCTCACATCCGACGCTCCGTCTCAAGGCAAAAATCCCGTCGATCTGTCTTTCGCTTGCACATCGTGCCGGCGACGCAATCGGCTTAGTGCTGCACGCTGGCAGCACCCCGGACCTTGTCGATCAATCCTTCGGTGTCGGCGGGCAGCGCATCGCCTCGCCAGGCCACATGGCCATCGGGCCGCACCAGCACCAGCGATCGCTGATAGAGCCCCGCCACATCGCTGCGGTTCACATTGACGTTCCTGAGCGGGACCTTTCGAGCGGCAGCAGCTTTCTCGAGTGCCGTAGCATCCGGAGGATTGCTGCCGAGACGCAGCAGCACAAAGCCGCGTCCATAGCAGTCCAGGGTCGACTGGCTATCGTTCAACCAGGCATGCGGCGCGCGTGCTCCCGGACGCGTCGACGGCAGATAGTTTTCCGGATCGTCGGGATCCGTTGGGCTGCCATCGTCAATACAGATCGGCGACTGCGCATAGCTGTAACCGATCTGCAGTCCGATGGTCCGAAACTGGCGGCCGACATCGCGCACCAGCGCCCGACCAACCCGCTCCCTAACGGCAGCGCCGCCGCCCGTATCGGCGTCGATCATCGCAATCTCGTCCCCGTGTTTGTCTCCTTCAGCGTGAAACTGGGTCGCCATCGTGACGCTCCGGATGCCGATAGGCTGCCGCTCCGACGAATAGCTCGCCAGAAGCTGTTCACCCCCCCATCCCTCGATCATAGCTGCAAGCTTCCATCCGAGATCAACCGCATCGGCAATGCCGGTGTTCATGCCGAGGCCGCCAGTCGGTGAAAGCTGATGGACTGCATCGCCGGCCAAGAACACGCGGCCCTGTCCGTATCGTTCCGCGACGGCGCTGCGGCGTGTCCACAAACTGGCGCCCAGCCATTCGACGTCAAGTGACAGACCCAATGCACGCCGCAGAAACCCGTTCCGATCCACCGTTTCTGGATTCCACGCAGGATCGGCATCGATGACCGTAAGCCGCCACATGTCGTTCGCCGGATCGATGACACGGATGTTCGACCATGCACCGCGGCTATCGAAGGCAAAGAAGAACGTGGCCGGCTCGCGGCCGCAAATGCTGAGAAGGTTCGGGGCCCGGAAATAGAAATGCAAAGCGCTACCAAGCGTCTTGCCGTCGAGATTGATGCCGAGCGATTTGCGCACAGAGCTGCTCGCGCCGTCGCATCCGACCAGATAGGCGCACTCGAACTGTTCGCGCCGACCAGTGTCGATGTCAACGAGCTCCGCACTCACGCCGTCCGCAGCTTGCGTGAAAGATTCCAGCCGGGTGCGATAGCGCAAGCTGACATGCGGGAAAGAGCGCGCACAATCTTGCAGAATGGGGTCGAACCACATCTGCGAGCAAACCTGGCGCAGCATCGGGCTGTGCGGTCCCGGCTGGGCTTGGGCGCGCGACGGGCGCCGAAGCCGGCCCAGTTCGTAGCCGGACAGGCTGGTCACGAACGAGACATCCAGCGGGTAGTCGTCGGGGAATGGACAATTGTGAACCTTGTCGGCAATGCCCCAACGCCGGCAGAACTCCATCGTACGGATGCTGACTTCGTTCATCTTGGGCGTATCGATGGTGCCGTCGCCCTGTTCGACCAGCGTGCAAGCGATGCCTCGCCAGCCGAGCTCGCATGCCAGAGCGAGGCCGACTGGCCCTCCGCCAACGATCAAAACCTCGCGCCTGCGCATTCACGCCTCTCTCGTGTATTGTCGACTATTGTCTGGGTGCGGTCTTTTGGACCGGAAAACGATCTGATCGCGTCAGGCCTTGATGTCGGCAAACTTGACGACCTTCGCCCACTTCTCGATTTCGTCTGCGATGTGCCGCCGGAACTCTTCGGTGGATCCGACGAAGGGCGTCGAGCCGAGCGTCGCAAAGCGCGACTTGAGTTCGGGGTCAGCCAGTACGGCGTTGGTCTCCTTGTTGAGCGCCGTGATGATCTCGGCAGGCGTCCCGCGGGGCGCGCCGATGCCGAACCAGTTGCTGGCCTCGTAGCCCGGCAGAAAATCCCTCATCGTCGGAACGTCGGGCATGGCGTCAGATCGCGTCGATCCCGTCATCGCCAATGCGCGCAGACGACCAGCCTTGATGTGCTCGATGGAGACCGGCAGACCGCCGAAATAGACATGGACTTGGCCTGCGACCAGATCTGTGAGCGCTTGTCCACCGCCGCGATAGGGGACGTGCACCATGTCGATACCGGCCATCATCTTGAACATTTCGCCGGCGATATGCGGCGCGGTGCCTGGGCCGGGGGAGGCAAAGCTCAACTTGCCCGGATTGGCTTTGGCATGCGCGATGAAATCGGGAACCGTTTTCGCGGGAAACGACGGCGGAACCAGCATGAAGAGGGCATCGCGATTGATGCTGGCGACCGGAGCGATGTCACGCACGAAGTCGAACGGTAGCTTCGAATAGAGCGAGACGTTGACGGCGTTCGACAGCATCACCAGCAACAGCGTGTAGCCATCGGCGGGCGCATTGACGACGGCCTCGGTGGCGAGGTTGCCGCCGGCGCCCGGCCTGTTCTCGACGACAAACGGCTGGCCGAGCCGCTCCGTCAGCCATTGTGCAATCAGGCGGGCGGAGATGTCCGGTCCGCCGCCCGCGGCATTGCCGACCAGCAACCGCACAGGCCGGGTTGGATAGGCTTGCGCTTTGGCGAGGCGGGGAACGGCGGAGCTTGCGAGGGCCGCTCCGGCAAAATGGAGCACGTGACGGCGACTGAACTTCATGGACCTCTCCATCCACCGCATGCTTGTCCGATTGGGG
Organism: Pseudomonadota bacterium; assembly: GCA_040756555.1. Classification (GTDB taxonomy): domain Bacteria; phylum Pseudomonadota; class Alphaproteobacteria; order Rhizobiales; family Xanthobacteraceae; genus Z2-YC6860. The sequence continues at coordinate 67,621 of JBFLYS010000015.1, read as the reverse complement.
TTCAAGCGTCGTGGCAGTCGGAGTGTGGACCAAACCACCTATAGCTCATATGCTTCTTTTTGCATGAAGGTTATAGGGAGCATCTATGGATCTGGTGACGATGGAATGGGAAAGCCGCCTCGGCCACCGGCTTCGCGTGCGCGATCTCTATATTCTGTCTGTCGTCGTCAAAGCAGGCGGGATGGCCAAGGCGGCGCGACAGCTCGCGATGACGCAGCCGTCCGTATCCGCGGCAATCGCCAACCTCGAACATGTGCTCGGCGTGCGGCTGCTCGATCGGAGCCGGCGGGGAACTGAACCGACGATCTATGCCGCAGCGATCCTCAAGCGTGGCGTCGCGGTATTCGACGAACTCAAGCAGATCGTCCGCGATATCAACTTTCTCGCCGACCCGGCCAAGGGAGAGCTGCGGATCGGATGCTCGGAATCGGTGAATGCGACCGTCCTTCCCCACTTCATCGAGACCTTTACCCGAAACTTCCCGCAGGTCGTCGTCCATGTCGACGACATTCCACCACCGGCCATCGCGAGTGCAGGCCTGTATGAGCGCAAGTTCGACATTGTGTTCGCGCGGTTGCCACCTGCTGCGTCCGATGTTCAGACCGATGCCGGTTTGAATATCGAATATCTGTTCAACGATCCGCTCGTCATCGCGTCGGGGCAGAACAATCGTTGGGCCCGACGTCGCAAGATCGCGCTGGCGGAATTGATGAATGAGCCCTGGATCCTGACGCCTCCGGATACCTGGAATTACGTTTGCATGGCGGAAGCCTGCCGTATGCAACGTCTCGATGTGCCCAAGGCCAGACTGTCGGCGTTTTCGACGCACCTCGCCCGGCATTTTGTTGCGAACGGCGAATTTCTGACGACCTGCGCGCGAACAGTGGCGGAAACCTGTTCCCTGAAGGTTTTGCCGGTCGAGCTCCCAAACCGGCCATGGATGCTGGCCATGGTGACATTGCGCGATCGTACGCTGTCCCCGGTCGCCGAGCGGTTCATCGAGTGCGCCCGCGCGGTGTCAAAAGAAATTTGACGGCCAATGTGAAGCTCACGATACGCCCCGCAGAAGGATCAAATTCAAAACTGAAGCGTGGCACCGCGCGGCAGGCGGCGCTGAGCCCTATCTCTACTGCCGACGCTACATCGGCTTATTCGATGCTCAATCCCGAAGCCCGTACCGCTGGTGCCCAACGCTCGACTTCGTCGCGGACGAATTTGAGCAGATATTCCGGCGATCTGCGATCGACGCTGACAATATCCATGCCTAGACTTTCCATGCGTTCGCGAACGCGTGGATTTTGCACGGCTTTGTTGGCGGCTTCATTTAGAACCGCAACGAGTTCGGCGGGAGTGTCCTTCGGAGCGAAAAGTGCATTCCAGGTCGAGGTGTCGAAATCCTTTAGACCTTGCTCATGGGCCGTCGATACTTCCGGCATAACCGCCGCCCTCTCCTTCGAAAGAATCGCAACCGCCTTGATCTGCTTGTTTTTGATCAACGGTATCGCCGTGGCGCTGAACGGACACCAGTAGTCAATGCGGCCAGCGATCAGATCGTTCATTGCTGGCCCGCCGCCTCGATAGGGAATGTGTGAAATTGCAAGGCCGGCGGCTGCATTAAACATCACGCAGGCAAAGTGTGACCCGGAACCGAGTCCAGGAGAACCGAACTGCATCTTCTCGTGGTTGATCTTGGCGTAAGCCAAGAACTCATGGAGATTGGAAACTGGAAGATCTGGCCGGACAGCGAGCACCAAAGGCTGCTCAGCCACCAAACCAACCGGCGAAAAATCAGTGACCGCGTTGTAGAGCGGCTTTTTATATAAAGTCTGACTGAATGCGTGCGTGCCGATATTGCCTAAACCAATCGTGTAGCCGTCCGGAGCAGCTTTAGCCACCCGCGATAGTCCCACCGTGCCACCAGCACCGGGAAGATTCTCGACCACGACGGATTGATTCAGGACTTCCGACATTGCAGGCGCGATAAGCCGCGCCAATCCATCAACACCGCCGCCCGCGGCGACCGGCACGATCAGCGAAATTGGACGGTTCGGAAATCCTTTTGCGTCGCGCGCACCCGCACACTCGGCGCCCACCGCCAGCAGGGCTGCGCCAGCGACAACAAACCGCACGGATCGCCCCAGCATTGGGCCTGCCACCTTCAGATCCAAATACCACGCCATTCTTTATTTCCCTTTCACGTTCCTCGAAGCGACAGCGAAGCAAGATGCATGCACGAGTCAGGCCAACGCCGTAGAACCGAACTTGCAGATCCGCTGAGCCCCTTATCAAGCGTTGAAGGGCCCCAATGCGGTTTTCGAAAAACGAAAATATTGTTTTGTTTTTCGATTGAGATTACATCTTTCGGCGCCGACCAAGTCAACGAGCCCGCTGCGGCGCGGTTCAAACATCTGCAAATGCGCATGGCCAAGCAGTCTCCACTCGAGCGCTACATTTTGGTTCTTGAAGAAGTGGCATCGGCCAGCCAAGCGGGGCTGGGCTTGAGTGATGTCGCGCGCCGCTGCCGGTTGCCCGTCCCAACCGCGTACCGCATCGTTCAAGGACTCATCAAAACCGGCCTTCTCGTCCCGGGGGAAGCAGGCAAACAGTACGTGCTCGGCTCCCGCTTGTTTCGTCTTCTTCTCGCCGGCACAGACGACGGCTGGCTGAAGATCGCCTCACAGCCCATCCTCGATCGTCTGGCTGACAAGGTTCATGTAACGGCGTACTTGGCCCAACTCGTCGGCCAGAAGGTCATATCGATCTCGTGGGCTGTTCCGGAGAGCGGTCTGCGCAGCAAGGTTTATCCCGGCGATGTTATGCCCGGGCACGCGGCGGCTTCCGCGAAGGCTATTCTGGCGCATCAACCCGACAATATCGTGCGCCGAGCTTTTTCAGGTCATCTCGATCGATTCACGCCGCAGACCAAAACAGAGATCGCGCAAATCCAAAGAGAACATGCACGCATTCGCAAGGATGGTTTCGCCACCTGCTGGAACGAGATGGAGCTCGGGCTCGGCGCCCTCGCCTGTCCAATCGCAATTGACGGGCTCGGCGTTCAGTATGCCGTTGCCATCACGGGGCTCACTGCGAGATTAAAAGATCGGCCGGTGGACGAAAGAGTTGCCACCCTCAAACAGAGCGCGGAACAGCTCAAGCGCGTCATCGAGAATGGTGTTCGCGAGAACCTAGTTACCGATTCATCGCGTGGCGCGCCGAAACAAGCGGCGATATCTCGCCACGGCTCCGCAGCACATGTCCGTGCCCGGAACATCAAAGCAAAGGTCGCATAGATGACGCGTTCAGGAAAATCCCACCGTCTCGGATGGATCGGGCTCGGCCGCATGGGATATGCAATAGCCGAACAACTCGCGAAAGCCGGCTGCGACCTCAAAGGATACAATCGAACGCGCTCCAAGGCCGAGGGTCTCGAGAAGCTTGGCGTCACTCTGGTCGACCATCCGGCCGATCTCGCCGACTGCGATATCGTATTCACGATGGTGTCGACTGCAGACGACCTCCGCTCCGTATTGAGCGGCCCCCATGGGTTGTTCTCAGCCCCGAAGCGGGCGCCTAAGATCCTGGCAGAGCTTTCGACGATTTCACCTGAGGCATCGGCCCAAGTCCGCTCGCTCGCGGCCGTCCACAAGACCGAGATGCTTGTCGTTCCGGTCAGCGGCAATGACGTGGTTGCACGAGCCGCGAAGCTGAGCGTTACGGCGTCCGGCCCACGAAGTGTGTTCGACACGCTCCTTCCTTATCTGAAGTGCTTTGGTCCGAACGTAACCTATGTCGGGGAAGGTGAGGTCTCGCGTATCGTGAAGATCTGCCACAACCTCTACCTTGGCATCGTCTACGAAGGACTTGCCGAAGTCGCACTGCTAGCCGAATCCCACGGGGTCCCGCGACACTCATTCCTGGAAGTCATAAACAACAGCGTTCTTGGATCGACCTTCACTCGTTACAAAACACCGGTGATCGCCAACCTGGACTACACGGTTACGTTCACCAACACGCTGATGCGTAAGGACCTAGAACTTGGCCTCAAGGCCGCCGCCGCTACGGGCGTTTCCATGCCAGCCACAGAGGTCGTCCGCGACATCGTGCAAGCGTGCATCGACGAAGGGCGAGCCGAGCAAGACTATACGATCATTTTGGACAAGCTCGCGCACTATGCCGGCATGTCACTCAAACCGGACAATGCCGCCGTGAGTGACGGGCTGTCGGGATGAACACACGAACACAGCTCTACGCCGAAGATCTCCGCCAGGGCTTTTCGTTCACGGGAAACGACAAGCTATTGACCGCCGAGTTGTTCGAGGGTTTTGCGGCGCTGACGGGCGACGGCCATCCTATTCATTATGACGAAGGATACGCCCAAAAAACCAGATTCGGCCGGCCGGTCGCGCACGGACTTCTTCTGACGGCATTGACGGCACTGGGTTCAACGGAGCTTTCGCCGCAGCTTGAGGCGTCCATGGTGGCGTTGATTTCACAGAGCGCCGAATTCCTCAAACCGGCCTTTATCGGCGATACCCTTCGCGCATCATACACGGTGCTCTCAAATTCGATCGGTAAGAACCGAACAACGGCGCGCGTGGAATTTCTCGTGCGCATCTCGAATTCCGAGGGAATTTCTGTGCTGGAAGGCCGCCACGTCTACCTCCTGCGCTGCCGCCCGAGCTGAGTTGAAATTCAAGACATGACAAAGCCCAGCTACGCGGACGCTATTTCTACATTCGACTGGTCGCAGGCGCTCGACGATCTCGGTTGGAACGGCCTTACTGACGTGGATCTCGCGTGGACTCTCGTCGATCGACATGTGTCCGCGGGACTGGGACATCGGACGGCAATTCTTTGGGTTGGCGCGGATGGGACAGAGCGGCGCGTTTCATTCTCCGAGTTGTCCAATGAGAGCAAACGCGTCGCGAACCTCCTGCAACGGCATGGTCTGAAGATCGGAGACCGAGTCGCAGGAATACTGCCAAGGGCTCCTGAAACCGTTTCTATCATCGTCGGATGCCTGCGTGCGGGTGCCATTTATGTCCCGATTTTTAGTGGCTTCGCGGCGGAAGCCGTGAGCTACCGGCTTGAGCACAGCTCGGCGCGCTTCGCATTTGTTGGCAGCAAGTATCGCCACCTGGTCGGCCCCAACAACAGCATTAAAGTCATTGCGCTGGGCGCGGGCGAAGCCGGAGATATCGACTACACTGGTTCTACCGCGAGCGAAGCGGATACGTTTGTGTCAGTGAAGACCTCTCGGTCTGCTCCCGCATTCATTATCTACACCTCTGGCTCGACCGGAAAGCCGAAGGGCTGCGTCATTGCTGCAAACCTTCCCGCTGCGATGTGGCCCTACGTCCGCTTCAGCTTGGACCTCCAGCCGGCGACCGACGTCTTCTGGCCTACGGGCGACCCCAGTTGGGGCTACGGACTGTGTTGCTACCTACCTGCCTTAGCTGCCGGGGCTTCGATTATCAGCGTAGAGCCCAACGCCAGTGCCGAGGTTTGCCTCGACATCATCTCGAAATACGGTGTCACCAATTTTGCGACGAACCCCACCGTTCTGCGAAGCCTCATGGCGCGGGGCGACTCGATCGCTCAGGCTGGCACCAGCGTACGCGCTATATCCTGTTGTGGCGAACCCTTGAACGGAGAGGTCGTCACATTCTTTCAACGCGTTTGGGGTTGCACGCCCATGGACCATTTCGGGGCCACGGAATTCGGGCTGCCGGTCGGAAACCACAACTCGCTGTTAATGGCGGTCAAGCCTGGCTCGATGGGGTTGCCCTCGCCCGGCCAGACAATGGCAATCGTGAACGAAGAAGGTGCAGAACTGCCCTCGGGCACAACAGGGTTTATCGCGCAACGCACCAATGCGAATAGCCAATATTGGCTGCAATACTGGAACGATAGAGACGCGACCAACGCCCTTTCCAAAGGCGAATGGAAATGCACTGGCGATTTCGCGCGTCGGGATGACGATGGCTACTATTGGTTCGAAGGCCGCTCGGACGATATTATCAAGAGCTCAGGCTATCGGATCGGCCCGTTTGAAATCGAGAGTGCCCTCCTGAGACATCCTGATGTGGTAGAGGCCGCCGTTGTCGGTACGCCGGACGAACTGCGCGGCGAGGCAATCAAGGCTTTTGTCGTGCTGCGCGTCCCGCCGCACGACGCTGAAGCACTTTCATCCGAACTGGTGCAACTGGCGAAATCGGTTTGTGGGCGCCACCAGTATCCACACCTAATCGAATTCGTCGCAAACCTGCCGAAGACTCAGACCGGAAAAATTCAGCGATTTCTGCTCCGCTCTTCCGGCTCAACAGGACATTGATGTCGTGACCCACAGCACCCCCATCTACCAACCATTGATCCCCTCCCCTTCCTGGCCTTCAGGCTTCACCTTCTCGCCCGGAGTTCGCGTCGGAAACCTGGTTTTCCTTTCCGGAACGACCGCAACTGACGAACACGGGAGGATTGTCGGCGAGAATGATATTGTCGAACAGACACGTCAGATTTTTCGAAAATTCGAATCCGTGCTGTCTCTGGTTGGAGGGTCGCTGTCGAACATCGTTGAGACGACGGACTATGTCCTTTCCCTCGACGACTACAAAAAGACCGCGCAGCTCCGCCGCGAACTTCTCAAAGGTCCTCCGTGGCCTGCCGCAACCGGTGTGGTGGTATCAGGTTTGGTCCGGCCAGACGCTTTGATTGAGATCAAGGGCACCGCGGTTCTCGGCTAACGCATCACCCGCGATGCGACGCCATTCCTCAGCACGTCATTGGAGTCGCGCATGTTCCGCATTTCCAGAATTGTTTGCGTCGCCATGAACTTTCTACTCGCCGCCACCACGACCGATGCCGCTGAGATAAAAATGCTGGCCTCCCCCGCCGTGAAGGCGGCACTCGAAGATCTTGTCCCGCTGTTTGAAAAATCGTCCGGCCACAAGGTGACGATCGAGTACGGCACCGCCGCAGCGCTGCGCGATGCAATCGAGAAAGGGGCCGCATTCGATGTCGCTGTGCTCAACAACAATGTGATCGAGACGCTGCTGAAGCAGAACAAGCTTACAACGCGTACCGATTTGGCGCGCTCTGGCACCGGTGTGGCGGTGCGAAAGGGTACACTGAAGCCCGACATCGCAACTGTCGAAAGCTTCAAGGCGACGCTGCTTGCGGCGAATTCCATCGCTTTCGTCGAACAGGGGGCGACTGGTGTCTACCTCAAGGGACTGTTCGAACGCCTCGGCATTGCCGATGCACTCAAGCCGAAAATCAGGCCAATTCCTGGAACAACCTCGGCCGCGCATGTGGTGGCGGAGGGCGGCGCGGAACTCGGCATTACCCAGGTCAGCGAAATTCTACCGTATCCCGGCGCCGAACTGGCCGGCCTGCTGCCGCCGGATATCCGGCTCTACACTGGCTTCGCGGCCGCGCTTGGCCCGGCCGCGGCGCAGCCGGAGGCAACAAGAAATCTGATCGCCTTTATGACAACGCTCGCTGCGGCAACCGTATGGCGAGATAGAGGTCTCGAGCCTACAACAACTCAAAATTAAAGGTACGCTCACGCGCGTGATCGCGGCCTATCCAGTGGGTTGGTCACGCCATTAAGAAAAGGGCGCCCCCCGATCTGCAGCATCACTTGCCAGCTTTGCAGAATGTCCTAGCCAGTCACTGAAGCTCAATTCGGCTGGCACTTCGATAGCGCGGTCATCGTCTGGGCGTCTGGCTGCACAGGTTTCAAGCCAGCGGATCTAGCCCGTTTCCTGAGAGCGTTCGCGACACAAGTCGGCGCCTGCGTGGTCCGGCAGGACTCGAACCTACGAAGGCGTAAGCAGCCTTAAAGGCATTCGGGAGCGCTCTATTGCGGCTTGATCCCGGCCTTGTGGAACACCTCGCCGAGACGCTCGGTCTGTAGCTGGAGCTGCTTTTTCAGACCGGCCGGGGTCGCTTCGTTCGGCTTGTACGCGGTCATCTCCAGCCGTCTGGTACGGTCTAACACGGCTGGGTCTTGCACCGCCGCCTGTAGCGCTTGGGAGAGACGATCGATGACAGGCGCAGGCGTCTTCGCCGGCGCATAGAGGCCGTACCATGTGACGCCAAGATCCAGCGCGCCAAGCCCGACATTCCTCGCGAGCGGCACGTCCGGCAGGCCGTCGATCATCTTGTCGCCGGAAACGACGAACGGCTTGACGCCGCCCGAGCGGATATGGGGCACCAGCGCGAACGGCGTCTCGCACAGAAGATCGACGCGCCCGGCCTCAACGTCGATCATCGCCGGTCCCGCGCCGCGATACTGCACATGGGTGATGGTCTGGCCGGCAGCCTGCTCCAGCAGCATGGCGCAAAGATCGGTGCCGCTGCCAACGCCGGCCGAGGCGATCGTCACCTTGTCCTTGTGGGTCTTCATGTATTCGACCAACTCCTGAATCGTGTTCGCAGGCAAGTTGGTCCTGCCGACCAAAAGAGCCGGCGAGTAGAGGAACAGCCCGACGAACTCGTAGCTCTGCATCGGATCGAACTGCACGTTCTTCATGAGCAGCGGCGCCGTGACCATGCCCGGATGATGCAGCAGCAACGTGTAGCCATCAGCCGTTGCGCGCGCGCCCGCACGAGCGCCAATGCTGCCGCCCGCGCCTTCCGTGTTCTGCACGATCACGCGCTGGCCGAGGTTACGGCCCATCGCCTCGCCGAGAATGCGCGCGACCCCGTCGAACCCTCCACCCGCGGCATAAGGTGCGATCAGCGTGATCGGCCGGCTCGGATAATCATCGGCCTGGGCCGGCGCGGAAAGCACAACCCATGAGAGCGCGAGGGAGACGAGCAGATGTGCCTTCCGAAACACGGGCGTTTCCTCTTGGTCTGGTTTTCGTTGATCTGCGCAGTTCTGCCGCCGCGCTAGATAATCTTCTTCTGCTTCAGAGCTTCGATCTTGTCGCCGTGGCCGATGCCGCGCAGCACCTCTTCGGTGTGCTCGCCAAGCAGCGGCGCCGGCGTGCGGACCTTGCCGGGCGTCTCGGAAAGCTTCACGGGCACGCCGACAACGCGGATTTTTCCGGCGGTCGGATGATCCTGCTCGACCACCATCTCGCGAGCGAGCACATGCTCATCCTGGAGCATGTCGCCCGCGGTGTTGACGCGTGAGGCCGGCACCCCCGCCTTCAGCAACAGGTCGACCCAATGCTGGGTCGGCTTGGTGGCGACGATGTCGCCGACGATGGCATGCAACGCCTTGGAATTGGAGGTGCGCTGCTCGCGCGTGGCGAAACGCTCCTCCTTGGCCAGGTGCTCGAGGTTCATCGCCTTGATGAAGCGGTCCCATAACGCCGGATAGCTGGCGAAGATCGAGACATAGCTGCCGTCGGAGCTTTTGAAGAACCCGGCCGGCGCGTTGCCGTCGTTGCGGCCGACCTTGTCCGACCAGTTGCCTTTGACGTGATCGTTCATCGCCACCGGAGAGAACATCAAGGAGATGCCGGCCTCGACAAGCGACATGTCGACTTCCTGGCCCTGCCCGGTCTTGAGACGCCGGACATAAGCCGAGAGGATGCCGTGGCTGGTCCACATCGAGCCGACCACGTCGCACAGCGCGTAACCCATCGGCACCGGCGGGCGGCCGTCCATGACGGTCGTCGAGGCGAGACCGCTTTCAGCGAGCGCGATCATGTTGACGCCGGGCAGATCGGCCTTCGGCCCCGTGGTCCCGTAGCCCGACAGCGTCGCGTAGATCAGCGCCGGATTGATCGGCTTCAGCTCCTTGTAAGTGAGCCCCAGCTTCTTCATCACGCCGGGGCGAAAGTTCTGGATCAGGATGTCGGCGGACTTCACCAGGTCGAGGAAGATCGCCTTGCCTTCCGGATTTTTGAGATCGAGCGTCACGCTCTTCTTGTTGCGGTGGAGCATCATGAAGATGACGCTCTCGCCATTCGCATAAGGATAGCCGCCGCGCGCCTCCGGCTCCTGGCGCGGGCTCTCGATCTTGAGCACCTCAGCGCCCATGTCGCCGAGCATCATGCCGCAATAGGGACCGGCCCAGGCGTGGGTCAGCTCCAGGACGCGAACGCCCTCCAAAGCACCTGTGGTCAAAACACATCCTCATTGCTTGCGCCGGGCCAGCTTCGCGTCGCCGATGGTTGTCCGGCGGATGCCGTGCCGGCCGCGGTCTTCACGCCGTTCTGGTTCTCGCACCAGAGCTGCACCGTGACGCGCGGCTTGCCATCGACTTCGCCGATCTCCGTCACCAGACCATGCGGACTGATATCGTCCTCGGCGTAAACCGGGTGAATCCAGCGCGCCGAAATCTTGCCGCCAAAGACCCAGGCGTCGCCAAAATTGCGCTCCATCAATTCGTGCAGGAACGCCATCTGGTTCTGGCCCGACGCGATCGTCTTCGTCAGGCCGTCCCGCTTCGCGGCATCGGGATCGCTGTGCGAATTCTGGCCGCGATCCCATACCACGCGCTCGAACTCGACCATTTTGTCTTGATCGACGTGGCGCGAAAAGCTGTCGAGCCGGTCACCGACCGCCAGCACGCGCGGTTTCTTCGCATTGCTCATTGGCCCTTCTCCAACTTCGCGACCTTGCGCGCGGTGTCGGCGTGGGCCTCGAGACCGATCTGCCTGGCGAGACCGACCAGCCGGCTGATCTCGATCAAACGGCCGTCCTCGTCGGTGGCGGTCGCCTCGACGATCAGGTACGGCTTGTCGCGGCGGATGTACTTGTCGACGATCTTCGCCGACACGAAAATGCGCTTGCCGGTCGCCGGCGGATTGAAATATTGCGAGTCATGCCCGGAATTCGGCACACGCATGACCTGCTTGTACTTGCGGTAGAACAGATTGGCCGGATGGCGCGCAGCGACCGTTGGATAGGCGGCGTAAGGATTGTCGACCACGCGGCGATAATCCGCAACCATCTGTTCCGTCAGCACGTAATCCATGGTGCCGAGATCGTCTCCGACGGGGATCGTCTCCCAGACCTCATGGCGTTCCTTCACTTCGCTCATTGGCGTTTCCCTGCCCGCTTCCGTTTCTTCAAGCTTTGACTTGAAGCCCGTCGAGCCGGTGCTTCAGTCCGTTTTGCAGATGCAAGCGCACAGCCCGCTCGGCGCGATCCGGGTCGCGCGCCTTCAGAGCTCGCAGGATCGCGATGTGTTCCTGCAACGTGCTTTCGCTGGTGGCCTGCGTGCTGATCGTACGACCGATGCCGCGCACCAGATCGATGTGATCCTGCATGCCCTCGATCACCTGGATCAGACGGTTGTTGCGCGAGGCGCGGATGAACAGGCCGTGGAACTCGCGACCGAGCTTCAGCCATGAGGCGGAATCGCTCGTCATCAGCGATGGCTTGGCCTTGTAGCGATTGAGCTGCTCCTCGGCCCGCGACAGATCGTCGATGTTGAGATGCGGACAGGCGAGCCGCGCCGCCAGCGGCTCCAACCCGATGCGCACCTGATAGATCTCGATCACGTCCTCGATCGTGTAGGAGGCGACGAACGCGCCCTTCCCCTCGACAATGCGGACCAACCCTTCGCGCTCCAGACGGAACAGCGTCTCGCGCACCGGCGTGCGACTGACGCCGAGCTGGGCCGCCACGGAACGCTCGACCAGCGGCTCGCCCCGGCCGATCTCGCCGTCGAGGATCATCAGCTTGAGGCGGCCGTAGACGTCAGTGTCCACGCCATTCTGGAGTCGCTGCGGAGTGACCATACCGATTGTGTACGCTTGGTATACCAACCTGTCAATCGACCTTGCTTCTGGTGCTTCAATCGAACCGTATGGGGTCCCCGCTCACATCGCGGGAGCTTTTGGCGTGTACAACGGTGTTCGGGATCCTGGATCTCGATCGGCCAACCGCTGGCCGAACCGAAGCAACGTTCTCAAGGTAATCTTCGCCGAGATCGATGAAACGGGACGTGGGTGAAGAAAAACCCGAAGGAAGCAGCGAGCGTGCTCGCCGGGCTTTGGGATCGACACCCCAACCGTTGAAGAGGCCAACAGCTATCGCGTCGGCGCGGGCACCCGTGACGGCCTGTCGGAGCAGCGGAAGATCGCAGACGCCTTCTTCGCCACAGACCCGATCCCGAAGAAGAAGATCGAGGCCGGCGAGATCAAGATTTGGCAGCCCAGATAAACGGGGGCTTCCGACTATCCGTTTCCTCGACGGATTGGATAGGAAAAATCATTTTTCGTCGTTTGAGAGCGGCGCTTGGGTCAATGACTCGTCTTTATCGGCGCATTTAAAGTAGCTGCCGAGATCGTGCTGTAGGCGAATATCCAGTTGAATGATGGGGTGTAGTGAGCGAGCGCAGCCCCTCTCCGGCTGCGCATCGCGACGGTCGCCCTCTAGTTCTCGATCTTGAGGTTGAGCTTCTTGATCAGGGACGACCACTTGTTCGCGTCCTCAGCGAGCTGCTTCTTGTACTCCTGGGGCGACAGGAACAGTGGCTCGCCGCCTTCGTTCACCACCTGCTCGTATAGCTCCTTGCTCTTCATCGCGGTCTGAAGCGCCTTGTTCACCTTGGCGACGATATCGGCGTTGGTGCCCGCCGGGGCGAAGATGCCGTAGATCACCGACGACTCGAAGCCCGGCACACCGGCCTCCGCCACGGTCGGCACGTCGGGCATCGACACAAGCCGGTTGGCGCTGCTGACCGCGAGCGGCTTGAGGTTGCCGCTCTTGATGTTGGCGAAGGCCGGCGGGATCACGCTGAAGCCCACCGGAACGTGTCCGCCGAGAATGTCGGTCAGGAACGGCGCCAGCCCGCGATATGAGATGATGTTGACGTTCACGCCGGTCATCGATGTGAACAACTGCGCCGACATGTAGGAGCCGGTGCCGATCGCGGATGCACCCATCGCGATGGTGCCGGGGCTCTTCTTGGCCATATCGATGAACTCCTTCACCGATTTGGCCGGGAACGTCGGGTGCGTGACCAGCGCGAGCTGAATGCGCGCGATCGTGCCCATCGGCACGAAGTCCTTGTCCGGGTCGTAGCCGGGGTTGGTGTAGAGCGTCGGATTGATCGAGATCGTACCGGTGTGGCCGAGCAGAAGCGTGTAGCCATCCGGCGCGGCCTTCGCCGCGGTGCGCGTGCCGACCGTCCCTCCGCCGCTGCCAGAGTTCTCGATGATGATGCGAACGCCGAGCGTTTCACCGAGCTTTTCGGCGACGGTGCGCGCCATGGTGTCCGAGCCGCCGCCCGCGGGATAAGGCACGATCAGCGTCACCGGCTTGCTCGGATAATCTGCTTGCGCAAGAGCGCCTTGCGTCAGCACGGCGGACATCAGGCCTGCGGCAGCGAGTACAGCAACGACGCGAGACATCATATTCATCATTCTCCCATGCCGCAGCAGTGCGCGGCTTTCTCTGTCTTTTCTTGGAACGAGTGTCTTATTCGGCGGCGACGTTCATCGGATTCTGATAGCGCGCCGGCACATCGAGATTGAACACGCGGGCGGCGTTCAGGCCGAGGATGTTGCGCTTGCTCCTGTCGTCGAGGAACGGCAGGTCGAACAGGCGCGCCGGCACGTCGAAGTCCCAGTGCGGCCAGTCCGATGCGTAAAGAAGCTGCGAGCTTGCATTGATGGCTTCGAAGGTGCCTTCGAGCAGCTTGAGGTTCGTCGCCTCCATCGGCTGCATCGTGTAGTACATTTCGCGCATGTATTCGCTCGGCAGGCGCTTGAGCAGCGGAGCCTCCGACACGCGCATCAGATATTCGTGGTCCAGACGCTGCATCAGGAACGGCACCCAGGCCAATCCGCTCTCGATCCACATCACCTTGAGCTTGGGGAAACGCTCCGGCAGCCCGTTCACCACCCAGTTGGTCAGGTGAACCATGTTGCTCAGCACGAACGAGAGCGCGTGCATCGACATGAAGCGATTGAGTTGCCGCGTGTATTCGTTGTTCCAGTTGTGGTGAGCGTGGAAGCCGATCGGCATGTTGGCCTCCTGCAGCATCGCGTAGAGGCGCATGTATTCGTTGGCGTGCACCGGCTGATTGCGCGTGCTGGTGACGAGGAAGCCGGCGACACCCGGCTTGCCGAGGAAGCGCTTGACCATCGCCTCGGCCGCATCCGGCGTGTTGAACGGCAGATAGATCATCGCCTTCATGCGCGGCTCGTGCGGCAGCACGTGCTCGACGATCCAGCGATTGTAGGCGGTCGAGAGCTCGACCTCCATTTCGCGAACCGGATGCATGCCGAGGAACAGCAACGCGCTCGGGAAGAAGACCTGGTAGTCCAGGCCCAAGCAGTCGATCGCCTTGCGCGACAAGGCGACCTCGCGCGGCACGCTCTTGTCCGCAATCGGCTCCTTGAGATGTGAGCCGTGCGGGATGCGCCCGCCAACGTGCTGGTTCTGCAGACCGGGCGTATCGTTGAGGAAGGCACCGCGACCGGTGCCGTTGCTGAAGAAGGCAGCCGCGTCACGGATAGTCTCGTTTTCGACAAACTTGAGCACCTCGGGCCAGGCAGCCGCGTCACCGATGTGCGAGTCCACGTCGACGATGAAGTAATCGTCGAAGCGGCGCTCGATGGCCTGCTTCTTCGCGCGAGCCAGGATCTCGTAAGAGTCCGTCTTGTCGGTGATGATCGCGAGATCTTGCGGCTTGATTGTCGGGTTGCCGGTCGGTGTGGTCATGGCGCTATCCGGTATGCTTCATGGTTTCGCGATTGGCGTTCAACGCGGTCTGCCGTCGACCCACATCGAGAGGTCGAAGGTGCTCAGATTGACCGCTTCCAGCATGCTGCTCATCACGGTGACGGCATCGGTCGCGGTGACGCCCTGCGGGCTCAGCGCCGCGAAGTTGCGGCGCTCGAGCTCGGCCTTGCGCGCGTAAAGCCTGGTGCCGGCGGTGAGCAGGCGCTGGACGACTTCATCAGACACCTGCGCGGTGGCCTCCTGGTCCAGCAACTCATTCGCCGCAGCGAAAGCTGCGCCGACAGCCTCTTCAAGACGTTGCACGGCGGTTGTCTCAATCCTTGACGACGACATAAACGCCTCCGTCGCGCCGCTTCACCGGATAGGACGCGAGCTTCATGCGGTCGTAGCCCGCGTGCTTGCCGGTGCGTGCATCGAACTCATAGCCGTGCCACGGACACACGAGATGCATGGAGCCGTCGCGATAGTGGATGCCGAGGCTGCGTAGTTGCTCGTCGAGGCGCTCCTCGCAGCCCTTCATCAGCTTGCCCTGGCACACCGGCCCGCCCTGATGCGGACACTCGTTGCGCCACGCGACGAACTCGCCGTTGACATGAAACACGCCGATCTCGGTCTCGCCGTCGATGACGATGCGGCGATCGCCTTCGGTCATCTCGGCCTCGCGCACGACGAAGATTTCTCTCATGGGCTCCTCAGGCGAACGGACGATTGGAGCGCGCTGCATAGGTCCCAATGTGGTGCGCGCGGCATTTCAGAGCGGTTCTAGAAGACGCTCCTGCCATACACAAATATCATTGTCGTATCCCGCCCATAAGAATATAGCATACCAGAATGGAGCTGCGGGACCTTCGCTACTTTGTCCATATCGCCGAACTCGGCAGCTTTACCCGCGCCGCGGCCGCGCTCGGGATCGCCCAGCCGTCGCTGACGCGGCACATGCAAAAGCTCGAAGAGCATCTCGGCTCGCCGGTGTTCACCCGCGCGAACCGCGGCGTGCGCCTGACCGAAGCGGGCCAGATCCTGCTCGACAGCGCCACACGCATCCTGCGCGACGTCGATCGCACCACGCATGACGTCGGCCGATTGCGGCAGGTGCCCTCGGGCAAGGTCGTGCTCGGCATGCCGCCGACGCTCTGCCCGGTGCTGCTGCCGCTTCTGATCTCGCGGATGCGGATCGAATACCCGGCCGTCCAACTGGAAATCATGCCGGCCGGCAGCATCGTGCTTCCCGAATGGCTCCGCTCGGGCAAGCTCGATCTCGCCGTCACCGCCGATATCGCGCAAAGCCGGCTGCTTATCACCGAACAATTAACGCGCGAGGAAATGGTGCTGGTGACGCCGCCCGGTCAGCGGCGCAAGAAATCCGCCGTGTCGGCAAAGGAACTGCTGGCGACGCCGCTGATCCTGACCGAAGCGATCCGCACCATGTGCAACATGCTGCTCGCGCCGCACGGCGTCGTCGTGATGGGCGAGATGGTGCTCAACAGCCTCGAAACGATCCGTCTGATGGTGCAAGACGGAAGCTGCTCGACGATCCTGCCCTACTCGATCACGCGGCGCGATCACGCGCTCAAGCTGATCGACGTTCATCGCCTGCTCGACGGCAGCATCCAGCGCCAACTCGTCATCGCCACGTCGGAGGGCCGCGCCGTGACGTCGGCGACCGAGGCCACCGCCGGCATGATCCGTGGCGTGACGCAGGAGATCGAGGCGCGCGACGGCTTTTCTCTCGACGCCTAGCGGTTAGCCCAGCGCGCGCACGCGGCAGCGCTCGACGGCGGCTTCATCGACGGCAAGACCGAAGCCTGCGCCATCCGGCAGCGTGACCCGGCCGTCCTTCATCACGAGCTTCGATTTGACCAGGTCTTCGGCGAGATAGACGTGCGTGAGGCTGACGCCCCAATCGATCAGTGGCACCGCGCAGGCGACATGCGCCATGGTCGCGGAGGCGATGCTCGATTCCGCGACCTTCGCCGCGATCACCATGTTGATGCTCCGCGTTTCGGCCAGTGCCGCCGCGCGCAGCAACTGCTCGATGCCGCCCAGCTTGATGAGCTTCAGCGCAACGCCCTTCACGCCGCGGTCAGCGTGAATGCTGATATCGCCGATCGAGCCGATGCTTTGGTCCGAACACAGCGGCAGCGCGGAGTCGCGCGCCAATGACGTCAGCGCATCGAGTTCGCTCGCCGGCAGCGCCTGCTCCAGGAACAGCAGCTTTGCATCGGCTGCGCGGGCGACGAACTGCCGGGCCGATGCGCCGGTGAACCCGGAGTTGGCGTCGGCGCAGAGCTTGATGCTGTCACCGACCGCGCGGCGCACGGCGACGGCGCATTCGGCATCTTCCTCGACGGGCTTCGATCCCGCCTTCAACTTCAGGAACGTGTAGCCCTCGTCGCGCTTGCGAACCGCTTCCTCGACGGTCTTGTCGGTCGAGCCCGCGCCGAGAAGCCACATCGGCTCGACGGTGTCGCGGAACAACCCACCGAGCAGCGACGCCATCGGCACGTTGAGCGTGCGCGCCACCAGATCGGTCAGCGCCATCTCGACAGCGGACTTCGAGCCGGTCGAGGCGTAAACCGCACGATTCACCCGCCGCATCAGCCCCGCGCGCAGACGCGCGTCCTGACCGATCAGGGCCGGCGCCAGCCAGTCGCGCACCGTCGCCACCATCCCCGGCAGCGTTTCGCCGGTCGAGTTCGGCGCAGAGGCCGCCTCGCCCCAGCCGACAACGCCGTCCTCGCTCTCGATGCGGACCAGGAGATTGTCGGCGGCCGTGATGGTGAGATGCGCCATCTTCATGGGCTTCGTCAGCGGCAGCGCCACCGGAATGACATCGACGCGCCGGATCACGATGGGGCGAGCGCCGGCGATGCCGAGTGTCGAAGGTCGGATTTCGAGGCCCATGGACATTCCTCCCGAAGGTCACACCGCTCTACACAAGCCGGACGTACTCCTCCAATACCCTTTCGGCATGTCCATTATGGATTTGGCCTATAGTGGGAGGGACAAGGCGTCGCTTCCACTTGAGATCAAAAGAGAACGCCACAAGATCCACTTTCACGGACGTCGAACAGCAATAGGCTACGTAGCGCTGGAATGCGCGCGAGCCACGCTTGGAGTTGGTCGCTATCCTTGCAGGCACATTCGTTGGCGGCGACTAACAGCAATCCGCTGCGGAAAAGAAATCATCCACGCGGCCGCCGCGTCCGGCGTCCTTGCTCGGAATGTTTGAGGCCGGTTCGCTTGACGAATGTTTCCTGCTGCTCCGGCGAAAAAGTCTTCATGCGCAGGTCTTGCAGGTGGGGGCCGAAGGCGGCATCGATCTGGCTTCCAAAGCGGCTAAAAATCTCCGCCATATAGAAATCGTGACGGATCAGGGTATCGGCCATGCGCACCACCGCTTTGTTGCGCGTATGGAAAGCAACCGTATCGTCGATAGACGTCGTCAACATCTCCAGGTGATCGCACGTCAGGGTAAAGAGATTGTCGGCATCGCCCATCCGGACACCATTGCCTTCGTGCAGATAGACGCGACAATTTTTCGAAAAGCGAAACTGATCGGCATCATCGCCGAACAGCACGATGAGAATATTGACCCCACGCTTGGCCGCCCGCTTCAATACATCGCTGTGCAAGCGGACGATTGAATCAGCCGCCTTGATTCGGATGCTCGATTCACTCGTGTCGATCAGCGCATCAATTTTCTCGCGCACGAGATCGGCGCCGCGGATGTTCCAGACGTAGGGATCGTCTTCGGGTGTCTCAATCTCTTTCAGACGCAGGGCCAAGCTTTCGCAGACGGCATTGGTCTGCCGGCTGATGGCCCCGAAATGCCGCGCCGGTGGGGTTGCAACGTAACGCACGGGATTTTCGCTGATCGGCATCACCGCGCCGCGCTGTGTCAATGTCTCCAGAGCATTGTACGTATTGGGACGAGGCACCCCGCAGGCTTTGGCTGCCTCATAGGCAGTGGCAGGGCTGCTACGGAGCAATTGCATGTAAACGCGAGCTTCGTATTCGCTGAAGCCGAGACGTTTGAAGTCATGGAGGAACTCCTCAGACTTCTGGTCGATGGTAAGAGCCGTGGCAGCCATGCCTGTCCTTCCAATGGATCACATTGCCAGCCCCGGACTCTTCGGGGCGGTTTCGGTTGTGATGGAACCAGAACCGAAACCACTCCTGGCTTTGCTTTGACGTGCTTTCTTCACGCGAACCAGTGTCCATTTCGCTTGAAAGCACTTTAGCCCGCCGTGGCGCGAGCCCGAAAGACTTCATAGTGCCGGAATGCAGAAAGCGCACTCACTGCCTGCGGAATCTCGTCGAAAACCGGGACTTTTCCCTTGGCTTGATCGCGAAACCGGCGCTTCCAACTGTCCGCTTCCTCGCTTCCATCGGAACGAACCACCAGAAGACGATGCGGCCGCTCCTCCTCGGATCCCGGTAAATCCACCACTGACGAAATCAGGTTAGGCAGGAAATTCTCGACGTGCCGGTACCCCATGATGACGGACACGTTGAGATGAACGATCGTCGCATAGGGCTTGATCAGATCGCTGTCGATCCCGAGGATCGTCGCCGTGATCTTGCCGTTCTGCTGCTGCAGGACATTGGCCGGCAGGTCGATCGGGTTGTTCACGCTGGCGCCGGGGGGCAAGTTGAGCCGGTTGAGCACCTGCCGCGCCTGTTCATTGGACACGGCCAATGTCAGGCCTGCGCGATCGAGGCAATCGGTGGCGAGTACGCTCGTTCCCCCGCCGTTGCCGAACAGCGTGACGGTCGGTTCTCCCGGCTCCGGTTTGGGCACCATCACTTGGCAGATTTGCAGCGCGTTGAGAAACTCGTCCAGAGTCTGCGTCAATATGATGCCCGATTGGCGGGCCAGGGCTTTCCAGGCCTGTCCATCGCTTGCCATTGCGCCGGTGTGGGATGCTGCCGCCTTTCCGCCGAGGCTGGTCACGCCGCCGACGAGAAGGACGATGGGCTTGCGCGCCCTGTTGGCGCGCACAAGATTGCAGAACCTCCGCCCATCTTTGACGTCCTCGACATACATGCCGATGACTTTCGTTTGCGGGTCCCCGAGATAGAATTCGAGGAGATCGGCAGGCTGCACATCGATGCTGTTGCCGATGGTGACGAGCCCGCTGTAGCGTAATCCAAGATTCTGTCCGCGCTGCAGAATGTCCATGCCGAGACCGCCGCTCTGGCAGGCGATTCCGACAGTCCCCAATTCAAGAGAAGCGCCTTCCATAAAGGTGAAGTTGCCACGCGGGGAATGGCTGCCCATGCAATTCGGGCCGATCAGCCGAAACCCACCGGCTTCCGCAGCCTCCAGCAGTTGCCGTTCCCACGCATGATGATTGAGACCGTCGCCGTTGGCCATGACCTGAGCGAACTTCAAGCGACCTTGCGCGCCGGCGAGAACATCGTTCACTCGTTCGGCAGGGACTGTCAGATAGGCGTAGTCAGCCGGCGTCGGCGTCGAAGCGAGACTCTTATAGGCATTGAGACCTTCGATCGTCTCGGCGCTCGGATGAATGGGGTAGATTTGTCCTTGATAGTCGACTTGCTTGAGGATGCGGATAAACCGGTTGCCGGACGTCACGCCATTGGCTGACGCGCCGGCAACGGCGATCGCCTTCGGGGAAAACAAAGACGCAAAAACCTCCGCGCGCTTTGCCGAGCGATCCGCCCCGGGAGGCTGTTTCTGCCCGTTAAGAACGATGCGAGCATCAAGCGCGACGAGGCCATCGGGCTTCGCCACAAGCGGATTGAGGTCGAATTCGCCGATCAGGTCCGCATTTGCCGTGAACAAACCATCCGCCCCGCCGAGCCGCAGCATCGCCTGCACGATGGACTGAATATCGACGCCTTTCTTTCCTCTCACGCCGCGCAGAATGGGGAACATTTTTAGTTCCCCGATCATCTCATGCGCGTCGCTCTCGCTGATGGGGCAGAGACGAAAAGACGCGTCCTTGATGATTTCTGCGTAAATGCCGCCCGCGCCAACCATGATCATCGGCCCGAACCGCGGATCGGTGACCCCGCCGATGACGATCTCGACGCCCGGTCCCACCATCTCCTCAAGCAGAAGACCCGTCAGGGTGCTCTCATCACCGAGATTGCGGAGAATCTCTCCTCTCGCCTTTTCGACCTCCGCCATACTTCCAAGATTGAGCTTCACTGCGCCCTTGTCGCTCTTGTGGATGGCGTGGCTGGACAGAGCCTTGAGCACATAGGGGCCGGAGAAAGCCGGCGAATGGTTCAAGAGGGATTTGCCAGCATTCACCCGCTGCCCGGCTGGCGTAGCGATGTCGAACTGCCGCAGCAATGTCTTTGCAGCATACTCATCAAGAGCCGCCGCACCGGCCGCCTGTGCGTCCTCAAGCTGCCGGCGCGCGGCCTCATCTGCTCTGATCGTATTGGCTGGAGATGGGACATTCATGCTCAAAAACTTGTCGGCCAGTTTGCAAGGAGATGCTGTCCGATGCCGCGGGACGGACCGCTGCAATACGTGTCGAGCATCGATGCAAGGAAGGCACGGGTCTCCCGCGGATCTATCACGGCCTGACTCTCGAAAAGTTCCGCCAGAGCATAGGCGGAACTGTCGTTGCTGATCTGCGCAACCAAGCTTTCGAAGCGCTCCGGATCATCCTCGCGTTTGACGCCATACAGGACATTGACGCCGACTCGTGGATCCATGAAGCCGAAATCCGCGGTCGGCCACGCCGCCGAAATATCAGAGTGCCGCCCGCCCCCCATGTTCATATAGGCTTGGCCGTAGTTCTTGCGCATGGTGATCGCGATGCGCGGGACAGTGACCTGCGACAGCGCATTCATCCAATTCATGATGCGCCCCGGCGCCCAGCGTTTCTCACCATCGATCCCAATAAGGAAACCGGGCTGGTCCACCAGGAATACAAGCGGGATGTTGAAAGAATCGCAGTGGACGAGAAAGCTCGTCGCCTTGCGCATGGCGTCGACATCGATGGCGCCGCCACGGACAATCGGATTGTTGGCGATGAAGCCGACAACGCGCCCGTTGAGCCGCGCCAGCGCCGTGACGATCGACTTGCCGAATTGCGGCTTCATCTCGAAAAGACTGTCGCGGTCGACAAGCGCACTCAGGATCTTACGTGAATCGTAGACCTGCGAGCGGCTGTCCGGAAACTCGCGAAGGATCGCATCAAGATCGCTGCCGGAACCCTCAGGCACTTCGGCCAAAGGCGGCACCTCCCCTCGATGACACGGCATGTAGCTCAGATAGCGCTTGACGATATCGAGCGCCTCCTGATCCGTCGCGCCCGCATAGTCCACCAGGCCGGTCTTCGTGGTGTGCAGTCGCCATCCGCCGAGTTCTTCCGGATCGACTGGCTGATTGATCGCGATCGACGTGACCCTGCTGCTGGCCACGGCCATCGTCGCGCCTTTGCGCATGACCGCGAAATCGGACATGCAGCCGTACCACGTCGATGACCCATAACAGTCGCCCAGCAGCGCGGAGACCAGCGGCATCTCACGAAGCCTGCGGTATTCAAGCGGATCCTGACCGAGGATGGCTCGCCCGGACGCCCCCATCCGATCCGGCATACGAGCGCCCGCCGATTCCCCAAGCATGACAAGCGGCATGCCGCGCGATGCGGCCGCGTCTTTCACATGCTTGATCTTTTTTCCGTTGATCACGCTGGAGGATGCGCCGAGCACGGTAAAATCGTTCGAGACGACCGCGACGGGGCGCCTGTCCACCTTGCCGAAACCTGCGATCTTACCGTCCGCTGGGCTGCGATCGCGAACCTCCGGCCTGATCGCTTTCGCCAGCAGCCCCACTTCCACGAAGCTGTCCTTGTCGAGAAGATAGTCCAGCCTCTCGCGCGCGTTGAGGATTCCCTGATCCCGGCGCTCCTGGAGTTTCTTGGGATTTCCCATGCCCAAGGCCCGGGTTCGCCGAGCCTGCAATTCGCTGAGCTCCGCCTGCAGCTTGCCCCCAGACGTACCCGCAGTCATGGCGCCCCCTTCCAGGTTTCATCATTTTCGTAGTTACGATAACTACTACTTAAGTCAGAGCAAGTCCAGCACGAGCCTGATCGAACCGCCCCGCCAAATAGAGGAGTTGTTATTGCTACTTCGATAGCAACTCGATACGGTTGGCGCAACGATCGGGAGGGACGAGACATGGCATTGATAGATGTCGTCAGCGAAATGACGGGCACGATCTGGAAGATTCAAAAGAGCGTTGGCGACGCGGTCGAGCAGGATGAGATCTTGATCATCATCGAAGCCATGAAAATGGAAATTCCAGTGATGGCGCCGGAAGCGGGCACTGTTGCCGAAATTCTGGTCGAGGAAGGCGCCATGATTGCCGATGGCGACGTGGTCATGCGCCTGAATGCGGTCTAGCCCAATGAAGAGACTTCTCATCGCCAACCGCGGCGAAATTGCCTGTCGCATCATGCGGTCCGCGCGCGAGCTTGGAATCCACACCATCGCGGTGTTTTCCGAAGCAGACAGGAACGCCCGCCATGTCAGCGAGGCTGACGAAGCCCATTGCATAGGGCCGGCGCCCGCCGCCAAGAGTTATCTGGTCAAGGAACATCTTCTGGAAGCGGCGCGGGTTTCCCGCGCCGATGCGATCCATCCCGGCTACGGCTTCCTTTCGGAAAATGCGGACTTTGCCCAGAACGTCCTGGACGCCGGCTTGATATGGGTGGGGCCGTCTCCGGACCTGATCCGAATGATGGGCGACAAGCAGAATGCCCGCGTGACAGCCAAGCAGGCCGGCGTGCCGATCGTCCCCGGCAGCACCTGTTTTGCTGTCGATCACATCGAGGGCGTGGCGGAAGCGGCTGACACCGTGGGCTTTCCGCTCCTCGTCAAGGCAACCGCCGGCGGCGGCGGCATCGGCATGCGCGAGGTCGACCGGCCTGAGAAGCTGGAAGAAGCCGTTCGTGGCGTGCAGCGCGCGGCCTTGAGCGCTTTTGGAGAAGGAGCGATCTATCTGGAGCGCTTCATCCCCAGGGCGCGCCACGTGGAAATACAGGTGTTCGGCTTCGGAGACGACAATCCACTCCATTTCTTCGAGAGAGATTGTTCGCTTCAACGCCGCTTTCAGAAAGTCCTGGAGGAAAGCCCCTCGCCCCGATTGCCAGATTCAGTGCGGAACCACATGTGCGAGGCCGCACTCGCGCTCTGCCGACAGACCCGCTACAGCGGCGCGGGGACAGTTGAATTCATCGTCGATGCCGACACGTTCGAATTCTTCTTTCTGGAAATGAACACACGCATTCAGGTCGAACACCCCGTCACTGAAATGTTGACGGGGGTTGATCTCGTCAGACTTCAGCTTCTGCTGTCATCCGGCAAATTGACGGATCAGGACCGGGTGGCTCCTTCCCGAAAGGGAGCCGCCATCGAGGCCCGGCTGTATGCCGAGAACCCGAACAAGTCGTTTTTCCCATCCCCAGGTACGTTGCAGCGTTTCGCGCTGCCGGCGGCGTCGCAGACGGTTCGCATCGACAGCGGCTACCGGGAGAAAGATGCGATCACCCCATTTTACGATCCGATGGTCGCAAAAATCATCGTCTGGGGGGAAACCAGGGAACAGGCGATCGAGACCGCGCAATCGGCTCTGGCGCAAACCCATGTCGAAGGACTGATGACGAACCGCGACTTCCTGATCGCCTGTCTCGATCATCCGGCGTTTCGCGCTGGCGATGTGCACACCGGCTTCATCCAGGAGCATCGCGACGTGCTCATCCCGCAGACGCCTCGCACGCCAAGGTAGAACCCACTCCCACGATCCGATAACCAAAAGGTAGTTGTGAACGCAACACCGATATGCATAGTCTCCAATGAGACTGCCGTTCACCGTCCCCCGGGACATCTCCTGAAATACGGTGACGCAAGATGAGCTGCGACGAACAGCAAAAAAACGCGGGAAGCAACCGCGTAGCGAAACAGTGACAGCTTCACCCAAACGGGGGGATGGAATGAAACTGAAATCAACTGCGTTCGCTTTCCTGGCTATGCTCGTCGTTCCGCTGGCAGCCAGCGCGCAAGATTATCCGACCAAACAAATCACGATGGTGATCCCATTCACTCCGGGCGGATCGAATGACGTCATCGGACGCTATCTTGCCAATGGACTTGCGAAGAAGTGGAATCAGATCGTGATTGTCGAGAACCGGGCGGGAGCCGGGTCCGCGATCGGGTCCGCCTATGTCGCAAAGGCGAAGCCTGACGGACACACACTCCTCTTTACATCGGGCACATACACCACAAACGCCGCAATCAAGACCTCCGTGCTCTTCAATCCGGAGAAGGATCTGGTTCCTGTGGCTCCGGTCGCCGTGGCGCAGTTCATGATGGTGGCGGGATCAAGTGTGAAGTCTGACAATCTGAAGGATTTCGCCGATGAGGCAAAATCGCGAAATATATTCTACGCAACAAGCGGACTTGGCAGCGCAACGCATTTTATCGCCGAGTTGATCGCTTCGCGGATGGGCATCGAGATGACGCCCGTGCATTACAAGGGAAGCGCGGAGCCGTTGACGGATATGATGGGCGGCCGCATCGACATCTATGTGGGGTCCGTACCAGCCTTGCTGACCGCCGTGGAAGGCAAGCAGGTGAAGGCCTTTGGCGTGACCAGTGCCACGCGCCTGCCGATGGCCCCCGACATTCCGACTCTTGCTGAAGCGGGCCTGAGCGGCGTTGAAACAGATCAATGGTGGGGAGTTCTGACCCCGGCCGGCACACCTCAAGCGGTCATCGACAAGCTGAACGCCGCGACCAACGAGATCATGTCCTCACCGCAGGCCGAGGAGTTTCTGGCAAAGTTCGGCACAGTGCCGAAGCCAATGAACGCCGCCGCTTTTCAGAAGCTGGTTCATGACGAACTGACCAACTGGAAGACGCTTGCTGCGCAGCGCGGCATTCGCGCCCAGTAACTGCCAATCCTCCCACAGAGAGAGCAAGACGAGAACGATGATGCAGGGATGCATCGTCATTCTGATTGACCAGAAAGACAGGACGGGATGCAGGGGGGAGGCCTCGAAGTTCTGGAGCGTCGCGTCAAGCAGGACTTGGGTTGGCTCGACCTCCCTATGGAAACATGGACGTCCCGGCAGGATCGAAACGGCGTGCCGGTGAAGGACGCGGTCGTCATCGGCGGCGGCATGACAGGCTTGGCTGTATCCGCCGCACTACGCTTGGCCGGCGTGACCAACATCGTCGTCTACGACAAGTCACCGAAGGGGCTGGAAGGGCCATGGAGCACCTATGCCCGGATGCCGACCCTGCGGACCGCAAAGAATGCCACCGGCCCGGCGCTCGGGATTGCCTCGCTGACCTACCGTGCATGGTACGAAGCCCAGTTCGGGGCTGATGCCTGGACAAAACTAGACAAGGCGCCGCGACAGTCGTGGATGGACTATCTGATTTGGTACCGGCGCATTCTGGACCTGCCCGTCGAGAACAATGTCGAAGTCTCCCGGCTTCTGCCGCAGAATGATGCGACCATCCTGCTGAAAATCAAGCGAAGCGGTCAGCAGGAATCTGTGTTGACCCGACATGTCGTTCTTGCGACGGGGTTCGATGGATTTGGCGGCCCGAACCTCCCGCCCTTTATAGCCGGGATTGACCGGAAGTTTTGGGCGCATACGTCCGACGACATCGACTTCACCTCTCTCAAGGGAAAACACGTCGGCGTCGTCGGCTTCGGCGCTTCCGCCCTGGACAATGCCTGCACGGCGCTGGAGGCCGGCGCGCGCCAAGTCGACGTCTTCATCCGCCGCAAGGAAATTCCTGCCATTCAGAAATTCGGCGGCATTCGCGGATCGGGGCTGACCTATGGTTTCGCGGGTCTGCCGGATGAGTGGAAATGGCGCTTTCTCGCTTACGAGCACGAAACGCAGAATCCGGCGCCCCGGCAAAGCCTTTTGCGGATGGCCAGTTTTGACAACGCCCGATTGTTCTCAGCGACGCCTGTCGTGTCTGTTGCTGAAGAAGCAGGCGCGCTCTCCATCGTCACACCGACGGAGACCCATAGGCTCGACTATCTCATTCTGGCGACCGGCTTCTGCAACGATCCAACACGCCGGCCTGAACTCGCCGACATCGCTCCGCATATCCTCTTGTGGCGCGATCGCTACCCCGAAGCTGCGTATGCGGATCTTGCCCGCTCGCCCTATCTCGGTCGTGGATTCGTCTTTCAGGAAAAAGATGCCGGATCGTGCCCGGTATTGCGGCGCATCCATTGCCTGACCCATGCCTCCACCTTATCGCGCGGAAAGCTCGCGACGGGCGTGCCGAACCTCAGTGAAGCAGCGCTTCAGACCATGAAGAGCATCGTGCAAGATCTCTTCGTCGAAGATCGCGAAAGCCACTATCGGTCGCTCCAGAACCACCAAGTTAGAGAATTCAGCGAAGCCGAACTGGAGAAACTTCTGGTTCGCCCAGAGGCCAACGATCTAGCGACCTTGCGTGCGAATGCGATGAACTGCTCCGCGAACGACTCAAGGTCTGATTCTTGACCGTTATGATTCCGACATGCTGACGGATTGACGGAACTTCTCGACCTTCAAGACGCGAGTATGAACGATGTTGTTCGCATCGTTACGTACACAACGGATGTTCGCTTTTTCAGGATGCATTGAAGTGCCGCGCAGAGGCTTTCGGCAGCGCTCCGATTCCTGCGTCGGCATTCCTTGTGGTGAACCAACTGGCGTGGCCGCACATGTCCGTCAAGATTGATGTGACGGCGCCCCTCGCCAAATAGTGGATTCATTTCATGCAGAGGCACCAGCAAGAATTAAAGTCTGCCGGCCGATATCGTTTCAAGGCACCACTCAAGATGTCATTGATCGGGCTTTAGACCAATGGACTTGATCAACGGCCCGTACTTCTCATGCTCGCCATCGAGAAACGACCTGAGCTTATCCGGCGTCGAGCCAACAAAAATTGCGCCCTGCGCGGTCAAGGGGTCCCGCAGCTCGGGGTTCGCAACGACCGCGGCGATGTCGGAGCTTATTTTCTCTATGATTGCCTTCGGCGTGCCAGCCGGCGCGACGATCGCGTTCCAGGATTGAGCCTGCAAATAGGGCATCCCCTCTTCGGTTGAAGTTGGAATGCCCGGAAGCTGATCGGACCGTGTTGGGCCAAGCACTGCGATCGCGCGCAGCGTACCCCCACGTATCTGCGGCACGACCTCGGCAGGCGCCCCCGCATAGAACGTGAGACGGTCTGCGATCAGATCGATAACGGCTTGCCCGCCTCCCTTGTAGGGCACGTGGATCATGTCGAGCTTTTCGTGCTGCGCCAGCAATTCACCGATCAAATGCGGCGTCGTCCCGGTGCCCGGCGATCCATAAGTCGCGCCGGGCTTGGCGCGCATCGCCACGACGAGATCCTTAAGCGATTTGACCGGAGAATTCGCCGGAACGGTCATGACCAACGGATAATAAGCGATCAAAGAGATCGGCTCGAAATCCTTGCGAGAGTCGTAGCTGAGCTTTGGATACAGATGCTGCGTGATGACGAAGGGCGGCGGCGCCAGGAGCAATGTGTAGCCATCCGGCGCGGCACGTGCGACCTGAGCCGCGCCCAGGGTTGTCGCAGCGCCTGGTTTATTCTCAATGATGACCGGCTGCCCCCACCGCTCGGATAGCCTTTGCGCGACCGCGCGCCCCATGACGTCCGACTGACTGCCCGGCGTATACGGCACCACCAGTGTTACCAGCTTGCTCGGATAGTTCTGTGCGATGCCGCTGGTCGGCAGCAACACCAAACTGGACGCGACAAGAAACAGGCGGCGAAAGATGTCCATAACGAGATCCTCTTCGCACGAGCTGCAATGCAGAATCGCGGCTCACAAAAGTCAGCGGTTCATATACCTACGAAACTTAGGTACAGTCCGAACACTTTGAGAGCGTGTCAAGGAGCGAAATTTTCATCTTGCTCATGAACTACGCCGTGCACGCACCAATTTTTTGCAGCGTGTCAAAATCGCGCGCAGCGGCGAATGCGCGCGGGCATATTGGCGATACAACGATCGCTGCAATCAGGCGTCGAGCGCGCGGTCACCGAATTGCTCAAGAACCCAATCGGTGAACAAACGCACCGCCTTGCGTTCCTTCAATTCGGATTTCGACGCAATATGATAGCCCGACGCCGTCGGCACCCTGATCGAGAACGGCTCGACCAAGGTGCCAGCTTCGAGCTCACGATTGACCACCGAGGTGCGGCCCATAACGACGCCAAGACCGCTGATCGCGGCCTCGACGGACGCAAAGAGGAAATCGAACATGATTTCGTCAGCGAAAACGAGCTTCTTCATGTTCGCCTTGTCGAGCCATTGCGACCACTCGTCGCCGAGAATATGCGACGCCGAACGCAGAACGGTGTGATTGCGCAGATCATCGGGCGTACGCAGCCGGGGCCCGGATTTCAGAAGTTTCGGGCTGCAAACAGGAAAACAGGCTTCCGGGGCCAGGCGCACCGACGTGAATCCGGGCCAATCGCCCGTGCCGTATCGCAGTGCGACATCGTAGTCGTGCCGAGCCAGGCTATCGAAGGACGCAATCGTTCCGATGCGCAACGCGATGTCCGGATGCCGGCGCCGAAAGTCGTGCAAGTTGGGAATCAAGGCTTTCAGCCCGAAATTCACCATCGACACGATGGTCAGAACATTGGCGCGATCGTGATCCTTGGCTCGGGTCGTCGCCGATGAAATAACGCCGATCGCTGAGCGAACCGACGCCAGGTATTCGTGACCGATATCCGAAAGCCGAATGTTTGCGCCGTCGCGCACGAACAAACGCGTGCCGAGCAGCGTTTCAAGGCCTTTGATTCGATGGCTGATCGCTGTCTGCGTGAGATTGAGCTCCCTCGCCGCGCGGGTGAAGCTCAGATGGCGGGCCGTGGCTTCGAAAGCACGCAAGCTCGCCAGCGACGGAAAGCCAGACGTAACCCCCTGGATCCGCTTCATCCGATCATCCTTCGCAAAATGCGGCAAAAAATACTGAACTTCAGCCCTTTGGAATTAGTATGAAGAAATTTCATGACCTCGGCAAAAGATTTCGTTTCCCCGCCGCGTCTGTTTGTCCGCATTTTTCTCGCAGGAGCGGTGATGGGAAGCCGCCAAGCCAGAGCTGACGAGAAACAATGGACATCCTTGTAGGCAAAGCGGCCGACCTTTCCGAAGGCGGGCGCAAGATCATTACGCACAACGACGAACAGATCGGTGTCTTGAGGGCGAAGGGCAAGCTTCACGCCTTCAGCAACATTTGCCCGCACCAGGGCGGACCAGCCTGTGAAGGCGTCCTCGTGCACAAGGTCGAGGAAATCATCGGCTCCGATAAACAACTCATCGGCCGCAAGTACGACGAGAATGTGCTTCATCTGGTGTGCCCATGGCACGGCTGGGAATTCAACATCGAAACCGGCCGCTGCGCCGGCGACGGCAAGCACAGACTGCGCCGCTACGAAGTCCGCGAACGCGATGGAGACGTCTATGTCGTTGTCTGAACAGATGCCCGCGCCGCGCCTGAGCGACGCCGCCGTGCTGGACGATCGCAGCCAGAGGGCGCTGCGCTGCGCGAGCGAAATCAGGGAATTGGCGGAGGACTTCATCCGAACGCGGGACGCGGACCAATTTCCCGTCACGGCAATGCAGGACATCTTCAACGCCGCCGTCATGCTCTATGCGCTGATGGCAGAAGCAGGCTGCGACGCACCACCACTCAAAGCCACCAACGACGCCAGCGCGACCGCCGCGATGATTGCTGCAACGGGCATGCTCAAAAGCGTGAACGTTGAGCTTTTCGAACTCGGCATGTGGCAAGCCTGGTCAGGCACGCGCTAATCTTAGGACTCTTCCATGCACTTTCGTTCTAGCGATCCGCTCTACGATCTCCACTTCGACGACTTCCAAACAAGCCGGCATCTCGCCAATGCTCGCAAACAAGCCGACAAGCGTGGACTGGACGATGTTCTGATCGTCGATGTCGACTGCCATCACTACGAGACCGACAATTTCGAGCACGTCCTCAGCTACGTCGAGGACCCGACTTTCCGGCAAGTCGCGCTGAATACGATCAAGACCAAAAGCGTTTCGGCAATCCTCTACGATCAGCCCGGCTATCAAGACATCGGCGGCCGCGTGACGCGGTATTTCGGCCGCAAGACAGAGAAGATGGACGCCAAGGGTCCGGCCCGCGACGTCGAACAGGCCTTCCGCTGGATGGATGCGCTGAGTGTTGACTACGCGTGTCTGTTTCCAACGCCCATGCTGTTTCTCGGTCTGCATCCGCAGGCCGAAGTCGAAGTCCAGATGGCGCGTGCCTATAACAGATGGCTGACCGAGAATGTCCTCGCGGCCAGTCCACGGCTCTGCTCGATGCTCTATCTGCCGTTCAACGACCCTGAGGAAACCTATCGCATCGTCAAAGAGTTCGGCGGCAAGAAGGGCGTCATCGGCTTCATGGTCGTTTCGACCCGCTACAAGGGCGTCTACGACAATGCCTACATGAAGACTTACGCGCTCCTCGAGGAGATGGGCCTGCCCCTGTCGTTTCATGGGTCGTATCACTGGAACGACCAGCTGATATCGACAACCAACCGTTTCATCACCGCACACGCGCTCGGTTTCACGTTCTTCAACGCGCTGCATTGCGCCAACTGGGTGACGAACGGTTTGCCCGAGCGTTTTCCGAAGCTGAAGGTGATCTGGATCGAGTCCGGCCTCGCCTGGGTGCCTTGGCTGATGCAGCGCCTCGACAACGACTATCGCATGCGCACGTCGGAGTGTCCGTCGCTCAAGCGGCTACCGAGCGACTACATGCGTGAGATGTATTACACCACCCAACCGATGGAGATGGTGAACAACCACAAGGCGCTCGAACTGACCTTCGAGATGATCAATGCCGAGACCCAATTGCTTTATTCTTCGGACTATCCGCACTGGGATATGGACCTGCCGAGCACGATCTGGGACCTGCCTTTCCTTTCTGAGAAAGCCAAGCGCAACATTCTCGGCCTGAACGCACAGCGCATCTTCAACCTCGATATTTCCGATCGTTTCCCTAACAAAGGCCGTGTGCTTGGAAACACGTGATCGCGAACATCAAACGCCTCGTCAATGAAATCCGGCCAAGAAGGCGCGCACGTACGAGCTTGCTGGGAAATTCCGTTTTCCAGCCAGACTGGACAGGAAAGATCATTTTCCTGGCCGGTTAGGCCTCACGCCGCCGCCCGCAACAGCTCTTGCACCTTCGGCCACGGATCGGGCGCGAGGTCCCGAAACGGCTTCCAATCCTTGTCTTCCATCCGGTCGAAAATCGCGGTCTTTACCGAAGTCCGCACGCGCATGCGAGCCCACCAATCTGTGATGGCAGGCATTTTCGACCACAAACCGTCGAGCTTCAACAGTTCGAGCCGGAGGATGTAAGGGATCACCGCACAATCGGCGTTCGAGAAGCGCTCGCCCGCGAGATATGCCGCGTCCTCCAGCGAGGCCGCCATCCACGACAGCAGCTTCTGATGCTGAGCCAGCGCGTCGGCGACGAACTCGGAGTCGAGGCCGTATTCGATCACGCTGCGCTTGTATTCCGCACGGCGCTTGATTGGCGCCTTGTTGACCTCCGCGAGCCACTGTTCGCGCGGCATCTTCAGGAAATTGGGACGGAACGCAGTCGCGAACGTCATGATGGTGCAGGCGTTGTGGAGGTATTCGTCGATGAACTTGTTGTAGAGCCGCGCGCGGTGGCGCAGCAGCGGTTCCTGCGGCATCAGCGGCGGCTCGGGAAACGTGTCGTCGATGTAATAGAGGATCAGCGAAGACTCGATGATCGGCGTTCCGTCGTGGACCAGCGTCGGCACGACGCCGTTGGGGTTCAGCTTCTCGTAAGCGGGATCGTTCTGGTCTCCGCGCAGCGTCAGGATGCGTTCCTTCACCTCAACGCCCTTCTCGATCAGCGCGATCCGCACCTTCTGGGCGCAGACCGAATTGATGTTGTGATAGAGCTCCATCATTGGCGCCTCCTGTTGCTCACGCTTGTTATAAGGTCAGGCGGCCGGTTCGTGCTCGGCCGATTGTTTGCGGTAGAGGAAGTCGAGGATCTGCCGCCGGCAGCCGGCGTATTGCACGTTGTTCGCCATTTCGACGCGGTCGCGCGGGCGCGGCAGGCCGACGGCCATCACCTCGCCGATCTTCGCCGCAGGCCCGTTCGTCATCATCACCACCTTGTCGCCGAGGAGAATGGCCTCGTCGACATCGTGAGTGACCATCACCACCGTGGACTTCGTCTTCTCGACCACGCGGACCAATTCGTCCTGAAGGCTCGACCGCGTCAGCGCGTCGAGCGCGCCGAACGGCTCGTCCAGCAACAGCACGCGCGGCTCGGTCGCGAGCGCGCGGGCGATGCCGACGCGCTGCTTCATGCCGCCAGAGATTTCGTACGGGTATTTGTGGATGGCATGATCGAGATGGACCAGCCGCAACGCCTGCTCGGCCTTCTCGGCCATTTCGGATTTTTTCAGCCGCCCGCGAAACGCCTGCCGCACACCAAGCAGAACGTTCTCAAGGCACGTCATCCACGGAAGCAAGGCGTGGCTTTGAAACACCATCGCACGGTCGGGCCCCGGCGCCGTCACCTGCGCGTCGCCGCACATCACGCTGCCCGAGGTCGGCAATAAAAGCCCCGCGATCATATTGAGCAACGTGCTTTTGCCGCAGCCGGAATGGCCGATCAGGCAGACGAACTCGCCGTTCTTCACTTCAAGATTGATGCGGTCGAGCGCGATGAACGTGCGTCCGCCCTTGATCTTGAATGACATCGTAACGTCGCGGACATCGACCGAGGCCATGACTATTCCCTGAAACTCAGCCGGCGGCCGATCTCGGACAGCCCGACGTCGAGCGCGAGGCCAATGACGCCGATCACGACAATCGCCACAATCATGCTGGCGATCTGGAGGTTATTCCACTCGTTCCAGATGAAGTAACCGATGCCGCTCTGCGCGCCGACCATCTCGGCGGCGACGATCACGAACCATGCGATGCCGATGGAGATCCGCAAGCCCGTCATAATCATCGGCAGGCTTGCGGGAAACACGATTCGGCAGACGTGCTCCAGCCGCCCCACGCCGAAAACGCGCGAGACGTTGACCCATTCCGAACGCACCGCAGACGCGCCGACGGCTGTATTAATAAGCATCGGCCAGATCGCGCAGATGAAGATGATGAAGATGGTCGAGATCGTGCTGTCGCGGAACGCGTAGAGCGCGAGCGGCATCCAGGCGAGCGGCGACACCGGCCGCAATACCTGGATGAACGGATTGAGCGCCTGATAGAGCCGCGGCATCAGGCCGAGCGCGAAACCGAGCGGCACCGCGACGACCACCGCGAGTAGAAAGCCAAGCAGGACGCGGCCGAGCGAATAGTAAAGATGCCAGGCGATCCCGAGATTGTTCGGGTTGGTGCTGTCGAACGCGTTGATGGCGAGTTCGTAGCCGCGCTTGGCCACAGCCAGCGGAGACGGGATCGCCGCCGTCTGCGTTTGCGCAGCGCTCTGCCCAGCGAGCCTCGCGTACTCTGGGTCAACGCCCGCCGCCGGTCCACTGCCGCCGCCGGTCAGCAATTGCCAGACCAGCACGAACAGACAGAACAGCGCGACGGACGCGATCCAGGGTCGTGTCAGCTCCCGGCAGAGCGCATTCATGTCTTGCGAACGGACTTCAGATATTCATCGGGCTTACTGGAGTCGAACTTCTCGCCCAGAATTGTCTCGGTGCCGAACTCGACCTTCGGCGGCGTGACGCCTTGCTCCTGCATGATCTTGGCAGCATCGGTCGCGAGCATCACCTGCTCGGCGAGCTTCTTATAATCCACGTCGTCCTTCAACATGTTCCAGCGGCGGAGCTGCACCATCAGCCAGACGGCGGCGGAGTAGCTCGGGAACGGCTGGTAATCGACGCGCGCGGGCTCGTTCTTGATCGCGCCGAGGCCGTCGGCATAGCGGCCGGTCAGCACCTGTTCGATCACGAGTTCGGGCGCGTTGAGGTATTGCGGCTGCGCGAGCACCTTGGCCATGCCGGCGCGATTGTCCTTCTTCGCGACATGCAGGCTCGACGCGATGATGGCGCGGTAGAATGCCATGAACGTGTTCGGGTTCTGCTTGATCCAGCTTTCCGGCGCCGTGACTGAGCAGCACGGATGGCCGTCCCAGATGTCCTTCGAGATCAGGTGAATGAAACCCGCGCCCTCGAACACCGCGCGCTGGCCGCCCGGCTCGCCGCCGAAGAAGCCGTCGATGCTGCCGACGCGCAGGCTCGACACATATTCGGTCGGCGGCACCACGCGGTACTTCACGTCGGTGTCGGGATCGAGACCTGCCTTCGCGAGATAATTGCGAAGCTGCATGGTCTGGTGGCTCTGCTCGAACGGCACCGCGAAGGCGAAGCCCTTCCAGTTCTTCGGATCGCGGTTGTCCTTGTGCTTGTTGGCCAGCACCAGCGAGTTGCCGTTCTGGTTGAGGATGGTCAGCACCTTGATCGATTGCGTGTTGCCGCCGAGGCCCGCGGTCATGGTAAGCGCGACCGGCATCACCTGCTGCGACACGTCGAGCTCACCGTTGATCATCTTGTCGCGGATCAGCGCGATGCCGGCGATCTTCTGGAGTGAGACCTCGAGGCCTTCCTTGCTGTAGCTGCCGAGCTGCTCGCCATAGATCAGCGGCGCGGCGCAGGTGATAGGCAGGAAGCCGACGTTGAGCTTGATCTTCTCGAGCGGCTTCTTCTCCTGAGCGATGGCTTTCAGCGCATCGACCGGCAGAATGCTCGATAACGCGCCCAGCAGCGTGGCCGCGCCCATCGTTTTCAGCAGGTTGCGGCGCAGCACGGGCTCGGGAAACAGCCCGGTCAACAAGGCGTTGTCGATCTCGCGGGAGACGGTCTCTTCGGCCGAGAAACCTGCTTCAACCTGACCGCACGGACACAGGCCGCCAACGAACGAATGAAAATGCGATATGCTGGCCACGAAAGTCTCCTTTAAGTCGATTTTCCCCGGCTTTGGTCAGGGTATCGGCTGATTTCCGAGGCTGCTAGAACCCAAAGCTGCAAATAGACTTGCAGAAATCCAATCAGGTGCCTTGCCGCATAAGGATGCGGACCCTGCCGGAATGGAAGGCAGCGTAGACCGTTTCGATGTTCAACTGGAATGACCTCGTCTTCTTCCTTGAGTTGGCGCGCCAGGAGCGGCTGATGCCCGCTGCACGGCGGCTCAAGGTCGATCACACTACCGTCAGCCGCCGCATCTCCGAACTGGAGAAGGACCTGGCGGTCAAACTGTTCGAGCGCAAGTCCGACGGCTTCGTGATGACCGAGGAAGGCCACCGGCTGTTCGCCATCGCCGAGCGGATGGAGGCCCTGGGCAACGCGGTCAACGAGACGATCAGCACCAAGGCGAGCGATCTCTCGGGCCGAGTGCGCATCGCGACGATGGAGGGCATCGCCGCCTATTACCTCACGCACAAGTTGGTCGAGTTCAACCAGCTGCACCCGCGCATCCTGATCGAGCTTGTGACCGAGCGCCACGTCACCAACCTGACCAAGCGCGAGGCCGACATCTCGATCAGCTTCGTACCGCCGAGCGGCCCACGGCTCGATGTGCGCAAGGCGGGGGACTTCAGGCTTGGGCTCTATTCATCGGACGGCTATCTTCAAAAGCGTGGCACGCCGAAGAGCGCCGCCGAGCTTCAACAGCACGACTTCGTCGATTACGTCGTCGATCTGGTGATGATCAGCAAGGTCCACTGGCTGCTCGACGTGTTGGAGCCCGAACATGTGGTGTTTCGAAGCAGCTCCATGGCCGCGCAGCAGAACTCGCTCGCCTCCGGCCGCGGCATCGGGCTCCTGCCCTATTTCTCGGCCAAGACCGATCCACTGCTGGTCCGCGTGCTGCCCAGCATGCATGTGGATCGCGAGCTGTTCATCGCTGTCCACGAAGACATCCAGTCGCTCAGCCGTATCCGCGCGGTGACGAAGTTCCTGTTTTCGCTGTTCGAACGGGATCGTGCATTTCTTTATGAGGATTAGGCTTTGCGAACGCGCAAAGCGTCTTGCATTATTCCCCCTGCCCCTTCCTGCGGGCATTTACTAGACTGCAAGCGCCACCAGTGAGGCGCGATGGAAAAGGTCAAACTCGATCCGGCGGAATTTTTCGGCAAGATTCCCCTTGAGCCTCACCAGCTGACCGACGAGATCACGCGGCGCGAGCACGTCATCGTGCTGTGTCATCTCGGCGTGCCCCGCATCGCGCGCGACCTTTGGAACCTCGAGATCGACGGGCTGGTGCGTCAGCCGCTGGCATTGCGCTTCGACGACCTGAAACGCTTTTCCAGACACACCGTCACCACCATCCATCAATGCGCGGGCAGCCCGCTCGCCCCGCAGGAGCCCAAGCGCCGCATCGTCAATGTGCGCTGGACCGGCATCCGCCTTGCCGACGTGCTGGAGCTCTGCGGCGTGCTCCCGAACGCGGCTTACGTGTGGTCGCAGGGCGCGGACTACGGCGAGTTCGGCGGCTTGAAGGTCGACAGCTATCAGAAGGACATGCCGCTGTCGCGGATTGCGTCCGACGTGTTGATCGCGACGGAGCTGAACGGCGAAGAACTTCCCGCCGAGAACGGCTACCCCGCTCGACTGGTGGTGCCGGGCTTCTACGGCACCAACAGCACGAAGTGGCTCACGCGCATCACGCTCGCCGACAGGCGCGCCGACAGTCCGTTTACGACGCGCTGGTACAACGACGCAATTGTGGATGCCGACGGCAAGGCGACCGGGCACGCTTCGCCGGTGTGGTCGATCGCGCCGGAGTCCGTGATCGTTGCTCCCGCGCCCAGCGAACAGCTCAAGGCCGGAAAGAAAATCACGATCTGGGGCCGCGCCTGGTCGGATGGCGGAATCAAGTCAGTCGCCATAAGCACCGACAATGGCGCAAGCTGGAGCGAGGCCGACGTGAGCGTTCGCAGCGAGCGCGGGTGGCAGCGGTTTTCGCTCGATTGGGCCCCGCCTACCCCCGGCGAATACGTGCTGACCTCAAATGCTAGGGATGTTTCGGGCGCAAGCCAGCCCAAGCAAGGCGCGCGCAACGCTTTGCACCATATTAACGTGACGGTCGGCGCTTAGCCCCGCGCGTTTCCGCGCAACGCGCATTGCATATTTTCCGCGTTCCCTGGCCCGCGCGACTTGCGCAAAATGTGACCAGCACAACAGCAGGAAGACACATGCCCCAGGGACACTATCCGCGCTTCAAGGCAGCGGCCTGCCACGCGGCGCCCGTCTTCCTCAACACAGCGAAGACCGTCGAAAAGGCGTGCGACTGGATCGCCGAAGCCGCGCGCAACGGCGCGAGCCTCGTGGTGTTCCCGGAGTCGTTCATATCGGGCTTTCCGGTCTGGACCGCGGTGCAGGCGCCGATCCTGTCGCATGACTTCTTTATGATGCTGGCCTCGCAGGCCGTGCGACTCGACAGTCCAGCCCTGTCAGAGATCAGCATGACCGCAAAAGCGCACGGCGTGCACGTGTCGCTTGGTTTTACCGAGGGCACGGAAGCAAGTGTTGGTTGCCTGTGGAACAGCAATGTCTTGATCGGCTCAGATGGTAACATCCTCAATCATCACCGCAAGTTGATGCCGACGTTCTACGAAAAATTGGTGTGGGCGCCCGGCGATGGCCGCGGATTGCGCGTCGTTGAAACCGAAATCGGCCGCCTCGGAATGCTGATCTGCGGTGAAAATACCAATCCTCTGGCGCGCTATACGCTTATGGCACAAGGCGAACAGGTACATATGTCGTCCTATCCGCCGGTTTGGCCAACGCGCCCCGCCACACAGAATGGTGGATACGATCTGCGGCGTGCAATCGAAATTCGCGCCGGCGCGCACTCATTCGAGGCCAAGGTGTTCAACATCGTCTC
This sequence comes from Pseudomonadota bacterium, assembly GCA_040756555.1. Lineage (GTDB taxonomy): Bacteria > Pseudomonadota > Alphaproteobacteria > Rhizobiales > Xanthobacteraceae > Z2-YC6860. Next base: position 28,992 of record JBFLYS010000015.1, on the reverse strand, counting down.
GTCCGGCACTATCGACCTTTCGATGCGTGACGTACTCGCACGAATGGACAAACAGGCAATGGATACGCTTGAAAGATCGCCGCGCGCGGTATCGATGGTCCTCGATCCGACTGGCTCCGTAATCAGCGACGTGCTTTCAGAGAACGAAGGAATCCTCTACGCAGAGATCGACGTCGCGGCGTGCGTGGAGCCAAAGCAGTTCCATGACGTCGTCGGCTACTACAACCGTTACGATATATTCAACTTCAATGTGGATCGCTCACCCCGCGACCCAGCGGCGTTCACTGACGACCGATCAAAAATATCCCAAGCCGGGAGGTCTGGTCTCGGACAAGTTGAGGGGATGCGAAATGGGCAACTCCATCAAGTTTCACCGGAGCCATGATTGCAAACGACTCCACTCGCGCGTGGATTCAGGGATACTGCGAACACGGTCTAGGTCTGCCCGCACTGGCAAGGAAATCGCACTTTCCTTTTCAGTATGTAAAATCCGGCACCGTCCGCCATCGGTCGCCAGAAGCTGCTAAAAACGGCGGTATATCTGACGGCATCTTCAAAGCTCACATCAATCCAACGATTGGCGGTTTTAGAGATTCCTGTTCTGGTGTGACTGCTAGTTCCCCAGCCAAACTCGTGACTCGACAGATTTCGGACCATGCGGGCTGAACGCGTTCACCTCGAGCTAACTCGCCCGGTACCAGAGGTTCGGGACAACCGCATTGCTGTAACCGGAGACGAATAACTTCGCTTCCGCTGTGGCGGGATCGAAGACGTTGCGGGCGACCGCGCCGATATTCGCGCCATAGACGTGGATGCTGATCGACGGCCGATCTTCGAGCCCGTTCGAGACCTGATGGATGTCGCCGTGCGACGGCGACACGACATCGATGTCGCCTGGTCTCATGGTCGTCCACTCGCGGCCCTCCAGACGCCCATTTGCCTCTGGCTCAAAACGGCGCGCCCGTTCCTCGCCGCGCAACACGCCGACCAAGCCCCACACCGTGTGATTGTGGATCGGTGTCGTTTGTCCAGGGCCCCACACGAAACTCACGATTGAGAAGCGCTCCAGCGGATCGCAATGAAGCAGGTACTGCCGATAACGCACCGGGTCCGCCTCGGCGGCGAAGTCCGGCAGCCAGTCGTCTTGCGCGATCAGACGGCCGAGGATGCCGCGGCCTGCCTCGATCAACGCATCTTCGTTGCGTTCGGTTTGCACAAGCTGGGTGAACTCCGCGACGCAGATTCTCAGACGATCGATGCTCATATTCATCTCCTCCCGGTCGGAGCGTTCTTATTTCGGTCGGCCCCGGCTCTGAACTTTGTCTCGATAGGCTTGAATTCGCGCCTTGAGGCCGGGCCGCGCGGCTGAGCGGACGAGGTGCGTCAGGTCTGTCGCGCCATCGCCGGTCATGACGGCACGAATGGCCGCCGACGTCTCGCGATCAAGCCGCATGGCGGTTTCATGCTCTCGCGCGATCAGATCGTCGGCCTCGCCTTCGGAAATACGAGCCGTCGCAAGCCCGATTGCCAGCGCCTCCGCGGTGTCGATCTCACGGCCAGATTGGACGATCTCCTGCGCGCGGTCCGCACCGACGCGCCCGATCAGCCGGCCCGTGCCCAGCACGATACCGAACCCCACGCCGGGGAATGCGAACTTCGCGTCGCTGGCGACAATGCGCTTGTCGCACGCGGCGACGATATCAGCTCCGGCCCCATAGGTACGGCCATGCGCGAAAACCAGCGTCGTGAACGGCGCGGAATGAAGGCGCTGCAACAACATCTCAATCCGCACAAAGCGCAGAAGGAGATCGCCATCGCTTTCGGCGTCGAGATTGGAGAGGTCGAAGCCAGAACAGAACGACGCCCCGTTCCCCTTGAGCACCAACAATCGGACGCCGGCCGCGTTTGCGGCATCCAGCGCACCCAGCATGTCGTCCACGATCTCGCCGCCGAGGGCGTTTCGCTTCGCCGGACGATTGAGTGTCAGCGTCATGACACCGGGAGACGGCTGGCTGACAATCAAATCTGATGTAGGCATCGGTCCACTTCGGCTCCGAAAGCGATCAGGATTTCCAAGGAACCAGAAGCTTTTCGATCTCATTCGTAACGACGGTCAGAACAAAGCCAATCAGAGCGATGACGAACAAACCGACATACATTTTCTCGACCGCAAAAGTTTCCCACGCATTCCAGATCATGAAGCCCAAACCGCTCTTCGCTCCGACCATTTCGGCGATGGCAATCAAAACGAGGCCCAGGCCGACCCCGAGTTTGACGCCGGTCATGATCGTGGGTAGCGCGCCCGGCAGCGCGATAGTCCGAAACACATTGATGCGGCTCGCTTTGAAATTGTGGCCGACATCCAAATAGATTTTGTTGATCTCGCGGACGCCCGTCATCGTGTTCATGGCAATCGGGTAGAACACGCCAATGGCGACCATGAATATCTTCGACGACTCCCCGAGCCCGAAGACGAGAAGCGCGAGCGGCAGGATCGAGCTTTTCGGGATCGGATAGGTCGCTGCGATCAAAGGATCGATCGCGGCGCGAACCGGCCTGCTCAACCCCATCACAACGCCGATCAGCAGCGCCGGGATGCCGCCGAAGAGAAAGCCCGCGCCAAGCCGGGCAAGGCTGGTGACGGTGTGCTCGGTCAGCTCGCCGGACTTCAACATCTCGATCAGCGTCGCGATGATCCGGCTCGGCGGCGGAAAAAACCGCACGTCCAGAAAGCCAGTCCGCGCGAAAACCTCCCAGACTAGCAGTAGCGCGATGGGCGAGATGAGGCCGACCAGGCGCTCCTGCATGACCTCCGATATCTGAAAGCGCGCTCTGGGCGCCCGCGGCAATGTGGAATCCGTCATTTTGCCCTCTCCACAAGGTCGGCCTGCATTCGCGCCCGGTCCACCTCTTCACGCAGATCGGTCCAGATCTGATGTACGAGCCTGCCGAATTCAGGCTCGCGCTGCAGGTCCATCACGTTGCGCGGACGACCGAACGGCACCTTGATGATCGACTTCACGCGTCCCGGCTGCGCGGTCATCACCATAATGCGGTCACCAAGGATCACTGCCTCGTCCACGCTATGCGTGATGAAGAGCACCGTTTTCTTGTTCTCGTCCCAGATGCGAAGCAACTCTTCCTGAAGCAGCAGTTTGTTCTGCGCATCGAGCGCCGAAAACGGCTCGTCCATGAGAAGAATGTGCGGATCGTTGGCGAACGCCCGCGCGATCGACACGCGCTGCCGCATTCCGCCGGAAAGCTGATGCGGATAGGCGTGGGTAAATCGCGTCAGGCCCGTGCGTTCGAGATAATGGCCGACGACATCCTTGATTTGGGCAGCGGGCACACGCCGCATTTTCAGTCCATATGCGGCGTTGTCCCAGACCGTCATCCAGGGGAAAAGCGAGTCCCCCTGGAACACCATCGAGTTCTCCGGGCGCGTGGACCCCGGCGCCGTTGAAATCTCGAAGTGGCCGCTGGTCGGCTGCTCAAGACCAGCGAGAACGCGGAGCAGCGTGGTCTTTCCGCAGCCCGACGGCCCGACGATCATGAAGAACTCACCGGAAGCAATGTCGATCGACAGATCGTCCACTGCGGTGAGGTTTTTGAACGTTTTCGAGAGATTCCGGATGAGGATGGACGGACGCGTGGGTGCGGCTTCCGCAAGCCTCACCACCGATTGCCCCGACCGATCTTTTGCAGCGCCTGCCCCACTCACGTCCTTCGTCTCCTGCCGCGCCGCGCTGACATCGCGTCCGCTACACGCCCAGCCGCATTCTCAGCCAGTTGCGGATGATGTCCGTCACAATCGGATTGCCTTCCGCGAACATGAAGTGATCGACATCCGCGACAAGATGCAGATCGGCCGGGCGCCCCGCCCGCTCGAACAGCCTGATGGACTGCTCGGTCGGCGTCACGGAATCGTTGGAAGCATGCAGCAGCAACAGCGGCCGCGGCGCGATCGCACCGACCACATCGTTAGCCTTGAACGCCAGCATGCTCTCCACTGTCTCGAGCGGAAACTCCATGACCGAGCCTTTGGCCAGATTGCCGCGGAGATGTTCGGGGATCGGCACAATATCGTAGCGCGGAATCTTGATCGAAACGCCGGTGCGGGCACGCTGCTCCTTGCCGCGGGCGAGCGTGCTGGTGAATTTTTCCCAGGCGCCGGGACCGGAGTGCTGCACCTTGAACTTGGTTTCGCCATCACCCCAGCCCCCGGAGGAGATGGTCGCGGCAATGCGTTTATCGACGCCGCCGGCGTACACGGAAACCGCCGCGCCGAAGCTGTGGCCCGCGCAGGCGATCTTGTTGGGATCGACGTCGCCACGCGACATCAGATAGGTCACGGCACTCTTGGTGTCCTCGACCTGATCCATGCAGATGATGTGGGCCGGCGTGCCTTCGCTATCGCCGCAACCACGCATGTCAAAGCGCAGCGCAATATAACCCCACGACTCCAGAAGCTTGGCCGGCCCGATGCACGCCTTGCTGCCTTTGTTGCTTCCGAAGCCATGCAACACCAGACACGCAGGCCGCCGCTCACCGGGTTTCAATCCGTCGGGAATATGCAGCACGCCCGCCAGCTTGAGGCCCTGCGAAACGAATGTGACCGGCTCTTCCATCCTGCTCTACTCCCCGCGTGATTCCGTCTTTACGTCCCGACAGCGCTCATTGCGGCGCCTTGTAAGGACCAAGTGTCTTCACCGCCGCATCCGCGAAGGACATGTCGATCAGATCTTTCGGCATCACATTGCCCTGGATCAGGCCCTTGCCTTTGAGGAAACGCCAATCCGTCTCCATGCTTTCGGTGCTGAGCCGACCGTTGGGATCGATGACGGGCGGCGTGAAGCGCTTGAGCAGGCTTGCGTCCTTGGTCTGACTGTTCTTGACGATCGAGGCGATGACCTCGTCCGCGCCAGGCCCCGACAGCGAACCATTCTTCAACGCACCCATGTAGAAGCGCACGCCTTGCAGATAAGCGTTCATGAAGCGCTGAGCGACATCGCGGCGCTTCGCGATGAACTCGCCGCTGTAAACGGTCACGGCCTGCTGCTGGTTCGGATAGAACTGATCGACAGTCGCAAGCTTCACCGCAAGCCCGCTGTCGGTGATGATGGTCGCAAACGGCTCCGGCGTCAGCGTCGCGTCGATCGCTCCGTTCTTGTGAGCGACCAGATGGTTCGGCAGCGTTAGCGCGGTTTGCGTAATGTCGTCGTAGGTGAGATTGACGGACCGCATGGCCTGGTCGAGGACCGAAGCATCGATGGTGCCGGTCCCGATGGTCGCGATCTTGCGGCCCTTGAGGTCGGCTAGCGTCTTCACCGCACCGCTGTCGACCAGGTCCTTGCGGACAAGAATGGCGTTGTAGCCATAGCCCGGTGCGTTGCGGCCCTTGTCCGCCACGATTCGCATCGTGATTTCGCGCGCGACGGCGTTGTAGAGACCCGCCGAAATCGCGCCAAAGCCCACATCGAGTTGCCCCGAGCCGAGCGGCGCGATCATTCGTGTCATGGTGCCAAGCGGCTCGAGCACCGGCTCGATCCCGGCCTTCGCGAAGAAGCCCTTGTCCTGCGAGATAAAGATCGGGACATCGCCCACCGATCCGATCATGCCGACAGTGACCTTGTCGGCCGCAGCAGCAGGCAGCGCCGCGCCTGCCGCAAGAACCGTCAATGCCATCCAAACCCGGAAAGACCGCACACGGAGCGTCGTCATCGGTTGACCCTTTCGGCTACACCATGTTTTGACGCGGCCGGCTCCGCGCCGTTGAAATTCCTTAAAACTACGGTTTCATCACCGCATCGCTCAGCGCGCGCTTCACCAGCGCCATGAGATGATCGACGTTGTGCCGCATGTAGAGCGTCGAGGCGACGCGAACGGGATCGCCCGCGTAGTAGCGCTCGTATTGCAGCATCCGCTGGCCGAACTGCGTGCCTGTTGCGTCCCACGCCAGCTTGGACAGATGAATGCGATCCTCGGCATTGACGCCCGCGCCGCGATAGTAGGTCGCGATATCCGCGCCGATCTCCGACACCAGATCACTGTGCGTCGGATTGATCAGAAGGCCGCCGGCACCGATCACCTGCACCACCTGAACCATACGCTCGTACATCCGCGGCAGATGGTAGCGAAGGCTTTGCAGCGGGTACCATGCTGGACGGATCGCGCCGCTTTCGGTCGCTTCCGCCTTCTGCTCGGAGAGCATCAAAGCGCCCTCGATCAATTGCAGATAGCCGAGGATCTCGCCCAGTTGTTCTTGAACATGAAGGAACGTGTCGGTCTTTACGGACCGCGAGATCGCCACCGCGAGCGCAACCATGAACTGGCATTTGGCGAGCCCGCGCACCGCCGTCTGGTGGCCGGTGTTGTTCTGGATACTCGCGCTGGTGAAGAGCTTGTTCGCAAGCTCGACATTGTCGTGCAGGAACACCCGCTCCCATGGGATCAGAACGTCGTCGAACACCACCATCGCGTCCGGCTCCTCGAACCGGCCGCCGAGCGGATGATCCCACAGCGACGAAGCGCCATCGTCGAACGGCTCGCGGCAGATGAACTTCAGCCCCGGCGTTTCGGTCGGAATGCCGAACGCAAGCGCATATTTTTCCTCTCCCGCGCGAACGCTGCCAGGGAGCGGATAGACCAAAAGCTCGTCGGCGGTCGGGCCATGCGTCGCCAGCATCTTGGCGCCGCGCACGATCAGGCCGTCAGCGTTGCGGTCCACGACACCGAGATGGATAAAAGGATTCTCCTGGTCCGCGGACGACTTCGAGCGGTCGGTCTGCGGATTGACGATCGCGTGGGTGAGGAACAGGTCTTTCGACCGGCAGTAATTGTAGTAATTCGACAGATTGCGTCCGAAGTCCGCGCCAACCTGCTTGAAAAAGCCGGTCTCCTCGAACGCCATCAGCACCGTGTTGCAGTAGTCGGGCGAGCGGCCGACCATGCCGAAGGTGGCGTTGGCCCAGACCGACATCGCAGCGCGCCGGTCCGACAGATCGGATGCCGAGCGCGGCACCAGGAACGAAATTCCGAATTCCTCGTTGGCGCCCGGATCGCGCGCCGTCATTTTCACCGGGGCATGCGGCGGATGCTGAAGATCGTATAGTGCCGCGATGGCCTCGATCGGCCGTGTGAAGCAAGGGTCCGCGGTCACATCCGCGACCTTCCTTCCGGCGATCCAGACATCTTTCGATGCCTGCGATTTCAGCCCCGCGACGTACTCCTGACCGGTACGAGCAACCATCGGATCAAGCCCCTTTCGCCATCTTGGCGTCGCGTTGCGCAGCGGCAGCGTCCCGCACGAGTTGGAGCCGCCCCAGCCCCTCCTTGCCGCGGGATGCAATGCGAGCACGCGGCAGCTCCGTGACTCCCGTCGAGAACATGCGCATCTGCGAGGAGACATCGGCGGCGCATTCACAAATCGCCGCGACGTACCGGCGCAGCACGCTCTGCGACAGCCGTTCCGCCGGCGCCGCGATGCTCAGCGCTGCAATCACCGTGCCGTCCCAACCGAAAATCGGCGCTGCAACGCCGCGGACCTGTTCGCTGTACTCGCGCTGATTGAGCGCGTAGCCGTCGCGCCGGACCTTCTCGAGATGGCGCACCAGCTCCGCAGGCTTGGTGATGGTCGCCTTGGTGTAACCCTTGAGCTTCTTGGTCGCGCGGCGGATCACGTCGGCGGTCTGGTACGCCAACAGAACCTTGCCGCTCGATGTGCAGTGCACCGGAGCGCGTCCGCCCACTTCGGTGAAGGTGCGAACCGCCTGCTGGCTGTCGATACTGTCGATGTAAACGACCTCGAGGCGCTCCGGATCGAAGGTTGTGAGACGCACGCCTTCATCGGTCATCCGCGCGAGCCGCTGCATGGCTGGGTGCGCGAATTTGCGCACGTCGTAGCGGGATATGACGCGCGTGCCGAGCTCCCACACTTTCAGCGAAGCGGAATAACGGCCGTCACCCACCACAACGAAACCCGCATCCACCAGCGTGTTCAACAGCCGATGAGCATTGCTCTTCGAGAGCTTGAGACTGGCGGCGAGATCGCTGACGCCACAAGGGCCGCCGTGCTGAACGAGCGCTTCCAACACCGCAAGACCTTTGACCAGCGTCTTTTCCATCGGCGGACAGTTCCTTAAAAGCCAATCAATCTGGAACGGCGTATCACGATTTGGAATGCTAGGACCGGGTATCGCGACGAGTCAAGCAAGTGTCCTCCGATCCTAAGCAAACGACATGCCGTTGTTCGTTCGCTGCACAAGTATCTTGCTTGTTGGGTTTTCTCTCGTCATGCTATTTAAAACGACGGTTCACAATTTGGAACATGACGATACGCCAAGGCTTTCATCGCAAAGCTGCGGCATTTGGCCCACGCAAGCACGGCAGCAACCGGAGAAACTGAGCGGTGCCACAAGCCAACCCCGAAGAAATCATTATTGCCGGTGGCGGTATCGGCGGACTGACATTGGCGCTGTCGCTGCATGCCGTGGGTTTGGGCACACGCGTGCGGGTTTTCGAGGCAGCCCCCGAATTCAAACCGGTCGGCGGCGGCATCAATCTCGGGCCGCACGCGATGCAGGTGTTCTCAGAGCTCGGATTGGAAGACGAGCTGCTGGCGGTTTCCAAACAACCCGACGACTACGTTTTCTTCACGCGCCACGGTCAGCTCGTTTATCGCGAGCCTTGGGGTAAAGCGGCGGGTCACAAATGGCCGCATATCTCGATCCATCGCGCGGAGCTTCACAATGTGCTGACACGCGCCGTGGTGGCGCGGATGAGCGCCGGAAGCCTGCATCTCGATCACCGGCTCGTCGCGTTCGAACAGAATGACCGGACCGTCAGCGCGACATTCGAGACTTCAGACCGCGGCCGTCATATGCAGTCCGGCGCGATCCTGATCGGTTGCGACGGCGTGCATTCCCGCGTGCGAAAGGGACTCTATCCCGACGAAGGCCCGCCCCGATACCACGGGATCAACCTCTGGCGCGGCGTGACGCGCCACAAGCCATTCGCGACCGGCAACAGCATCGTGCGGATCGGCGCGATGCACAGCACGCTCATCATCTATCCGGTGCGCGACAACATCGACGATCAGGGCAACCAGCTCGTCAATTGGGTCGCCGAAGTCGACAGCGAAAAGGCCACGGTGGCCGATTGGAACGGCATCGCGCGCCTCGAAGACTTCTATCCGGTTTATCAGAACTGGACCTTCGACTGGCTGGATGTCGCCGCCTTGCTGCGCGGCACCCATCCGATCCTCGCCTACCCGATGGTCGACCGCGATCCGCTGAACCGCTGGACGTTCGGCCGCGTCACGCTGCTCGGGGACGCGGCGCATCCGATGTTCCCGCGCGGCGGAAACGGCGGCGCGCAGGCGATCCTGGATGCGCGCGCATTGGCGCGCTGCCTGGGTGAAGCAAATGACAATCTGCCCGCCGCGCTTCAGGCCTACGAGGCCGAACGGCTCCCCGCGACCACCAAGGTCGTGCTGCAAAACCGCACGGCTCCGCCCAACCTCATCGTCGACACGGTCGAACAGCGCACCGGCGGAAAACCGTTTGCAAAGCTCGAAGACGTGGTGAAGCCGGACGAGCTGCGCGAGATCTTTGCGAACTACCAGAAGATCGCCGGTTACCACGTCGATGTGGTTGGAAAGAGCAAAAGCAAATAGATCACCGAACAAAAGCGAACGATTAAGACAGGAGAGAAACAAATATTATGGCCGACACCATCACGACCAAGGTTCTGAGCTACGACGGCGCGCGCAAGATCCTCGATGCCGCGCTCGCCAAGGCGAAGTCGATGAACGTGCCGCAATGCATCTGTGTGGTCGATGCCGGCGGCCATCTGCTCGCATTCGCCCGCATGGACGGCGCGTTCGCGATGTCCTTCGACACCGCGCACATGAAAGCCAAGACGGCCGCGTCCTATGGCCTTCCGACCGGCGGCATCGAAGCCGGCATCGACATCAAGCTCGCGATCGCCACACAAGGTCAGCGCATCAATCTGCCGGGCGGCCTGCCGATCATTGTCGACGGCCGCGTGATCGGCGCAATCGGCGTTGGGTCCGGCACCGGCGAGCAGGATCGTCAGGTGGCGCTCGCCGCCATCAAGACGATCGAAGGCGTCAAGGCATTCGAATAATCCGGGCCTCCACATGGATAGCAAGCACACGACGTTCGAAGGACACAAGGTCCACTACTGGGAGGGCGGCTCCGGCTTTCCCGTCCTGATGCTTCATGGTGTCGGGCCGGGCACGTCGATCATGGGCAATTTCGCGCCGGTTCTCGCTCCTCTCAGCGAGCGCCTGCACGTTTTCGCAACCGACCTGATCGGCTTTGGAAACTCCGACCGCAAGAACGCAAGACCCTTCTTTGATGTCGAGCTTTGGGTGCGGCAGGCGGTCGCCATGCTCGATCTGATGCCTCCGGGCCCGGTCGGCATCGCCGGGCATTCGCTGGGCGGCGCGCTGGCATTGAAGGCGGCGGCGCGCTCCTCTCGTATCGTCAAGGTGATGACATCGTGCTCTGTCGGCGCGCACTATGCCGTCACGGAAGCTCTCAACGGATTTTGGTCGCGGCCGGCGGACAAGGCAACGCTTCGGCGCAGCATGGAACGCATGGTGTATGCGAAAGAAGCGCTCACCGACGAGATGATCGATGATCGCTGGAAGCTGCTGAACACGGCCGGATATCCAGAGTATTTCGGCGAGCTGTTCGCCGAGCCTCGCCAGCGGCTGATCGATCAGGCGGTGTTGTCCGACTCCGAACTGGCAAGCATCAAAGCAAAAGTCGTGATGCTGCACGGCCGCGACGACCAGCCCTGCCCGCCCGATCTCACCACGCTGGTTATCGCGCGCAAGCTGGCGGCTGCCGACGTGCATCTGCTCGGACAATGCGGGCACAACCTGCCGCGCGAGCGCTCCAAAGACTATCTCGCCCACGCCTTTGCGCTGTTCTCATCCTGAAGGTGCGGCTTCAACCTTACGTCCAGACAGTGAGAGCCCCGTGATCGACGTCAAACAGATCGGACATGCAGCCTTCGACACCCCCGACCTCGGCCGGGCGGTGGCTTATTTCACCGAATATCTTGGCTTGACGGAGATTCAGCGCGACGCGAAGACCGCGTATCTGTCGTGCCCTTCCGACTTTCACTCGGTCGTTCTGACAGAGGGTTCGGCAGCCGCCTGCACAAAACTCGCGCTGCTGCTCGCGCCCGACGCCGATCTCGATGCCTTCGCGGCGCAAACCAAAGCGAAGGGCGTTGCAGTCCGCACCAAAACAGACGCTGCGCCGAATACACCGAAATCGGTCTGCGTCACCGACCCGTCCGGGCTGGAGCTCGAGCTTCTCCCGGCCCGCAGCGTCAGCGGCAAACGGCTCGACCGCGCCGGCGTGGTGCCGCGCAAGCTCGGCCACACCGCCTTCTTCACGCCGGACATCGAGAAGACCGTCTCTTTCTATCGCGACGTGCTGGGCTTTCGAGTGTCGGACTGGATCGGCGATTTCTTCGTCTTCATGCGCTGCAATCCCGATCATCACACGGTGAACTTCCTCAAAGGTCCGAAGCTCGGGCTGCATCATATCGCCTTCGAGCTGAACGATTGGAACCACGTTAAAGCCGCGTGCGACCTGCTGACCCGGAACAAGATCGAACTGGTGTGGGGGCCCGGACGCCATGGACCGGGGCACAACATCTTCACCTATCACCTCAATCCGGACGGCTTCACCATCGAGATGTTCACCGAGCTGGACACGATGAGCAATGAATCCCTCGGCCATTTCGATCCCCGGCCCTGGCACAACGACGTGCCGCAGAAGCCGAAGGTTTGGCCGTCCACGATTCAGACGCGCAATTTCTGGGGGCTTTCGAAGCCAGAACAGTCCGGTCAACTGGGGCAATACAAATAGCCGGCATCGCCTCTTTGCGGCGCGGCCGGTCCACTCAAGGGGAGCAGAGATGGCAGCCAAACCGACAGCGCCAGGCGCACCGGACACGTCGCTGACCAGCAAGCATGTCGCCGTGGACATTGTCGACGGCATCGCCTGGGTCACCCTCAATCGGCCGGACAAGCGCAATGCGATGAACCCGGCGCTGAACGACGAAATGGTCGTCATCCTCGACACGCTCGAAGACGATGACCGTTGCGACGTTCTGGTGCTGACCGGCGCAGGCGACTCGTTTTCGTCCGGCATGGATCTCAAAGAATACTTCCGGGCGACCGACGGGCTCCCGCCCCTCAAGCAGCAACGCGCGCGCCGCAGTGCTGCGCAGTGGCAATGGCGTCAGTTGTCAAACTTCCCCAAGCCGACCATCGCCATGGTCAACGGCTGGTGTTTCGGCGGCGCGCTGACGCCGCTGGTGTCATGCGATCTTGCCATCGCCGCGGAAGAGGCCGTGTTCGGCATCTCCGAGATCAACTGGGGCATCATGCCTTCGGGCAACGTCACCCGTGCGGTCGCGCAGACAATGCGTCATCGCGACGCCATGTATTACATCATGACCGGCGAGACCTTCGACGGCCGGAAGGCCGCGGAGATGGGCCTCGTCAACGAGGCGGTGCCGCTCGCCAAGCTGCGCGAACGAACGACCGCTCTCGCCAAGGTTCTGCAAAGCAAAAGCCCCGCAGCGTTGCGCGCCGGAAAAGCCGCGCTGCGCATGGTGCAAGGCATGCCCTGGGAACAGTCGAACGAATACCTCACCTCGAAGGCGAGTCAGCTTCGCCTGTTCGACGAAGAAGGCGGACGCGAGAAAGGCATGAAGCAGTTCCTTGACGACAAGACCTATCGTCCCGGATTGGAAGGCTATCGGAGAAAGGACTGACAGCCGCGCGGCCAGCCCCATGAGCACGTCAACATTAGCGGCCACCCTGCTCAAGCCGCGTTCGATTGCGATTGTCGGCGCCAGCGCCGAGCCTCACTCCCCCGGCGGCGGCGTGCTGGCCAATCTCGACCGGTTTTCGTTTCCGGGCGCGATCCATCTCGTCAATCCGAACCGCACAGAGATCGGCGCGCGTCGATGCGTTCCCTCGATCGACGACCTGCCCGAAGGGATCGATCTGGCCGTGCTGGCGATTCCGCAGCATGCGACCGCGGCCGCGGTCGAAGCTTGCGCCCGGCGCCGCATCCGCTCGATCATGATCTTTGCATCCGGTTTCGCGGAGGTCGGCGGCGAAGGCCGCACGGCGCAGGACCGGATCACGGCGTTTGCGCGCGATCACAACATGATCATCGCCGGCCCGAATTGTCTGGGCTACGTCAACTTCGTCGATGGAATTCCGCTCACCTTCGGCGCGGTCAGCCCCAAACCGGCAGAACAACGCGATGCGCTTGCGATCCTGTCGCAGAGCGGCGCGATGTCGAGCGTGCTGCGTTTCGCCTGCACTGGCCGCCAGTTGCCGGTGTCCTACGCCATCTCGAGCGGCAACGAGGCCGGGATCGGAGTCGAGGACTATCTCGAGTACGTGATCGACGACAACTCCACCCGGCTCGTCGCGATGTATGTCGAGCAGTTCCGCCGTCCCAAGGCTTTTCTGGACTTGATTCGCCGCGCGCGAGCGGCCGGAAAGCCGGTTGTGCTCCTGCACCCCGGTCGCAGCGACGCGGCACGGAAGTCAGCAGAATCGCACACAGGCGCGATGACCGGCGACTATCAGGTGATGCGAACCATCGCCGAGCGCGCGGGCGCGTTGATGGTCGACACCATCGAGGAATTGATCGACGTTGCCGAGCTGCTGTTCCGTTATCCGCCACCCAAGGCCGGCCCGGGGATCATCACGGACTCCGGCGCGTATAAGGGCTTGGCGCTCGACTATTGCGACTCCCTCGGACTTGAATTGCCGGCGATCGAAGGACCGACAGCCACCGCACTTCGCACGGTGCTGCCGACCTTCGTGGAGGCTACGAACCCGCTGGATCTAACGGCGCAAGCCATGCGGGACGGAGACCTTTATCGGAAGACGCTTGAACCGCTTCTGGCCGACGAACGCTTTGGCAGCATCGTGTTCGGCGTGATTCTCGGCACACAGGAAGCGAGCCTGCATCGCGGCCGGCGCATTCTTGCCAGCATTCCGAAGACGCAAAAGCCCGTTCTCATCGCCGCACTGGGCGATGATGGACCACTCGCCCCGGAGATCGTCCAGGAGATCCGTGCGGCGGGGCTGCCTTTCTTTCGATCGCCCGAACGGGCGCTTCGAATGCTTGCCAAGGTCACGCAGTACGGGCAGACGGCGGCAGCGCACGCCGATCAGATGGCAAGCGACGTTACGTCCTTGCCGGACAGGGGCACGATTCCGGAATTCCGCGCCAAGCAATATTTGAAAGCCGCAGGCCTATCCGTTCCGCCGGGCGGGCTCGCCACAAACGTCAGCGACGCCGAGCGAATCGCCAACGGCATTGGTTATCCGGTGGCGATCAAGGCGCAATCCAGCGCCCTCTCGCACAAGAGCGACGCTGGCGGCGTGATCCTCAACATCGCCGACGCCAAAGCGCTGCAAGCCGCGTGGACAAAAATGCACGAAACCATGAGCCTGCGGAACGGCCTCGTGTTGGACGGCGTGCTGGTGGAGCGAATGGCCGAGCCAGGACTGGAAATGATCCTCGGCGCAAAGCGTGATCCTCAATGGGGCGCTGTCGTCGTCGCCGGCCTGGGTGGTGTATGGACAGAAGCACTCGATGATTTCGTGGTCCTGCCCGTTGATCTTTCACAAGATGAGATCGTCGCGAAGCTCGCTGAGCTGAAAGCCGCAAAGCTGCTGCACGGACTGCGCGGCCATCCAAAGCTCGACGTGGAATCCGCCGCGCGTGCGATCGGCACCCTATGCAGGTTCATCCAACAGCACGCCAATGTGAGAGAAGCCGATATCAACCCGCTGGTCGTCTATCCTGAAGGCAAAGGTGTGCTCGCCTTGGACGGCCTTATCGTCATCTCGGACGCTCTGCGAGCAACCACCGACTGACGAGGCTCCATCAGTAACTAGAGTCCGGCGCTCGAGCGGACCTTCGAGATGATCAATGCCGAGACCCAGTTGCGCTATTCCTCGGACTATCCGCACTGGGATATGGACCTACAGAGCGCAATCTGAAGCTTCCTTTCTGAGAAAGCCTAGCACTACATTCTCCGCCTGAACGAACAGCGCATCTTCAATCTCGATATTTCCGATCGCTTCCCCAACAAAGGCCACATGCCTGGGACACATATTCGCAAACATCAAACGCCTCGCCTGTTTCGAACGCTGGATAGATCCAATCGCGTTGAAGATTTTAATATCGCGAGCGAGACATTTGATACTGGAAGAATTCGGCGAGTTGTTTCTCGCTCAAAAGAGCATTGAGAAATTTGAGCGCAATTGCGTCCTTAACGATCATATCCACACCTGAAAGCCGGCTCGGCTGCAGGTTCTTCTTGGGATAGAACTCATCGCGCGAGCGTTTGGCCACAGAGAACGACACTTTGCGGAATCGGCGTAGAATCTGCCCCTGTTCCAGCGCCGCAACCCCAAACGGCGGTGACGACCAACCGATGTGGCGAAATGCAGAGACCAAGATGAGTGAAGTCGTCTCCGGTATTCACCGCAATCGCCGGTTCGCCGGCCACAGTGCTCTCTCCAGGCCATTCGCAAGTTTGGCGCCACCAAACACCCCCGGGCAGAGCTAGAATCATCAAACGTCATCCGCCGGTCGAATAGGCCCCTTCCGCAGCTTCGTTCGATACCCGCCGCGATTTCTTTCCAGCGGGCTGTACGCCGGAGAGCTTCATGAGGAGCGCAATAATCTGCCGTTGTTCATTCTTGTTCAGCGGCACAAGTGTCTCCGCTGTGATCGCTGAAGCGACTTTCGTGGTGACCTTCGCAAGCTGACGCCCCTTGTCGCTCAGGGCAACCTCACGGCGCCGAAGGTCGTTCGGATCGATCTGGATCGTCAAAAAGCCGCGTTTGCAAAGACGATCGACGACACCTTTGATGGTCGCCGGATCGACATAAATCAAACGCCCCAGATGATTCTGCGAACACGGACCAACCTCCAACAATTTTGCCATAGCGGCGAACTGAATGGGGGTGACATCGTGCGTCATCTTGGAGGTAAAGATCGCCCGGTGCCTCTGCAGGGCGATACGCAGCCAAAACCCGACTTGATCGTCGAGAATATAACGAACATCGGCCGTCCGGCGAGGCGTTTTCATTCTGGAATGCGCTTTCTCCGCCGGCGATTCAAAGAGCCGGCAAAATCTGGTCCATCGCCCAGTTCATTGCACTCCTATCTAACAAAATCAACGAAACCCGATCGGGTTTGGAGCCCTCCTCCCGCCCAAAACGGTGCAGCGAAGCTTGCTCCAAGAGAAGCAAGGAGAGAAGAAACGAGAGTTCCGACCTGTCAATTTGATCCTTCTGAATGCTCGACCCACTTAAGAAACTGCTTCACCGCAGCTTAACCACCGATCGTAATGGGACGGTTCGTCGATATCCAAGGCGAGTGAGGGGTGACGAAACACGGTCGCTTGGCGTCCGCAGGCACGCGCGGCCGCTTGATGCGATGAGAAACTTTGGTCGCCATAACGGAACTCCAGCTCCCAAGCAGCCGCCGATCGTAACACCAAAACGTTGGTTCCTTGAGCATTCTCGTCAGGCGCGATCAGGACGTCACCAGGACACTTGAGAAACTCTTGAAGCGTGTCGCTGCGCGCCAAGGGCAGATCGATCGGCAGGACCATCAAGGTGCAGGGGCCGTTGACCCTTTTGCGCAGCACACACCGCGCGTGCTCCAACGCCGCATTGAGACCGCCACCGCCGTCGGGAATTGCGTCGGCGCCGTATTCACCACCAATTGAAGCGGCATGTTCGTCCGAAGTCACCACGGAAACGTAAACGTGGGGGACGATCGCGATGCTGCTCTCCAGCGTCCGTTTCAAAAGCGTCTCGCACAGCGACCGGCGGTTCTTGCAGTCAAGCCGGTTCGAAAGGCGCGATTTCCCCGAATCGAGGCCCTTGCACGGAATAATCACATGCAACGTTTCGTTTGTTGCCGACCTTTGATCAGATCGATCCAACATCGATGCAGAACCTCAGGCGTGAACAGTCAACGACTTCGAACGGTACGGCGTTTGAACCGGATCGGATAGCATGGCGGCATTGAAGCTCGCCCGGTGCTGCTGACGCGATACCGGCCCATACAACGTCGTGCGCTGTTCCGGAACGCGTCCGGCGGACCGAATGAGATCCTCCATGTCGTGCGGACCGAGCTCCTGGCCATGTTGCGTACCGGCTGCGCGCGAAATGCTTTCGTTCATCAGCGTGCCGCCGAGGTCATTGACCCCGCCGTTCAACAGAGCCTTCACACCGGCTGGTCCGAGCTTCACCCAGGAGGCCTGGATATTGGTGATTTCGGGACTGAGGACGAGCCGCGCCACGGCATGGAGCAGGCGCACCTCCCTCCAGGTGGGGCCTTTGCGGGAGCGACCGTGAATATGCATTGGCGCCTCCATATGAACGAATGGCAGCGGCACAAACTCCGTAAATCCTCTCGTCTCCTCCTGAAGGTCGCGCAGCGCCAGGAGGTGCCGGGCCCAGTGAACCGGACGCTCGATATGACCGAACATGATTGTCGACGTGGTGCGCAACCCGATTTGGTGGGCTTGCCGCACGACGCCGAGCCATTCTTTCGTTGAAAGCTTATCCGGACAGATGACGGCGCGAACCTCATCGTCCAGAATTTCGGCTGCCGTGCCCGGAAGCGATCCCAGACCAGCCTTCAAAAGCTTTTCAAGAAACGTCCTGATCGAAATTCCAAGTGTGGCCGCGCCGTGGGACACTTCCAAAGGCGAGAACGCATGCACGTGCATGTCGGGCACAGCGTCTTTTACCGCACGCAACAGAGCCAAGTAGGTGTCACCGGTGTAGTGGGGGTTTATGCCTCCCTGCATGCACACTTCGGTCGCGCCCCGATCCCACGCCTCGCGGACCCGCCGCGCGATCTCGTCGTATGACAGGTCGTAAGGAGTGCCACGAAGGTCTTCGCTCGTCTTGCCTTTCGAAAAAGCGCAGAAACGGCACTTGTACGTGCATACGTTCGTGTAATTGATGTTGCGGTTGACGACATAGCGGACGGTTTCGCCGGACGTCTTCAATCGCAGTTCGTCTGCCACGTCACATACGAGGTCCACCTCTTCGCCGCGCGCGCTAAAAAGCTCGACGACCTCGTGTTCCGACAAATGGAGCCCTGACCTGGCGCGCTCCAACAACTTGTCGAGCGTGCCGTTATATGGAGGGGCGCGGCGCGCATGAGGGATTTCTTGCAAAGTGCCAGGCGCCCAATCGTCGGTGCGAGCGTGGCCCGATGCATCCGAATGATCGAGCACCGCCGCCCGTAAGCCGGGCTCGATCCACGATGGGTCGTGCAAAAACTGAGGGTAAACCGCCAGCCGTTCGACGAGACGATATCCGGCCTGGACGGTCTCCCGCGCGAGCGTTGTCAATGCCGGCCAGGGCGCCTCCGGGTTGACGTGATCCGGGGTCACTGGCGAAATGCCCCCCCAGTCGTTGATGCCAGCCTCAAGGAGCCGGCCGAAATCGCCGTAGCTGAGATTGGGTGGGACCTGAATGTTCATTTCAGGACCAAAGATGGTTCGTGCCGTCGCGGCGGTCCACATTACATCCTGCAGACCTGGCTCGGCACATCCCGCCATGCGGGTATTCGGCTTTGCACGGAAATTCTGAATGATGATTTCCTGCAGGTGTCCGTGCCGCTGGTGTAGAGCGCGCAGTGCAAGCAGCGCTTCAATGCGTTCTGCGCGCGTCTCGCCAATGCCGATCAAAATTCCGGACGTGAATGGAATTTTGAGCTCGCCCGCCTCTGCGATCATTCTCAATCGCACCTGCGGGTGCTTGTCGGGGGACCCGAAGTGCGGGCCGCCCTCTTCACAGAGCCGCTCCGATGCACTTTCCAGCATGATGCCTTGCGAGACGCTGACGCCACGCAATTGCGCCATTTCCTCTCGCGTCATGACGCCGGCATTGACGTGCGGGAACAGGCCCGTCTCACGGTGGACCAACCGGCACATCGCGGCGAGGTATTCGACGGTCGTTTTATGGCCCAGCGCCTCCAGCGCGTCCCGGGCCGCCCGGTATCGAAGTTCGGGTTTATCGCCAAGGGTAAAGAGCGCTTCGTGGCAACCGGTAGCTTTTCCCTCTCGCGCGATCGCCAGCACCTCCTCCGGCGATAAGTAAGCGGCTTGGAGTTTGCTTGGCGTCGTCGCAAACGTGCAGTAGCGGCAAGTGTCGCGGCAAAGCCGCGTGAGTGGGATAAAGACTTTTCGTGAGTAACTGATGGTGCGACCGTGCCCTTCACTTCGCAAGTCACGGGCGCGCTGAAGCAAGGCCTCCAGCGCAGCCCCGTCGACGCTTTCTTGTTCTGCGCCTTCACGAAAAGATCCAGTCACGGCCGTCACCCTGCTCCTAGCGTGCGCTGACGGTTACACCACTCAAATCGGGAATCATCTCACCGACCTGACGAATGATCTTCTCACGTTCGGCGGGGTCTTGGGTGTGAGGAATGATCGCAATCTCGTCCACGAGGCCCGTCGCTGCAAGACGCTTAAGCTGTGCGTGGACCTCGCTTGCCGTTCCCGCGGCCGCGAACCGTTCGACCAGTTCGTCCGTCACCAGGTCGCCGTGAGCGGTGCCAGCAACCATGTGCTCATAATACTCGTAGTGCTCCCTGATCTTGTGCACGATCTCCATCGTCGGCGCATCGAGCTCAAACGGAAGCTTGCGCTTCAAAACACGGGCGACATGGGCTTTCACGGCCCGGCGCGCTTCGCGTCCGTCTTCCTGGATCGAACACGGGGTCCAGCAAATGATGCGAAAACCCTCTTTCTTCAAATCACGGCCGGCTTCCTTGGCTCCTGCTTCAATCTCACTTCGCGAAGCCTTGAGAAAATTCGGGTCAATCCCAACCAGAACGATGGCACCATCGCCGATCTTGCCGGCCAAGCGGTGAATCTTGGGACTACTCACCGCCGGAAACACGGGAACACGCGGACCGCCGTTGACGTAAGTCAAATGGACGTCCGCTTCAGTATCCGGGTAAGTGACGTGCCGCCCCTCCAATAGGCCGCGGACAACGCCGATGGAGCGCTCGAAATTGGCAAGGGTCGAAGGCTTCTTGCCGAGCGTTTCAAGCGAACTATCGCCTGTACCGATGCCGAGCAGCAGACGATCGCCAACCCACTCCCTGAGAGTGGCCCAGGACGCAGCGAGCACCCCAAGATCGCGCGTCACCGGATTTGTAACGCCTGTGCCTAGCTTGATGCGCTTGGTGACCGCCGCAGCTGCGCCGAGGATGACATAGGCTTCGCGCCAGATCATCTGCGAGTCGCCGATGTAGGCGCACGAATAACCCAGCTCCTCAGACAGCTTCACAAGCGACACCATCTTCGGAAAGGGCTCGGTCGGAAACAGGCCGATCCCAACTGTCACGCTCATTCTCAATCTCCCTTGTCGAGTTTCGCCCGCAAGCCGTATTTCATTTGTATACAAACTAAAAGCTACGGAGAGGCGGTCCTGATGTCAAGCCAGCCGGCTGCAAACGAACTCTCGCGTCACGCCGTCAAACGCCATCTGCGCCGCGCGAGCGGCGCAAAAGGATCAGTTTTCCGTGCCTTTTTCCGCAGATGAAGGAAAGCACACAACCTCGGGGAGAGGCCGCCTGGCAAATAGCTTCGGTTCGCCCGCTGGATATCCCAGCGTGATCAGGGCCTGCGGCTCCCATGTGGATCGCAACTTTAGATTCGAGCGCACGGTATCCGGACAAAACAGAGGCGCGCACATGATGCTGGCGCCCAACCCCTCGGCATGAGCCGTGAGCAGGAGATTCTGCATGGCCATGGCGGTGCTTTGCATGGCCATCTGACGCTCCGCCGCTGAGCGGCGCTCGTCTGAATAGATGTCCATGTCATCCACCGTCGAACAGACGAGGATCGCCGTCGGCGCGTTGGTGATGCGCTGGACCGATCTCTTATAATCGGCCTGCACCACATCAGCGGCATCGCCATCGCGAAGCCGGTCCTCGCGGAGTCGCTCGCCCATGGCTTTTGCGAGCTTCTCGCGCGCCTCCAACTCTCTTAGCACGACGAAGCGCCAGGGTTGCCGGTTGTGGGCGGATGGAGCGTGTACGGCGATCTCCAGGATCCGATCGAGAGCACCTTGCGGGACAGGATCAGGCTTGTAGCGCCGGAAGGTCCGGCGGCTTGTTGCAACCGACGGCCATTCAACGCGATCGTCGCCACGAAAGAGATCGATCCGCTTGGGTCGGACGAGTTGCCGCGCGCTGCCTTCGGCATTCTCCGGCGGCCATCCGCGGATCAGCACGATGGGGCGGCCTTCCTCCGCCTGCCCCATTAAAAGCGACGCGGCTGAAGCAATCTCGTCGGCAGTGCCCACTTCGGAGGTTTGCAAGCGGCGGCCGAAGAGATCATTTCGGCCGCGAAGATCCGAAAGCGCCTCAAGGCCTGCAACCCCGATCGCCACACCCACGGTGCCGTTTCGAAACGCGCGCCCGTGACTGTCATTGATGATGACCGCGACGTCCTCGCCGGTCTTTTCTCTGAGCGCTTCCCGCAGCTCCGCGCAGGTAGCATCAGGATCCTCTGGAAGCAGCAAAGCAAACTGGTCGCCTTCCGAGCGTTGATCGAGGTTGGAAAAATCAATACCCGCGTTCGCAAGAACAAACCCCAATCGATGCTCGACGATCAGCACCCCCGGCCTTTTTCGCACCACCTCAGTCGATTCATCCAATATGAGCTGCACCACCCGCGGGTCCTTCTGCACCTCGCCGGCAAGCTGTATCGCTGCGGCAGACGGAGAAACGGTGTCCAGCGGCACGACACGGCCCTGGATCTTGGAAACGATCTTTTGCGCGATGACCAACACGTCACCATCGCGGAGCTTTTGGCTCGATGCCTGCAAGCCCTTCAGAACGATCGCGCACAGATCGTCCGAGCGGGAAACGAGCGGGATACCGTCCAGGGCGACGACCGATAGCGCCGCCGCCCTGCCTCTCTCGTCGCTTGCGTTAAATTCCGTCAAAGGCGCCGCCTTTCGTCGTCAAGGCAGACCCGTGATCCGGATTCCCGCGCCAGGAATTTTGTATCGCATATTGATCGAAATCAGGATCGACGTCAGAGCCTCGGCGGCCGCGGAGTTGACGATCGGTCCGGCGTGAACGCCCCGCAGCCCGATGCCGGCGGCCAATTCAACGACAATGCTTCGCGCTTCGACGTCATCGCCACACACCAGAACATCGCACTCGACCTCGTGGTCCGCGTCATTGAGCGCGTGCGCGGAAACATTCTGGAAGGCGGAGACAACGCGGACACCTTCGCCGAGAAGGTTTTGGATTTGAGCCACCGCCGATCCGCTGGACGGCAGTTGCACGCGCGCCACTTTGGGAGGAACCAAGGGAACTGTCGCATCAATCAGAAGCTTGCCCTGAAGTTCATCGCGCAGCCCCTCAACCGTCGCTCGCTGCGCCGCATACGGCACGGTGAGAATGCAGATTTCCGAAGCTCGCACAGCGCTGCGGTTGTCCATTCCTTGGACGGTGGCCTCAGGAGACATCGACTGAATTTCCCGCGCGGTGGCCGATGCCCGCAGCAGATCCCGCGAGCCAATGAAGACGGTGTGGCCAGCGCGCGCGAGCCGCGTCGCGAGTCCCTTACCTTCAGCACCTGTTCCGCCGACAACCGATACCCGGAACGTTCTTCCCATATCCGTAACCTCGCTTTGCGTTTCACTACAGATCGTTGGAGAGAGTGCGGCCGGCCTCTCTCTTCATGAATTTCATTTGAGCTCTTCGCACAAAAATGTCGCAGACGTGGGGCTTACGTAGTACTTGTGCCGCGGGGACTCGTGCGGCGCCCTCTCGGTAACACAAGCCATTGGCACGGACCTCGAGAAGTGTCGGTCGCGCACGCTTCTTGAGCTTGACAGCCTGTGGCACCCCTCTTAACCTTTCGTTTGTGTACAAACATTGTGATAGTACACGAACGATCTTTGGCCGCGCTACTGCTTTCTATCGAAGTGAACGGGGAACGCTTCTGCGACGCGGATTTGCCGCGAGGCCGCGCCATAGCCGCTCAACGAAGCGTCAACAAGAGGAGCTCCGATGCGAATCTTCGTTGCAGTCGTTTCTGCCGCCATGTTGTTCATCGCCGGCAGTCAAGCACAGGCTCAGCAGTACCCCACCAAGCCCATTCGCATCGTTGTGCCGTTCGCGCCAGGCGGCATCGTAGACACTGCGGCGCGTATCGTTGGGCAGAAGCTGCACGAGGCCTGGGGCCAGCAGGTCATCATCGACAACCGGCCGGGCGGAAATGGATTCATCGGCGTGCAGGCAGCAGCGACGTCGCCGGCCGACGGGTACACGCTCTTGATGGCGCACACCGGCGAATTCGCCATCAATCCGGCGGTGTTCCAGAACGTACCTTACGATCTTGACCGCGACCTCACGCCGATCACGATGGTCATCGAAGCGCCCTGCGTGTTCGTCGTTAATGCCAACACACCCTACCAAACCTTTCAGGAACTGATCGCGGCAGCCAAGGCCAAACCCGGCACGATCGGCTTCTCGGTCCCCGGCAGCGGGACGATCCAGCATCTGATCGTCGAGTGGGCCAGCTTGGTGACGGGTGCCAAGTTCCTGGTCGTACCCTATCGAGGCGGGGCGCCCGCCATCACCGCGACCGCAGGCGGCGAGGTGCCGGCCGGAAGCGCAGCGCTGGGGTCGGCGATGTCGCACATTCAGTCCGGCCGAGTCAGGGTGCTTGCGGTCACCACTGGTTCGCGCAGCACCTTCAACAAGGAATGGCCGACGCTGATCGAGGCCGGCGTGCCGGGGGTACAGGCTTCGATCTGGGCCGGTCTGTTTGCGCCCAAGGGCGTGCCGCAACCGATCATCGACAAGATCAACGCCGAGGTCGCGAAAATCCTGGAGATGGACGACGTCAAGAAGCGGTTCGCGAGCGGCGGCGGCGAGACGCGAGCGATGAAGTCCGCCGAGTTCGGCGCACTCATCCGCAGGGAGGCGTCCGAATTCAAGCAGATCGTGGCCAAAGCCGGAGTGAAGGCGGAATGAGCGAGCCGGCAGACATCCATGATTGCCGACTGAGCACTCCTCCGCCCTAGGCCAGCGGCGGCACACCTTTTGCGTTCGGAAGCCGCGTTCGGCTTCCCATCAGGCCGGGGAAATAGTGGGGTTAGCGAGGGGGACTTTCCATTGCGGATACGATCGCAGAGGGATTTCGTTTGCGGACTGATCTTCATCGGCATCGGTATCGTGGTGATGGTGATCGCGACCGATTACCGGCTCGGGACCGCCGCGCGCATGGGGCCCGGCTACTTCCCAATGCTGCTCGGCGGGCTGATGGCGTTGCTCGGACTTACGTTGACGGTGCCGGCACTTTTCATCGATGGCGCGAGGCTGCCGGCAATGGCGCTGCGGCCGTTCCTCATCGTGCTCGCGAGCATCGGCACCTTCGGACTCGCGCTGCAGTATCTCGGCTTCGTTGTCGCCGTGCTGATGCTCGTGCTGGTGGCGGGCTTCGCCGATCCTGATTTGCGGCTGAGGGAGTCCGCCGCGCTTGCGGTGTTCATGGCCGTTTTCTCGGCGGGCGTGTTCTGGATGCTGCTTGGCCTGCCGCTGACACTGTGGCCGAGCTTCTGAGCGACGCGCCATGGACATCTTCACAAATCTTGCACTCGGGTTTGGCGTCGCCGTCACCCTGAACAACCTCTTCTACTGTTTCATCGGGGTGTTTCTCGGCACGCTGATCGGTGTGCTCCCGGGCATCGGGCCAGTCGCCACCGTGGCGATGCTGCTGCCGTTGACGTTCAGTCTGGATGCCTCCACCGCCCTGATCATGCTCGCGGGCATCTATTACGGCGCGCAGTACGGGGGATCCACCACGGCGATCCTGGTCAACATCCCCGGCGAGTCATCGTCCGTCGTGACCACCCTCGACGGCTACCAGATGGCGCGGAACGGGCGCGCAGGCCCTGCGCTCGGCATTGCCGCCATCGGCTCGTTCATCGCCGGCAGCTTCGCGACGCTTGTGGTCGCGTTCTTCTCTCCGCCGCTTGCCGAGCTCGCATTGAGCTTCCAGCCGGCAGACTACTTCTCCCTGATGGTCTTCGGCCTCATCGGCGCTGTGGTGCTGGCGAGCGGCACTCTCCGCAAGACGATCGCCATGGTCGTGCTCGGGCTGGTGCTCGGCCTGATGGGCACCGACGTCAACTCCGGCGTCATGCGCTTCACCTTCGGGATTCCGGCGCTCGCCGAGGGCGTCAGCTTCGTGGCGATGGCCATGGGCATGTTCGGCATTGCGGAGGTGATCTACAACCTAGAGAACCGCGGCCAAGATCGGGAAACATTCACCTCGCGGATTGGCCGGGTGCTGCCTTCGTTGGCCGACCTCAAGCTCAGCAGTTTCTCTATCGCGCGCGGCACCATTCTCGGGTCCGTGCTCGGCATCCTGCCTGGCGGCGGTGCACTGCTGGCGTCGTTTGCCGCATATGCCATCGAAAAGAAGGTGGCCAAGGCGCCGACCCATTTCGGACAGGGCGACATCCGTGGCGTAGCGGCGCCTGAATCCGCCAACAACGCCGGCGCGCAGACCTCGTTCATCCCCATGCTCACCCTCGGCGTGCCGTCGAACCCCACCATGGCTCTGATGATTGGGGCGCTTATGATCCAAGGCATCCAGCCGGGTCCGCAGGTGCTCAATCAGCGGCCGGACTTGTTCTGGGGCGTTGTCGCCTCGATGTGGATCGGCAATCTCTTTCTGCTCGCGCTCAATCTGCCGCTCATCGGTCTCTGGGTGCGGCTCCTGTCGGTCCCCTACCGGCTTCTATTCCCTGCCATCTTGGTGTTCTGCTGCATCGGCGTGTTCACCATCAACAACAACGTGTTCGACCTGCTGCAACTGATCGCATTCTCGGCCATGGGCTATCTCTTACTCAAGCTCGGCTGCGAGCCCGCGCCGCTGGTGCTTGGCTTCGTGCTCGGCCCCATGATGGAGGAATACCTGCGCCGGGCACTGCTGATCTCCCTTGGCGATCCGATCATCCTGATCACGAGCCCGATCAGTGCGGCCTTCCTCATCGCCGCCGCGGCACTCCTCGTCTCGATCGTGGTGCCGGCGATCCGGGCCACGCGCGAGGAGGCGATGAAGGAATAGCGTCGGTTCACGCTCTCGCCGCCCAAGGACCGCGAACGGGCGCTACAGGCTGCCTTCCGGAAGACGATGAAGCTTGAGGCAGGAGTCAAGCGAAGCGCGCTCGACGCTGGCATAGTGGGCAAACTCGTCGACCACCACGCTTCCAAGCTCGGCTTCGAAGCGCATCTTATTGGGACTCGATGCAAACTGCTGTTGGGATTGGCCGCCCAGATTCGATTGAAAAATTCCTGCGGCGCTCACGGGCAGAAAATCCTCGTAGACGATCGGATCAAACCGCA
This sequence comes from Pseudomonadota bacterium, assembly GCA_040756555.1. Taxonomy (GTDB): domain Bacteria; phylum Pseudomonadota; class Alphaproteobacteria; order Rhizobiales; family Xanthobacteraceae; genus Z2-YC6860. Next base: position 2,485 of record JBFLYS010000015.1, on the reverse strand, counting down.
CCAAACCGTCGGTGATGCCTTGTTCGATATCCCGGATATGGTTCCGATTCTGCTGACCCTCTGCGGTGAGCGAGTAAGAGAAATATGCGAGCGCGTCCTGTCGCATCTCTTTCCAGTTGTCCGGGAATTCAGCGAAAGCCTCAGAAAGTGCGCGCTTGTACGCTTGTGCGTTTGACCCGTCAGCCGCGGGGTTCACCGCGCTTCGGGCTTTAATCAGCAATCTGTCGTAGAGAGCGCGGCCCTTCGGTGTCAGCGCCGCGCCGCGCTGCTCGATCTCGCCGAACCGCGCGGTATGCGATCCAGGTTGCCAGGTGCCGTCGCCTGCCTGGAAGGAGACAGACTCTTCCAGCGCCTTGAACGACGTCTGCCGCAGGAGGATTGGACAAGCCCGGCTCGGCGGCCCCTCGATCACCGCCTTTGGAATGATGCGCCAAGCCGGCATCCGCGCCTGCACGACATCGATGTCAAGCGTACGAGGCGTGAGATGATTGATATGTGGTCCCTTGAACGAGACGACATCCGCGACGAGCCGGTGAGCGGCGTGGAGCCGTCGATACAGGTCAGCGCTCACTGCGGCGCGATCGTGCCACCGGAATGTTTCGAGCGCTTCGGCGACGAAACGGTCGGCATCCTGACGTTCCAAACCGCCGTTGCGTTCAGCCTGCAATGTCAGCTTGATTGCCCCATCCGTGAAGATCTGCCGCTTCTCGAGAACCGCCTTCGCCTCTGCGCGCAAATGTGCATCCGCGATCAAGTCCAAGCGCAATACCGAGGCAAACACGCGAAACGGGTTTCGCTTGAGGGAGAGATCCTGCAAAGGCCTGAACGCGGTTGCATGCACGGGCACGCCGGCGGCGGTGAGGTCGTAATAGCCGACGGGCAACATTCCCATGACGGCGAAGATCCGGCGCATCATCGCGAGCTCGACGCCTGTCCCCAAGCGGATCGCGCCATGGCGTTCCTGGGAAATGCGGTCCAATGAAGCCGTCGCATCGAGACGCTCTCGAAGTTCTCCATCGCCCGCCAGCGTTTGGGAATTCACCTTTGAGACGAGGTCCATGAGCGCACCGTAGGCCGGCACCTCATCGCGATACATCGCCGACATGGCTGCCGAAAATGCGGTTCGAATCTCATCCGGGGAGACGTATCCCTCAGCCATCGAAAGGCTCCAGTGTGGGCAGGTTGTGGCCGCGTCGCGAAACTCGCCTCGCTCGGTGCCGGAGTTGCCGCGAGACGTGTTCTGCGCCACAGACGTGCTGGCTCGCCGTAAGATTGCACAGCGGCGTTCGGGCAACATGCTGGCTTCGTAGTTTAATCTTGCGCCCTCTATTGTGGCTGTATCCCCGCGGCCTTGATGATCGATTGAACGTGAGCTCGTTCGCTGTCCCAAAACACAGCTGCAGCCTTGGGAGTCACTATGGAGGAAACCTCAAGTCCTGATTCCTCGATGGCGCGCCTGAAGGCCGCATCTCTCGAGACCTCATCGGTGACGCTCCCAATTCGCGACATGATCGTTTCCGGAACGCCGGCGGGGGCCACCGCCCCACATGTCAGTTGCATCAGGAACCCGGGCAATGACTCGTTGGCCGTTGGAATATCGGGCGCTGCTGCAAGCCGACGCTGCGAACAGATCGCCAAAACACGGATTTTGCCGGACCGATGCAGATCCAATATCTGTTGTGTGATATTGGGCGCCGCCATGGGAACGACGCCCGCCATCACATCCACCAACGCAGGCCCCATCCCTCGATAGGGAACATGCAGGATCTTTGTCGCGCCGGTCGCTTGCTTGAAAGATTCCGCCGCGAGGTGCGTGACCGTTCCGATGCCGGCCGAAGCATAGGTCACGGTCTCCTGGTTGGACCTGACATAACGGATCAGTTCGTCCAAATTTTTTGCGGGCACGCCGGGATGCACAACAATCGATGATGCGGAATGCGCAACCATCGCGATCGGCGTCAAATCCCTGCCCGGATTGTAGGGAGGCTGCGCCAGCAGTTGCGGCGCGATCGCCAGCACGCTCGAATCGCCGAACAGCAAAGTCTGTCCGTCCGGTTTCGCCCGCGCGACGTAGTTCGCACCTATTGTGCCACCCGCACCACCCATGTTTTCGACCACGACGGTTCCGAGAGCTGATTTGATCCTTTCTGCCCATTGTCGAGCTGTAATGTCGACCACGCCGCCTGGTGGAAACGGAACGATCACGCGAATAGGACCTGAAGGATAGGTGCTTTGAGCATAGGAACGGGATTGGCTGACCAGACTGCCCAGTGCCAGCGCTCCAGTCAGACGGAAGAAATCGCGACGCCTCATTCTCATCCCCTCCTGGTCCAAATTTTGCTGGCAACGGGCCCCTACCCGTCGGATTTCCCGCCCAGCTTGCCCTTGATCGCATTCCACGCGACTTGGCCCGCAAGCGAGGTCGCGGAGATCGGCTTGGATGCTGCCGCCGCGTTGGGATCGGCGAGCTGCTTCTTCAGGTTGT
>JBFLYS010000014.1:0-120865 GCA_040756555.1 Pseudomonadota bacterium | reverse complement strand
CGCCGAGCAGATGCCCGCCGGCAGCGCCGAGCGCTATTCCTCCTGCTGAGCGCCCAAGAGCGACGAAGCGATTGAGCAGCGGCCCCTCGTCGTCGGCAAACGAGAACATCAGCGCGGTGATGACGGCTAGCAGCAAACCATCGGACAGGCGAAGCCACAGACACACGGCCGCCGGGATGCCGATCCCGATGACGAACGACATCGCCCGCCGGAACGCGCGGCTTCGGATCAGATCAGCGTTGAGGAACGTCATCGCCATGAGTGCCCGTCAGCCGCTCGGCCAAGGCCGCAAACATCCGCGATGCAAGCGCGGCGTATACGACCGTTATCAGCGTAATCATCACCGCATCCGTGGCCGAGACAATCGCGGCGATGGGCATTGGCGGGTCATCCGGCCAAAGCGAAACTATCAAAACGTAGAGCGCAATGATCGGAACACCAGCCACGACGAGCATAAAGAACATCCGCCACGCGTGTCCTTGGGTATCCCGCAGGGCGTTGCTCCACTCAGCTCCCGCCGCATCCACCGCGATTGCCGGAAACAGAATGAGCGTGCGGAGCATGACAACAACGGCATAAGCACTCAGAGAAATCCCGGCCACCACGACAACCAGTTGCATCGGCTCAGAGAATTTATCTGCCAATCCTATCGTCATTCCGGGGATGAGAAAGATGATCTCGATGACGACGGTGAAAAGAAAGAAACGCCGAAACCGCGCATTGGCCAAATCGAGCCGGTAGCTCGCAGCGCGCTCGCCAAGCAAGACGTAGCGGTGCACCGCGATCCCAACGGGCACCAGAAGAAAAGCTTCGACCAAACCAAACATGAAAACGAGCAGATCTCTACTAATTCCCGCGCCCGTTCGCGGCTTTGGCACGATAAACGTTTCGGCCAAAACGTGAGCCGCGACGACAATGAATACACCCAGGCCGAGCGCCGCAGGCATTTGCTGAATGGCAGCCGCGGTGTCGCGCCATGCCCTCATCGCCCATCTGATGATTGACGGTTTGTCCTGATCACCGGCCATTGATCGGTCCCGCAACGGTTCTGCGGGAATCAAGATGCCAGCAGCACGTTACACACAAAAGGCGAAAGAGACGCCGCGGTGAATAACAGGTTCACTCGCTCGACAGAATGACGTTCTTCACCAGCGGATAGATCTGCCCTTCCCAGCGCTTCCCCGAGAACACGCCGTAGTGCCCGACGCCGGTCTGCATATGGTGTTTCTTGCGATACTGCCGCAGCCCCGAGCAGAGGTCGTGCGCCGCCGCGGTCTGGCCAACCGCGCAGATGTCGTCCTTTTCACCCTCGACCGTAAGCAGCATCGTGCGCTTGATGGCGCGCGGCTCGATCTTCTGGCCGTCATATTCGAGTTGGCCAGTCGGCAGCTTGTGCTCCTGGAAAACGATGCGGACGGTCTCCAGATAGAACTCCGCGGTGAGGTCGAGCACCGCGAAATACTCGTCATAGAAATCCTTGGTGACCCTCGCCTTCTCGTGCTCGCCGTTGGCAAGGTTGTCGTACAGCTCGCGATGCGCCTTCACGTGGCGCTCGATGTTCATGCTCATGAAGGCGGCAAGCTGCACGAAGCCCGGATAGACCTTGCGGTATGCGCCAGCGTAGCGGAACGGCACCCGCGCGATCAGATTGTTCTCGAACCAGGAGATCGGCTTGGAGTTGGCAAGCTCGTTCACCTTGGTCGGGTTCACGCGGGTGTCGATTGGGCCCGCCATCAGGGTCATGCTGCGCGGCTGGCAGGGGTGATTACCCTGCGCCATCACCGCCGCGGTCGCGAGCACCGCGACGCAGGGCTGGCACACCGAGAGCACGTGGGCGCCCTCACCCATCACCTCGAGGAAGCTGATGATGTGCTCGATGTATTCGTCGAAGCCGAAGCGGCCCGCCGACACCGGCACGTCACGCACGTTGTGCCAGTCGGTGATGTAGACGTCGTGCTCGGGCAGCATCGTCTTCACGGTGCCGCGCAGAAGCGTCGCGAAATGCCCGGACAGCGGCGCGACCAGCAGCACGCGCGGCTGCACGCTCTCGACGTCCTTCTTGAAATGCAGCAGCGTGCCGAACGGCGTCACATGCGCCGCCTCCTCGCGCACCGCCACCTCGCGATTGCCGACGGTCACGCTGCCGATGCCGAAGGCCGGCCGCTTGTGTGTGAGCCCCGCGCGGGAAATCAGTTCATAGGCCGCGGTGAGATTGCGGACGAAGCCATGCCCCGGCATGCCGGCGGACGGATGGCCGATCGCATTCGCGGCCAGCGTCGCCAACGACCGGACAGGCGCCATGAGGTCCGCCTGGGCCTGATAGGCCTGGTACAGCATTCCCCACCCTTTGAGGCGCCCGCTGCCCGGCCCGGCCGCGCCGCTTCAAACGTGAAAAAGGCTAGTGCATTTTATGTTGCGCTGCGAGATAATTTTAAAGCCGGGCCGATTCAAAAGGGTTGTTGGGGGATAACAACGATGCCCAAGGCCACGCTGGCAATCGCCAGCAAGAACTACGGCTCGTGGTCGCTGCGCGGCTGGCTCCTTTGCAAGATGGCCGGCCTCGATTTCGAGGAAACCGCGGTGTCGAGCGACGATCCCTCGACGCGGGCGGAGCTTTTGCTGCTGTCGCCGTCGTTCCTGGTGCCCTGCCTCACCCATGATGGCGTGAAGATCTGGGACACGCTCGCGATCGCCGAGTACCTGAACGAGTTGAAGCCCGAGGCTGGTCTTCTTCCGAATGACGCGGCGGCGCGTGCGCGTTGCCGCTCAATCTCCGGCGAAATGCATTCGGGCTTCAGCAACCTGCGTTCCGCGCTGCCGATGAATCTGAAGGTTCACTACAACGGCTACAAGATTTTCGCAGGCGCCCTGCCCGACATCGAACGCATCTGCACGATCTGGCGCGATTGCTTGAACGAATACGGCGGACCGTTCCTGTTCGGCCGTAGGCCTTGCATCGCCGACGCCATGTTCGCGCCGGTCTGCACGCGCTTTGCGACCTACGACGTCAAGCTCGACGTCATGTGCGCGGCCTACAACAAGACAATCCTGTCGATGCCGCTGATGCAGGAATGGATCGACGCCGCCCGCGCGGAGCCTGAGGAGCTAGAAGAGTTGGACGTGGAGTTCTGATTACTCCAGCTTCGCGCCGGAGCGCTCGATGACGACCTTCCACTTCGCGAGATCAGTCTTGATCGTCTGCCCGAACTCCTCCGGCGTGCCACCGGCCAGTTCATCGCCAACCCGCGCGAACTTCTCCTGGAAGTCCTTCGTCTGGATTAGCTTGTTGGCGACGGCGTTGAGCTTGGCAACGATCTCCTTCGGCATTCCCGCGGGACCGGCGAGCCCCGTCCACGTCGGCGCGCTGTATCCCGGTACGCCGGCTTCGGCGATGGTCGGAATTTCCGGGAAACGCGTCGAACGCTGATCGCCGCTCACGCCGAGCGCGCGCACTGCGTTGGAGCGAATGTGCGGCGAGACCGAATTCAGGCTCTCGAACATGAACGTCACGCGCCCCGCGAGCAGATCGGAGATTGCATTCGCGCCGCCGCGATACGGCACGTGCACGGCGTCGATGCCCGCCATGGACTTGAACAGCTCGGCGCCGACGTGGCCGGGCGATCCGCTCGCCGACGACGCATTGGTCAGCTTGCCGGGGTTCTTCTTGCCCTCCTCGATCAGATCCTTGATCGATTTGATCTCGGAGTTGGGCGCCACGACCGCGGCGAGATGCCCGCGCGCGATCAGCACGATCGGCTGGAAATCCTTCTCGATGCTGAACGGCAGCCGCGCCACCATGTTCGGACTGATCGCAAGCGCGCCGATCGGCGCGACGATCAGCGTGTAGCCATCGGGGGGCGCCTTCGCGACCAAGTCCATGCCGATGGTGAAGGCCGCGCCCGGCTTGTTCTCGACAACGATCGTCTGGTTGAGCAACTGCCCGAAGTCGTTGGCGAACACACGCGCCACGTTGTCGGTCGCACTGCCCGGCGCTTGTGGGACGATGAGCCGGATCGGTTTGTCGGGATATTCGGCGAGCGCGACGGTGGGCAGCGCCCATGCAGCGATCAAAGACAAAACGAATGCGCGAATGCGGCCCGAAATCATGCGTCCTCCCACCCGGCGTTGACGAACCGGTTCGGGGGCGAGCCTAGCGACATTCAGCGCGTGCGCAACCAGTTACCAATGCGATCAACCGCCTCACGCATGTCGTCTGCGGAGCGCGCATAGCTGAAGCGCAATCGGTGACGTCCATGCTCGGGATCGAAATCGACACCCGGCGTGGTCGCGACGCCCGCCTCCTGCAACAGACGGCTCGCGAAATCGAAACTGTCGTCGGTGAACTTCGACACGTCGGCGTAGAGATAGAACGCGCCGTCGACCGGCAGGAATTTGTCGAAGCCGATCTTCGGCAAGCCTTCAAGCAGGATGCGGCGGTTCTCTTCGTAGCCGTGCTTCACGTCATCCATCTCGGCGCGGCCATCGAACGCCGCGGCGGCTGCGATCTGCGACAGCGTCGGCACCGAGATCGCGAGATTGCCTTGCAGGCGGTCGATCGGACGAATGAGCGGCTCCGGCGCGACGATCCAGCCGACGCGCCAGCCGGTCATGCAGAAGTATTTGGAGAACGAGTTGATCACGAGCGCGTTCTCGGAGAGCCTCACCGCGGTCTCCGCCGGCATCGCGTAGTCGAGCCCGTGATAGATCTCGTCGGAGATGAATTTGACGCCGAGTTCTTCCGCGACATTGATGAGGTCGGCGAGCGCCTCCGGCGTCATCATCGTGCCGGTCGGGTTGGCGGGGCTCGCAACGAGAATACCGGAAAGCTTCTTCTCCGCGTGCGCCGCGCGCAGCATGTCGCCGGTGATGGCGAAGCGCGTCGCAGCCGTCGTCTCGATCAGCACCGGCTCACAGCCGAGCGCAGTGAGAATATGCCGGTACGGCGGATAACCGGGCGACGCGATGGCGACGCGGTCGCCCGCTTCGAACATCGAAAGAAACGCCAGGATGAATCCCGCCGATGACCCGGTCGTGACGATGACGCGCTCCGGTGAAACCTCAACGCCGTAGGTCTCATGGTAGTGCCGCGCGATGCGCTCGCGCAGAGGCCAGATGCCGAGCGACTCGGTGTAGCCGATGTGTCCCGACAGCGCCGCGCGCGCAGCCTCGATGGCGGTCTTCGGCGCGGGCGCGGCAGGCTGTCCCACCTCCATGTGCACGACGCGGCCGCCCGCGGCCTCGATCTTGGTCGCGGCCGCAATCACGTCCATGACAATGAACGGCGGCACATCGCTGCGCGCCGAAGGCGTCATCAGCCGCCGTGCCCTATCGAGCATCATTCACAGTCTCCCTCGGGCGGCGGTTCCCGCCCCGCAACCGCCTCATTCGGCGGCAATTTAACCGTGGGGCGTTCGCAAGCACTCGTGATCGGAAGGCGCGTTGACCCTGTCCGGCGGCACCACTAGGTTGCGCCGGATAATGGCGCGAATCCAAGCGGATATGACCGGGTTTCCGAGACCTAGCAGGCCACGCGTACGGATGCCAGCCGTGCGCGTCATGGCGCTTTTAACCGCGCTCGCGGTCGCCGCTTCGTCGCTCACGTCTGCGTCGGTGCCGGTTCGCGCGCAGTCCGCACCCGACCTGCCGCGCGGCATGCCGATCATCCGCGACGCCGAGATCGAGCAGCTCCTCCGCGACTACACGTCACCAATCCTGCGCGCGGCGGGTCTCGCCAAGCAGGGTATCCAGGTCACCATCATCAACGACCGCTCCTTCAACGCCTTCGTCATGGACGGCCGCCGCATCTTCGTGAACGCCGGCGCGTTGATGGATTCGCAGCGGCCGAACGAAATCATCGGTGTGCTCGCCCACGAAACCGGCCACATCGCCGGCGGCCATCTGTCGAAGCTGCGCGATCAACTCGCGATGGCGCAGACGCAGTCGATCATCGCGATGCTGCTGTCGATCGGCGCGATGGTCGCGGCCGGCCGCTCGGGACCGCAGGACGCCTCCGCCGCGATCTACGGACCACAGTCCGCGATCATGCGCTCGCTGCTGTCCTATCAGCGCGCGCAGGAGGAACAGGCCGACCGCGCCGGCGTGAAGTTCCTCGCCGCCACCGGACAGTCTGCGAAGGGCATGGCCGACACGTTCCGCCGCCTCGCCGACCAGATCCTGTTCGCAGCACGCGGCGCCGATCCCTACACCCAGTCGCACCCGATGCCGGCCGAGCGTGTCGCCGCGCTCGAGGCGCTCGCTCGCAACGAATATTGGGACAAGAAGGACTCGCCCGAGCTTCAGCTTCGCCACGATCTGGCAAAGGCGAAGCTCATCGGCTTCCTCGAACGGCCGGATACGGTGATGCGCCGCTATCCGATCACCGACAACAGCATGGCCGCGCGCTACGCCCGCGCGATTGCGACCTACCGGCACGCGGACCTCCGCATGGCGATCGCGCAGATCGATGCACTGATCCAGCAGCAGCCGAACAACCCGTATTTCTACGAACTGAAGGGTCAGGCGCTGCTCGAAGGCGCCAAGCCCCATGAGGCCATTGCGCCGCTCCGCCGCGCGGTCAGCCTCGCGCCGGTGCCGGGGCTCATTCAGGTCCTGCTCGCACAGGCGCTGATCGCCACAAACGATCCGAAGAACGCCGACGAAGCGGTGAACATGCTGAAAGCCGCGCTCGCCCGGGAGCCGGAGTCGGCCGACGGCTACACCCAGCTCGCCATGGCTTATGGCCGCAAGGGCGATCTGGCGCAGGCCGACCTTGCCTCCGCTCAGGCGGCGTTCACCCGTGGCGATACAAAGACAGCGCGCGAGCTCGCCACGCGCGCCAAGACGCGTTTCGCGGTCGGCTCACCCGGCTGGGTCAAGGCCGACGACATCGTGGGTTACAAACCGCCGCAGCCGAGCGGCGGCCCATTCCGTTAATGCCGAAAAGGACAGAAATCATGCGCCCCTTCCTCCGTACCGCTCTTGCTGCCGGCCTGATGCTGGCTGCGGCTCCACTCGCCGCTCAAGCGCAGAGCGTCACCGCCGAACAACGCGGCGAGATCGAGCGCATCATCAAGGAGTATCTCCTCAAGAACCCGGAGGTCCTCCAGGACGCCATCGCCGAACTTGAGAAGAAGCAAGCCGCGGCCGAAGCCGTGAAGCACCAGGCCGCGGTGAAGGACAACGCCGACGCGATCTTCAACTCATCGCGCCATGTCACGATCGGCAATCCCCAAGGCGACGTCACCTTCGTCGAGTTCTTCGATTACAACTGCGGCTACTGCAAGCGCGCCATGGAAGACATGATGGCGCTGATGAAGGACGACTCGAAGCTGAAGGTCGTGCTGAAGGAATTCCCGGTCCTCGGCCCGGGCTCGGTCGAAGCCGCGCGCGTCGCGGTCGCCGTCCGCATGCAGGACAAAACCGGCAAGAAGTATCTCGACTTCCATCAGAAGCTGCTCGGCGGCCGCGGTCAGGCCGACAAGGCGCGCGCAATGGCTGCCGCCAAGGAGGCCGGCCTCGACGTCGCCCGCATCGAGAAGGATCTGAACAGCGACGAGGTGAAGGCGAGCCTCGAGGAGTCCTTCAAGCTCGCCGAGAAGCTCGGGCTGAACGGCACGCCGAGCTACGTGATCGGCGACAACGTCGTGGTCGGCGCCGTCGGCCTCGCCGCGCTGAAGGAGAAGATCAACTCCGCCCGTTGCGGCAAAGCGACCTGCTGACCGAAGGTCTGCTTTACAGCGGCTTTCTGATCCAACACCATCCCGGCCACTGAGCCGCCGGATTCTCGCGCGCGGCAATGCGCGCGAACGGCGGCTTCAGGCCGGGAGATTTGCCAATGCCAAACAAGAAACTTTCGCCCCATCAGGGGCTGCCCACCACGCGCCGCGCGCTGATCGTGGGCGGCGCGTCCGCCGCCGCCGCGCTCGCACTCCCTTCCCTCGCCCGCGCACAGAGCCAATGGCCGTCACGGCCCGTCAGATTTGTCCTGCCGATCGGCCCCGGCTCCGGCGCCGACATCACCGCGCGTCTCGTCGCCGACAAGCTGTCCGCCAAATGGGGCGGCCAATCCGTTGTCGTTGAAAACAGGCCGGGCGGCGACGGCATCGTCGCCATCACATCGTTCCTCGGCGCGAAGGACGACCACACGCTCCTGATGTCACCGACCTCCTCGTTCACACATCATCCGTGGACCAACGAGAAGATGCCCTACGACATCCGCGAGATGGTCGCGATCGCACGCATGACCAACACCATCGTCGGCGTCGCGGTGCCTGCCTCGTCCGAGTTCAAGACGTTCGGCGATCTCGTCGCCTACGCCAAGGCCAATCCGGGCAAGCTCAACTGGGCGACGATCACCGGCTTCTTCGATTTCATCTTTGACGGCTTCCAGAAGAAGATGAACCTGCAGATCGAGAAGGTGCCCTATCGCAACACGGTGCAGGCGGCGACCGATCTCGCCGAAGGCCGCATCCAGCTCATGATGTCGGCCTACGCAATCCTTCGCCCGCACATCGACTCCGGCAAGCTGAAGCTGCTCGCGATCACCGCGAGTCAGCGCGCCGCCGTGCTGCCGAACGTCCCGACACTCGCCGAAGCCGGTTTCCCCGACATCACCATCGACGGACTCGTCGGCCTGTTCGGTCTGCGCGAGATGCCGCTCCCGCTGCGTGAGCGCATTGCCGCCGACGTTCGCGCGGTGCTCGACGATCCCGCCATCGCGCAGCGCCTCACCGCGACCGGACAGGTGGTCAATCCGGGTGGCCCACAGGAGTTCGCCGCGGCTATGGAGAAGCAACAAGCGCAGGCCGCCGAAGCCGGACGCATCCTCGGCATCAAGGCTGCGCAATAACAAGCGCCAACAATCGGCGCACGAGCTAGGGAGGGGTTTGTGATGAACCGGATCACGCACGTTTTGCGCGCGGCCATGTTCGGGGCATTGGCGCTCGGTGCATTCGCCGCGTCCGCGCAGGCGCAAAGCTGGCCGTCTCGGCCCGTCAAATTCGTCCTGCCGCTTGGCGCGGGCTCGGGCGCCGACATCGGCGCGCGGCTGTTCGCCGAAAAGCTCTCGGCGAAATGGGGCCAGCCGGTCGTGGTCGAGAACCGGCCCGGCGGCGACGGCTTCGTCGCCATCACGACATTTACCGGCGCGAAGGACGATCACGTCTTCCTGTGGGGGCCGGCCGCGGCCTTCACCGCCCATCCCTATCTGCACGAGAAGCTGCCCTACGATCCGAACGATCTCAGCCCCGTCGCGCGTGTAACCACGACCATCGTCTCGATGTCGGTTCCCCCCACGCTCAACATCAATTCGATGAACGACCTGATCGCACGCGCGAAGGCCGAGCCCGGCAAGCTCAACTGGGCGACCGTCACCGGCGCGACCGACTTCGTGTTCGCCGGCTGGCTGAAGATGGACGGCCTGGACATGGCGAAGGTGCCCTATCGCGATCCGGTCACCGCGCTGAACGATCTCTCCGAGAACCGCATTCAAGTGTTCAACAGCGCCTACGCCATCGTGCGGGCCCAGGCCGAAGCGGGCCGCGTGAAGGTTCTCGCCGTGACCAACCGTGAGCGCGCCGAAGCCATCCCCAACATTCCGACCGTGGTCGAGGCCGGCGCGCCGGGTCTCCTGTTCGACGGCCTCGTCGGCCTCTACGGCACGCGCGACCTCCCGAACGAGATCCGCGAGCGGATCGCCGCCGACATCAAGGAGATCGCCGCCGATCCAGCCATCCGCGCCCGGATCATCGCCACCGGCCAGGGCGTGACGCCCGGCACGCACGTGGAGCTTGCCGCCGCCATCGCCGAACAGCGCCGGGGCCTGGAGGCCGCGGCCAAGGCTTTGGGCGCCAAAGCCGCAAAATAGGTCAGGCTTCCCCTTTTCGGCCCATCTGCCTATAAAGCACCCGGATTGTGGGCTGCCAGCCGATTTGCGGGCGCCATCATTGGGTTAACAGGCGACGGCGCTCATGGCGAAGGCGGTTTACGTCCTCAACGGGCCGAATATGAACCTGCTCGGCACCCGCCAGCCGGAGTTGTACGGCCGCGCCACTCTCAAGGACGTTGAGAAGCTCTGCGCCAAGGCCTGCAAGGACCAAGGCTTCGAACTGGTGTTCCGCCAGTCGAACCACGAGGGTGACCTCGTCGATTGGCTCCAGGAGGCTGCCAGCAAGAAAGCCGCAGGCGTCGTCATCAATGGCGCGGGCTTCACCACGACATCCATCGCGATCCACGACGCTATCAAGGCAATCGACGTCCCCGTCATCGAGTGCCACGTCACCAACATCTTCGCGCGCGAAGCCTTCCGCCACCAATCGGTGATCGCCTGGGCTTGCAAGGCGACGATGGCGGGCTTCGGCATCCAAGGCTATGCGCTTGCGATCACGGCGATCGCGGGCATGAAATCCAAACGCTGACCGCAAAGCGCTCACACCAAGCGCGCGAGATCGAAACGAAATGGCAGACGACACCAAAAAAGATTCCAGCATCGATCAGAACCTGATCCGCGAGCTTGCCAAGCTGCTCGACGAGACCAATCTGACCGAAATCGAAATCGAACGCGCGGGGCTTCGCGTGCGCGTCGGCCGCGCGGCCAGCATCACCCATGTCGCGCCACCGCCAGTGATTGCAGTCACGCCGGCTGCTGCTGCCGTTGCAGCGGCCGCCACGCCGTCCGACCTTTCGAAACACCCGGGCGTCGTCACCTCGCCGATGGTCGGCACCGCCTACATGGGCGCCGCCCCCGGCGCGAAGCCGTTCATCGAAGTCGGCGCGAAGGTCTCAGCCGGCGACACGCTCATCATCATCGAAGCGATGAAGACGATGAACCAGATTCCCGCGCCGCGCTCCGGCACGGTAACGAAGATTCTCGTCGAGGATGCTCAGCCGGTCGAGTTCGGCGAGCCCTTGGTCATCATCGAGTGAACGGGGGAACGCCCCGGCCCATGTTCGATAAAATCCTCATCGCCAACCGCGGCGAGATCGCGCTTCGGGTGCTGCGCGCCTGTCAGGAGCTTGGCATCCCGACGGTCGCCGTGCATTCCACGGCCGATGCGAACGCGATGCACGTCCGCCTCGCCGACGAGAGCGTGTGCATCGGACCGCCGCCCGCGAAGGATTCCTATCTCAACGTTCCGGCACTGCTCGCGGCCTGCGAGATCACCGGCGCGGACGCCGTGCATCCGGGCTATGGCTTCCTGTCCGAGAACGCGCGCTTTGCCGAAATCCTTGGCGAGCACGGCATCGGCTTCATCGGACCGACGCCGCAGCACATCCGCATCATGGGCGACAAGATCGAGGCCAAACGCACCGCGAAGGCGCTCGGCATTCCGGTCGTGCCCGGCTCCGAGGGTGGCGTCTCCACCGATGCGGACGCGCTGGCGATCGCGCGCACCATCGGCTTTCCGGTTCTGGTGAAGGCCGCAGCCGGCGGCGGCGGCCGCGGCATGAAGGTCGCGCAGACCGAGGAAGAGCTTTCCAACGCACTCGCCACCGCACGCTCCGAAGCCAAGGCTGCGTTCGGCGACGATGCGGTTTATCTCGAAAAGTATCTGACCAAGCCGCGCCACATCGAAATTCAGGTTCTCGGCGACGGTCTGGGCAACGCCATCCATCTCGGCGAGCGCGACTGCTCCTTGCAGCGCCGCCACCAGAAGGTCTGGGAAGAGAGCCCATCGCCCGCGCTCAACCTCGCCGCCCGCAACAAGATCGGCGAGACGGTCGCCAACGCGATGCGCCAGTTGAAATATCTGGGCGTCGGGACAGTCGAATTCCTGTTCGAGGACGGCGAGTTCTATTTCATCGAGATGAACACGCGCATCCAGGTCGAGCATCCGGTGACCGAGATGATCACCGGCATCGATCTGATCCTGGAGCAGATCCGCGTCGCGGCCGGCACGCCGCTCACGATCACGCAGAAGGATGTCGAGTTCCGCGGTCACTCCATCGAGTGCCGTATCAACGCCGAGAACCCGCGCACCTTCCTGCCCTCGCCGGGCCGCATCCAGTCGTACCATCCGCCGGGCGGCCTCGGCATCCGCGTCGATTCCGCCGTCTATCAGGGCTACTCGATTCCGCCGTTCTACGATTCACTCGTCGGCAAGCTGATCGTGCACGGCAAGACCCGCACCGAATGCCTGATGCGCCTGAAGCGCGCGCTCGACGAATTCGTGGTGGACGGCATCGAGACCACGATCCCGCTGTTCCAGCGCCTCGTCCGCAACCCGGACATCATCAACGGCGACTATCACATCCACTGGCTGGAAGAGTTCCTCGCCGAAAGCTGAGCGGACGGCTGCGCCTGTTTCCCCTGCGCGTAGAGAACCGCGAAGGCGCGAACCACCTTGCACACCGTCTCCGGGTCGTAGGGTTTGGCGATGAACGATGAGTTCGGAACCTGCTCGACCTCGGTCTTCTTGGCTGCGCCGGACGTGTAGACCACCGGCAAACCGGGACGCAGCTCGCGGGCCAAGTCCGCCAGATCGATTCCATCGACGCCGCCCGGCAGATTGATGTCCGTGAACAGCGCATCACACGGCAGGCCGGAAGCCAGATGACGGAGCGCCGCCTTGGCATTGGCGACGGCATGAACCTCGAACCCCTGCTCGGTGAGCGCATCCGCGATCATGTCGCAGATCAGGAATTCGTCCTCGACAACGAGGACGCGCAGTCCGTTCGCTGCTGCTGTCATGATTTCCTCCTCCCGAAATCCGACGGGTCGCGGGAGAGGAACGCGTTGGCGGCCTAATGTTTTCCCTTTTTCCGAAAATCGCGCGCAACACGGTTAACGCATGGCAAAAAAGCCATTCAGCGCGGCAGATCAATATCGTCTTCGATCACGATCTTCTCAAAATCGCTGACCAGAATATCGACCTGAGCCCGCCAGCGGCCGGGAAGCGGCAGCCGGACACCGTCCACCCGCCAGAGGGCGTCCTCGACACGTGCCGCCGGCCACCGCAGCGCCTCGATGCCGGCATCCGGCTTCCGGAGGATCAGCGTCACCTCCTTGGCCGGCAGCGGGCCGAACTGACCGTCGAGAATGGAGATGAGGAAGCTCCGCGCGCCGTCGGCACTCCGCTCGATCCTGATGTCGGCCATCGCCTTGGCGGCGTGGACGTGAACGTGGACCGGCGCTTCGGATGCCGCGATCAGCGACCGTGGCGGCGGCGTGAAGCGCCAGCACGCCGCGAGGCCAAGGATCACAACCACCACGGCGATCTCGGCACGGATCGAGAAACGGAGCCGCCGGACGGCGCTGGCATCTCCTTCCAGCACGTGTGGCGTCAGCCGCCGGTTGTGAACGGCAAGCGCGAACAGCACCGCGAGCGCCGCGAGTTTTGCCGAAAGGACAGTGCCATAGGCCGTGGTCCAGAGCGCTTCGACATGCCGGACCTGCACGACCGCGAGCCACACGCCGCTTGCGATCAGCGCGGCAACGGGCCACGGGATCGCCCGCGAGAACCGCACCAGTTCGGCCTCCCCGCCCCGCCGCATCGCCGCACCGAGCGGCGCGAGCGCACCGACCCAGAATGCGATGCAGACGACGTGCACAAACACCGTGCTCCGCATTAGCCATTGCGGGTCGGCGGTTGCGGCGTGTCCGCTGGCCGCGACGCTTACGCCCGCGCCGATCAAGGCCAAGGCAGAGAGCGTGCGCGCACCGCCTCGCGTATTCGCCGCCACCGCGACAGCGAGCGAGAGCAACGCGATGGAAGCCGTCAATCCATACGAGGTCGCAAAGCCGGTGAGCCACACGCGCGTCTGCCGGAGTGACGACAATGGCTCGCCAAGCGCATCCGCCCCCTGCAACCCGATCGACAGAGCGGCTGCGAACAGCCCGACGGCGAGCGCCGAAGAAACAAGCGTGCGCGTGCTGTTCGAAAGCGGTGCGCGGCCGACCCACCCCGCGTAAAACACGCCGCCGATGCCGATGAACAGCCCCACATAAAGCCCGAGCTTCGCGAGCCACAACGGCCAGCGCGGTAGATTTGAGGACGATAATTCCGGCGTTGCCGTTACGCGCCCGACCGAAAACACGATCGAGCCACCGACCGGATGGCCGTCCGCCGACACCACACGCCAGCTCAGCACATGCGTGCCTTGCGGCAACGGTCCCGACAGACGAGCGGTCAGCGTTGTATTCGCCGCCACGACGTCCGCGAGATCGAGGACGCCGCCATCGGCGGTGACAAGGCGCAGCGTCAGCGGCGACACCGGCTCGTTGAACATGAGCCGCAGCACATGGGGGCTTTCCGCCACCATCGCGCGATCGGCCGGCTCGCTGCCGACCAACGAGGCGTGCGCGTGTGCGGCGTCCGCGCCGAAAAGCGCGGACACCAGCACGATTGCGAACGCCAGCGCGCGCATCGGATCAGTGATGCGAGCCGGAGGCCGGTACAAGCTTCAATCCCGGCGCAGGCTCCGGATAGTCCGCCGCGGACTTCCCTTCCGCCGGAATCTCGATCCAGCGGTGCACGCCCTTCTCGCACTCCTGCACCACCGGAAAGTAGATCGTCTTACCGGCTGCAAGATCGCCTGCGACGAAGCCCTGGAACACGAACTCGTCGTACCAGGCGTCCGGCAGCTTGCCGCCGGACCAGTTGATCTCGGTCACGCCTTCGCTGATCTCGGCGTGGAACAGCTTGTAGGCCTTCGGGTACTTGCCGGTCACGGTGGTGAGCGTCCATCCCGGTTTCGGCATCGGCTTCACGCCGATCACGCCATCCGGGATTTTCACGCGGATGCTGACGGTCGCGCTGTTCTCGCAGCCGTGCGGCACTTTCAGAACGCCCTTGTAGGAAGCGCCGACCTTCGCCTCCTGGCTTTCCAGCGTGACGTGAGCGCTGGCGGCGCCCGCCAGCGCCACAGCGACGATCGAAGCACCAACAAATATCGGGAGTCTCATGATCCATTCTCCTCTTTGATTGATGTTAATTCAGTGCGAACCGCATGCCGACGTACACGCTGCGTCCTGTGCCCGGATAGAACACGGCGGTGGACGCCGTGCGGGCGTCCGTCACCGTTCCGAAGTCCGAGATGTACCGACGGTCCGTCAGGTTTCGGGCATCGAGATAGAGCAGCACGCCCTTCGCGGTCTCGTAGCCGGTCTGCAAGTTGACGAGCGTGTGCGATGGCGCGCGCAGCGTGTTGGCGTAATCCACCCATGCGCCGGTCGGAATGACGTCAACCGATGGCGCGAAGTAGAACCCATTCGGATGCCGGTAGGTCACGACCGTGCGCAAGATGTGATCCGGTGTGCCGGCGATTTTGTTGTTGCCGTAAATCGGATCGTCGACGAAACGGAAGTCGCTGTAGTTCCAGAGTTGGCTGAGCGTAATGGTATCGCCCTTTACCGGTCCTGTGATGTTGCGCAGCACCTCGACCGAGCCGCCAAGCTCGACGCCCTGATGCCGCGTCTTCGGCGCGTTGAAGGTCGAGGCCGGAATACCCTGTGCGACCGTGAACTGAAGCAGCTCATCCCGGATTTCCGAACGATAGAGCGTAATGTCCCAAGTAAAGCGATCGACGCGGCCACGGCTGCCGACCTCCGCGGTCCATGCCTTTTGCGGCGCGAGCGGGACGAACTGGGTCGTGGTGCCGATCACCTGTGTCAGATCGGTGAAGTCCGGCACATCCATGCTGCGCGTGATGTCAGCGAACACCTGGACATCCCGCGCTGGCTCCCAGATCAGGCCGACCTTCGGATTGATGCCGTCGTAGGTCCTGCTGTTGTACGAAGCCGGCGTCGTGAAGCCGCCGTAGTCGGTGTACTTGCGCTCGCTTCGCAACACCTTCGCGCCGGTCATCAGCGCAACCTGCGGCAGGAAGAAGAAACGATTCTCGAAATAGGCTTCGTAGTTGTTTGCCACCTGCCGGGAGTTGAGCGTCTGTGCGCCGCTTGTGCCGGAGACGTTGACGAACTGCCGCGCCGCGTTGTCGCCCGCATAGACGCGGGCGCCGGCAATCAGGTCATTGCGGAATCCGCCGAGGTTCAGCGAGCCGGTGTATTTCGGCGCAAAGCCATACGACCAGCCGTCCTGATCGAGCACCTGGAAGATCGGATGCATCAGCGTTTTGTGCATCGCCCAGGTGTCTAAATCGATCTTGCCGCTGTCGAGGCGCACCGTGGTGCGGTTGGCGATGCGCTGAAGCCGGACGTTGCGCGCCTGATCACCCGACTTGGCCGTCGGCGCCGCCATCGTCGGATTGTTGAGTGCGTCAGTAAGGTTCAGCGAGCCCGGCAGCTTTTGATCGGTGTTGTAGATGCCGGTGTAAAAGCGCGTCTCGACGTTCGCGTTGATGCGGTAACCGAAATTTCCGTTGTAGTGCTGGTAGTCCGACAGCGAATGATCGCGGTAGCCGTTCTGATGGGAGTACGTCGCATTCACCAGCGCGTCGTAGTCTCCCCACACCCGCGACGCCTGAATGTTGCCCTGCAACGTCCCCCAGCTTCCGCCGTTGAAGCGCAGGATGAACGGCGCAATCGCCGTGCGTGCGGTCGGCGTCACGAAATTGATTGCGCCGCCGAGATACGACGAGCCGTAGGCGAGCCCGTTGCCGCCTTTGTAGACTTCGATCGCGCGCAGCGCGAGCGGATCGATCTGGTAATAGTCGCCGCTGCCGTCCGGATTGTTGAACGTGATGCCGTCCTGGAGAATATCGACACCGCGACCGTGAAACGCGCGCGCGATGGCAGAGCCGCGGATCGAGACGCGCAACTCCTGTCCGTAACGCTCCTGCACGTTGACGCCGGGCGAGTCCTTCAGCACGTCGGAAAGATTTCTGGTGTAGCGGTTCTTGAAGGCCTCGCTGTCGACGAAGCCGACGGAGCCCGCGATCTGGTTCATCTCGCGGCGCTGCTGCGCTACGCTCGGCGCCGTCAGACTGCCGGCGCCCTCGCCAGTGACAGTGATGGTTGGAAGATCGTTCGATTGAGCAAAAGCATTCGGACAGCCCCAAACAAGGGCCGCAACCGCGCACGAGGTGCGCAACAGACGTGACATTTTATCCCCACAGAGAAACGAATGAATCGGAACGGCCCCGAAGACGCGCTTGGGTGCGCTCCTAGGGCCGGTTTCGGATCAGACGTTCTGCGGAGGCGCTCGTGTCAGCCCGGATCGGGCCTGATGGAAGGCAATGCAGGCTTCGGCCGTGATGAACGGCGTGCGCTGCTCAATGTAGGAAACCTGCGTCGGTAGAGCGGCAGACTCAGGGGCGGCACCCGAAACAACAGCAAGCGTACAGGCCGGGCAATGCGTCACCGGCTTGATCGGCGCGCTCGCATCGTCCTTCGCCGCGCTGTCGTCGTTCAAACACAGCACGAAGAACGTGCCGCCATGCGACAGCGATCCCGCCGCAGCAGCCTGCGTCACCATGCTCAGTGCAAGGAACGATTGCAGCAGGAAAGCATAGGCCGCGACCAAACCGATCGCGCGCCGCCAGAAATGCTTTCGAAGCTCCGGAAACACCGTTGCACCCACCTTGCGGGCGGGATCATGCACAGATGGAACCGCTTTGGCCACTCCTCATGCGGAACAAAGCCATGCGGAGCGCGCCTGCGCGCCGCCCCCATTTATCTAAGGCCTTGCCTTGAATGCCACATTTCGCGGCTTTACCTGCCTGACAAAAGGAATTTACCGCCACACCGTTTTCGTTATCTTCCGCATATGGCCAATCGCGAATCCGCGTTCGTCGAGATCACGCCTGAGGTTCTGCTGAAAGCCTATGGCTGCGGCATCTTTCCGATGGCCGACAGCGCCGACGATCCGAGCCTGCATTGGATCGAGCCGCCGATGCGCGGCATCATCCCGCTCGAGGGCTTCTATATTTCCTCGCGGCTCGCGCGCACGGTGCGCTCCGATCGCTACGAGGTGCGGGTCAATGCGGACTTCCAAGGCGTGCTCGACGGCTGCGCCGCGCCCTCGCCCGGCCGCCAGCGCACCTGGATCAGCCACCGCATCCGCGGCCTCTACACCAAGCTCTACGAGATCGGCCATTGCCACAGCGTCGAGACCTACGAGGACGGCAAGCTCGTCGGCGGTCTTTACGGCGTCTGTCTCGGCCGCGCGTTCTTCGGCGAGAGCATGTTCCACACCGCGCGCGATGCGTCCAAGGTCGCGCTGGTGCATCTCGTTGCGCGGCTTCGCGCCGGCGGGTTCCGCCTGCTCGATACGCAATTCGTGACCGACCATCTGCGCACCTTCGGCGCGGTCGAGGTGGCGAAGCAGCAGTACCACCGGCTTTTGGAGGTGGCGTTGATCGGTGAAGCCGACTTCAGCGCGGTGCCGATCAAGCAAACGCTGTCGGGCGCGGAAGCGCTGCGGTTGATTGAAGCCCCATAGTCGGACGCCAGCAGTTTCCACCGCTGTCATTCCGGGACGCGAGCAAAGCTCGCGGGCCCGGAATCCAGAACCAGATTCCAAACTCGCATCTGGATTCCGGGTTCGCTCGCTTCGCGAGCGCCCCGGAATGACTCTGAGTCCTGATTGCTGGCTGTCTTCTACCGCGCGGGCGCCGGAGGCGGCGGCAGTTGCTGCGCCGGCGGCGGATTGGCGCGGCGCGGCTGTTGCTGCTGTCCGGACTGGCCTTGCTGTGGACGCTGCTGACGCTGAGTAGGCACAGGCGGCGGCGGTTCGGCCGGCGCTTCGGCAACCGGCTGCGGCGCGCCCTTACAGTCGGTCAGCCACACGTCGTAGATCGGATGCTCCACCGCGTTGAGGCCGGGGCTCGCCGCGAACATCCATCCGGTGAAGATGCGCTTGAGCTCGCCTTGCAGCGTCAGCTCGTCCACCTCGATAAAGCCGTCGGTGTTCGCGTTCTCCGTTGGCGGCCGCGTAAAGCACGCGCGCGGCGTCACTTCGAGCGCGCCGAAGCGCACGGTCTCGTTGATCGAGACTTCGAAGTTGATGATGCGGCCGGTGATTTTGTCGAGGCCGGAGAACACCGCCGTCGGATTGGCGATCTTCTGCGCCGGCGGCTCGACGATCACTTCTTCCGGCGGAGGCGGCGGCTGCGGCGTCGGCCGCTGCGCCGGCGGCGTGCGTTGCGCCGGCGGCAGGTTGGCCTGAGACGGCGGCGGCAACGGCTGCGTGTTCACGCCGGGCTGCGGCGCGCCGCGCTGTCCCGGATATTGCTGTGACGGCGGCGGTCCCGGCGGCAGACGATCGGGCTGGCCTGGCAGGCTGCCGGGCGGCCGCGGCGGCTCCTGCCGGAAGATGCTGTCGAAGATGTTGGGGAACGGAAGCTGCGCAAAAGCGGGCGCGCTCGCCAAAACGCTGGCGGTGGCAACGAGGATCGCGAGTTTCTGTCTGGCCATCAGCCGGCTTTTGTCAGCCCAAGGTCGCCACGAGCGCGGCGTTATGCGCCGCTGAGAAGAGAACCCCGGTTAACACGGGGAATACGGCGGGGAAAGGGCCGCAACATTCGGAGAATGGGCCGCTTTTGCGGTCCTCAGACTGATGTCCGGGCGTCCAACGGCCACGTTAGTGGCCAGGAGTCCAAGCCTTGTAGTCGCCGGTCGCCTTCGGGCGGCGGCCCTGCGCCAGCGTCGAGCCGGTCGGGCGATGCGCCGCCGGCGTGCCGGTGAGATTCGGCCGGTGCGGCTTCTGCCAGGGGCGCGGCTTGTAGTTCTCTTCCGTCGGCGGCAGATCCACCGTGTGATGCATCCAGCCGTGCCACGACGGCGGAATCATCGAAGCCTCGGCTAGCCCGTTGTAGATCACCCAGCGCCGCTCGAAACCGAGCGTCTTGTCGATCTTGCCGTTGCGCGTGCGGAAGTAGCGGTTGCCGAACTCGTCCTGGCCGACGAACTCGCCGTAGAGCCACGTCCAGAACTGCGTGCCGAACGTCTGGCCGTTCCACCACGTGAAGAAGCGCAGGAAGAAGGTCTTCATGGGCCGTACATGCCAGCGTGTTTCGCGGAAGTCCAGAATGGTCTGGCGTCCCGAACCCGAAGTTCGCACGAATATGCTGCGGGTACTTTTGCGAACTTCGGGTTCAAAGGGACACCAGAATCATAGGGTTGCCAGTGTCGCTTTAATTCGGAAGTTCGCTTCGGAATGCGCTGAGAATTCAAGCGAACTTCCGAATTGCGACACTGGCGTTCGCACAGGAGGCGCGGCGGCGCGTTGTCCACTGATGCAAACAAGACGTGGAAAACTGGAATCGTCTGTGAGCAACCCCACCGCCTTCGATTCCCTGTCACGAACTTCGGCCGCGTCCGCAAGACGGTTTTAAGCGTCTGACTCGCTTATGAGAATCGCTGCGCGGCGATGTCGGCCAGCGCCCTCGCCCGCCGATGGACCTGAGCCAATGCCCCACAAGAGCACCGCTGGCCGCCTCTACATCTTGAGTTCCACAGCGCGTCAGGCCTGGGGAAAACGGTAATTTGGCACCGCAAATTCAACCACTCCGCGATTGACAGGGGCTTCGTGACAACGCGGTGACGGGGACAAAACAATCCCCTCTTTTCAAATCCGCACGGAGTCACCGATACTTGCTGCGGCGCACCTGAGTCGTCCCCACAACTCACAGAATTAACACGTGAGGCACAAGACTTAGTGTTTGATTCAGATTCAGTGCCTATAGCTTGACGGGTGCAACGAGTCTGTCATAGCGTTCTGACTGTCCGGCGGGGTTGCGTTCCCAGTCCCCGGTGGACTCAATCATTCAGGATTTCGACCGGTCTCCCGCCCGGATACCAGCCTGGCGGGGCAGGATTTCGCGTCGCTGTGAAGAGGCCCGCAAGGGCCGGGAAAAGCGTGTCTACCCGGTGCCAAACAAGGGTTCCGGACATAAGTAACAGGGTCGGCGTCGAACAAGAAAACGGAGCAAACGGGTGGGTCTTTGGCCCAGCCGGGGGATAAAATGTCGGCGCCTCACTAGGGTGACCGACCCATATTAGGGGCAAGAACAATGCGGATTGAGCGGCGCTACACCAAGGACGGCCAGTCTCCCTACGCGGACATCCAGTTCCGTTTGACCACGAGCGAGATCAAGAATCCGGACGGCTCGGTGGTGTTCCGTGCCGACAACGTGGAAGTGCCGGAGTCCTGGTCCCAGGTCGCCTCCGACGTTCTCGCCCAGAAGTATTTCCGTAAAGCGGGCGTCCCCTCGCGCCTGAAGAAGGTCGAGGAAGAGACCGTTCCGTCGTTCCTGTGGCGCTCGGTCGCCGATGAGGAAGCCCTCGGCGCGCTGCCCGAGAAAGAGCGCATCATCGGCGAGCAGTCCTCCAAGCAGGTGTTTGATCGTCTTGCCGGCACCTGGACCTACTGGGGCTGGAAGGGCGGCTACTTCGACTCCGAGAACGACGCCCAGGCGTTCTTCGACGAACTCCGCTTCATGCTCGCCTCGCAGATGTGCGCGCCGAACTCGCCGCAGTGGTTCAACACCGGCCTGCACTGGGCCTATGGCATCGACGGCCCGAGCCAGGGCCACCACTACGTCGACTTCAAGACCGGCAAGCTGACCAAGTCGAAGTCCTCGTACGAGCACCCGCAGCCGCACGCCTGCTTCATCCAGTCGATCGCCGACGACCTCGTGAACGAAGGCGGCATCATGGACCTGTGGGTCCGCGAAGCCCGCCTGTTCAAGTACGGCTCCGGCACCGGCACCAACTTCTCGATGCTGCGCGGCGAGAACGAGCGGCTCGGCGGCGGCGGCAAATCATCCGGTCTGATGTCGTTCCTTAAGATCGGCGACCGCGCCGCGGGCGCGATCAAGTCGGGCGGCACCACGCGCCGCGCGGCCAAGATGGTCATCGTCGACGCCGATCACCCGGACATCGAGCCGTTCATCGACTGGAAGGTGAAGGAGGAGCAGAAGGTCGCGGCGCTCGTGACCGGCTCCAAGATCAACCAGAAGCACCTCAAGGCGATCCTCAAGGCCTGCGTGAACTGCGAAGGCTCGGGCGACGACTGCTTCCAGGCCGAGAAGAACCCGGCGCTGAAGCGCGAGATCAAGCTCGCCCGCCGCAACATGGTGCCGGACAACCTGATCCAGCGCGTCATCCAGTTCGCCAAGCAGGGCTACACCGACATCGACTTCCCGATCTACGACACCGATTGGGACTCTGAGGCGTATCTGACCGTCTCGGGTCAGAACTCCAACAACTCGGTGCGCGTCACCGACGAATTCCTGAAGGCTGTTGAATCCGACGGCTCGTGGGATCTCACCTGGCGTACCAAGCCCGGCAAGGTTGCCAAGACGCTGAAGGCGCGTGAGCTCTGGGACAAGATCGGCTACGCCGCCTGGGCCTGCGCCGATCCGGGCCTGCAGTACCACACAACCGTCAACGACTGGCACACCTGCCCGGCCTCGGGTCCGATCCGCGGATCGAATCCCTGCTCCGAGTACATGTTCCTCGACGACACCGCCTGCAACCTCGCCTCGCTGAACCTGCTGACATTCCGCGACGAGAAGACCGGCGCGTTCGACGTCGCGGGCTACGAGCATGTCGTGCGCCTGTGGACCGTCGTGCTCGAAATCTCGGTGCTGATGGCGCAGTTCCCTTCGAAGGAGATCGCGCAGCTCTCCTACGAGTACCGCACGCTCGGCCTCGGCTACGCCAACATCGGCGGCCTGCTGATGTCGTCTGGCATCGGCTACGACAGCGATGATGCGCGCGCGATCGGCGGCGCGCTCACCGCGATCATGACCGGCGTCTCCTACGCGACGTCGGCCGAGATGGCGAAGGAGCAAGGCCCCTTCCCCGGCTACAAGAAAAACCGCGAGCACATGCTCCGCGTGATGCGCAACCACCGCAAAGCCGCTTACGGCGAACGCTCCGGCTACGAGAAGGTCTCGCAGCCGCCGGTCCCGCTCGACCACAAGGCGATCGGCGCCTGCGCCGAAGGCTTCCGCGCGCTCTCCGAACACGCCAAGACTGCGTGGGACAACGCGCTCAAGCTCGGCGAACAGCACGGCTATCGCAACGCGCAGTCGACCGTCATCGCACCGACCGGCACGATCGGCCTCGTGATGGACTGCGACACCACCGGCATCGAGCCTGACTTCGCGCTGGTGAAGTTCAAGAAGCTCGCGGGCGGCGGCTACTTCAAGATCATCAACCGCGCGGTCCCGGCTGCGCTGCGTGCGCTCGGCTACTCGGAAAGCGACATCGCCGAGATCGAGAGCTACGCGGTCGGCCACGGCTCGCTCGGCCAGGCGCCGGCGATCAACCACACCACGCTGAAGGCCAAGGGCTTCACCGACGAAGCCATCGCCAAGATCGAGAAGGCGCTTCCGACCGCCTTCGACATCAAGTTCGCCTTCAACAAGTGGACGCTGGGCGAGGACTTCCTCAAGACCGCGCTCAACGTCCCGGCGGAGCAGCTTGCGCTGCCGTCCTTCGACCTGCTCGCGCATCTCGGCTTCTCCAAGCGCGAGATCGACGCCTGCAACGTGCACGTCTGCGGCGCGATGACCGTCGAGGGCGCCCCGCACCTGAAGTCCGAGCACTACGGCGTGTTCGACTGCGCCAACCCCTGCGGCAAGATCGGCAAGCGCTACCTGTCGGTCGAGAGCCACATCCGCATGATGGCGGCGGCGCAGCCCTTCATCTCGGGCGCGATCTCCAAGACCATCAACATGCCGAACGACGCGACGGTCGAGGACTGCAAGTCGGCGTACCTGCTGTCCTGGAAGCTGGCGCTCAAGGCCAACGCGCTCTACCGCGATGGCTCGAAGCTCTCCCAGCCGCTCCAGTCGCAGCTCATCGCCGACGAGGAGGACGAGGACGACGCACTCGAGGCGTTCATCGACAAGCCGCAGGCCGCGCGTGCGGCGGCGGCGGCCGAGCGCATCGTCGAGAAGATCGTCGAGCGCGTCACGGTGCTGCGCGAGCGCGAGAAGCTCCCGGCCCGCCGCAAGGGCTACACCCAGAAGGCCGTGGTCGGCGGCCACAAGGTGTATCTGCGCACCGGCGAGTATGAAGACGGCCGCCTCGGCGAGATCTTCATCGACATGCACAAGGAAGGCGCGGCGCTCCGCTCGCTCCTCAACAACTTCGCGATCGCGATCTCGCTCGGCCTCCAGTACGGCGTGCCGCTCGACGAGTATGTCGACGCCTTCACCTTCACCCGCTTCGAGCCGCAGGGTCCGGTGCAAGGCAACGACACCATCAAGTACGCGACCTCGATCCTCGACTACGTGTTCCGCGAGCTTGCGATCTCCTACATCGACCGCTTCGACCTCGCCCACGTCGATCCGAGCGAGGCCGATTACGGCGCGCTCGGCAAGGGCGAGACCGAAGGCCGCGCCGCACCTGCGACGCAGTACGTGTCGAAGGGGCTGACACGCTCGCGCACGGACAAGCTGTCGGTCGTGAGCAGCGGCACGCACGCGGTCGCAAGCGGCGGCGCATCGGTCACCGCGCTGCATGCGGCAGGCGCGACCGCGCTGAAGGCCGAGCCCGAGGCGAAGCTCTCCCCCGCGCAGGCGCTGGAAGCGTTGCCGTGGCAAGAGCCGCAGCGTGACGCAAAGGCGGTCACCGCCGAACGCCGCGCCGAGGCGAAGGCCAAGGGCTACGAGGGCGAGATGTGCGGCGAGTGCCTGAACTTCACGCTGGTGCGCAACGGCACCTGCATGAAGTGCGACACCTGCGGAAGCACGACGGGCTGTTCGTAAGAACGGACCGTTCGCAGGCAAGCGTTCTTTCCCACTGCTGCTCGCATGGGAACGTCATGGCCGGGCTTGTCCCGGCCATCCACGTCTTTGAGACAACGAAGAGAGTATGCGTAGGGTGGGCTAAGCGAAGCGTGCCCACCGATAGGGTGTTGCAAGAGAACGGTGGGCTCGGCGCTTCGCGCCTTAGCCCACCCTAAGGACCGCGATCTCATTGCGAGCAACAACGCCATGACCGAATCCGACTGGCCCTCCATCCGCATCGCCGCCGCCCTGATCGTCGACAGCGCAGGCCGCGCGCTCCTCGTGCGCAAGCGCGGCACGCAGACGTTCATGCAGGCCGGCGGCAAGATCGAGCCGCACGAGAGCCCGGCGGAGGCGCTGGTGCGGGAGATCGAGGAAGAGCTCGGCATCCGCATCGAGCCCCATGTGCCGGAATATCTCGGCGCCTTCACCGCACAGGCCGCCAACGAGACGAAGCACATGGTGAAGTGCGACGCCTTCTACATCCGCATGGATTTGAACGTGTCACCGGCGCGCGAGATCGAGGAGATCGTCTGGGTTACGCCGGACGACGACAGCCTGCCGCTCGCGCCGCTGACGCGGGATCATCTGCTGCCGATAGCGAAACAACGGCTCGGCGAGAGCCGCCGCTGAAACGCAACGGCTCTCGCCGGCCATCGGAAGCGATCGGATTCAGTCCGGCCACCGTACCGCTATCGGCGGCCCACAATTCCCGCAAGTATCGGTCGCTGGGTCGCCGGCCAACAGATCGCGCTCGATCCTTTCTCCGCACACGGCACAAGAGCCGTAGTCCCCGGTTTCGATCAGGTGAAACGCGCGCAGCAGCCGCGCAATACGCCGCTGCATTTCCGCGGCGCTGGTGCGCGCGCCTACGTGTTCTTCGGAGGCCGTATAGAGGTCGTCCAACTCGCCTCTGAGACGCGTCTGCATCTCTGCGAGCCATTCTTTTCTGTCGTTCATCGCTTCTCTCGACAAATGCGCGTCTTGCGCCGACCCAATGGAGCCGGACGGAAAACGCCGATGATGGTGTGGGCGAAGCGGCCGAATGCGGCGCGCCAGAACCGCGGCTAACGCGGCGGCCTGTCGGGCGGAAGCGACCTCAGGCCGTGCGCGGCCATCTGCACGATCGCGTGCGCGGCGCGGAGCGCGGCGCAGGCCGTCATCTCTTCGCGCGCGGGCGCCTCCGAATGGCATCCGCAATCCACGTGCTCGCCCACGGCGTCGGTGGACGGCAACAGCTCTTTGCCTGCGGCTGTGCCCTCCGTCGTCGCAGCAGCGGCAGGGAGACCGCCAGCGAAGGCTCCGAACGTGTGATCAAGGCCCGCGCTGAGAATGCCGATGACGGCCACGAGAGAGACCAGCGCGCGGAGCGCTGCGAGGCGCACATTCATCAATCGCCGGATGCACGTCATTCAAAACATGTGCCCTCCTCATCCGCGGAATGCAAACACGCTATTTGCTATCGGCTTGCATTTGCGCCTGCGTGATGTGCTTGCGGAACCATCTTCTCCGAGTGAGAACGAATTGCATTCGCACCATCGATGCTCGATCGCGCTTGA
Source organism: Pseudomonadota bacterium (assembly GCA_040756555.1). GTDB lineage: Bacteria > Pseudomonadota > Alphaproteobacteria > Rhizobiales > Xanthobacteraceae > Z2-YC6860. The sequence continues at coordinate 94,664 of JBFLYS010000014.1, read as the reverse complement.
GATTCACTGCGACGACAACCGGCAGGAAATCTCAGCATCGCGCCGCATTTTCGCAATGGATCGCGTCGCGACACCCGCGCGTTCAAGCTTTTGTCACGAAGCCGTGAGGCCCCGGCAAACGTGAAAAACGCCACATCGCGTCGTCTCACCGAACTCTACCTTCGCCGCATGCTCGATGAACGAGCGAACTGCGAAGGAGACAACAATGAAGACGTTGATGCGTACCCTCATCGTGGCTACCGCCGCGGCCATCGCGGCGCCAGCGGTCGCTGCGCCGCTCGCCCCTTCGGAGCAGGCGCACTTCGAGGCACGCGAGCGTCACGAGGCGCGTGACGTGCAGCGGAACGACTTCCGTGGCCACGGCGGCCTGACGGCCGAGCAGCGCAACGCCTATGCGGCGGCCAAGCGTGAGCGCGTGTCGCAACAGCCGCTGTGGGCGCCGGTGCTGACCGGAGACCGTAACGTGGTCTACTAACCTCCCCGAAGACCGCGTTTACCCTGCTGCCGCGGCGAAGCTGCGGCAGCAGGATTTTCCGTCAATGAGGCTGCCGCCGATCCAGCAAGGCTTCTGGCTTCAGGATCTCGATCAGTCCGCGGCGCACGCGCAGCACGCCCGCACGGGCCAGGGCCCGCAGTTCCTTGGTGACGGCCTCGCGGTGCGAGCCGATCATCCCAGCGAGATCCGCATGCGTCGGCGCACGCTCGATGCGCAGCGTGCCGTCGCCGGTTTCCCGGGCCAGGCGTCCCAGTTCCGCCGCAAGCCGTGCTGCCATCGGCAGCGAGACGTTCTCGATGTGGCGCTGATTGAGGGTCTTGAGCCGCTGGCAGAGCATGCGCATCACCTCGAGCGCTCCGTCCGGACACTCGCGCAGCACGCGCAGGAACGACGCCCTGGTGAACACATAGGCTTCGGTGTCTTCGACGGCCTCCACGATCGTACCTTGGCGGTCTCCGCTGATGGCGGACACCTCGCCGACGATATCGCCCGCGCCGAGCTCGGCCAGGAACACGTCCGTCCCTCCCTGGGTCGGGATGTAAACGCGAAGGCGGCCGCGCCGGACCACAAAGACACTCGAGACATCGTCATGCGGCATGAACAGCATCGTGCCGCGCGAGAAATGCCGCTCGCGAAGATCGAGATCGGAGCCGTGATGGATGGCGAACTCCAGCAGAGACGAGCCGTGTTGATGCACGGGCGCCACAGGTGTCATGACAAACCTCGGACTGTTGCGCGCATGCGGCGGGCTTCGATCAGCCTCGTGGCGCTGCGCTGGAATGGGAAACGGCGAAGTGAAAGGGCCGCTGAGGCCCGCCGCCGTTACGTCCGAGGCGGTTCGTCAGGCAAAGCCACGTGCGCATCGTGCAGCGCAACGGCAACCGTGCGCGGCGCGGCTTCGAGTCTCTCGGCATCGGTCGCCGATGCGCCGATCGACGGCAGCGGACAGCAGTGTTCCGCGCAGTCCGAGACGGCGGCTTTGGAATGCGACGATCCCGCGCAGCCGTCGGCGGCGCTGTGCGGCTGTGTCACAACCACTGTAACTTGCGGGATGCCGTCCAGCGCTTTCGCGCTATGCAGATGGCCCGCGCCCTGGCTCTGCAACGTGATCGCGAGCGCGATGCAAAACACCGCGCGCACGAGCCGGGGCCAGAAACGAAGCAACGTCGCCATGGGCCCTTAAATCGCGCCCCATTCGGGAGGAATTGTGACGTGCCCATGTCGCCCGCCTACTGTCCCCTCTTAAAATCCAACAACAACACCGCCCGTGGCGTTTCCCCGCGATGCCACACCTCGTGTTCGATCGTGTCGTCGAACACGAGGCACTCGCCCTCTTCCCACGTCCGCGTTTCATTCCCCACGCGCATCTCACAGCCCTTCGGCACGACGAGCCCGAGATGACAGCGCAGGACTTCGTTGGTGTAGCCCTCGTGCGGAACGATGTGTGTGCCCGGTTGAAGGATCGAGAATCCAGCGGTCGTCAGCCCCGGCACCTGCTCGACGGCGTGCGTGGTCCGCGGGCACATCTCGCAGTTCTCGTGCATCTTGGTGCCGAACGCCCAGAGCCCGAAGACGTCCCAGCCCTTATCGTAGAGAAAGCGTTCGTGCCACGCCGTGAAGTCCGCCGGCGCGATCCGCTCGAACTCCGCGCGGATCGCGCGCCAGTTCTGCTTCAGCCCATTCACGAAGGGGAAGTCGGCGGGATTGAGGTACATCGCTTTCTTTGGGCTCGCTGGGCAGCAGGGCTGCCGTCCGGGATTCGTAGAAGAAATCCCGCGGCTTGGCGACGATTTCCGATTGCCTGCCAGCGCAGGAAAGCCGCCAGGAACGCCCGAAAACCCGCAAGAATCGCGGACGGACTCCGGCAGGTAAACGACTCATGAATCCACAGGGAAATAGACCTCGGGACTCTTCTGCGATTCTCCCCCACGCTATCTTGAGTCGATTCTCAATCGAGTGGTGGAGAGTGCCGTGTATGAGAAAGCGATTGTCTTCGGGCTGATCATTGCCAGCCTGACGAATGTGGTTTGCCTTTACACCTATCTCTGAACGCGCCCGCACAAGCGGTCTCGCGCGTTAAGCGGTTTTATGTGTGCCGCTTCCCCCCTTCATCACCATCCCGACACGATCCGACTTGAAGCTGTGCGAGCGCTGCGGTCAGTTCAGGCCGAGCACGCCGAGGATCATGGCGCCGATGAGCGCGATGGTGCCCCAGATCAGTTTGAAGAAGCCGGCGATCGCCGCGACGGCGAGCTCGAACGCCGTCTCCAACATCTCCCACGCTGTCATCGGAACGGCGCTCAGGCTGCACGCGTCTTCCGGACGCTCGCGCTTCGGCGTGGTCGGGTTCGGATCAGTCATGGACTTGGAGTTGGCCTCGGACACGACTCGGCTGTTCATGGGGCCCCTTCCCGGTGTGCCAGTATTGGTCGCGCGGGCAGGCCGGAAGGTTCGATGGGCGCAACAGCCTCCACTGTCGTCCCCGCGAAGGCGGGGATTCATAACCACCGTTGTCTCCACGTCATCGCCGGGCATAGCCGTTCGAAGAACGGCGTCGCTTCGCTCGCCTATGTCCCGGCGATCCCGCTTTGGCGGGCACTGTACCTCCCTAAGCGGGATGCCCGGGCCAAGCCCGGGCATGACAGCGGAATGTGTTGCAGCCTTCGACCCACAAAAAATCTCGCCGCCCCTCTTGACTGAATTCCTACTGTATATAATCCTATACATGTCCGATCCAACCGAGGGCGTTGTCATGAGGCGTCATTTCAGCGGGATCGGATGCGGCTCCTGCGGATGGGTCTCGCAAACCCATCTCCGGGCGTACCGGGGCTCCACCCGGGGGATATCAGGATCCCCCTGCCAGGAGCTGGCTGATTGGGATGGCAACATCCTGGAAAGCGTGGCCCGGGATTGAAAAGTGCCGCGATGGAGCGCCGGGTGGCGAGCGTCCTTCTTCAGGGACGCAACGCCGAAAGGCGTGAGACTAAGATGTAGCGTCATTCGGCGCTCCATCCCTCGGACTTTTTGTCCGAAGGGGAAAGAGGAAGACGGCGACCGGGCGCCGCATCAATCCCCGGAGCGATTTGGCGTGTCTGAACAAGACCGGGCTGTTTGAAAATTGAATCGGAATTTGTCGACGTGACGCACAGCCGCCGCACCAACCTCCGCTGTCATCCCCGCGAAAGCAGGGATCCAGCTCTTCCTTGTCGCAAATACAAAGAGTGGTGGTTATGGGTCCCCGCTTTCGCGGGGACGACAGGAGAGTGCGTGGCAATCAACCCACCTTCGCCACATTACACCGGCATGGCTTTGCGGCTTTCTCAACACGGAATCCAACGCGATGTGGCGTCCCGCCCTGCTCGCGCTCCTGCTCGTGACGCCCGCTCTCGCCGCGGAAGACATCTTCGCGAACCGCCCCGCGTTCTCCGCCGGCGATCAGCCCGCGCAGCGCTTCGCCGCTTGCGAAGAGATCCGCAGCATGTCCGCCGGACTGCCGCCGCTCGAGGAGCGCGTCGATCTCTCACTCACCGGTACGCTCAACGCCGTGCGCACCGACGGCGCGCTCTGGTATCTGACGATGTGCGCGGACGTCCGCGTGCTGTGCGTCACCTACGAGTCGAACGACATGAAGCCGGGCGACCGCGTCACACTGAAGGGCGGCTACGTCCGCCGCGACGACAACCACGTCATGCTCGATCCCTGCCTCGCCAACCGCGCCAAATAAGCGGGCTGAGTAAGCCGGGCTGAGCAAGCTGGACTTCCCGTCACAAACACTTACCTTTCCCGCATGCCTCCCGCCAAACCCCCGCGCCTCACCGACAAGGACTTCGCGCGCATCGCCCGGGCGCTCGCCGAGCCGCGCCGGTACGAGATGCTGAAGGAGATCGGCGCCTGCGAAGGGCCGGCGGCGTGCAGCATGCTGCACTCGAAGAAGAAGGTGAGCCCCGCCACCGTCTCCCACCACCTCAAGGAACTGGAAACCGCGGGCCTCATCGAGATCACCCGCGAGGGCAAGTTCGCCAACCTGACACTCAAGCGTGACGTGCTGCAGGCCTATCTCGACCGTCTGGCGAAAATATAGGCTCTGGAAATCCTTACCCCTCCCCTTGCGGACCGGCTTGCCGCTTCATAGTTCGACGATCATCGAATTATCGAACTATGACAAAGCAGGAGAAAATCATGAGCGATCTCAAGGGCAAAGTCGCCGTCGTCACCGGCGCGTCGAAGGGGATTGGGGCCGCAACTGCGAAGGCCTTGGCGGCTTCGGGGGCTTCGGTCGTCGTCAATTACGCCTCCAGCAAGGACGGCGCAGACAAGGTCGTCGCCGACATCAAGGCGAAGGGCGGCAAGGCGATTGCCGTGCACGGCGACGTCGCGAAATCCGCCGACGTGCAGAAACTCTTTGACGAGACCAAGAAGAATTTCGGCAAGATCGACGTGCTGGTGAACAACGCCGGCGTCTATCACTTCCAGCCGATCGAAGAGGTCACCGAAGACGAATTCCACCGCCAGTTCAACATCAACGTGCTCGGCACCATTCTCGCGACCCGCGAAGCGGTGAAGCACTTCGGCAATAACGGCGGCAGCGTCATCAACATCACGTCGGTCGCAAGCGGAAACGCGGTGCCGACAGCGTCCGTTTACTCGGCCACCAAAGGCGCGCTTGAATCCGTCACGCGCGTCCTTGCCGCCGAGCTTGGCGCGCGCAGGATTCGCGTCAACTCGATCGCGCCCGGCGGCGTCGAAACCGAAGGCCTGCACGCGGCCGGTATCAAGGGCAGCGACTTCGAGCAGCAGATGATCGACCAGACGCCGCTCGGCCGTTTGGGTCAGCCGGACGACATCGCCAAGGTCGCGGTCTTCCTCGCCTCAGACGACTCTGCCTGGATGACCGGCGAGCGCGTTCAGGTTTCCGGCGGGCTTCGCTAAACACGAGAAAGGCGCGGGCTGAAAAGTCCGCGCCTTCTACTCCTCCGGCTCGGTCGTGAAGAACAACGGATAGCCCTTGCTCTTGCCGAGCTCCGTTGCCTCTTTCGCCTTCGTCTCCGCCACGTCGCGCGTGAACACCGCGATCACGCAAGCCCCGCGCTGATGCGCCGTCATCATCACGCGATAGGCTTGGCTCTCGTTCATCCGAAACACGGCTTTCAGCACCTGCACGACAAATTCGCGCGGCGTGTAGTCGTCATTTAACAGAATGACCTTGTAAAGCGGCGGACGCGCGGTTTTCGGCTTGGTCTTTGTGGCGACGTCGGGGCGCGGCTTGATGGTGGTGGGCACGAAACCTCTCCCAAGCTCGACGTCTCGAATATAATCGTACCGGCGCCATCAACATAGACGAACAATGCAGCATTTTCTGACGGCAATTGCCTTCCTTCTGCCTGCAAACCTCCTGATCGAAAACGCATCTGCGGCCGAACCTTACGAAGGCCGCTGGGCCGAAAAGCTGGAATGGTGCAAAAACACCGGCACCGACGAAGCACCGATCACAATCGCGCGACGTTCGATCGAAACATTCGCGTCGTCATGCCGTGTGATTTCGGTCCACGGCAAGACGCCGCTGTGGCGAATTCGTTCATCGTGCCGCGACGAAGGCGAGAGCGAGAAGGAAAAGCGTACGCCAATGACCTTTTCGCTGCGCGTTGACGGCGATCGGCTTGCGGTCCGCGACGCGAGCGGCGTTCAAAACTTCATGCGCTGCCCGCGCTGAGTCTGATACGTCAGCGCCGCTGCTTCATTTCCCGAAACAGCCGGGTCATCGTGCGGTCACAAGGGAGACGGATACTGGGTTTGCGGAAGGGGAGGACAAACGCAACGCACGAGGGAGCCATGCAACTGTCCCCTAACAACCGAACCCTGGCTTTGGCGCGGCCAACGGTCGAATGCGCACAATGTGGGAAACATCTTTTCGCGCCCGAATGGTCTGAATATCTCGATGACCGCCACGTGCGGCATCTGTGGGCTTGTGAGTCCTGCGACTATTCTTTCGAAACGCTGGTGCGGTTTCCCGATCTGAGAGCGGCGTAGCGCGTAACCTGATCGCGACACCTTTGTGCGGTGCATCAAGCGCCGTCGCAGAGGTGTTTTGCGCACGTTTGCCATCTTGCAGGCCCCGATAAAACAAACGAGGCTTCCACCCGTTATCGCGGGGTCGGGAGCTGCGCATGTCGTCTTTTCGTTCGCTGGGAATAGCCTGTCTCACAGTCATTGCATTCGCGCTGAGCTGCCCTGCGGCCCACGCGCAATCCGGGCGTACCATCAAGATCGTGGTGCCTTATCCGCCCGGCAGTGGACCTGACATCACCTCGCGCCTGATGGCCGAGCAGATCAGCCGCACGCAGAACGTCTCGATGGTGGTGGAGAACCGCCCGGGCGGCGGAACCCTGATCGGCACCGAAGCCGCGATGCGCGCCGCGCCCGACGGCAACACCGTTCTGCTGGTCGCCAACTCCTTCGTCATCAATCCTGCGCTGAAGCCGCAGCCCTATGACGTCTCTGGGAGTTTCGATCCGGTGTGCCAGTTGGCCACCACGCCGATGATCCTCGTGGTGCAAGGCTCCTCGCCCTACAAGAAGTTCGATGATCTTCTGGCCGCGGCACGCGCCAAACCCGGAGAGTTGTCATATGGCACCTCCCCTGCTTCCTCGCTTCACGTCGCCGCCGAGGTCATCAAACGCGCCGCCAAGGTCGATATGACGTTCGTGCCCTATACGGGCTCGGGACCGGCGATCAACACGCTGCTGGGCGGCCACATCACCTCGGTGATGGCGGACTACCCGACGATCGTTCCGCATCTGAAATCCGGCGCGTTGCGCGGGCTCGTTACCGTCTCGTCCAAGCGCGTCTCGGAACTGCCGGAAATTCCGACGCTGATCGAAACCAAGCTTTCGAACTACAACGCCGAAATCTTCTACGGCATGGTGGTGCCGGCAAAGACACCTCCGCTGGCGGCGGCGCAACTCGCCGATTGGTTCTCCGCAGCCATGCAGGCGCCCGAGGTGAAGCCCAAGCTCGCTCAGCAAGGCCTGTTCTCGAACGTCGTTTGCGGCAAGGCGTTCGGCGAGCAGATGCGAAAGCTGGTTGACGAGTACACAATCATCGCGCGCGAGGCGAACATCAAGATGGACTGATGGAACAACGAGACGGCGTGGCGGCGCCTGGCCCGCGCTGCTACGCTCCCGGCGCGGCCGGATGTCCCGTCCGTGGGGGAAATGTTTCATGAAGAAGAATGCGATAAAGGTACTGCTGACTGCCACTTTTGCTGCGATCGGGGTGTCCGCGTCACAGGCTGCCGAGATCAAGGTCATCAGCGCCAACGGCATGCGCGAGGTCATCAACGAGACCAAGGCGAAGTTCGAAGCCTCGTCCGGTCACAAGCTCGTCATCACCGTGGTGGAAACCGGCGAAATCAGAAAGCGCGTGCTCGCGGGCGAGCCTTACGACGTCATCATGGTTCCGAAGAACGCCTCCGACGAATTCGAGAAACAGGGCAAGATCGCGGCCGGCAGCAGCATCCCGCTCATTCGCGTCAACTTCGGTCTCGCGGTCAAAGACGGCGGGCCGAAACCCGACACCTCCACAGCCGATGGCCTCAAGAAGACCTTCCTCGCCGCAAAGACCGTGCTCATCACCGATCCGTCGACCGGCGGCATCAGCGGCGTCCATCTCATGGACGTGCTCGGCAAGCTCGGCATCGCCGACGAGATGAAACCGAAGATGATCGCGCAACGCGGCGGCGGCTTTCATGCCGAGCGCGTGGTGAAAGGCGAAGCCGATCTCGCGGTCCAGGCCGAGCACGAGATCAAGTGCGTGAAGGGTGCAGCCTTCCTCGACTACCCGAAGGAATTCCAGCGGCCGATCATCTTCATCGGCAGCATCGGCGCTGCATCGTCCGACGCGGCAGCTGCGAAATCCTATCTCACCTTCGTCACCGGGCCCGATGCAGCACCCGCGATCAAGGCGCATTGTCTGACGGCGGGCTGATGGAAGCGATGACCGCTCACACCCAGCACACGCGCCGCGCCGTCCTGATGGGCGGCGCGGCTGCTGGGCTATCGTGCGCCCTGCCCGTCTCGGCGCAAATGTCCGGAGCATCGTCCATGCGCAGCCTGAAGGTCCTCAGCGCCGGCTCGACGCTCTACGGCGTGAAACCGGTGGCGGAGATTTTCACGCGCGAGACCGGCATTCCGGTGAAGGTCGCAACCGATCACGGTCACAACATCCACAAGTTTGCGCTTGAGGGCACGACCGACGCCGATGTCGTTCTGGTGCCGGCGGACTGGTCGCGCGAGCTGGTCGCTGCGGGCCGAACGGAGAAGGATGCGCTGGTGGACATCGGTGCGGTGCGGATCGGCGCCTGCGTGCGCGAGGATGCGCCGAAGCCTGATGTGTCTACGATGGATGCGTTCAAGCAGGCGCTCACGGCCGCGCAAGCCGTACTTCTCACCAATGCGCCGACCGGCGATCATCTCCTCAAGGTGATCGGGCGCATCGGCCTTGCAGATGAGGTCGGCCGGAAACTCCAGCGCTTCGACACCGCGACGATGCTCAACAAGCACCTCGCCGCCAATCCGGAGCCCGGCGCGCTCGGCTTCGGCCCGACCACCGAAATCCTCAACTGGCGCGGCAAGGGCGTGGCGCTCGCCGGCACCGTGCCAAATGAAATCCAGGTCGTGCTGGCCTATCAGGCCGCGATGCTCAAACGTACCGGAGCCGGCACCGAATGCCGGAAATTTTTGGCGTTCCTTGCAACGCCGGCGGCGCGGAAATACTTCCACGATAGCGGCGTCGAGTGACGGCGGACCTGCAACGCGATCAAAATAAAAAGGGGAGACGAAATGCCCGACCAAAAGACTTACAGCGGCGGCTGCCATTGTGGCGCGGTTCAATACGAACTCACCACCGAACTGACCGGTGCGATGGAATGCAACTGCTCGATCTGTGCCAAACGCGGCGCACTCTGGGCCTTTGCAAAACCCGAACAGATGAGGCTGCTCAAGGGCGAAAACACGCTCGCGGATTACCAGTTCGGCAAGAAACGCATCCACCACCTGTTTTGCGAGAACTGTGGCGTCAGCTCATTCTCGCGCGGCACGGGACCTGACGGTTCGCTGACCTATGCGATCAATGTGCGATGCCTCGAAGGTGTCGATCCATCGGCGCTAAAGATCACCCCCTTCGACGGTAAAAGCATGTAAGCTGCACGCCTCGGTTCTTTGGAGGAAACGATGGCGCGCGTAAAAATGATCCCGCCGGATTCAACCGACGGTGACGTCCGCAAGGTCTACGATCATGTCCTCAAGCAATGGGGACGCATCAGCAACTTCTCACAGGTTCTGGCGCACCAGCCCGCCTCGCTCATGGGCTGGGCCTTGCCGAACGATGCGATCCGGCTGAGCAACGTCAAGGCCGATCCTGAGTATGTGAAGATCCAGCAGCTCGTGATCATCAAGACATCGGCGCTCAATCGCAGCGCCTACTGCATGTCTCACAACGTACCGCTTGGAAAGAAGGTCGGCTTGAGCGAAGCGCAGATCAAAGCCGCCCAGGGCAAGGACTACATGGCCTCGCCCGACCTCGACGATAAGCAGAAAGCCGCCGTGCGCTGGGCCGAGGCCGTCACCATGATGACCGCGCGGGACGACGACGAAGCCTTCGCCGCGATGAAGAGGCATTTCACCGAAAAGCAGATCGTCGAACTGACGGTGTTCTGCGGCATGTGGAATTATTCGAACCGGCTCTGCGAGGCGCTGCACGTCGATCTGGAGCGGCCGGACAAGCGCATCGAATTTCAGGAATAAGCGCACGCACCAATAGAAACGGCGCCGGTTTCGCAACCGGCGCCGTAGTCAATTCCAGCTGCGCGAAATCAGCGCCAAATCAGCGCCCTGCCATTTCGCTGAACAGCACGCCGCCCTTGGCCTTGTCGGTCTTCGGGGTCTCGACGAGCGTCACGACGACGGCGTCCGCCGGCACGCCGTAGTTCTTCATCACGGCCTCGGTGACGTCTTTGCAGAGCCCGCGCTTCTGATCCTGCGAGCGGCCTCCAATGGCGTAAATGACGACTTCAGGCATACGATCCTCCCATTCCTGTGTTGGCGTCGGGCGGCACTATAACGCCTCTCGTTTGCCGGCGGTCAAGACGGCCACCAAGCCATGAAATAAGATGCCTTCGGGGGTGTTCTCCGGCTGGGGCCGGCGCTCGCAATGGAGGAAACAGGATGAACGTGCATTCCAAAATCCCGTCCGACGTGATCGGGCTGACCACGCCCGCACCGGTGTCGCGGCGCGGCTTCTTCATGACCGCGTCGGCTGCGGCCGCGGCCGGCTACACGCTGGCGGCCGGCCCGGTGCGGGCGCAGGTCGTGACCACCGACACCAAGGGCCTCAAGACCGGCGATGCCATGGTGAAGGTTCAGGGCGGCGACATGCCGGTCTATTGGGCGCGTCCCGAGAAGGGCTCGAACCATCCGGTCGTGATCGTCGCGATGGAGATCTTTGGCCTGCACGAATACATCAAGGACGTCACGCGGCGTCTCGCGAAAGCCGGCGCGTTCGCGATCGCACCGAACTACTATTTCCGCTCCGGCGAGGATCTCACCAAGATCACCGAGATGCCGAAGCTGATGCCGATCGTGAACGGCAAGCCGGACGCGGAGCTGCTCGCCGATCTCGATGCGGTCGTGGCCTGGGCCAAGACGCAGAAGGGCAACACCGGAAAGCTCGGGATCCTCGGCTTCTGCCGCGGCGGCCGCACTGTTTGGGAATACGCCGCGCACAACAAGAACCTGAAGGCCGGCGTTGCGTTCTACGGCTCGCTGGTCGACCCGCCCGCGCAGAAGGAGGGCGGTAAGTGGCCGAAGAGCCCGACCGAGCTTGTATCCGAGATGAAGGCGCCTGTGCTGGGCCTCTACGGCGCGGAAGATCAGGGCATCCCCGTCGCGCAGGTCGAGGCGATGAAGAAGGCGCTTGCCGACGCCAAGAAGACCGCCGAGTTCAAAATCTATCCCGGCGCGCCGCACGGCTTCCACGCCGATTACCGGCCGAGCTATCGCAAGGAAGCAGCCGAGGACGCCTGGAACCAGGCGATCGCCTGGCTGAAGAAGAACAAGGTCTTGAGCTGACCGAGCGTTCGGCTTCGATGACATTGCGACGGCGCGGCCGACGAGGCCGCGCCGCTTTTTTATTGCCTCGGCGGCGGTGGCGTATTGACCTCCGGCTGTCCCGGACGCGGATCACCGATATACGACAAATTGAGCTTCTCCCGTTCGGTGCGGAGGAACTGGGTGAAGTCGATCGGCGTCATCGGCAACGGATCGGCGCCGAACGGATTGATCTGTTCTCGCGCAGCGGGCGATTGAACGGCCTTCGCCAGTTCCTCAGAGATCCGCTTCAAAACGGCGTCAGGTGTCTTGGCCGGAGCAAAGGCGCCGATCCAAACCTCGTGGTCTGAGTCCTTGTAGCCCTCCTCCAGCGTCGTCGGTACATCGCGCAGGAAGGGCGAGCGCTTGGGACTGCTCAAGGCCAGCGCACGCAGCTTCTGATCGCGCAACAGCGGTCCCATGAGCAGTTCGGAAATTGGCGCATAGAAGAAATCCACCTGTCCGGAAAGGACCGCCGCGATGGCTTCGCTTGAGGCACGGAATGGAATGTGCGTGGCCTCAAATCCGGCGCTGCGGCGGAACCGCTCCGCGGCAAAATAGGACGGCGAATTGTTGCCCGTAGAGGCGTACGAGACCGACTTCGGCTTGGCCTTGGCGGTGTCGACCAATTCACGCAACGACTTGTACTTCGATGGCGACACCACAAGTACCAACGGCGTCCGCACGACAGGCGATATCGCCGCAATATCGCGGAACGGATCGAAGCCGCCGACAGCCACCACGGGCAGCGAGAGAATCGAAGAATTTTGCATTAGCAACGTGTGGCCATCTGGCTCCGCCTTGGTGATCGCGGCGAGCCACTGTCCGCCGGGCTGGTTCTGGACGACAAATGTCTGACCGAGCTGTCTGTTCAACTGATTGGAAATCACGCGCGCAATGATGTCGGTCGGCGAGCCGGCAAACGATGGCGTGATCACCTGGACCGGCTTGTAGGGCCACGATTGCGCCAATGCACTGCCGTGTAGACCGGCGATCATCACGGCCGCTGCAATCAGACGCCTGCGCATCTACGAAACCTGCCCTTGCCGCCCAAGGCAGGCGGTTGCGATATTCGACCGCGATCTCAGTTCTTTCGTCACTTCACTGAGCATTTTGTTTTGGTCGCGATGATTTTGGCGGAGGCACGGTAACCTCGGGCTGCCCGCGATGCACATTGCCCTCCTGAGTGGGAGCTGCGCTGCCCACTTGCAGCCTAAGCCCGGGCGTGACGACCGCCGGACTGGTCACACGGGGCTGACCGCGGTGAGCATCTCCTGCTTGTCCCTGCGCCATGACGGGTCCGCACACGCCGACAACCGCTATCATAGCGATTGGCCATCGATACCAGTACATGCCAGTCCCTTTCCGGGCGCCCCTCAATGAGACCGTCTCGTAATTTTTGGCGACGATCAGAATCTTTCCGGCCAGCGACTATTCACTCCGTTCGGCGCGGATGGTCTTGGAGGCGGATTCCCCACCGCAGGCTGGCCGGGATGAGGATCGCCTGTCTGCTTTTGCAAGTCTTCGTCCCGCCGCAATGGCGGTGGACTGGTCAAGCCGGGCTGGCCGGGATGCAGACTGCCCATCTCTTTCGCCCCGTCCAGCTGCCGGATGCCGCGTTCGTTGGCTATGTCGCCGAAAAGCTGCGTCATCCGCGGCTCATCGTTCCGCAACGGCGGCTGCATATCCCGCAACCCGAGGTCTGCTCTATCCGGCGCTATGTGAATCATACCGCTGCCATCGGCAGATAGCGCGATCGTGTCAGTTGCAGCCAAACCACACACAAAGACGACGCACACAACAGCAGTAGCGCCTCGCCCTGAACGCCATTTCGTCACGACGCGCATCACACCACCGAGCGGTAGCTGTGGAACGTCAGAGAACCGCTGCGATAGGCGAACTTGGATAGCGTGACCGCGCCGGTCGTACCGGTGTTGCCCCTTTGATTGCCGCCGAGAACCGTGATGCCGCTCGCGTCGCGGCTGACATAGAGACCGACGTGACCGAACCCCTGAGCGCCCCTCGGTCCGGAGTCGGCGAACACGACGACGTCGCCCTCCTTCGGATCATCAGTTTGCTTCTGATAAGTGCGGAAGCTGCCGGACAGTGCGCTCCCCGTCATCTTGCGATCCGATACGCCAAGGCAGAAGTTCACGAACGCCGCGCACCATGAGGTCTGATCGCCTTCGCTCGGCATTGTGTTGGTCATGCTGAAGAATCCGACGATCACCGGATTGGCACGAACCTTCCACTCGACATTGTAGAGTTCGTTCTCGCGATTCTTGTCTTTGATGGCTTCGAAATAGCGCGCCACCGCAATTGGTGTAGTCCCGCGTGGTGATTTGAACAGGAGGCCAAATCCCTTTGCCACCTCCTCGTGGCGAGACTCTCTTGTGCCTGTATTTGTCGTACCGCTCCCGGGCGGCAACGGATCGCTCGGCATGAAATCCCATTTCGAGAACTCTGCGCATCCATTTGCAGTCTGCTGCGCCATGGCCGGCTGCGCGGACAATGCCGCCGCCGGCAACACGCTCGATGCAACAAGCAAGCTACGCCGATTTAACATGATCGCCCCCCTTTGTTTCGATCAGTCGCGGTCGCACATTGCGGCCTGAACAAGCCCCACACCTTCAATTTCAACTCTGATCATTTCGGATTCCGCAATTTCACAGAACACCAGATTTCTCCGGTCCAAAATCGATTGACACCTGGATTGCGCGCCGGATGGACGCACCTCTATGCGTGGCGCAGCATTCCCGTCGATGCCTGCGCTGATGAAGGATGCAACTCGCCCGCGACGCCCCTCGATGGCGAATTCGGAAGCGCCGTCAGCGCGTGGCGCGGTCAACTTTTCCTGACATGTCAGGCGGGGAGTCCTTGACGGAGCACGCGGACTGGATTCCGCGATGACCTTTTCGATCCATGCGAGATGTTGTGTCGTCGCGACATAGACAGTTTCGGCCTCCCTCGCGCGACAACTGTCGAGCGCCGCACCGGGACCTGGCCCGGACTGCTGCTTATCGGATCGTTTCAACGACGTCGTGCCGATCACCGCCTGCCGCCCGTCCGGCAACAGTGCAAGCAATGGCCCGCCGGAGTCGCCTACGCACGCCGCCGTATCAGTGCTGTCCTTTCCGGTTCGGAATGCGGAAAAGATCGCGCAAAGCGTGTCGGCATAGGATTGGCTGCAATCCTGCATCCGCGGGAATGCGAGCGTGCCGATGCCGGCTTCATAGACACCCGGCGTGATCTTCAGGACTTCGAAGCCGTTACGTTTCAGCGACATCAGCCCGAAGCCGATCGCGACGCGCCGAGCCGACGCGCCGCTCAGCAGCACCGGCTCGACAGGCGCATCGGCGGAAAGCTCGATGATCGCGATATCGCCAAGCTTGTGACCGGCGGGGATGTTGGCGTCTTCGTCGAGCTGATCGAAGCCCTCGAGAAGTTTCGGCTCGTTGGTCGTCTCGAACAGACCCGCGGCCGGCAGATAGACGAAGGTCGTCGCCTGCTTTGGCGCGTTGGCCGCCTGGCAGCTCTTGTATGAACGGTACGGATAACCTTCCGGGCGCTGACAAAAGCAATGCGCTGCCGTGAGGAAATGACGGCGCGACACCATCACGCCGGAGCAGAATTCAAGATTGCCGTCGGATGCAGCACGCCGGATCATCCGGCCAACCGCGGGAAACTCCACGGCGCTGAACATCAGACCGTAGTCGTTCTCGGTCGACTTCGCGATCTCGGATTTGATCTGCGTCGTGTAGGCGGCGGATTCTTTTGCGAACCACTCAACGGCAGGATCGGCTGCCGCCGACGGAGGTTGGGCCGCGGCAAACACGGCAACCACGCTCGCGATCAGAGGATTAGTAATTCCAGAGAAGACGTTGCCGACATGTGTCGGCCGCACGCCGAGCTCGATGAGAGCCAAGACGCCCGCACCACCAGCGGTTCCAACTCCAGCCGTCCAGCCAATGACTTTTCGAATATCGAACATGGGCAGCGCCAATGCTGCTGTCGCAATAAAAGGAGCCTACATCCCCTGGTTGCATCTCGTCTACTGCGTCTTTGACCGAACCGGCGCTTTTGATGCGCTCTCGCAGAGGTGATGGACCAATCCATCGCCGCGCCGCCCCGACCACGATAGTCTGCGTTGATCAAGCGCAGGTGACACTGGAGGCCAGCAACATGGACATCTCTCGCCGCACGGCTACAGCCCTGATCGCTTCGATCGTGCCTTCCTGTGCCTTCGCGCAAGCGCCCGCCATGAGCAAACCAACCGCCTACGCCTATTCCTTCCCCGGCCTCGACGGACAATCCATCCGCCTCGCCGACTATGCCGGCAAACCGATCCTGGTCGTGAACACGGCCTCGCAGTGCGGCTACACTCCGCAGTTCACCGGCTTGCAGCAACTTTGGGCGCGCTATCACGAGCGTGGGTTGATGATCATCGGCGTGCCGTCGAACGATTTCGGCGGCCAGGAGCCCGGCGGCCCCACCGAGATCAACAAGACGGCGCATGACGAATACGGCGTGAAGTTTCCGCTCGCGGCAAAGACCGAGGTGAAAGGACTGTCAGCGCACCCGTTCTATCGCTGGGCCGCACTCGAGAAGCCCGGCGAGACGCCGCGCTGGAACTTCCACAAATACCTCGTCGGCCGCGACGGTCACATCGCTGCGGTGTTCTCCACCCAGATCGAACCGACCGATCCGCGCGTGATCACGGCGATCGAGAAAGAACTGCTCGCAAAATCGAGCTGACATTCTGCGAGTTGAACCTTCGTCGCAGCGACAATCGGCGCACTACCCGCACTCCATTACCGGGCATTTGCTTGGTGCCAGGGGCGACTCCGCAAATCCGAGGCCATAGTCCTCGGAGAAGGGGTCTGCATGGCAATACTCTTCGTCTTTGCCGCATTCGTGTTTGTCGGCGACGTGGTCGCCGTGGGCATCTCATCGATCGTCGAACGATATAGCCACTACGCCAGCCTCCTCGTCTTCCTGGGGCTTTTCATGCTGGTGTTCTACATCGCCTGGAAGCTGGCAGTTATGGTTACCGAGCGCTACCTTTCGCGTCAGAACTGACTGTGGCGACGGGGAAATAAAGGTTAACGCGGATTGCTGCGCCTCCCGGGCGGAGTCTTGATTGACTCCCCCCGGGATTGGCCTCATGCCAATGAGCGGGCCATTGAGGCTGGCCCGTTTCATGAGTTTTGGAGGCTGAGATGCGTGGTGCGGTAGCGTTCGCTTTGGCTATTTCGGCGTCGGTTGCGGTCCTTGGATCGGCTTCGGCGCAACGGGCTCCGACCACCGGGTCGTCGGCTCTGGCGGCAGCTCCTGCCGCAACGCCGGCACCGGCCGAAGCGCTCCCCGCCCTCCCTCCGGCCCACCCCGTTGCCGTTCCCAAGTGCACCAATCCTAATGCGCTTGGCGTTTCGCGTACGGTCGAGATCGACACCACCGGTGGTCCGGGCTTCGGCTTCGAGCACTTCAAGCAGCACGACTTCCTGCGCAACAACGAAGTCCTGCTGACCTTCGACGACGGCCCGTGGCCGACCACGCCGCTCGTGCTCAAGGCGCTCGCGGACGAGTGCGTGCGCGCGACCTTCTTCTCGATCGGCAAGCACGCCACCTACTATCCCGAAATTCTCAAGCAGGTTGTCGAAGCCGGCCACACCGTCGGCTCGCACACCTGGTCGCACGCCGACCTCTCCCGCAAGTCTGTCGAGGAAGGCAAAGAAGAAATCGAAAAGGGCATCAGCGCCGTCGCTGCGGCGATCGGCCAGAACGCTTCGCCGATCTTCCGCTTCCCCGCACTGCGCCATCCGCCGGAGCTCGTCACCTATCTCGGCCAGCGCAACGTCGCGATCTGGTCGACCGACATGGACTCGTTCGACTTCAAGATGCGCAAGCCTGAGCAGGTCGTCGCTTCGGTGATGGCCAAGCTGAAGAAGCATGGCAAAGGCATCGTCTTGATGCACGACTTCCAGCAGTCGACTGCGCATGCGGTGGCCGACCTCCTCGCCCAGCTCAAGGCGGGCGGCTACAAGATCGTCCACATGAAGACGAAGGACAGCATCGCGACGCTCAAGCAGTACGACGATCTGCTCGTCAAGGAGCAGAAGCTGCCAACCGTCTCGACGCGTCCGACCTCGAGCGTCGTGCGCACCGTCGAGTAAACGTCGTTCGACATAAGCGTTTGACGAAGGGCGGCCCTGCGGCCGCCCTTTGTATTTGCGATTGTCGATGCGTGTATAGTCGGAGGCGTAACCGTCATGCCCCGCCCCGATCGCATCGAAGGACTGGCCATCGTGTCCGTTGAGGGCATGATCGCGGATTCTCACGGCGTCCAGCCGCCCTCCCTCAGGCTCGAAGCCGATCAGAAGTTCTTCCGCGAGCAATGCGACCGCGCCGACGTGCTGGTGCATGGACAGAACTCAAGCGAAGGCGGCCCGCACTATCCGGAGCGCCGGCGGCTGATCCTGACCCGCCAGATCCCTGCGCTCGCTCCAGACCCCGACAATCCGATGGCGACGCTTTGGAATCCCGCTGGCGCCTCTCTCGATCAGGCCTGGGAGGAGCTCGGGTTCTCGGGCGGGCTTCTGACCGTGATCGGAGGCACGGAGGGCTTTGGCCTGTTTCTGAACCTCGGCTACGACGTCTTCCATCTGAGCCGGGCGGCCTATGCGCACCTGCCCGGCGGTAGGCCGGTGTTTCCCGGCGTCCCTGCCCGCACCCCCGAAGAACTCCTCGCCGCCCATGGCCTGAAGCCAGGCCCGACACGGGTTCTCGACGCTTCGGACGGCGTTACGCTGGTGACCTGGACACGCTGATTTCGGCGAATCGAAGCGGCGTGTTTTCCACAATTCGTCCACAGGCTGGGGAAAACACTATCGTCAAGAAAACATGTGACGAATCGGCCCGAATCAGATTTTATCCACAGCGAAGATTTTCATGGCTACGCGGTTCGGCGGCGTCTTGGGGATAGAGGCCGGTCCGCTCCAGAGGTTCCTCCCGCGTGGCGTATCAACTTTCGGGGCGGCCCCTTGGCCGCCCCTTTTTTATCTCATCGCCGCTGTAGCCCCTGAGCCCGTTTACGACCCCCGTCGGGCCCACGCGGATTGAGAGTGCATACCCCGCCAACCCCCGACACCATCGCCTGGCATTGCTCCAGGGTCGAATAGGAGCACTCCGCACGGCCGATGTCAGACACCGTCCCGCACCAAGGCTGGTCCATTACCCGCTGGGTTGCGCAGGCGCTCGCGAGAAGCGCCAAGCCCGCCACAGCGGACGCCGTCAGACACAATTTCAGCATCATTGTTCAGATCGCCCATAGGTAGCGCGCCCGATTGGGCCGCCCGACACGATAAGCAGAAGCGCGCCCATGATCGACAGGTTCTTGAGCGCGTGGACCTGGTTCTGCGCCGCTGCTTCCCCAGTCATCTGCCAGAAATTGTGGAAATAGAACGTTGCTGCCGCCGTGAAAACGAACAGCACGAGCGCGCCCCAGCGCGCCGCGATCCCAGCCATGATCATCAGACCGCAAATGATCTCGGCCGCCGCCGTAAGATAGGTCAGAGCCTCGTATTTCGGGATGCCCTGGAGATAAGGCACGATGGCTTCGGGGACTGGAATGTTGGTATCGGCGAGCATTTTCGCTGTACCCGCCACATTCATCGCCTTCTGGACGCCGGACACGATGAAGATGATCGGCACGAACACGCGACCGACCGTATAGGCTGCATTTAACATTGCTCGCTCCCCTCCGGGCGACAGGCCAAGTGTCAGCCCTGACGAAACGCCGTAACGGCAACGATCCTATCAGATCGCGCGGGCGCCCGAGTATGGGAGCAAACCGGACAAACTAAGGCGGCAAATTGAGGCTCAGCGGCTAGGCCGCGCCGAACAGCCGATCCACGCCTTCCCCTTCTTCAGGGACAAGCGTTTCCTTGTGCGCCTTGGCTTTCAGCGGATCGATGGCTTCCACGAGCTGCAAGAAGGCCGAGCCCGGCAGCGGCGGCGAGAACACATAGCCCTGGGCCGAACGGATGCCCAATTCGCGCAGCGCCACGACCTGCTCGAAGCTCTCGACACCCTCGGCCACGATATCCATACGCATGTTCTGCGCGAGGTCGATCAGCGTTTCGATGATGGTGTTCGAGTTGCGATCGGTGCCGATCGAGTCGATGAACACCTTGTCGATCTTGATGATATCGACGCCGAGCTTGAGCATGTAGGACAAGCCCGAGTGGCCGGTGCCGACGTCGTCGATGGCGATGCGCACGCCCAAGCCCTGCAACGCGGCGATGACACGGCGGGTTTCCGTGAGGTTCTCAAGCGGCTGCCTCTCGGTCACTTCGAATACGACCTGCGACATCTTCAGCGACGATTTGCCGAAGATCTTGCGCGTATCATCGACAATGTCCTCGTTGGTGAAATGACGCGCCGTGAGATTGAAGCTAACCTTCAGATGCGGGCGCTGGCCGAGAATCGCGGAGGTTTCGTCCCGCACGCGCTTCATCAGCGAACGCGTCAGCTCGATGATGAGGCCGCTCGACTCAGCCAGCGGAATGAACGAGACCGGCGGCACGATGGTGCCGTCCGCCTTCTTCCAACGGACCAGAACCTCGGCCCCGTTCAGCTTGCCGGAGCGGATGTCCACCACCGGCTGATAGTACGGCACAAACTCACCGGCCTTCAGCGCGCGCTCGAGCTCTGCAATCGGATTGTCGACGGTGCTTCGCTTGGGAATGAGCAAGACGATAGCGAAAATGAGGACCGCGAAAATCCCGCTCACCACCGCGCCAATCGTCCGCGGCCAGCCCTGCGCTTCGACAACGCTGGAGCTTGAAAGCGAGGCCGCGACGTTGATGGCATAGCGGTCCGACGGCTCAGTGCGGACGATCTGTTCAAGCTGCCCTGGTTCGCTGGTGACGTCCTTGCCGCCCTCGGCAATCAGGGTGCCTTTGCGCGTTGCGATGCGCGCTTGGTTCGCAAGCGGTCCGCCGCGGCTCGAAGTATGCGGAATGAACAATTCGGCCGGGATAAGCGCGGCAATGCCGTTGGTCAGATTGGGACCGAGCTTGCGGACACGCACCCACTGCCCCGGCCGCTCGCCGATCCGGATCACTTCAAGCAGCATGTCGCTCCCAGCGACGCCGCTCAGCGGCTCCGACGAGACAACACTGCGCGTTTCGGTCAGCCCGCTGTCGGTGCAGAGCGTATGGCCGTCCGGCGCCACCACCGAGATTTCCTTGACCGGCGGCGCCGAGAAGGTGACTTGGCGCAGCACGTCGATGTGCTGCGGTCGGCAGGAATCGACACCGCGTGCGGTGAGCTCGTTGAGCGCGCCGATGGCACGATTGATCCTTGCTTCGCCGATCGTGATGTGGCGCCGTGCGGAGGTCTCAAGCTCCTCCTGCCCCTGGCGTTCGGCGATGCCGTTCAGCCATAGGTTAAACGCTGCGACTGGCGCGCCCGCAAGCATCACGCCAATCGCTATCGCCAGGACCAGCTTCCGCTTCGGCGACACCGCAACTCCACAGACCTTAACTTCGTTCAACTTGAACGAGCGGCGTAAACGCCCGCTTAAGCTTAAGGTTTTTAGGGCCGATGGCTGGATTGCGGCAGGCGCATCGCCGCGGTTAACAAATCATTACACTCGCAGTGCGGGATCAAGCCGCACTTTTGGAGTTTTTCGCCCCGAAGGATTTTCCGGTCAGCTTGGCGACGGTCCCCACGACCTGACCGGGCCGCTCTGCGACCGGGTCCATCGCTTCGAGAAGCCTTAGGAACGACTCAGCAGGTAGCGGGGGCGCGAAGACGAAGCCCTGCGCCTGCTGGATGCCGTGCTCGCGCAGATAAGTCACCTGGTCGAAGTTCTCGACGCCCTCGGCCACGATCTCCATCTTCATGTTTCGCGCGAGGTCGATCATCGTTTCGATGATCGCCTTGGAATGCGCTTCCGTACCAATGGCGTCGACGAAGATCTTGTCGATCTTGATGATGTCCACGCCGAGCTTGAGGATATAGGACAGGCCGGAATGCCCCGCCCCCACGTCATCGATCGCGATCTTGCAGCCAAGTCCTTGCAGGGCCGCGATGGTGCGGCGCGTGGCTGTGAGGTTCTCGACTTCGCAGCGTTCTGTCAGTTCCAGAATGAGCTGCGACAGCCGGATCGGCGAGCCGTCGAAGATCGTGCCCACGTCGTTCAGGATCAGCGCGTCATTGAAGTGCGACGGCGCGATATTGAAGGCGATCATCATGTCCGGCCGCTTGCCCAGCGCCTCGCCCATTTCCTTGCGGACGGTCCGCATCAGTGACCGCGTCAGATCCACCACCAGCCCGCTCGACTCCATCGCCGGAATGAAAGCGCCCGGCATCACCAGCGTACCGTCCGCCTGGCGCCAGCGGACCAGCACCTCGGCGCTGTGCAGCTTGCCGGTCTGGATATCCACCACCGGCTGATAGTAGGGCACGAATTCATTGGTGAAGATGGCCTTGGCGAGGTCATTGCCGCCATCGCGGCCACGGCGGGTCAACAGCAGCGCGAAGCTCAGAAGCAGAAGTGCCAGAAGCCCGGTCATGACCACGCTGATGCGGCGCAAATCCTCATAGCGCGCGATCACACCGCCACGGTCCATCGAAATGGAGATGACGACCCCGTATTGCTGGGAGCGGTCCTGCTGAACGCTTTGGCTTCCGTGATTGTAATCCGCTTCGGAAGCGACACCCGAGTTGCCGATCACAGTGCCGTCGGCGAGCGTCATCCGCGCGTATGCCAGCATCCGGCCGCTTTGCAGCAAGGCTTGTGGCAACAGCGCAACCGCGGGCACCATCGCCGCGATGGTCGGCCTGCCGTCCTGCCCGATCTTGCGAACGCGCAGGAAGCGGTCGCCGAGGATGGTGACGCGCACCACGTCAAGAAGGATGTCGGGCTGCGCCGTCGCCGACGAACCGAGTATCTCGCGGCGTCCGGCCGGCGCGCCCGCGTCGGTGCAAAGCACCTGATTGTCAGGGCCGAGCAGTGCGGCTTCCTTGATCAGGCCCGAAATGAAGATGAGGCTCCGCATCGTCTCAACGTGCTGGGACTCGCAACTGTCGACGCCGCGCGCAGCGAGATCGTTGAGCAGCGCGATCGTCTGGCCGATCTGCCGATCCGCTGCAGCCACGGCCCAGCCGGCCGTGAACGACGCTTCGTCGTCGCCCTGCGACTTGAGCCACATGTTGAACAGCAGCACCGGCACGCCGATGGCGAAAATGCCAGCAAGCACGGCTGCGATGGTTTTTAAGCCGGAACGCTTCTGCGACGGCAAAGGAGAGCCCCACGGGATGGTCGGTCACCTTCCCCCGGGCTACGTAAAATTGCGCTTAAATTGGCGCCCCATCCGTGCGCGGCCGCCCCGTTCCAGCAAGCGGCACGGCGCGATGGTTAGCCGGCGGTAAATTTGCAAGGAACGCCATGCAGCGGTGTTCTAGGCTATAGCCGCTACAAATGGCTTGAGGGGCGACCGATGGAAATCCGGAATTGGGCCAAGGCGCTCGCCTTGGCTGTGGCGACACTTGGAGTGACTGCGGCCGATACGGCGGCGCAAGAGACTGCTCCGTCGCGGCTCGAGCTGTTCGACGCCCACATGCACTGGAACCAGGAGCCCAACCCGTCCTATTCGCTCGAACAGATCCTCCAGGTGTTCAAGCGCAACGGCGTCACCGGCATTCTCGCCACCAGCCGGCCCAACAAGGGCACCAACCAGTTGATGGACGCCAAGCCCGCCGGGCTCTGGATCGTACCGTTCATCCGGCCCTACCGTGTCCGCGCCGACATCCAAACTTGGTTCGGCGATCCGCCGATCTACGAACTCATCGAGGAAGAATACAAACGCGGCTATTACCGCGGCGTCGGCGAATTCCACATCTACGGGCAAGCTGCGGCAGGGCCGCTGGTGAAGAAGATCGTGAATTTCGCCGTCGAGCGCGATCTCTATCTGCACGCCCATTGCGACGAGGCAGCCCTGCTCCTTCTCTTCGCGCACAATCCGAAGGTGAAAATCATCTGGGCGCACACCGGCTTCTCGACACCGCCTGGGCGCGTCGCCGAGCTGATGGAGCAATACAAGGACCGGCTGTGGGGCGAGTTATCGTATCGCAGCGGCGTCACCGAAGGAAACGGCAAGCTCTCGGACGACTGGCGAAAGCTGTTCGAGCGTCATTCCGACCGCTTCCTGATCGGCTCTGACACCTGGATCAACGAGCGCTGGCGCGACTACGACTCGATCTTCAACGGCTATCGCGGCTGGCTTGCACAGCTTCCGCCGGATCAGGCAAAGCGAATTGCCAATGGCAACGCGCAGCAGCTGTTCGGGCCCAAACCCGCGCAAGCCCCTGCGAACTGACTAGCCTTTCGCCTCGGCCACGATGTCGTCGATGAAACGCGGCAGCGCGAAGGCCGCGCGATGCATCGCGGGCGTCCAGTATTTGGTCGAAAAGCGTCCGGCCTTCCGGTAGCGCGCAGCGATCTCCGCCTCGCTGAGCTGCCGCAGCTTTTTGTCGTCGCTGGCAAAGCCCATCGTCATGTGACCGCCGATGTAAGTCGGGATCGCGGCGATGTAGCAGGACGCATCCTTGAACAGCGCATTGAAGTGCCCCATCGTCCGCGAAAGCTCCGCGGGCTGGAACATCGGAACGCCGTTCTGCGTGACAATCACGCCGCCCTTGTTCAGGCAGCGCTTGCAGCGCGCGTAGAACGTCTTGGTGAAGAGCACTGCCCCCGGCCCCTGAGGATCGGTCGAATCCACGATGATCACGTCGAAGCGGCGCTTCGTCTCGCCGACGTACTTCATGCCGTCGTCGATCACACTCTCGAAGCGCTTGTCGGCGAACGCCGGACCGGCGAACTCCGGGAAATGCTCCTTGGCGAACTCCACCACCGAGGCGTCGATCTCGACTTGCGTCACGCGCTTGACCGACTTGTGCTTGAGCACCTCCTCCGCGATGCCGCAGTCGCCGCCGCCAATGATCAGCACGTCGCGCGCCTTGCCATGAGCGAGGATCGGCACGTGGGTCATCATCTCGTGATAGACGAACTCGTCCTTCGCCGTGACCTGCGTCGCGCCGTCGATCATCAGCATCTTGCCGAAGAAACGGTTCTCGAACAGCACCAGCTTCTGGTGCTTGCTTCGCTTCTCATAAAGCACGCGGTCGGCCGCGTAGCTCATGCGGAAGCCATCGGCCTCAAACAGGGTTTCGGAAAGCCAACGTTGCTTCGCCATAACCAGCCTCATCATCGCTCAAAACAAAACGGCCGGGCTCGAGAGGCCCGGCCGTCGGAATTCCATCCGGTACGGTCAGAGGCCCTTGCCACGCAGCAGCTCGCTCACCGCGACCCGCTTGACCTTGAATGCCTCGCGCAGGATCGGCACGCAAGCATCCGGATTGGCCTTGCCGCACATGAACACGTCGAGCGCCGCGTAGCCCTTGTCGGGCCAAGTGTGGATCGAGATATGGCTTTCCGCCAGCACCGCGACGCCCGAGACGCCGTTCGGCTGGAAGTGATGCAAGTGGATATGCAGGAGTGTCGCGCCGGCCGCGACCACACACTCGCGCAGCGTGTTCTCGATGTGATCGATGTCGTTGAGATTCTTGGCGTCGTAGAGATCGATGATCAGATGCGCGCCCGCGCAGCGCACGCCGTTGCGCGTGCAGAAGTGGTCGGCGGCCTCGACCTCGTTGGCGGGCGTATTTTGCTTCAGATCTTTCTTGCGCGGGGCTTCAGTCGTGTCGTGGCCCATCTTCGACCGCAAGAGAGCGTTCTGCTGCATTCCGTCATCTCCAAAAGGCGCCTTCGGACGCCCGATCACCCGTTTCCAAAACAGCGAAAAGCCGCCGGAGCAATTCCGCACGCGGACTGGTCCAAACGGCTGGGCCCCATATAAACCAACCTCCCCCCGGCGCAAGCTTATTTTGCCCCTCGCGGGTTAACGCCTGACTTCAATCGTCCGCGTCGCCGCCGGAAATCGCCGCCTCGCTTGCGCGGCATTCTGCCTCGCGATCAAACCACTTCATGCCGGACAGATTCCCAGCACACCTTGACCGAAACTCAGGAGGGAGGCCAACTACCGGCCCGCGCGAGGCGCCCACAGAGGCTGCCCGACTAGGAGGAACACGATGATCTTTGCAAGTTGTGCTTGCTGCGAACCGCTCGCAGCCCCCGCTACATCACAGACAAACCGGATGGTCGATCGCCGTCGCTTCCTCGCCGGAGGTATTGCAGCGCTCGGTCTCGGCGCCGTGTCGAAGCAGGCCAAAGCGCAACCCGCCAAGACCCGCATCGACGTGCACCATCACATGGTACCGCCGGCTCACGCCGAATTCCTCGCCAAGAAGAATATGCCCTCGCCTAAATGGTCGCTCCAGATGTCGCTCGACGACATGGACAAGAGCGGCATCCAGACTTCGGTGTTGTCGCAGATTCAGCCCGGCACCTGGTTCGGTGACGCCGAAGAGTCCCGCAAGATGGCGCGGATCATCAACGAATTCGGCGCCAAGGCCGTGCAGGACCATCCGGGCCGCTTTGGCCTGTTCGCGACGATCACGCCACTCGACGTCGAGGGCAGCCTCAAGGAAATCGAGTACGCCTTCGACACGCTGAAGGCCGACGGCCTCGGCCTGCTGACGAGCTACAAGGGCAAGTATCTCGGCGATCCTTCGTTTGCGCCGGTGTGGGAGGAGCTGAACCGCCGCAAGGCCGTGATCTACATCCACCCGCTCGCTGCGGATTGCTGCGCCAACGTGGTGCCCGGCATCCCACCGGGCTCGATCGAATACGCCACCGACTCCACGCGCACCATCGCGCATCTCGTCTTCTCAGGCGCTTCGCAGAAATTCCCGGACATTCGCTGGATATTCTCGCACTCGGGCGGAACGCTGCCGTTCCTCACCCAGCGCTTCATCCAACAGCAGAGGGTGCAGAAACACGCGCATCTGCCGAACGGACCGATGCCAGAGTTCAAGAAGTTCTATTACGAGCTGGCGCAGGGCAACACCAAGGCACAGCTCTCGGGCCTGTTCGAAATGGTCGGCGTCTCCCAGGTGCTCTACGGCACCGACTTT
The DNA here is from genome assembly GCA_040756555.1 of Pseudomonadota bacterium. Taxonomy (GTDB): domain Bacteria; phylum Pseudomonadota; class Alphaproteobacteria; order Rhizobiales; family Xanthobacteraceae; genus Z2-YC6860. The sequence goes on along the minus strand of JBFLYS010000014.1, from coordinate 67,925 downwards.
CCGTACCGCGACGGCGCCGAGGTGAACGAAGGCATCGCCAACTGGAAATTCTCCGCCGCCGATCTTCGCGCGATCGAAAACGAGACCGCGCGCAAGCTCATGCCGAAATTGAAGGCGTGATCCGTCTGTAGGACACCAGCGTCGGCATCGGACCGTTTTGGCGCGGCCCGATGCCCTTACGCTTTCAGCCGGCGACCGTTCCCCACTTCCAGACCAATTGCTCCGCTCCGCGTTGCGATACCGCGAAGATCGTGTAGGTCGGGTTCGATGCACCTTCCGACGGGAAGACGCACGGCCCGGCCATCCAGAGGTTCGGGACCTCGTGTGTCTGGCCGTAGCTGTTGACCACAGAGTTCGCCGCTCCCGTGCCCATGATCGCGCCGCCGTGCAGATGCGTCGTCGGAATGACCGGCCCCTTGCCCGGCCATGCGTCCTTCGCCTTGGTGGCTTTGGCGATCTTGATGCCCTGCTCGAAGTTCGCGTTCCACACCGCAACCGCATCGTCGTCGAAGCTGTGGGTAAGGCGGGCGAGCGGCATGCCGAACTCGTCCTTCTCACTGGCAAGCGTGATCTGGTTCTCGATCCGCGGCAGCCCCTCGCCGAAGCAGGTGATGCGGGTGAGCCCCTTCGCCGCACGCTTCATGTAGTCGCTCAGCTCGGAACCGAAGAGGTCGCCGCGCGAGTTGGCGTAGTCCACCGTCTTCATCGCGGCTCCCGCGACGATGAAGGTGCTGCCGAACGCGCCCGGATAGCTCGTCTTGGCGTAGCGGTCATAGGACATGAACTGCGCGCCGATCGTGCCCATGTGCGGGGTGATGTCCTCATCAAATAGCGCCCAGGTGCCCGCAATCGAGTGCGTCATCATGTATTTGCCGACCAGCTCGTTCCTGTTTGCGAGCCCCTTCGGGTGCTTGTCGGTCGCCGAGTTGAGCAGGATGCGCGGGTTCTGCGCCGACCACGCCGCGAGGATGACGACACTCGCCTCCTGCACCTGCCGCTGCCTCTTGTCGTCGTAGTATTCGACGCCGGTCGCACGGGTCCCAGCCTGGTTGGTCAGCACGCGCGTGACGGTGGAGAGCGGACGCACTTCGGCCTTGGCTTTGCGCGCCTCGTTCAGATAGGTCACCACCGGATTGGCCAGCGCGCCGGTCGGACAGCCCTGCGCGCACCAGCCGTCGTAAATGCAGGCCGGACGGCCCTTCCAATCGACCGAGGTCATGCCGACGGCCGCAGGCACGAATTGCACGCCATTCGCCTTTGCGGCCTCGAGCCAGACCTCGCCGTTCGGGAACGTCTTCATCGGCGGCATCGGATAGGGCGCACCCGCGGGCCGCCACTTCTCTTCTTGCTTGGCATCACCCGAGACGCCGATCTCGGCCGCGACCTTGTCATAGAACGGCGCCAGATCGCCGTAGGAGATCGGCCAGTCGTGGGCGCGGCCGTGCTCGCTCTTGATCTTGAAGTCGGTCGGCAGATAGCGCGGGAAGTTGGCGAAGTAGTGCAGCGCTGCGCCGCCGACACCCCATCCCGCCTGCGCGGTGTAGCCAAACGGGTTCTTGCCATCGAGCAGCACCGGCGCTCCTGCCGGGCGGATGCGCCGCCCCCACATCTCAGAGCTGATCAGGTCCTGCAACTGCCAGTCCGGCCCGTTGTCGAAGATGACGACCTTCTTGCCGGCTTTCGCGAGGACTGCGGCATAAACCGAGCCGGAGGCACCAGCTCCGACGATGACGACATCGACCTTTTCATTCGTAGCCATGTCACCACCTCCGCTCTGGAGCGATATGGGCCATGTACGGAACGCCGAGGGCCTCATAGCCCTCGACCGTCGAGTAGACGACATCGACCGCGTCCGAACGAAGCACGGTGTAGACGAAGGCGCCCGCTGGCCCCTGCCAGCCTTCGATCTTGTTCTGTCGCATGAGACCTACGAACTCGCGTTGCTCATCGGCCGAGAGCTGCGCGAACGGCTTGCCTTTCAGCTTGTCGCTCGCCCGGTTCACCGCGCCGACTGCCGCGCGATAGAAATTCGCGAACGGCGGGCGCACGTTGAGGATACGCGCTTGAAGCAACGCCTGTTCCGGAGGCACCGCGATCTGATGATCGATGAAGTGGGAAATGCCGGCTTCGCGTGCACCCGGCACCAGCGTTTCGCCAAGCGCCTCGATCGTTTCGCCTTCGGATGCGTTAAGCAGGCGGAACGGCACACCGACTGCGCGCGCCTGCCCGGTTGTTAACATCTGTGTGACACCGCCCACCGTGAAGGCGAACGTGCCGAAAGCCGCGCCTTTGACAAAGGCGCGCCGTGGAATGTTGGTCATCGACTTCCTCCCCAGCGCGGCAACATCGCCGCTTGCCGGTTCATTGACCGGCTTCGCGAAATGTCCGTCGGGGCGAAGTGATGGCCGAGACGGCCTTCGCTTGGTAGAACGCCTATAAATTCAACGCTCAATTCAGAGACGTTGCAAGGACCGTTCGGACACCATAGCTGGGTGAAAGAAATTCAGGAGATCGCACGATGAGCTTCTTCCCCGGCCAAGATCCCGTCCCCGGCGACGCCTTCCAGTGCGACGCGATCAAACAGGTGATCGTGCCGCGAACCGCCGATCTCGGCGACGATTTCATGGTGCGGCGCGCGCTACCCTCGGCGAAGGCCCGCATGGTCGGGCCGTTCATCTTTTTCGATCATTTCGGGCCGACTGTGTTCAAGGTCGGGCATGGTCTTGACGTGCGCCCTCACCCGCACATCGGGCTCGCCACCGTCTCATACCTCTTCGACGGCGAGATCATGCACCGCGACAGCCTTGGCACCGCGGTGCCAATCAAGCCCGGCGAGATCAACTGGATGACCGCAGGCCGCGGCATCGTGCATTCCGAGCGCACCGGCCTCGATGACCGCGTCACCGGGAGCAACCTGCACGGCTTGCAGTGCTGGGTCGCACTCCCGGCCGCGAAAGAAGAAATTGAAGCCGCTTTCGCCCATCACGGAGTCGATGAATTTCCGCTGATCCGTGACAACGGCAACAGCGTTCGCGTGATGGTCGGCTCGCTCTACGGCCAAAGCTCGCCGGTCAAGACGACCTCCGAAACGATCTTCGCCGACGCGACGCTGAAAGCGGGCAAGACGCTGCCGCTCGATCCCGATCACGAGGAGCGCGCGATCTACATCGTCGACGGCGAACTCGACATCGCAGGCGACAAGTTCGGCAGTGGGCGTTTGCTGGTGTTCAAGGCCGGCGACAAAATCACAATCCGCGCCGTCTCGGATTCGCATTTCGTCGTCGTCGGCGGCGAGCCGATGGATGGCCCGCGCCACATCTGGTGGAACTTCGTCTCCTCGCGCAAGGATCGCATCGACCAGGCGAAGGCTGAATGGAAGAATGGCAAGTTCGACATCGTGCCGGGCGACGCCGAGGAGTTTATCCCGCTGCCGGAGAAGTGAAACTCAGATCACCAAGAACAGATCGGTGTCGCCGGTCTGCTCTCCCGCCGCCGTGATCAGCGCGTGCGCCTGTCCGCGATGGTGCGTCTGGTGATTGAAGAAATGCGTCACCAGAAGCCCGCGCGCCATCCGCATCTCGCGTTGCGTCGAGCCCGAAAACCAAACTTGATCGGCTGACAGCCAATCCTCACTCATCCGCGCCGCCCAGTCTGAAATCTTGACGTCCGCGGCCACCCGCTCCTTCTGAAGCGCGGCGAAATCCGCAAACAGCGTCGGGCTTTGCTTCTGCGCGATCGCGGGTTTCGGCCAGTTGTCGAAGCGCGCCATCCACATCTGGTCGCCCCAGAGGATGTGGTTCAGCGTGCCGTGAATCGACCCCCAGAACGCGCCGCAGTCCTTGCGCCGCACATCATCGGACAGCCGCTCTGCCGCGCCGTAGACGCGGCGGTTCATCTCGGCGTTGTAGGCCGCCATCGTCCGCACATAAGCGGGATTGATGAGAATGCCATCAGGCTGCATCGAAGCCTCCGCAAACGTCGCCGCGGAGACGTTAGCGCAGCCCGCGGACTACTTCTTCTCCGGCAGCGCGAGCCTGATATGCAGTTCGCGCAGTTGCTTCGGCGTCACCTCCGACGGCGCGCCCATCAGCAGGTCCTCGGCGCGCTGGTTCATCGGATAGAGCACGACCTCGCGTAGATTCTCCTCGCCGCAGAGGAGCATGACAATGCGGTCGATGCCCGGCGCGATGCCACCGTGCGGTGGGGCGCCAAGCGAAAGTGCGCGCAGCATGCCGCCGAACTTCGCCTCCAGCACGTCCTCGCCGTAGCCGGCGATGGCGAAGGCCTTCTTCATGACGTCTGGGCGATGGTTTCGGATCGCACCCGACGACAGCTCCACGCCGTTGCAGACGATGTCGTACTGGAACGCCTTGATGCCGAGGATTTTCTCGTTCTCGTCACCATTCAGGCTCAGGAATTCATCGACGCCCATGTTCGGCATTGAGAACGGGTTGTGCGAGAAATCGATCTTCTTCTCTTCCTCGTTCCATTCGAACATGGGGAAGTCGACGATCCAGCAGAAATCGAAACGATCCTTGGCCGTAAGGTTCAGGTCCGCGCCGACCTTGTTGCGCGCGGGGCCAGCGAACTTCACGAAGGTCGCGGGATCGCCCGCGACGAAGAACACCGCGTCGCCGTCCTTGAGGCCCAACTGCGCGCGCAATGCCTCGGTCTTCTCCGGTCCGAGGTTGTTGGCGACCGGGCCGCGGCCGAGCGTCTGGCCGTTCTCCGAGACGAAGAAGATGTAGCCGAGGCCGGGCTGGCCCTCGCTGATCGCCCAGGCGTTCATGCGGTCGCAGAACGCACGCGAGCCGCCGGTCGGCGCCGGGATCGCCCACACCTGGTTCTTCGGGCTGCTTTCGAGAATACGCGCGAACACCTTGAAGCCGGAGCCGCGGAAAATCTCCGAGACGTCCTGCATGATAATCGGATTGCGCAGGTCCGGCTTGTCCGAGCCGTATTTCCGCATCGCCTCGGCATACGGGATCATCGGGAACTTCGGCGTCACCGGCTTGCCGCCACCGAACTCCTCGAACACGCCACGCAGCACCGGCTCGACCGCGGAGAACACGTCCTCCTGCGTGACGAAGCTCATCTCGATATCGAGCTGATAGAACTCGCCCGGCGAACGATCGGCGCGTGCGTCCTCGTCACGGAAGCAGGGCGCGATTTGGAAGTAGCGATCGAAGCCCGAGATCATCGTGAGCTGCTTGAACTGCTGCGGCGCCTGCGGCAGCGCGTAGAACTTGCCGGGATGGATGCGCGACGGCACGAGGTAGTCGCGCGCGCCTTCCGGCGACGACGCGGTCAGGATCGGCGTCTGGAATTCGAAGAAGCCCTGCTTCTTCATCCGCGTGCGGATCGAGTCGATGATCGCCCCGCGCTTCATGATGTTCTGATGCAGCCGGTCGCGGCGCAAATCGAGGAAGCGATACTTGAGCCGGATCTCCTCCGGATATTCCTGATCGCCGAACACCGGCATCGGCAGTTCGCCCGCAGGTCCCAGAACCTCGATCTCCTTGCAGTAGACCTCGACCTGCCCGGTCGGCAGTTCAGCGTTCTCGGTGCCGGCCGGACGCTTGCGCACCTTGCCGTCGACGCGCACCACCCACTCCGAGCGCAGCGTCTCAGCGAGCTTGAATGCCGGGCTGTCCGGGTCCACCACCACCTGCGTCAGGCCGTAGTGGTCGCGCAGGTCGATGAAGAGCACGCCGCCATGATCGCGGATGCGATGGCACCAGCCGGACAGCCGGACGTCCTGGCCGATGTCGCTGTCGCGAAGAGCGCCACAGGTATGGGAGCGGTAGCGGTGCATGCTGCTCAAATCCAGAGAGATTCGGGGCCAAATCGCCCATTTTGCGGGCGGCGGGACAAGGTCACGCAGGACCCGATTTGTCAAGGCAACACCAGTCAAAAGGCCCGTAAAATGGCCATTTGGCGGCATTTGCGCTCCGGCATTGCGGCCTTGGCAGTTTGATTTCAGACTGCAACCAACGACGTCGGATTTTGTTAAGGAGATTCGCGAATGCGCCGCCTGCTGGCCCTCGCCGGCTGTCTTGTCCTGATCGCGCAGACGGCGGACGCCGGCACGCTCGACCGGGTCCGCGAAAGCCGGACGATCAAGCTCGGCTACCGGGCCGACGCCAAGCCGCACTCCTACCGCACCGACAAGGGCGAGCCCGCGGGCTATGCAGTCGATCTCTGCAAGGAGATGGCAACCGCCGTGATCCAGACGATCGGCAGCGCGATCAAGATCGAGTTCGTGCTGGTGCCCGCCGACCAGCGCTTCGAGTCTGTCCGCGACGGCAAGGTCGATCTGCTTTGCGATCCGAGCACGATCACACTCGCGCGCCGCGAGATGGTCGATTTCTCGTTGCCGACCTTCCTCGACGGCGCAAGCGTGCTCTATCGCACCAATAAGCCGGTTCAGCGCTACGAGGATTTCTCCGGCAAGCGCATCGGCGTGCTCGGCGGCACCACCACCGAGACGACACTGCGCCAGTCGCTCGCCGATCTTCGCATCAACGCCAATGTCGTTGTCGTGCGCGACCACCGCTCCGGCATGGACATGCTCGCCGACGACAAGATCGACGCTTATTTCGCCGATCGCTCGATCATCGCGGGCCTGCTTTACGAGGGCGGCCGCCCAGGCTTCACGCTTGGCCGTCAATATTTCAGTTACGAGATGCACGCGCTCGCGCTGCCGCGCGGCGACGACGCATTCCGTCTGCTGGTGGACCGCACGCTGTCGCGCATCTACCGCAGCGGGAAGATCGACAGCATTCTGGCCAAGACCTTTGGCGGCGCTTCGACAGATGAAATGTTAAAAACGATGTTTGTAATCAATTCGCTGCCTGATAAGTAATTCCGGGGCGGCGCAGTTTGGATTTCTGATGGCGAAGAAGCGCCAGCCCAAAAGCAAGACATTGTCCGGTCCGGCGCCAGCCACCACGATGACGGCGGCCGACGCCGTGCTGGCGACGATGCTCGCCCACAACATCCGAACGCTCTACGCGCTGCCGGGCGTGCAGAACGACCATCTGTTCGAAGCGGCCTTCCGGTTCGGCGACCGGCTCCGCACCGTCCACACCCGCCACGAACAGGGCGCGGCCTATATGGCGCTCGGCGCCGCGCTCGCGACAGGTGAGCCTCAGGCTTACGCCGTGGTGCCGGGGCCTGGCTTTCTCAATTCATCCGCTGCGCTCCTCACCGCCTATTCGATGAACGCGCCGGTGCTGGCGCTGATCGGCGAGATTCCGATAGGCGACATCGGCCGCCATCTCGGCCATCTGCACGAGATCCGCGATCAGGCCGGCATGATCGAACGGCTGGTGGATTATTCGCGGCTCATCCGTTCGCCGGAGAAAGCCTCACGGCTCACCGCCGAAGCGATCCGTGCGATGCAGACAGGACGCCCCGGCCCCGCTTCACTGCAATGCTCGATCGACGTCTGGGGCAAACCGGGCAACGTGATGCTGCAGCCGCCGCTGCCGTTGCCAAAGCAAAAGATCGACGAAGACGCGATCCGGAAGGCGGCGAAGAAACTCGGCACCGCCAAACGTCCGCTCATCATCTGCGGCGGCGGTGCGCAGGATGCCTCCGATGAAGTCACCGCCCTCTCCGCCATACTGCAAGCGCCGGTCTACGGCTACCGCCGCGGCCGCGGCATCCTCGACAGCCGCGACCCGCTGAGCATCACGGTTCCGCTCGCACGCGATCTGTGGGGCGAAGCTGACGTGGTGATCGGCATCGGCGCGCGCATGCTGGTGCCGTTCCGCCAATGGGGCGTCGACCGCGATCTCACGTTCATCCGCATCGATGCAGACCCGGACGAACCCGGCCGCCTGCACAAACCCGCGGTCGCACTCATCGGCGACGCCAAGCCGATCCTGCAACGCCTGCTCGACGTGCTCCCCGCGCACAGTGCGAAGCGCGTCTCGCGCAAGGCCGAGATGCAGGAGCGCCAATATGATTGGCGCAAGCGCATGCAGGCGATCGGCCCGCAACTCGACTGGCTTGAGGCGATCCGCGCCGAGCTGCCCGAGGACGGCATCTTCGTCGATGAAGTGACGCAGATCGGTTTTGCCGCCCGCCTCGCCTTTCCGGTCTACAAGCCGCGCACGTTCCTCTCGCCCGGCTATCAGGACAATCTCGGCTGGGGCTTTGCCACCGCGCTCGGCGCGCAGGACGCGCGGCGCGACGTGCCCGTGCTGTCGATCTCGGGCGACGGCGGTTTCATGTTCACGGCGAACGAGATGGCGACAGCGGTCCGCCACCGCATTCCGCTCACCTCCATCGTGTTCTCCGATGGCGCCTTCGGCAACGTTCGGCGCATCCAGCAGGAGAGCTTCGGCAACCGGGTGATCGCGAGCGACCTCGCCAACCCTGATTTCGTCAAATTCGCGGATAGCTTCGGTGCTGCGGCAGAGCGCGTCCGCACCCCGCAGGAGCTGCGCGGCGCGCTCCTGCGCGCCTTCGCGCGGCGCGACGGTCCGACCCTGATCGAGGTTCCGGTCGGCCCCTTCCCCTCGCCCTGGCCGTTCCTCCACATGCCGCCCATTCGAGGCATGCAGAAACCCGCGCGCAAATGACGACCAAGTGACGACATTCCCTCGCAATTCCTATATGAAGCCCGCATGAATTCGACCACCAATCTGATCACCACCACGAGCGAGCTGGCCGCCGCCTGCGAGCGGATCGCCAAACATCCGTTCGTCACTGTCGACACCGAGTTCCTGCGCGAGACCACTTACTACCCGCTGCTCTGCGTCGCTCAGATGGCGAGTCCCGACGAGGCCGTCGTCGTCGACGCGCTCGCACCAGGCATCGATCTCAAGCCGTTCTTTGACCTGATGGCGAATGAGCACATTCTGAAGGTCTTCCACGCGGCGCGGCAGGACATCGAAATCTGCTGGCATCGCGCGGAGCAGATCCCGCATCCGCTGTTCGACAGCCAAGTGGCAGCGATGGTCCTCGGCTACGGCGACTCGATCTCCTACGACCAGCTCGTCCAGCGCATCACGGGCGACTCGATCGACAAGTCGAACCGCTTCACCGACTGGAGCCGCCGCCCGCTCGCGCCGGCGCAGATGAGCTACGCCATCTCCGACGTGACGCACCTGCGCGATGTCTATCTCAATCTTGTCGCCGATCTCGGCCGCCGCGGCCGCACCGACTGGATGGACGACGAGATGGAGATCCTGACCTCTCCGGACACCTATCGCGCCGAACCCGAACGCGCCTGGATGCGGCTCAAGACACGCGTGCGCAAGCCGAAGGAGCTCGCGGTGCTCATCGAAGTCGCGGCGTGGCGTGAGCGCGAGGCGCAGACCCGCGACGTGCCGCGCTCGCGCGTTCTGAAAGACGAGACCGTGGGCGACATTGCAGTGCAGGCGCCGACCACCGCGGAAAAGCTCGCAGGACTTCGTTCGCTGCCGAAGGGCTTTGAGCGCTCTAAATGGGGCGAAGGGATTTTGAGCGCGGTCCAGCGCGGGCTTGCGCGCGATCCGAAGGATCTGCCGCGTCTCGATCGGCACAAGCCGGCGCCAAACGGCTCGGCCACCGTCGAGCTTTTGAAGGTTTTGCTGCGGATGACATCGGAAAGCAACGGCGTCGCCGCCAAGGTGATCGCGACTGTGGACGACCTCGACCGGATCGCAGCCGACGACAATGCCGACGTTGCAGCGCTTAAGGGCTGGCGGCGCGAATTGTTCGGCGAAAAAGCGCTCGACCTCAAACACGGCAAGCTGTCGCTGTCGATCCAGCGCGGCCGCGTCGTGACGACCGAAAATCGCCCCTAGTTTCCGAACAGCGCGCCGAACGGACCCCGGCTCGGGAAGCCGCTCTGGGTGCTGCTGAAGCTGCTGCTGGCAGCGTTGTCCGGGCGGCTCGTCGCCGCAACGGATCTGCTCTTCGATTTGGCATGGGCGAGCTGGTGCCTGCGCTTCTGCTTGACGGGCTTGTTGGCCGCAACCTTCTTCTGAACGACAGGCTTTTCAGCTTTGGCCTCGTCCTGCTCAGGTTGCGGCGCGGCCGCTGGAGCCGCCGCAAGCTCGAACTTTTCCGTCGCGGGCGTCCCTTCAAACCGGCCGGCGAAAGCGATCGCGCTCAACGCCGGCCCGGACAGCAGCGGCGCAGCGGTGCTCACCGCAAACAGCGATGCGCGCTGTCGGGTGGCGGGCGGCGGAGCCATCTGGTGGATTACGTTTGCGGGCGGCTTCTCGATAACACTGATGGCTGGCTCCGCCAGCTTGTCCGTCGTGATCATGCGGACGCCGCGTGTGCCCTGCTGCTCGTTCGAAAGGCACGGCCGCGCGATGTGGGGCCATGTCTGAGTCTGACAATCGGCAGAGGCTGCCATCTCGGCAGGCTTCGGCTGAGCCGTCGCAGGCTCTGGTTTGTCGCGCGCGGGCGCGCCGCCGGTCGTCTCTACAGCGATCGGGACATAGGCCGGGGGTGGTGTTTGAAACAGCGTTTCAACAAAGAACGCACCGGACGCGACAACGAAAGCTGCGCCAAACGCACCCGCGATGATCGCGGGTAAGCTCCACTGCGCCAAAGGAACGCCGGCGATCCGGTCCACGAGACAATCCCGCACCGAGAGGACCTGCTAACCCGAAACTTATAACCCGGGGACGCGGCAAACGGTTCCGCACTTGGCGCACGGCAGCGCCGAAAATTTCAGCATCCTTACCGGCCTACTTATCCCGTTGCCATGTGACGATCACGCGGACCACCCGGTTGTTGACGTTCGGATGCGGCATCGGCGGGCTTTCGATGTGCAGCTTGTCGCCCTCGAACCGCAGAAACCGGACCTGTTCGCCGCCGACCCAAGCCTCATTCCAGGCCACTTCGACCTTGGTCGTGACCTTGTTGCCCTCCACGCGATACCGTCCCGAATAGGAGATCATGGAGCGAAAGGCCTGCAGCCGTTCCTCGTCGGTCTTGGGCACGGGGCGACCGTTCGCCGTCACCAGGGCCAGCCAGCGGCCGTCAGCGGTCGCGATCTGATAGCCGCGCGGGGCGTCGCCCAGCACCGGCGTCATCTGCTTGGTCTCCTGGTCCTCGTACATGACCGAGACCAGCTTCCAGACGCCGACGACCTCAGACTTCTCGTCCGCCTTTGCCGGCGCGACCAACAGCAACAACAGCAAAACCACAAACGCGCGCATGAGCGGCCTCCCCAGCCTTGTTTTGCCGGAAGCCTAGCACCGCGCAATCGCGTTGAAACTAGCAGAGGATCGCGGGTTCACGGCCGACCAGCCGCGCCAGATGCTTGAGCCGCGAGGTGAGCCGCTCGCCGGCGAGCGCCGCGCAATCGCCTTGCAGCCGCAGCACGAGCTTGTGTCGTTCGACCTTCAGCGGTGCACGCGGCAGAACGTTGGGCATTGACGCCGACACGAGATAGGCGACGCGGAACGCGGCGCCCAGCACGCGGGCATGGTCGAGCATCCGCGTCGAAGCCAGTTCGCGAATGCGCGGCGACAGATCTTCGTCGTGCAGGATACCGACATGGCGGAAGAATACGGCGAGCGCCAGGAACGCACGGCCGGGATGATCGATGCCCACGAATCCTGCGTGCGCGATGACGTTCAGCGTCTGCTCGCCGCGATAGTCCGGATGGGCGCGCCAGCCGATGTCAGCCAGCAGACACGCCGCATGACGCAATCGCTTCTCTTCCGGGCTCTCGTCGATACCCGACGAGGACATGAACCGGTCGGTCCAATCGATCAGCTCTTCGCCATGCTGCGGCGAGCGCGAACGTAAGCGATTGAGATCGCGCGACGCAGCGAGCAGCGCGTCTTCTCTGCGTTCTTCACTATCGAGCTGCGAGAACAGCAGCCCTTCGCGCACGCCGAGCGCGGAGAACACGATATCCGACGGCTTCGCACGTTCGATGATCTGTTCGAGCACCAGAGCCGCGTAAGGCAGCAGCGGACGGCGTCCAGAGGCCACTGTATCGATTTGCAGGAGAGCTTCAGGGTTCACCCGGCGCACCAGCTTGGAGAACTCCAGCGCCTCTTTCGCCTTGATGACGTAGCCGTGCATCACATGCAGCGGATAACCGGTCTGCGCCATATGCAGCCGCGCCAGCGAACGCCACGTGCCGCCGACCGCGTAGAACGCGCGGCCCTTGCCGCCCTTCAAAAGCGGCGCGTTGGAGAACGCGTTCTCGACCAGCTTCTCGGCCTTTTTGATCGAGCGGCTCGAACGATCTTGCAACGCGAGGCCGCCAAGCGGCAGCGTGATACCGGCTTTCAGGCGATGGCCGTGCACGTCGATCAGTTCGAGCGAGCCGCCGCCGAGATCGCCGACGATTCCGTCCGGCCGGTGGAAGCCCGACACCACCCCGAGCGCGGTCAGTTCCGCCTCACGAGGACCGGAGATCACGTCGATCTTGGCGCGGCAAATCTTCTGCGCTGTGGCGATAAATTCGCGGCCGTTCTTGGCGTCACGGCAGGCCGCCGTCGCCAGCACCCATAGCTTCTCGACCCGCATGGTGTCGCACAGCGCGCGAAAGCGCCGGAGTGCGTCCAGCGCCTTCTCGACCGCATCCGCAGGCATCAAGCCTTTGGTCTGCACCTCGCGGCCGAGACCGGCCATGGTCTTTTCGTTGAACAGCGGCGTCGGGCTTCGCGTCACGCCCTCGTAGACGACGAGACGGACCGAGTTCGAACCGATGTCGATGACGCCGATCGGCGGGCCGTAGTCGAGACGGCCTTGCGCGGGAACTTTAGCTTTCGGACTGCGCTGAAGCACGCTCTGACCGGCGAGTAAGGCTACGGGGCGACGATTCCTTCAGGGATTTACCACGGCCCGACAGACTTGGGTTGGTCATGAAGTACTTATGCGCATTAAAGGGCTCTTCGCCATCGGCTGCCTTAATTCGCTCGGATGAGCCATCCGGCAGCAATTTCCAGCTTTGTTCGTTGTCCTTGAAGTTTGCGACCATGATCTGGTTGAGCACCTGCTCGTGCACCGTCGGATTGCCGATCGGGCACAGAGCCTCGACCCGGCGGTCCAGATTGCGCGGCATCATGTCGGCGGAGGAGATATAGACCGCAGCCTTGGCATGCGGCAGTCCATGACCGGCGCCGAAGCAATAGACGCGGCTGTGCTCCAGGAAGCGGCCGATGATCGATTTCACCCGGATGTTCTCGGACAGGCCCTTGAGCCCGGGCCGCAAGCAGCAGATGCCGCGGACCACAAGATCGACCTGCACACCGGCCCGCGACGCGTCGTAGAGCATATCGATGATCTCGGGATCGACGATTGAGTTATCCTTCATCCAGATAGCGGCCGGACGTCCGGCCTTGGCGTGGGCGATCTCCTGCTTGATGTGCTCGCAGATGCGGGCGCGCAGGTTGACTGGGGAGACGGCCATCTTCTCAAGCTCGGCAGGTTCCGCGTAGCCGGTCACGAAATTGAAGATGCGGCCGACGTCGCGCGCGATCACCGGGTCTGCGGTGAAGAACGACAGGTCGGTGTAGATGCGCGCCGTCACTGGATGATAGTTGCCGGTGCCGACGTGAACGTAGGTCGAGAGCGCCCCGCCCTCGCGCCGCACCACCATCGACAGCTTGGCGTGGGTTTTCAATTCAAGGAAGCCGAACACCACCTGCACGCCGGCGCGCTCGAGATCGCGCGCCCAGCGGATGTTGGCCTCTTCGTCGAAGCGGGCTTTGAGCTCAATCAGCGCCGTGACCGACTTGCCGGCCTCCGCCGCCTCAACGAGTTGCTTGACGATCGGCGATTCCGCCGAGGTGCGGTAAAGTGTTTGCTTGATCGCGACGACGTTCGGATCGCGCGCGGCCTGTTGCAGGAACTGCACCACCACGTCGAACGATTCATACGGATGGTGGACAATCAGATCCTTCTGCCGGATCGCGGCGAAAATATCGCCGCCGTGGTCGCGAACGCGCTCGGGAAAGCGCGGATTGTACGGCACGAACTTCAAATCCGGCCGGTCGAAGCTGACGATCTGGTTGAGATCGTTCAATGCCAGCACGCCGTCGACCAGGAACACTTCATCGTCAGCGGCGCCCATGGCGCGCTGCACGAAACGCTTCAGCTCGGCGGGCGCAGCCGCTTCCAGCTCAAGCCGGATCACCGATCCGCGGCGGCGGCGCTTCAATGCGGTCTCGAACAGCCGCACCAGATCCTCCGCCTCTTCCTCGACTTCCACTTCGGAGTCGCGGACGACGCGGAACGCGCCCTGGCCCTTCACGGTGTAGCCTGGGAACAATCGCCCAATGAACAGGCCGGTCGCCTGTTCCAGCGTGACGAAGCGCGTGACGGTCGGATCGCTGCCCTGCGGCAGCGAGATGAAGCGCTCGATCTTGTTTGGCACGCGGATCAGCGCGTTCATCATCTTGCCATCGCTGACACGGGCCAGGCTCAGCGCGATGGTGAAGCCGAGGTTCGGGATGAACGGAAACGGGTGTGCGGGATCGACCGCGAGCGGCGTGAGCACCGGAAAGATGTGGCCGAGGAAATAATCGTCGAGCCAGGCTTTCTCCTGCTTGGTGACGTCACCGCCGTCGACAAGGACAAGCCCCTTCTCAACCAGCGCGGCCCGCAGGTTGAGCCACTGCTTCTGCTGGTCGCTCGCCAGCGCCGCGACCGCCTCGCCGATGCGGGCCAATTGCTCATTCGGTGTCAGCCCATCCGGGCTCGGAGTAGCAATGCCTTCGCGCACCTGGCCCTTGAGGCCGGCGACGCGAACCATGAAGAATTCGTCGAGGTTATTGGCGGAAATCGACAGGAACCGCAGCCGTTCCAGTAGCGGATGGCCCTCGTTGGAGGATTCCTCCAGGACGCGCCGGTTGAAATGGAGCCAAGACAGCTCCCGGTTGATGAAGCGCTCCGGACTCTCGGTCAGGTCTGGCGGTGTCTCACCCGCCCGCGCAGCTTCATCCGCCGCTTTAACAGCAGGTCTTTCATCTGCAAGAACAAGGGATTGAGCGGGTTCGGCCATGTGATTTATGAAGGTTATGTGACGCCAAAGACCTTGGCCGACCTTCGTGACGGCCTCATGACATGAGGCGCCGGCCGCCAGAGCGGGTCAAGCGAAGGCTAGCAGCGCAACATTAAGGTGGCGTGTCAGGGCTCGCGAAACAATTCCCCGGCCAGAGCGCGGGTTACGGGCCTTTTGAGGCGCAAGGCCTCCCTGTCGAGGGCGTCCACCGCCGCGCGAGCAGCGGCGAAGGAACGCTCAATCCGGCTCGCGAGGTAGCTGATCAGGCCTTCCTCGACCGCAAGCTGGCGATCCGCGAACAGCTTCACGATCACGGCCCGCAAAAGCGCGTCATCCGGCGGGGATAGCGTCACGGCCGGCAGCGCGCGCAACCGCGACGCGAGATCGAGCACCTTGATCTGCCACATCGTCGGCTGAGAACGCGCCGTGATCAGCAGATCTGCGTCTTCCTCGCGCGCCAGATTAAGAAGATGGAAGAGCGCGCGTTCATCGAACTGCCCTTCCGCCAGATCCTCGACGACCAGCGCCCCGGTCGCGAGTTCCGTGGGCAGGTCCGCGCTCTGGAGCGCCCTCGCCGCCGCAAAGCGCGCGCCCGCCGCCTGCGCCCAGATCGACGCGAGATGGCTCTTGCCGGAATCCTGCGGCCCGAGCAGCAGCACCGTGCGTGCGGGCCAGTCCGGCCAGCGTTCAACCAGCGCGAGCGCGTCCTGGTTCGAGGGACCGGTGAGGAAATCCTCGCGCGCGAAGCTCTCGGTGTGGCCGAGCGTCAGCGCGAGCTGACGCGGCGGGATGTAAGGCATGGCGTCTGTCCCCGCCATGTCAGCGCACCTCGCCGGTGTAGATCGGACTCGCGCGATATTGCCGGAGCGCAAAGCGCAGCAGGACGCCGATGGCGGCGGACACCGGCACCGCGACCAGCAATCCGACGAAGCCGAACAGGTAGCCGAAGGCGATCAGCGCGAACATCAGCCACACCGGATGCAGCCCGACCTTCTCGCCGACGAGCTTCGGCGCCAGAAAATAGTTCTCGATCACGTTGCCTGCGGCGAATGTCGCGATCACCAGCGCCAGCGGCGTCCACTCCGGCCAGAATTGCGCGGCCGCGACGAGGCAACCGATCAGCAGACCAGTGAGCGCGCCAACGTATGGAATGAAGCCGATCAGGCCCGCGATGAAGCCGATCACGAAGCCGAACTGAATTCCGATCAGCGACAGGCAGAGCGCGTAGAACACGCCCATCGTCAGGCAGATACCGGCTTGTCCGCGCACGAAGGCGGCGATGGCCACATCCATCTCGCGCACGAGCCCATGCACGGTCTCGCGGTGGTGCAGCGGAATCCAGCTATCCACCGTGGCGACGACGCGGTCCCAATCGCACAGCAGGTAGAACGCGACGACCGGCGTGATGACGAGCAGCGAGACGATCGAGAACAGCGCCTTGCCGCCGGACCAGACGGACGCGAGGAACCTCGCGATCCAGCCTGCGCCCTGCGACACCAGTTCGCCCACCGACTTGCCGGCGTCGGGCAATTTGCTGCCGATGATCTTGGTGAGCCACGTCTGGTTGGGATCGGCCACAATCGTCTGCAACTTGGTGACGTAACGCGGCAGATTTTCCATCAACGAGGCAAGCTGCGCGGCCAGGATCGGCGCGAGCAGGATCGCAAGCAGGACGATTGCCGCGACCGCCAGCACCAGAATGAACGAAGCCGCAAGCGTCCGATTCATGCCGAGCCGCTCCAGCCGCCGCGCCACCGGATCGAGCAGGTAGGCGAGCGCCATGCCCGCCACGAACGGCAACAGGATTTCGGAAAGCAGCCACAGCACGCCCACGAGGAGCGCGAGGGCCACGCCCCAGAACAAGACCTGCCGCTGGAAGCTCACAGCACACTCATGGGGCGCACTCTTTGGGGCACACCGTACAAATCGGCGTGCGGCGTCAGCGCCCGGCCTCTGCCGAGTTCATGTGCCGCACCCAGTCGGCGACATAGAAGGCCACCGAAAGCAAGGTCAAGACGGCCACCAGGACCATCACCAGTGTCAACAGCGGCTCGGCGTCAAATCCGTAGCCGTAGAGGGCAAGCACCAGCGCGGCATAGACAATTTGCGCCGCCGTATTCACCTTCGAAACCATATGCGGCTTGATCGCGATCGGGTTGCCGACCAGCCAGGACAGGATGATCGCGCCGACGATCATGATGTCGCGGGACACTACGAGAATGACGATCCACAGCGGGATGGTTCCGGTCGAGGCGAGCGTCACGTAGATCGAGACGATCATCACCTTGTCGGCCAGGGGGTCGAGGTAGGCCCCAAGGTCGGTCTTCATGTCGAAGCGCTTGGCGAGGAAGCCGTCCACCCCGTCGCTGATCGCGGCCACCAGGAACAGCAGGAACGCCACGTGCATTGCGCCTGTGGCAATGGCCCACACAACCACCGGCACCAAAAGGATGCGCGCCAGCGTAATCAGATTTGGAATGCTCAAAGAACCTACCCCCGGCGGAGTCGCGACCGCGCCACCCCCGGCGCGTTGCGATAGTCCCTGAGTATATCGGCCGCCCGGCCATTGCACACGTTTCGATTTCCACGTACGCACGGACCATTGGGCAAGGACACATGGCGAAAAAGGGCCTCACGTATGCGGAATCGGGCGTCGATATCGACGCCGGAAACCGCATGGTCGATCTGATCAAACCGCTGGTGAAGGCGACCGCGCGGCCGGGCGCCGATGCCGAAATCGGCGGGTTCGGCGGCCTGTTCGACCTCAAGCGCGCGGGCTTCAAGGACCCGGTCCTGGTGGCCGCGACCGACGGCGTCGGGACCAAGGTCAAGATTGCGATCGAGACCGGCATCCACGACACCATCGGCATCGACCTCGTGGCGATGTCGGTCAACGATCTCGTGGTCCAGGGCGCGGAACCGCTCATGTTCCTGGACTACTTCGCCTGTGGAAAGCTCGATCCCAAGCTCGGCGCGGCGGTGGTCAAAGGCGTCGCCGAAGGCTGCAAGCAGGCGAACTGCGCGCTGGTCGGCGGCGAGACCGCGGAGATGCCCGGCGTCTATCACGGCAACGACTACGATCTCGCGGGCTTCGCGGTGGGTGCCGTCGAGCGCAACATGATCCTGCCGCGCACGGACCTTCGCGCCGGCGACGTGGTGCTCGGCATCGCGTCCTCGGGCGCGCATTCGAACGGCTACTCGCTCGTCCGCAAGGTGGTCGAGAAGGCGAAGCTGAAGTGGAGCGCACCCGCCCCCTTCGACAAGAAGCAGAAGCTCGGCAAGGCCGCGCTCACGCCGACGCGCATCTATGTGAAGTCGTGCCTCGCCGCGATCCGCGAGACCAAGGCGGTGAAGGCGCTGGTCCACATCACCGGCGGCGGCTTCCCCGACAACATCCCGCGGGTGCTGACCAAGGGCATGGGCGTGCGGCTCGATCTCGCGCGCGTGCCCGTCCTGCCGATCTTCAAGTGGCTGGCCAAGACGGGGAACATCGCCGAGAGCGAGATGCTGCGCACGTTCAACTGCGGCGTCGGCATGATCGCGATCGTCGAGCCGCGCGCGGCCAACGCAATCGCGCGCATTCTGCGGCGCGAAGGCGAGACCGTGATGATCCTCGGCGAAGTCATCCGCATCCCGGCCGGCAAGCCGCAGGTCAGCTACACCGGCAATCTGGACATCTAGGCCAAGATGGCTCGCAAGCGCGCAGCCGTTCTCATCTCAGGCCGCGGCTCCAACATGGTGGCGCTGATCGAGGCCGCCAAAGCCGCCGACTATCCAGCCGAGATCGCGGTCGTCATCTCCAACGATCCGCAGGCGAAGGGCCTCGAGTACGCACAAGCACAGCGCATCCCAACCGCGGTCGTCGATCACAAACCATTCGGCAAGAACCGCGAGGCGTTCGAGCGCGCGCTGCAAGCGGAGCTTGAGAAGCAAAACATTGAGATCGTCGCGCTCGCGGGCTTCATGCGGCTGCTGACATCGTGGTTCGTGTCGCAGTGGGATGGGCGGATGATCAACATTCACCCTGCTCTGCTCCCCGCCTTCAAGGGCCTCGACACCCACGCGCGGGCGCTGGCGGAAGGCGCCACGGTGCACGGCGCGACGGTTCACTTCGTGGTGCCGGAAATGGATTCCGGGCCGATCATCGCGCAAGGCTCGGTGCCGGTGCTGCAAGGCGACACCGAGGCCGCGCTTGCCGCGCGCGTGCTCAAGATCGAGCACCGGATTTATCCGCTGTCGCTGAAGCTCGTCGCAGAAGACCGCGTCCGTATCGCGGGCGGCATCTGCATCATCGATGGCGTCGCGCAGCCGAAGGGCGTGCAGATCAGCGACGCGTAAGCACAAATAAAAACCCCCGGCGCTAACCGGGGGTTACGGGAATTCACCCGCAGGCTTTTGCCGTTATCCCACCTTGAGATTTTCGGCGGAGGCCTTGCCGTTACGTCCAGTCACAAGTTCGTACTCGACGCTCTGGCCTTCATTGAGGGTGCTGAGCCCGGCACGCTCGACTGCCGAGATGTGAACGAACACATCCTTGTCGGAACCGTTAGGCTTGATGAACCCGTAACCCTTCGTCGGATTGAACCATTTGACGGTGCCTTTTTGCATCGTCGTCTCCTAGTCTCATCGAGTGTAAGTTCGACGCGGGCTCATGCAGCCGCACCCCGCGCCACATCCAGGACTTGGTTGAAGATCCGAAGCGATCACGCCGAAGCGCGCACGGGCCGGAACGGCCAAAATCCGTATGCCGGGTCAGAAGGAAGCAAAAATACGGCGCAAGGATGGCTGCCATATTGTGACGGTTGCCAAATAGCGCGCCATTTGTGTCGCGAAAGTCACAAGCGGTGAACGATTTCAATCTCACCGTTGACCGCAAGGTAGAATCCGCAACAATCGAGATAGTTTTGGTGTCAATGACTTAACCCTGACCGGTTGCAATACCAGTTCAAAAGAAAAACGGGCGGCACGTGGTATCGAGTTCAGATCGCGGAGAAGACGGGCAGCGCGGCGGGTTCCGCCGCACGTTCACGCGTTTTGCGATTCTGATTGCCACGATTGTTGTGCTCGGCGCCGCGTTCGCGGAACAGGCCGCCGCGCAGTGCTCGTTCTCTTGCGGACCTCCTCCCTCTCCGACGCCTCCCGCGGCTTCGAGCGGGAATCCGAATCTCTCCGCGTCGAGCACCATCACCGATCTCGGCAGCCAGTTCCTGCAACGCTTCAACGCGATCTCTTCGTACCGGACCGCGGCGAGCGCCAACAACAATCCGCAAGGCGGCGGCGCCGACGAACCGGCGGAGCGCTATCGCGCGTGGCTCGAGGGCTATGGTGTCGCCGCGCGCACGAGCGCGCAGGGAGACTTCTCCGGCGACAAGCGCCGCACATGGGGCGGCATCGCGGGGATCGCGGCAACCGTCGCGCCGGGCTGGACGCTCGGCCTCTCCGTCGATCAAAGCAGCACCAAGGTCGACATCACCGGGTTCCCGCAGAGCGGCCGCATCGACCTGACGCAAGTGGGCGTGAACGGCGCCTACGAAACCGGCAACTGGATCTTCGGCGGCGCGTTCGTCTTCGGCTCGGGCCGCGTGCACTCCAGCCGCTCCGACGGCACCGGCGAGATCAGAGCCGACTACGGCGCGAAGCTGTATGGCCTGCTCGGCGAGGCAAGCTACTACATCGCGCTGCCGAACAACTCGCGCATCGTGCCGAGGGTCGGCGCCGACTGGACCTATACGCAGACCGGCGCCTTCACCGAGACCGGCACCGCGAATGCCGTGACAGCGGGCAGCGTCGCGACCACGCGCGCGCGCGTGACAGCGGGCGCGGAGATCGGGCATTCGTGGCTCGCGGATCGCAAGCTGTTCGATGTCGCGGTCTATGGACGGTTCGTCGACAACGTGGTGCAGAACATCGGCGCGCTCAACATCGACAACACCACCGGCGGCAGCGCGCCGCGACTGATCAACGGCGTGCGGGAAAGCAATTATGGGGCGGACGCCGGCGCGATGGCCTCGGTGAAGATCACGCAGATGGCGCGGCTTTATACCGTGTACGATGGCCGCTTCCGCGGGAACTTTACGTCGCACACGGGAACGGCGGGCGTCGAGGTTCGCTGGTAAAGGCGCGGCTGATCAGACCACCCTAATCCACACTTTATTGTCGTGGAACGCGGCGCCGCCGTAGGGCGCAATCGAGTCCGCGCCGGTGAGCGTGTTGATGCCCTTCCCGTCCGGGTAAGCCTCGTTCGGCCAGATCGACTCCGCGATCAGCACACCCGTTCGCACGCCGTCGAACACGCGGGCGTGCAGATGCACCTGCCCACGCGCATTGCCAACGATCACCGCCGCGCCGTCCGCAATCGAGAGACGCGCGGCGTCGTCCGGATGGATCATCACCGTGGGCCGCTTCTCGTTCTTCACCGAGGTCGGCGTCTCGTTGAAGGTCGAGTTGAGGAACGCGCGCGCGGGCGACGTCGCAAGACGGAACGGATGCGCCTCGTCCGCCACCTCGATGATGGTCCAGTAGTCCGGCAATTTCGGCATCTGCTCGATCGGGCCCGAACGCGTCGGGCTCCTGAACGGCACATTCGGCCAGTCAGGCTTGAAGCGGAATTTCTTGTCCGGCCAGTTGAAGCCGTTGATGTAGTGCGCGGTCTCGAAGTCCGGCTGGCAGTCGATCCATTTATCGCGCTCAAGACGCTCGAGCGTGCCCCACCCCGACTTCTGCAACGTGTGGTCGATCAGCTCACGCGGTGTCATGTCGAAACCCGCGTGCTCCACCCCGAGGCGCTTCGCCAGCGCGCAAATCACCTCGTGGTTCGAACGGCACTCGCCCGGCGGCTCGATCAACTTCGGGCCGAGCAGGATGTATTGGCTGCCGCCGGCCTGATAGACGTCGTCGTGCTCCATGAACATGGTCGCGGGCAGCACGACGTCGGCGACCTTCGCCGTCTCGGTCATGAATTGCTCGTGCACGCAGACGAACAGGTCGTCGCGCGCGAATCCGCGCTTGACCAGCTCCTGGTCCGGACAGACCGAAACCGGATTAGTGTTCTGGATCAGCATCGCGGTGACCGGAGGTCCACCCGTTAGTGCGTCCTGGTCGCCGCAGAGGATCGCGCCGATGCGCGACTGGTCGAGCATGCGGACGGAAGCGTCCCGCACGTCCTGACCTTCGATCATCGACTTGTTCCAGTGGTAGATGT
This sequence comes from Pseudomonadota bacterium, assembly GCA_040756555.1. Taxonomy (GTDB): domain Bacteria; phylum Pseudomonadota; class Alphaproteobacteria; order Rhizobiales; family Xanthobacteraceae; genus Z2-YC6860. The sequence goes on along the minus strand of JBFLYS010000014.1, from coordinate 45,747 downwards.
CGGCGTTGTTGTGGAACGCGCCGCCGCCCTCGTGCAGCCACGCGCCCGTCACCGCCGGAATGCACGACGCCGCGTGCATCGACACCGGGCCGTTGCGCGAACGCGCGAAACCGTAACCCAAACGGAAGAACGAGCGCTTGGTCGCGCCGATCAGCCGCGCCATCTCCTCGATGGTCTCGGCCGGACAGCCGGTGATCGCCTCGGCCCACTTCGGATTGCGCGTCTTCACATGCGCTTCAAGCTCGCGCGGCGCGTCAGTGTACTTGTCGAGATAGTCCCAGTCCGCCCTGCCGTCGCGGAACAAGCAATGCATCACCGCGCAGGCGAGCGCGGCATCGGTGCCGGGCTTCACCAGCACCGGCAGATCGGCCTGCGCCATCGTGCCGTTCTGATAGATGTCGACCGCGATGATCTTGGCGCCGCGCTCTTTGCGCGCGCGCGTCGCGTGCGTCATCACGTTGACCTGGGTGTTCACCGGATTGGTGCCCCAGATCACGATCAGATCAGACTTCGCCATCTCGCGCGGATCGCTGCCGGCGATCTTGCCGGTGCCGGCGGCGAAGCCGGTGTAGGCCGCGTTGACGCAAATGGTGGAGTGGAAGCCGGAATATTTCTTGGCGTGACGCAGGCGATGGATGCCGTCGCGCATCACGAGGCCCATGGTGCCGGCGTATTGATAAGGCCAGACGGTTTCCGGCCGATAGCGCGCTTCGGCGATAAGGAATTTCTCGGCGACGAGATCGAGCGCCGCGTCCCACGACGCGGTCTGGAATTCGCCGCTCCCCTTCCCGCCCTTACGGATGAGCGGGCGCGTCAGACGGTCCGGATGATGGATGCGCTCAGCGTAGCGCGCGACCTTCGCGCAGATGACCCCCGATGTGTAGAGATTGTCCGGCGCGCCGCGCACGCGTCCGATGGTGCGCTCGTCGAGCACATCGACCTCGAGCGCGCAGGTCGACGGGCAATCGTGCGGACACGCCGTCGCCCCGATCCTCACGGGCTGCCGGGAGGCGTCTTTCGCGTCTGGCCGGACGTGCTGATTCATAACGCCGGGGATGATACCCCGGCGTTATGCATTTGTCCTTGGAAGGCTGGATAAGTGCGCTTTAGGCCTTCTCGGCGACCGAAGCCTGGTTTCGGCTGCGCGCGATCATGTAGGCCGCGATCAGGAAAACCAGCAGCCCGCCGCGCACCGACCAGACCTTGACCATGTCGGTTCCGAACATAGTCTCGGAGATCCGATCGACCGCGATCCAGATCACGAGGCCGACGCCGGCCAGGATCTCGTCGAGTTGCAGCGCACGGTGCTTCTTGACCGTGAAGTAGCCCAACGCCAGCACCAACAGCGCGCCGACCGGCCCGCCCCAGGTGTGCAGCGTGTGCTGCAAACTGGTGCTGGTGTTGGCGATCACCGCCGGATCGGTCGCCATGATGTCACCGGCCACCCAGCCGAGCAGCGCACCGCCGGCCCAGACCAGGATGCGGAAGCGCTCGAGCAGCGCCATCAGGATCGCGCTGCCGGCCACGATCAGCGGAACGCTGGTCGCAAGACCGAAGATGATCAGCGTCGCCTTGATGGCCGCCGCGTGGGCGAGGTCGACGCGCGCCGCCGCGATTTCGGCCGAGGCCGCGATCGCGATGACGTTGTCGAGGCTCATGACGATGTCGGCGATGGCGACGATGCGCACCGCGCGCCAGAGGTTGTCCCCCGATTGGTGTTCGCCGTCGCCATCGGCGTCTTCGGTCACCAGCTTATAGGCGACCCACAGCAGCAGCACGCCGCCGACGAGCTTGAGGTACGGATAGGCCATCGCCTGCGCGACCACGAGCGTGAAGACCACGCGCAGAAGCACCGCGACGCCCGCGCCGAGGATCATGCCCCACAGCCGCTGGCGCGGCGGCAAGGTCATGCACGCCATCGCGATGACGACAGCGTTGTCGCCGGAAAGGATGATGTTAACGCCGATGATCTGAGCCGCCGCGATCCAGAACGCGGCGTTCGTCATGTCCTGCCACAGAAAATCCACTGCTCTCCCCTTAGTTGAATCCGCCTATCGTCTGGCGGCGTCTCCCCGCCTGCGACCCCTCGCAGGACGCGACAATCTACAGGGCCGAGGCCGGCTGTGACCAGCGGTCACAGGCAGCGGCCTCGGGTCGCATTGCAGAATTGCAGATCAGCCGACGATCTCGTTTCCGGCGAAAAACTGGGCGATTTCCTGCGCCGCGGTCTCCGGAGCGTCGGAACCGTGCACCGAGTTCTCGCCGATCGACTTGGCGTGAACCTTGCGGATGGTTCCGGCCGCCGCCTTCGACGGATCGGTCGCGCCCATCACATCGCGGTATTTCGCGATCGCGTTCTCGCCTTCGAGCACCTGCACCACGACCGGCGCGGAGATCATGAACGAGACGAGCTCGCCGAAGAACGGCCGCGCGCGGTGCACGCCGTAGAAGGTCTCGGCCTGTTCCTTGGTGATGCGCACGCGCTTCTGCGCGACGATCCGCAGGCCGGCCTGCTCGATCATGGCGTTGATCGCGCCCGTCAGATTGCGCTCGGTCGCGTCCGGCTTGATGATCGAAAAGGTACGCTCGATGGCCATTGTAACGATCCCCTACAAAAAACCGCGGCCTTGCCGCGGATTGGCCGGGCTTATAGCGGCAGGCCCGCAATGCAGCAAGGTTTTGCGGGGCCGCAGGCTTTGGCAGGCCGGGCCACCCCAGCCTGAACAAACGTCCAGAATTGGCGTGAAAACGACAGGAAAAACCGCCGTTTCTTCCGTGCGATGAACCTGAACGGTGCGGGCGCGACTAACGGGGCAAGGATGGCACCAACATCCAACCCAAAGAGGAGTTTCGTCATGATCCGCAAGTTCATCTTCGCTGTCGCTGCGACCGTCGCCCTTGGCGCCGCCACGCTGTCGGTCAGCTCCGCGCCAGCGTCGGCCTGGGGCTTCAAGGGTTTCCATCATCACCACTTCCACGGTGGCTTCTGGCGCGGCGGCTATCGCTTCGTCGGGCCGGTTGGGCTCGTCGGCTACAACACCTGCTACGCGAAGCGCCTCGTCAGCACGCCGTGGGGCCTGCGCTGGCGCTGGGTCAACGTCTGCTACTAAGCAGCCGTTGAAGCGGCCAAAAGAAAGCCCCGGCCTCGCGTGATGCGAGACCGGGGTTTCTGTCGCAGAAACGCTGACCTTAGATGTCGAAGCGGTCGGCGTTCATCACCTTGGTCCACGCCGCCACGAAGTCCTTCACGAACTTCTCCTTCGAGTCCGCGCACCCATAGACCTCCGCGAACGCGCGGAGCTGCGAGTGCGAACCGAAGATCAGGTCGGTGCGGGTGGCGGTCCACTTGACCGCACCCGTCTTGCGGTCGCGGCCTTCGTACAGGTTGTCGCCGGCCGGGCTCCACTCCGTGCTCATGCTGAGCAGGTTGACGAAGAAGTCGTTCGTCAGTGTACCGACCTTCTTGGTGAAGACGCCGTGCTTGGACTTTCCGGCATTTGCACCGAGAACACGCAAGCCGCCGACGAGAGCCGTCAGTTCGGGGCCTGTGAGCCGCAGCAATTGCGCCCGGTCCACCAGCGCCCCCTCGGGCGACATGAACTGGAGCTTCTTGCCGTTGGTGTAGTTGCGGAAGCCATCGGCCCGCGGCTCGAGCGGCGCGAAGGACTCGACATCGGTCTGATCCTGCGACGCGTCCGCGCGTCCCGACGTGAACGGAACCTTGACGTTGACGCCGGCATCCTTCGCGGCCTTTTCGACCGCCGCGGTGCCGCCGAGAACGATCAGGTCGGCCAGCGAGACCTTGCCCTTGAACGACTGCTGGATCGCTTCGAGCTTCTTGAGCACCTTGGCGAGCTCAGCGGGCTCGTTCACGTCCCAGTCCTTCTGCGGGCTCAGACGGATGCGCGCGCCGTTCGCGCCGCCGCGCTTGTCCGAGCCGCGGAACGTCGAAGCCGACGCCCAGGCGGTCGAGACGAGTTGCGGCACCGTAAGACCCGACGCGAGGATCTTCTTCTTCAGCGCGGCGACGTCCTTGTCGCTGAGCTTCTTGCCGGCCGGGACCGGATCCTGCCAGATCAGCGTCTCCTTCGGCACGAGCGCACCGAGGTAGCGGGCGCGCGGGCCCATGTCGCGGTGCGTGAGCTTGAACCACGCACGGGCGAAGGCGTCGGCGAACTCCTTCGGGTTCTCATAGAAGCGGCGCGAGATCTTCTCGTAGGCCGGATCGATGCGCAGCGAGAGGTCGGTCGTCAGCATCGTCGGCCGATGCTTCTTCGACTTGTCGAAGGCGTCGGGGATCGAGGCGTCCGCGTTCTTCGCCACCCACTGCTTCGCGCCGGCCGGGCTCTTCGTCAGCTCCCATTCGTTTTCGAACAGGTTCTTGAAGAAGTGGTTGCTCCACTTGGTCGGCGTCTGCGTCCAGGTGACCTCCGGACCGCCGGTGATGGCGTCGGCGCCAACGCCGGTGCCGTGCTTGCTCTTCCAGCCGAGGCCCTGGTCTTCCAGCGCACCGGCTTCAGGCTCCGGACCGACCAGCGACGCATCGCCCGCGCCGTGGGTCTTGCCGAAGGTGTGGCCGCCGGCGATCAGCGCAACGGTCTCTTCGTCGTTCATCGCCATGCGGAAGAACGTCTCGCGGATGTCCTTCGCGGCCGCGAGCGGGTCCGGATTGCCGTTCGGACCTTCCGGATTGACGTAGATGAGGCCCATCTGCACCGCGCCGAGCGGCTCCGAGAGCTGGCGCTCGCCGCTGTAGCGCTCGTCGCCGAGCCAGGTGCCTTCCGGACCCCAGTAGAGCTCTTCAGGCTCCCACACGTCGGCGCGGCCGCCGGCGAAGCCGAACGTCTTGAAGCCCATCGACTCCAGCGCGACGTTGCCGGCCAGCACCATCAGGTCGGCCCACGAGAGTTTCTTGCCGTACTTCTGCTTGATCGGCCACAGCAGACGGCGGCCCTTGTCGAGGTTGGCGTTGTCCGGCCACGAGTTCAGCGGCGCGAAGCGCTGCTGTCCGGTGCCGGCGCCGCCACGGCCGTCGGTGATGCGGTAGGTGCCGGCGGCGTGCCACGCCAGGCGGATCATCAGACCGCCGTAGTGTCCGAAGTCGGCCGGCCACCACGGCTGCGAATCCGTCATCAGGGCCTTGAGGTCCTTGACCACGGCCTTGAGGTCGAGCGTCTTGAACTCCTTGGCGTAGTCGAACGCCTTGTCCATCGGGTCGGACAGGCCGGAGTTGCGATGGAGAACCGAAACGTCCAGCGCGTTCGGCCACCAATCGCGGTTCGCGGGTCCGCGGCTGCCCGAGAACGGGCACTTGCCTGCGCTCTTGTCGTCTGTTTTTGCGTCCATGTTCCTCTCCGATCAGTTTCGGCTTGTTCCAGTTCGATATAGCAACGATCGGCAATCGATGAAAAGCGATCAAGCGTCGCGACGCGATCAGTAATGCTAGGGCGCGCGATCAGCTTTGCTGATTGTCCGTATCGGCGATTTCCGCAGCGCGTAAAAAAGATGTCAAATCATACCAGCGCGATCAGCCGCGCCGGCCCGCCGGTCGCGCCTTTGACCTTTGCAACGCCGGCAACGAGCGTTGCGCCGGACGCGGGCACCTTGTCGAGGTTGGCGGCGTTCTCCAGCCCCCAGCGCCCCGCCAGGCAGCCAGGTGGTGTGAACCTTGAAATCCTTCGAGGGGCCATTGTCGAGCGAAAGTGTGTCAGAGGCGAGACCGACAACCTCGTGCTCTTTCATCAGCCATTCGGCCGTATCGGGCGAAAAACCGGGGAAGTGGAACACACCATCCTTGGTGCCGTTGTATTTCGCGCCGTCGTTCACGAACTCGGCTCACCCGGACAGCATCCGGACTTGCGCGTCGAGCTCCACGAGACCCAGACCAAGGGCTTGCTGGAGGAATTGAACAGCGGCGCGCTCGACGTGGTGATGCTCGCGCTGCCGGTCGAAGAGGCCGAGGTGGCGTCGATGCCGCTGTTCGAGGATCCGTTCCTGCTCGCCGTGCCCGCGACCGACAATCGCGCCACCGACATGCCGATCGGGGCGCGCGACATCGATCAGCGGCGGCTGATCCTCCTTGAGGAAGGACATTGTTTGCGGGATCAGGCGCTCGCCTTCTGCACGGGCGCACGCGGCGACGTGCGGCTCGGCGCGACGAGCCTTGCGTCGGTGATGCAAATGGTCGCGAACGGCTACGGCATCACGCTGCTGCCGAGCGTCGCAATCGATGTCGAGGTGCGAGACGAACGCGTGAAGCTTCTGCGCTTCGGCGATCCGGCTCCCGGACGAACCTTGGGCCTCGCCTGGCGGCGCACCTCGCCGCGCAAGAGCGACTTCGTCGCGCTCGGCAACCTGATCACGGAAACGCTGGGCCGCAGCGAGATCAACCCACCCCACTAGAGCGGTTCATGTTTTGACGGAAGCCTATCCGGCATTTGCGAAGTGATTGCCGCATTTGCCGGATTCGATGGTGGCGACGAGACTGCCGATGTGTCGCCAGGCTTCTCGTCCTCGGCGTCCCGTTCGACTTTAGAAGCGGTAGTTCACGCCGGCCTTCAGGATTTGAACCTTGCGCTCGATGTCGTATTGGAACGACGAAGTTGGCGCTGTCGAGAAATTGAATACTTCCGTCGTCCTTCCAAGGTCGAGATAATTGTACTCGACTTTGGCCGACCAGTTTGCGGCAAACGCGTATTCCCAACCCGCGCCGACCGTCCAGCCCACGCGCGTGCCGTCTTTCGTACCATAATCGCGGATCGCCGGGGTGCTAGGGGCGTTCAAGAGGAGGCCGTCTTTGAATTCGGCCGCAGCCACGCCTCCCTTGGCATAAATCAGCGAGCGGTCGAAAGCATAACCAAACCGGCCGGTGAATGTTGCGAGCCAATCGATCTGGGAACGCCCGATGACGTTGATGGCAACGGGTGCACCCGCAATAAGAACAACGCCGTTACTCCTGGCGTCGGCCTTCATGAATGCCACATCCGCCTCAATGCCAAAAACCCAGTTTTGCATCTGAAAATTGGCGCCCGCCTGGATGCCACCCAAGATGCCACCGGTCTTAGGGCTCAGCGGGGTGGTGCTGCTGGTCGGTTCTTCAAGAAGGGAGCCAGGACCCCAGTTGTTGTTGCCCCAGCCATAGCCGGCATGCACGCCCATATAGAAACCGTCCCAGGTGAACGCCCGCGGCGGCTCAGCATAACGGCCTTTCACCGGATAATCGGCCGCTCTCGCCGCAGACGCAGCCGGCGACAATTGCGGGATCGATGCGTTGCGTGTCTCGACGGTTTGCGCGGGCGCCGATCGCTGCTCCCGCTGCCGAAGCGCCGCGATTTCTTTCCGCATCGCAGTGTTGTCGCGCTGCAGGCTATCGAGCCGCGCCATCACGTCTTCCAACGTCGCAGCGCCAGATGCGCTCGACGCGCAAACAAGACCGGCAACGGCGAGAAGCCCAGCGGATAATTTCTTATGCATTTCAGCCCCCACGTGGAAATATCACTCCCGTGAAGCTGACATGCGCGCGCGCCACCCCAATACCCGGCATATGCCGGGGGCGGCCTGCTTTCCCACGAGTCTGTTGCAATTTCGCCAGTCTCGCAGCCAGCGAAGCTTACGACGCTATTGGCGCGCGAGCGGCTGAACACTCTTGAGCAACGCGACGAGTTGGCTTTGCTGCCGCGTTCCGGTTTTGCGGAAGATTGTTTCCAGATACGATCGCGCGGTGCTGAATTGAATCCGATTGTCGTCGGCGGCTTCCTTCAGCGTGCGACCGGCGGCCAGCGACGCCGCAAGGCTTGCCTCTTTTGGCGACAGAGCGAACAGGGTGCGCATCTGGTCTGCGGTTCCCGCGGGAAGATCGAGCGACAGTTCGCGAATGAAGATCGCAGCATGCGGGCCGACGAATGGAATCGGAGACGGCGGCTTGAGAATCGGCCCGATCGACAGCGCCAGATCGGCGTCCCGGCTGCCGCGCTTTCTCCGAACCAACATGCTGCCGCCAACGCCCGGAACAATGTCGTCGAGCCGGCTGCAGGCCTGCGCGACCAGCCGCTGCAGTTCCACCGTGGCTGACCGGTCGGCGGCAGCGAGGCGCCCGGATTTGCTGACGAGCGCACTGCCTGCGCGCAGCAGGATCGCTTCGGCGGCGGCATTCAAACTGGCGATCCGCATGGACCCGTCGACCAAAATGACGCCGAATGACAAATGAGCGAATGTTGAAGTCAGGAGCTGCGTCGATTGAAGCTGCCGGTTGATCTCCACGGCACGTCGGAGATGCGGCACAAGCGTTTGCAACAACGCGACATCAGCAGATTCGAAGCCTGGCTGACGACGTCCGCGCTGAACGTCGAAAAACCAGAATGAGGGACCTGCTTCCAGCACCTTGCAGCCGATCCCGCCACACATGTCCTGTGGCGCCATCCATTCATTCCAGAACCGCGAGCGTCTCAGCCGCTCGTCGTCCATGAGAGCGCGGTCGTGGTACGCGACGCCCGGCGCGACATCGCTTATGGCATCGAACAACATGTCCGGCTGATACGCATATTCCCCAAGGTAGCGGCGTTGGAAAACCGGATCGACATTCGTTGCGACGACGTCGTCCTCGTGAAGGTCTGGACCGAACTTACCGAGGCAGGTTTTCGAGCCATCAAACAGCGTTTGCAGACTTGCGACCGCCGCGTCCCATGCCGCGGTTTTGTAAGCCGCTTCGTAGATGCTGCCGATCGCGCTGGACAACAGTTCGGAATTAGCCATGTCGAGTCTCGGGCATTCGCGCCGTGAGGTTCGGCACCAAACCACGTCTCCGACTGTAGTGCGCGTGTACGCCTGAGTTCAACACGCGCGCGGGCAAACTCGACCCTGGCGAATGCGGCAAATACGTCGCAAATACCGGATAGACTTCCGTCAAAACATGAACCGCTCTAGGTCGCCGTAAAATGATACCGGATCACACGAGCGCGATGAGACGCGCTGGCCCGCCGGTCGCGCCTTTCACCTTCGCGGCACCGACGACGAGCGTTGCGCCGGATGCCGGTACCTTGTCGAGATTGGCGACATTCTCCAGGCCCCAGCGCCCCGCAGGCAACCACGTGGTGTGAACCTTGAAATCCTTCGACGGGCCATTGTCGAGCGAAAGTGTGTCAGAGGCGAGACCGACAACCTTGCGCTCCTTCAACAGCCATTCGGCCGCATCGGACGAGAAACCGGGGAAGTGGAACACGCCGTCCTTGGTGCCGGTGAATTTCGCGGCGTCATTCACGAACTCGGCCCACCCGGACAGCATCGCGACGCAACAATTGTCGGGAAGCCGCCTGTGCTTGCGCTCCCAATCGAACAGGTCCTGCCGCGAGAGCATGTAGTCGGCGTTCTGCGCGGCGGCTGCGCGGACGTCGATCACGGCGAGCGGCGCAACCAACGTCTCCGCCGGAATCTTCTCCACCGTCGCGCCCGCCTCCGAGAAGTGCAACGGCGCGTCGAGATGCGTGCCCGCGTGCTCGATGATGCGCCACCAATTCAGATTGAAGCCGTCCTTCTTGAAGTCGAACTGCTTTTGCAGCTCGACACCGGGCACGCCGAAGAAGGTCGGAAACTCCGGCGACATGGTGTGTGTCAGATCGACGACGGTCTTGAAGCGTGCCGGCGCCGGACGTGGCGCAGCCTCCGCCTCGCCGATCGCAGTCGCTGCGAATCCCGCCGCTGCCGCGCCCCTGAAAAATCCGCGCCGGCTCAGCGCCGCGTGGACCGCCTCCTGACATCCAGGAACGCACATGATGGCCTCCCAAAATTAGGTATTTCTCAAGCATCGCCGCGCCCAACGCGCCGTGCAAGTCAGAGAGCCGTGAAAACCCGACCTGAAAAGCATTGCGTCGCACGCCGCGGTCGGCCAAAAAGCGGCCCATGCTGTCCATCGAAGACCTTTCCGTCCGGATCGCCGGACGGCTTCTTATTGAGGGTGCCGACGTGCGAATCCCGGATGGGTCGCGCCTCGGACTCGTGGGCCGCAACGGCAGCGGCAAGTCCACGCTGTTCAACGTCATCACCGGACAGGCCGCAGCCGAGCAAGGCGAGATCGGCATTCCACCGCGCTGGCGCGTCGGACGCCTCGCGCAGGAAGCGCCGAACGGGCCCGAGAGCCTGATCGACGTCGTGCTGAAAGCCGACGTCGAGCGGACGAAGTTGCTCGAGCAGGCCGAGACCGAGCAGGACCCGCACTTAATCGGCGAGATCTACGCACGCCTGAACGACATGGGCGCTTACGCGGCGCCCGCAAAGGCGGCTTCCATTCTCGCCGGTCTCGGCTTCTCCGAAGAGGATCAGCAGCGCCCCTGCTCCGAGTTCTCCGGCGGCTGGCGGATGCGCGTCGCGCTCGCGGCGGTGCTGTTCTCGGAACCCGATCTGCTCCTTCTCGACGAGCCGACCAACTACCTCGATCTCGAAGGCACGCTCTGGCTGCAAGACCATCTCGCGAAATATCCGCGCACGATGATCGTCATCAGCCACGACCGCGATCTGCTCGACACGTCGGTGAACTTCATCCTCTCGCTCGAAAACAAGAATCTTACGCTCTACAAGGGCGGCTATTCGGATTTCGAGCGGCTGCGCAACGAGCGGCTGATGCTCGATCAGAAGCACGCCAAGAAGCAGGAGGCGCAGAGGAAGCACCTGCAAGCCTTCATCGACCGCTTCAAGGCCAAGGCGACCAAGGCGCGGCAGGCGCAGTCGCGCGTGAAGATGCTGGAGAAGATGGGACCGATCTCCGCAATGGTCCTGGATGACGTAACGCCGATCCGCATTCCCGAGCCTGAGAAACTTCTCTCGCCGCCGATCATCGCGATCGACGACGCAAACGTCGGCTACGAACCGGGCAGCCCGGTCCTGCGCGACCTCACGCTGCGCATCGACAACGACGACCGCATCGCGCTCTTGGGCTCGAACGGCAACGGCAAATCGACGCTGGTGAAGCTGATCGCGGATCGTCTCGCGCCGTTCGACGGCACCGTCACGCGCGCTGCGAAGCTGAAGATCGCTTACTTCGCACAGCATCAGCTCGACGAATTGCACGCCGAAGACAGCGTCTACGATCACATGCGAAGGCTCCTGCCCGACGCTCCGGAATCCAAGGTCCGCGCCGCCGCGGGCGGGCTCGGCTTCTCCGGCCAAACCGCTGATACCAAAGTGGAAAAGCTCTCCGGCGGGGAGAAGGCCCGGCTCGCCCTGGGGCTCGCCACCTGGGGCGGTCCGCACCTGCTGATCCTCGACGAGCCGACCAACCATCTCGACATCGACAGCCGCTCGGCGCTGATCGAAGCGATCAACGATTTTTCCGGCGCGACCATTCTCGTGTCGCACGACCGCCATCTGCTCGACGCCTGCGCGGATCGTCTGTGGCTTGTCGCCGGTGGCCGCGTGAAAGCGTTCGACGGCGATCTTGACGATTATCGCCGCACCGTTCTCTCGGATCGCAGCGAGCCCGCGGCGAAGCGCCATGAGAAGGATGACAAAGCAGCGAAAGCGAACGGTAGGCCCGCGGAGGCAAAGCCGCGCGTCAATATGAAGGCGTTGAAGAAGCAGGTCGAGAAAGCGGAAGCCGAGATCGAGCGGCTGACGAAGCACATCGAAACACTCGACGCGCAGCTTGCCGACGGCACGCTATTCGCAAGCGATCCGGCGAAGGCCGCGGCTGTCACGAAATCGCGCGCCGACAGCACGGATGCGCTCTCGAAGGCGGAAGAGGATTGGCTCGCCGCGGGCGCGGCGCTGCAAGAGGCGGGTTAGCCCGCGCCGCCGAGTTCACCCCGCGTTGAATAGCGGGGCGAGCGAGGAAGCTGGCGCGGAACTAAGTCGGCGACTGCTGCGAACGAAGCTTCGGCTTCGCGGCGGGCTTCGGCGCGGGCTTCGCACGCACCGGCTTCGGCGGCGCCGGCGGCTCGGGCGCACGCTCGATCGAGTTCAGGCGTCCGGCGATGAAGTGATAGATGCCGGGCCGCGCGCCTTGAATGTAGGTCAGCGTCGCGGTCCGATCGCCGCCGTTCGAGCCGATCTCCGCGCGCTCCGCCGGACCGATGCGCTTCACCACTTCGCACTCAGTCATCTCAAGGGAGACACCCTGCGGCACCAGCGGCACGCCAGGCGCGGCATCGGTCTGTACTGCACCCGGCTCGGGCGGCGGACCAGCCGAGGCAAAGGCGCAGCGGCCTTCGGAATCGACCAGGTCCTCGTTGGTCACCGGCTTCAGTTGCTTGTCCTTGATGCCGCCGCCGATCGAATACTTGCGAAAGAACTCGGACGTGTCCGGCGCTTTAAACGAATCCGTTTCCGGCAACATGGAGGACATTGAGGACATGGAGGAACAGGCGCCAAGCAGTAGCGCCGACGCCAGCACGGCCGCCCACCCCGCGATGTTTGCACGCGATATCACGATAAGTCCCGGTCCCCTCGTCGTCCCAAGCGCCTTTGAATCTCACGCGTCTTGAAACGCGACTTTGTCACCATCGCGGCAGCCGCCAAGGACAGTCAAGCCTTCTTGACCCAGCGCCCCTGCTCGTCCGTCTGCCAGTAAGTTACCGCAAAACCTTTTGCTTTCGCCTCGCCCCAGCGGGCGCGGGCTGCGGCGACCGCATCCTCATCCTCGCCGTCGAACAGCAAAACGATCCGCTCGTAAGCATCCGCGTCGGCGGGAACCGGCGCCCCGTCGATCAGAAACCGTACCGTCGCACCGTTCGGATTGTGCTCGCCAGCCGTCAGCAGGATCGGCTGCTGCGCGGCTTCCGCCTCGCGCGCAGTGCCGTGCGGCAGAAAGCCATCGTCCTTGTAGGTCCAAAGATGCGCGTCGAGCGCATCGACCCGCTCGTCAGTCGAAGCCTGCACGATCACCTTCCAGCCGCGCTCGTAGGATTTCTCCAGGAGCGCCGGAAGCAGGCGCTCCACCGGCTGGCGTTGCAGGTGATAGAACAGCATCTCCGTCATCGGTCAGATCACTTCTCGTAGTGCTCCGCGACCAGTTCGTTGAGCAACCGCACGCCCCAGCCCGAGCTCCAGCTCTTGTTGATGTCGGTCTGCGGCGAGCCGAGCGCGGTGCCGGCAATGTCGAGATGCGCCCACGGCGTCTTGTCGACGAAGCGCGCGAGCAGTTGCGCCGCGGTGATCGCGCCGCCCCAGCGGCCGCCGGTGTTCTTCATGTCGGCGAACTTGGAGTCGATCTGCTTGTCGTATTCCGGGCCGAGCGGCATGCGCCACACGCGCTCCATCGTCTCCTGCCCTGCCTTCTCCAGCCGGTCGCACAGCTTGTCGTCGTTGGAGAACATGCCGGCGTATTCCTGGCCGAGCGCGACGATGATCGCGCCGGTGAGCGTTGCCAGATTGATCATGAACTTCGGCTTGTACTTCGTGTTCACATAGTGGAGCACGTCGCACAGCACCAAGCGGCCTTCGGCGTCGGTATTGATGATCTCGATGGTCTGGCCCGACATCGAGGTGACGATGTCGCCGGGGCGCTGCGCCCGCCCGTCAGGCATGTTCTCGACGATGCCGATCGCGCCGATCACATTGCACTTCGCCTTGCGCGCGGCGAGCGCATGCATCAGGCCGACCACGCAGCCCGCGCCCGCCATGTCGCCCTTCATGTCCTCCATGCCGGCGGCTGGCTTGATCGAGATGCCGCCGGTGTCGAAGCACACGCCCTTGCCGATGAACGAGACCGGCGCCTGGCCCTTCTTGCCGCCGTTCCAGCGCATGATCACGGTGCGGCTCTGGAATTCGGAGCCTTGGCCGACGCCGAGCAGCGCGTTCATGCCGAGCTTCTTCATCGCCGGCACGTCGAGCACCTCGACCTGCACGCCAAGCTTCTTCAGCGGCAGGCAGCGGCGTGCGAATTCTTCCGGGTTGAGGACGTTGGCCGGCTCATTGATGAGATCGCGCGCGAGCACCACGCCGTCGGCCACCGCTTCGCGCTCCTCCCACGCCTTCTTCGCCGCGGGGACACTCGAAACGCCGATCGTGACCTGGGTTTTCGCGGGGGCGTCTTCGCCCTCCTTGCGCTTGGTCTTGTAGAGATCGAACGAATAGGCGCGCAGCACGGCACCGAGCGCGAGGTCGGCGGCCTGATCGGGCTTCATCGCCCCGCCCGCGAGCTCCGCGAAGATCGTGACGTCCGAGACCGAGGCCGGAACCTTGCCGCGGGCGATGCCGCCGAGCTTCACGTAGTCCTTGGACTTGAACTTCCCGGTCTTGCCTACGCCAGCGATCACCAGCCGGGACACCGACAGCCCAGCCGGGGCCACGATCTCAAGGGTGGAACCGCTCTTGCCGGTGAACTTGTCGGCCGCCGCCGCCCGTTCCACCAGATCGCCGGTCGGACCCAGCGCCTTGCGTGCAGCCGGGCCGAACTTCACGCCCTCCTCGCAGAACAGGACCAAATACCCCTTCGAGGGGGCCGCGAAAGCGGCGAAACCGGGCTTGCGGGCGTCGGCCATCAAGGGCTCCTTTGGACGGGACAATTGAACTGGCGGGTCATCGCATGAAACGTCGTAAAGTGCGACGATTCGATGCCATCAGGCGACAAACGCGGGTCATCCGGAGCACAAAAATGAGCGATAAAATGGCCTCCAGAAGCCGCCACAATCATTAGTTGCAAGCCATCTCAAAACAGCGCAACCAGACGTCGTGGGATTAACTTTTTGTTGTGCATGTTCAACAGGTTTGCCTTAGGCACGCCATTATGTCCATTGATGAAGTTGAGACTACGAGGGGGATCGGTCCGCCTTGAGTTAAACCCGCGCGACATGGGGATGACGCACGGGTTTTTGGGCGGATGGCCGAACGTGGGGACGACGTAGCCGGATGGGGTCGATCGGCCGCTATATCTTTCGCACCACCTTCGGTGCGTTCCTGGTTGTGCTGCTGAGCCTCACAGCGGTCATCTGGGTGACGCAGGCTCTTCGCGACATCGACCTGATGACCAACCAGGGCCAGACCGTCCTGGTGTTCATCGGCATCACCGGCCTCATCATCCCGCTGCTCATCCTGGTGATCGCACCGATCGCGCTCGTGGTCGCCGGTGCTCACGTCCTCAACAAGCTCGGCACCGACTCCGAAATCATCGTGATGAACGCCGCCGGGATGAAGCCCTGGGGCCTGTTCCATCCGTTCCTGATCGTGACGATCGCGGTCTCCATCATGGTCGCGATCATTAGCGCCTATCTCGCGCCGGAGGGCCTGCGCATGCTGCGCCGCTGGCTCACCGAGGTGCGCACCGATCTCGTCAGCAACATCGTGCAGCCCGGCCGCTTCACCCCGATCGAGCGCGGACTGACCTTCCATATCCGCGAGCGGCGCGCCAATGGTCTCCTGGTCGGCATCATGATGGACGACCGCCGCGACGAAAAAGAACGCGTCACCATCGTCGCCGAGCAAGGCGAGATCATCAAGAACGACCGCGGCAGCTACCTCCTCCTGGAGAACGGCAGCATCCAGCGCCACGAACTCAAGCAGCGCGATCCGAACATCGTCGTCTTCGACCGCTACGCCTTCGACCTCTCGCAGTTCACAGGCAGCGTGCAAGCGATCAACTACTCGGTGCGCGAACGCTACTTCTGGGAGTTGTTCAACCCCGATCCCAACGACCCCGTCTACAAAGCCCAGCCGGGACAATTCCGCGCCGAATTCCACGACCGCATCCTGGGGCCCCTCTATCCGTTCGCCTTCATGGTGATCGCCTACACATTCCTC
This sequence comes from Pseudomonadota bacterium, assembly GCA_040756555.1. Classification (GTDB taxonomy): domain Bacteria; phylum Pseudomonadota; class Alphaproteobacteria; order Rhizobiales; family Xanthobacteraceae; genus Z2-YC6860. The sequence goes on along the minus strand of JBFLYS010000014.1, from coordinate 30,024 downwards.
GGCGCGCCGCGCACCACGCGCCAGAGCCGGAGCTGGTCGATGCTCGCGGTGATCGGCAACGTCGCGCTGGTGCGGCTAATCGGCTTCGTGAGCACGGTCGTCGGCGTGAACTATGCGCCGGCGCTCGCGCTCCAATACATCGCGGTTGTTGGCGCCATCGGCGCCGGCTCGTATGCGATCTCGCGCGGCATCATCATCGAACCGCCGGCGTTCCTGACCGATACGCTCACCTCGGCTGTCGAGCGTCTCGTGCAGCGCGTGCAGACGAAGCTGAGGCCGGCCACATGACCGGGACGCTCAGCCGCTACTTCGGGATGAAGTTCCTGTCCGCGCTGATGGCGGTTCTCATCGGCGTGTTTGGCCTGATCATGCTGATCGACTACGTCGAGCTGATGCGGCGGCATTCCGACGTCCCCAACCTCTCCGCGCTCACCGTCGCCAAGACATCGCTGTTCCGTGTCCCCCAGGTCGCCGAACGCATCCTGCCGTTCTGCGTGCTGATCGGCGCGATGTCGTGCTACCTCGGCCTCTCACGCCGTCTGGAGCTCGTGATTGCGCGCTCCTCCGGCATGTCGGCGTGGCAATTCACCGCCCCCGCCCTGATCGTCGCGCTCGCGGTCGGCACGTTCGCCACCGCCGTCTACAATCCGATCGCCGCCATCATGGCCGAACGCTCCAAGCGCATCGAAGCCGAGATGACCGGCCAGGTGCCGGCCAGTCTGCAGGCGTCCGGCGGCGGCCTTTGGGTGCGCCAGAAGAGTCCGGAAGGCTCGTCCGTCATCAATGCGCTGAGCAGCCGCGAACAGGGCGTGCAACTGTCCAACGTCACCGCCTTCACGTTCGATCCCCAAGGCAGGTTCCTCGAACGCATCGAGGCCAAGACCGCCGTGCTCGAGCCCGGCTACTGGCGGCTGTCCGAGGCGCGGATCTATACCCCCGGCGTGCCGCCGGTCGAACGCGAACTCCACCGGCTTTCGACCAATCTGACCCCCGAACAGGTGCGCGAGACCTTCTCGACCCCCGAAACCGTCCCATTCTGGCAGCTTCCCCAGTACATTCAGATGGCTGAACACGCGGGGTTAACCGCTGCCGGTTACCGCTTGCAGTATCAAAAGCTATTGTCGCGGCCGTTCATGCTCGCGGCGATGGTTCTGCTCGCCGCCGCCTTCAGCCTGCGGTTTTTCCGCTTCGGCGGCGTGCAGAAGATGGTTTTGGGTGGCGTGACGGCGGGCTTTGCGCTCTATGTCATGTCGAAGGTGACGGATGATCTGAGCAAGGCCGAGCTGCTGCAGCCGGCCCTTGCTGCATGGTTGCCCGCAGTGGTGGGTGGTTTGTCGGGTTTCGTGGCGTTGTTGTACCTGGAGGACGGCTGATGGCGGTGTCTGCCATCGCTCGGCCGTCGTATCTGCGTCGGCGAGTGAAAACCGGGTTGTTGGCCTTGCTGGCACTGACCTCAGTTGCCGGCGGGTGGTTTTTTGTCGCGCCTTCCGCCCAAGCCCAAGTGCTGCTCTTCCCGCCCCGTCCGCCGAAGCCGACGCCTGCGCCGGACACGCTGCGCCGTCAGGCCGAGAAGGCGCCGATGCTCGTGCGGGCGACCGAGATCCAATACGACTACACCAACAAGCGGGTGTCGGCGGTCGGCAACGTGCAGATGTACTTTGGCGGCTCGACGCTTGAAGCCGACAAGGTCGTCTACGACGAAACCACGAAGCGCATGCACGCCGAAGGCAATGTGCGGCTGACGGAAGCCGACGGCCGCGTCACCCTCGGCGAGATCATGAATCTGAGCGACGACATGCGCGACGGTTTCGTCGACTCGTTGCGGCTCGACAGCCCCGATGCGACCCGCATGGCGGCCGCGCGCGGCGAACGCTCGTCCGGCAATTTCACGGTCTTCCACAGTGGCGTCTACACCGCCTGCGAGGCGTGCAAGGACGATCCGAAGAAGCCTCCCCTCTGGCAGGTGAAGTCGGCGCGGATGATCCACGACGAAGGCGAGAAGATGCTCTACTTCGAGAACGCGCAGCTCGAGTTCTTCGGCAAGCCCGTCGCCTACATGCCGTACTTCTCTGCGCCCGATCCGACCGTGAAGCGCAAGACCGGCTTCCTCATTCCGATGGTCTCGTACAGCACCAAGTACGGCGCGGCTGTCGACATCCCGTATTACTGGGCGATTTCGCCGGACACCGACTTCACGTTCTCGCCGCGGATCATGAGCAAGCAAGGCGTTCTGGCGCGCGGCGAATGGCGCCAGCGGCTGGTGAATGGCGCCTACTCGATCCGCGCGAGCGGCATCTACCAGCTCGATAAGGACTACTTCCTGCGCGAAAACGGCCCCGCCACTCCGGGTTACCGCGATTGGCGCGGCGCGATCGAAACCTCCGGCCAGTTCACCTTGAACGACAAGTGGCTGTGGGGCTGGGACGGCATCGTGCCGACCGACGCGACCTTCTTCCAGGACTACGCGCTGTCGACCTATCAGCGCGGCGTAGATCCGCTGCGCACCGGCCTGACCGAAGGCATCTCGCAGCTCTACATCACCGGCAAGGGCGATCGCAGCTACTTCGACGCGCGCAGCATCTACTATTACGGCTTCTCCGAGGCCGACACGCAGAAGCAGATCCCGATCATCCATCCGGTGGTCGACTACAACTACACCTTCGGCAATCCGGTGTTCGGCGGCGAACTCAGCTATCGCGTCAACCTGACGAGCCTGAGCCGCTCCAACGCATCGTTCGACCCGATCTCGGCAGGCGCCACGGCCAACGGCTCGTGCGCACCCACTTCAGCGGATCCGACGGTAAAGATTCCCGCGAACTGCCTCCTGCGCGGCATCCCCGGCAGCTACACCCGTTTCTCGGCAGAGACCTCGTGGAAGCGCAGCATCACCGACCCGCTCGGCCAGATCTGGACGCCGTTCGCGAGCTTGCGCGCAGACACCGCCGCGATCTCGATCCGCGGCGACACCGGCGTCTCGAACTACATCACGCCCGGCGACTCCACCGAGTTCCGCGGCATGCCGACCGCCGGCCTCGAATACCGCTACCCCTTCATCAACGTGCAGTCCTGGGGCACGCAGACGATCGAACCGATCGCGCAGATCATCGTGCGCCCGAACGAGCAGCGCATCGGCAAGCTGCCGAACGAAGACTCGCAGAGCCTGATCTTCGACGACGCCAACCTGTTCAAGATCGACAAGTTCTCGGGCTGGGACCGCCAAGAAGGCGGCGGCCGCGCCAACGTCGGCATCAACTACACGACGCAGTTCAACCGCGGTGGCTTCGTCAACGCGATGTTCGGCCAGTCCTACCAGCTCTTCGGCGTCAACTCGTTCGCCCAGGGCGACATCACCAACACCGGCCTCGGAAGCGGTCTCGACACCAGCCGTTCCGATTACGTCGCGCGCCTGGCGTGGCAGCCCGACCGCGTCTACACCTTCACCACCCGGTATCGCTTCGATGAGGAGTCGATGGCGCTGCGCCGCTTCGAGATCGAGGGCCGTGCCTCCTTCGATCGCTGGTCAGTTTCCATGCTGTACGGCCGCTACGACGCCCAGCCGCAGTTGGGCTTTTTGACGCAGCGCGAGGGCATCCTCGGCCAGACGCAGATCAAGCTGAACGCGAACTGGGTCGTCACCGGTGCACTCCGGTACGACCTCTACGCCGACAAGTTCGACCAGACCCAGATCGGTCTCGGATACATCGACGATTGCCTGATTTTGGCCCTGAATTACATCACTAGTTACACCTATAGCGGCAACCCGACGAAGGATCAGCGGATCATGCTGCAGCTCAGCCTGCGCACGCTCGGCACCACGTCGGTCAGCCAGACTGTCGCCAGCTCATCGAACGGGCTATAACGCACGCCGATCAGGCTCGAGACTTGATATTCGCGCTCATGATGATCGTTTCTGTCTCCAAATATCTGCGTCCAGCAGCGCTTGTGGCGGCTCTGCTTCTGGGTTGTGTGGGCGGCGCGCAAGCGCAGCAGGTTCTGGTGATGGTCAATGGCGACCCCATCACCCACTACGACGTGGAACAGCGCATGAAGCTGGTCCAACTCTCCGGACAGAAGGCGGCCGACCGCCAGGCCACAATTCAGGAACTGATCGACGAGAAGCTCAAGATCCAGCTCCTGAAGAAGTTCGCCATCGAGGGCATGGATCAGGACGTCGAGAACGCCTACGCCAACATGGCGCGGCGCATGCGCACCACAGCCGCGGGCTTCACCGAGCAATTGGCGAAATCGGGCATCAACTCCAGCACGCTGAAGCAACGCATCCGCGCCGAGATCACCTGGAACCAGATCGTGCGCGGCCGCTACCAGAGCACCCTTCAGATCAACGACAAGGACGTGCTCGCAAAAATGGAGGAGAACAAGTCGTCCGACGAAAGCAAGATGGTCGGTTACGACTACACGCTGCGGCCGATCGTCTTCATCGTGCCGCGCGGCTCGCCGCCCGGCTTCGTCGAGGCGCGCAGAAAGGATGCCGAGGCGCTGCGCGCGCGGTTTAATAGCTGCGACGAAGGCGTAGCGCTCGCTCGCGGCCTGCGCGACATCGCGGTGCGCGCGCCCATCACCAAAAGCTCGACCGAACTCGCTCCGGAATTGCGCGCCATCCTGGACAAGACGGAGATCGGCAAGCTCAGTGCGCCCGAGGTCACGGGTCAGGGCGTCGAGGTCTACGCGCTGTGCGGCAAGAAACAGTCGTCGGCCGACAACACGCCCGTCAAGAAAGAAGTCCGCGACGAAATGTATTCCGAGAAGTTCAAGACCGTGTCGGCGCGCTATCTCAAGGAGCTGCGCAGCCAGGCCATGATCGAATACAAGCAGCAGCAATAGCCAATGGTCCGGCCCCTGGCTCTAACCCTGGGCGAGCCGGCGGGCATCGGGCCCGACATCACGCTTGCGGCCTGGCGGAAGCGCGAAGCGCTGCAACTGCCCCCGTTCTACGTCCTCGCCGATCCGGATTGCCTGAAACGCCGCGCCAAGGCGCTCGGCCTCGACGTTCCGGTTGAAGTCGTGAAGCCCGCGCAGGCGAATACAGCCTTCGCGCGCGCGCTGCCCGTTGTCCCGCTCGGCATCCCGGCAACCGCCGAACCCGGCAAGCCCGACGACACGAGCGCACCCGCCGCGATCGCATCCATCGACCGCGCGGTGGCAGATGTCACTGAAGGCATCGCGTCGGCCGTCGTGACCAATCCGATCGCCAAGAACGTGCTCTACAAGTACGGCTTCGCCGATCCCGGACACACCGAATATCTGGCGCGGCTGTCGTTCGAAAAATCCGGTGATCCGGCGTGGCCGGTGATGATGCTGTGGTCGCCCGAAGTGGCCGTGGTGCCGGTCACCATCCACATGCCGTTCAAGGATGTGCCCAAGCACCTCACCCGCGATCTGATATTCGAAACCGGCCGCGTTGTCGTGAAGGACATGATCGAACGCTTCGGCATCGCCAAGCCCCGCCTCGCCTTTGCGGGGCTGAACCCGCACGCGGGCGAAGACGGCACGCTCGGCAAGGAAGACAATCTGATCGTGCGGCCGGCCATCGAACGCCTGATCGACGACGGCGTCGATGCGCGCGGGCCGCTTCCTGCGGACACGATGTTCCACGAAGCGGCGCGCAAGACCTACGACGTCGCTGTCTGCATGTATCACGACCAGGCGCTGATCCCGATCAAGACGCTGGCGTTCGACCACGGCGTCAATGTCACGCTCGGCCTGCCGTTCGTGCGCACCTCGCCGGACCACGGCACCGCGTTCGACATCGCGGGCTCCGGCAAGGCCAATCCGGCGAGCCTGATCGCTGCGTTGCAGCTTGCCGCCCGGCTTGCAGCGGAAGACGAAAAGCGGCGCACCGCTGATGCGGCAAAGCCCGCACTCGCGGGATGAGCGCGCTCGAACAACTGCCGCCGCTGCGCGAGGTCATCCGCCGTCATGAGCTCGCCGCCAAGAAATCGCTCGGCCAGAATTTCCTCCTCGATCTCAATCTCACCGGCCGCATCGCGCGCGCCGCAGGCCCGCTCGACGGCGTCACCGTCATCGAGATCGGTCCAGGTCCCGGCGGGCTGACGCGCGCGCTGCTGATTGAAGGCGCGAAAAAGGTCATCGCGATCGAGCGCGACGACCGCGCCATTGCCGCATTGCAGGAAATTTCCGAGGCTGCACCCGGGCGCCTCGAGGTGATTGCGGGCGACGCCCTCACCTTCGACGCAATGGCGCACATCGGCGAAGGCGGACCCGTCCGCATCGCGGCGAACCTTCCCTACAACATTGCGACCCCGCTTCTGATCGCGTGGCTCACCGCCGATCCGTGGCCGCCGTGGTACGACCGCATGGTTCTGATGTTCCAGCGCGAGGTCGCCGAGCGCATCGTGGCTCCGCCCGGCAGCAAGACATACGGAAGGCTCTCCGTGCTTGCAGGCTGGCGCACGCAGGCGAAAATCCTGTTCGACATCAATCCATCGGCCTTCGTGCCGCCGCCCAAGATCACCTCGTCCGTCGTCGAATTCATCCCGCGCGAGAAGCCGCTCGAATGCAGCCTTCGCGCGCTGGAACGCGTCACCGAAGCCGCCTTCGGTCAGCGCCGCAAGATGCTGCGGCAGAGTTTGAAGTCGCTCGGTTCCGAAACGCTGCGTCTTCTCGCCATGGCGGAGATCGCGGAGACCGCACGCGCCGAGGAAATCCCGGTCGAGGGTTTCGTGGCCCTCGCCCGTGCTCTGGAAGTCGTTACGCTCGACCCGTAACATCGGGGCCATGACCAAACTTCGCCGCTTCTCGCTCACCGCCTACGAAGCCCCGCTCTGCGAGACCATCGTCGATTGCCCGGAGCCGAAGGGCACGGAAATCCTCGTTCGCATCGAGCGCTGCGGCGTCTGCCACTCCGACCTGCACATGCAGGACGGCTACTTCTCTCTTGGAGAAGGCAAGACGCTCGACGTGCGTGCAGGCCGCGCGCTGCCGTTCACGCTCGGCCACGAGATTGCAGGCGTCGTTGAAAGCGCGGGACCCGATGCCGATGTGAAGCCCGGTGCCAAGGTCGCGGTGTTCCCGTGGATCGGCTGCGGCCAATGCGCCGCCTGCCGTGCGGGTGAAGAGAACCTCTGCAACACGAACCGCCATCTCGGCATCGCCGCTGACGGCGGCTTCGCCTCGCATGTGCTGGTTCCGCATCCGCGTTATCTGATCGACCACGCGCCGCTCTCTCCTTCCTTTGCCGGAACTCTGATGTGCTCCGGTCTCACCGCCTACTCCGCGCTCAAGCGCCTCACCGAACACGCCAAACGCGGACCAGCGCTGCTCGTCGGGCTCGGTGGCGTCGGCATGATGGGACTTTCGATTGCGAAAGCGCTCTTCCCGCATCCGCCAATCGTCGCCGACATCGATGCTGGCAAACGCGACGCGGCGTTGAAAGCGGGCGCCTCCGCGGCCTTCGATCCATCCGATAAGGAAGCGCGACGCGCGATCCTGAAAACCACCGGCGGCGGGGTCTATGCGGCCTGCGACTTCGTCGGCTCCGAGAAGTCGCTCGCGTTCACCACCGGCGTGCTTGCCAAGAGCGGCAAGGTCGTCGTCACGGGACTGCTTGGCGGCAACTTCCAGACGCCGGTCGCGATGATCCCGCTCAAGGCGATGACGATCGAAGGCACCATGACCGGCACGCTCGCCGAGACTCAGGAGGTCGTCGCCCTCGCGAAGGCCGGGAAGATCGCCCCGCTTCCGATCACCGAGCGCCCCCTCAACCAGGCTTCGGAAGCCCTCGACGACCTCCGGGCCGGGCGGGTGGTCGGCCGAATCGTCCTGGCGGACGGATGACGGTTTTGCGACGCGTCAGGGAATGCCTTACAAATCAATACGTTGGAAACACTCTGTAATTTATCGTTAATTGATTATTAACTTTGTGCAGTGCAGCATTACCGCGTCCGGGACCACGGAGCGGAATATGGCCATGCATTCAGGCAATGGCGTATCGCGTCGGACTCTCACGGGCGTAACAGTGGTTTTGTTGGCTGCCTCGCTGTCCTTCGCTTACGGGCACGGCGCAGCGGAATGGATCCAGCAAGGGGGCTTCAAGAACGCCCTCGGCGAACTGTGCTGCGGCGAGCGTGACTGCGCCGAACTCTCCGACGCAGACATCAAGATCACGCCAGCCGGCTATCTGGTGAAAAGCATCAACGAAACGATCCCCTACGACGAGGCCGCGCCCTCGCCGAACGGGAAATATTGGCGATGCTACTGGGGCGGCAAGCGCAAATGCTTCTTCGCACCACCGCCGGCGACCTGATGTTGCGCAACGGCCGCTGACCGCGGCCGGCGTCGAGTCAGAGGTCTGATTGCAGTCCGCGCACAAACGCGGACAGGCCGGTCTGGCGCTCGCGCTTGAGTCTCTCTGCGGCGAGGATCGAGCGCACCTCCCCGAAAGCACGATCAAGGTCGCGGTTGACGACGACGTAGTCGTACTCGGCCCAATGACTCATCTCGTCGGCGGCCTTGGACATACGCGCCTTGATCACCTTCTTGTCGTCCTGCGCGCGGGTGTGCAGCCGCCGCGCCAACTCGCCGGCGGACGGCGGCAGCAGGAACACGCTGACGAGATCGTCGCGGGCGGTTTCACGCAATTGCTGCGTGCCCTGCCAATCGATGTCGAACAGCACGTCCCGTCCGGCCTTGAGCGCGCGCTCGACCGGCTTGCGCGGCGTGCCGTAGCCGTTGCCGAACACTTCCGCATATTCAAGAAGCTCGCCGTTCTTGACCATCTGATCGAACTTCTTGCGATCGATGAAGTGATAGTGGCGGCCGCTCACTTCACCTTTGCGCTTGGGGCGCGTCGTCACCGAAATCGACAGCTCGATGTTGCGCTCCACCGTGAGCAGCATGCGCGACAGCGTGGTCTTGCCCGCGCCCGACGGCGACGACAGCACCAGCATTAAACCGCGCCGCTCGATCGATTTGCTCTTGGAACGCCGCGCCATCGTCATTCCAGGTTCTGAACCTGCTCACGGAACTGCTCGACGACAGCCTTCAATTCGAGGCCGATGTTGGTGAGCTCGGTGTCGTTCGCCTTGGCGCAAAGCGTGTTGCTTTCGCGGTTCAATTCCTGCGACAGAAAATCGAGCTTGCGGCCGATCGAGCCGCCATCGGCGAGAAGCTTCTTTGCTTGCGCGACATGCGCGGCAAGGCGATCCAACTCTTCGCGGATGTCCGCCTTGGTGGCGAGCAGGATCGCCTCCTGATGTAGGCGATCCGGGTCCATGCGCTGCGACGAGGCATCGAGCAGCTCGGCGACCTGTTGCGCGAGCTTCGCCTTGATCGCCTCAGCCTTGCGGCCGGGCGCCGCTTCCGCGCGGCCCGCGAGTGCGCCGATCTCGTTCAGGCGCGCGGTCAGAACCTTGCCGAGCGCGTCGCCCTCGGTGCGGCGCATCTGCACGAGGCCTTTGAGCGCCTGCTCGAAGCCCGCGATGATCGCGCGCTCGGCAGCACGGCGCTCGTCTTCATTCTCTTCCGCGTCGGTGACGTCCATCACACCCTTCAGCGCGAGGATGCCGTCGAGCGTCGCAGGCGCCGCCGCAACCTTGCCTTCCAGACCCTTCAGCGTCGCGAGCACCGCGTTCAGCACCGGCTCGTTGATGCGCGCCACCGGCATCACGCCCTCGCGGTTCACCGAGAGGCTTGCGAACACCGAGCCGCGCGCCAGCACCTCGGCGGCCTTCGTGCGCACCGGCACTTCGATCGCGTCCCAGCCTGACGGCAGGCGCAGCTTGAGATCGAGGCCTTTGGCGTTGACCGATTTGATTTCCCACGACCAAGCGTAAGGCCCGGCAACGCCGTGGCCTCGCGCAAAGCCGGTCATGCTTGAGAGGGCCATGGACGAATCCGCTTGAAAAACCGGCGCGACATTAGCGGCGGGCTTAAAGTGTCACAAGGCCGCGAAATGTCGGGGTAAAGAGCCTCTTAGCGCGGCCGCGACGGGGTTGGAGCGGGGCGCGAGTTGCGCGATGCCGGCTGCGGGGCCGGAGGGAATGGCGAGGTCTGCTGCGGGGCCGCCTGTTGCTCAATGGCGCGCAGCCGCGCGACGTTCTTCTGGTGCTGTTCGTAGTTTTCCGCAAACGCATGCCCGCCGGTGCCGTCCGCCACGAAGAACAGCTCCTTGGTGCGCGCCGGGTTGGCTGCCGCTTCGAGCGAAGCGCGGCCGGGGTTCGCGATCGGGCCCGGCGGCAGGCCGTCGATGACGTAGGTGTTGTAAGGCGTCGGCTGGTCGATCTCGCTGCGCATGATCGGACGGCCGAGCGCGCCCTTGCCGCCGACGAGGCCGTAGATGATCGTCGGATCGGATTGCAGCTTCATCTTCTGCTTCAGCCGGTTCACGAACACCGCGGCGACGCGCGTGCGCTCCTCCGGCTTGCCGGTTTCCTTCTCGATGATCGAGGCGAGCGTGACGAACTGCTCGACCGTGCGGATCGGCAGGTCGGGCATGCGGCGGTCCCAGATTTCCTGCACCGCGCGGCGCTGCGCCTGTTGCATGCGCTGGATTATCTGCTCGCGCGTCATGCCGCGCACGAAGCTGTAGGTCTCCGGCAGCAGCGTACCCTCGCGCGGGATCTCGCGGATGTTGCCGGTGAGCACGTCGTTCTCAAGAAGCCGCTGCACGATCTGATCCGAGGTGAGCCCCTCCGCCATCGTGAAGTTGTGCTGCACCACCTTGCCTTCGATGATCGTCTCGACCACGTCGCGCAGACTTGCCTGCTTCTGGAAGCGGTATTCGCCGTACTTGAGATCGTCCTTCGCCTTCATCATCAGCGCGCCGCCTGTGAACAGCCACGGCTGATCGATCACACCTTCCTTTTGAAGGAGTTCGGCGACGTCACGCACGCCGCCCTTCGGAATGTTGACGACCTTGTCCGCCTTGAGCGGGCCCGGCAGTTCGAAGCGCTGCTTTCCAACCACGAAGCCGACGCCTGCGGCCACCGTGAGCAGGAAAACAAGGGTGAGAACCAGGTTGCCGACAATGACGATGGGATTGCGCGCACGCCGCGAGCGAAGCGGCATCGGCACATGATCCGGTTCGATGGCCGCGCGCGGACTGCGCGGCATGATCCGCTTCGGGTCGATCACCGATCCTCCGTCCATCGGACCAACTTGCAACGCCGGATATGGTTCACCGGCGCCGGCGATCGGGCGTGGGGGCGTTGAAGGCGGTGGTGGCGGCGCTGGAGGCGCAGCGGCGGCCGGCGGCCGTGAACCGTTGGTCGCAGCGGCCGGTGGCGCGGGCGGCGGTGGAGCTGGGGCGCGAGCGGGCGCTTGCGGCGCTGGTGCGGCAGGAGCCGTACGCGGAGCGGCCTGAGGCGCAGCCGGAGCGGGAGGCGCAGGCTGAGGTGCAACTTGAGGCGCAACCGCAGGAGGCGGCGCACCGCCATTCCGTCCATTCGCTGCCGGTACCGCCGGGGCCGAAGCCGGACGCGGCGGAGCCACTTGAGGGCGTTGGGGCTGTGGCGCGGGTTGCGGCCGGACCGCCGCGGGACGCGGCGCAGGAGCGGCTGAAGGCGTAACCGGAGGCGCAGCCGGTCGGGCTGCTGGCGCCGGATCGGGAGCGGGCTGGAAGATGCCGCCGCCCACCGCAGGCGAAGGCTGTGCGGGACGCGGCTGTGCGGCAGGCGCAGGATTATTGGGAGCAGACGCCGGACGTCCGAACCCGGGCGGCGGCGGCCGATCCTTCCCGTTGCCGCCGGGCGGCGGATTCTGTGAATTCACCGCCGTCCCCCCGCGGTCATGGGCGCAAGGTCCCCCATCCCCAACGCATCACAGGCGAGTGCGCGCGCACCCGCCTCTGCATCGTTGCAGATTTCAGTTCCACTGCCCACGACTATTCGTACCTGTCCCGCTAAGCCCCCACCGGGACATGAAAACCAAATATGGCGAAAGGGTGATATCCGGCGTTAAGCGGCGTGCCGCCGGAAGATCAGCGATGCATTGGTGCCACCGAAACCGAACGAGTTGGACAGCACCGTGTTGATCTCGCGCTTCTTCGCCTTGTGCGGGACGAGATCGATCGCGGTCTCCACCGACGGATTGTCGAGGTTCAGCGTCGGCGGCGCGATCTGATCGCGCATCGCGAGCACCGAATAGATCGCCTCAACCGCGCCGGCCGCGCCGAGCAGATGGCCGATCGAAGACTTCGTCGACGACATCGAGACCTTGGCCGCCGCATTGCCGACCACGCGCTCGACCGCGCCGAGTTCGATCTCGTCGCCGAGCGGTGTCGAGGTGCCGTGCGCGTTGATGTAGTCGATCTCGCTCGCCTGAATTCCCGCGCGGCGGATCGCCGCAGACATGCAGCGGAATGCACCGTCACCGTCCGACGTCGGCGCGGTGATGTGGAACGCGTCGCCCGACATGCCGTAGCCGACCAGCTCGGCGTAGATCTTCGCGCCGCGCGCTTTCGCGTGCTCCAGTTCTTCGAGCACGACGACGCCCGCGCCCTCGCCCATCAGGAATCCGTCGCGGTCCTTGTCATAAGGACGCGATGCTTTCGTGGGAGTCTCGTTGAAGCCGGTCGTCAGCGCGCGCACCGCCGCGAAGCCTGCGAGCGAGATGCGGTTCACCGGCGACTCCGTGCCGCCCGCGACCATCACGTCGGCATCGCCGAGCGCGATCATGCGGCCTGCGTCGCCAATCGCGTGCGAGCCGGTCGAGCACGCGGTGACCACCGCGGAGTTCGGGCCCTTCAGCCCATGCTCGATCGAGACATAACCCGACGCCAGATTGATGATGCGTCCGGGAATGAAGAACGGCGACACACGACGCGGCCCGCGCTCGTGCAGCGTGATCGCGGTCTCGGCGATGCCTTCGACACCACCGATGCCCGCGCCGATCATCACACCGGTCGCGCATTGATCGTCGTGCGTCTTCGGATGCCAACTCGCGTCGTCGAGCGCCTGCTTGGCCGCGCACATCGCGTAGACGATGAACTTATCGACCTTGCGCTGCTCCTTCGGCTCCATCCACTGATCGGCATTGTAGGTGCCGCCCGTGCCGTCGCCGACGGGGATGACGCCCGCGATCCTGCAGGCGATGTCGGAGACCTCGAACGTATCGATCTTCTTCGCGCCGCTTTCGCCCGCGATAAGACGCTTCCAATTATGCTCCACCCCGCATCCCAGCGGAGTGACCATTCCCAGGCCGGTGACGACGACGCGTCTCATGTCCTCTCTCCGGTCGCGCTACGCGCTAATCCCCGGCGCCTGCTGGCGCCGGGTTCCGATCCAATCCCCGAATCGTGTGTGGAAGTCTAGGCGCCAGCATAGCCGCCGTCCGTCCGCCTAAAGGCGGAGGCTCAGCGAGGGCTCAGCCCTTGGCGTTCTTCTCGAGGAACTTCACGGCATCGCCGACCGTCAAAATGGTCTCCGCCGCATCGTCCGGAATCTCACAGCCGAATTCTTCTTCGAAAGCCATGACGAGTTCGACGGTATCGAGACTGTCGGCACCGAGATCGTCGATGAAGCTCGCGCCTTCGACAACCTTGTCGGCCTCTACACCGAGATGCTCGACCACGATTTTCTTAACCCGCTCGCCGATATCACTCATCGCCAGAACCTCTAGTTTGAATTGGGCTCGTTCAACAGCCTTGGAGCAACGCGAACCAAGCTTCGTCGTGCATTGCTATCCGTACAAGACGGGGTGGATGAGCACGGTCGCGAGCGGACCGTTCCTTATCGCCCTCGCCCATCCGGTTGCCCCAGCCAGGCCGTAGCCGGGGTTAAAACATACTTCGGAAGGCTTGGCCAGCGTGCCGGACAGCCCGTCCCGGCCCGCTTTCCACACCCCCGAAGCCAGTTAGATCATCGCCATTCCACCGTTCACATGCAGCGTCTGGCCCGTCACATAGGCCGCCTCATCCGACGCGAGATAAACCGCCGCAGCCGCAACATCTGCGCCGGTGCCGAGCTTACCCGCGGGCACCATCGCCAAAATTGCTTCCTTCTGCTTGTCGTTGAGCTTGTCGGTCATCGGGGTCGCGATGAAGCCCGGGGCGATGCAATTCGCGGTCACGCCGCGCTTGGCGTATTCCTTGCCGATCGACTTGAACATGCCGATCATGCCCGCCTTGGTGGCGGTGTAATTCGCCTGTCCGGGATTTCCTGTCACACCCACAACCGAGGTGATGCCGATCAGCCGGCCGAAGCGCTTGCGCATCATCAGCTTCACCGCGGCGCGCGCGAGGCGGAAGGTCGAGGTCAGGTTGACGTTGAGCACCTGCTCCCAGTCCTCGTCCTTGAGTTGAACGAACAGGTTGTCCTTGGTGATACCGGCGTTGCACACGAGGATATCGACCTGACCGAGCGCCTTCTCGGCGTCCGGGATCAGCGCTTCCACGGAATCCTTGTTGGTCAGATCGCACGGCAGCACCGGGCCATTGCCAATCTCCGCCGCGAGCGTCTCCAGCACCTCGCGGCGCGTCCCCGACACCGCGACCTTCGCGCCCTGCTTGTGCAGCGCGCGTGCGATCTCGCCGCCGATGCCGCCTGTCGCGCCTGTGACAAGCGCGGTCTTGCCGGTCAGATTGAACATGGATCTTTCTCCTCTGCCGGTTATTGCGCGCGCTGCGCCTTGAACGCCGCGACGTCATCCGGCGTGCCGATTGCCATGCCGGTCGTGCCATCGGCGATGCGCTTCAGGAGTCCGGTGAGCACCTTGCCCGCGCCGACCTCATAGAACGTCTTCACGCCCGCGTTCGCCATCGCGGTCACGCATTCGCTCCAGCGCACCGTGCCGGTGACCTGCTCGACGAGCCGTTTCACGATCTCCTGCGGATCGGTGATCGGCGCGGCCAGCACGTTCGCGACCACCGGCACCGCGGGCGATTTCACATTCGTTTTGCTCAGCGCCTCCGCCATCGCGTCGGCCGCAGGCTTCATCAGTGCGCAATGGAAGGGTGCGGACACTTGCAGCATCATCGCGCGCTTGGCGCCCTTCGCCTTGGCGATCTCGACCGCGCGCTCGACCGCGCTCTTGTTGCCGGAGACAACCACCTGGCCGCCGCCGTTGTCGTTGGCAACGTCGCAAACTTCGCCTTGCGCCGCTTCCGCCGCCGCAGCCTTCGCCGTCGCGAGATCGAGACCGAGCAGCGCCGCCATCGCGCCGGTGCCGACCGGCACCGCCTTCTGCATCGCGCTGCCGCGAATGCGAAGAAGCTTCGCGGTGTCGGAAATCGTGAAAGCACCCGCCGCAGCCAGCGCCGAATATTCGCCGAGTGAATGACCCGCGACGAATTTTGCGTCGCGCGCGAGATCGACCCCCGCCTCGGCCTGAAGCACGCGCATCGTCGCGACCGATACCGCCATCAGCGCAGGCTGCGTGTTCTCGGTGAGCGTCAGCTTGTCGGCCGGGCCTTCCCACATGGTCGCGGTCAGCTTCTCGCCGAGCGCCGCATCAACCTCGTCGAACACAGCCTTGGCCTGCGGAAAGGCTTCGGCGAGCGCCTTGCCCATGCCGACGGCCTGGCTGCCCTGCCCCGGAAACACGAACGCAACCGACATTGGCTCAATCCCCTCGCAAAATCGCGCCGAAAGGCCCGGAATTCGGCGGCCCTGTCAAGCCGCGCTGGCGTTCCATCCAACGGGACGTTCAAACCGCAGGCGGCAGCAGTCCGGCCTCGGACGCCTTGATCTGCAAACCGAGAGCCTTCGAATAGATGCGGCACTGCGCGAAACTGCCGGCGATGAACCACAGGCCGGGCTGCGCCGTGCGCTTGAACATGTTGCGCAGCTCCTGGTCCTCGCCGAAGTTCCAGATCGGACCGACGCGCTCCGCAACCTGTTCGCCGAACAGTTGGCCGACCAGCACGTCCTGCCCCTTGTAGCCGGTCGCGAGCACGACGAGATCGGCGGCGAACGTCTTGCCGTTCTTCAGCTTTGCGCCGTCCGCAACGAAGGTGTCGATGTCGGAATATTGAATCAGTCCGACCTTGCCTTCGACGATCAGGTCCGAGCAGCCGACGTTGAAATAGTAGCCGCCGCCGCGCGTCAGATATTTGAACTGCCAGCCCGTGCCACCGTCGCCGAAGTCGAGCTTGAAGCCCTTGCGTTCGAGCGCATCGAGCAGCGGCTGATCGATTGTCTTGGCTTGTTCGGTGAGCGCGATGTGGCTCTTGCGCAGAAGCTTCAGCGGCATCGACGTGACGATGAGGTCGCAGTCTTCGATCGGCAGGCCCTCGTCGTAAAGCGCATAAGGCAACTGCGCGCTCGGCTCGACATTGACCACCATCGTCGAGCTGCGCTGCACGAGCGTCGCCTGCGCGCCGTTCGAGACAAGATCCTGCGCGATATCGTGCGCGCTGGTGCCGGTGCCGAGGATCAGCGCGCGTTTGCCCGCCCACGCGTAGCCTTCGGTGAATTCGCTCGCGTGCAGAACCGCGCCACGGAAGTTTTCGAGCGTTGGAATTTTCGGACGACTCGGACTGCCGCTGAGCCCCGTCGCCATCACGATGTGGCGCGGATGCAGCGTGCGCTCGCTGCCATCCTCACGGCGCAGCACCGCGGTCCAGCGGCCCGCGGTTTCGTCGTAGCGGCCGCTGATGAGCTCGGTGCCGGTCCAGTAATTCAGCTCCATGCTTTCCGCGTAGGACTCGAACCAGTTGGCGAGCTTGTCCTTCGGCAGATACGTCGGCCAGTTCGGCGGGAAATGCATGTACGGCAGATGGTTGGTGTGCACCTGGTTGTGCAGCGTCAGCGCGTGATAGCGCTTGCGCCAATTGTCGCCGATGCGCGGCCAGCGATCGACGATCAGCGTGTCGACGTCGAGCTGCACGAGCCGCGCGGCAATCGACAGGCCGGCCTGTCCGCCGCCCACCACCAGCACAGCCGGATCGCGATCCTCATAGGCTGCCGATGCGTTGCGCTTGTCGAGCCAGTTCGGTCCGCGGAAATCGCGCGAATAGGACGAGCCCTTGGGCCGCGAGCGGCCGAGCTTCTCCTCGTGCCCTCTGATGGAATCGAGCGCGGTGTGGAACGTCCATGCCTTTAACGTGCCGTCGGGCTCCGCGATCAGGCGAAGCACGCCGCTGCCCTCTCCCACCGCCGTCTCGAACCGGAAGAACACCTCGATCGCATTCGTGCCCGCGCGCGTCGTGCGCCGCGGCGTGGTGCGTGCCGGATCGGTGCGAAAGCCTTTGGGCTTGAAGCGCTGGGCGTGCGCGGCAATGTCCGCAGCGATGGCGTCCGCGCCATCAACGGTCCGAAGCTGCCACGTCAGCGCCAGCACGTCCCGCCAATGGCTGTCGGTTCGGAAAAGGTCACGCAGCGCGGAGGCGTCTCCGAGTGCGCGCTCGAACCGCGACAGCCACTCGTCGGCGACGGCTGTCAGGGACTTGTCCGTGGTCGCGAGCATTCCAGCACCAACCTCTATCGGGTCTTGAGCACTGAAACTTAGAGCATGGGTCCACCCGGAGCGAGGCGCGCGCAGGCGTCGCACTGCCGCCTCCAGCGGCAGGCACCCGCGTTAAACAACCCCTGATTGCATCGAAAACCCAAGCCTTGCATTCGGGTTGAAAACCCCTATAACCGCCGCATTCCGTCGATCGGCCGGGAGCTGAACGGACGGCTGTTTTCCCTTTCAGGGCAAAGCGGTAGGGCCAGTGGCCCGTCGTCCCGTGTTCCCGCCTTCAGAGCAATCGAGCCTTTCCGAAGGGCTCGAAGGGCTTGGCGCCGAAAGATGGACCAACAGAGGAAGGCATTTCCATGCCGCTTTATGAGCACGTCTATCTTGCGCGCCAGGACGTCAGCGCGCAGCAGGTCGAAGACCTGACCAAGCAGTTCACGACCGTCATCGAAGGCCTCGGTGGCAAGGTCACCAAGAACGAATACTGGGGCGTGAAGACGCTCAACTTCCGCATCAAGAAGAACCGCAAGGCTCACTTCACGCTTCTCAACGTCGACGCGCCGTCCGCGGCGCTCGCCGAAGTCGAGCGTCAGGAGAGCATCAACGAAGACGTCATCCGTTATCTCACCGTGCGCGTCGAAGAGCTGGAGGAAGGTCCCTCCGCGATGATGCGCAAGGCCGATCGCGACCGTGAGCGCGACGAGCGCGGTGGTGGCTTTGGCGGCGGTGGCCGGTTCGGCGACCGTGATGGCGGCGGCTTCGGTGGCGGCGGACGCTTCGGCGACCGTGGCGATCGGCCCCCGCGCCGCGACCGCGATGACCGCCCGCGTGACGAAGGACAGGAGTAAGCATCATGGCATTCGGTGATTCCTCCTCGGGTGGCGGTGCTGGTGGCGGCGGACGCCGTCCGTTCTTCCGCCGACGCAAGACCTGCCCGTTCTCCGGCGCCAACGCTCCGAAGATCGACTACAAGGACGCGAAGCTGCTTCAGCGCTACGTGTCCGAGCGCGGCAAGATCGTGCCGAGCCGCATCACCGCGGTGTCGGCCAAGAAGCAGCGCGAGCTCGCCCAGGCGATCAAGCGTTCGCGCTTCCTCGGTCTGCTGCCTTACGTGATCCGCTAATCGCGGATTGAAGCTTCCGGCCCTCCCAAAAAACCCGAAAGGGCGGAGGGCCGGTATTAAAAAATCGAGGCGTCCGGGATTGGCCCGCGCGCCGATGGTTGGGACGGACGGCGCTCCGTCTCTAACCGCTCAAAGGAGCGGGACAGCTCGATGTTGCAGATGGTCCTCATTGGCATTGGTGCAGGCGCAGCAACCGCGTTGCTGTTCGCCTCCGTTGCCTCGGGCGCCTTCATGTCGATCCTGCTCTTCTATCTCGCGCCGCTGCCAATCCTGATCGCAGCGGTGGGCTGGAGCCATTGGGCGGCGCTCATCGCCGCGATCACCGCCTCCGCGGGGCTCGCGGTGGTGTTCGGCGGCTACTTCTTTCTCGCGTTCCTGCTCGGCATCGGCCTGCCGGCGTGGTGGCTCGGCTATCTCACGCTCCTGGCGCGTCCGACCGCGACCGCAACGACACCCGACGGGCTCGAGTGGTACCCGACCGGAAATCTCGTGGTCTGGACCGCGATCCTCGGCGCTGCCGTGGTCGCGGGCGTGATCCTGAGCATGGGCATCGACGCGGACAACTTCCGCAACCAGATGCGTTCGACGCTCGACCGCATGCTGAGCGTCGCGGGCCGCACCGACACGTCTGCCGCCGGCCTCGAAGCGCGCAAGCTGCTGCTCGATACGCTGGTGATCGCGCTGCCGCTGTTCGCGGGCCTCCTCACCACCATGGTGAATGCGATCAATCTCTATCTCGCGGTGCGTGTCGCTCATGTTTCGGGCCGCCTGAAACGTCCGATGCCCGAGCTCGCGACCATGCGCTTCCCCGCCTACACACCGGCCCTGACCGGCTTGGCGTTTCTCGGCTGCCTGCTGCCGGGCATGTTCGGCGTGCTCTCGGGCGTGCTCGCAGCCGCGCTGATGATGGCCTACGCGATCCTCGGCTTCGCGGTGCTGCACGTCATCACCAGGGGCATGACGGCGCGGCCGTTCGTGATCGGCACGGTCTATGCGGCCGTCATCGTGTTTTTCTGGCCGCTGCTGATGACCTCGATCCTCGGCCTCGCCGATTCCGCCTTCGACTTCCGCGCCCGTGCTGCGGCCAAGCGCGGCCCGCCGAACACCTCGACTTGAAAACTCGCAACTGAAACGAAACCCGCAACCGAACTCACAACCGGAATTTCAAAGGAGAAGACAATGGAAGTCATTCTGCTCGAACGCGTCGGCAGGCTCGGACACATGGGCGATGTCGTGCGCGTGAAAGACGGCTTTGCGCGCAACTTCCTGCTGCCGCAGGGCAAGGCGCTCCGCGCCACCGCCGCCAACAAGGCCAAGTACGACGTCATGAAGGCGGAGCTCCAGGCCAAGAATGCCGAAGCCAAGGGCGACGCCGACAAGGTCGGCGGCAAGCTCAACGGCAAGGACTTCATCGTCATCCGTCAGGCGTCGGAAATCGGCCAGCTCTACGGCTCGGTGTCGCCGCGCGATCTCGCCCAGCTCATGACCGATGGCGGCTTCAAGGTCGAGCGCAACCAGGTCGCGCTCAACACGCCGATCAAGACCATCGGCTCGCACAAGGTGCCGGTGCATCTGCATCCGGAGGTCGAGGTCACCGTCACCGTCCACGTCGCGCGCAGCGCCGACGAGGCCGAGCGTCTCAAGCGCGGTGAGAACGTGACCATCCGCCGCGAGGCGACCGAGGAGGAAGAAGACGCGGAGGCCGCGAAGGCAGTCGCCGAGGCGATGTTCGAGCCGGAGGCCAAGCACGCCGACGGCGAGGAAGCCGCCGAGAAGGCCTAAGCGCCGCGCAAATCTGCTTTTTGGCGCACGCCAAAAATCGGCAACACATCAAACCCCGGCCGGAAGGCCGGGGTTTGTTCGTTCGGGCCAGGACGCGGTGCGCCCAGCCGACCGAGGGCGGCGCGCATGCTTTCCAAACACTTAATGCAATCCGCCGCATTGAACCGAAACCTCAACAGGACCCTTAGTCCGCACCCGCTAAATTGGCGGCCAAGACCGGCTGTGGGGGCAGCCGTTGTGACTGGGGAACGCAGTGCTATTTCGCGGCAAACAAACGGGCTCCACCGCTCACATCGCCAGCGCACGGAAGTCGATCGCTTGGTTGGCGGCCGGCGTTGCCATCGTTCTCGCGGGCTTCTCGGTTCTGAGCGCAGTCGTGCTGACGGAAATGCGCCACGCGTCCTGGGACAAGGCTAGCGACGCCAGCAAAAACATCGTGACGACGATCGAGGCCGACATCGCCCGCACGCTCGAATCCTACGATCTTTCGCTCCAAGCGGTGATCGACGGATTGAAGCTGCCGCAAATCCAGCGCGTCGAGCCGGAGCTTCGTCAGGTGATCCTGTTCGACCGCGCCGCCACCGCAAAGTATTTGAGCGCGATCAAGGTCATCGATGCGTCGGGCAACATCATTGTGCATTCCCGTCAAATCGCGCTTCCCGAAAACCGCGACCGTTCGAAGCGGGATTATTTCAGGGTTCATCGAGACAACCCGAACCTCGGCTTGCACGTCAGCGAGCCCGCGCAGCGTCCGGATGGACAATACATCATCGGCATCAGCCGCCGGCTCAACAACGCCGACGGCTCATTTGCCGGCGTCGTCGTCGGAACAATGCAGTTGGCTTACTTCCATGACTTGTTCCGGCGTCTGAAACTCGGCGAAAAAAGCTCGATGGGCCTTATTCGCGAAGATGGCATGCTGCTCATGCGTTCGCCGTTTCGACTCGAGGATATCGGCCGCGACGTGAGCAAGGGTCAAGTGTTTCAACGGAGCGGTTTCGCCCGATACGGACAGTTCGAACAGCTCTCCGGCATCGACGGTGAAACTCGTCTGTTCACGTTCAAGCGTGTCGCGGACTTCCCCCTTCAGCTCATAGTCGGAATTTCCGTCGATGAAATCTATTCCGACTGGAATGTGCAGGCAGCCTGGATCACTGCCATCGTGCTGGCGCTATGCGGCGGCGGCATTGGTCTCGCCCTGCTGCTTGCACGGCAGTTGAAGGAAACAGCCGAGGCACGCCGGGCGCTCGCGCATCAAGCCGCGACCGACGGCCTCACCCAACTCTCAAATCGGCGCACCTTCGACGCCGAAATGGAGAATGCTTGCAGGAAAGCGGATGCGCAAAAGAATCCGCTATCGTTGCTGATGGTGGATGCCGATCACTTCAAGAGCCTGAACGACACGCATGGCCACCAAGCCGGCGACGACGCACTGAAGGTCATCGCTGCTTGCATCTCGGCCTGCTTGCGAAGCGAAACCGACCTCGCCGCACGCTATGGCGGCGAAGAGTTCGCCATCCTGTTGCCCAACACGTCGCTTGCCGAGGCTTCGGCCATCGCCGAGCGAATCCGCAATCGGGTGATCGAAGCGGCCGCGACCTTCCCGCACCGGCTGCCCACTGTCAGCGTCGGAATAGCGACCAAGCCTGCCGAACTCGCGCTCGCAATGGCTGACGTGCTTCGCAGCGCCGACGCGGCCCTCTACGAAGCCAAGCGCAACGGCCGCAATCGCGTGGAGCCGATGGCAAGGGCTGCGTAAGGCCCCCCCTCCTGCCGAGTAGCCGCGCGGACCGCCCGGAACGGCGATCACGCCTGTCGTTTGATCAATCGAAGATGTCGTGCACCGCCGGCGGCGGTGGGGGCGGCGGAGGTGGCGGTGCCGGCGCCGCTTCAGGCGCAGGTGTTGGCGCCGCGGTGGTGTGCTGGCGTTGTCCGCGTTGATTGCGTTGCGCAGCAGCCGGGGCGGGCTTCGCGCCCTGCCCTTGCTCCGGTCTCACGATATCGCCGGACGCCTCGCTCGCGGGCGTGCCGGCAGCGCTTGGCGTCGCGGCTGGCGCTGCCTGACGGCGCGGACGCGCCGGGGTCAGCGGTCCCTGCCCGTCCTCGGGCTTGGCCTCTTCACCCGCGGCCGGTGCACGCGTCGCGGCGCGCGGCTGACGCGGTTCGCGGGCGGGCCGCGCCGCCTCCGCGGGCCCCGAGCCGGCCCCCATCAGATAGGCGGCGAGCGCCCCCGCGCTCTCGCGGCTGTTGGTGTAGTGCTCGCGAAGAAAGCCCGCGAGCCCTAGGGAGCTTGAGTTCTTGGCGAGCCCGCCCGGTCCCTTGTGGCAACCCGCGCCCGTGCAATCCGATTGAAAGAGCTGAGCCGGCGTCTTGTTGGCGCTGAAGTTCTCACCCTTCGAGCTGGGCGGCGAAGCCTGTCCTGACGTTTCTGGCGTGACCGGCGCAGGCGGGCGTGGTTGGGCCGCTGCTGCGGACGCGGCCAACATCGCAAGGATGCCGAACAGCGGCAGCGACAATGTCAGACGCTTCAATCGCGGCAAATGGAACCTCCCGCGCCTCAGACGGTTATTGCCGTTCGGAGGCCCCCTCGGTCTTTAAACCATATTTGCGCGAAAGTGAGGCGCTTTCAGTATCCCGTCTAGTGCATTGCGGCACTGCGACACTTTTGTTCTAATATCGGGGTTTTTTGGCGGTGTGGCCCTACCAGCCGGGTTGGTGAACAGCGGTGGGAGGCGGCCGATGGAACGGCTGCTGGAGTTTTTGCTCAGGCGATTCGTGCGCCGAGGGACACTTCGGTACACGACGGCAAGAGGCTCGGTCTTCACAGTCGGCGACGGCACCGGCAAGCCGGTGGCTGTCCGTTTCCTCACAAAATCCGCAGAGTACGGCGTTCTGCTCGATCCCGAGTTGAAGCTCGGCGAAGCCTACATGGACGGCACCTTCGTGGTGGAGGAAGGCTCCATCGCCGACGTGCTCGAAATCCTCGCGCTGCAAACGCCGGACGGCGCGCCACCGCGCTGGGCGCGCATTCAGTGGATATTGCGCTTCATCAAGCGCCGTATCGCGCAGTTCAATCGTCCCAAGCGCTCGCAGCAGAACGTCGCGCATCACTACGATCTCGACGGGCGTCTCTATTCCCTCTTCCTCGACGCCGACCGGCAATACTCCTGCGCCTACTTCGAGCATCCCGAGCAATCGCTCGACGACGCGCAATTGGCCAAAAAGCGCCATATCGCCGCGAAGCTCGGGCTCGCGCCGGGATACGGCCCGAACCTCCGCGTGCTCGACATCGGCTCCGGCTGGGGCGGGCTCGCGCTTTATCTTGCAGAGGCCGGCGGCGCCAAGCACGTCACCGGCGTCACACTGTCGCGCGAGCAGCTTGCCTGCGCGACGGGGCGCGCCTCCGAAAAAGGTCTCAAGAGCAAGGTCGATTTCCGCCTTCAGGACTATCGCGACCTCGACGAGACGTTCGACCGCATCGTCTCGGTCGGCATGTTCGAGCATGTTGGCGTCGGCTACTACGACAGGTTCTTCGAGAAGGCCGCGGAGCTGCTCGACGACAAGGGCGTGATGCTGCTGCACACCATCGGCCGCTCCGAGGGGCCGAACGTCACCAACCCCTGGATCGCCAAGTACATCTTCCCCGGCGGCTATATCCCCGCCCTCTCCGAGGTGATGCCGTCGATCGAGAAGTCCGGCCTCCTCGTCACCGACATCGAGATCCTGCGGCTGCACTACGCCGAGACGCTGAAAGCGTGGCGCGACCGCTTCCTGGCGCACCGCGAGGACGCGGAACGGCTCTACGACCGGCGTTTCGTGCGGATGTGGGAGTTCTACCTTGCCGCGTCCGAAATGGCGTTCCGCGGCCAGGCCATGATGGTGATGCAGTTCCAGCTCACCAAGCGGCAGGACGTCATTCCGATGACGCGCGACTACATCGCGCGTGAAGAGGCGCGGCTGCGCGGAGTCGAAGGTGGCCAGCGCCCGCCATTGCGGCTCGCCGGCGAGTAGCGCGGCTTCCTGCTACCGCCTTTACCGCCATTCGGCGTCAATCGTCTTTTCGTAACTTCTCCCGCCATGTGGATAGCGTGGTCAGACGAAAACGCGCGCCCCTCCCGCGCAACGTGGGTGCTAAGCCATTCTTTCCAATGTTACGGATGCGCAGCGCAGTGCTCGCGCCGCAGCAAAGCTCGAGAGTGCCAGATGTTGTGTTGATGTTTGAGTGCTGCCGCCAAACCTGAACGTGCTCCAACTTTCGACACAGATTTTTCCGAACGCAGAACATGGCACCCGCCGAATCAAACGTCCGCAAGCTGCCCGACGCCGCAGCGCCCCAATACCGCGTGGCGCCGCAGAACCTAGAGGCCGAGCAGGCCCTGCTCGGCGCGATCCTCGTCAACAACGACGCGTTCTACCGCGTCTCGGACTTCCTGGAGCCCGAGCATTTCGTCGAGCCGCTGCACCAGCAGGTCTATGAGATTGCCTCCAAGCTCATTCGCGCCGGCAAGAGCGCGAGCCCGATCACGCTGAAGACCTTCCTGCCCGCCGATATCGATGTCGGCGGGATGAACGTCAGCCAGTATCTGGCCCGCCTCGCCGCGGAAGCGACCACCGTCATCAACGCCGCCGATTACGGCCGCACCATCGGCGACCTCGCGCTGCGACGGAACCTGATCGCGATCGGCGAGGACATGGTCAACGTGGCCTATGACTCGCCCGTGGACTCCGCGCCGCGCGAGCAGATCGAGGACGCCGAGAGCCGCCTCTATCAGCTCGCCGAAACCGGCAAGTTCGGCGCGGGCTTCCAGATGTTCTCGCAGGCCCTGACCACCGCCGTGGACATGGCCGCCGCCGCTTTCAGCCGCGATGGCAAGCTTTCGGGCATCGCGACCGGCCTGAAAGACCTCGACAGCAAGATGGGCGGCCTTCAGCACTCGGACTTGATCATCGTCGCGGGCCGTCCGGGCATGGGCAAAACCTCGCTCGCCACCAACATCGCCTACAACGTCGCCTCCGCCTTCCAGGGCGAAACCCAGCCTGACGGCAGCATGAAGGCCGTCAACGGTGGCCGCGTCGGCTTCTTCTCGCTCGAAATGTCGGCCGAGCAGCTCGCCACCCGTATCATCGCCGAGCACACCGAGATTCCGTCGAGCACGATCCGCCGCGGCAGCATCAGCGAAAGCGACTTCGAGAAGATCCGCGACTGCGCGATCGAGTTGCAGAGCCTGCCGTTCTTCGTCGACGAGACCGGCGGCCTCAACATCTCGCAGCTTGCCGCGCGCGCGCGCCGGCTTAAACGCCAGCGCGGCCTCGATCTGATCGTGATCGATTACATCCAGCTTCTCGCGGGCTCCGGCAAGCGCTCCGACAACCGCGTGCAGGAGGTGACCGAGATCACCACCGGCCTCAAGGCGCTGGCGAAGGAGCTGATGGTTCCGATCATCGCGCTGTCGCAGCTCTCGCGTCAGGTCGAAAGCCGCGACGACAAGCGCCCGCAGCTCTCCGACCTTCGCGAGTCCGGCTCCATCGAGCAGGACGCCGACGTCGTCATCTTCGTGTTCCGCGAGGAGTACTACCTCGCCAACAAGGAGCCGCGCCCCGGCACCGAAGAGCATCTCAAGTGGCAGACCGAGATGGATATCGTCTCCGGCAAGGCCGAGATCATCATCGGCAAGCAGCGTCACGGACCCACCGGCACCGTGCAGGTGCAGTTCGAGTCCAGCGTCACCAAGTTCAGCGATCTGGCGCACGATCAGTATCTGCCTGAACGGATGGGCGACTGATCTAATCGCCTCATCGGAGCGATTGGTTTCAGCGACCAACCGCCCCACTTACGCACACATGATCGTGCGCTGCGCGCGCTTTACGTGCGCCCCCGGCCCGGCCATAACCTCGCCTCATGGCACGCGAACCGAAGCAAGAAGCGGCTCCCCCGCCCGATCCCGTCACGACGTTTGGCGGCCCGCCCGAGGCGGAGGCCCCCGGCGTCCTGACCATCGATCTTGGCGCGATCTTCGACAATTACCGGGCGCTTGCGGTGCGCGTGCTGCCGACCGAATGCGCCGCCGCCGTGAAAGGCGACGCCTACGGCTGCGGCATCGAGCCCGTCGTCACGACGCTCACGCGCGCGGGCTGCAAGACCTTCTTCGTCGCGCATCTCGAAGAGGCGCGGAAGGTGCGCGCGGTCGCGCCCGAGGCCGTCATCTATGTGCTGAACGGCTTCACCGCGGGCACCGGTCCGGCATTCGCCGAAGCCTACGCGCAGCCGGTGATCAATTCGTCGAACGAGCTCGGCGAGTGGGACCACTTCGTGCAGACGAGCGGCTGGACCGGCGGATGCGGCATCCATGTCGACACCGGCATGAACCGCCTCGGCCTCACCATCGACGAGACCGCGGCGGTCGCGGCGCGCATGGCGAGCGAGAGCCACGGCCTCACGCTGCTGATGAGCCACCTCGCCTGCGCCGACCGGCCGGAGAATCCGCTCAACGATCAGCAGATCCGCCAGTTCCGCGAAATCCGCGTCCTCTTCCGCGGCATCGCGAGCTCGCTCGCAAACTCCGGCGGCATCTTCCTCGATAAGTCGGCGTACTGCGACCTCGTGCGTCCGGGCATCGCGCTCTACGGCGGCAATCCGACGCCGGGCAAGCCGAACCCGATGAGACCGGTGATCGATCTGAAGGCGCGTGTGCTTCAGGTCCGCAACGTGCCGAAGGGCGGCACCGTCGGCTATCAGGCGGCGTGGACCGCGAAGCGCGCAAGCCGCATCGCGGTGATCGCCGCGGGCTACGCGGACGGCCTCCTCCGCGCCGCGGCCCAGACCGACAGCAGCAACCAGGGCCGCGACGTGCTGGTCGCGGGCAAGCGCTGCCGCATCGTCGGCCGCGTCTCGATGGATATGATGGCGGTGGACGCGAGCGACCTTCCTGACGGCACAGTCCGCCGCGGCGATATGGTCACACTGATCGGCGAAGGCTTGTCGCTCGACGAGGTGGCCACGCAGGCCGGCACCATCAGCTACGAGGTGCTGACCAACCTCGGGCGGCGCTTCCACCGCGTTTGGAAGGTGTAAGGCCGGCGCGTTAGTCCCGACAACCAAAAGCCCCGGCCAGAGCCGGGGCTTTGTATTTGCATCGTCATCATGCCGATGTATGACGGCATGGGGAAACCGGAAACAGCGCATCGCGCTGCCAATCCGTTGCGGCGCTCAACTGGAAGCCGAAGTTGCGATGTCCGACAACAAGTCCTCCGCCGGTAGCCTGACCGCGATCGCCGCCATCATCGCGGTTGTCATTGTTCCCGTTCTTCTGATCCACGCATTCGCTTTGGCGCACCTGTTCTAATTCCGGCGTCGGCCAAGCGGTGCCGAGCCTTTGGCCTATTGCTGAAGCGATGCGAGCGGCCGCTCGACTTCCGCCTTGCGTAACGCCGGAATGACCTCGCGGCCGAACAGCTCGTGTGCCGCGCTCACCTCGTCGAAACCGGCGCCCCAGTGCAGCACCGCCAGGAAATGCCCTGCCCCGGTGCGGCGGCATTGATCGATGATCCGTTCCGCCACGTGCTCGGGCGTACCGGCGATGAACTCGTCGTCGCTGACGACGAAATCGCCCTGCTTCGGCGCGTCGGGAATGGGCGACTGCTTGTCCGGAGGCGGCGCCAGCTTGATGCGGGTGTCCTGCGCCACGAATTGCTTGTAGCGCTCCTTGACCGAGCCCGTGAGTTCTTGGGCCTCCGCGTCCGATCGTGCGACCACCACGCGGCGGCGGAGCGCCAGATGATCGGGCCCGACATGGAAGCCGCATGCATCGGCTTCCGCGCGATAGGCATCAAACAGCAACTTGATCTGCTCCGTCGGATTGAACCCGGTGCAGATCTTGCTGCGCCGGCGCGCTGACTTCCGCGCCGAGTCCACGCTGACGACCGTCGTCCATTTCGGCGGATGCGGCACCTGGGCCGGACGCGGCACCAGCGGCAGCTTGTCGTAGCGGAAATGCTTCCCCCGATAGCTGACGACGCCCGCATCGAGAGCGATGTCGAGAATTTCAGTCGCCTCCACGCTGAGCGCCCGCGCCTCCTCCATGGTGATGTCGAGCCGGGCCAGCTCCTGCGGCACGCCGATGCCGGTGCCGATCTCGAGCCGCCCGCCCGAGAGATGATCGAGCATTCCGATCTCTTCGATCATCCGCGCCGGCGTATAGTACGGCACGACCAGCGCCATGACGCCGAGCCGGATACGCGACGTCCGCGCCGCGGTGGCCGCAATCAGCAAGTTCGGCGAGGGACTGAACGAACCGCCGAAATGGTGCTCGCTGAAAAAGATGCCCTCGAAGCCGAGATCCTCGTCGCGTTTCCAGAGATCGAGATATTTCCCGAAATAACGGCTGACGGCTTGTCCGTCAGCGTCCTTCAACTCGGGAAAGAATTCGAACACCCACGGCCGGATCATATCGCCCTCGCCTGTCAGCGCGGTTTAGTCCCGCATAAGGTATTGACCCAAATAGTTTGATGTCAATGTATTTGGCGGCCATGAAGCACAACCGTTTGATATCCAACGATTTGCACTTTGCAGTATGCTGCTAGTCGTCGACTGAAAGGCCGGACGCGAGACGCTTCAGCGTCTGGATGAACTGCGCCCGCTGTTCCCGCCCGACGAGACGGTCCAGCTCACGCTCGTGCGCCTCGGCGCTCGCCTTCAACTGCCGCATCGCCCTCTTTCCGGCCGGCGTGAGTTTTAGGGCGTAGCTTCGGCGGTCGTTCACCTGCCGTATGCGTGTCACCAGGCCGCGCTCGCACAGATCGTCGAGCGCCGGTGTCAGGCTCGACGTGTCGCGCCGCGTCGCGCGCGCCAGCGCCACTTGTGTAAGACCCGGATTGGCGTCGATCAGCACCAAGATCGCCATACGCCAAGGCGGCGTGTTCGAGTCCTCGACCCGCTTGAGGAAGGCACGAAACGCGGCCTCGTGCGCGGTCCGCAGATAGAACCCGACGGCGTCCGCGAGAAACCCCAGATCGATGTCATGCCCGGTGTCGGGAACGGCAACAGCCGCCTTGTTGCGGGCAGACCTGACGCGGACGGAGCTGGTGCGAATGGATCTGGCGGGCATGACGGGATACTTCCGTTTCGGATTGCGCGGCCATAAGACACCCTCCAGTTTGACGCAACTGATTGGGGGTTCAATTGTTGCCTCCTTGCCGATCGCCTCGACAACATCGGTCGAGATTTCCGGCTATGGCTGCAAAGGAAACCAATAGCTCGCGGACACTCCTCAAATGAAAAGCCCCGGCTTCTGCCAGGGCTCTTACGTCTACGTTCGCAACGCTCAGGCGCGCTTGTCGACGACTTGGCCGGTGCCGGGAGCCGGTGCCGCCTGCACCGGAGCCTTCGCGCCGCCCACGTCGTCCGCATCCCCGTCGTTCGGCCGATCAACTTTAACCTGCGCTGGCATGACAGGCGCGGTCGAAGCCGAACCCACTGACGCAACACTCATAACGAACCTTCCCTTTTTAGTGCCTACGCACGGCACGCTAGGTTTCAGACGTGAATCGATTGGAAATCGCCTTGTCAGGGAAAGCCGCCGCCCAAGCCCGAAGATGCGGCGCGCCGGAAAGCCTTCACCAAAATGTTCTTGATATGTTCTCATTCTTCTGATAGCTTCGATTCTTCAAATTGACGGGAGAATTCGCATGGCGATCCGAGGCATCACCTCGCGCGACGGGATCGGTTTGTCTTTGTTCGTTCCGCACGG
>JBFLYS010000013.1:110572-122781 GCA_040756555.1 Pseudomonadota bacterium | reverse complement strand
AATGTTCTTGATATGTTCTCATTCTTCTGATAGCTTCGATTCTTCAAATTGACGGGAGAATTCGCATGGCGATCCGAGGCATCACCTCGCGCGACGGGATCGGTTTGTCTTTGTTCGTTCCGCACGGCCGCCAGAACGAGGCGGCGGCCTTCTATCTCGTCGCGTTCAATGCGACCTCGCCCCGCCACTGGATCCATCCCAAGACCGGGGAGATCACCGCCATCGACATCACGGTGGGCGACGCGACCTTCACGGTCTGCGCCGTGAATCCCAAACGCGATGCCGATCCAACCGCGCCCGGCCCCTGCTCCGTGCCGCCGCTCGGCCGCGCCAGCACCATCTTCCAGCTTTGCGTCGACGACATCGATGACGTCGTCGACCGCGCGGTCGCCGCTGGCGCCACCATTCGCACGCCGGTCGAAGACGCCGACTGGGGCGACCGCGTCGCCACCATCATCGACCCGTTCGGGCACATCTGGGCGCTCGCCGCGATCAATCGCGAGATTTCCGTCGCCGAGTTCAACGCGCGCGGCAACGTGCAACTGATCGAAGCGGCTTAAAGAGATGTCGAAGCGCCACCTCTCCTTCGTCTGTCAGAACTGCGGCGCGGCCACCAACCGCTGGCAGGGCAAGTGCGACGCTTGCGGCGAGTGGAACACGCTGGTCGAGGAAGGCGCAGGCGGCGGCATCGGCGCGCGGCCGGCCGGCCCCGGCAAGCCGCCGCGCAAGGGTCGCACCTTCGCGCTCGAGCCGCTCTCGGGTGGCGAAGCTCAGGACGCCCCTCGCCTGAAGTCCGGCATGGCCGAGCTCGATCGCGTCACCGGCGGCGGCTTCGTGCGCGGCTCGGTGCTGCTGATGGCGGGCGACCCCGGCGTCGGCAAATCGACGCTGCTCATCCAGGCGACCGCGTCGCTCGCGAACGCCGGCCACCGCGTCGTCTACATCTCCGGCGAAGAGGCCGTCGCGCAGGTGCGCCTGCGCGCCGAGCGTCTCGGCCTTGCGAAAGCGCCGGTTGAACTCGCCGCCGAAACCGCGGTCGAGGACATCATCGCGACGCTGTCCGAAGGCAAGACGCCGCGCCTCGTCATCATCGACTCGATCCAGACCATGTGGACCGACATGGTCGAGTCCGCGCCCGGCACCGTCACGCAGGTGCGCGGCTCGGCGCAGACGCTCATTCGCTTTGCCAAGCGCTCCGGCGCCGCCGTCATCCTCGTCGGCCACGTCACCAAGGACGGCCAGATCGCTGGTCCCCGCGTGGTCGAGCACATGGTCGATGCCGTGCTCTCTTTCGAGGGCGAAGGGTCGCATCAGTTCCGCATTCTTCGCGCGGTGAAGAACCGCTTCGGCCCGACCGACGAGATCGGCGTGTTCGAGATGACCGGCTCGGGTCTGCGCGAGGTGTCCAATCCGTCCGAGCTATTCCTGTCCGAGCGCGATCTCGGCTCACCCGGCACCGCGGTGTTCGCCGGCATCGAAGGCACGCGGCCGGTGCTCGTTGAGATCCAGGCGCTCGTTGCGCCAACGTCGCTCGGCACGCCGCGCCGCGCCGTGGTCGGCTGGGATCAGAGCAGGCTTTCGATGGTGCTCGCGGTGCTCGAAGCGCACTGCGGCGTGAAGATGGGCGGCTACGACGTTTATCTCAATGTCGCGGGTGGGCTTCGCATCGTCGAGCCCGCCGCCGACATGGCGGCGGCGGCCGCGCTCATCTCGTCGATGGCGAACGCGCCGCTGCCTGCGGATGCGGTCTACTTTGGGGAAGTGTCGTTGTCGGGCGCGGTGCGTCCGGTGGCGCAATCGGCCGCGCGGTTGAAGGAGGCGAGCAAGCTCGGCTTCACCCGCGCGGTCCTCCCCGAGGCGGCGCGCTCCGAGGTCAACGGCGACAGCGGCATGACGCTCCAGACCGTGAGCAATCTCGTGACGCTCGTGTCCGAGATCGCGGCGCGCGGCGAAAAGCGCAAGGGGCCGGGGCGCGAATACCCCGTGCCCGGCGAAGAGGATTAGGCCTTACGATTAAGCTGCCGGCGCCGTCACCGGCGTCGCAGCCCCGCCGCGCGGATCGATCAGCCGCGACGCATAGGCTTTGAACAGATGCGAGGCGGCCGCAGCGAGTGCGCAGATCGACAGGATCTGAATCGCCGGGCTGATGATCCCGAACACCAGCCTGCCGGGCTCGCCGAAACGCGCCGGCGCCACCAGCGTGAAGGTCAGCGGCAGGCTCACCATCAGCACCGGCAACGCCACACAGACGAAAACGAAGCAGACCCGCCAAGAATGACCTTTGGTGTCGTTGCGCGCGTTGCTCCAAGTCGCGCCGGGGGCGTCCACGGCGATCGCCGGGAACAGGATGGCGCGGCGAAGCGTAACGATCGCGATCACGATCACCAGGACGAAAGATGCGATGCTGGCCACCTCGGAGAGCCCGGACACGTGCGGCGTAAGGCTGGTGATGAGATTGGGCAGCGACCACAGCAGGCTGACGAGAACGCCGAAACCCACGAACCTCATGTACCGGGGGCTCGACGGATCGAGCGCGTAGCGATCCGTCGTCTCGCCGAGCAGGACCATGCGATGAACCGCGATCGCGAGCGGCGCGAGGAGGAAGCCTTGCACGATGGTGGTGATGAGGCTGATGACCTGAAGCCACGGCATGGAGGTTTTCGCCAGCTTCATCGGGTCCGGTATCACGAGCATGCTCGCCCCGGCGATCAGCATCAGGATGACGAACACGATCCCGGCCGGGACCGGCATGGTCAAAACCGCCCTGAAGGCATCGCCCCAGGCGGTTACCGCCGTGCCGATGATCGGCAACCGGCCCTCTTTCTGCACCTCAGCCATCGCAGCCTCCATGAACACCGGCTTGGGCGCAAAATTGCGCGCAAAGCCTCGCCGGCCGCAACCGGCGGCCCGCGACCTGCTCCTTGGACGCAACAATCCGCCGCCCGGTTCATCCCCGCCGGATCGCCCTCGGCAAACGCAGGCCAAACCCGCCGAAAAGTCCGTACAGAACGGGGTGACGGGGCGGTTCCCGCCCGCTATACACCAGCGCGCATGCACGCCCATTTGCAGCCAAAAAACGACACAAAATTAAACCATTGGGCTCATGCCCCTGGGGTCTTGTTGTCCACAGGCCGGGCAAGTGAATGTGAAAGCAGGCTCGATCCGATTCGCTCCCTGAGCCTTCATCAAACGACGCGGCAGAGCTGACCAGATATGCCCATCACGTGGCTCGATCTCCTCTTGCTCGGCGTCATGATGATCTCGGGCCTGCTCGCGATGATCCGCGGGTTCATGCGCGAGGTGCTGTCGATCGCCGCCTGGGCCGCGGCCGCCGTCGCCACCGTCGCGCTCTATCCGAAGCTCCTGCCGATCGCGAAGGCCAACATCTCGTCCGACATCCTGGCGACCGCCGCCGTGATCGGCGGCACCTTCCTGATCACGCTCCTGGTCGTTTCGGTCCTCACGGTCCGCGTCTCGGACATGATCCTGGACAGCCGGATCGGCGCGCTGGACCGCACCCTCGGCTTCCTGTTCGGCCTCGCCCGCGGCCTGATCATCGTGGTTGTGGCCTTCCTGTTCTTCTCCTGGCTGGTTCCGGCCGGAAAGCAGCCCGACGGCGTCAAGAACGCCAAGTCACGGGTTGTTCTCCAAAGCACGGGAGAATGGTTGCAGGCCCTTTTGCCGCAGGACATGGATAACTATCTTTCTCAGTGGTTTAAGAAGCGTCCGAAGGGCGATGAGCAGGAGCCCCCGGATGCTCCGCCTGACCAGCGTTCGGATGCCGGTTCGCCGGCGCGTGCAAACGTGGTGCGTGAGCAGGACCCGTCCGGATACCGCCCCGCGGACCGGACCGACATGCGGCAATTGATCGACGCCACCCGGCGCTGATCGACGAGCAAGGCAAGGGAAGACGGCAATGGGCAGCACGATGGATCAGGCGGCCGCTAATCCCGATTTGGACCCCTCCGTTTTCGATCCGAACGCTGACCGGCTCCGCGAGGAGTGCGGCGTGTTCGGCATCTTCGGCCACCCGGACGCCGCGGCCATCACCGCGCTCGGCCTGCACGCCCTTCAGCACCGCGGCCAGGAGGCCGCCGGCATCGTCTCCTACGACGGCAAGCGCTTCCACTCCGAGCGCCGCATGGGCCTCGTCGGCGACAACTTCTCCCGCCGCGAGGTGATCGACCGCCTCCCCGGCACCACCGCCGTCGGCCACGTCCGCTATTCCACCACCGGCGAGACGATCCTGCGCAACGTGCAGCCGCTGTTCGCCGAACTCGAAGGCGGCGGCTTCGCCATCGGCCACAACGGCAACCTCACCAACGGCATCACGCTCCGCAAGCAGCTCGTCCGCGAAGGCGCGATGATGCAGTCGACCACCGACACCGAGGTGATCCTGCACCTCGTTGCGAAATCCTCGCGCAACCGCTTCGTCGACCGCTTCATCGAGGGCCTGCGCCAGCTCGAAGGCGCCTACGCTTTCGTCGGCGTCACCAACAAGAAGCTCGTCGGCGCGCGAGACCCGCTCGGCATTAGGCCGCTCGTCCTCGGCAAGCTCGACGGCTGCCCGATCCTGGCGTCGGAGACCTGCGCGCTCGACATCATCGGCGCGAAATACGTCCGCGACATCGAGCCCGGCGAGGTCGTCGTGTTCGACGACGAGGGCGCGCAGTCGCACAAGCCGTTCCCGCCGATGCCGGCGCGGCCCTGCATCTTCGAATACATCTACTTCGCCCGCCCCGACTCCATCGTCGGCGGCCGTTCCGTCTACAACGTGCGGAAATCCATGGGCGCGGAGCTCGCGCGCGAGGCCTCCGTTGCCGCCGACGTCGTCGTGCCGGTGCCGGACTCGGGCGTTCCCGCCGCGATCGGCTACTCGCAGGCGTCGGGTATCCCCTACGAGCTCGGCATCATCCGCAACCACTACGTCGGCCGCACCTTCATCGAGCCGACCCAGCACATCCGCCAGCTCGGCGTGAAGCTCAAGCACTCCGCCAACCGCGCGGTGGTCGAGGGCAAGCGCATCGTGCTGATCGACGACTCCATCGTGCGCGGCACGACCTCGACCAAGATCGTGCAGATGATGCGCGATGCCGGCGCGACCGAGGTGCACTTCCGCATCTCCTCGCCGCCGATCACGCACCCGGACTATTACGGCATCGACACGCCGGAGCGCGACAAGCTGCTCGCGGCGACGCACAATCTCGAAGAGATGCGCAAGCTGATCGGCGCTGACTCGCTCGCCTTCCTCTCGGTGCCGGGCATCTACCGCGCCATGGGCGCGGGCGAACGCGACCCGCTGCGGCCGCAGTTCACCGACCACTGCTTCACCGGCGAATACCCGACGCCGCTCACCGACCAGCACGGCCAGGCGGATACGCGGCAACTGTCGCTGCTCGCGGAAGCGGGCTGAGGCTTAGCGACTTATTCTCCAAACTCTCCACGTCATGGCCGGGCTTGTCCCGGCCATCCACGTCTTGCTTTCTCGCAACAGTTAAACGTGGATGCCCGGCACAAGGCCGGGCATGACGGAGCAAGTGGGATGCGCGTTGCTCCCTCTGCTGACAGCGGAATATCGGGCGGCCACCAAGCACAAACAAATCCGTAGAAGAGGCGCGCGCGTGCCGCAGGCGTCGCGCCTAGGCGCTCCACGCCCTTCCCTGCATAATCCAACCGTCAATCAACAAGACCGGCCGCATCTCAGCGGCCGGCGGGGCAAAGGTATCCATCACATGAAGCGCGTGCTGATCCGGTGCGGCTGGCTGGTCACGCTCGATCCGAAGCTGGGCGATTTCAAAGGCGGCGAGCTTCTGTTCAGCGGCAACCGGATCGAGGCGGTCGGCCGCAATATCAACGCCAGCGCCGACGAGGTCATCGACGCCACCGATAAGATCGTGATGCCGGGCCTCGTCAACGCCCACATGCACACCTGGGAGACGGCGCTGCGCGGCATCGGCGCGGAGTGGATGACGCCGGATTACCTGCGTCACATGCATCTCAATCTCGCCACGCGTTACAAGCCGGAGGACAATTACCTCGGCAATCTCATCGGCGCGCTGGCGCAGATCGACTCCGGCTGCACCACGCTGGTCGACTGGTGCCACAACATCACGAACATCGAGCTTGCCGAACGCGCAGTGGACGGCCTGATCGACAGCGGCATCCGCGCCGTGTTCGCCCACGGCACCGCGAAACCGCCGACAAAGGAAGGCGGAAAGCCTTTCACCCACATCCCGCATCCGCGCGAGCGCATCGAGGCGCTCCGCAAGGGCCGCCTCGCCAGCGACGACGGCCGCGTCACGCTCGCGATGGCGATCCTCGGACCCGACTGGGGCGCCTGGGAAGTGGTCGAGCACGACATCCGCATGGCGCGCGAGTTCGGCCTTGTCTCGTCGTCGCACACGCGGCGGCGCGAGGATTGCGTCGTACCGGACGGCTATCACCGCATGGCCAAGGAAGGCCTGCTCGGCCCCGACCACAACCTCGTGCACGGCACGAGCTACGACCATGACGACCTCAAGGTGATCGTCGACAGCGGCGCCTCGCTCACCTCCACCGCCCTCGTCGAATTGCATCACCACGTCGGCGACACCCAGGTCGCGGCGTTCCGCGCCGCGGGCGGGCTCCCCTCGCTCGGCATCGACGTCGAGCCCTTCACCACCGGCCACATGTTCCGCGAGATGCAGGCGGCGCTGCTGTTCGCGCGCGGCCGCGAGATCCGCAACAACGCGCTGCGCGGCAACTCGGCGTTCAAGCAGATGCCGGTGAAGTCGCGCGAAGCGCTGGAGTGGGCGACCATCGGCGGCGCGCGCGCCTTCCTGATGGAAGACAAGATCGGCACGCTGTCGCCCGGCAAGAAGGCGGACATCGTCATGCTGCGAGGAAACGACGTCAGCATGACGCCGGTCCACGATCCGATCTACTCGATCGTGGAGATCGCGAACGCCGGCCACGTCGACACCGTCATCGTCGACGGCGTCGTGCGCAAGAAGGACGGCAAGCTCACCTTCCCCGCCGACGTGCTCAAGCGGCGGCTCGAGGAATTGACCGAGTCCGGCGCGCGCATCATGCGCGAGGCCGGTTATCGCGTCGAAAGCGCGCCGCAGTAGCGCGCACCAACAGAGGCGACGACCATGACAACCACCCTCACCCGCCGTTCGCTGCTCGCAGGCCTCTCCGTCTGCGCCGCGGCTCCCGCCTTCGCGCAGAGCGGCCGCCCGATCACCATGCTGCACGGCTTCACCCCCGGCGCGAATGTCGATCTCGTCGCGCGGCTGATCGCCGATAATCTTTCAAAGCGCCTCGGCCAGCCCATCGTCGTCGAGCCGCGCCCCGGCGCGGGCGGCACCACGTCCGCCGCCGCAGTTGCGCGCGCCGCGCCGGATGGGCTGACGCTCACCGTGCTGCCCGGCGGGCACGCGGTGTCGGCCGCGATCTACAAGCAGCTTCCCTACAACGCGGTCGAGGATTTCAGCTTCATCAGCATGCTGACGGATTTTCCGTTCATCCTCGTCACCCATCCGGATCATCCTGCGAAGACGATCGCGGACGTGATCCGCACCGCGCAGGCCGATCCGGGCAAGCTGACCTGCGCCACCGCCGGCAACGGCACCGGCATGCATCTCGCCTTCGAGCTGTTCGTGTCGATGGCGAAGGCGAAGATTCAGCACGTGCCCTATCGCGGCTCGCCGCAGGGCATCACCGATGTGCTCGCGCAGCGCA
This sequence comes from Pseudomonadota bacterium, assembly GCA_040756555.1. Classification (GTDB taxonomy): domain Bacteria; phylum Pseudomonadota; class Alphaproteobacteria; order Rhizobiales; family Xanthobacteraceae; genus Z2-YC6860. The sequence goes on along the minus strand of JBFLYS010000013.1, from coordinate 115,059 downwards.
TCGACTTCCAGATGGACACGCCGACCGTGCTGCTGCCGTTCACCCAGGACGGCCGCCTGCGCCCGCTCGGCGTCACCGGGGCGAAGCGCTTCTTCGCGGTGCCCAACGTGCCGACCATCGCCGAGCAAGGCGTAACGGGCTATTCGGTGACCTCATGGCTCGGCGTCGCCGGTCCCGCGGGCCTGCCGGCGGACTTCGTCAACAAGGTCAACGCGGAGATCAAGGCGATCCTCGCCGAGCCCGTGGTGATCGAGAAGCTGCGCGGCTTCGGCAGCGAGGCGATGCCGACCACGCCCGCGGGCTTCAAGGCGCGCGTTGCGGAAGACGTGGCGAAGTGGACGAAGGTGGTCGCCGACGCCAACATCCCGCGGGTTTAAAACCCGCGCACAACGGCCCGCGTCAAATCGAAATCTGCCGGCCGATCTCAACGACCCGATCGCTCGGCAGGCTGAAGAAGTCGCTAACGTGAACCGCGTTGCGCTCCATCATCGCGAACACGGCCTCCTGCCAAGCAGGCAGACCGTGGCCGTCCTCCCGGCGCACCACCGTTTCGTGACCGACGTAATAGGTGACGTCGTGGTCATCGATGGTGCAACCGTGCGACCGGGCGGTGCGCAGCAGGTCCGGAATATCCGGGCGCTCCATGAAGCCGTACCGCGCTTCCGCGCGCCAGAAATTCGGGACGATTTCGGTGACCGTGATCCGCTCGCGGGACACCAGCCAGGGAACCGGGAGAACCTCGACACGCAAAGCCAGCAGCCGCTCATGCAGGGCGCGGTTGTGCTTGACGTGCCAGGCCATCACCGGCGGCGTGCCTTGCTCGGTGCGTGTCAGGAACACCGCGGTCCCCGGGACGCGCGCGATGTTTGCCGATTTGACCTTGGCCATGAAGACCGGAATCGGAATCGATCGTTCGCGCATCCGCGCCACGATGGCCGCGGCCCCGCGATGCCAGATCCACATCACCGTATAGACCGCGATCGCCAGCAGCAGCGGGACATAGCCGCCCTCCTCAATCTTGGTGAGGTTGGCCAGGAAGAAGGCGCCGTCGATCACCAGGAAGAAACCGGCGACGCCGCCGGCGAGAAGAATGTTCCAGCCCCAGATCTCGCGCATGGCGATGAAGAGGAGAACGGACGTCATCAGCATCGTCAGCGACACCGCGATGCCGTAAGCGGCCGCCAGATTGTCCGACTTGCCGAAGCCGATCGTCAGGCCGATCGTCGCCGCCATGAGCAGGAAGTTGACGGCACCCACATAGATCTGGCCATAGCCTTCGGAGGACGTCTGTTTGATGAGCAGTCTCGGCAGCCAGCCGAGCTGAATGGCTTGGCGCGTCATCGAGAATGCGCCGGTGATGATGGATTGACTGGCGATGATCGTCGCCAAGGTGGCGAGAACCACGAGCGGAATCAGCAGCGGCTGCGGACAGAGACGATAGAAGATGTTGCCCTCCACCGGCGCGCCCTCCAGCACCAGCGCCGCCTGCCCCGCGTAGTTCAGGATCAGACTGGGAAACACGATCGCAAACCACGACAGCCGGATCGGGCTCCTGCCGAAATGCCCCATGTCGGCGTACAGGGCCTCGGCGCCCGTGACGCAGAGAAACACGCCGCCCAGCACCAGAAAGCCGGAGACGCCATTCGAGAACAGGTAAGTCAGCCCGTACCGCGGATCGAGCGCGGAGAATATGGCGGGATGCTGCACGATGCCGCCGATCCCCATCAGCGCCATCGCGACGAACCACACCAGCATCACCGGGCCGAACGTGGCGCCGATCTTCGCGGTGCCTTTCGATTGGAACGCAAACAGAGCGAGCAGGATCGCGACCGCGGCCGGAACGATGTAGGGCTCGAACACGGGCGTCACCATGTTCAGCCCCTCCAGCGCCGATAGAACCGATATCGCAGGGGTGATCGCTCCGTCGCCGTAGATCAGCGCCGCGCCAAACAGCCCGATGGCGACGATCACGGGCCGTTTCTGCTTTTTCACGCCCAGCAACGACATGAGCGCGAGAATGCCGCCTTCGCCGTCGTTGTCGACGCGCATGGCGAAGGAGACGTATTTCACGGTGGTGATGATGAAGAGCGTCCAGAGCACGAGCGACAGCGCACCCAGAACGATGCCCGGATCCGGGGTCTTTCCCGTCATGCTCAGAATGGTCTTGAACGTGTAGAGCGGGCTCGTGCCGATATCGCCGAACACAATCCCCAGCGCCGTCAGCCCGAGGATCGGCAGGCTTTTCGGAGGATGTTTCCCGCCTGCAGCCTCTGCCGTTGCCATTTGAAGTCCCGCCTAAATGACGGCGTCAGGCTACAAGGATTCTTCGGTTATCGTCAGTCCCCGGGAGCCGACGTCAACGGCCCCGAAGGCGCGCGCCATCACGATCCGCGCCGGCTCTCGGTGCGCCCTCTTCAGGGTGTTGCAGTTTGAATGCAAATCCATCGCCCCCGCCTTCGCGGGCACGACAGTGGCATGTGAGGAAGACAGCGGAGTGTCGCGACGACGGCCGGGCGCGCCCGCCTAGACCTTCACATCCAGCAGCGCCGTGTACTTCGCCTTCATGATGCGGTCGATCACGTTGCTGACCTGCTTCTCATAGCGGGCGAACAGGGTCGCGGCGCCTTCGGTCGCGACGTCCTTGGTGGGATCGACCGCCATGCCGAAGGCGTCGGCATAGGCGTGGGCGCGCTTGATGTTCTTGATGTCGAGCCCCGGCGGGATCGCAGGCGCGTCATCGACCTGATCGATGCGCGGGATCTTGAAGGCCGAGGGAATATGCGCGTTCGCATCGGTCGACGCCGGCTGCTCCACCGTCGTTCCGTTGACGGCGGTGCGCGCAGACACGTCGAGCCGCCGCATCGTCGGCGCGACCAGACTTGAGACCGCGATGGATTGCACGCTGCTCATGGAACCGCATTAGAACGGTAGCCCGTTCCTTTTCGCTTGCGGCAAACGCCGCAATTTAAATCTCATTTTCACAGGCAGGCCCGTTCGTTTTCGATGTTTAATGAGCCGCGATGAAAACCTATCGAATTCTCGTTTTCGACTACGGCCACATCAACGCGAGCCACATCGTCGAAGCCGCGGACGATGAAGCCGCGGTCAAGGCCGCGCGGGAATTTCTGAAAGCGAACGATCTGGAGATTTGGGAGCGCGATCGGTTTGTCGCGCGATTGAAGCCGGACGGGCCGCCGCAACGGCCCATCGCGCCGGGATGACGGCCTCGACAAGCTTTGAGACGATACCCTTCGGGGTCAGTCGAAGAAGGGTCCGGTGGCACTTCATGCCCTTGCCGCCCTTCACCAGCCCCAGGTCCCGGATGATGCAGTAACTGCCGTCACTCATCTGGGCGAGCCGGCCGCCCTCAAAATAACGTCTGATTCCCATTCCACGAGAATGCAGAGCTGAATGCGCGGGTCAATTCTTGACAGGCCGAGAAATCCACAGGGTCGGAAGCCGCAGAATGTAGGGTGGGCTAAGCGAAGCGAGCCCACCAACACCCGCACAACGAACACGGTGGGCTCGGCGCCATAGCGCACCGAAGACGCGCGTGAACGCGCTTATGGCGCCTTAGCCCACCCTACGCTTGCTCAGTCGCTGATGCCGTCGCGCCCTTTGACGGCCATCATGGTCGCAGTGAGCAGAGCGATCAGCTTTTCCTGTCCGCCTGTGCTCACAAACACCTCCGCTTGAGCCAACGTGAGCGTGCGGCCCGCCTTCACCACGCGCCCGCGGGCGACGATGCGGTCGCCTGCTGCGGGCGCGAGAAGATTGATCTTGAACTCGGTGGTCAGAACGCCGGTGTCGGCTGGCATGAGGCTGAGCGCGGCATAGCCCGCCGCGCTGTCGGCGATGGCGCTCACCGCGCCCGCATGGACGAAGCCGTGCTGCTGCGAGATGGCCGGAGTGGGACGCAGCGCGATCTCGACCGCGCCGGGAGAGATGGTGCCCAGGGTCGCTCCGAGCGTCGCCATCAGCCCCTGTTTGGCGAAGCTCGATCGAACGCGGTGTTGCTGTTCTTCGGATGTCATTTGCTGGCCCGACGCTGGATAAAAGCATTATCAAACGAAGCTGCCCTAAAACTCAAATTGAGCGGCTCAGCGCCGCGCGTCTTGACCCGCCTCCAAATGAGGAACTCTTATAGGAATAAAAATTATTGACTTTATTCCTTTAGAATATATTCTCACAATCATCTCACCCAACCGAGGGCGTTGTCATGAGGCGTCATTTCAGCGGGGTGGGATGCGGCTCCTTCGGATGGGTTTCGCAAGCCCATCCCGGGGCGGCCCGGGGCTCCACCTGGGGGATACAGAGATCCCCCCGCCAGGAGCTGGCTGATCGGAGTGGCGACACTCTGGAAAGCGTGGCCCGGGTTTGAAAAGTGCCGCGATGGAGCGCCGGGTGGCGGGCGTCCTTCTACAGGGACGCGACGCCGAAAGGCGTAGATGAAGATGTGGCGTCATTCGGCGCTCCATCCCTCGGAC
>JBFLYS010000013.1:0-110472 GCA_040756555.1 Pseudomonadota bacterium | reverse complement strand
GAAAGCGTGGCCCGGGTTTGAAAAGTGCCGCGATGGAGCGCCGGGTGGCGGGCGTCCTTCTACAGGGACGCGACGCCGAAAGGCGTAGATGAAGATGTGGCGTCATTCGGCGCTCCATCCCTCGGACTTTTTTGTCCGGAGGAGAAAGAGGAAGACGGCGGCCGGGCGCCGGAACCAGCCCCGGAGCGATTTGGCGTGTCCGCACGCCGGGCTGTTTGACAAGTGAATCTGGAAACAAGCGATGCTCTCTCCCGGCCTCATGCTGAGGAGCATTGCGAAGCAATGCGTCTCGAAGCACGAGGCCGCCACAGTGGCCGCGCGCGATCTCGGGTTTACCCGAGATCGCCAACTCAAGATGGGCAAGTCGGGTAAACCCGACTTGCCACCTTCGAGACGCCGCTTCGCGGCTCCTTAGGATGAGGCGGAGCGACAGCGACGCTGTGTCGACCGGGCTTGTGCCATCCCTCTCCGTCTGACTAGAACAAGGCCGCAAAAACAGGACTGTCTGCATGACCAAGCCCCTCTCCGGCCGCACCGCGCTCATCACCGGCGCCTCGCGCGGCATCGGCCACGCCATCGCCAAAGCGCTCGCGCGGGAGGGCGCGCACATCGTCGCGACCGCGCGCACGCAAGGGGGGCTCGAGGAGCTCGACGACGCAATCCGCGCCGAAGGCGGCAGCGCCACCCTCGTCCCGCTCGACGCCAAGGACACCGACGGCATCCTCCGCCTCTCCGGCGCGCTCAACGAGCGCTACGGCAAGCTCGACATCCTGGTGCTGAACGCGGCGCTGGGCGGCTCGAACTCGCCGCTCGACCATTTCGAGCCGAAGGAATGGGACAATGTCTTCGCGGTGAACGTCACCGCCCAATGGCATTTCCTGCGCGCCATGCACGCGCTGCTCTTGAAGTCCGATGCCGGGCGCCTCGTCTTCATGTCCTCGGGCGCAGCGTCGAACGCGCGCGCCTATCGGGGCCTTTATTCGGCGACCAAGGGCGCTCTCGAAGTGATCGCGCGCACCTATGCCGCGGAAACCGCGACGACGCCGATCAAGGTCACCGTCGTCGCCCCCGGCCCGACCCGCACGCGGATGCGCGCCGCGGTCGCGCCCGGCGAGGATCCGATGACCTTGCCGACGCCCGATGAGGTCGCGGCGACCATCGTGCCGCTGTGCCTGCCGAGCTTCAGCGAAAGCGGAAAGATCTGGGACTTCCGCGCGGGCAAGTTGCTGTCGTTCCGCGCGCCGGCTTAAGCCGCGCGTTCGCGCGTCGCCTGCCAGGCGACGACCGTCGAGATCGCGAGCAACATGCCGGCCAGTACGAAAGCGAGACCCGGCATGCCCCACGACAAACCCGCCCCGATCGAATAGGCGAACACCGCGGAGAAAAGGCCGGGGCCGACGAGATTGGCGATGCCGCCGATGCTGTTGTTGGCGCCCTGCAACTGGCCCTGCTCCGAGGCAGAGACGAGACGGCTCATGATCCCCTGCGCCGAGGGGCCCGCGAGCCCCCACAGCGACATCACCGGGATCGAAACCCAGAACCAGATCGAAGTCGGCGCAAGCCCGTAGGCTGCAAAGCCGATCGCGCCGAAGATCAGCCCCACGATCATCGTCGTGCGCTCGCCGATCCAAGCGACGACCTTGCCGGTGATGACGGCTTGCACGAGCGCAAAGCAGATGCCGACGCCCGCAAGCGTGAGACCGACGGTCTTCTCGTCCCAGCCGTAGCGGTAGCCGGCGTAAAGCACGAACACGGTCGGCAACACATTGTGCGCGAGAACGCCGAGAAAGTTCGTGAACGCGAGCCCCTTGAGCGCGCGGCTGGTGCGAAGAAGCTGTACCGAGCCGAGCCAACTGGCCTTGCGCCAATCGAACGGCGAACGGTTTTTTTTCTTCAACGACTCCGGGAGAACGAACGCACCGTAAGCCGCATTGGCAAGGCTGAACGCCGCCGCGACCCAGAACGGCGTCCGCGGCCCGAAGTCGACAAGAAGTCCGCCGATCGCAGGACCGAGCACGAAGCCCGCGCCGAACGCGGCTCCGATCAGGCCGAAGGCCTTGGCGCGATCCTCAGGCTTGGTCACGTCCGCGATGTAGGCGAACGCGGTCGGAATGTTCGCGGTCGTGATGCCGGAGATCACGCGGCCGATAAAGAGCAGCGTCAGGGTCGGCGCCAGCGCCATCAGGATGTAGTCGAGGCCGGTGCCGAGATTGGAGAACAGGATCACCGGGCGGCGGCCGAAGCGGTCCGACAGCGCGCCGACCAGCGGCGAGAAGATGAACTGCATCAGCGCCCAGGCGGTGCCGAAAAAACCGAACACCCAAGCCGCCGTCGCGGTATCGCCGCCAACGAAGCTCTCAACCAGCTTCGGCATCACCGGAATGATGATGCCGAGCGCAAGCATGTCGAGCACGACGGTGACGAAGATGAAGCCGAGCGCGGCGCGCCGCGCTCCCGCTGGCTTCGGGTCGATTGAGGTGTCCGTCATCTCAATGCTTGCGTTTGGCGCGTCCCGCGTAGGGATTTTCCTTTTCGCGCAGCATCAGCCGGATCGGCGTGCCGGGGAGCTCGAAAGTCTCGCGGATGCTGTTGGTGAGATAGCGCGTATAGGCCGACGGAATGGCCTCCGCTCGGGTGCAGGACAGCACGAAGCTCGGCGGCCGCGCCTTCACCTGCGTCAAGTAGTTGAGGCGGATACGGCGGCCTGAAACCGCGGGCGGCGGATGTGCGGAGGTCACGCCCTCCAGCCACTTGTTCAGTGCGCGCGTCGATACGCGCTTGTTCCAGAGCGCGTGGATGTCGACGATCGCCTGCATCAGCCGGTCGAGCCCCTCGCCCGTGATGCCGGACACGCCGATCACCGGCACGCCCTTCACCTGCGGCAGCCAGTGGTCCGTCTCCTCGCGGAGCTTTCCGATGATGCCGGGCTTCTTCTCGACGAGATCGAACTTGCTGACGCAGATCACCAGCGCGCGGCCCTCGCGCTCGACGAGATCGGCGATGCGGAGGTCCTGCTCCTCGAACGTATGCTCGGAGTCCATCAGCAGCACGACGACCTCGGCGAACTTAATGGCGTGCAACGTGTCGGCGACGGAGAGCTTTTCGAGCTTCTCCTGTATTTTCGGCTTGCGCCGCATGCCCGCGGTGTCGTGGAGACGGAAGCTCCTGCCCTGCCATTCGAGTTCGACCGCAATGGCGTCGCGGGTGATGCCGGGCTCGGGGCCGGTCAGCATGCGGTCCTCGCCGAGCAGCTTGTTGATCAGCGTGGACTTGCCCGCGTTGGGTCGGCCGACGATCGCCACGCGGATCGCGCGGCCCTCCTCGTCGTCCTCAACCTCCGGCGTGGCCTCTTCGGTCGCCTTCGGCAGCGCCCCGCGCACCGCTTCGTAGAGATCGGCGAGGCCCTCGCCGTGCTCGGCGGAAATCGAAACCGGCTCACCCAGCCCGAGCGCATAGGCTTCGAGCCGTCCGCTCTCGCCCTGTTTGCCTTCGGCCTTGTTGGCGACAACGACCACCGGCTTGCCGGACTTGCGGATCAACTCGGCAAAGATGTTGTCGTCGGGGATGAGACCGGCGCGGCCGTCAATCATGAACAGCACGGCGTCGGCCTGTTCGATCGCCGCCTTGGTCTGCGCCATCATGCGGCCGGCAAGACTGGTCGGCGCGGCGTCTTCCAGGCCGGCGGTGTCGATCGCGGTGAACCTCAGATCGCCGAGACGCGCCTGCCCCTCGCGGCGGTCGCGCGTGACGCCCGGGCTGTCATCGACCAGCGCGAGGCGCTTGCCGATCAGCCGGTTGAACAGCGTGGACTTGCCGACGTTCGGCCGCCCAACGATGGCGATGGTGAAGCTCATGGAATGGCATATCGCGCGCGCGTCGGATTCCCAAGTGCGCTGAAGCGGGCTAGCGGCTAACGCCGGAATGTCCCCGGCTGCGGCGGATCGGGGAATGGCGACTGGGTGGTCTGCTGTTGCTGCGGCGGCGCGGGCCACGGCGCCGCCTGGTCAGCCTGAGGCTGCTGTGCCTGCTGCTGAGGCGGCGGGGCCGCCCGCTGCGGCCGCGGCGCGGGCTGCGCCACGCGCTTCGGCTTGGGTTTCGGCTTCTCGACGACAGGAGCCGGCTCGGGCGGAGGCTGCTCCGCGGGCGGCTGATAGCCCTGCACCAGCTCCTGGGGCACGCCCTGCGGCACCCCCGGCACGCCCTCGGGGAACACCGCGCGGCGGTCGCCCGGCAGCGGCTTCTTCTGATTGAACATGCTGTCCGGATCGAAGCTCTCGCAGCCGGCAAGCATCCCGCCGGCGGCCAGCGCGAACACGATCAGCAATGCGCGGTGCTTGCGCATCATCATCCTCAACTTTTGCCGCCGGAAGCGGTCAGCGCGTTCAGCATTTCAATCTGGCCGCGCGTGCCGGCCGGCGATTCCGCATCGGCCATCACCATGTCGGACCATTTCTTGAGCGCGGCGGTGTCGTTGGCCTTCCATGCCGCGAGCGCAAGGAGCATCCGCGCGCTGTGACGGAATGGGCGATCGGCAGCGGTCAGCGGCTCAAGACGCTTTTGCACCTCCGCGAACGGCTCGGTGTCGACCAGGAGATAGCCTGCGCGGAGCGCGGCGAGATCCTGGAAGGTCGGGCCGAGCGAGCCGTCGGCGGCAAGCTTGTCGTAGATCGCAATCGCCGCCTTCGGATCGCGGCTCGCGGCTTCGTTCGCCTCGCGCATCCGAGCCAGCACCTTGTAAGCGGGTGTGCCTTCGGTGGCGACCTTGGCGAAGGCCGCCTCGGCTTCGGCGTGCTTGCCCTCGGCGCTCAACTGAGCGGCCGCTTCGAACGCAGTGCCGGCCTGGGCGGCCTGCTTCATCTGGTACCAGTCGTAGGCGCGATAGCCGCCGACGCCGGCAACGATCAGAACCGCGAGCGCGATGACGAAGATGCCGTACTTGTCCCACAGTTTCTTGAACTGTTCGCGGCGGACTTCCTCATCGACTTCATGAAAGATATCGGACACGAAAATTCCCCCGGCCGCCGTTCCCGGCTTGGCCCATGGCAATGCCCCGCCAAGGCCCTTCCCCGGCTAAGATCATGGGCAATCGCGTAAATTAGCGATGTGGCGGAGGCAAGGCAAAATCGCCGGCCGCCCTCCCTCGAAGCGTTAACAACTGCCGTTATCCCGCGGCAACTACTTCTTTTTCATCGCGTAGACCTGGTCCGGCCCCGGGAACGCGCGGGACTTAACCTCCTTGGCATAGTCCGAAATCGCAGCCTCAATCCCCGGTCCCAGGTCGCCATAACGCTTCACGAACTTCGGAACCCGCGGCGACAAGCCCAGCATATCCTCCAGGACCAAGATCTGACCGTCGCAGGCGGAACTGGCCCCAATGCCGATGGTCGGGATCGCCACCTGCCCGGTGATCTTGCGGGCGAGCGGCTCAGCCACCGCCTCAACCACCAGCGAGAAGGCGCCGGCGTCGGAAACAGATTTGGCGTCGTCCTCGATCGGCCCCCAATCCTTCTCGTCGCGGCCCTGGGCACGGAACGAACCAATGGTGTTGATCGACTGGGGCGTCAGCCCGATGTGGCCCATCACCGGCACGCCGCGCTGCGTGAGGAACGCGATGGTTTCAGCGAGACGCCGCCCGCCCTCGACCTTGATCGCGCCGCAGCCGGTTTCCTTCATCACGCGCGCAGCGTTCATGAAGGCCTGCTCCTTCGACGCCTCGTAGGAGCCGAACGGCATATCAACGACGACGAGCGCGCGTTTGGAGCCGCGCATCACCGCGTGGCCTTGCAGGATCATCATGTCGAGCGTCACAGGCACCGTTGTCTCGAGCCCATGCATGACCATGCCGAGCGAGTCACCGACGAGGATCGCATCGCAATATTTATCGACGAGACGCGCGGTGTGGGCGTGATAGGAGGTCAGCGAAACGATCGGTTCGCCACCCTTGCGCGCGCGGATATCGGGCGCGGTGAACCGCTTGATCTCTTCCTGCACGGACATACGCAACTCCCCGGCTAACAGAACCGCACTAGGCTATGTTGCGCTGCGAGGCAAGCCGGACGGAAGTCGGGGCTGCTCAGCTTCCGGGGCGGTCATGGACCGGCGGAAAGAACATCTCCTTCCAACTGGCCGGTTTGGCCTTGATGGTGCCGATCTGGTGCAAAAACTCGGCGTATTTCATTGCGCCGTCGGGCGCGGCGGAATAGCGCGTCTCGGGATCGTTGAGCATGCGCATCATCTCGTCCTCGGTCGTTTTGACGCGGGCGAGCTCGATGTAGATGCGCGCGGCCTCCCGTTTGTTCGCTGCGACGAAATGGGCCGCCTCGTCCATCGCAGCGACGAATGCGGCGGAGAGCTTCGGGTTGGCGTCGTAGAAGCGTTTGGTCGCGTAGCTCATGATAATCGTGAGCGGTCCGGCCACATCGGCGGAGTTCACCACGCGGCGGAAGCCCGGCTGATCATTCTCGATGTAGGAGAACGGCGGCGATGAGAAATGCGCGGTGATCTCAGTCTTGCCCGAGAGCATCGCCGCGAGCGCCTCCGGGTGCGGCATACCGACGGTCAGCTTGTCGAGCTTGGCGTAGTTCGCGTTGCCGAACGCCTGCGCCGCGGCCATCTGCAACACCACCGCGACAAACGAGGTCTTGATGCCAGGGACTGCAATCTTGTCCTTGTCGGTGAAATCGGCGAGCGTCTTCACGTTCGGATTGCGGGTGACGAGCCAGACCGAGCCTGCGCCGACGCCGGTCAGCCCCATCACCTGGCTCTGCGGGATGTTGCGTGCCTTGTCCCACAGCGTGATGAAGCCCGGCACGCCACCAGAAGCGATGTCGAGTGCGCCGGAGAGCATCGCGTCATTGATGACGTTGCCGCCGTCCAGCACGCGGTAGCTGACCTTCACGTCGCCGAGGCCGGCGGCCGCCGCGTACTTCTCGACGAGGCGCTGTTTCTCCATGATGTAGAGCGGCAGATAGTGGAGTCCGAATCCCTTGGAGATGCGAAGCTCGTTGGCTTCGGACCATGCGGCCGCATGGCTCGCGATCAAAGCCGCAAAAGCGGCCAACACCGTCCTCGCACGCATCGTCGCCTCCCCGATCGTTTTCTTATTTTGATAGCGCCCCCAGCAGCGGCCCCACATCAGCCAGCTTGTCGCAGCCGAGCACCATCTCCTCGATCCGGCCCGCCCCCGCCTCGCCCAGGACGTCGCGGGTCAGCTTGCGGAACTTGTCGACCACATCGGCTTCGCTCGCGAACTTCTGCTCGCTGCCGCGGGGGGCTTCGACGGTCTCGTCCTGACGCGTACCGTCCGTGAAATGAACCTCGACGCGGACCATGTGCCGGAACTTGGCGCCGCGCGCGGTGATCGCCGGATCGTGTTCGACCACGACCTTCCTCGCGATGGCGATGCGGCGCGGATCAGTGACGACAGCGTCGGAGAACTGATCGACGAACACGTCGCCTTCCGCCAGCAACGTGCCGACGCAGAACGGCAGGTTCATCTGCGCGGACGTCAGCCCTTGTGGCTCATAAGGCCAGCCAACATGCTCGACCGTGGCTTTGGAACCATGCACGACAATCTTGGCGATCTCGTCGGTCTTGAACGGCCGCCGCTCCTGAATGGTGCGGATCGCATCGAGCGTCGTGTGGTTCGAGCCGACGCAGGAGTAAAACTTGAGCGCGATGCCCATCGTCTCCCAGCGCTCGCCGAGACCGGACGTCAGTTCCTGCAGGCGGAAGCGGTCGTTGGAGCGCGAGAACGTGGTGCAGAAACCGCCGTACTCGCTCTCGAACACATTCACGATGCCGGTAAAGCCGCGCTCGGCGAGCAATGCGCCATAGAGTCCGCTCTGCGACGACCGGCCCGCGTGCATGCGCTTCACCATCGCACCGTACTGCGCGGCCATCAGGCCCGCCGATTGCGTGCCCGCGATGCCGAGCGCATGGACGGCCTGATCGGCAGACAGCTTCAATGCGGCAGCAGCGCCGGCAGCCGCCGAGAACACACCGACCGTCGCGCCGGAATGCCAGCCCTGGCTGATGTGCTCGGGGCCCATGCAAAGCCCGACGCGTGGACCTATCTCGTAACCCGCAACCGCGGCACGAAGGAAATCGCGACCGCCCATCCCGGGCCGCATCTCGGCCACCGCAATCAATGCCGGCAGCGTCACCGCGCCGACATGGAGCACGCCCGCGCGATGCACGTCGTCGAGCTCGAAGCTTTGCACCAGCGTGCCGTTGACCAGTGCCGCGTGCGGCGCAGACAACCGTTCGCTCGTGCCCCAGACTCGGCATTGTTTCGATGTATCGGTGGCGGCCAGCGTCGCGCGGAGGATTTCGCTCCATTCCAAACGCGCGCCAAAGATCGCGCAGCCAAGCGAGTCCAGGACCAAAAGCTTGATGCGGGCGATGACCTCCGGAGGAATGCGTTCGTACGAAAGCCCTGATACGAACTCGGCAATGGCTCGGGTCTGCGAATTTTCGGCGACTTGATGTGCTGTCATGCCGGCAAGGCTATCATGCTCGAATGCCCATGAAAGACGGTCTGAAGCCCTTCATCGTTCTCGCCGTCGCCGCGCTGTTCCTCTCCGCGGCACCCGCCGCAGCGCAAGATTGGCCGAAAAAGCCCATACACATCATCGTGCCGTTCGGTCCGGGCTCGACGCTGGACATCGTCGTGCGATTGATCGCCGACCGTCTTCAGCACAAGAACGGCCAACCGTTCGTCGTGGAGAACAAGCCGGGCGCGAGCGGCAACACCGGCATCGATGCGGTCGCGAAAGCGGAGCCCGACGGCTCGACCATCAGCATCGGTGGACCACTCGCGATCGGCACGCTCCTGTTCTCGAAGCTGCCCTATCACCCTCGCACAGACATCGCGCTGATCACTCAACTGGTGCCCGGCCGAACGCACCACGGTTAATTCAAATGTTAAGGTTAACGACACCGCCGAATTGTTAACCACGCTCAAGCGCGAACCGGGGCGTTCAGCTATGCCTCGATCGGAAGCGACTTGCTTGCGATGAAAGCAATCAACCAGATCACCGGCGCGAAGACGATGCACGTGCCCTACCCGCGGCGACGGCGGCGATGACCGCCATCATCCGCGGGGACGTGCAAATCGGCATGCTGCCTGCGATCGCGGTGGCTCCACATGACGCGTCCGGCGCGGTCAAAATCCTCGCCGTCTCGACCGCAAAACGCTCGCCTTATTTGTCCTCGTTTCCGACGCTGAAAAAGGCCGGAATCGACGTCGAAGCGGACGCTTGGAACGGCATGATTGCACCGGGGCGCACGCCGGAACCTCTCGTTGCGAGGATTCGCCGCGAAGTGGTAGAAGCAATCGGGACGTCGGCGATACGCGAAAAGCTCGCTGCGCAGCTCATGGAACCGGTCGGCAGCACTCCCGAGGAGTTCCGGGCCCGCATCGAGGCGGAAGTTTCCCGTTGGGAACCCGTCATTAAGGGCGCCGATATCAAGGTGAACTGACTAAGCCGGATTTTATGCATCCGGCGGCGAGCGTGGGAGCTTGAGTATGGATCGCACGGATCAGTATCCCGAAGTCGGCGGCGAAGAGTCGAGTCTTGTTCCGCCGCCGGGTCACAAGGGCGAGTGGCCAAAGAAGATCCGCACACTCACCGCGGTCGAGCTCGACCGTCTCACCATCGATGGCGACGGCCGCTTCTACTGGGACGGCAAGCTCGTCAACTATGTCGCTCCGCAGCACCAGGCGCCGGAGATCAAGTCGGCCGATCTCGACGCGCTTGCGATCCTTGATCGCGCGGCGGCAGAGCTGTCTGGCCAAAAGATTGATCAACCCGCGACGATGGCAGTTGAACAGCAGCAGATGGCCGCCGACGTTGTTGCGCATGCCGATCAGCATCATGTTGAGCAGGCTTATACGCCGGTGACGGTTGCGCACGCTCTTCCTGAAGTGACGCACGCGGCACCTGTCGCGATGCCGACGCTCACGCCGGCTTACGTGCGCTCCGACAAGGTCCGCATCTCGCTGTCGCCGATACAGACGATCGCTGCGATCCTCGTGTTCCTTGGCTTCCTCGCTGGCGCGGCTGGCGTGGCTGCCAGCGGTTTCGTCGCCGCGCACGAGTGGGGCTGCAAGGCTGGCATGGTGAAGTCCTACTGCCCGCCTCCGCCGCCGGCTCCCAAGGAGCCCGCACGCACCGATATCCCGGCGTAACAGCCAACTGATTCGTCCACACGGATTTCTCCGCCGCGGCTTGTCCGCGGCGGATTCGCGCTGGACACGACTCAGCGTCGCGAACAACATCGCGCGCCATGAGCCTCCTTCCCTCGCCTTTCCAACGCAAGCGCAACATCGAGTTGCGACAGGATCAGCTCAGCACAGACGATTTACGGAAAGCACTCGAAGAGCCTGCAACGCCGCGTGACGAGGCGGAGGCTGGTTCACACGATATCTTCAGTTTGGAGCCACCGAGCGCGAACGATCGCTACGACCCGACCGCGGTTTTGATCCCCGCGCCGGAGCCCGAGTCCAAAGCGGGCCTTGAGACTGCTCTAATGGCGACGTCAGCGGCCGGAGCTGCGCCAATCGCGGCTGAGCCGAGAGCGTCAAAGCCGACAATGGACCTGTCGCGGCTCTCGATTGACGATAACGGGCATCTCTATTGGGACGGCAAGCCGGTCGAGGTGCGGCGCCGCGTTTCGCTCTCCACTGGGCAAATCCTCGCCGCGACGATTATCGGCCTGTTCGTCATCGTCGGCGGCATCGGCGCAGCCATCAACGGCTCGGCGGCAGCCTTTGAATGGGGCTGCAAGCTCGGCTGGATCCGCTCGAACTGCTCGAGCCCCACGCTACTCCTGCCGCCGCCTCCGCCGCGCGTCGATATCCCGGCCTAGTCAGACCACCGGCGAGCGCCCGCCGTCCACGTTGGTGGCCGTGCCGGTGATGTAGCCGCCCGCATCCGACACCAGGAAGCACGCGAGGTTCGCGAACTCCTCCGCCTTGCCGATGCGTCCGAGCGGAATGTCCTTCTCGCGCGCCTTCACATAGTCCGCGAGCGGAACGTTCTGGCGCTTTGCGGCCTGCACATGTTGGTCCGCTTCGATGAAGCCGACGAGCATTGCATTCACCAGCACGTTATGCGGGGCGAACTCATGGCTTAGCGCCTTGGTCAGCGCCATGCCGGCGGCACGCGATATCGAAGTCGGCGACGAGCCCCCGCGCGGTGCCTTGGCGCCGATGTTGAGCACGTTGATGATGCGGCCCCAGCGGCGCTCCTTCATCTGCGGGTAGACCAGACGGATTAGTCGCACGGCAGCGAACAGCTTCTGCTCCATGTCGTCGCGCAGGATGTCGTCGGTCAGCTTGTCGAAAGTCATCGCGCGCGAGGTGCCTGCGTTGTTGACGATGATGTCGACTTTGCCCAACGCCTTCATGGTCTCGTCATAGACGCGCTGGAGATCGGCCGCGCTGCCAACGTCGCCCTGCGCGCCGATCACCTTGCCGCCCTTTGCGGATTTCTTCAGGGCCGCGACAGCCTCATCGAGTGTTGCTTGCGTGCGGCCGACGACTGCAACGTCCGCGCCGGACTGAAGAAAACGCGTTGCAATCGCGAAGCCGATGCCCTTGCTACCGCCGGTGACGATGGCCGAACGGCCCTTCAAACTGATTTCCATTGAACGCTCCTGACCCTATGGCGGTTCGCCGCGCGCACCTTAGAATAGTGCCGTCGCTATTGCCTACCCCAAGATCGCTAAGAGACCCCGATGGAATTCACAGCGCTGTTTCTGGCCACGACCATCACAATGCTCGCCGCCTGGTTTGGCTCGCGCCCGCTCGCGCTCGGACTGTTCGCGATCACGATTGCCGCTTGCGCCGCGACCTATCTGCACCACGCAACCGACGTTCTAAAGCTGTCGTTCTAAGATGCCGCGATCTCTCGCCATCACCCTCAATGCGCTTGCGCTCTATGCGGTCGCGCTCGTGCTGTTTGTGGCCTTCGCCGCACAATTCCTGCTGGGCGAATTGCCGTGTCCGCTATGCCTGCTCCAGCGCATCCTGTTCGCGACGCTCGCGGTCGGGCCGATGCTCAACATCCGCCACGGCTTGCGCGCGAGCCACTATGCTCTATCGCTACTCGCCGCCGTCGTTGGGGCTGTGGTGTCCAGCCGGCAGATCCTGCTGCACATCCTACCCGGCGATCCCGGTTATGGCTCGGCGCTGCTCGGTTATCACTACTACACCTGGGCCTTCATCGGATTTGCAGCGGCGATCGTCGCCATCGCCGCCGTACTGCTGTTCGACCGGCAATTCGAAGAGCGCACCGCGCCACCGAAGGTCAATGGCTTCGCCGTCGCAGCCGTTTGGCTCGTGATTGCATTGACCGCGCTGAATGTGGTCTCGGCGCTGTTGGAGTGTGGCTTCGGTGCCTGCGCCGACAATCCAGTGGCCTACGAACTGCTAAAACGATGAGCGCCCGCGCTCAGTGACCGATCGCTGCGCCGTAAGTTTCGGGCTTGAATCCAACCAATAGCTTGCCACCGCCGAGATCAAGCACCGGCCGCTTGATCATCGAAGGCTGCGCCAGCATCAGCGCGATCGCCTTCTTCTCGGTCACCCCTTCCCTGTCTTTCTCAGGCAGCTTCTTGAACGTCGTCCCTGCCTTGTTGAGCAGCGTTTCCCAGCCAACCTTCTTGCTCCAGCGCTCCAGCCGGTCGCGGTCGATGCCCGCGGTCTTGTAGTCGTGGAACGCGTACTCGATCTTGTTCTTGTCGAGCCAAGCCCGCGCCTTCTTCATCGTGTCGCAGTTCTTGATGCCGTAGATCGTGATGGCCATTTTTATCCGCTCGCTCGTAGAAGCTCCTCGGGCGGCATTGCCGTAACCACGCGGTTGCGACCCTGCCGCTTGGCGTCATAGACCGCCTTGTCGGCGGAGCGCATCAGCGTATCGAGAGCGTAGCCGAAGCAATGGGTCGACGCGACGCCGATACTGACGGTCACGTTCTCGGGGCTGCCCGGGATATGGATGGTCGTGCATTCAATCCGTTCACGGATGCGCTCCGCGGCTTGCTCGGCCTGCGACAACCCCGTGTACGGCAACAAGCAGCAGAACTCCTCGCCGCCTATGCGGAACAGAAGATCGGTCGGCCGGATATTGTCGTGCACGACCTCGACAAACTTGCTCAACACGTCGTCGCCGCCGGAATGCCCGACGCGATCGTTCAAAGCCTTGAAGTGATCGATGTCGAGATAGAGCAAGCAAAGATTCTTGCTCTCCATCTGATGGCGGCGCACCAAGCGCTCACCTTTGGTCATCAGCGCGCGGCGATTGAGCGCACCGGTCAGCGGATCGGTGTGAGCTTTGGTGCGCTGATCGAGTTCGAGGCGCTCCTTGGTCATCGCCACCAGCAAGATCGCCAGCAGGATGGTGTGGAAGAACAGGACCAGGTTGAAAGCGGCCACATAGGTTCCGTCGACCGCCAGCGCGCCGAACGGAAATGGCAATACGTTGAGAACCACGATCCGGCCCAACAGAATGATCGTCATGCTGACAAAGAGCAGGATCACGATCGGGCGCGATGGCAGCTCCTCCCGCCGGCCGCGCCAGAATTCATACGCAGTCAGCATCGCGAACAGGGAGAGCAACAACGAGGACAGAATGACCCGGTGCGATAGGCTGTCCATGAACCCGGGGATCGAACAGGCCCCGAGCCAGATGGTCGGTCCGGCCAACACCGGTGTCCACAGCACCTTTCGACGCTCGAAAGCACGCGCCGCCTGCCAGCAACAGGCGAACGCTGCAACCAACAGCGCGACAGAAATTCCGATCGAGAAGATGCTGGCGGCGAATCCGCGCGCCACGAACACCACGTTTGCGACCGTGCTCAGAGCGAACGTCGCGCTCCACCACAAAAACCAAGTCGCGTAGCGGTTCTTGAGCCAGAAGGCCAAGAACAGCATGCCCAAAAGCGCTTTGACGAACAGGCCCGATAACAGGACCGTAAAATCGTCAATCTGCATTATCGGTCCATCGGAGCGCGTCGCGCGTTCACTCGCCGACGACTTACTACGTCATAACCGTTTGATTCCCCGTTTGAATATTGGCTTTTCCACAACTCTTCCGAGCAGCGATAGAGCCCGTCGATTTCCGCCATTTGATTTCATTGGGAAATCCGCGCCCCGGCAAAGCCCTATTCGACCGGCCTGCCGGCGAGGCCCGGCGGGGCGGCAAGGAGCAGCAGCGTGAGGCTTGCAAGCAATGCCACCGAGATGATCGCAAACATCGACAGCATGCCGTAGCTCCTCAGAAGCGGCAGCAGGACAATGGGAACACAGGCGGACACGATCCTGCTGACCGCCCATGCGCTGGCGGTCGCCGAGGCGCGCACATCGGTCGGAAACAGTTCCGTTCCATAGATGCTGAGCACCGTGTTGTAGACCGCGATTGTGAGCGTGAAGACGATGCCGATGACGATCAGCTGCGTCAGCTCAGTGTTGAGCGCGAAGGCTAATCCCGCAGCGATCATCACGCACGCAGCGATGGCCAAGGCCCGCCGCCGCTCGAGTCGATCGATAACCACGGCCACGACGCCGTTGCCGAGCGCCGGCCCGAACATCGTCAATCCTGCAAAGAGAAGCGAGTCGCTGACGTGAAAGCCCTTCTGCACCATTACGGCCGCGCTCAACACGGGAAAGCCAATGGTCGCCCAGGGCGCGAACAGATGAAGCGCGCCGAGAAGCGCCGCACGCTTCAAACTGACGCGGTCGCGCACCAGCATCCGTAAGCCGCCGGTTTGGGAGACTGGAACCAACTCCGATCCGCCGCTTGATGGCGACGACACTCCGGCCGCTGACTCGAAGCGGCGGCAAGCGAGCTCGGCTTTTGCGCCATGACCGAGTGCTGCGAGCCAACGTGGCGACTCCGGCAGAAGGCAGTACATCGCGGCGGCCACAGCCGAGAGCAGTCCGCCCAAAATCAACGCCCAGCGCCATCCTTCGATCCCCAAAGGGGCGATCGGCGTCAGCCAACGGATCAGCAAAATGACGGCTGGCGCGCCGAGGCAAGCCAGGGACGCGCAAAGCAGCATCAGCATGCCGCGCCGCTTCGGCGGCAGCATGTCCGAAAGATAAGCCGCCGCCAGCGGCGGATAAGCACCGATCGCGAGCCCAGAAAGAAATCGAAAGCCCGTCAACATCGCAATGTCTCGGGTGCTCGCCGCGGCGAGCGAACTTGCGGCGAGGATAATAAGCGCGATCTGAAGAGCGGCTTTCCGGCCGTAGCGATCGGCCAGCCAGCCGAGCACCGGCGCACCGATAGCACCTCCTGCGAAGACCGAAGCGAGAAGCAGCGAAAGGTCGCTGCGCGCTAGATTGTAAGGAGGAGCAAGAAAGACGGCGGAAAACACATTGCTCAGCACCAACTCCGCGATATCCGCAAAGAGTCCGACCGCGGAAACGGCAAGGATCGCGATATGGAGTCGCGTCACCGGAAGCCGGTCGAGCCGCTCGGCGATCGTAAAGCTCTTTGGGCCAAGCTGTTCGACTGGCACGTGCGGGCCGCTTCCGATTCGTCCACTTTCCTTTGTAGCGTAAGTTCAGCGAACGCGCGCCGTGCAACGGCTATTTTAATGGACAAATGGCAGGGGAGCCGGCCGCGGCTACTCCCACTCGATCGTGCCCGGCGGCTTTGACGTGACGTCGTAGACCACGCGGTTGACGCCCTTCACCTCGTTGATGATGCGCGTCGCGACGCGGCCGATGAAGGCCATGTCGAAGGGATAGAAGTCTGCGGTCATGCCATCGGTCGAGGTAACCGCACGCAAGCCGACGACGAAATCGTAGGTGCGGCCGTCGCCCATCACACCCACGGTCTTCACCGGAAGGATGACGGCGAACGCCTGCCAGATGGTGTCGTAGAGACCAGCCTTGCGGATCTCGTCGATGTAGATGTCGTCGGCGAGGCGAAGGATGTCGAGCTTCTCGCGCGTGATCTCGCCGGGACATCGGATCGCGAGACCAGGCCCTGGGAATGGATGGCGGCCGACAAACACGTCCGGCAGTCCAAGCTCGCGGCCGAGCGCCCTCACCTCGTCCTTGAATAGCTCGCGGAGCGGCTCGACGAGCTTCATGTTCATGCGCTCGGGCAAACCGCCGACGTTGTGATGCGACTTGATCGTCACCGACGGCCCGCCGGTAAACGACACGCTTTCGATCACATCGGGATAGAGCGTGCCTTGCGCGAGGAAGTCGGCACCGCCGACTTTCTTCGCCTCTGCTTCAAACACGTCGATAAAGAGCTTGCCGATCGTCTTACGCTTCACTTCCGGATCGGTGACACCGTCGAGCGCTTTGAGGAATGTCTCGGACGCGTCAACGTGCACCAGTGGGATATTGTAGTGTCCGCGAAACAGGTCGGCGACGTACTTGCCTTCGTTGAGGCGCAACAGGCCATGATCGACGAACACGCAGGTGAGCTGGTCGCCAATCGCCTCGTGCAGCAACACCGCCGCGACCGATGAATCGACTCCGCCGGAGAGACCACAGATCACCCGGCCCTTGCCGACCTGCTTTCTGATCTTCTCGATCGCCTCTTCCTTGAAGGCGCGCATCGTCCAGTCGCCGCGGCACTGCGCGATGTTGCGGACGAAGTTGCGGAGGAGCTGCGCGCCTTGCGGCGTGTGCATCACCTCGAGATGGAATTGCGTTGCGTAATACTTGCGCTTCTCATCTGCGATGATCGCAATGGGCGCGTTCTCGGAGGTGCCGACGACGCGGAAGCCCGGCGGCAGCTTGGTGACGCGGTCGCCGTGGCTCATCCAAACCGGATACTTCTCGCCTTTCCTCCAGACGCCTTCAAACAGCGATGTGTCCTCGGTGACCGTCACCTCGGCGCGACCGAACTCCCGATGATGGCCGCCCTCGACCACGCCGCCGAGCTGATGCGCCATGGTCTGCTCGCCGTAGCAGATGCCGAGCACCGGCACGCCGGCGTCGAACAGCTCTTTGGGCGCGGAGGGAGCGTTGGGCTCCAGCACCGAAGCCGGGCCGCCGGAGAGAATCACGGCCTTCGGCTTCATCCGCGCGAAGGCCTCGGCCGCCTTCTGGAACGGCACGATCTCGGAATAGACCTTCTCCTCCCGCACCCGGCGCGCAATGAGCTGCGTCACCTGGGAGCCGAAATCGACGATGAGGATTTTGTCGTGGTTCTCGGTAATTTCAGACATGGCCGCCGTGTCGCCAGAACGGCCGGCTGAATCGGAGGCCGCCCGGGGAGGCTTTGTGAGGGGCACGGAGGCTGGGGTCAAGGCAAGGCGCCGTCCAAGTTTCCTAGGCCAAATACTGGGCCACGTCGTCTAGCCTTAGATACGCGCTGACCTGCGCCAGCGTTAGGGCCGGAGCGGCAAGAATCCGCCCTTTCCACACCCTCCTAGCTTAGATTCCGCGTGGCTTGTTCTCGAAATACCAGAACCCGCGGCCGTGGAACGGCGGCTCTGCCGCAAAGGGCCGCAACCGGGGCGGCGGCGCAAATCGAACCGGGGCGGAATCATGCGGCTCAGGCGTGGCGTCGGCAGCCTCGAACTTGGATTTGGGCGCGAACAGGATGGTGCGGTCGAGCGTGGCGAAGACCTCCTTGGCGTCCGGATCGGATTGGGCGCAGACGCGCTCGAAGGCAGCCATGTCCTTCTGAACCAGAGCACGCTTGGCGTTCACGTCGATCCGCCGCTCCAGCGTCGCGAGGACAGAGGTCCGCAGGTTCTGGCAAGCGACTTCGGTTGAAAGGTTGGTTCGGTAGGCGGAATAGACACCGGCCAGTCCGGCCGGAATGGTCAGCACCGCCCCGGCCAACTGGAACAGCGTAGCAAGCTTGGTCCACATCGGTAGCATCCCCTCATCGCTACGGATGCCATCAGGGACGAAAACTTCGCGACGAATTTGTGCCGGTTCCGCGACGGCCCAAGGGCCGTTCCACGAACGTTCATGACATTTTGGTCATTAACCTGGCGGTGTCTTCGCCGGGGATGCCTGCGGATTGCCCTGTTGCGGAGCGCTGGCACGAAGAGACGGCGTGCACGGCGCAGGCGCGACCTCACCCCAGTTCCGGCCGCGCCCCTCGGCCATTTTCGTCGAGATGATGCGGACACAAGAGCCCAGCGACACGCGGCCTTGAAGCTTGGTGGAATCGTTCGTGCTGGACTGCGGCTCAGTCCAGACCGGCATCACATAGCGCGACCGCAGGATCGTGCCGGACGGCGGCACAACCGTTTGCGACAACTCGTGGCCGTCGAAGTTCGGCTCGCCCATGCGGTTGGCCTCGCCGCGCGTGAGCGCCACCCAGCCGCGCACGTCGCCGTTCGGCGAGCGGCCGAAGGTGTTGACGACACCAACCGGGAAACCGTCTGGCGTCCTGGCTGGTCCCGGCGGCGCGACCGTCGGCGCCGCGGAGGCCACCGCATTGGCAGGAGCAACCGGTTGCGCCTCCGCGGGGACTGCGAACTTGTTGTCCTGCAACGCTGCCTCGAACAAGACCTTTGCGTCGGGATCAAGATCGCCGCAGGTTTTGGCGAATTCGCCGACGTCCTTGCGCAGCAGCGTGCGCTTCGCGTCGAGGGCGATGTGACGCTCCATCGTGGCGACGATGGCGGTGCGGAGTTTCTGGCAGGCTACGTCGCGGGTAAAATGGTTCTGATAAACCGAATAGGCGCCGCCAGCCGCTGCCGGGATGGCGAGCGCGGCGCCTGTGAATTGCAGGTAGGTGGTGAGCTTGCTCCAGTCCATGGGCAACTACCGGAATGCCGCCGATGATGGCTGCGAAAGCGCCCTGATTCAACTCCGCTTGAGAATGCTCACGAAAAAACCGTCGGTGTCGGTCCGGTGCGGCGTCATCAGGACGCCTTCTTCAGTGAGCTTGGCGGCACGCTGAAAGAGGTAAGCGCGCTCACCGAGCAGATTTGTGACGGCGGTCGGTTTCTGAATAGAGAATTCCGGGTGGCGCTCAACGAAGGCGCGGACCTGCCCGCCATTCTCTTCGTCCAGCACTGAGCAGGTGATGTAGGCGATCCGACCGCCTGGCTTCACCAATGCTGCCCCGCGCTCCAACACCTCGGTCTGCTCCTTCATTCGCACTTCGAGCGCGCCGGGCCGCACGCGCCATTTCGCATCCGGATTGCGGCGCCAGGTGCCGATACCGGTGCACGGCGCATCGATCAGAACCAGATCGCACTGGCCGTTGAGATCGTCGAGGACATCGCCTTGCGACCGCGGCGTACGGATCTGCGCGTTGCGGACGCCCGCGCGTTCGAGACGCGCGTGGATCGGCGCAAGACGGCGCTTGTCGTCGTCGTGGGCGTAGAGCTGCCCCTTGTTCTGCATCGCTGCCGCGAGCGCCAGAGTCTTGCCGCCCCCGCCAGCACAGAGATCGACTACCTGCTCGCCGGGCTTGGCGTCAGCAAACACCGCGGCCAGCTGCGATCCCTCATCCTGGATTTCGACCAGCCCCTTCAGATACGCGGGCTCAGCATGTACCGCTGGGCTCTTCTTGTCGGCAGAGAGCGCGATACGGAGGCCATCCGGCGACCAGCGCGTGGGATACGGCGAGAGATCGGAGAGCTCGCCCATCGCCTCGTCGCGTTCGCCTTTGAGCGTGTTTACGCGCAGATCGAGCGGCGCGCGCGAGGCGAGAGCTGCGCCCTCATCCGCGCGCTCGTCGCCGAACGCGGTCGCAAGATACGGATCGAGCCATTCAGGATAGTCACCGAGCACATGCAGCGGCGCGCCGTCCATGGCTGCTGTAGCCAGACGCTTGGTCTCACCGTCCGAGAGCGCTGGGATCGAATACCGCGAACCATCCGCCAGCCGTGCGATCGCATCAGGGGCGAGCTCCCGCTCACGCTTGAGCATGCCGAGCAGGATCGCGCGCGGCGTCGCCTCGCCCATCAGATAGGCCGACGATGCGCGGCGGCGCAGCGTGTCGTAGACGAGCCCTGCAATGGCCGAGCGATCTCCGGAGCCGGCGAAGCGATGGCTCAGGCCCCAATCCTTCAGCGCGTCGGCAGCGGGACGGCGGCGGTCATCAATGTCGGCAAGGACTTCGATGGCGGCGGCAAGGCGGGCACCTGGCGTCACGGCAACTCCAACATGATGCGGACAATGAAAATGATCCACATGACCAGCAGAACGATCGCGCCCAGGCCATAGAGCCCGCCGCGCACTCGGACATTGTTGTTGGTGATGTGGACGAGCGCCTGCCAGATACGGAGCACGACGAACACCCAGGCCAAGATCACGAACAGAAGGTCCGCATGGCGTGTGATCATCGCAAGGATGGTCAGCACATAAAACAGAACCGGTAGCTCGAACTGATTGCCGAAGGCGTAAGCGAACTGCGTCGGGCGCGTGGGCCAGTTCGGCTCGCGCAGAGCGATGCTCTCGAAACGGGTCTCGCCGGATAGCAGTGACCGAGTGCGGTAGAACATCATGCCCAGCATGACCGCGAAGGTGAGCAACACCTGCACGAACAGCGGAGCGAGGATCATCTGGACGGTCATAACAAGCCTTCATCAAGAACGGACGGCAGCCCGCTCGAGCCGGTCTTCTAGCAGGCAAAAGCGGCAAATCACCAACCGATTTCGGGGAACGGCTCAAATGCCGTTCAGCGCCAGCCGATACCGACCAGATGGCCGAACGAATAGGCGCCGCTGCCGAGCAAGGCCTGGACAACCAGCGCCGCCGCCCAGAACGCCGGATATTCCCAGCCGCCGCCTTCGTTGGTGAACATCCAACCTTTCGAGCCGTGCACCATGACGATCGTGCCCAGGATCAACGGCACCAGCGCCAGCGCGACCAGACTGGTCGTAACCCCGAGGATCAGCAGCATCCCGCCACCGATCTCAGCCGCCATGGTGAGATAGCCAACGAAACCAGGCAGGCCGAGAGAGCGAAAATAGGCGGCCGTTCCCGCCGGCTTGTGCACCAGCAATTTCAGGAGCCCGTGCGCAAGGAACAAGATGCCCAACGAAATGCGCAGCAACAACGCGCCGTAAGGTATGAGATCAGAACGAGACATGCGGTCCTCCTTCTCTCATATCCCGGACGAGAAAAACCGCCGCGCTCGCGAGCAGTCCGTTCAAACCCGGCTTGGATAATTGGGACTTTCGCGTGTGATGGTTACGTCGTGAACGTGGCTCTCGCGCAGGCCCGCGGACGAAATACGGATGAACTGCGCCTTGGCGTGGAAATCGTCGATGTCCTTCGCACCGACGTAGCCCATGGCGGCACGGAGACCGCCGGCGAGCTGATGCACTACGGTCGCGACCGGCCCCTTGTACGGCACCTGCCCTTCGATGCCTTCAGGCACGAGCTTCAACGAGTCTTTGATGTCCTGCTGGAAGTAGCGGTCAGCCGAACCCCGCGCCATGGCGCCGACCGAGCCCATGCCGCGATAGCTCTTGTAGGAGCGCCCTTGGTAGAGAAACACCTCGCCAGGCGTCTCGTCAGTGCCTGCGAGCAGCGAGCCGACCATCGCGACGTCCGCACCGGCCGCGAGCGCCTTCGCGAGATCGCCCGAATACTTGATGCCTCCGTCGGCGATCACAGGCACTTTAGCCTTGTGAGCGGCTTCCACCGCATCCATGATCGCCGTGAGCTGCGGCACGCCGACGCCCGCGATCATGCGCGTGGTACAGATCGAGCCCGGACCGATGCCGACCTTGATGGAATCCGCACCTGCGTCGATCAGCGCCTGAGCGCCTTCCTTGGTGGCGACGTTGCCGGCCACGACCTGAACCTTATTAGACATCCGCTTGATGCGGTTGACCGCGTCCAACACGTGCTGGGAATGACCGTGTGCGGTGTCGACCACAACGAGGTCGACACCCGCATCGATCAAGTGCTCGGTGCGCGCGAAGCCCTTGTCGCCGACGGTGGTGGCCGCCGCGACGCGCAGGCGGCCCTGCTCGTCCTTGCAGGCGTTCGGATTGGCGACCGCCTTTTCGATGTCCTTCACCGTGATGAGGCCGACACAGCGATAGCCGCCATCCACCACCAAAAGCTTCTCGATGCGGTGCTGGTGCAGAAGCCGCTTGGCCTCGTCCTGTCCGACACCCTCACGAACCGTGACCAGATTGTCCTTGGTCATCAGCTCCGCGACCTTCTGGCGCTTGTCGGTCGCAAAGCGCACGTCGCGGTTGGTGAGAATGCCGACGAGCTTGCCTGCCTGTCCGTTGCCGCCGCCCTCCACCACCGGGATGCCCGAGATGTTGTTCTGCTTCATCAGCTCGAGCGCGTCGGCAAGAGTGGCGTCGGGGTGGATGGTGAGCGGGTTCACCACCATGCCGGATTCGAACTTTTTGACCTGACGGACCTGCGCGGCCTGCTCATGCGGCTCGAAGTTGCGATGGATGACGCCGAGGCCCCCGGCCTGCGCCATCGCGATCGCCATCTGATATTCCGTCACCGTGTCCATCGCCGACGCGACGATGGGGATATTCAGCCCGATCTCGCGTGTGATACGGGTCCGGACATCCGCTTGCGAAGGCAGTATCTCGGACAGGCCGGGACGCAAGAGCACATCGTCGAATGTGAAAGCCTCGGGGGGCGCCGAATTATCAAATTTGGCCATTCGCCAATCCATTCCGCCCGCAGCCGGGCTCTGGCGGGCGGGAAGCCCGCGCTGGGCTCATGCGGCCCACCGGATAGATAAGGTCGGTTGGTGTGCGGGGAATAGGCTTCCCCGCCCGACTCGGTGGCCCGCTTTTGGGTTGGCGACGGTGGATATCATCCCCCGGAACCGATTCATAGGCCGGTCAGCAGCATTTTCCCTTTCGTCCCCAGCCGACATATATGGGTGCGTGTCCAACCCAGAGCCTATTCCTGATGACCAATCACCGCCTGGTTCCCCTGATCGTGGCGGTGGCGCTCTTCATGGAGAACATGGACTCCACGGTGATCGCGACCTCGCTGCCGGCCATTGCCGCAGCGCTCGGCACCAACCCGCTCACGCTGAAGCTCGCCGTCACCGCCTATCTTCTTTCGCTCGCCGTCTTCATTCCGATCAGTGGCTGGACCGCGGACAGGTTTGGCGCCCGAGCCGTCTTCCGTGCCGCCATCGGCGTGTTTGTTCTCGGCTCCATCGGCTGCGCGCTGTCGGAGTCGCTGTCTCAATTCGTTGCTGCCCGCATCGTGCAGGGCATGGGCGGAGCGATGATGACCCCCGTCGGACGTTTGGTGCTGGTGCGAACAGTCGACCGGCGCGAGCTCGTTAACGCGATGGCGTGGGTATCGATTCCAGCCATGATCGGTCCGATCATGGGGCCGCCACTCGGCGGCTTCATCACGACCTATGCTTCATGGCACTGGATATTCCTGATCAATGTGCCGATGGGCCTCGCCGGCATCTGGCTCGTAACCCGCTACATCCCGGACGTTCGCGCCGAAGTGCCGGAGAAATTCGATCTCGTCGGGATGATCTTCTCAGGCGTCGCGGTGGCCGGGCTGACGTTCGGCTTCTCGGTTGCCGGCTTCGATCTGGTGCCATGGTCCATCGTGATCGGCCTAATCGCAGGCGGCGCCATTTCGCTGATGCTCTATCTCGCGCACGCCAAACGCGTGACCGCTCCGGTGCTCGACTTCAGCCTGCTGAAATTTCCGACCTTCCGAGCGAGTTTTTTCGGCGGATTCCTGTTTCGCATCGGTGTCGGCGCGATCCCGTTCCTGCTGCCGATGCTGCTTCAGGTGGGCTTCCATCTGACGCCCTTTCAATCGGGCCTCATCACCTTCTCGGCCACTGTCGGAGCCATCGGCATGAAGGCGGGCGCAGCGACTCTGTTGAAGCGGTTTGGCTTCCGTAACGTGCTCGTCAGCAATGCCGTGCTTAGTGCGATCTTTATCGCGGCCTGCGCGGCATTCCCCTATGCGATGCCTTATTGGCTCATCATCGCAATCCTCGTAGCCGGCGGCTTCTTCCGCTCACTTCAGTTCACGGCCGTAAATGCGATCGCCTATGCGGAAATCCCGCCGGAGCGGATGAGCCGGGCGACCTCGCTCGCCGCCGTGGGCCAGCAGGTTTCGCTGTCCACGGGCGTCGCCATCGGCGCCCTGACGGTCGAGATGATGTCGCGTTTCAATCACGGCGGAACGATCGGCGCGATGGACTTCCCGGCCGGGTTCATGGCTGTCGGGCTGATCGCCGGAGCTTCGGCGCTGGTGTTCTGGCAGCTTCCGAAGGACGCAGGCGCCGACATGGCCGACCGGACGCCGACACCGACCGAACCCAGCGATCAGCGGGTCGGCTAGGCCGATGAACGCCGGATGAACCGGAGGAGCCTTTGTAGCGACAAAGAGCCAAGTTCTTGAAGAAGCACATTGGAAGGGATGGCCATGAGCCGCCAACCTGCGTCAGGTCTCGCCGGGGCCGTTTTGGGCCTCGCTTTTGTCTTCGGCGCAGCAGTGCCCGCATCGGCGCAAAACGCAGTCACGGCGCAAACCATCACGCAAGAGCAGTGCGGCGACCTGAAAGCCAACCCGATCGCCTGGGTCTCAGCGTGCACGCAGATCATCGATGGCGGCAAGGTGCTCGGCCTCGAACTTGCCAAGGCATACGCCCACCGCGGCCACGCCTACACCATGCTGCGCAACCTTCAGCGTGCGAATGAAGACCTCGATAACGCGATCAAGCTCGATCCGAAATCCCACATCGCCTACATCAATCGCGCCAATCTCTTCAACGTCACCAACAAGCCGGACCGCGCGATGGCCGATGCCAACCGCGCAGTGGAGCTCGCGCCGAACATCCCGCATCCTTATTTCGTGCGCGGCGGTGCGGCGATGAAGCTGAAGAACTATGATCTTGCGATCCTCGACTACAGCGAAGTGCTGCGCACGCGACCGAATTTTGCGCAGGTCTACGGCCTGCGCGGCCTCGCCTATCACAGCAAGGGCGACGACGAGCGCGCCGTTACCGACTACAGCGAGCGGCTGAACCGCGAACCCGACGTCGGCACGTTCCTCAATCGCGGCGACGCGCGGCGCAACCTGAAGGACTATCCTGGCGCAACGGAAGACTACTCCGAAGCGATCCGTCTTGCGCCGACGAACGCAGGCGGCTGGAAAGGCCGTGGCTTCATCCGCATGATGATGCAGGACTTCAAAGGTTCGGTCGCGGACTTCGACCAGGCGATCAAGCTCGATCCGAGCGAGGCCGGCGTCTATATGAATCGCGGCAGCGCACTCGCCATGATCGGCGAGAAGGAGCTCGCCCTCGCCGATTACGACATGGCCATCAAGCTTGAGCCCGGCCATCCGATCCATCATGTCAGCCGCGCCATGCTGCTCAACGAGATGGGCAAGCGCGCCGATGCCATCGCCGGCCTTAAAAAGGCCCTCGCGATCATGCCAAACTTTCCCCCTGCTCTCGAACAGCTCAAGAAGATCGAGGCGAAGTCCTGAAGGAACCTGCCATGTTGAAACCCGCCCTCGTCCTTCTTGCTGCGCTCGTCGCCACGCAAGCCTCCGCACAAAGTGCAAAGTCGCCGGACCAATGCTCTGCGCTGAACGTCGCTCTCGATGACCGCATCGCGGGATGCACTGCGGTCATCGACGCCAAGAAAGAGACCGGACGTGCGCTCGCCATCGCCTATTGCAACCGCGGCTTTGCGCTGACCGAGAAGCGCGAACTCGACAAAGCGATGATTGACCTCAACGAGGCGATCAAGATAGACGACAAATATGCCTGCTCGTTCTCAAACCGTGGCCGAGTCTGGCAGTTCAAGGGCGACACGGAGAAAGCGATGGCTGACTATAATCAGGCCATCAAGCTCGATCCGAAATTCGCCATCGCTTACAACAACCGTGGCGACGCGCATCTCAACCGCGACAATCTCGATCTCGCGATTGCTGATTTCTCGACCGCGATCAAGCTCGACCCGAAGAGCGCCACCGCGCTCGGCAACCGTGGTTACGCTTACTTTCGCAAGCGCGCCTACGACCGCGCCATCGCCGACTTCAACGCACAGATCAAGCTGACGCCGAACGACATGATGGCCTACATCAACCGTGGCAACGTCTACCGCTCGATGGAGAATCTCGACCGCGCCGCCGCCGATTTTGCCAAGGTGATTGAGATCGCACCGAAGGATGCGCGCGGCTGGCGCAACCGTGCGCTGATCAAGTTGATGAAGGACGACCTAAGGGGCGGCATCGCCGACTATGACGAGGCATTGAAGTATGACGCCCGCGACGCCTATTCGTGGAATAATCGCGGCATAGCCAAGCGCGAGACCGGCGACAAGGATGGCGCCATTGCTGATTTCAAGAAGGCGTTGGAGATCAACCCGACGCTGGCGAGCGCGAAGAAGGCGCTGAGCGATCTGGGTGTGACACCCTAGCGGCCGCGAAAACCCGTCGCCAGCACGTAAAGCTCCGCCGAGTCGGCGCGGCTCGCGGCAGGCTTCACGTGTTTCACCGAAGCGAAGTCGCGCTTGAGGGCTGCGAGCAGCGCGCCCTCGGTGCCACCCTGAATGACCTTGGCAAGGAATGAGCCGCCTGGCTTCAAAACTTCCGCAGCGAATTCGGCTGCGGCTTCAACCAGCGCCATGATCTTGAGGTGATCAGTCTGCCGGTGGCCGGTCGCGTTCGCAGCCATGTCCGAGAGCACGATATCGGCAGGGCCGCCGAGCATCTCCTTCAACCGATCAGGCGCGTCTCCCGCCAGGAAATCGATCTGCGCGAAGGTGACGCCGGGAATCTCGTCCATCTCCAGAATGTCGATGCCGACGACGTGGCCCTTTTCGCCGATGCGCTTGGCCGCAACCTGGCTCCAACCGCCAGGGGCGGCTCCCAGATCGACCACTTTCGCGCCGCGCTTGAGCACACGATGCTTGTCGTCGATCTCGATCAGCTTGTAGGCCGCGCGCGAGCGGAAGCCCTCGCGCTTGGCGCGAGCCACGTAAGGATCGTTGAGCTGGCGCTCCAGCCAGATTTTCGAGGACGGCGACTTGCGCTTGTCCTTCACGCGGACTTTAAGCTCGCGCTCGCCACGACCGCTGCCGATCTGCTTTGTCACGGGATCGTTTCTCCGGCTTCGCCCCAGACGCCGTCCTCGCGCATCATCTGCACCAGCATCCCCTCGCGGAGGCCGCGGTCGGCGACGCGCAGCCGTTCGCAGGGGAAAGCTCTACGGATCGCTTCAAGGATCGCGCAACCGGCGAGCACGAGGTCGGCACGCTCGGCGCCGATGCAGGGGTTCGCGACCCGCCCGTCGTAGCTCATGTTAAGAAGCTGCTCGACGACGCCCGACACCTGACCGTCAGTCATCCAGCAGCCGTCGACGCGGCGGCGCTCGTAGCGGAGGAGCTCGAGATAGACACCGGCGATGGTCGTCACCGTCCCCGAGGTGCCGAGGAGATGCAGGCCGTTCAGCCCCCCGCCGTTCGCGGCCGCGAAACGGTTCACGTGCTCGCCAACTTCTTTGATCATCGCTTCGAAAATATCGCGCGTGACATTGATGCCGCCATGGCGCTCGGCGAGCGTGACAACACCGATCGGGATGGAAACCCAAGCGTTGATATCCGGCAGCGGCGGACCGCGCTTGGTCGGCACGCAGCGGCTCAATCGCACCAGTTCCGACGAACCGCCGCCGATGTCGAACAGGATGACGCCGTCGGCCTGCGGATCGGCGAGCGGCGTGCAGCCGGTTGCGGCAAGCCGGGCCTCGGTCTCGCGATCCACGATCTCGAGGTCGATGCCGACCTGCTCCTTCACGCGGGTGAGGAAGTCGCGGCCGTTCTCGGCGGAGCGACAGGCCTCGGTCGCGATCAGCCGCGAGCGGGTGACACCGCGGTTGCGCATCTTGCTACGGCACACGCGCAGCGCCTCGACCGCGCGCACGATCGCGGCCTCGCTCAGGCGGCCAGAATTGGTGATGCCCTCGCCCAGCCGGATGATGCGTGAGAACGCGTCGATGACGCGAAAGCCGTCGCGCGTCGCGCGCGCGACCAGGAGCCGGCAGTTGTTGGTGCCGAGGTCGAGCGCAGCATAGGTCGGGCCGGACACGTCCAACCCATCCGCCGCGTCAGAACGCGAATCCTGACGCGGATGCCGATATGGCGACCGCCGGCCCCGCCGATGCCCATGCGAGCCCGGAGAAGCGGGGTCGAGGCCGGTCGCCCGGGCCTCGTCGTCCATTAAAAACCTTTCCCCGCAACCGAAGCAGAGGCTCGCCCAAGCTCTCAGCTCGACGGCGCGGCGGTAAACGTCAACTTCGTGGGAAAGTCTAAGCAGCGGCAGCGCGTTACGCAACTCAGGGCGTCCCGCAGAACATGCTAAAAACCGGGGGCTGTGCTTGTGAAAAGGGCATTCGTCCGATATTTCAGGCGGAACACTTCGCCCCTTCCTCCATTAGCGGCGTATTTCATTCCATGAACATCCAGAACAATTCATCGACCCGCTCCAGCGTGGCCATCGGCGAGCCTGTGCTGCGCAAGGAGGATCCCAAGCTGTTGCGTGGTGAAGGCCGCTACACCGACGACATTAACCTGCCAAAGCAGGCCCATGCGGTGATCGTGCGGAGCACCCACGCGCATGGAAACATCAAATCCATTGATACGTCGGCGGCGAAGGCAATGAAGGGCGTGCTCGCGGTCTACACCGGCGCCGATCTCGGCGCCTATGGCACACTGCGCTCGGGGCTGCCCTTCAAGAGCCGCGACGGCTCCGACATGAAGAAGCCGAAACGGCCGGCGCTGCCGACCGACAAGGTGCGCTTCGTCGGCGACCCGATCGCCTGCGTGGTGGCGGAGACCGTGGCACAGGCTAAGGACGCAGCGGAAGCGGTCGTCGTGGACATAGAGCCGCTCCCCGTCGTCACCGAGCTCAGCAAGGCCGAGAGCGCGGATGCGCTCTACGACGACGTGCCGAAAAACGTGGCTCTCGACTACCACTATGGGGACAGCGACAAGGTCAACGCGGCATTTGCTTCAGCCAAGCACAAGGTGAAGCTGAAGATGGTCAACAGCCGTACTGTCGTTGTGTCGATGGAGCCCCGCGGCTGCATCGGAGAATATGACAAGGCGACCGGCCGCTACACCTTCCACGGCGGGTCGCAAGGCGTGATGGGCATGCGCGCGGGCCTCGTGGACGTGCTCGGCGTGCCCGCCGACAAGGTGCATGTGCTGACCGGCAACGTCGGCGGCTCGTTCGGCATGAAGGCCGCGGTGTACCCGGAATATGTCTGCGTCATGCACGCAGCGAAGGAACTTGGTCGCCCGGTGAAGTGGATCGACGAACGTTCAACGAGCTTCGTCTCCGACAACCATGGCCGCGATCACGAGCAAACCGCAGAGCTTGCGCTCGACGAGGAAGGCCATTTTCTCGCGCTGCGGCTCACCGGCTTCGGCAACCTCGGCGCCTACATGGGCACGATGGCTGCGCAGCCGCCAACGCTCAACACGCTGCGCAACGTCGCGAGCCTCTACAAGACGCCGCTGATTGAACTGTCGTCGAAGTGCGTCTTCACTAACACGACGTTCCTCAATCCCTATCGCGGCGCCGGCCGCCCGGAGGGCAACTACTACATGGAGCGGCTGATCGACTACGCCGCCGACCAGACCGGCATTGACCGCATCGAGCTGCGCCGCAAGAACCAGATCCGCAAGAGCGAGATTCCTTATAAGGCGGCGTCGGGTGCGACCTACGACAGCGGCGACTTCCCCGCGATCCTGAAGAAGGCCCTCGAGGTCTCGGACTACAAGGGCTTCTCCAAGAGGAAACGCGAGAGCAAGAAGGCCGGCAAGCTGCGCGGCATCGGCGTCGGCTGCTATCTCGAAGTCACCGCCCCCGCCAACAAGGAGATGGGCGGCGTCCGTTTCGACGCCGACGGTGGCGTGACCTTCCTCACCGGCACGCTCGACTATGGCCAGGGCCATGCCACGCCGTTCGCGCAAGTGCTGAGTAAGCAGCTCGGCGTGCCGTTCGACAAGATCAAGCTCGAACAGGGTGACAGCGACGATCTGCTCGCGGGCGGCGGCACCGGCGGTTCGCGCTCGATGATGAACTCGGGCCAGGCGATCGTCGAAGCCTCGACGAAAGTGATCGAGCAAGGCAAGCAGATCGCCTCGCACGCACTCGAAGCCTCGCCGGGCGACATCGAGTTCAAGGACGGCAACTTCACCGTCGCGGGCACCGACCGCCGCGTCAACATCATGGAGCTGGCGGACAAGGTGCGCACCGGCGCGCTGAAGCTGCCGGAGAACGAGCCGCAATCGCTCGACGTGAACCACGTCAGCGAAGGTTCGCCTTCAGCCTATCCCAATGGCTGCCACGTCTGCGAGGTCGAGATCGACCCCGCGACCGGTAAGATCGATGTGGTGAAGTATTCCTCGGTCAACGACTTCGGCACCGTCATCAATCCGATGCTGGTCAACGGCCAGGTTCACGGGGGCGTGGTGCAGGGCATCGGCCAGGCGCTCTACGAACACACCGTCTACGACGACCAGGGCCAGTTGCTCACCGGCTCGTTCATGGATTACGCGATGCCGCACTCCTACAACACGCCGAGCATCGACGCGGTCTATCATCCGGTGCCGGCGACCACGAACCCGCTCGGCGTGAAAGGCTGCGGCGAAGCGGGCTGTGCGGGCGCCCTCACCTCGGTAATGAACGCCGTGGTGGATGCACTGTCGGTCTACGGCATCAAGCACATCGACATGCCGGCGACACCGCATCGCGTCTGGCAGGCGATTCAGGACGCCCAGAAGTCCACGCCCAAGCAATGACGGCTTCGACCGATCATTCCTTCGCCGCGCGGCGGGCCGGAGACATCCGGCTCATCACAGGCGTGAGTGCGGCTCACTTCATGAGCCACTACTACATGCTGGTGCTGCCGCCGCTATTCGCCTTCGTGCGACAGGACTACGGCGTCAGCTATACCGAACTGGGTCTCGCGCTGACCATGTTCAACGCCACCTCTGCCGTGTTGCAGACGCCCGCGGGCTTCATGGTGGACCGCGTCAATGCCAGGCTCCTGCTGATCGGCGGGCTTGTGCTACAGGCCGCGGCGCTCGCTGTCGCGGGCTTGGTGAATTCCTATTGGGTAATGATCGCGATGTTCGCGCTGATGGGCGTGGGCAACACGGTCTATCACCCGGCCGACTATTCGCTGCTCTCGCGCCATGTGGCGACCGAGCGCGTCAGCCAAGCCTATTCGATCCACACGTTCTCCGGCCTCCTCGGCAGCGCAGCGGCGCCGGGCACGATCTTGTTCATGCACAGCCTCTTCGGCTGGCGCGGCGCCTTTATCGGCGCAGGCATCCTTGGCCTTGTCATCGCCATCGGCGTGCTGCTGCAAGGCGAGCCCGCTTATGAGGAGCAGCCGGCGAAGCAAAAGGCGGATGAAAAATCCGGCGCGGACTGGAAGCTGCTGCTATCATCGCCAATTCTCGTCAGCTTCGTGTTCTTCATGCTGCTGGCGTTCAGTAACTTCGGCTTGCAAAACTTCTCCGTGGTGGCGTTGGGCACACTTTACGGCACAGCCCCGTCGACAGCGAACACTGCCCTTTCGGCCAATCTCGCCTTCGCCGCAGTCGGTGTCCTCGCCGGCGGCTGGATCGCGGCACGAACTCGCCACCACGCTCTGGCCGCCGCGCTCGGACTTCTTGGTGCCACCTCCGTAACGCTCCTTCTCGGCACTGTGGATGTCGGCGCAATCGCTCTAATCCTCGTTATGGCGTTCTCCGGTTTCTGTACTGGCGCGATCATGTCGCCTCGCGACATGCTGGTGCGCGAAGTCACACCGCCGGGCAGCTTCGGCACCGTGTTCGGCTTCGTCACCAATGGCTTCAGCGTCGCGGGCATCCTGTCGCCGCTCGTCTTCGGAGCGCTGATGGACCATGGCGAGCCGCGGCTCGTGTTCTTCGTCATCGCAGCCGGCAGCCTGCTGGGCATCCTGACCGTGGCGAGCGTGCCGCGGCGCCGGGCGGGTTAAGCCGTGTCGCAGGCGATCAAACCGCTGACGGCGCTGCTGCTGCTCTGGCTTGGCGGTATCGCGCTGCGCCTGACGATCCTCGCGGTCCCGCCCGTCATCCCGCTGATCCACGCGGACCTCGATCTCTCCAAAACGCAAATCGGCATTCTCACCGGCCTGCCGATGGTGCTGTTCGCGGGCGCGGCCATCGCCGGCTCGCTGATGATCGCACGGCTCGGCACGGTCACTGCGGCTATCGTCGGCCTCACGCTTTGCGCCATCGGCTCGGCGCTGCGCGGCGTCGGCCCGCATGTGGCGATGCTCTATTTCGGCACCATCGTCACAGCCTTCGGCGTCGCGGTGACGCAGCCCGCGATGCCGCCGCTCGTGCGCGCCTGGGCCCCGCAACGCATTGGTTTTGCCACTGCTGTCTATACGAACGGCTTGCTGATCGGCGAGATCCTGCCCGCATCGCTGACGATCCCGCTCCTGCTGCCGGTGATCCATAACTCCTGGCAGTGGAGCTTCACGTTCTGGGGCGCGCCGGTCGCAATCATTGCACTGACCATCTTCGCGCTCGCGCCGCGTATGACCACGATCGCCGCGACAACCACCAGCAAGCGGTGGATGCCGGACTTCCGCAATCCGCTGATCTGGAAGGTCGGCCTCCTGTTCGGCAGCGTCAACGCCAGCTACTTTTCGCTGAACGGCTTCCTGCCGGATTATCTGACGCACACTGGACGGCCGGACCTCATTCACGCGGCGCTGACCGCGCTCAACCTCGGGCAACTGCCGGCGTCGTTCGTCCTTCTGATATTCGCCGACCGGATGGTGCGGACCGTGTGGTCCTATCTCGCCTTCGGGATCGTCTGCCTGCTCGCCATCCTGGCGATGGTGCTGCTCGGCGGCGAGTGGATCGTCGCCGGCGCGGCGGTCTGGGGTTGCTTCGGCGCGGCGGTGTTCGTGCTGGCGCTCGCGTTGCCACCGCTGATCAGCCCGCCGGAGGACGTGGCCCGCGTCACCGCCGGCATGTTCACCATCAGCTACTCCTGCGCGGTGATCGTGCCGATCATCGCCGGAGTCCTGTGGGACATCACCGGCTGGACGCGCGCGCCCTTCATCCCGATCACCGGTTGCATGATCCTTCTGCTCGCCCTTGCGCCCACCGTCGTGCTGCGCGACAAAAAGGCGGGATAGGGAAATGCGTCCAGGAAGCGCGCAATGGGTGACAGCTACGGCACGGTGAAGGTCGCGGCGGTGCAAGCCGCGTCCGTGTTCCTCGATCGCGAAGGCTCGACGGAGAAGGCCTGCCGTCTGATCCATGCGGCGGGAAAGAACGGCGCACGCGTCATTGCGTTTCCGGAAGGGTTCATCCCCGCGCATCCGGTCTGGTATCACCACCATGCAGCCAGCGGACGCATCGCCAACACTCTCGCGGTCGAGCTGTTCAAGAACTCCGTCGAGATCCCTGGCCCCGAGATCGACGCACTATGCAGCGCCGCGCGCGCGGCCAACGCCTATGTGGTGATCGGCGTCTGCGAGAAGATCCCGAACACCATCGGCACAATGTTCAACACCCAAGTCTATATCGGGCCAGATGGGCGTTTGATCCGAAAGCACCAGAAGATCATGCCGACCGTCGGCGAGAGACTGGTCCACACCGGCGGTCACGGCGACACGTTCGGCGCGTTCCAGAGCGAATTCGGCCCGATGTCCGGGCTCATTTGCGGCGAGAACTCGAATCCGCTCGCGGTGTTCGCGCTGATCGCCGAAGGCACACGCATCCATGTGATGAGCTGGCCCAATCATTTTCCGACCAGCGGCGATCCACTGCGCAACCGCGTGGCGATCGACACCCAGGCATTCGCGCAGATGAGCAAGGCGTTCGTGATCTCGGCCTGCGGCACGGTCGACGAGCGCATGATCGAGATGCTCAAGACAGGCCCCGAGGGCGAGAAATTCCTGCGCGATCCGAATTGCTGCGGCGGCTCGATGATCGTCGACCCGCTGTCGCGCATCATTGCCGGGCCAATGGGCGCGGAGGAAGGCATTCTCTACGCCGACTGTAATCTCGAACTCGGCATCCAGATGAAGCTGCGCCACGACTTTGCCGGCCATTACAACAGACCGGATATCTTCCAGCTTCACATCAATCGTGCGGCGCCGCAGCTCTATCGTGTGCACAACGATCCGGCCGCGCTGCCCAATGCTGCCGAGGAAGCATTACCGCCGCCACTCTCGCGGCTCGCGCCGCCGGACGAGTAGTCACGCCGCGAGAATACGGCGCACGTCCGGCAACGATTTCGCGCCGTTGGACGTGAGATCGTGCTCGAGGCCATCGGGGATCCAGTCGAGCAGTGCAGGCTTGAATGTCGGCCGGGCGCGCAGCCGCGCGAACCAATCCTCGACGCGCGGCAGGCGTCCGCCCTCCCAGATTTCGCCAAGCTGCAACATCGCAAGCCGGTTCACGTAAGGTGCCATAGCGACGTCAGCGATTGAGAAGCTTCGGCCCACGAGCCATGGGCCGTTCGTCAGAGATTCTTCCATCTTCCGCATATGGCGGACGTAGAGCTTCACCTTGTCAGCAGCGCCCGGCGCATCGAGGCCATGCTGAAGCCATTGCCATTTCAGCGTGCGCGCCTCCTTGGTCTCGTTCGACGGCGTTTTCAGGAAATCCTCGAACGAGCCAAGGCCATTACGCATGATCGTGTGGCGGTGCGAAACGACGTAGGTGAGCGCGGAACAGGCCGGATGCAGTTCCTCATCCACCGCCTTGGTCCACAGCCGTGCCTCGTAGCGCTCGTAAGCGTCGGACGGATAGATCGGGCGCTCCGGGAACGTCTCTTCAAGATATTCGCAGATCAGCGTCGACTCGATGATGGTCCGGCCGTCATGGACAATCGCCGGGACCATCGCGCGCGGATTGATCTTGAGATAGGATTCCTCGAACTGCACACCCGCCAAGATATCGACGTAGTGCCCCTCCCACACGATCCCCTTCTCCGCCAACGCCAGACGGACCTTGGCCGCGCACACCGATGAGCCATGATGATAAAGCTGCAACATTGGTCCGCGGTCCTCTCTGCCCTGCTACAACGATGCTAGCAGATTCAATTCCAACGCCTCCACCTCGGTGAATCATGGACGTTTTTGAAGCCGTCGACTCGCGCATCGCCTGCCGCGCCTTCCTCGACAAGCCGGTCGATCTGAACATCGTCAAAGACCTGATCGTGAAGGCGCAGCGCGCGGCCTCCGGCGGTAATCTGCAGTCGTGGAACGTCTACGCGCTCACCGGGAAGCCGCTCACCGATTTCAAGGCGATCGTACAGAAGCGTATCGCCAACGAAGACCCGCGCCACACCAAATCGGAGTATCCGATCTATCCGGAGCCGATGTGGGGCGCCTACAAGGAGCGCCGCGAGGCGCATGGCGTGCAGCTCTACGGCTCGCTCGGCATCGTGCGCGACGACGCCGAAGGCAGGCTCGGCCAATACAAAAAGAACTTCGAGTTCTTCGACGCGCCTGTCGCGCTCTTCATCACCATCGACCGGAGGCTTGGACCGGGACAGTGGGCCGACCTTGGCGGCTACATCCACGCACTTGCGTTTCTGGCGCGCGGCTACGGGCTCGACACCTGCCCGCAGGAGGCATGGGCGCGGCTTTACGACACGGTCGGCGACTATCTAAAATTTCCCACGAACGAGATGTTGTTCTGCGCGGTTGCGATCGGCTACGGCGACAGAAAACACAAGGCGAATGACTTCCGCTCGCCGCGAGCGGAGCTCTCGGAGTTCTGCAAATTCTACGGTTTCGACTGAGCCGAAGAGTTTTATGACAGTTTTGTGACAGTCACATGACTCGAGTGTGAAGCGGCTCTTAATGGAGCTGCAATAACTGGCGGTTACGAATCGTTATCCACCCCGCCTGTTTGGAATCATGCCCGTCAAAACATTCCGCCTCCAGCCGCGGATCGCTCTGAAGGCGGCACTTCTGATTGCCGGCCTCGGCATCATGTCGGTTGTCGCCAATTGGTTCTGTCTCAAGAGCATCGAAGACCTCAGTCATACCAACAACACGCTCAGCCGCCAGGTTGCGCCGGCGCGGCAATCGCTCGCCGAAGCACGCGGCTCAATCGAGGCGATGGGACTTGCAACCTACAAGACATACGCTGCGGGAAGCCGCGCCGAGGCGCTGGAGTTCTCAAGCTCGATCAAGGACGAATACCGCGCCGCACGGAACTCCCTGAACAACGTGCAGAGTTACTTCCCGAACCGCGCGAACGAAATCGTGCAGATGGTGGAGAAGCTCGACCGTGCCTATGGGATCGCCGACACCAGCAAGGCCGCGGTCATAGCCGGCGAACGGGGCAAGGCCCAGCAAATCCTCCAGCAGAACTTCGACCCCGCCCTCGACGACACCGGCGCCCACATGTACCGGCTGATCAACATCCTCGGCGGCGAAGCGAACGATGTGCTGGAGGAGGCCTCGCGCCAGCAGACGCGGTCGATGCAGATCATCATTGCCGTTCTTATCGGCGGAACGGCCGCAACCCTGTTGCTGGCGATGGGCTTCACACATCTGTCGGTCGCGCGTCCGCTCACAAAGCTCGAAGGCACGATGATCCGGCTCGCCAGCCGGGATTTCACCACCCCAGTGGGTGGCCTAACGCGCCGCGACGAGATCGGCGCGATGGCCCGCGCGGTGAGCGTGTTCCGCGACAACGGACTCGCATTGCAGGAATCCGAGCGCCAGCGCGACACCGAGCGCGAGCGCGCGGAGGCCGAAAAGCAGGCCGCACTCAACGGCGTCGCCGACGCCTTCGAGCGCGAGATCGTCAGCGTCGCCTCCTCGCTGGCCTCGTCTGCGGAAGACCTCGAACACTTCGCGCGTGCGATGCAGATTATGGCCGACGAGTCGGGCCGCCATGCGCGCACCGCGACCGACATTGCCGGCGAGACCCAGGGCGGCGCGGAGACGGTCGCGACCGCCGTCGAAGAGCTTTCCACCTCGATGACGGAGATCGCCTCGCAAGTGATCAACGCCTCGGACGTTGTGGCCGAGGCGACGCGCTGCTCGGATACGGCCGTGAGCCACGCCTCCGACCTCGCGGTGGCGGTCCAGGATATCGATCAGGTGGCGACGCTCATCAACGCGATCGCGGGCCAGACCAACCTCCTCGCGCTCAACGCCACGATCGAGGCCGCACGCGCAGGCGAAGCCGGCCGCGGCTTTGCCGTGGTCGCACAGGAGGTGAAGATGCTCGCCGCGCAGACCACGCGGGCGCTTGCGGAGATCAAGGCGAAAACGTCCTCAGTCAATCAGGTGATCGGCGGCGTGCAAGGCGCGACGCAGGCGATGTCACGGGTGATCGGCCGGATCGAAAACATCTCCGGTGCGATCTCGCACTCGGTCGAATTGCAGCGGATCGCCTCGCAGCGAATCGCGGAAAGCGTCAGCGGCTCGGCGGACCGCACACGGCAGGTGTCCTCGACCATCGAAGGCGTCAGCGGATTTGCGGAAAAGACCCGTGAAGGCGTGGAACGTATTCTCGCCGCGGTAGCCGAGTTGAATCGACAGGCCGGCACGCTCCAGCAAGATGCCGAGCAGTTCGCCAACCGCGTTCGCTCAGCTTGAGAGCCCCGCTTCGCCCTGCAAGGCGCGCCAATCAGCCCTGTTTTAACCGCCTATCGAATCGTTCCGCCCGAGGGTCCAGGGTGATATAATTGCGGCAAATCAGGCCGTCCAAGCAGGGCCTGCCTGCCAGGAGCATTGCTATGAGCCTGCAAACCCTCGGCTACATCGGGCTTCGCACCCAAAACCTCGACGACTGGGCGGACTACGGCGCCAAGTTCCTCGGCATGCAGCTCGTGGACAAGACCAGCAACTCGCTGTCGTTCCGCATGGACGACAAGAAGCAGCGGCTCGTGGTCAATAAGGACAATCTGGACTCCCCCGGCTTCTACGGCTGGGAGGTCGAGAGCGCGGCGGCGCTCGATCGGTACGCCGGACATCTTGAGAACCACGGCGTGAAGGTTGCGCGCGGCTCTCGCGCGCTCGCCGACGAGCGCTTCGTGAAGGATCTGATCGTGTTCAACGATCCGGCCGGCAACCGGCTGGAGGTGATGCACGGCGCGGAGACAACCACCGACCCGTTCAAGCCGGGCCGCGCGATCTCCGGCTTCCGTACCGGCCCGCTCGGCATGGGTCATGCGGTGCTCCACTGCGAGAAGATCGACGACGTGGTACCGTTCTACGTCGACATTCTTGGCTTCAAACTCAGCGACTATTTCACCAAGCCGTTCGCAGCCTACTTCTTCCACATCAACCCGCGTCATCACAGCATCGCCTTCATCGAGTCCGGCAAGACCGGGATCCATCACCTCATGGTGGAGACATGCTTCCTCGATGACGTGGGCCAGGGTTACGACCTCGCGCTCCGCAACCCGGAGGTGATCGCGACCACCTTTGGGCGGCACGTGAACGACAACGTGACCTCGTTCTATTCGTGGTCCCCGTCCAAGTTCATGTTCGAATACGGCTGGGGCGGCCGAACCATCGACATGGACAATTGGGAGGTGAAGGTCATCACCGAGGGCCCGAGCCTGTGGGGCCACGAGCGCTCGTGGATCACTGAAGAGCAGCGCATCGAGGCGCGCAACCTGCGCATCAACAACGCGGCTGATGGGCTCCGCATTCCGCTTAATGTGATGGACGGCAACTATCAGCGCGCTCGCGACGTCTGCCCATGGTGGGACGCCACCGCCCCCGCCGCGCGCAAGACCGGCTAAGCCGCAAAGAGAGTTCGGCGCCATGAACGCCAATGTGCCGAACCCGGATGGACTCGCCGATGCCACGCCCGCGCTGGAGTGGCCGCAGGGCGAGTTGACGCGCGTCCCCTACTGGATCTACCAGACGCCGGAAATCTACGCGCAAGAGCAGAAGCGTATCTACGAAGGCCCGAACTGGAACTTCCTCTGCCTTGAGGCGGAGGTGGCAAAGCCCGGCGACTATCGCGTCACCTACGTCGGCACCATGCCGGTGATCGTTGCACGCGACTTCGACGACGAAATCTACGCGTTCGAAAACCGCTGCGCCCACCGCGGAGCATTGATCGCGCTCGACGGCGGCGGCAATGCGCGCGATTTCACCTGCGTCTATCACGCCTGGAACTACGACCTGAAAGGCAACCTCAAGGCGGTTGCCTTCGAGGACGGCGTCAACGGCAAAGGGGGCATGGGCAAGACCTTCTGCCGCTCGGACCACGGGCCACGCAAGCTTCGTATTGCAGCGTTCGCCGGCCTCGTTTTCGGCAGCCTGTCTGACGACGTCCCGCCGATCGAGGAATATCTCGGCGAGGAGATCGCAACGCGCATTAAGCGCGTCATGTGCAAGCCGGTCGTCGTGCTCGGCCGCTTCACACAATCACTGAACAACAACTGGAAGCTCTATTTCGAGAACGTGAAGGACACCTATCACGCGTCCCTGCTCCACACGTTCTTCACCACCTTCCGCATCAACCGCCTGTCGCAACGCGGCGGCATGGTGGTCTCGCCCGACGGCGGCAACCACGCGAGCTTCTCCTTCGTCGATCAGAAGAGCGGCACCGAGCACGACTATGCGGCGATGGGGCTACGCTCGGAAATCGAAGGCTTTGCGCTCAAAGACCAGAGCATTCTTGGCAATGTCGACGAGTTCGGCGACGGCTGCCACATGCAAATTTTGACGGTGTTCCCAGGCTTCGTGCTGCAGCAGATCCAGAACGCGCTGGCGGTACGACAGATACTGCCGAAGGGCCTAGGGCAGACCGCGCTGAACTGGACCTATTTCGGCTTCGCCGACGACACGCCGGAGATGACCAAGGCGCGGCTCCGCCAGAACAATCTCGCGGGCCCCGCCGGCTATGTTTCGATGGAGGATGGCGCCGTCGGCGGCTTCGTGCAGCGCGGCGTCACAGCCGCGGGCGGCGAGCGCGCGGTCCTCGAAATGGGTGGCGGTAGCACAACCAACGAAGGCACGCGCGCGACGGAAGCCTCAGTGCGCGGCTTTTGGAAGTGCTACCGCACACACATGGGCGTTTAAGAGTGGTAGGCGTTTAATGAGTATCACGCTCGACCGCATCATGGCGGTCAACGCGGCCTATATCCGCTGCATCGACACCGGCGTGCTGGAAAGCTGGCCGGACTTCTTCCTCGACGACTGCCTCTACAAAGTGACCACCGCCGAGAACCACAAGGCCGGGCTCGCGGCAGGCGTCATTTACGCCGACTCCAAGGCGATGCTGTCGGATCGCATCCTCGCTCTACGACAGGCGAACGTCTACGAGAAGCAGAACTACCGGCACATCGTCGGACTGCCGAACGTCATCAAGAACGGCGGCGACACCGCGGAATGCGAAACGCCGTTCATCGTGGTGCGGATCATGCACGACGGCCAGACCGACGTATTTGCCACAGGCGTCTATCTCGATACGCTGCGCGACACGGACGGCGAACTGAAATTCGCGCAGCGCATGGTCGTGTGCGACTCCTCGCGCTTCGATACGC
Source organism: Pseudomonadota bacterium (assembly GCA_040756555.1). Lineage (GTDB taxonomy): Bacteria > Pseudomonadota > Alphaproteobacteria > Rhizobiales > Xanthobacteraceae > Z2-YC6860. Next base: position 70,001 of record JBFLYS010000013.1, on the reverse strand, counting down.
TCGTGGCGCTGCCGCTGTAAGCCATGACGTTCACGGTCGCGGTTCAGGACTCCCCCATCCGCTTCCCCTGCGAGCCGAACGAAAGCGTGCTCGATGCGGCGCGGCGCGCGGGCTACGAAATCCCCTACTCCTGCCGCAAGGGCGTGTGCGGGACCTGCAAGGGCCGCGTGATCGAGGGCGAAGTCCGCACCTTTGCGGGCGATGCACTGCTGCCTTCCGAGCGCGCCGAAGGCCACGTGCTCTATTGCAACGCGCGGCCGCGCTCAGACTTGGTCATCCTGCCGCGTTCCATCGGTAAAACTGATCCGTTCGCGCGCAAGACGCTCGTGGCGCGCGTGTTCCGCCTAACGCGGCTCACCGACGATGTGATGCACGTCCATCTGCGCTTCCCCGCCGGCATCCGCGTGAAGTTCAAGGCCGGGCAGCATCTCAACCTGATCCTCGAGAACGACGAGCGGCGCGACTTCTCGATGGCGAACCCACCGAGCGAAAGCGACGGCGTGCAACTGCACATCCGCCATGTACCGGGGGGTGCGTTCACAACCTATGTGTTCGACACGCTGAAACGCGGCGACCACCTGAAGCTCGAAATCCCGTTCGGCGATTTCAATCTGCGCGACAGCAGGAAGCCGATCCTGCTCGTCGCGGGTTCGACCGGCTTCGCGCCGATCGCCTCGATCGTCGAGGACGCGGCGCGTAAGGGAATTAAGCGCGACATGACGCTCTATTGGGGCGCGCGGCGTCGCGACGGGCTCTACTCGGAGCTGCCCCGCAAATGGGCGCGCGAGAATCCGCGATTCAAATATGTGCCGGTGTTGTCCGAGGTCGAAGAACCGGGCTTCCGGCACAACCTCGTGCACAAGGCCGTGCTGGAGGACCACACATCACTCGCCGGGTTCCAAGCCTACGTTTGCGGCGTTCCGGTCATGACGCAGGCGGCAAAGCACGATTTCACGGCGGCAGGGTTGCCGGAGGATGAATTCTTCGCCGACGCCTTCGTCACGCGCGCCGATCTTGCCGCGGCGGGGCCATAACGGCACGATCACTTCAAATTCGACGCAATTTCGCGATTTTTTGATTCACGGCCCTGAAACCTCTCTCAACTAGGATCGCTGGGCTCGTTTCAGGGGAAGCCCGCGCAACATGAACATGCAGACGCCCCTCTCCGCGCTCGAAGTCCGCGGTCTCGTGAAGGCCTTCGATCGCCCGGCGGTCGACAATCTCGATCTCATAGTGCACACCGGTGAGTTCTACTCGCTGCTCGGACCGAACGGCGCAGGCAAGACCACGACGCTTCGCATGGTCGCGGGATTGCTGAAGCCCGATGCAGGCTCGATCTCGATCTGTGGCATCGATGCACTGAAAGATCCGATTGCGGCGAAGCGAATCGTCTCCTGGGTTTCGGACGAACCGATGATCTATGACAAGCTGACGCCATTCGAGTATCTCGAATTCGTCGCAGGTCTCTGGGGTATCGATCCGAGGGTCGCACAGGCGCGCGCCGAGGAGCTGATCGGCTGGCTTTCGCTCGGACCTCACGCACACGAGCGCTGCGAGGGCTTCTCCAAGGGTATGCGGCAGAAAGTAGCGCTCGCGGGTGCGCTCGTTCACGATCCGCGCCTCATCATCCTCGATGAGCCGCTGACCGGCCTCGACGCAGGCTCCGCGCGGCAGGTGAAGAACGTGCTGCGCGAGCGCGTCGCGAACGGCGGCACCGTGATCATGACCACACACATTCTCGAAGTCGCCGAGCGCATGGCTGACCGCATCGGCGTGATCGCCGGTGGCCGCCTGATCGCGCAGGGCACGCTCGACGAGCTTCGCATCAAGGCCGGCAAGGGCGACACCAGTCTGGAGGACACGTTCCTCATACTGGTCGCGGAAGAGGCCGAAGCGGCGTGAGCCAGACGGCATCCCTCACTTGGCTGGCGCATCACGAGTTCCGCCTGTCGTGGCGAGATTGGCTGTCGATGCTGACCGGCGGCAAGCGGCGGCGCCTGCGAGTCGTCGCGCTGGCCCTGGTCGCATTCGCGGTGTTCATGCACGTCGTGGCCTATGCGGTGGTCGGGCGATTTGCCACGATCGAGGTGGACGCTGATCGAGGCACGCTGGTGGTCATCACCGGCTGCGCGATGCTCGCCTGGTCGCTGATGATGTCGCAAGCAATGGAGTCGGTGACGCGGGCGTTCTATGCGCGCTCGGACCTCGACCTGATCCTGTCGTCTCCTGTGGCGTCACGCCGTGTGTTCGCGGTGCGGATCGCGACAATGGCGTGCTCGACCGTGTTCATGGCGCTGCTGTTGGCAGCGCCTTTCATCAACGTGCTGGTCTACAAGGGCGGTGCGCACTGGCTGACAGCCTATGGCGTGGTGGCCGCTGTCGGAGCGACAGCCGCAGCCATGTCGGTTGCGCTCACTGTGGCGCTGTTCCGGCTGATCGGACCGAAACGCACACGGCTCGCCTCACAGATCGTCGCAGCGATCATCGGCGCAACCTTCGTGATCGGGCTGCAAATTGCTGCCATCCTGTCCTACGGCACCCTCTCTTATTTCACTTTCCTGCAATCGGAAACGCTGGTCGCGCTGGTGCCTGCCATCGAAAGCACCGTGTGGTGGCCGGCCCGCGCCATCCTTGGCGACCTCACGGCGCTCGCTGCCGTGTTCGCGATCGGAGCCTTCCTACTTGCTTCGGCCATCGTGATCTTTTCGGCGCGGTTCGGGGAACACGCAATCGCCGCAGCGGGTATCTCCGATGCCGGCCGAAGCCACCATCGCCAGACATTCCGCGCTTTCAAGCCCCGGCAGGCGCTGCGCCGCAAGGAATGGACGCTGCTCGGCCGCGACCCGTGGCTTGCATCGCAGACGCTGATGCAGCTTCTCTATCTGCTGCCGCCGGCGCTGATGCTGTGGCGCGCCTTCGGCAAAGGCGCCGACGATCTGGTGTTGCTCGTTCCGGTCCTGGTGATGGCGGCCGGCCAGCTCGCAGGCGGTCTCGCCTGGCTCGCCATCTCCGGCGAGGACGCGCCCGATTTGGTTGCCACCGCGCCAATTCCAGAAAGTTGGATGATCCGCGCCAAGATCGAGGCGGTCACCGGCAGCGTCGCGCTCGTCTTCGCACCATTCCTGATCGCAATGGCCGTCGCCTCGCCCCACGACGCCATCGTTTCCGCGCTCGGCATCGGCGTCGCCGCGATTTCGGCGGCACTGATCCAGCTCTGGTTCCGCACTCAGGCGCGGCGGAAGCACTTCCGCCGTCGCCAGACTTCCTCGCGCCTTGCGACCTTCGCGGAAGCATTCTCCTCGATCACATGGGCAGGCACTGCGGGCCTCGCCGCCGCTGGGCGGTGGCAGGCCGGCGTGACCGCAATTATTGCCATCGGCATCCTGATCGGCGCGCGCGCGGTCGCTCCAAAAAATAAAGAGAAATAAGACCTCCTCGTTGACAGCGCAGACGGACAATGATCCGGTGCCGCCGAATTCAGCGAGGTTCCAGCATGTCCAACCGCACCCACCTCGTCGTCATGCAAGGCGACGGCATCGGCCCCGAGATCACAGCCGCGACGCTGCATGTGCTGCGCGAGGCCGACAAATTGCTGGGGCTCGGGCTGTCCTTCGAGGACGCGGTGATCGGCTTCGACGCGCTGAAAATGCACGGCACCACGATGCCCGACGCCTCGTTCGAAGCGGGCAAACGCGCCGACGGCGTGATCCTCGGACCAGTGTCGCACAACCAATATCCGCCGCGCGAACAAGGCGGGCTCAATCCATCCGGCGAGATGCGCAAGCGCCTCGACCTCTACGCCAACATCCGTCCGGCGAAGTCGCGTCCCGGCCTGCCGCCGCGCTGCGGAAAGTCGGTTGATCTCGTGGTGGTGCGCGAGAACACGGAAGGCTTGTACGCCGACCGCAACATGTTCATGGGCAATGGCGAATTCATGCCGACACCGGACGTGGCGCTCGCGGTGCGCAAGATCACACGCCAAGGCTCGACGCGGATCGCCGAGACGGCGTTCAAGCTCGCGATGCAGCGGCCGCGCAAGAAGGTGACCGCCGTGCACAAGGCGAACGTGCTGCGCGTCTCCGATGGCCTGTTCCTGGAGTGCGTGCGTTCCGTACAGAAGAACTACCCAGATGTCGAATACGAAGAGCAGATCATGGACGCGATGGCGGCGCTCCTGGTGCGCGACGCCAGCCGCTTCGATGTGATCCTCGCGACCAACGCGTTCGGCGATATCCTTTCGGACGAAGCGTCGGAGATTTCCGGCAGCCTCGGCCTCGCGGCCTCGATCAATGCGGGCGCCGAGCATGCACTCGCACAGGCGCAGCACGGCTCGGCGCCGGACATCGCGGGCAAGAATCTCGCCAACCCGGCGTCGCTGATCGGCTCTGCCGCAATGCTGTTCACCTGGCTCGGCGAGCGGCGGAAGGACGACAAGCTCATCAAGGCCGCCGACATGATCGAGCGCGCACTCGACCAGGCGGTGTCCAAGCCCGAGACGCGCACAGGCGACCTGGGCGGCAAGCTCGGAACCAAGGCGTTCGGCGAACACGTCGCTTCGGTGCTCGCAACCGTGCGTTGACCGCATCGCGGGCGGATTGACAAGGCCGCGGCCTCCCCGAAGGATGCCGCCCACAATCTCAAAAATACGAGGAGCAAGATGGAGAAAAAGCCCGTCCGTCGCGTGGTCACCGGCCACGACGAGCAAGGCAAGGCGGTCGTTCTGATCGATGGACCGACGCCGTACGTGAACCAGCGCGGCGAAGGCAACGTCGTCCAACTGCTCTGGATGACCAACGAGTCGCCCGCCGATCTGTCGCACACCCGCGATCAGGCGGCGCAGAAGACCGGCGTGCCGCCGCCTCCCAACGGCGCGATCCTGCGCGTGGTGGATTTCGCGCCGTACGACGGCACGGTGCCGAAGGGCATCGACCATCACGAGATTCTCAAGCAGATGGGCATCGATCCCGCGACGCAGGGCTATCACCGCCACATCTTCACGCATCGCACCCGCTCGATCGACTACGCCATCGTGCTCGACGGCGAGATCGACATGCTGCTCGACGACAGCGAGGTGCATCTGAAGGCTGGTGACATCATGGTGCAGCAGGGCACCAACCACGCCTGGGTGAACAACTCGGGCAAACCGTGCCGCATCTGCTTCGTGCTGATCGACTCGCAGGACCCGCCGGCGTGGAAGAAAGATTGGAAGCCGAAGTAAACGCGGCTTTCCGACGAATGCAGCCGTCGCGGCCGGGCGCTCCGGCGACGACGGCCAATAACAAATGACCGGAAAACCGGTCTGCCCGCCATATACGGGCTAGGGAGTGCCCATGGACGCCAAGGCAAGAGCCGGAAACGGCCCCTATATCGGCCGGCCGATGCCGCGCTTCGAAGACCTGCGGCTGGTTCGCGGCGCGGGCCGCTATTCCGACGACATCTCGATGCCGGATCAGGTCTACGCGGTGTTCGTGCGCTCGCCGTATGCACACGCGAAGATCAAGCGCGTCGACACGTCCGCCACAACGAAGATGGCGGGCGTGATCGCGGTGCTGACCGGTGCTGACTACATCGCCGACGGATTCAAGGGCGCGATGCAGCGCGCCAACCCGGCGGGCGCGATCGACATTTCCATCAAGGCGTTCTCAACGGAGAAGGGCCTCGTTCTCGAAGAGGGCCAATACCCCCTCGCTCCGGATCGCGCGCGCTATCCGGGCGAGCCGGTCGCGGTCGCCATTGCGGACACCCACGTTCATGCGCGCAATGCGGCGGAAGCGGTCCAAGTTGAGTATGAAGTGCTTCCAGCGGTGACCGATGTACGGAAAGCGCAAGGCGCAGAGCCGCTGTGGCCGCAGTCATGCCCCGACAACGTGGCGCTGGATGAAGAATTCGGCGACGCCGAAAAGGTGAAAGCGGCCTTCGCCGCTGCCGACGTCGTCGTCGAACAGAAATTCGTCAATCAGCGCATCGCCAATTGCCAGATGGAGCCGCGCTCTGGCGTCGCCTCCTACGATCCGGAGAAGGACCTCTACACCATCATTTCCGGCAATCAGGGCGTTCACGCGCCGCGCCTCGTTCTGGCCGAGGCGTTCGGAATGCCGCTCGACAAGTTTCGCTTCGTCTGCCCCGACGTCGGCGGCGGCTTCGGGCTTCGCAACAATCTCTACCCCGAGCAGGCAACGATCATATGGGCCTCGAAGCGCGTCGGTCGCCCGATTAAATGGACCAACGACCGTTCAGAGTCCTTCCTCACCGACTACGGCGGGCGCGATCTTTGCACCACGGCGCGCCTGGCGCTGACCAACGACGGACGGATCACCGGCTATCAGGTCGATCACATCGGCACCTGCGGCGGACAGACCGTCACTTACGTGCCACTCAGCAACGCCTATCGCGTCGCGACCACCGTCTACGACATCCCGCTGATGCACATGCGCTGCCGGTCGATGATGACCAATACGGTGCCGACCGCGCCGTTCCGCGGCGCTGGCCGCCCCGAGGGCACGTTGGTGCTGGAGCGGTTGATTGATCTCGCAGCGACAACGCTCGGCATGGACCGCGTGAAAATTCGCAAGATCAACGTGATCCCGAAGAAGAAGCTGCCCTACCGCACCGCGAGCGGGCTTCTCTACGACTCCGGCGACTTCTCCGGCAACATGACGAAGATGGTTGAGGCCGCCGACTGGAAGGGCTTTGCGGCGCGGAGGCGCGAGTCGAAGAAGCGCGGCAAGCTGCGCGGCATCGGCATTTCGAATTATCTCGAAACGCCCGTCGGCATTCCGCACGAGCGCGTCGAGGTGACCGTGCTCGGCACCGGCAAAGTCGAACTGGCGGTCGGCACGCAATCAACCGGTCAGGGCCATGAGACGAGTTTTTCGCAGGTGATGGCCGACCTTCTCGGCGTGGCACCCGAGGACATCGTCTTCATCGGCGGCGACACGGCGAAAATCCCATCAGGCAGCGGAACGCATTCCGACCGCTCAATGCGGCTCGGCGGCACGCTGATGTTTCAGGCCTGCACCGAGGTGGTAGCGCAGTCGAAGTCGGTCGCGGCGAAGATGCTGGAGGTTGCGGAAACCGACATCGAATTCAGCGGCGGTCTGTTCGTAACGCCGAAGAGCAATCGTCGGCTGAACGTGTTCGACATCGCGAAGGCCATGGACGAGAACCCAGCACTCGCCAGTGGCAAGCCGCTGCAATCGAAGAAGACGTTCACCGGCCGCATTCCCGCCTATCCGACCGGCTGCGCGATCTGTGAGGTCGAGATCGATCCCGACACCGGCGCGATCAGCGTCCCGCGCTACGGCTCAATCGACGATGCGGGACAAGCGATCAACCCGCTGATCCTGCATGGGCAAGTGCATGGAGGCATCGTGCAGGGTATCGGACAGGCGCTGCTGGAGGCGATGGCCTATTCGGACGACGGCCAGGTGCTGTCGGGAAGCTTCATGGACTACGGTATCCCCCGCGCCTATCAGGTGCCGTCGTTCGATATCGCGCTTGCGGAAGACCCGACCAAGGGCAATCCGTTGCGCGTGAAGGGTGGTGGCGAAGCCGGCATCACGCCGGCGCTGGCCGTGGTGATGAACGCGATCATGGACGCGCTCGCGCCGCTCGGCGTCACGCACATGGACATGCCGGCGACGCCGCACCGCATCTGGGCGGCGATTCAGAAGGCGAAGGCGACGTCCTAGCCGACCTTGACATCCTTCCAAAAGCCGAAGCGCTGACCGATCCCGGCTTTCGAAGGCTGCGGCTTCTCATAGACCCAGGCACTACGCGGATGGCGCTCACCCTCGATCACCACATCGTAGAACTGCACGCTGTGGGGGCATTCCAGATCCTTCGCGGTCTTGGGCGATTTCTCGACCCAGTCGAGCCGCACCGCGGACGCAGGGAAATACTGGTAGCCGCTGTCCTCCACAATGTCGTGGCTGTCGGCGATGACGTGACGATCCAGAACGGCCTTCATGACGACCTGCTCCCAATGGACACTTGCCGGGAACAGATAGTAGCGGATCACGGCTTTGCCAGCGACTAGCGGTCAGGGTCGATCATCTCGATGTCGCGCGGCAGGCCGGACGGCTCGTCGAGGGCCTCCAGCGCGCGGGTAAACATGCCGTCGGCTTGGTCCGCCGGCACCGGCTCCACCAGCTTGCGGAACTTGTGGCGCAGCTCGGCCTCCCCGAACGGCCGCGCGGGATCGCCCGGCACATGGGCGACGCTGTGCTCATGGCGGCTGGTCTTCGTGGTGACGGCAATCCGTGCCGGCCACGCCTTCGGATATTCGGGAGATAGGCCATCCGCGGCGGACACCTTGATGAGCGACATGAAATCGGGGAATTCGCGCCGCAGGTGCTCAGGTCCGCTCAGGAGGTAAGCCGCATCCGGCGCGAGCGCCGCCACCGCCATGTTGTAGTGCACACTGGTGAGATGGGAGAAGCGATCGCCCGACGTCACTCCGTGATCAATCATCTTGAGATGCGGTGCGAGCACGCTCACCTCGATGCCGGTGATGTCGGTGGCAGAAACGCCCTCCTCCATGATCTCTTTCAACGCCTGCGTCGCAGCCATGGTCTGGCGCGCGGCGCACCACGGCTTGAACGAGACCTGCGAGAGCGCGGGCTCGCCTAATCCCTTCTCGATCAGCGCGGCGTTCGGCGTCAGGCCATAAACGCCTTTCATAAACTCGCCCTCGACCAAGCGCGGATCGGAGGTGAAGCCTGAGCGCGCCGACAGCGCCGCGGTGAGACCGCGCGCCGCTGCCTGCCCCACGGCGAACCAGCGCGCGGTCGATTGCGCGGCGTGGTGGCCGGTGCCCGGTGTCATCATGATCACGGCGGTTGCAAGCGCCTGAAGCGTGTCGCGCGTATCAAGCTGCATCAGCCGGGACGCAACGGCGGCAACGCCGAGCGGCGCGGTGAAATAGGTCGGCCAGATGCCGCGGTAGAGCACGCTCGGCCCGTCGATCGCGGCGCCCAGGCGGATCATAGTCTCATAACCGCCAACGATGGCGGCCGCGACCTCCATCGAATCGAGGTGGGGCATCACCGAGGCCATGGTCATTGCGGCGGGCACAACGATGGAGCCCGGCGTAGTCATGGAGGCGAGATGGATGTCGTCCACCTCGCTCAGGCGCGCGAGCGCGCAATTGATGGCGATGCGGTCGTGAGGCCCGGTGCCGGTGCGGCGATAACGCATCAGCAGCTTGCCCTCTTCGGTGCGGGTCGCCGCGATCCATGCGCCGAGCGTGTCGGCGACGTGCAAGCGCACCTCCTCCATCAGCCGGTAGTCCGGGCGGAAGGTCGAAACGAAGGCAGCAAGCTTCTCGAGAGCGCTCATTCAGTCCGTGCGCCAGCGTCCGAAGTGGACCTCGGCCCTGCGCACGATCTCGTTGAGGATGATCGCCATAGCCGCAAGAATCGAGATCAGCCCCAGCAGCTTGGTCGGGTCGAAGTTCTGGGTAAACAGCGTCGTGAAATAGCCGATTCCCGCGGTGGATACATAGAGCTCGGCCAGAAGAACGCCGAGCAGGACGCCGGTCATCCCCAGCCGCATGCCGGCAAAGAAGCTCGGGATCATGTGGGGAAAGATTACCCAACGGAATATCTGCCAGCGGCTCGCGCCCATGGAGCGCGCGGCGGTCATCAGGATGGGCTTGATGTTCTGCACCCCGGCCACGATGGTCACGATGATCGGGAAGATGCCATGACTGACGCCAAAGGCGATCTTCGAAGGCGGGCCGATGCCGAAATAGAGAATAAAGAGCGGCAGGATCGTGATTTGCGGCGTCCCATAAAGCAGAAGAATGATCGGCATGAAGCTGCGGTGAGAAAATCGCGACAGGCCGACCGCAAGGCCGACCACCATGCCGATGACGACCGAGAGGACGAACGCCACCGCCAGTTCGTAGAAGGTGACCTCCAGCGCTTTCGGGATGCCGCGGGTGTTGAACACCGAGTCGAGCGACGGGAACACCCGCGACGGCGGACTGAGGAACATCGGATCGATCCACCATCGCGCCCCAGCCTCCCAGAGAAGAAGCAGCGCGATGACGACCAGAAGCCGCATCGCGCCAGGATGGCGGAGGAAAAATCGCTGGACGCCGCGGAGCGCACTCATTGGCGTTTCGCCCTGCGCTCGATCGAGGTGGTGATCGTGTTGAGCGTCGCCGCTATGGCCACCACAAAGGCGATGTAGGCAAACATGCGTGCGGTCTCCATCGCCTCAGCAAGATGCACGATCTTGTGGCCTAGCCCGGCGAGCGAAGCGATGGTCTCGCTGCCGAGGATCGCGAGAAGCGTGATGGTGAACCCGATGCGAAGCCCGGTCAGGATTACCGGGAACGCGGCGGGCAGCAGCACGTAACGGAACATCTGGAAATTCGACGCTCCCATGGAGCGCGCCGCGGTGACGAAAATCTTCTCGACGTAGCCGAAACCTGCGATGGTGTTCAGCACGATCGGGAAGAAGCTGATGGTGGTGCCAAGCGCGATCTTCGAGCCCGGCCCGAGGCCGAAGAACAGCACATAGAGTGGCAGAAACAGAATGATCGGCACCGAATAGATGCCGGCGAGCAGCGGCTCGAACACCTTGATGAGATATTGTGAGCGGCTGATGAGATAGCCGAGCGTGATGCCGCTGGTCGAGGAGAGCGCAAAGGCGATGGCGAGTTCGCTCAACGTCACCTTCAGGTCCGGCCAAAACTCGCCGGTCGCGAGCACATCTTTCAGCTCGCCCCAGACGCGAACGGGATTGGGGAGAAGCAGCGGGCTGATGCCCCAGTAGGTCGTGCCAAGATACCAGAGCGCGATCAGCGCGACGAGAAAGCCGGCTTGAACCGCCCGGCTCGCGAGTCTGCTGCGGCGTTCCCGGCTCGCGGCGCTCACGTGAGCGGCCCCGTCATAGCGGTCTGCGCCACCGACTTGCGGATTTCCTCGTGCAGCAGACCGTAGAGCGTGTTGCGGAGCTTGGCGAATTTCTCCGTGGTGACGAATCCGGGCTTGCGCGGATGCGGTTCGTCGATCTCGATGATCTCCTTGATGTAACCCGGTCGCGCCGAGAACACCGCGACGCGGTCCGCAAGGAACACGGCCTCGCCCAGCGAATGGGTGACGAAGACGATCGTCTTGTTGGTGCGCGAGAGAAGCACCGACAAGTCCTCGCCCAGGATCATCCGCGTCTGCTCATCGAGCGCACCGAACGGCTCGTCCATCAGCAGAATGCCGGTTTCGAGGCTGAGCGCACGGGCAAGCGCCGCACGCTGGCGCATGCCGCCGGAGAGCTGCGAAGGATAGTGGCCCATGAAGTCCTTGAGGCCGACAGCCTCAAGCGATTTGCGTGCCCTTCCCTCGTGCTCGGACTTCGGCACGCCCTGAAACGTCATGCCGAGCTTCACGTTCTCCAGCACCGTGCACCAGGGAAACAGCGCGTTCTCCTGGAACACAAAAGCGATGTCGTGCGGCAGCGGACCGCGCACCGGCTTGTGGCCGACCTCGACCGCGCCGCTCGACGGCAGAAAGAGCCCGCCGATCATGTTGAGCAGCGTGGACTTGCCACAGCCGCTTGGGCCGATCAGACAGAGCAATTCGCCGCGCTTGATGTCAAGCGTCGTCTTTTGCAACGCCCGCACATGGAACGTGTCGCCCGGCTCGCCGAACTCGTGCGAGACGTCCTTGACGTGGACTACAACGTCACCGGTTGTCATTTCGGGAGAAATTCTTCGGTGACAAGCTTCGGCATGTCTGGCTTGGACGGCAGGAGCTTCAGCTCGACGAAGGATTCGCCGAGCACGTCGAGCGCCTTCGGGTTGAATTTCCCCGTGGTGCTGAAGATCGGCATGGTGTCGTTGTAGCCCTCCGCCGCAACGGCCTTGGACACCTCTGTGCGCTTCGCGGCCATCTCGATGGCCTGATCCTTATTGTTCTTCATGAAGGCGATGGTGTCGAGCCAGGCGGCGAGGAAATCGCGCAGCGCCTTCGGGTTCTCTTTGATGAGTTTGTCGCTGGCGTAGATGATGTGGACGTGGAAGTCCTTCACACGCTCGCCGAACTTCACCAGGATACGGCCACCGCCCTCCTCCACAAACTTGTAGACGGTTACGCTGTCGGTCGTGACACCTGCGACCTGGTTCGTCTTGAGCGCTGCGATCTGCGCCTGCGAGGCTCCGAGGGGCGTGATCTTGATGCCGTTCGGACCCCAACTCTGCGACTGCGAAAGTTGCATGGTGAGCCAGTAGGTGAGCGAGCCCGCGGTCGAGACGCTGACTGCCTTGTCCTTCAGGTCGGCGGCCAACTTGATCGGCCCGTCCTTCATCACCACGGTCATGATGGTGTTGGGTTCGTTGGCGAGCACCGCGACGGCCTTCATGGGCGTGCCCTTGACGATCGTGGCGATCGCAGGTCCACCGCCGAGCGCGATGTCGATGCCGTCCGCGGTCAGCGCCTGCATCATGCGGGCGTCGCCACCGAAAGCACTGATCTCGAGGTCGATGCCGTGTTTCTTGAAGATGCCGGCGTCCACGCCGATGTCGGCTGGTACGAAGGCGAACTGATTGGCCTGCGCCTTGCCCACACGGAGCTTGGTTTGCGCCTGCGCTCCAGCCGAAAAGACGAGAACCGCAGCGAACGCCGCTGCGATGCGGACAGCCGATTTCATCGCTTCACTCCCAGACTTATTTCGGCAGGAATGCCTCGCTGTACAGTTTAGACATATCGGGCTCGGTCGGAAGCAGGTTCAACTCCACGTAGGACTTCCGGAGCGTTGCGAGCGCTGCGGGCTCGAACCGTCCCGTATCGGAGAACATCGGCATTAGCTCATCGTAGCTGCGGCTGGTGATGTCCTTGTCCTTACCGGTGATCTCCATGGCAATGGCGACGGTTTCCTCCTTGTTCTTGCGCATGAAGGCGATGGTCTCGAACCAACCCTTCAAGAAAGCCCGGAGCTGGTCCGGTTTGCCTGCGACCAGCTTGTCGGTCGCGAAGATAACGTGGATGTGGAAATCCTTGATATCGGCGAACCGGACCAGGATGCGGCCCTCGCCGCGCTTCTCCATGTCGAACGCGTTGCCGATGTCCATGATCGTGCCGTCGATATCGCCGCGCTTGATCGCGGCGATCTGGCCCGGCATGGCGCCCATCGGCTGTATTTCGATGCCTTTCGGTCCCCAGCCATGACGGCGCGAAGTCTCGCTCACGAGCCAATAGGTGAGCGAGCCGGCCGTCGAGACGCTAATCTTCTTGCCCTTCAGCTCCTCCGTCGTTTTGGGACCATCCGGCCGCACGACGATGGCAAGCAGAAGCGGCGGCCCCGCCATCGCAGCAACGCCCTTGATCGGAGCGCCCTTGGCGACGAAGGCCATAGCGGGCCCCGAGCCAAGCAGGATGTCGATGGAATCGGCCGCCGCCGCCTGTTGCATGCGGGCGTCGCCCTGGAAGGCAATGGATTCGATCTCAAGGCCGTTCTTGGCGAAAATGCTCTTCTTCATGCCGACGTCGAGCGGCGTGAAGGAGAAGGCTTCGGGCACAGCCTTGCCGACGCGAAGCTTCTCCAACGCGTGAGCCGGTACGGAGAGAAGCACAACAGCTACGGCGAGGCCAAGCGCGCGCGTGATAGTCTTCATGGGTGTTCCTCCGCGTTATTTCTTCGGCAGGAAAGATTCGTTGACGAGCGTCTTCATGTCCGGCTCCTTGTCGAACGTCTTCATATCGACGAAGGATCGGCTCAGAACTGCTGTGGCCTTGGGCTTGAAATGGCCGTCGTCGTTGAACATCGGCATCATGCCGTCATAGATCTGCGCCGTGATCGCGGGATCGGTGCCCATCACCTCGCCCGCAATCTCCAGTGTCTTCACCTTGTCTTTCCGCATGAACTTGATGGTCTCGAACCAGCCGGCGAGGAATTTGCGGAGTGTTTCCGGTTTCGATGCGATGGCCTTGTCGGTCGCAAAGATCACGTGGACATGGAAATCCTTCAGCAGATCACCGAAGCGAAGCAGGACGCGCCCTTCCCCGCGCTGCACATAGTTGAGAGCGGCGGCGAGATTGACGATCGCGCCATCGACCGATTTCGTCTTCAGCGAAGCGATGCGCGTCGCATCGTCGCCGATGGCGACCAGCGGAATGCCCTCATAGCCCCAGCCCTTCTGGCGGGAGACCTCGCCAACGATCCATCCCGTGACGGAGCCGACTGTCGAGACGCCGACGCGCTTGCCTTTCAGGTCGTCAACGCTCTTGATCGAGTCATCGTTGCGGACGACCAGTGCGAAGGTGAGCGGCGGATCGGCGAAGGCCGCAATGCCCTTCACGGGCGAGCCCTTCACGACGAAAGCGAGACCGGGTCCCGAGCCCAACCCGATGTCGATGCCATCGGCGGCCATCGCCTGCTGCACGCGGGCGTCGCCCCCGAAGGATGAAATCTCGAGATCAAGCCCCCGCTTCTTGAAGATGCCGGTGCGCTGGCCGACGTCGGCAGGCACGAAGGAGAACGCATCGCGCCCCGCCTTGCCGACCCGCACGATTTCAGCCGACGCAGGCGCAATCAGCAGCGCGCAAAGCGCGCCGGCCCCAACCCCCAGCAGCTTTTTGAATGTCACCCGCGCTTTCTCCCCTTGGCCGTTCCACTCCCTTTGCCCTTTTGGGCTTTCGCCGGTTTGACCGACTTGTGCTTGCTCTTGTTTTTGGCGGCCGCTTTGCGAGCCGATCTTAGCTTGTCCCGGAGCCGTTTGGTCGCGCCTTCATCGAGCGACAAGTTGCCTCGGAGCACGACGCCATAGGATTTCTTCGCGGCTGCAACCGAGATGAAGCCCTCGCTTACGTCTTCCACGACCATCGCCGGTTCGCGATCTAGCGGATCGCCCCAGCCGCCGCCGCCGCCGGTACGGACGATCGCTTGCGATTTCACCGCCACCGGGATGTGCGAACCGGTCATGAAGCGGAATTCCTTCTCCCCCGGCCGCTTCAGGAGATAGCCACCGGACTCGCCCGCCTCGCCGCCCCAGGCACCCCACGGCGGACATTTCAGGCGACGGGTGTGTTCGAAATTCCAGCGACCTTCGACGAGGTTCCGCACCCGCATGTCGATGCCAAGCCCGCCGCGATATTTTCCCGCGCCGCCGGAATCCGGCCGGAGTCCGCGGCTCTCGACGACCACCGGACATTTCAGCTCGATACCTTCGATGGAGCCATTGCGGACGTCGCCCTGGCAGACCGAGACCGTGCCCGAGATTCCGTCCTCGAACGGACGGCCGCCCCAGCCGCCGCCCTCGATGCTCTGCACGATGAAGCGGCGCTTGGTCCTGGGATGCAGACCGAAGAACACCACGGAGCCACCGAGCAGACCGTGATGCGCGGCCGGGACGCGATCCGGCATCGCTTTGGTGAGTGCTGCGACGATCATGTCGACCACCGTCGGCACGATGTAGCTCCAGCCCGACATCGGCGCTGGGAACTTGGCCATCATGATGTTGCCTTCGGGGATGATGACTTTTAGCGCTCGGAACGAACCCTCGTTCACGGGATCAAGCGGGCCGGTCAGCGCCTTGTAGGCGACACGCGCGCCGGCATAGGTGCGCGAGTTGATTGCAGCCTTGCGTTCGCCGGAGCAACCGGAAAGATCGATGTTCATCTCGCCGCCCCTGACCGTGATCTTCACGTGGAGCGGCACCGGCTCGTCCTTGGTAAGCCCGTCGTCGTCGATGGACGCGCTCGCCTCATAGACGCCATCAGGCAGGTTCGCGACCACATTGCGGCATTTCTGCTCGGTCTCGTCGAAGATCTGCGAGATGGCGGCAAGGATCGTGTCCTTGCCGTACTTATCGAACAGCTCGTCCATGCGCCGCGCCGCGAGGCGACACGCGGCCATCTGCGACTTCAGATCGCCGAGCGAAGATTCCGGGAAGCGGATGTTGTCCTTGATGACGCGGTAGAGCGTCTCATTGAGCTTGCCTTCCTCATAAATCTTGAGCTGATCGAGCTGGAGCCCTTCGAGCCAGGGATCGGCCACCGTGGGACCCGCGCCGAAGCCGGTGCTCTGGCCGCCGACGTCGATCCAGTGCGCGCGCACCATCGAGAACATCAGCAATTCGCCCTTATAGAAATAGGGCATGTAGACGACAATGTTATTGAGGTGCTGGCCTGCCACCGCCTGATGATTGGTGATGATGACATCGCCCGGCTTGTAACCGGCGCGACCGTAACGCTTCATGCCATCGACGATGATAACGCCCAGGTCAGCAACGAAGTGCGATACGCCGCCGACGTTTTGCGAGATCAGTTCGCCCCGGGTATCGAGCAGCGCTGTGCAATAGTCGCGCACCTCATAGATCATCATGTTGTAGGAGGTGCGCTGGAGGTCCGCCGCCATTTCGTTGGCAACGGCAGGCAATGCGTTGCGCAGCACCTCGAGCGTGACGGTGTCGAGTTTCATCGCACGCCTCCGATGCTGATGATCAATTCGCCGGATGGGGCGACGCGGCAATGATCATTCTCGAACAGGACCGTCGTGGTGCCGTGCTCCTGGATAAGCGCGGGGCCAGACAGCTCCGCGCCCGCGCCGAGTTCGGTGCGGCGGTAGACCTTCGCGGTGAGAGCTTCCTTGGCGCTGGAGAAATAGGCTTTGCGCTCGCTCGCCGGCTTCGCTTCGCTTGCGGGGCCCAGGCTCGGAAACTTGAGCTTGGTGCGCTTGCCGATGGCGCCAAGGCGGATGTTGACCATCTCGACCGGCTCCTCCGGCGAATGGTGGGCATAGCGGAGCTCGTACATCTCATCGAAAGCGGTGCGGATCGCTTTGCGGTCACCCTTCTTGAGTTGATCGAGCGTGACGGGAACCTGAAGTGTAAACTCCTGGCCGAGATAGCGCAGATCGAGATGGATCTGGAACACCGCGTTCTTGCTGTGGCGCAGACTTGTCTTGGCATCCTTCACCATCTCGTCATGGATCTTCACCAGATTGGCGAAGTCGACGCTGGCAAGATCAGAATAGACCGTGCGCGTGAAGTCATGCCGCTCGTCGGCAAGCAGCATGCCGAGCGCCGAGAAGTGCGACGGGAACAGCGGCACGATCACGGTCGGGATGTAAAGCTCGCGGGCGATGGCGCAAACGTGCAGCGGCCCTGCCCCGCCCGACGCCACCAGCGCAAAGTCGCGCGGGTCGTAACCCTTGGCCACGGAGACCTCGCGGACGGCGAGCGACATCCTGTTGATCGCGATCTCGACAATGGCCTTCGCCGCGGCCACCGTATCGATCTTCAACAGATCGGCGATCTTCTCCTTGATGCCGCGGCGCGCGCCGTCGGCATCGAGCTTCATGGTACCGCCGAGGAAATTATCCGGATCAAGACGGCCGAGCACGACATTGGCGTCGGTGATGGTCGGCTCGGTGCCGCCGCCGCGATAGCAGATCGGGCCGGGATCGGCGCCCGCGCTCTGCGGACCGACCTTGAGCGCGCCGACGTCGTCTCTCCATGCGATGCTGCCGCCGCCCGCGCCGACCTCGACCACGTCGATCATCGGCAGCATCACCGGATGGCCTGACGCATAGCCACCGACGTAATAGCCCGGCGCCAGCGTCGGCTCGCCCTCTCGGATCAGGCTCGCCTTGGCCGTGGTGCCGCCCATGTCGAAGGAGATGACGTTGGCAAAGCCAAGCGCGAGGCCAACCTGCGCCGACGCGATGATGCCGCCGACCGGGCCCGACTCCATCATCGCGGCGGGCCGCTCGGTCGCGACCTCCGGTGTCATCACGCCGCCGCTGGACCGCATGATCGACAGATCGCCCTCGAAGCCGATACCGGCAAGATTGGCCTTCAGGCTCTTCACATAGCCGCCGACCTTCGGCCCGATGTAGGCGTTCACCACCGTCGTCGACATGCGCTCGAACTCACGGTACTCGCGCAGGATTTCGTGCGACAACGAGAGATAGACGCTCGGCAGCGCCTTGCGGATCATCGCGCCAGCGGCGCGCTCGTGATCCGGATTGGCGTAGGCGTGCAGGAAGCACACTGCCACCGCCTCGACGCCTTCCGCCTTCAGCGCCTTGCAGGCATCCACGACGCTCGCCTTCTTCAGCAGCTCGTCGACATCGCCCGAAGACAGCACACGCTCGTCGACCTCGCAGGTCATGCGGCGCGAGACCAGCGGCTGATGGCGGTTGAAGAACAGATTGTAGGATTCCGGCCGATTGCCGCGGCCGATGATGTAGACGTCCTTGGTGCCGCGCGTGACGACGAGGCCGGTCTTGGCGCCCTTGCGCTCGATCAGCGTGTTGATCGCGGTCGTCGAGCCGTGGATCAGCTCATCGATCGCGCCGACGGTAACTCCGCTCTCGCGAATGCAGTTGACGATGCCCTGAACCAGTTCGTGTGGAGTCGTGAGGCTCTTGGCCTGCATGAACACGCCGACCTCATCGTCGAAACCGATCAGATCGGTGAATGTGCCGCCGATGTCGACCGCAACAAAGATCACGCGTTTCTCTCCCCGGGCTCGCGGACGTTGCCGCGATGAAACGGTGCGTTTGGGCCGGGCCGAAAGCAATCGGCTCACCGGCTTTACGCTTGTAGCCATTTGGCTATAAGATTTTCACATGATCTCCGCCAGCGCCCGCCGGTTGTCCGTGTTCAAAGCCGTGGTCGAGGAAGGCGGTTTCAACCGCGCCGCCATGCGGCTCGACATTTCGCAGCCATCCGTCGGCGCACATGTGAAGGCACTGGAACAGCAGGCAGGGCACACGCTGTTCGAAAGAAAGCGCGGCGCGCGGCCACACCTCACCAAGGCGGGCGAAGCGGTCTACGCGATGGCATTGGAGGTGCTGCGGCGCGGCGAGGAAGCCGCGCAGCAGCTTGACGAATTGCGGCCGGCGCAGGATTTGGTCGTCTCGCTCGCGGTGCACCGCGATCTTGGCCAATACCGCCTGCCAGCGCATCTCGCATCATTCGCCAAGCGCAGCCCAGGCATTCGCTTTGTCACGCACGCAGGAACAATCGAGGACATCCTGGGACTCGTCCGCGCGCAGACCGTGAGCCTCGGCCTCTTTCTTTCGCTCGGGTCCGTATCGGGTCTCGACAGCGAAATTCTGGGCCACGAGCCCATGGCGATTGTCGTGTCGCCGCATCATCCCCTTGCCCGCAAGGTCGAGATAACCATCGCCGATCTGGTGGCGGCCTCCTACGTCACCGGTCTGCGCAGCTCGTCCTATTTCCAGATCACCGACCGGCTCCTGAAGCGCATCGGCGTTGATCGCTACGGCATCGCGATGGAGGTGCAGGACTTCGCGATGGTACGCGAACTCACCCGTCACGGCGCGGGCGTCGCTTGCCTCGCGCTCTGCACCGTGCTGGACGATCTCCGCGCCGGCGCGCTGGTCCGCCTCTCCATCAGCGGACGACCGCTCGATAGCTTCGAGCTGCGCTGCGCCTACCACGACCCGCTGCCTGAGGTGGCGCGACGGTTCATGGATCACCTGCGCGAGCAACTGAACGCACCGACAGCGTAGTGCTAGCCTTGCTTTGAAAACTACGCTTCAATCCGGCGGCACGCATTCGCAATGCCGGGGTCCTCATGCCTAAAAGCTTCCGCCAGATCATCGACAGGGCGTTCAAGGACAAAACAATCCTGGTGGTGCCCGGCGCGCACGACGCGCTGAGCGCGCGGCTGATCCAGAAGATCGGCTTCGAGACCTATTTCATCGGCGGCTTCCCTGCGGTCGGCTCACGCTACGGCGTACCTGACGTTGGGCTTAAGGGCTTTGGCGAAATTTCCGCCTGCGTGCGCGACATCATGGCGGCCTGTGACCTGCCGGTGTTCGTTGACGGTGACGACGGCTACGGCGACGTGAAGAACGTCGTTCACACTGTGCAGAGCTACGAGCGCATGGGCGTCAGCGCCATCCTGATCGAGGACCAGCAATGGCCGAAACGCTGCGGCCATATGGTCGGAAAGAAAGTGGTGCCGCGCGAACTGGCTGTCGCGAAGATCAAAGCGGCCTGCTCGGAGCGGATCAATCCGGAGACCTGGATTCTGGCACGCACCGACGCCCGCGCGGTCTACGATCTCGACGAAGCGATGCGCCGCGCCGAGGCCTTCATCAAGGCCGGCGCCGACGGCATCTTTATCGAGGCGCCGCGCAGCGTGAAAGAGCTGGAGATCATCGGCAAAGCCTTCGACGTGCCGCAGATCTGCAACCCGCTGATGGGAGGCCACACGCCCATCCTGTCGATGGAGGAGCTTAGCCAGATGGGCTTCCAGGCCGCGGTGCTTGGCCTCGACACCATCATGCACGCAGCGAAGGCCATCGAAGCCGTGCTGATCGACATGAAGACCGGCGCGTTCAAGCGGCGCAACGACGGCATGGATTTTGAGGACTACAAGAAG
The DNA here is from genome assembly GCA_040756555.1 of Pseudomonadota bacterium. Taxonomy (GTDB): domain Bacteria; phylum Pseudomonadota; class Alphaproteobacteria; order Rhizobiales; family Xanthobacteraceae; genus Z2-YC6860. The sequence continues at coordinate 49,638 of JBFLYS010000013.1, read as the reverse complement.
GTCGTCGGCTACGACACATGGGAAAGCGTGGACGACCGTTTCGCTCTCGGCCCCAAGGCCTGACGTCATACATGCACGCAGCCCGCACCAGCCAGCTTCGCGTCCGAGAGGGACACGGACATCACCGCGTCACATTCGTCGAACTGTTCTTCGACCTGGTTTTCGTTTTCGCGATCACGCAGCTTTCCCATGGACTGCTGGCGCACCTGACACCGCTCGGCGCACTGGAAACGGCGCTGCTGATGGTCGCGGTCTGGTGGGCCTGGATCGACACCGCCTGGCTCACCAACTGGCTCGATCCGGAAAAGATCGCGGTACGGCTTCTGCTGTTCGTGCTGATGCTATTCGGCCTCGTTCTCTCTGCCTCGATCCCGAAAGCCTTCGCCGACCGCGGCATGGCGTTCGCCCTCGCCTATGCAGCCATGGCGGTAACGCGAAACCTGTTCATGCTGTGGGCGCTCAAGAAGCACGACGAGAACAACCACCGCAACTTCGTCCGCATCACCATCTGGCATCTTGCCGCCGCATCGCTCTGGCTCGCCGGCGCCTTCGTGGATATGCCCATGCGCATCGCGATCTGGGCGATCGCCGTCGGTATCGACAGCATAGCGCCCATCGCTGGCTTCCACGTGCCGGGGCTCGGCCGCTCAACGACGTCGGACTGGGTTGTCGAAGGCGGCCACATCGCCGAGCGCGCGGCGCTGTTCGTCATCATCGCGCTTGGCGAGTCGATCCTGGTCACCGGCGCGACCTTTGCGGGTCTGCCGTGGACTGCAGAGAACGTCGGCTCGTTCCTGGTCTCATTCGGTGGCAGCGTCGCGATGTGGGCGGTCTATTTCAACATCGGCGCCGAGCGTGGCAGTAACGCCATCGCGTCATCGGACGACCCTGGCCGCCTCGCCCGTAGCGGCTACACCTACATCCATATCCTGATCGTAGCCGGCATCATCGTTGCTGCGGTCGGCGACGAACTCGTGCTGCACCATCCGCACGGTCACACCGAGCTCAAGACCGCCATCGTGTTGATCGGGGGACCTGCGATCTATCTGATCGGGAATTCGATGTTCAAACACCTCTCGGCGCCGAATTTTCCGCTCTCGCACACCGTGGGGCTGGGACTTCTCGTCCTGCTCATTCCCGCGACGCCTTACCTATCGCCGCTAATCCTGTCGAGCGCGACCACCGCCGTGCTGATCATCGTCGCTGTGTGGGAGTCAATCTCGCTCGGCGGCTCGCACAAGGCAAAAGGCCACGGCGCTTAGGCATAGTGGCCTTCCGGCTGCAAAACGGTCAAACCGGGACGGGCTCGCGCTTGCCGGTCTTCGCGGCTGCGGGGTCTTTCAGGTTCAGAATGCGCCTCGCGTTGTCGTAGAACAGCTTGCGCTTATCCGCTTCAGACAGCTTCACATCCTCAAGCAGCTTGAGGCACGGCGCAGGATCCCAGCACGGATAATCGGTGCCGTACATCACGCGGCCGATCCCGTAATAGTCGATCGCGAACTGCATGCCCTCCGCGTGCGGAGATACCGTGTCGGTGTACATGCGTTTGAGATACGTGCTGACCGGCTGCGGCAGGTTCGCCTTCTTGGAGTTCTTATCCATGCGGCCCGACTGATAAGGCAATGAACCACCGGTGTGCGACATCACGATCTTCAGGTCCGGATGGCGCTCCATGACGCCGGAGAGCACGAGCCGCATCGCCGCAACGCTCACCTCGATCACACGGCCAAGGCTGAGATGCAGCGCGCCGTCGTAGCCGTCGAGCATCTCCTGGAAGATCACGTCGGTCGGATGCAGGAACAGCGGCAGGCCGAGCTTCTCGCAATGGGCGTAGAATGGCTCAAGCCGCTCGGCATCGATGCGCGCATCGGCGCCGACACTGCCCGGCAGGTTCACGCCCATCAGCCCAAGCCGGCTCACCGCATCGTCCACCGTCTCGATAGCCACGCGCGTGTCCTGCAACGGCACCGCGGCGCTGGCCCAAAGCCGACCCGGGTATTTCTTCTGCGCGTCGGCCATCTCCTCGTTCCACATCAACGCGTAGTCGTGCCCCTCCTCGACCGGCATGTCGGAGAAGGACACCGAGAACGGACCGATCGAGCAGACCACATCGACCCGGTGGCCGAGGCTGTCCATGTATTCGAACTGCTTGTCGAGATCGAACCACTCGGCCCAGGAGTTCAAGTGCTCGCCGGAGTCGGCGCGGCGCATGTAGTCATAGCCGCCGCGATCGTTGACTCGCGCCTTGGGATAGGCGCCGCGCTTGCAGAGCTTGTCGAAGATCGACCGCGGCCACCAATGGAAATGGGAGTCGATGATGTGCATCGGATGTCCTGCGCAGAGTTCCTGCCAACCACCCAGTGACTCACTGGAATCTAGGCCCGGGTGCGACACCGGTCAACGCAGGCAGACGGCTTCTAGCGCATGGTCAGCATTGACGATTTCTGCAATGATTTCGCGGAAGGTCGAGAAAAACGGCCGCGGGAGGAATGTCATGCGAAGGCTTTTCCATGCGTTCTTTTGTTGCGTTGCGGTGGCGACCTTGGCCACACCTGCTAACGCCCTCGAAAAACTTCGTGTCGGCAAAGCCGTCGCCTTCGCCTGGGCCTTCACGCCGCTCGACGTTGGCATCCAGAGCGGACAGTTCGCCAAACATGGGCTTGAGATTGAGGCGTCTGCGTTCAACGGCGATGCGCGGCTTCAGCAAGGCCTCGCTTCCGACGGCGTGGACATCGGGATCGGCAGCGGACCTGGCATGGCCTTCATGGCGAAGGGAGTGCCGGCGAAGGCTGTCGGTGCGATGGCCGGCGTGCCGAAGAACATGGCGATCATGGCCGGTTACGACTCGCCGATCAAAACCGTCGACGATCTGAAGGGAAAGAAGCTCGGCGTCACCACCGCGGGATCGCTCACCGAGTGGATCGGCAAGCGCGTCAACGCGTTCAAAGGCTGGGGGCCCGCCGGCATCCAGATCGTGCCGATCGGCGGCATGCCGCCCGCCCGCGCCGCGGTGAAGACCGGGCAGATCGACGGCTATATCGGCGCGCTGGAGATCGGCTACGCGCTGGAAGAAGAGAAGGAATGGCGCGTCATCACCAGCGCCGCGCCCTTCGTCGATCACTTCATCACGCACGTGTTCTTCGCCCGCGAGGACCTGATCGCAAAAAGGCCAGAGCTGGTCCGCGCCTTCCTGCGCGGCTGGTTCGACACCATCCGCTTCATGAAGGCCAACAAGGCAAAGACCGTTGAGATCACCGCGAAGGTGATCAACGTCAGCCCCTCGGTCGCCGCGAGGGCCTATGACGAACAAATCAGCGTATTCAGCGAGGACGGCATATTCGATCCAAAGGCGGTCGAGGTGCTCAAGCGATCGTTCATCGAAATGGGACTGCTGAAGGAAATTCCCGACGACAAATCCATGTTCACCACGCAGTTCGTTCCGGTCAAAGCCGGGTCGTGACAGGCAATAACAGGACTAAAATGCAGCCTCAAAAAATCGGCGTGATTGGCGCGGGCCTGATGGGCCACGGCATCGCGTATCTTCTTGCTGCGGCGGGTCACAAGGTCGTGGTCTACGATCCATCAGCGGAATGGCGGAGTTCGCTCACAGCAAGGCTTAAAAGCGCAATTGATCTGCTCGATGGCGACCCTGCCCTCCTCGGCCGCATCTCGGCGCACGATCAGATGGCGCCAGCCATGAAAGATGCCTCCTTCGTCTTCGAGGCCGCGCCGGAGAAATTGCCACTCAAGCAGGAGCTTTTCGCCGAGCTCGAAAGCCTGACAGGGCCGAGGACGATCCTCGCCAGCAACAGCTCGGCCATCCCCTCGACCCGGATCGGCGAGAAGCTCAAGCACCGCGACCGTGTCGTCGGCACGCATTTCTGGAATCCCCCGCATCTCGTGCCGCTGGTCGAGGTGATCCAGAACGAGAAGACCAGCGACGAGACGGTCCGCAGGACGATGGACCTCCTCCGCGATGCTGGCCGCAAGCCCGTGCATGTGAAGAAGGACATTCCCGGCTTCGTCGGCAACCGCCTGCAACATGCGCTCAAGCGCGAGGCCATCGCGCTCGTCGCCGCAGGCGTTTGCGACGCCGACACCATCGACGAGGTGGTGAAGAACGGGTTTGGCGCCCGCATGGCGGTGCTCGGACCGATGGAGCAGACGGATCTCGTCGGCACGGACCTCACACTCGACATTCAGAACGTGCTGCTCGCCGATCTCGACCGCAGCACCGAACCAACAAAAATGTTGAAAGACCTCGTCGCGAGCGGCAAGCTTGGCATGCGCACCGGCGAAGGCTTACGAAAATGGACACCGGAAGCCGCCGACGCGGTGCGCGAGCGGCTGCGACGCCAGCTTGCCGAGATGGCGAAAGGTCTGAAATGCGGCTGATGGCCTGCGTCAGCCCTTCAACGAGTACCTGCCCGCCTCATTGCGCGTGAGCCTGTCCGACGCATAGAGCTTGTCGAGCTCACGCACGATCTCACGACCGTCGCGGGTGCCTGCGGCTTTCATCAGATCAAGGAAGCTCGCCGGCCCCTTCGCCAGCACGTCGACAACCGACACCTTGCCGCTGCCATTGGCCTTGCCCATTACCGGCGGCATCGGAATGCCCCATTCCAGCGATTGTCGCTTGCCGAACGGGATCGTGCAATCGAACCCGATCTTGGCACCCGTTCGTGCGCCAGCGAGCGACGGATCGAGCGGCACCACGCGAAAGCCTGAGGCCATCATCATGTCACGGTCGGCCTGGAAGCGCGTCGCCAGCGCCCAGTCGCACTGTTCGTCCGAGAACACGTCGATGTCGTCATCGAACACGAACACCTGCTTGCATTCGGCCATCGAGCCAAACACCCCGGCGATGGCGTTCCGCGCCTCGCCTGGCACGCGCTGACGCAGTGACACACGCACGTTGTACATCCCGCCGCTCGACGGCGTCGCGAACACCGCGACCGGCTCACGCACCGATGCGATGAGACCAGCCCAGGCCGCTGTCTCGGTCTTGATCGTGGTGAGCTGCGCCGTGTCGGTGCGGCCGAGCGACTTTCCGCCGATGGTGACGGTCTGGAACAGCGCATCCTTGCGATGCGTGATCGCGGTGAGATGGAACACCGGATTGCGCTTCACCACGCCGTAGTAGCCGACGTATTCGCCGAACGGACCTTCCGGTTCCACGTGCCCCTTGTGGTCGAGATAGCCTTCGAGCACATATTCGGCGTCGGCCGGAACCCAGATGTCGTTGGTGACGCATTTCACGATCGGAACCGGAGAGCCGCGCACCGCGCCGAGCACATCAAGCTCGTCCATCGGCGGAGTGCCGCTAACTGCAGCCATGAAATCCGTCGGGTGCGAGCCGACCGCGTAAGCCACCGGCAGTTTTTCGCCTCGCGCCACCGCATCGAGATAGATCGCGCGCATGTCGCTCGGCGCGATCATATCGACGCCCGCATGCCGCGGGCCGCGCAGCATGATGCGGCGGCAGCCGATGTTGGTGAAACCGTTGTTGGGGAACAGCGCGAAGTCAATGCCCGCGGAGATATAAGGTGCGCCGTCTTCGCCATGCTGCAAATGCACCGGCAGGGCGCAGAGGTCGGCCACCTCGCCTTTCAGCACCACTTGCTGAACCGGCGCATCCTTCGCCTCGACCTTCACCGGCTTCACAGGCTTCGCAAGGCGTGCCGCCAGCGTCGGAAGCAATCCCGCCTCGTCCGTGTCGAGCGCGATGGCAAGCCGCTTGCGAGAACCCATCACGTTGCCAACCACTTCGGCCTTCTCCGAACCGACCGACTTGAACCATGTCGCCTTCGGATTGCCTTCGAGCATGCCTGCAACGTCCACGAGATCGATCGGCCTGTCGTGGATTTCACATTCGCCGAGTTGCACAAGGCGATCGACAAAACCCCGCAGGCGGAAACGCTCGGTATCGGCGGCGGACATTTTGGCGCTCCCAATTGCTCTCGGATTGCTCTTGGCGGTGATGCCTGTCAATTTTCCCGTCCCGCCAGGAGTGCCAAGTTATGCCTGCCCCCATCACAAGCCACAAGGTCCGCGGAGTGACGGTCCGTATGAGACGAGCCGGATCGGGCCCGACCCTCCTGTTCCTGCATGGCGCGAACGGCTTGCCGCAATGGCTACCGTTCTTCGATCTTCTGTCCAAGCATTTCGAGGTGTGGGTGCCGGAACATCCCGGGTTCGGTGCGGCGGACAATCCGCCCTGGATCCGGAACATCGGCGATCTTGCGATGTACTATCTCGACTTTATCGAGGGATTGGGCAGCTACCCGATCCATCTCGCTGGGCAATCGCTCGGCGGTTGGGTCGCGGCCGAAATCGCGGTACGGAATTGCACGCGCCTGAAAAGCCTCTCGCTGCTCGCGCCCGCCGGCATTCGCGTGAAGGGCGTTCCTAGCGGCGACAATTTCATCTGGGACGCGGAGGAGTCGGTCCGCAATCTCTATCACAGTCAGGCGATCCCCGATCAGATGCTGTCGGTTCAGCTCACCGACGAAGAAGCCGACATCGCGCTGACCAATCGCTACGCGGCGACAAAGTTTGGTTGGGAGCCGCGCTGGTTTAATCCTGCGCTGGAACGCTGGCTGCACCGCATCACGATCCCCACGCTGGTCGTGTGGGGCAAGAACGACAAGCTCTTCCCGGTCGCCTACGCGGAGAAATGGGGCAAAGGCATTCCTGGTGCCCACGTCGAGATCATCCCCGAGTGCGGCCATGCTCTCGCGATGGAGAAACCAGAGATCACCGCGAAAGAGATCATCCGCCAATACGCGGGGACACGCTGATGCAATTCACATTCTTCCATCTGATGCCCTATCGCCCGCTCGACATGGCCGAGCGGCACAAGCATCGCGCCGCGTGGGTGGTGCTGCCGAACACGCTCTACGACCCCAAGAAGGGCGCGGACGAGTATCAGTCTTATATTGATCAGCTCGTCTACGCGGAGAAGCTCGGCTTCGACGTGATCGCGGTCAACGAGCACCATCAAACCGCCTACGGCATGATGCCGGCGCCGAACCTGATCGCCGCGAACCTGATCGCGCGCACGAGCAAGGCGAAAATCGCCATCATCGGCCGCGCGCTGCCTTTGGTGAACAACCCGGTCAACATCGCCGAAGAGTTCGCGATGCTCGACAACCTGTCGCGCGGGCGGATCATCACCGGCTTCGTGCGCGGCATCGGCAACGAGTATCACGCGACAGGCATCAACCCGCACTGGTCGCACGAGCGCTATCAGGAGGCGCACGACCTGATCGTGCAGGCGTGGACCAGGCTCGGCCCGTTCTCATTCGAGGGCGAACACTACAATGTGCGCTACGTGAATCTCTGGCCCCGCCCCTATCAGGACCCGCATCCGCCGATCTGGATTCCGTCGATGGGCTCGTCGGAGACGATCAAGTGGGCGGCCGATCCGGTGCGCAAGTATCCGTTCCTGGTGACGTTCTCGAGCACCGAACTGGTCACGCGCTATCTCAATATGTACCGCGACCAGTGCAAGCAGTTCGGCTACGAGCCCTCCGGCCATCAGCTCGGCTGGGCCTCTCCAGTTTACGTGGCGGACACCGACGAGCGGGCGAAGGAAGAAGCCAAGGCCGGCGTCGAGTCGCTGTTCAACGACTTCCTCGCAACGCCGTTCCAGATGCTGCTCCCGCCCGGCTACATGTCGCTTCAGTCGATGAAGAACACCATGCGGATGCGCAAGGCGCTCGGTTCGGGCAAGCGCCATACTATGGATGAGCTGATGGCGACTGGAACCGTGGTCGTCGGATCACCGAAGACCGTGCGCGATCAACTCGCGCGGCAGCGTGACGCGACCGGCGCGCAAAACCTCGTCACCATGCTCCAGTTCGGTACCCTGCCGGACGACCTCACCAAGCGGAACATGGAGATGTTCGCCTCCGAGGTGATGCCGCACCTGCGCTGAGAGACACATCTGCGCTGAGCGGTACATCGACCGCCTGTCATTGAACTGTCACACGCCTGTTGTGAGACTGCCGGCGGGCGCGCGGCACTGGTTGGCAAGGCACTGCAATGACATTGGTGGAGGGCATTGGCTATTTCTCGGCCGCGCTGGGAATAGCCATGATCGCGATGAAGACGATGATCCCGCTGCGGATCACCGGCATCGCGCACAATATCGGACAGATCGTTTTCGGACTTCTCGCCGGGGTCTACCCCACCGTCGTCCAGCACTGCATCCTGCTGCCGCTCAACACCTACCGGTTGTTCGAGATGATCCGCCTCGTCAAGAAGGTGAAGATCGCGGCAGCCGGCGACCATTCTCTCGAATGGCTCAAGCCCTTCACGTCTCGCCGCACCATCCGCGCCGGAGAAACGTTGTTTCGCAAAAGCGACGAGGCGAACGCCGTCTACTTCGTTGTGACCGGCAGCCTGAAAATCCAGGAAATCAATGTCGATGCCCTGCCAGGCGCTGTTGTGGGAGAGCTCGGCATGCTCGCGCCCGATCACAAGCGGACACAGACCGTGATCTGCACCGAGGACGCGGTGATCCTTGAGATCAGCTACGAGAAGATCAAGGAGCTCTACTATCAGAACCCGGAGTTTGGATTCTATTTCCTGAAACTCGCGTCGAGTCGCCTGTTCGATAACATCGACCGGTTACAGCGCACACTTGCCGAGCGCGACGCCGAGATCAAACAGCTTCGTTCCGCCGCATAGCGCTCGCAGGACTTCCCCGTCTTTTCTGGTATCGTTCCCAACAGACTCGTTGGGAGGACGATATGCGTTGGGCGACGGCCGCCGTTCTGATGGCGGCATTTGGTGTGGCGGGAGTCGATGCCGCCGAACTGAATTGCCCGCAGGTGCGGCTGATCACCCCCTATCCTCCTGGCGGCGCGACAGACGTCGCGTCACGTCTGATCGCCGAACGGCTCGAGCCCGCACTGAAGAAACCTGTCATCGTTGAGAATCGCGCGGGTGCGACCGGCAATATCGGCACCATTGCTGTCGTCACCTCGCCCGCCGACGGCTGCACGTTGCTCAATAACGCGGCCGTAATCGCGACCTTTACAGCGAGCTTTGCCAAACTCGGGTATGACCCGATCAACGACCTCACCCCGATCGGCGGCATCGGCATCACGCCGACGCTGCTCGTGACCGCATCCTCCAATCCGGTGAACGACCTCAAAGGCCTCATCGAATGGAGCAAGAGCAAGCCCGATGGCTTAAACTTCTCCACCGCCGGTTATGGCCTCCTGCAACACCTCGCCGTCGAGGAGATCGGCGCGCGCTCGGGCGGCAAGTTCACCCACGTCGCCTACAGAGGCGGATCGCAGGCGGTGACCGACCTGATTTCAGGCCGCGTCGACCTCGGCAGCTTCGCGGCAGGCTCCGTGCTGCCGCTGGTGAAGGAAGGCAAGCTCAAAGCACTCGCGGTCGTCTCGGAGAAGCGCTCGGAGCTGGTGCCGAACGTGCCCACCACGACCGAACAGGGTATGCCGGGTTTGAACGCAGGCGTTCATTTCATGATTTATGCGCCGGGAAACACGCCGAAGGACACAGTTGAACTTCTGTCATCAGAACTGCGTAAAATCGTCGGCGACCCGGCGATGAAAGAGCGCTTCATCAACATTGGCTACGATCCGACACCAACGTCATCGGCGGAGATGGCCGCGGTGATGAAGAAAACCGGCAACGACTGGTCGCCACTCATCAAGCGTCTCAACATCAGGCTGGACTGAACCATGACCGCGAAGATCAGCGTGATCCCTGCCTTGCAATACAAGGACGCGAAGGCCGCGATCGAATTCCTCTGCAACGCTTTCGGTTTCGAGAAGAAGGCCGTCTACGAGGACAAGGACGGCTCGGTGGCGCACGCCGAACTCACCCACGACAACGGTCTGGTCATGCTCGGCTCGGTCAAGGAAACGGAATACGGAAAACTGCTGCGCCGCCCGCATGACGCCGGAGGCGTCACCATGAGCGTCTACGTCATCGTCCACCATGTCGATGCCCACTTCGCGCGCGCGAAGGCCGCGGGCGCGGAGATCGTGCAGGAGCCGGTCACTCACGACTACGGCGGCCGCGACTACACCTGCAAAGACCCGGAGGGCCATGTCTGGTCGTTCGGCACCTACGATCCGATGGCATCGTAAAGCGCGCCCCAATCACGTCTTGGACCAAAGGCGTATCTGCCCACCGTGGGCAGAAAGCCATGCGGCGGCGCGCCAAATTGACCGGAAAATTCGGACCCTCTACCGTTGACGCAAACAGGCCGGCAACGGGCCATGCTTCACCGGGAGGATTTCATGCATAAGGCATTGTTGGGTCTCGCAAGCGCGGCCGCGTTGATCGCCGCGACAACGGCCGTTTCGGCGCAGGGCACGGTCAAGGTCGGTCTGATCATGACGCTGTCCGGCCAGTTCGCCGACGCCGGCATTCAGATGCGAAACGGCGTACAGACCTACATGAAGCAGTTCGGCGACACCGCCGGCGGCAAGAAGATCGAGCTCATCATCAAAGACTCCGGCGGCATGGCGCCGGACGTCGCCAAGCGGCTTGCGCAGGAGCTGATCGTACGAGACCGCGTCGACATCATCGCGGGCTTCGTCCTGACGCCGAACGCGCTTGCGGCGGGCGACGTCTCCGCCGAAGCCAAGAAATTCATGGTGGTGATGAACGCCGCAACTTCCATCGTCACCACCAAGTCGCCCTACATGGTGCGCACCTCCGTGACGCTGCCGCAAGTGGCCGAGACCTTCGGCGCTTGGGCCGCGACCAAAGGCGGCGTGAAGAAGACCTATACGATGGTTACGGACTACGGCCCCGGCCACGATTTCGAGGGCGGATTCCAGCGCGCCTTCAAGGAGGCTGGCGGCGAAGTGATCGGCTCCGTGCGCTTCCCAGTCGCGAACCCGGACTTCTCCGCGTTCATCCAACGCGCGAAGGACCTCAACCCGGAATCGATCATGGTGTTCGTGCCGGGCGGCGCGCAGCCGGCGGCGCTCGGCAAGGCCTTCGCCGAACGCGGCGTCGACACCAGCAAGACGAAGATCCTGGGCTCCGGCGAAACCACCGCCGAACAGGCGCTCAAGGCCATGGGCGACGCCAGCCTCGGCATGATCACCGCCTGGCACTACGACTACACCAGCAAGGACCCGAAGAACGTCGCCTTCGTGAAGCTGTTCAACGAGATGCACAATCGCAACCCGGACTTCTTCTCTATCGGCGGCTATGACGGTATGCACGTCATCTACGAAGCGCTGAAAAAGACCAACGGCGACGCCGACGGCGAGAAGCTGATCGCGGCAGCCAAGGGTCTCAAGTGGGACAGCCCACGTGGGCCGATGTCGATCGACCCGGAAACCCGTGATGTGGTGCAGACCATCTACATCCGCAAGGTCGAGAAGGTGAACGGCGAACCGCAGAACGTGGTCTTCGACAAGGTCGAGAACGTCAAGGACCCGGTCAAGGCGCGGATGCCCAAATAACTTCGCTGAGTGATTTCGCAAGTCACGCGAAACACGGCGAAAGCCTCGGTCAAAAAGGCGCACCGGCTGGTGCGCCCTCGCCTTGTCGCATAAGCTTGCAACCAACGACACCGGCCAATCCAAAAAACCAGCCGGGGCATATCGCAGGGGGAACGCGATGCAGAAAACACTCATCGGATTGGGCGTTGTTGCCGCCACAGCGTTGGCCGCGAGCGCCGCGAACGCGCAAGGCACTGTCAAGGTCGGCGTCGTGCAGTCCTACTCCGGTCAGTTCGCCGACACCGGCACGCAGATCGACAACGGCATCAAGCTCTACATGAAGCAGCACGGCGACACCGTCGCCGGCAAGAAGATCGAGATCATCCGAAAGGACAACGCCGGCATCGCGCCGGACGTGGCCAAACGCCTCTCGCAGGAGGTCATCGTTCGCGACGGCGCCGACATCCTCGCGGGCTTCGACCTCACGCCGAACGCGCTCGCCGCCGCCGACGTGTCGGCCCAGGCGAAGAAGTTCATGGTCAACATGAACGCCGCGACGTCCGTCATCACGACGAAGTCGCCCTACATGGTGCGCACCTCGTTCACTGTGTTCCAGCTCAATGAGGCGCTCGGCGGCTGGGCCTACAAGAGCGGGCTCCGCAAGGTCTACACGCTCGTCTCCGACTTCGGCCCGGGCCACGACGGCGAGACCGCGTTCCAGAAAGGCTTCAAGGACGCCGGCGGCGAGATCATCGGCTCGGCGCGTTATCCGGTCGCGAACCTCGACTTCTCCGCGTTCCTGCAACGCGCGAAGGATATGAACCCGGACGGCATCTTCATCTGGGTGCCGGGCGGCACGCAGCCTGCGGCCATCGGCAAGGCGATCGCCGAGCGCGGCATCGACAAGAACAAGGTCAAGATCATGGGTCAGGGCGAGCTCACCTTCGAGGAAGCCCTGAAAGGCATGGGCGACGCCGGCCTCGGCCTGATCACCGCGTTCCACTACGACTACAACCACCAGTCCGAGACCAACAAGAAGTTCGTCGCGGCCTACAACGCCGAGTTCAAGCGAAACCCCGATATGTTCTCCGTCGGAGGCTATGACGGCATGCACGTCATCTACGAGGCGCTGAAGAAGACCGGCGGCGACGCCGACGGCGAGAAGCTGATTGCCGCCGCCAAGGGCATGAAGTGGGAAAGCCCGCGCGGCCCGATGTCGATCGACCCGGAAACCCGCGACGTGGTCCAGACGGTGTACATCCGCCGGGTCGAGAAGGTCGGCGGCAATCTCGTCAACGTCGAGTTCGACAAGATCGAGAACGTCAAGGATCCGTGGAAGACACGGATGCCGAAGTGACGACGGCTGGCAGGGAGAAGGCAGCCGATTGAGTAGCCCGCAATGATCACGTCGCTGTTCGGCGTCCTGTTCGACGGGTTCGCCTACGGGATGCTGCTGTTCCTCCTGTCGGTGGGACTCTCGGTGACGCTCGGGATGATGAATTTCGTCAACCTGGCGCACTGCGCATTCGGCATGATCGGCGGCTACGTCACCGTCACGCTCATCAACAAGATGGGCGTGCCGTTCCTGGCGACGCTGCCGCTGGCCTTCCTCGCGGCGGCGGCTGCAAGCGTGGTGTTCGAGCGCACCATGTTCCGCCGCCTGTACCGCTCCAGCGACCTCGACCAGTGCCTGCTCACCATCGGGCTGGTGTTCGTGTCGGTCGCTTCGGCGGCTTACATCTACGGCACCATCCAGCAGCCGGTGCAGTTGCCGTCCTATCTGCGCGGCTCCATCAACGTGATGGGCGTCACGCTCGGCGTCTACCGCATCTTCCTGATCGTCTTCTCGCTGGTCGTCACCGCCACGCTGGTGCTGACGCTTGAGTACACGCGCTTCGGCGCTCAGGTCCGCGCCGCGGTCGACAACCAGCGCATGGCGCGCGGGCTCGGCATCAACGTCGATGGCGCCTTCGCCATCACCTTCGCGCTCGGCAGCGGTCTTGCGGGCCTCGGCGGCGCGCTCGCCATCGACATCGTCGGTCTCGATCCGTCGTTCGCGCTGGCCTATCTCGTCTATGTTCTGATCGTCGTGTCGGTTGGTGGGCTTGGTTCGATCGGCGGCTCGTTCGCTGCGGCGACCTTGCTCGGCATCAGCGACATGGCGGGCAAGTACTACTTCCCTGAGCTTGGCTCCTTCCTGATCTACTTCGTCATGATCGGCATCCTGATGTGGCGGCCAGCCGGCCTGTTCGGGAGACGATAATGTCGGACACCGCACTCGCCTCCCCGCATCACTATCTCCGGTCGCAGATCCGCTGGCGGCCGATCGAAATCGTGTTCTGGCTCGCGACGCTGCTGCCGTTCGTCGTGACACCCAACTATCTGGTGCTGGCCAGCCAGATCGCAATCACGGCGCTGTTCGCGCTCTCGCTCGATCTCATCCTCGGCTACGCCGGCATCGTATCGCTTGGCCACGCCGCCTTCTTCGGCTTTGGTGCCTACACCGCCGGCATCGTCTCCAAATACGGCTGGGGCGAGCCGATCACCGGACTGCTGATTTCCGGGCTCGCGGCAGGCTTGCTCGGTTACGTGATGAGCTTCGTCATCGCGCGCTTCCGTCATCTCGCGCTCATCATGATCACGCTCGGCTTTGGGCTCCTGCTGTTGGAATTGGCGAACTCGGCTGGCTGGCTCACCGGCGGCGCGGACGGATTGCAGGGCGTGCGGATGTGGCCGCTGCTCGGGACTTTCAAATTCGATCTCTGGGGCGTCACCTCCTATTGGTACACGCTGATCGTCCTGTTCCTGCTTTTCCTCGTCAGCCGTCGGCTGATCAATTCGCCGTTCGGCCTATCGCTCCGCGGCATCCGCGAGAACGTCACCCGCATGCGTGCCATCGGCGCCGAAAGCCGCTGGCACTTGCAGAAGATCTACACGATCTCCGCCGCGATCGCCGGCGTTGCCGGCGCGCTGCTGACGCAGACCACCGAAACGGTGTCGCTCGGCGTGCTCGACTTCCAGCGGTCGGCGGACATTCTGGTGATCCTCATTCTCGGCGGCGCGGGACGCCTATACGGCGGCTTGATCGGCGCGATCATCTTCCTCGTCGCACGTGACCAGTTCTCCGGCATCAACCCGCAATACTGGTACTTCCCGATCGGCATCCTGCTGATCGCGGTCGTGCTGTTCCTGCCGAACGGCATCCTCGGCGGGCTCGCGCAGCTCGTCGCGTCCGAGCGCTGGAAGCGGATGACCGCGCCGCTGATGTTCTGGCGGAGGACGTCATGAGCGCCCCAGCCCTCTCCACGCGCGGCCTCAACAAGCGCTTCGGCTCGCTGGTCGTGGCAAGCGACATCAATTTCGAACTGCCGCAGGGCGTGCGCTACGCGCTGATCGGGCCGAACGGCGCGGGCAAGACCACGCTGATCAACCTGATGACCGGCATGCTGAAGGCCGACGGCGGCACGATCAGGCTCGGCGAGGACGAGATCACCCATCTCGAACCCGAAGCACGCGTTCGGCGCGGCCTCGTCCGCACCTTCCAGATCAACAGCCTGTTCCCGCACCTCACGCCACTCGAAGCCGTGACGCTGACCATCTGCGAGCGCAAAGGCATTTCGCGCACCTGGCTCAAGCCGATCACCGCCTACAGCGCGGAGACCGACGAGGCTTACGACATCCTCAAGTCGCTGCTTCTGGGCAACGTCTGCTACCGGCAGACCCGCGAACTCGCCTACGGACAACAGCGCCTCCTCGAAATCGCGCTGGCGCTGGCGACCAAGCCCAAGGTGCTGCTGCTCGACGAGCCCGCCGCCGGCGTCCCCCGCGAGGAAAGCGCCGAGCTGTTCACCGCCGTCACCAACCTGTCGAAGGACATCACCGTGCTCTTCATCGAGCACGACATGGACTTCGTGTTCCGCTTCGCGAGCCGGATCATCGTCATGGTCGGCGGCAAGATCCTGCTCGAAGGCACGCCGAACGAAATTTCGGCCGATCCGCGCGTGCGCGAGGTCTATCTCGGCGGGGCGCACCATGGCTGAGCCGCTCCTCGTGATGAAGGACGTGCGCGCCGGATACGGCGAGGCGGTCGTTCTCAACAACGTGTCGCTCGAAGTCGCCGACCGCGGCAGCCTCGCGCTGCTCGGGAGGAACGGCGTCGGCAAGAGCACGCTGCTGCTGACCATCATGGGCTTCACCAACATTTCGCGCGGCACCATCCTCTGGAAAGGCCAGGACATCACGCGAATGCCGGCCCACAAACGCGCGCGCGCCGGTATCGGCTGGGTCGCGCAAGAACGTGAGATTTTTCCGGCGCTCACGGTCGAAGAGAACCTCACCGTCGCGGCGCGTCCCGGACGCTGGGATTTGAACGCGGTGTTCGACCTGTTTCCGCGCATCCAGGAGCGGCGGAAGAATATGGGCAACCAGCTTTCGGGCGGCGAGCAGCAGATGCTCGCGGTCGCGAGAGCGCTAATGACGAACCCTTCGCTCCTTCTGCTCGACGAACCGACCGAAGGCCTTGCGCCGATCATCGTCGAGGAATTGGCGCGCGCGTTCCGCCGCATGATCGCGGAGGAAGGCACGGCCGTCATTCTGGTCGAGCAGCATGCGGAGATCGCGCTTTCGCTCACCGAGAATGCTGTCGTGCTGGAGCGCGGTGCGATCGTGCACCGCGCTCGTTCCGACGATCTTCTGAAAGACTCCGCCACGCTCGACCGCTACATCGGCCTGCGCGTCGAAGGGTAACGCTGTCATCACCGGGCCGCACCAAAGGTGCGAGACCCGGTGATCCATCTTTTAGCGAAGGGCTGGATCGCCCGGTCAAGCCGGGCGATGACACCGTTTGTGTGGCGCGAGCGAGAGGCACCATCAGGCGCCATCGCGGCTATCGTTACGACAGCCGCAGCACCGCCTCTTCGTACTTGCCCGAGCCCATGCCGGTGTCGGCGAAGATGCCGTGGTCGGCGATCCACTTGAAGGTCTCGTCGTAGACCTCCTTCGTGTATGGCTCGAACACCAGGCGCTCGCCCGGCCCCCAGCGGCGCGTGTCCATCGCCGCGTGATAGCGGTCGGGGAACTCGTTCTTGTAGTAGTGCGTGTAGAGGTCCGGCCGCAGATCGATGTCGCGCTGCGCTCTACGAAGCGCGTTGAAGAACTTGCGCAGATCGCTCTCCTCCGGGCTGCCCGTGATCATGGTCGCGATCATGAAGGTGTTGTCGAGGATTTTGCGGAAGCCGAGCTGCTCGGCCATGTAGTACGGGCCGGAGAATAGCGTCGATGCCGGCGACTTGCCGCTCAGCAGGTTGTCCATGCGCGCGAACAGCATGCCGTCCGAGAACACGAGATTGATCTTGTCGGCCGGGATGAACGGCTCGAGCGCCTGGATCGTGGCGTAGTGGCTGCCGGACTGATAGCCGACCGAGATCGGCACGCCCGCGAGATCCTCCGGCTTCATGATCGGAGAATCCTTCGGCACGAAGATGCCGGACGGCGCGACCGAATAGACGTCGCCGTAAAGTTTCGCCTTGCCCTTCGACGCCGCGACGCCGACGGTCCAATGGCAGGCGCAGCTCACGTCGCTCTGCTTGCCGCCCTCGATGAGCTGCATCGCGCCCTTCTTGTCGCCCTTGTCGTGGTGCTTGCCGTCCGTCGACTTGATGGTCTCGCGGAACACGTAGTCGAGCCCTTCATCCTTGAAGTAGCCCTTCTCCTCCGCGACCCATTCCTGCAAGCGGAAGTGCGGCTCGATGATGAATTTTTCCTTGGCCATGTTTTTACTCCTCTCCATTCGATTTATTTTCGCTATTCCAACAAATTTCGCTGTCATCGCCGGGCTTGACCCGGCGATCCCGCTTAGGAAAGCATTGTGCTCACCTAAGCGGGGTCACCGGGTCACGCCGCTTCGCGGCGGCCCGGTGATGACAGTTGAGTGGGTGGCAGTCATCAGCAACAGCCTGCTCCCTTCAATTTCGATTTTGCATGCTCGCTCACGCGCCGAGCGCGGATCATCTTGACGTGGCCATCCATCAGCTCGCGCGCGGCCGCCGCGTCGCGAATCTCGATCAGCGCCAGCAGATCCTTGTGAACGTCGATGATGCGGCGCATCAACTGCCGCGTCATCGTCGGGTTCTGCCGCGGCCACGAGACGTGTTGCAGCGAGATGAGCTGCACGACGAGGACGCGGTTGTGCGAGGCTTCCGCCACCGCCATGTGAAACGCGGCGCCGAGCCGCGTGGACTCAGCCACGTCGCCGATCGCCTCTTCCGCGTCGGCGATAAGCTGGCGCAGCCGCGCGATGTCTTCTTCCGTCGCGTTCTCGGCCGCAAGCTCGGCCGCGAGACATTCGATCGCGCGCTGCGCGTCCATGATCTCGTTCGGCGTGACGCCGGTGAGATCGAGCTGCACGGCGAGCGCCTCCGCGAACAGGCGCGGATTGCCGCTCGCGATCCGCGCGCCGCCGCCCTTGCCCATCTTGATCTCGACGATGCCGAGCGCCTGAAGCGTGCGCAGCGCGTCGCGCGCGACGATGCGGCTGACGTTGTAGCGCTCCGCAAGCTCGTTTTCGGTGCCGAGGAAATCGCCGGGCTTGAGTTTTTTTGCGAACAGCGCATCGCGCGTGTCGGCGACGATCTGCGAGGAGAGAGACGCGGAGCGCCCGGGGAAGAAGATCTGCCCCGGAATGCGGCTGGCGATGGCATTTCGCTCAACGGCCATGAAAAGCGCCTCTGGACTTAAAGTATTAAAGATATCATCTTTTGGTCAAGGGCTATTTTGCAGCCTTTTTGCTGGGTTTCCTGGCCTTGGCGGCTGCCTGAAGCCCGGCGATCCAGGCGGCCCAGCCGTCCTGAAGCTCTTCGGCGTCCTCGAACGCCTCCTCGAAATCGAGGTCCAGTGCCTTCCCTTCGATCATGGAGCGCACGAACTGGCGCGCGGACTCCGGCACCAGCGGAATGGCGGCGCGCATACAGTTCATCGGCTCGCCACGGCAGGCCTCGGCCTTGCGGCAGCGCGCGTTTCGACAGAGATGATGAAGTTGCAGCCAATCGCAGGCGTCGCGCCACACCGCGCGCAGCGCGCTGCGTTGCTCGTGCGACAGCGTCGGCGGAGCCGGTTTGAACTTCGCCGTAGAAACGTCCTGATGAGATGAAGGTTGCTGAGCAACGCGCGGCGGCGTGACGGGCTCGTTCGCGGGCGCGGTCTCCGCGGCGGACTCGGTTTTTCCGGCGAGGGCCTTGCGCTCCTCTTCAAGACACCGCGCACGCAATTCGCGGCCGATCTTCACAAGCTCTTCCTCGGTCTGCTCTGTCGGGACCGGACGCGGCGCGCTGGCGCGGAACATCGGCGCCTGCGCGCCCGGCAAATCACGGATGTAATCGCTGGCCATAAATCCTCCTCTCTCGCGGCGCGGTTTTGCGCCCGAGTTTTGAAAAACCTCTTCCCCGAACGAAAAGCCCGAGGGGCGGAGCGCCGGATGACGCTCAACTGAACCACGCCTTTGAAGACGTGGAGCGTGTCCGGCGAAGGACACGCGCGCCTCCCGACGCTCCGCTGCGGCACTTTTCAAACCCAGGCCACGCTTTTCAGAACGGTTTTGCCGCTCTGATCAGCCAGCTCCTGGCGGGAGGATCCTAGTATCCTCCAGGTGGAGCCCCGGGCCGCCCGGAGACCGGCTGACGAGGCCGATCCGCAGGAGCCGCCTCCCACCCCGCTGAAATCACGTCTCATGACAACGCCCTCGGTTGGGTGAGAGGGCTATGAGAATATATTCTAAAGGAATAAAGTCAAGGGTATAATTTCCCAGAAATGGATCAAAACTATGGAAGTCACAACAACTGGATTAGATTGCACTAGGAGACGCTTGCTAAAATCCACGAAGTCCGCATGTGAATAGGTTTGTTATTCGACCGAATAACAAGGGGCGAACCTTTATGAGCTCACCGCAGGCCGCCCTTGGAATATTGGGAAGCATGCTCGCCACTTCAGTGGACGTTGGTGGATTTTTTGTACCTGCCTCACAAGTCGACAAGACGCTACATAAATTCTGCAAGAAGCTTTTCATCCATACCGGTAATCCGCAGTTTCCCTATCAGTTTTTTGGTAGCGCCACTGCCCTCAAACTCGGAGGCAGACATCTGCTTTTCTGTTGCGGGCATCAAATAGATCAATTCAATGCCGAAAATGTTTCATTCCTAGATGCTACAACGAACCACACAATTTCCGCTGGACGAAAGATTTGGCCTGAGATCAACGAGACCAATAACGATACGGATTGGGTTGATGTGCGTGGGTTGGAATATCCTATTGAACGATATAAAATCCCCAATCTTTCCAGCCAATTTTTTCGGATTCAGAGAGGAAAAAATGTCTGGCCGGTCAATTTTCGCAAAGTGTTTTTTATCTTTGGCTATCCGACTGCTCGACAGAAAGTCGATTACGAAATTCCGCACGTTCACGGAGTGACAACGTTCGTGACAGGCGAATACGGAGGACAGACCAGTTCGCCACACCTCCATCAGATCAAGATGACGCGGAAAGAGATATTTGACACCGACGGGATGAGTGGCGGCCCAGTCTTCTATCTGGGTACGACGGGGGTTGGAGAATACTTCGTCGGCTTTGCAGGAATGGTTATGCGCGGCGGTGCAGAATCCGATTTCATCCACTTTATCGACGCTGAGTTTATGCTGAAGATGTTCGACTTCGATAATGAAACTGAAGCGATTAAAGCTGGATATCCGCTTTCGCAGGGATGACAGCCAGAGTGTGTAGCGGCAGCGAGCACAGCGTTCTCCCGGCCTCATGCTGAGGAGCATCGCGAAGCGATGCGTCTCGAAGCATGGGGCCGCCTCGATCCTTCGAGACGCGGGCTTCGCCCGCTCCTCAGGATGAGGCGGGTCGGGAGTTGAGCGCAGGGCGCCGAAAGTGAAGCACCCTGCTTTCGCTTCTGCCCGATTGATCGCTGAAGCAGATGCGTTACCTTCTTTCCCAGCCTTGTTCCCAAGCCGGGGGCTAACATGAGGCGTCGGGATTTTCTGGGTGTTCTCGCTGGCGCGGCGGCATGGCCGCTGGCGGCGCATGCGCAGGATTGGCCGAACCGGCCGGTCCGTTTCATCGTGCCGCTCGCGGCGGGCGGCGGGCTCGACTTCGTCGCCCGCGTGGTCGGCGAGAACATGTCCCGCGAGCTGCGCCAGCAGGTGGTGATCGAGAACCGCACCGGCGCCGGCGGCACCATCGGCATCGACACCGCCATCAAGAGCACGCCCGACGGCTATTCCGTTCTCGTCACCAACGACAACATCACCAGCGCGCCGCATGTGATGCGGTTGAACGTCGACTTCCTCAAAGACCTTCTGCCGGTGTGCATGCTGGGCCGGCAGCCGCAGGGTCTCGCCGTGCACCCCTCGATCGGCGCGGTGCATTCGGTTAAGGACCTTGTCGCGCTGGCCAAGCAGCATCCGGGCATGGGCTGCGCGACCTCGGGCGTCGGCTCCAACCAGCACGTGCTGCTGGAATGGTTCGCCCGGCAGGCCGGCATCAAGCTCGATCACGTTCCCTATCGCGGCGCGGGACAGGCGATCAACGATCTGGTCGCCGGCCACGTCAAAATCGGCTTCCTCGGACCGACAGCCCTGATCCCGCACGCCAAGGCGGGAACGCTCCAGTTGATCGCGCAATCCGGCGAGACGCGCTCGCGCAGCCTGCCGGATGTGCCGACGATTCAGGAATCCGGCTTTGCGGGGCTGACGCTGGAATCCTGGTATGCCGCCTTCGTGCCGCTCGGCACGCCGCCCGCGGTCGTCGCGCGGCTCAACGCCGCCGCGAACAAGGCGCTCGCCGACGCCGGCACGCGCGACCAGTTCCTGACCAGCGCCACCGAACCGGTCGGCGGCACGCCGGAAAATCTTGCGAGCGACGCGCGCAAGGATTTCGAAAAGTACGCGCGGCTCATCAGCGAGCTGAACATCCGGACGAATTAGCAAGCGCGGGGTGGGTAGAGGCGCGAAGCGCTGCCCTCTCCCGGCCTCATGCTGAGGAGCATCGCGAAGCGATGCGTCTCGAAGCATGGGGCCGCCTCGATCCTTCGAGACGCGGGCTGCGCCCGCTCCTCAGGATGAGGCGGGGAGAGAATCCCGCTCGCACGCAACACACTCCGTCATGCCCGCACTTGTTGCGGGCATCCACGTCTTGCTTTCTTGATGTCAGCCGGAAGTAAGACGTGGATGGCCGGGACAAGCCCGGCCATGACGCGGAGAGAGTGAGCCCTCATTTGTTCTTTCGCGTCTGTCGCGGCATGCGTCCCCCACCCGCCTTCCGCTCCATCGGGACGCTTGATACGCTTTCATCACGTTCGATTTCGCACCTAGCCATTTCATTGGGAGGGATCGCCATGCCGACGCTCGCGGGCCTTTTTCGTTATCGACACGCCTTTGCGTTCGCAACGCTCGCATTCGCCGGCAACACCGCGGCGCTGGCTGCCGAACACACCCTGATGCCGACTCCGCAGACGGTGCACATCGGGCACTTTCTCGCCATCCTGAAGCCGGTCCTGAGCATCGAGTCCGGCGACATCGTCACGCTCGAGAGCACGGCCTCCATCGTGCCTTCGGTCGTCGATCAATCCGGCGTCGTGCCGCCGTCCGCGGTGCCGCAGTATCAGCGCGACATCTACGGCACGGTGCAGGACCGCGGCCCCGGGCCGCACGTGCTCACCGGCCCGATCGAAATCAAGGGCGCGATGCCTGGCGACGTGCTGGAGGTCCGCATCCTCGACGTCCAGCTCGCGCTCGACTGGGGCTACAACCGGCAGCGGCCCTACACCGGCACCCTGCCCGACGAATTCCCCGCGCTGTGGAATCGGATCATCCCCATCAATCGATCCACCAAGACCGCCGAGGTCGCGCGCGGCGTCGTGGTGCCCGTCGACAAACCGTTCTTCGGGATCATGGGCCTCGCGCCCGACTCCGGCCGGATCAGCAGCGGACCTCCCGGCGTTCACGGCGGCAACATGGACAACAAGGACCTCGTCGCCGGCACGACGCTTTTTCTGCCTGTGCATGCCCCCGGCGCGCAGTTCTCCGCCGGCGACGCGCATGCGGCGCAGGGTCATGGCGAGGTCGATCTCACGGCGATCGAAACCGGAATGCGCGGCAAGTTTCAGTTCATCGTCCGCAAGGACATGAAGCTGCGCTGGCCCCGCGCCGAAACCCCGACGCACTGGATGGTGATGGGGCTCAACCCCGATCTCGACGAGGCGATGAAGATCGCCGTGCGCGAGACGATCGACTTCATCACCGGAAAATTCCCGCATCTGACGCGCGAGGAAGCCTACATGATCGCAAGCGTGGCCGTGGACTATCACGTCACGCAGGTCGTCGACGGCACCAAAGGCGTCCACGGGATGATTCCGAAATCGATCTTCAAGCAGTAGCAGGTGGAGTCAGAGCAAGATGACGAGTGGGTATGCAAACAGATGCAACACACTCCGTCATGCCCGACCTTGTGCCGGGCATCCACGTCTAATTGCTGCAAGGAAGTAAGACGTGGATGGCCGGGACATCGGCGAGCGAAGCGACGCCGTCCTTTGGACGGCTATGCCCGGCCGTGACTTGGAGAGAGCAAAGCGCAACACTCTCCGCTGTCATCCCCGCGAAAGCGGGGACCTATAATCACCGCTCTTCGTATTTGCGAAGAAGAGCTGGATCCCCGCTTTCGCGGGGATGACAGCGGAGTGTGTGGCAGCAACAAACGCCGCTCCCGCTCGCACGCAACACACCCCGTCATCACTGAATGGGCGTGGTGATCGAAAGACCGAGAAACGGCTTTCTCACATTCTTCGCGGTGGTCTTTGACGGCCTGGATCTCGGGAACGGGGAATAGTCCGCACACTCGTCTTCATTGTAGCAATCGGTCCGCCGAAACGGTTCAGGCGTTTGGAAATTCTTCTCGGTTCGAAATTGCAAACTGCTCCGGCCGAAAGGGCCCGGATCGTTCTGGCTTGTCGCGCCAACCGCCGGCGCGACACTTTTTACAGCACCGGCTCCGGTGCTGATGCGGTGTTCCTGCCAATCGAACAGCCAATATTCCTTCGGAAATTTTGCCAAGCCCGGTTGCGGGGGACGTGGCGGGACGACCTTGTTGGATCGCTGCGACGGCGATTTCTGCTGCCCGTTGTCGTGCCGGAGCAAATCCGGGTTTGGCGAAAACATCAGGTCCCGCTTGAGCTCGGCGTGCGGATCGGCCGCGGCGGCCGCAGCCGACAGGGCGATCGACGCAGCAAAAAAGAAAGCCGCTTTGGAGACGGATCGAAACCGCGGGATGGCCATGACATCCAATTATCGCCTCTCCGGTCTCCGATTCATAGGACGGCAGCAGACCCAGATGGACAAAAGCGCGAAGCCCCTGCGTACCGCTATGCGGAATTGAAAGGCGGCGCCCTCACCGCAGGCAAACGCCTGCCGCGCCGACAAAATCGGCTCACTCCGGCTTGATATTGGCCGCGCGGATGACCTTGCCCCACCGCTCGGTGTCCTCGGCGAGGAATTTCGCAAACTCCGCAGGCGAGCCTCCGAACGGCGTGGCGCCGAGGTCGGCGATGCGCGCCCGCGCCTGTGGGTCGGCGAGGATCGCGTTGATCGCCGCGTTGAGCTTGCCGACGATCTCAACAGGCGTGCCCTTCGGCGCGACGATGCCGTACCAGTTGCTCGCCTCGTAGCCCGGCACGAACTCGCCGAGGGCTGGAACATCGGGCAGCACATCGAGCCGCTTCGCGGTCGTCACGGCGAGCGCCCGCAGCTTGCCGGCGCGGACCTGCTGGATCGCCGCGGGAACGGAGTCGAACATCACCTGCACGCGGCCGCTGATCAGGTCCGGCATCGCGGGCCCCGCGCCGCGATAGTGAACCAGCACCATGTCGGTGCCGGTCATGATCTTGAACAGCTCGCCGTAGATATGCGGCACGGTGCCAGGGCCGGCGGACGCCATGTTGATCTTGCCCGGATTGGCCTTGGCATGGGCGATGAACTCGGGGACGGTTTTCGCCGGCACATCGAGGTTCACCTCCATGACGCCGGGCGTCCTCATCAGGCTTCCGACCGGCGCGGTGTCGCGGATGAAATCGAAATTCAGCTTGTCGTAGAGCGTCGCGTTGATGGCGTTGGAGACCATCGAGAACAGGAGCGTATAGCCGTCGGCCGGCGCGCGGATGACGGCTTCGGTCGCGATGTTGGTCGCGGCCCCCGGCCGGTTCTCGACGATGACCTGCTGGCCGAGCCGCTCGGACAGCCATTGGCCGACGAGACGCGCGCCGATGTCGGCCGGGCCGCCCGCCGGAAAGCCGACGATCAGATGCACCGGCTTCGAGGGATAGGTTTGCGCGGTGGCGGTATGCGGGGCCGCGAACAGGAGTGCGACGGCGGCGAGTTGCAGAAAGAAACGGCGACATTTCATTGAAGCCTCCCCGATCCGGCCAGCAGCACAACACACTCCGCCGTCGTCCCCGCGAACGCGGGGCCCCATAACCACCAATCTTCGAGAGTCGGGGTTATGGGTCCCGGCTCGCGCTCCCCCGGGTCAAGCCCGGGGTCGCTTGGCCGGGACGACAGCCCTCGTGTTGCGGCCCTCGATGCTCAATCAAAGCTTCGTTGCCGCGCGGGTGAGAAGCTTCCAGTCCGCGCCCTGCTTCTGCCAGTTCATCAGGACGTGGAGCTTGGTGGTGTTCTTCTTGCCGTCGGCGTAGGCCTCGTCTTCGCTCACCCAGTTGAACCGCACGATCGCGGCGGGGCCGACAATCGTGATCTTGCGGTCCTGATACGTCAGCGACAGCGTCTTGGCCCTGCGATTGGTGGTAGCGTTCTTGACGAAGGTCGCCTTGTCCTCGACGCGCGCATCGGAGTGGCTGTAGCTCAGTTCCGGTGCGCACAGCGCATCCAGCGCCTTGGCATCGAGCGCGAACTGCGCCGCGCGGAACGCCTCGACGTTCTTCGCCACCGCGTCTTCATCCGGCGAACCCGCGAAGGCCGGAACAGTGCTTGCAAGCCCGATGGCAAGAGCCGGCACGACGAACTGACGACGATCGATCCGCATCGCTTCCTCCCCAGTTTCTGATGTCGCGGCCGTTTGTGTTCAGGCCGTCTTGTGTTCAAACAGTCTTGTGTTCAAGCAGTCTTGCAGCCGCGCGCTTTGTTGTCGAGCGCGTGATTGTCGAGCAGGTGGCGCGCATCATGCTGCACCTGCGAACGCGGCGGCTACTCGATTCCCAAGCCCGCAAAGATGGCCTTCCCTTCCGCACTTCCGAGAAAGCGGACGAACGCCGTGCCGCTTTCCGACTTTGGTGCAGGCGCCGCAGCATAGATCGTGGAGTGCTGAATGTCGGCGGGGAGCGGCCCTGCCAGTTGCAGCCCCTTGCCGCGATATTTCAGAATCTGGACCAGCGGCAAGAACCCGATCTCCTTGCCCTTGCCGTTGATCAACGGCTCGATCAGCTCGGTGCCGACGTAGCGCTTCGTCTTCGCTTCGATTTTCTCGGCAAGCCCCAGCCGCTTCAACAATTCCTCGACATAGAGCCCGCTCGAGGCGCGGTTGTAGATCACCATGTCCGCGTCGAGCACCGCGCGCTTCAGCGCCTCGGTCGTCGAGACGTCAGGCTTCGGCGCGCCGTCGCGGATCACGACCCCGATCCCGACCGCGCCGAGCCGAGCCCGCTCCGCGCCGCTGACATGTCCGGATTTCGCGAACTGGTCGAGGACCTCGGGCGGCGCGATCACGACATCGGGCGTTTCGCCTGCGCCGATGCGCTGGCGGATTTGCGGTGTGGTGGCGAACACGATCTTGACGCTGATGCCGGTGCGCGCGCGGAAAATATCGGCGGCCGCGATCAGCGCCGGCTCGACCGCCTGACCGCTCAGCACCGTGATCTCGACGGCGCGCACGGGAGAAGCAGCGCCAAAGGCCGAAGCGGCGATCGCCATTAAAGCCGTACCCAGGCTCAGCCACCCCGAATGAGCAAGCATGCGTCCCCCCTTTCGCGCGGGTTTGCCGCTCTTCCAAACCGGCGGCCTGTCCCGTTACGATGGTGCATCCGGACCGGGGGGATGACAATGCGGCAGCGCAGGTTCGTTCTACTCACGCTCGCACTTTGGGGGATCGCCGCGGCTGCGCCCGCGCAAGCGCAAAATCAGGCACAGGACTCCGAGAAGAACTTCTACGCCGGCAAGACGGTGCGGATGATCGTCGGCTCCGGTGTCGGCGGCGGCTACGACGTGTTCTCGCGGCTGATCGCGCCCTATCTCGCCAAAACCTTGGGCACCACGGTGATCGTCGAGAACGTGCCCGGCGCGGGCGGGCTGCTCGCGGTCAACAAGCTCTACGCGTCGCCGGGTGATGGGCTACAAATTTCACTCGTGCAGGGCACGATGGTCGCCCTCGCGCAGCTCACCGGCGATCAGGCCGCGCGCTACGACCTCGCCAAGTTCACTTATCTGGCGACGGTCGGCGCGCCGCCCGGCCTGTGGCTCGTCGGACCGGACTCAGCCGTGCGCGAGGTGCAGCAGGCGATCGATGCGAAGAAGAAATGGCGCTGGGCGTCGGCGGGCGGAACGTCCGGGCTCGGCATCGGAGCCGCGTTCACCTGCGAGGCGCTCAATCTCGATTGCCACATCGTTCAAGGCTACAAGAGCAGCGCCGACGCGGGCCTTGCGGTGACGCGCGGCGAGATGGACGCGGTCTACGTGCCGGAGTCCTCCGCCAACCACTTCGTGAAGAGCAAGCAGAACTGGGCGCTGGCGACGATCTCGCGCACCAAGTCGCAGTTCTTCCAGGACCGGCCGACGGTGTTCGAGGCCGCGAAGATCGATCCCGACCGGCTGTGGGCGATGGACTTCCTCGCCAACCTCGAGGGAACCGGCCGCCTGCTGATGGCGCCGCCCGGCATTCCGCCGGCACGGCTCGCCACTCTGAACGCGGCCATCAAGGAGACGCTGCACAACTCGCAGCTCCGCGCCGAAGGCGAGCGGATGGAACGGATCATCGAGTACACCGATCCGGAGAGGACGCTCCGCACCGTGCTCGCGGTGCTGAACGGCGTGCCGCCCGCGCAGAAGGCGCGCGTGCTGAAACTGATCTCTGGCGAGAAGTAAGACTTGAGCGAAGTAGATTTGGGCGAGACGTCGATACCGCTTTCGCCCGGTTCCGCGCGCCACATTGGTAAATTAGCCATATCCGTTTAGGTAAACCCCAGCGCGGCGTTGCTGGCTCCCCGATGCGCGCCTAGGTTCGCACGTAGAAAAATCCGTTCGCAAAATTATACTTGCCTGCGAACAACGAACATGCGAGGCCGCGCAAGGGGCGCGATTTGCAGATGCCGTCAGCGCTGGGGCCAATGAGGCGAACAGTTCCGCGAGTGTCGCTGCGGTTGTCGACCGCTGTGGTGGCGGTGATCGCGATGTGCGGCACCAGCGCGCTCGCGCAGCCTTCCGGCGGCCCCAAGGTTCAGACCGCCTATTCCGAATGGCGCAACCTCCCGCAGGCCGAGGTCAATTGCGTCGACAAGGCGTTGCAGGCGCAACACTCCAATCTCTGGACATGGATCCAGCGCGGCATCGGTCCGAACGACCCCGCCGTCGCCAAGATGCGCGCCAGCTGCGGCGCCCGCGTCGCCACGCCGAACACGCAAGGCATGACGGCCCTCGCGCAAAGCGAGGCGGCGAAGAAGGCCACGAGCGAGAAAGCGGCTGCCGAGAAGGCAGCCACGGAGAAAGCCGCAGCCGAAAAAGCAGCGGCGAAAGTTGCCGCCGAGAAGGCTGCCTTCGAAAAAGCGGCCGCCGAGAAGCTGGCTGCTGAGAAGGCGGCAGCGGAAAAAGCCACCGCGGAGAAAGCTGCTGCGGAGAAAGCGACCGCTGAAAAGGCAGCAGCAGAGAAAGCTGCGGCCGAGAAGATAGCCGCCGAGAAAGCGGCGGCTGAGAAAGCGGCGGCCGAAGAAAAAGCGGCGGCTGAAAAGGTCGCCGCGGATAAAGCAGCGGCGGACGCCGCGGCAGCGGAGAAGCAAGCCGCGGAGAAGGCAGAAGCTGAGCGCGTGGCGGCGCTGAAAGCCGCGGAAGAAAAGGCCGCCGCCGAGAAAGCGGCCGAGATCGCCGCCGCGGAAAAAGCCGCGGCCGACAAAATCGCGGCAGACAAGGCCGCGGTGGATACAGCCCTCGCCGAGGCGGAGCGCGTGAAGCTCGAGGCGATCCAGGCCAAGGCGGACGCCGAAACGCAGAAGCAGGACGCGGTCAATGTCGCGTTCGCCCGCGCGGCCACGGAATCGCGGATCAGCTTTGTCTATGGCCTCATCCTCGGGCTGGTGTTCGCAAGCCTCGCCGCCGCGGTGTTCATGCTGATGCAGCGCAAAAAGAACGGCGCGAGCGCGCAAACCGAAGCGGCTCTGGAAGCAAGCCGCGAACGCCAGAGCGAATTCGACCGCCTGGTCACGGCGATGCTCGCCGAGCATGAGCGCCGCTTCAGCAAGAAGCCCGGCGCTGCCCCCGCTCCGTCCCGCGATCAGCAGCCCGACTGGTCCGCGCTGCACTAGCTTCTGAATTCCAGGCTGCGCCCCGGCGGTTGGAACCAAACCCCGACCGTGGCATTCTTTCTTTGCCCTGGTGGCAGGAGAGTGTCATGACCCGTTTCGAACGGTGGGCGCTCGTGGTTTCGCTATCGCTGTTCCTCGCAAGCGCCGTGATCTACGGAATGACGACGCCGGATGTGGCGATGAGCGCATTGCATTGAACAAAATAAAAGCGGCCCCAACGCGGGGCCGCTTCTGCATCACGATCGCGCTTAGCGGATCACGACCGCAGGTCCGCGGTGATAGCGGTGTTTGTTCCAGCCGTAGTGATGGCCACGGTACCAGCCGCGATGGCGGCCACGATCCCAGTGGTGCTTGGACCAGCCGTAGTGGTGGCCGCGATTCCAATTCTTGGCTTCGGCCGGCGCGCTCGTCATCGGCAGCGCGAGGCCGAGGGCGGCGACAGCAGCAAGAGCCAAAACGATCTTACGCATGTTGTTGTTCTCCTCTGGATAACCAGTGAGGAGGAAACGCGCGAAGGCGCGGGAGCGTTCCGAATTTTTTCCTGAATTGATGTTTATGAAACTGAAGATGCGTTCAGAGAGGAACGCTCAGACCTCACCACGATCTCCGCTGTCATGCCCGGCCTTGTGCCGGGCATCCACGTCTTGCTTTCTCGCTACCGGAAGAAAGAAAGACGTGGATGGCCGGGACAAGCCCGGCCATGACGCGGATGGAGCGGAGCGAATCTTCGACATTCAATTTCCGCTCACGCCGTGAATTTCCGGAAAGAACAATTCCTTCCAGTCCGCGGGCTTCACCTTCAGCGTGCCGACGCTGTGCATGAACTCGGCGTATTTCATCATCGCCTCGGGCGACGTGGTGAAGCGCACATCCTTGTCGTCCAGCACCTCCATCACCTCTTCGAGCTTCATCCCCTGCCCTTCGAGCGCGATGAAGGTTTCGGCGGCGGCCTTCTTGTCGGCGTTGATCAGCCGCATCGCTTCCGTGAAGGCCGCAAGGAAGGCGGCATAGACCTTCGGATTGGCGTCGTGGAATTTCGAGGTGGTGTAGAGCATCGTGAACGTGCTCGGCCCGCCCATCACGTCGTCGGAGGTCATGATGGTGCGGATCCCCTCGGCCTTGCGCTCCTTCTGGTGAAACGGCGGCGAGGTGAAATGCGCGGTCACTTCGGTGCGGTTGGAGAGCAGCGAGATCAGCGCGTCGGGGTGCGTCAGCGAGACGGTGTATTTGTCGAGGCTCGCCCATTCCGAGCGGCCGAACTCCTTGATCGCGGCCATCTGAAGGATGATCGCCGGGATCGAGACCTTCACCGCGGTGACCGCGATCTTGTCCGTCGGCTGAAGGTCCTTGATCGTCTTCAGATGCGGCGCGCGGGTGTTGAGGTACATCGGGATCGAGGTCATCGCCGCGACGCCCTTGATCTTGGCGCTCTCCCGCGTGCGATCCCAGGTGATGAGGAACGCCGGCGGCCCCGCCGCGACCATGTCGGCCGCTCCCGAGATCAGCATGTCGTTGACCACCGAAGGTCCGCCCATCTTGATCCAGGTCGCCTTGAGCTTGATGCCGCGCTTCTGGGCCTCCTGCTCGACGAGGCCTTTCTGTTCCATGACGAGCAGCGGGAGGAATCCGACGCCGCCCGCACCACGAGGGATTTTGATTTCCTCGACCTCGGCGCGTGCGGTGAACGGCGCGAGCAGCGCGGCGGCGAGCGCCGCAACGGCGATGCGTTTCATGGTGTCCTCCCCGACGTGTTTCTTTTGCGGGAAGTCTAGGGCGGGGTGCGGAGGCGTGTCACGTCCGCGTTGTCGCGGTGGGCCGCGCGAAAGTGGGATGCGGCCCCGATTCCGCTCTATCACCGCCCTCATCCTGAGGAGGCCCGGAGGGAGCGGAGTTCTTTGTCGTTGCAACACTCACGGCTGTCGTCCCCGCGAAAGCGGGGACCCATAACCACCACCGTTGCAGTTGGGTCCCCGCGTTCGCGGGGACGACAGTGGAGATTGGTTCGACGGCGGAGAGTATTCTAAGCCGGCGCCACCGCGCCGCGTTCGATGCGGAAGGCGCGGGAGAGAAGGTCCGAGACGTGAATTTCATTCGACTCCGAGATCAGGATCGAGACCTTCTCACTCTTCAAATTCGACATCACCTCCCCGAGCCGCCGCGCGAGCGCGGGGGCGAGGCCTTCAAAGGGTTCATCGAGCAAAAGCAGACGACGACCGGCCATCAGGGCGCGGGCGAGCGCCACCATCTTCTGCTGGCCGCCGGAGAGTTCGAGCGCGCGGCGGGCGCGATGCGTCGCGACCTCGGGCATGATCGAGAAGATCCAGTTCAAACGCTGCTCGGCGTCGTCGTATCGCGTCGTCCAGGTCGGCAGGCGGATGTTCTCCTCCACGGTGAACTGCGGCACCAGGCGGCGGTCCTCCGGCATGTAGCCGATGCCCTGCCCGACGCGGCTATGCGCGGGCGCCGACAACAGTTCGGAATTGTCGAAGTTCACCGTGCCGGTCGCGGGGATCGCGCCCATGATGGCGCGGAGCAACGTCGTCTTCCCCGCCCCGTTGCGGCCGATCAGGCCGCACATCTCGCCCTCGTTCAGATCGAGCGAGGCGCTGCGGATGATCGGAATCGGCCCGATCGAGACGTCGAGGTTCGCGACCTTAAGCATGATGGCCCGCCTCCGGCGGCCGCGTCCCGCTGATGAAGGCCTGGACCTTCGGGTTGGCGAGCACCTCGCGCGGCGTCTGGTCGGCGATCACGGTGCCGTCGTAGAAGGCCAGCACCCGCTCGGCGAAGCGGCCGACGATCTCCATGTCGTGCTCGACGAACAGCACGGTGATCTTGCGGCTCCTGAGCGCGGACATCACCACGTCCATCAGGCCGAACTTCTCCTCGACCGAAATGCCGGAGGTCGGCTCGTCGAGCAGGAGGACGCGCGGGGAGCCCGCGACGGCCATCGCGATGTCGAGAAGCTTGCGGACGCCCTGCGGCAGCGTCGAGGCCTTGGCGTTGCGGTAGCGCGCGATCTGGAACAGTTCGATCGCGGCGTCGGCCGCTTTCCGCGTTTCCGCCGAGTCGAGCGGCGTGAACACGCGTGACAGCATGCTGTCGGGGCCGCGCGCCACCGCTGTCGCCGTGCACATGTTCTCGTACACGGTCTGCGAAGCGAACACCTGCGCCACCTGGAACGAGCGCGAAATGCCGAGCCGGGTGATCTGCCGCGAAGGGAGCCCGGTGATGTCGCGGCCCTCGAACTCGATCGAGCCCTTGGTCGGTCGCAGATGGCCGGTGATCATGTTGACGAAGGTGGTCTTGCCCGCGCCGTTCGCGCCGATGATGCCGACCGTTTGAAGCGGCGCCACGCGCACCGAAATGTCGCGCGCGGCGACCACCGAGCCGAAGGTCTTTTCCAAATCGCGGACGTCGAGAATGGCGCTCATGGTTGCGCCTCCCCCGCCTTGCGGCGGAACCGCGTGACCAGCGAGCCGAGACCTTCCGGCAGGAACAGAATGGTGAGCAGGAGCACCGCGCCAAGGATGATCTGCCAGGTGCCCGGTAGGATATCGACGGCGATGGAGCGAACGAGTTCAAACAGCAGCGAGCCGACAAAGGCCGCCGCGACCGATCCTGCGCCTGCGAGGATCGTCACGAACACGAAACCGCCCGACGTCGTCCAATAGGCCATCTGCGGATCGACGTGCTCGATCACGAGCGCGGCGAGCGCGCCGCCGATGCCGGCGAGCACGCCGGAGATGACGAGCTTGAGATGAATCAGCCGGTCCACCGAGAGGCCGAGGAACTCGACGCGGATCTCGTTGTCGCGTGCCGGCAGCGCGAGACTGCCCGCGACCGAGCGGAAGTAGCGCCCGACCAGAAGCGCGGCGATGGCGCAGAACACCAGCACCAGCCAGAACAGCGCGAGATTGCGCGTCGCGCCCTGCGGTCGCCAGCCGAGGAAGCTCCCCGCCTCCACGTGGAAGCCGTCGGTGGAGCCCAGCGTCTCGGTCTTCACCAGCACGCCATAGAGGATCATCGACATGGCAAGCGAGAGCATGGCGAAGAAGATTTCGCGATAACGCGCCAGCAGGAATCCGACGATGTAGGCGACGAGGCCCGCGGCCACCGCTCCAGCGAAGACGACCACGAACACGTCGCGGACCGGCGTGTAGCGGCCGAGCAGCGCCACGGCGTAAGCGCCGACCGCATAGAACAGCGCCTGCCCGAACGGCACGAGGCCGGTGCGCCACAGGATGATGAGGCCGAGCACGACGAGCGCGTTGGTGAAGGCGATGGTGGCGAGCGAGACCAGCCAAGGCGGCATGAACGGCGCGACCACGGCGATCGCAACAAAGGCCAGGGCTCCGAGGATGTTGGCGCGGGTGAGCATTCAGATCTTCCGCGGCTGGGCTTGCGTGAACAAGCCGTAAGGACGGAAGGCGAGCACCAGCGCCATCACCGCGTAGATCACGAACAGCTCGATCTGAGGGAACAGATGCACGGCGGCAGCGCGGGCGATGCCGACAATCAGCGCGCCGATCAGCGCGCCCTCGATCGAGCCCATGCCGCCAATGGCGACCACCGCGAAGGCCAGAACGATGACCTCGACGCCGATGCCGAGCGTCACCGAAATCTTCGGCGCCATCACCGCCCCGCCGAGCGCGCCGAGTGCCGCACCGATGACGAAGGTGACGGTGTAGATCACCTTGACGTTGATGCCGTAAGCCGCGGCGACCTCGCGGTCGAAGATCAGGACAGTGAGCAGCTTGCCGTAACGGGTAAACTTCAGCGCCCAATAGCCGAACGCGGCAAGCGCCGCGGCGATGACCACCAGGATGATGTCGTAGTTGGAGAGCGTCAGATCGCCGATGTCGATGGAGCCCGCGGCGACCATCGGCTGATAGGCGGCGTAGGAGCGCGGCCCCCAGATCAGGACGATGACGTCCTCGAGAATGAGGAACACCGCATAAGTAACGAGGACGATCACCACCTCGTCCTTGCCGTAGGCGAAGCGGAGGATGCCGCGCTCCAGAATGATGCCGATCAGAATGCCGATCAGCATGGCGAGCGCGATCATGAAGAAGAAGCCGCCCGCCTCCGACCATCCGCGCTCGTACCAGATTCCGGCCGCCGTTGCCGCACCATAGGCGCCGAAAGCATAGAATGAGCCGTGGGTGACGTTGAGGATCTTCATCACGCCGAAGATCAGCGTGAGGCCGACCGCCACGAGGAAAAGATAGGCCGCGTAGACGAGACCATCGGTCAGGATGGCGAAGGCGGTGAGCACAAGGTTTCCTTCGGAACGGTGGTGGAGCCACGTGTCTCCCTCTCCCCGCCTGCGGGGAGAGGGTCGGGGTGAGGGGGAATCTCAAGGAGCACGGTGTGAATCAGAGTCCCCCTCACCCGACTTCCTCGCTTTGCTCGGAAGTCGACCTCTCCCCGCACGCGGGGAGAGGTTAAGTCAGCGTTTTCCGCTCAGCACTTCGCGCCCGGCATTCCCGCCTTGATCCACTCCTCGGCGGTCTTGTCGGCCGGCGGATTCACGCATTCGGCCGGGAAGCGCATAATGTCGACCACCTCGGGCTCGTTCTTCTGCTTGTTGAACTTGTAGGTGCCGTAGGCGGTGTCCTGGATGCCCTGATGGCCGCCGCCGAGCGCCATCTTCACCTTGCCGCTCGGGCTATCGTATTCGATGCCCTTGAAGGCCTGCGCGACGTCGTCTGTGGTCGGCTTGCTGCCGCCCTTGGCCGCTTGCGCCTTCTCCCACGCCACCTTCAGGCCGAGCACCGAGAGCGCCATCTGGTACGACGGATAGGTCGGCGGCGTGCCGTAGCGGTCGATGTAGATTTCCTTGAACCACTTGTTCAGCGCGTTGTCGGGCGCGAGCGGGCCGTGCGGGCCGCGTGCGCCGACGATGGTGCCGTCCGGGATCTTGTCCTTCAGACGCCAGATCGCGGACTCGACCGTGGTGCCGACATAGGGCATGCGCTTGGAGAGACCGCGCGCGCCGCTCTGGATGATGAAGCTTTCCTGATCGCCGTCCCAGAAGCTGGAGTGCAGCGCCTGCGACTTCGAGGTGAGCAGCGTGGAGATTTCCGCGCCGTACTCGCCCTGGAACAGTTTCGGGAACAGCTCCTTGTCGACCTTGGCCTTGGGCGCGAGCACGCCCATCGCGCCGACGAAGTCCTTCCAGGAGTCCTGACCCCACGCGTAGTTCTGGTTGATGCCGGAGAACAGCGTGACGTCCTTTTTCTTCGCGAGCAGGTAGCGGGCCGCGGCGGTGTTATCCATCGTGGCGTGAGCAGCGGCGCGGAACACGTAGTTGCGCGGCTTCTCCTCGAACACGCGCGGCGTTCCGCAGTCGAAATAGACGGTCAGCGCCTTCAGCTCATCGGCGACCGGCGTCACCGCGAGGCAACTTCCCGACGAGATGTAGCCGATCACCGCATCGACCTGATCGCGCTGCACGAGGTTGCGAAACTCAGTGACCACCTGCGCGGTCGAGCCCGCCTCGTCGACGAACTTGGTCTCGATCTTGGTGCCGCCGAAGCCCACCGTGTTGTAAGGCGCCGGCGCCTTACCGGCGTTGAGCGCCTCGATGACGATCTCGGCGCCGTTACGGCCCGGCACGCCGAACGGGCTGGCCGCGGGGCCCGAGAGGAACGAGACGATGCCGAGCTTGATCGGCGCGGCGGCCTGTTGGGCCGGCGCGGTCGAGACCTGCGCCATCAGCAGGCCAGCGGCGGACGCAATACTCCAGTGAAGACGCTTCATAATCCCTCCCCTCAACCCGCATTCGCGGTTTTTGATATGCCTTAAGCAAACGCGAAGTCCGGCTTCAATTCAACCGGTATTCGGGTCGCAGACTGATGATAAGATGTGCCCCGATCTTAGGAATTCGAAGGAAAAATGATGCCACCCGCAACCGCCTCAAAAGCACAAGCCATCCCCCAGACCGGCGTCGAGGCGCGGCTTGCGATCCGCAACGGGAGTTGGACCGCGCCCACCTCGGGCATCGCGCCGGGCTTCGTGCAGGGCAATCTCGCGATCCTGCCGGCGGCGCTCGCGACCGATTTCCTGCGGTTCTGCCAGCTCAATCCAAAACCCTGCCCGGTGCTCGCGGTCGGCGCGCCGGGCGACTGGCGGCTGCCCTCGCTTGCCGATGACCTGGACATCCGCACCGACATCTGCCGCTACCGCGTGTTCAAGAACGGCCAGTTGATCGACGAGCCGGCGGACGTGAAGAAGTACTGGCGCGACGATCTCGTCATCTTCGCGCTCGGCTGCTCGTTCTCCTTTGAAGAGGCGCTGACGGAGGACGGCATCGAGCTGCGTCACATCACCGAGAACTGCGCCGTGTCGATGTACCGCACCAATGTCCCGACGACGCCCGCGGGGCCGTTCCACGGGCCGCTGGTGGTGTCGATGCGGCCGCTGAAGCCGGCGGACGCGATCCGCGCGATCCAGATCACGACGCGCTTCCCCGCCGTGCACGGCGCGCCGGTTCACATCGGCAAGCCGGAGCTGATCGGAATTAAAGACATCAACAAGCCGGATTACGGCTCAGCGGTGACGATCAACAGCGACGAGATCCCGGTGTTCTGGGCTTGCGGTGTGACGCCTCAATCGGTTGTCGATACGGTGAAGCCGGAGTTCTGCATCACGCACTATCCCGGCACGATGCTGGTGACGGACCGCAAGAACACCGAGTTTGCGATCATGTGATACGACGGCACTCTTCCAAGGCTACGATTTTAAGGCGTGCACTTTTCAAACCAAGATGTTTGCTGCCCGTTCTGCAGACCATCTTTGACATAGACTGCGCCATTCTTGTTGACGCTTGACCAAGTACGTCGTCGGCGTCCCTCAACAAGCTCGGTAATATACAGCGTCGATTTGGCTCCCACCGATGTGTACTCGACGAGCGTGCTCGACTTGATCCGCACATCGCGCAGTTGCGAAACGACAGTCTCGTCGTCGTAATATCCCTGTTCGGTTTGGACGGGAAACTCGTCTACGGACGCGATGTAAGCGTAATAGACGTTTGCTTTGCCGGGAGGACGTTTGCAATCGATACTCCAGCGCCCCAAAAGCCCGGACTGTTTCAACGTATCGCTGTCGGGACCTGCAAGCGCCGGCCACGAAATTGCGCCCGCAAATAAAATAAAAGCCGATCGTCTCAACACGGTTATGCGCTTCATGGACTCCCCTAATATCAGACGCTTCGAAACAAAGATGGCCGGTTCGCGATGCGGAAATTCTGTTACCGATCCATCTTGCCCCAGTAATCCACTCAGATCTCCGACGCCAATCTTCTCCCGTCTCCGCCGAAGCAAAGACGGGAGATTTCCTGATCATCGGCGCAAAGCCTAATTCCAGCCCGCACGCTTCGCGCAGTCATCGCGGGCGACCGGATTGGCCTTCTCCCATTGCGTGACGGAGCGCGTTTCGTTGTCGCTCATTTTGCTGACCATGCAGGTGCAGTACATGATCTTCACCTGCTCGGACACTCGATAGCCGGCGCTGTCGCGCACACATTGATTGACCCATTTCACGTCGTCCGTGGTCTGGGCCACGGCGACTCCCCCGATCATGGAGCCAGCAAAAGCTGCGAAAGCAATCCCGAGCAATCTCGACATGCATTTCCTCCGATTTTCTGAACGCCGCTCGCGGCGGACGGATGCAATTGCAACGACGCAAAATCCATTCGGATTTCGCGCAGGAATAATGCAGTTGAAGAGAACAACTATGTGCCGACCGACGGCATCAGGTTGCCGATTATGCGAGCGGCGGCTTCGGCTGATCGCCGCTTTTCCGGCAACTCTCGGACGAACAGCGCGTTCGGCCGCGCGCGAACGCTATACCATTTCAAGACTCGCGGCCAAGCCCGTCTTGGGTCTTAGTCCGGTCTCGCGGGATCATTCCTTTCGCAAAATCTTGTCTATCGCCTTTCCCTTCGCCAACTCATCGATGAGTTTGTCCAGGTAGCGAATTTCTCGCATCGTTGGTTCTTTGATGTCCTCCACGCGGACACCGCAAACCACGCCTTTGATCAAGGCCCGCGAGGGATTGATCTTGGGGGCATTGGCAAAGAAGGTTTCAAAGTCGGTCTTTTTCTCCAGTTGGGTTTCGAGCTGCTTTTGACCGTAGCCGGTGAGCCAAGAGATGATCTGATCGACCTCCGCTTTTGTGCGGCCTTTCTTCTCTGCCTTCGCAACGTAAAGCGGGTAAACGCTCGCGAAGCTTGTCGTGCAGATCCGGTGTTTTGCCATCAGCACTCCAAATTCCGCGTCCTAGTCCGCCCTGATCCCCGCCGCCTTGATGACCTTCGACCACTTCGCCTGCTCGACGTGGAAGAACTTGTCGCATTCCTCCGGCGTGTTGGCGATCGGCTCGAAGCCCAATGCGTCGAGGCGCTCCACGATGTCCGGCATCGCGACGATCTTCACCACCATCTGATGCAACTGCGCGACGATATCCTTCGGGGTGCCCTTCGGCACGACGAGCGCGACCCAGCTTGCACCCTCCACGTCCGGGAAGCCGGACTCGGCCATCGTCGGCGTGTCGGGCAGCGACTTGCTGCGCGTCCTCGACGTCACCGCGAGCGCGCGGAGCTTGCCGTCCTTGATCAGCGGCACCGCGGGCGTGATCGCGCCGAACGACATGGGCGTGTGGCCGGCGACGGTCGCGCCGATCGCGGGACCGCCGCCGTTGAACGGCACGTGCACCAGATCGGGCGCGTGCGAGAGCTTGAACAATTCGCCGACGAGCTGCGGCGGTGTGCCGGTGCCGGGCGACGCGAAGCTGTATTTCCCGGGGTTGTTCTTGATGAGCGCGACCAGTTCCTTGACGTTCTGCGCGGGCACCGACGGATGGATCGCGAGCACCACCGGCTGGCTCGCGCCGAGCGTCACCGCGTCGAAATCCTTGAACGGATCGTAGGGCACGTGGTTGTAGAGATAGGCGTTGTTGACGTGGCCGCCGCCGGTCATCAGCATCGTGTAGCCGTCGGGCGCGGATTGCGCGGCGCGGCCCGAGCCGGCGTTGCCGCCCGCACCGCCGACGTTCTCGATGTAGAACTGTCTTCCCGCAAGCTCCGACATCTTGGCTGCGACGAGGCGCGCGAACACATCGGTCGGCCCGCCCGGCGCAAACGGCACGATCATGCGCACCGGCCGCGATGGATAGGTTTCCGCGAAAGCGAAACGCGGCACGGCGGGCAACGCGGCGACGCTGGCGACAAGACGCAGGAAACGGCGGCGTGGAAACATCATGGCATTCCCTCCCGGCGGCGCCCTCTGATGGGGCTGCTTTACGGAAAGGCTACATCACGTTGGTGCTTGGGAGAAGGAGACGCGATGTCGCCCAACCTCTGCAATCATCCCGATGCAGGCGAGGATCAATTTCGCAAATACAAAGATTCGTGGTTATGGGTCCCCGCGTTCGCGGGGACGACAGTTGAGCAAGTGGCCGTCAGCCCTGCGACTGAGACTGCCATTGGTCGCCGTTGACACGAACGGCGACCTCCATCGCTTCGGCGCCGCCGCCGTAGCGCGTGCCGCGCACGGGCGCTGCGCCGAGATAGTCGAGCCCGCAGGCGACGCGCACATAGGCATCGGTGGCGCAGAGGCCGTTCGCCGGATCGAATGCCACCCAGCCGAGGTTCGGGACGAAGGCTTCCGCCCAGGCGTGACCCGCCTCCTGCTGGCTGACGCCGTCGGCGCGATGGAAGTGGCCGCCGATATAGCGCGCCGGAATGGCAAGGCTGCGCGCCGCGGCGATGAAGATATGCGTGAGGTCCTGGCATACGCCGCGCTTGAGCGCGAAGGCCTCGGCCGCCGTGGTCGTCACCTGCGTCGGCGAGGTGTCGTAGGCCATTTCCTCGTGCAGACGTTCGAGCAGCACATGGACCACCTTCAACACGTCGCCGTCGGTCCTGGCCTGCGCCGCTTTCGCGAAATCGACGATCGCCGGATCGAAGCCGGTCAGCGGCGTCTCTCGCAGATAGAGACTCGGCGGGAAGCGCTCGATCGCGCCCTGCACCACGCCGTTGGTGTCCTGTGTGTCGACCTCGCCCTCCACCAGCACGCGAAGCTCTTCGAACGGGCCTTCGGCGGTGAAGACATGAGTGATGTTGCCGAACGCGTCCTCGTGCTGGTCGAGCTGACAGTTCTCGGAGACGTCGATGCGCCAATCGACGACGTACTGGCCGTCGTGATTGCGCGGGGTGAGCCGGAGCGTCTGGATGACGCCGGACGCAGGGGTCTCGTAGCGATAGACGGTTTCGTGAGAAATCTGGATGCGCATGTATCTGGATACGCTGGGTTTCCGCCCCATGTTCCCGATTGCGCAGGGCTTGTCCACCCCGCGACGGCGCCACGAAAACCTATTTTCCGCCCATAATTTAGACGCCTCTCACTGGCGCAAAATCAGCCGCCCAACACCCCCAGAATGCCGCTGTTGGAGCTGCCAAGGCTCTGCTGCATCATCGAGAGCAGCGACGACGTGGATTTGTAGTTCCTGACCGCCATGTTGAGGAAATCCGGCGACCAGTTCATCGCCGTGCGCTCCTCCGCGCTCATGCTCTGATACTGCTGGACGATGCCGAGGCTGAAGCCGAGCGGATCGCCATTCTTGCTGCCCTGCTGGAAGGCCTGGAGCATGCTCGACCGCGTGCGCTGGTCGAGCAACTGCTTCGCCATGCGGGTTTCGTCGGTGGAGAACATCTTGCCCTGATTGAGCGACACCGCGGACAGGGCGCGGTTGTCGAGGCCCGACATGTCCATCAACTGGCCATTGCGGCGGCGGGAATCGAACACGACCTCGGTGCCGCTCTTCTTGGCGGCGTCATATTGCTGGTCGAGCACCAGGCGCGCATTCTGCGCGACATTGC
Source organism: Pseudomonadota bacterium (assembly GCA_040756555.1). Lineage (GTDB taxonomy): Bacteria > Pseudomonadota > Alphaproteobacteria > Rhizobiales > Xanthobacteraceae > Z2-YC6860. The sequence goes on along the minus strand of JBFLYS010000013.1, from coordinate 8,747 downwards.
CGAAGCTGGTCGCGGGCGTCTGGGTGGACGGGCCTTGCAAGACAAAGTTCGCGATCGGATCGTCGGGGATGCCTTGCGGGACTTTGGTCGGGTCCTGCTGCGCCATCAGCAGGCCGGTCTTCATCGCGGCGTACTGCTTGGCCCACGAATCCGTCGCCTTCTCCTCCGCGCTCATGCTGTCGAAATAAGCAAGGCCGGCCTTGTAGAGCGTGCTGTAGTCGCCGATCAGCTTCGCCGCGGCCGCGGGCGCGCCCATCGCGGTGTCGAAGCGGCGCAGCAGCTCCTGCGAGGCCACCTTCTGCTCGTCGGGCGTGAACTTGCCGCCGCTGTTGCTCGCGATGGCGAAGATGGTGCGGCGGTCGAGAGTGGTCAGGTCGATGGTCGCCTGCCCGCCCGCAAGCGGCATGGTGACCTTCGCCGCCTTGTAGAGATCGTCGAGCGTGGTCCGCGCGTCGTCGGTGATCGCCGCGAAATCCTTCTGGCCGCTCTGCGCGGCGAGCAGCGCGAGCGCCGCATCGGACAGCGTCACCGTGTCGGAGGCTGATGCGGATTGCGTCGAAGTGCCGGACGCCGCCGTGGCGTTCGAAGCGCTGGCCGTGTTGGCGTAGGCCGAGCCGAGATAGGCCAGCGCGCTCGGGGAATAGCCGGAAACCGCCGATGTCGTCATTGCAGCCGCCCTGTTGCGCGGCACGAATCTTGACGCCGTTGCCGCAGGCAGACGCTGGCAGGATATGGTTAACGAAAGTTAACCAACAGCGATTGGGCAGCTATTTCAGCCCTTCGGAAGCGGCAGGCTGATACGGAAACAGCTCGGCTGACCGGGCTTGGGCGCCACCGTAGCCTCGCCGCCATGCACCCGCGCGATCTGCCGCACCAGCGTGAGCCCGAGACCGGAGCCCTTGCCGCTTGCGAGCCGATGAAACGGCGAGAACACCTTCTCGCGCTCGGCCTCGGGGACGCCCTCGCCGGCATCGGCGACTTCGAGGATCGCGTTGCCGCCATCGCGGTTGACCGTGACATCGATCGGCGGCTTGCCATGACGGGTCGCGTTGTCGAGCAGGTTGCGGATCATCAGACCGAGAAGCAGCCGTTCCCCGCGAACGGTCAGCGCCTCGCCCTCCACCGCGCAGTCATCGTAGCGGGCGCCCTCTTCCGCCGCGAGCGCAAGGAGATCGACGCTCTCCTCCATTTGCGGCTTGCGGATCGCGCCGAGACGGCTTGCCAGCAAAATCTCGTCGATCATGTGATCGAGCTCGGCGATGTTGCGCTCGATCTCGGCCTTGTAGACCGGGTCCTGGCTGTGCTGCAGCAGGTCGACGCCGAGGCGGATGCGCGAGAGCGGCGTCCGCAATTCGTGCGACACGTGGGCCAGCAGCATGCGATGCGATTCCATCAGATTCTGGATCTGCTCCGCCGAGCGATTGAAGCTCTCGGCCAAGCGGGCGACTTCGTCCCGGCCTTCGACATCGACGCGCGCCGACAGATTGCCGGCACCGAGCTTCTCGACGCCGGCCTGAAGGCGCTCGAGCCGGCGCGTCAGGCCGCGCACGAAGGGAAAGGCGCCGATCCCGACCGCGAGCGCGATGCCGCCGAGCACCAGCAGCAGTCCCACGATCGGATTGTGATGGCGCGGCGGCGCGCGCACCACAAGACGGCGTCCGTCCGGCAAGCGGAACGCCCAGGCCGCTCCGCCGCGGCCGTAGACCCAGTCGCCTTCGTTGCCGAGCGGCGGCGGCGGCAGCGGCCGCCCCGCCGCGGCGATCGGCGTGCCGGCGTCCGTATAGAGCGCCAGGTCGCTGCGGAAGCGGCGTGCCAACTCGTCGATCGCATGCTGCTGCTCGGGGCGCGGCGCGGCCGCGGGCGGCAGCGCGAGGCTTGCGATCTCGCCTGCGACCTCGAACACCTGCGAACCCGGCGGACCACCGCCGCCCCAGCGCCACACCGCCCCGGCGACCAGCACCACGAGCAGCAGGCTCGCGAGGATGGTGAGGTAGATTTTCAGATAGAGGCGACGCATGGCCTGCCTCAGTCCTGGGCCTTGGCGAAGACGTAGCCCGAGCCGCGCACGGTGATGATCCGGCGCGGCTTCTTCGGGTCGTCCTCGATGGTGGCGCGGATGCGCGAGATATGCACGTCGATCGAACGGTCGAAGGCGTCGAGCTTCTCGTTCTTCATCGCCTCCATGATCGCATCGCGCGACATGACGCGGCCGGAGTGCCCGGCGAGCGTCAACAGCAGCGAGAATTGGTAGGCGGTGAGTTCACATTCCTTGCCGTCCAGACGGGCGATCCGGCCGCCGACGTCCACCTCAAGCCGGCCGAAACGCAAAACGTCTCCGCCACCCTGCTCGCGGCCCCGCCGCCGCAGGATCGCGCGCAACCGCGCCAACATCTCGCGCGGCTCGAAGGGCTTCGGCAGATAGTCGTCGGCGCCGATCTCAAGGCCGACGATGCGGTCCATCGCGTCGCCGCGCGCGGTCAGCATCAGGATCGGCGTCTGCGAACGCGCTCGGATGCGCTTGCAGACCTCGAGGCCGTCGATGTCGGGAAGCATGAGGTCGAGCACGAGCGCGTCGAAGGCCTCGCGCGCCTCCAGCGCAACGCCATCAAGGCCGCGCGGCGAAACGGTGACGGCAAAACCGGCCTCGCCGAGATAGTTCTTCACCATCTCGGCGAGACGCGGATCGTCTTCAATGAGCAGGATACGCTCGGCCACGGAGTGATCTTATCACTAATTCCAGTGCATGCCGGGGCCGAAGCCCGGACCGAAACCTGGACCGCGGCCAGGAGGAGGCAGACGATCGGCGAGCTTGCGGCGCTGTTCGGGGCTCAGCACCTCAGCGGCATCGCCGATCGCCTGCGCAATCCGCTTGGAGAAGGCGTCGGCTAGAGCCGCCTGCTCGCTGCGGAATTTCTCGATATCGGAGCGTTCGACCTTGTCCTGGGTCAGCAGCTCGCGTGCCTTGTTGCGGGCCGCTTGCGCCTTCTCGCTCATCGGCAGGATGTCCTTCACTGCGGACTTCACGATGGCGCGAAGCTTCTCCTGCTGATCATTGGTCGCGTCGAGCTCGATCGCCGCGTGACGGACCATGCGGTCGGCGCGATCTTCGATCTGCGCTGGGTCCATGGGACCGCCGAAGCCATGATGCCAGCGGACCGGGAAGCCCGGACCGAAGCCCGGACCGTTGCCGAACGCGCTTGCAGCGGCAGCGCCGGTGACGCCTGCGACGACGACGAGCACCGCGATCCACGCGATGTTGCGGCCGCGGCTCGGCGGCTTGATCTCAACGGGGGCGGACGACGGGGTGTAATCGGACATCGGGAAGCTCCTGTGTTCGAACCTTGTGGCCACGCCACAGGGTCAGAACATGACCGATGCCGATTTCCGGCGTTTTTCCCGAATGTAAAGTTATGTAAAGGCGAGGCCGCCGCCCGAGCGCGCCTTACGCCAAATACTGCTGCGTGATCGCGCCGCCGAGCTTGTTGTTGTCGGAAATGAAGGCGCTGATGAACTCGTGCAGGCCGGACTGGAAAATCTTCTCCATCGGCGTGTTCTGGAGCCGCGTGCGGATCGCCCTCGCCTGACGCTGCGACGGACCCTGGCGGCCGTAGGCGCCGGCAATGCGGTCGAGGTTCTGCACGAGATTTTCGTAGCAGCTCGCAAGCGAACGCGGCAGTTGATCGTTGAGGATCAGGAGGTCCGCGATCAGCCACGGCTTGAGGCTGTCGCGATAGACCCAGTGATACGCGGTCAGCGCCGACACCGAGCGCAGGATCGACGACCACTGGAAGTAATCGAGCGGGCCGCCGACGTGCTCGTGCGCGGGCAGCAGCAGGTGATACTTCACGTCGAGGATGCGCGCGGTGTTGTCGGCGCGCTCCATGTAGACGCCGAGCCGCGAGAACCAGTAGGCGTCGTTGCGCAGCATGGTCCGGTAGGCCGAGCCGTCGAAGCGGAGCGACGCGTTCTGCACCCATTGCAGGAAGCGCGTCAGCTCGTCGCGCGAGCTCGGCTTGTTGCCGTAGCGTTTCAGCTCAAGCCACGTCTCGTTGATCGCCTCCCACATCTCCATCGTGAGCGCGGTACGCACCGAGCGCGCGTTGTGGCGCGCGATCTCGATGCAGTTGCGGATCGACGATGGATTGTCAGCGGAGAATGCAAGGAAGTCGGTGACGGTCTCCTCGTTCGCCTCGGTGTGGACGGCGAAGAAGCCCGCCGAGCAGCCGGCGGTCGAGAGTGTGGATTCCCATTCGTTGGTCTCGCCGACGTAGTCGAGCGGCATGGTGGTGACGCGCTGCGTGGCTTCGAGGATGCGGGCGAGATACTCCGCGCGTTCGACGTAGCGGGCGAGCCAGTAGAGATTGTCTGCGGTGCGGGAAAGCATTCAGTGAGTCCTTGCCGCACGCACGCTCTGTTCCCCTCCCCCCACGAAGTGGTGGGGAGGGGTTAGGGGTGGGGGGCAATTCGGCCGGGAAGAAAGCACCCCCCGCCCCCTCCCCACCACGCGCCATAGCGCGTCGAAGACGCGCGTGAACGCGCTTGTGGCGCGTGGGTGGAGGGGAGTGCTGACATCGAATATGTCGCTCATCGATCCAGCACCCAGGTGTCTTTGGTGCCGCCGCCCTGACTGGAGTTCACGACGAGCGAGCCCTCCTTCAGCGCAACACGCGTAAGCCCGCCCGGCACGATGCGGATCTTGTCGCGGCCGGTGAGCACGAAGGGGCGAAGATCGACGTGGCGCGGCGCGATGCCGGACGCGACGGACGTGGGACACGTCGAGAGTGCGAGCGTCGGCTGGGCGATGAAGCCCTTCGGGTCGAGCTTGAGTTTGGTGCGGAACGCCGCGATCTGCGCCTTGTCCGCCGTCGGCCCGATCAGCATGCCGTAGCCGCCGGAGCCGTGGACCTCTTTCACCACCAGCTCTTCGAGATGATCGAGCACGTAAGCCAGATGATCCGGCTCGCGGCAGCGCCAGGTCGGCACGTTCTTCAGGATCGGCTCTTCACCGAGATAGAACTTCACGACCTCCGGCATGTAGCTGTAGATCGCCTTGTCGTCGGCGATGCCGGTGCCGACGGCGTTCGCGAGCGTGACGTTGCCGGCCTGATAGGCCGACATCAGCCCCGCGACGCCGAGCGCGGAGTCGGGACGGAACGCCAGCGGATCGAGGAAGTCGTCGTCGATGCGGCGGTAGATCACGTCGACGCGCTTGGGCCCCTGCGTCGTCCGCATATAGACGATGCCGCTCTTCACGAAGAGGTCGCGGCCCTCGACCAGCTCGACGCCGAGCTTGTCGGCGAGGAACGAGTGCTCGTAATAAGCGGAGTTGTAGACGCCGGGCGTCAGCAGCACGACGGTGGGCTCACCCGCGGCGACGTCAGGAGCAACCGACTTCAGCGTCGCGAGCAACTCATCCGGATAGTTGTCGACCGGCGCCACGCGATGGCGCGAGAACAGCTCCGGGAACAGCCGCAGCATGATCTCGCGGTTCTCCAGCATGTAGGAGACGCCGGACGGGGTGCGCGCGTTGTCCTCCAGCACATAGAAGGTGTCGGCATCGACGCGGACGATGTCGATGCCCGCGATCTGCACGTAGATGTCGTGCGGCACCTTCTGGCCGTTCATCTCCGGCCGAAAGACGGGGTTTTGGAACACAAGGTCTTCCGGCACGACACCCGCCTTGAGAATTTCGCGGCGGTTGTAGATGTCCTTCAGAAAGAGATTGAGCGCCTTGACCCGCTGCTCGAGGCCCCGCTTCAGCGTCTTCCATTCGCCGGACGACAGGATGCGCGGGATCACATCGAACGGGATCAGCCGCTCCTGCGCATCGGCCTCACCATAGACCGCGAAGGTGATGCCGATCCGGCGGAACAGAAGCTCGGCCTCCTTCCGGCGAAAATCCAAGACATCGGTGGGCACCTGACCGAGCCAATTGGACAGCTCGGTGTAGGCCGGGCGGACCTGCCCGTCTGTCCCCTTCATCTCATCGAACGCAAGGCGCACCGGCATGCTCCCCCACCGCCCGAGCCCCAACGTAACTGACGTTCGGGCCGTTCCGGTCTGAATGTTGCAAGCCTTGCGCCAACCGGAACCCAAAGGAAGAGGGCTTGGGGACAGTCGGGATGAGGCTGTTTGCCTCAATTTTGGGCGCAGGCTGACGAGCCCTTCGGCGGCGCGTCGAAAACCGCGCGTAGCCCTCCGAACGTGTTGAGGCGACACGGGAATTGTCGCACAAAGGATAGAGAGAGCCTGTTGGGGAGCCTGGGTTTGACCGAGACCGTCGCCGCGATCCTGCACGCCCACCGGACCGGGGCGATGACGCCCTCCGAGACCGTGGCGCGGAGCTTCGCGCGGATCAAGGCGCACAACGACCCGGCCGTCTTCATCAGTTTGCGCGACGAGGCTGAGGCCATCGCCGAGGCGAAAGCTTTGGAGGCGAAGGGCGACAAGGACCCATCGCTCAAGGACCCATCGCTCAAGGACCTGCCGCTCTACGGCATTCCGGTCGCGGTGAAGGACAACATCGACGTCCAGGGCCTGCCGACCACGGCCGCCTGCCCTGCCTTCTCCTACCAGCCGAGCAAGGACTCCACTGCCGTCGCGCGGCTACGCAAAGCGGGCGCCATCGTTGTCGGCAAGACCAACCTCGATCAGTTCGCGACCGGGCTCGTCGGCGTGCGCTCGCCCTACGGCATCCCACGCAACTCGCTCAACCCGGAGCTGGTGCCCGGCGGATCGAGCTCGGGCTCGGCGGTCGCGGTCGGCGCGGGTCTCGTGCCGCTGTCGCTCGGCACGGACACGGCGGGTTCGGGCCGCGTGCCAGCGGGACTGAACAACATCGTCGGGCTGAAACCGAGCCTTGGACTCGTCTCGACCGCGGGCGTTCTTCCCGCGTGCCGCTCGCTCGATTGCGTGTCGATCTTTGCGCTGACGACGGACGATGCCTGGACGGCGCTCGCCGCGATGGCCGGAAGCGACGTGAACGATCCCTATTCGCGCGCCAAACCGCTCGGTCCGATTGGCGCGTTCGCCAAGGGTTTGAAGATCGGCGTGCCGATCCCGGGCCAGCGGCTGTTCTTCGGCGACAAGGATTTCGCCAAGCACTATGACGCGGCGATTGCGCGCTGCGCCACGCTCGGCGCGCAGATTGTCGAGGTCGATGTCGAGCCGCTCTACGAGACCGCGCGGCTTCTGTATGACGGGCCTTGGGTCGCGGAGCGCTACATCGTTCTGAAGTCGCTGCTCGCCTCCGATCCCGATGCGATCCATCCGGTGACGAAGGAGATCACGCTTCAGGGCGCGCGGCAGAGCGCGGTCGATACATTCACCGCTCTCTACAAGCTGGAAGAGCTGCGACGCGTGCGCGACGTGATCTTCCGGCAGATCGACGCTTTGCTGCTACCGACTGCGCCGACCGCCTACACCGTAAAGCAGGTGCTGGCCGATCCGATCCAGCTCAACTCGCGGCTCGGCACCTATACCAACTTCGTGAACCTGCTCGATCTCTGTGGGCTTGCGGTGCCATCGGCGATGGGCGCAAACAACGTGGCGTTCGGCGTGACGCTGCTGGCGCAATCCGGACACGACGCGCTGCTCTCCTCCATCGGCCGCGTGCTGCATTCCGAGAGCAAACTACCGCTGGGTGCCCTGAACATTCCGCAGCCGCCGCTCGCGCCGCTGCCGCCGGTGCGGAATGCCGAGGAGATCGCGATTGCAGTCGTCGGCGCGCATCTCTCGGGGATGCCTCTGAATGGTGAATTGAAGAACGAGCGCGCGCGGTTCCTCGAAGCGACGACAACGGCGGCGGACTACAGGCTCTATGCGTTGGCCGGGACCGACGTGCCGAAGCCCGGCCTCGTGCGCGTGGCGAAGGGCGAAGGCGCGTCCATTGCGTTGGAAATCTGGGCGATGCCGGCGGATGGCTTCGGGCGGTTCGTCGCCGGGCTCCCGTCCCCGATGGCGATCGGCACATTGCGGCTAGCGGATGGGCGAACGGTGAAGGGCTTCCTCGTCGAGCCGGAAGCGGTCAACGGCGCGCGGGATATTTCGAGCTTCGGCGGCTGGCGCGCTTATCTGGCGAGCGCCAAGACTTCGGCGGCTTAACCTCCGCACTCATCCAACACACCGCTGTCACCCCCGGGCTTGACCCGGGGGTCCAGCACTTTGCGCAAAGCCCTCTAAGGAAGAGCTGGATTGCCGGGTCACGCCGCTGCGCGGCGGCCCGGCAATGACAGCGGAGTATGTGGCAACAGCGGAGTGGGTGGCGGCAGTGACGTGCCCACTGAGTGGGTGGCGGCGGCGGAGCTAAAGCGACTCCACGTAATGTTCGTATTCATCGCGCACGGTCGCGATGTGCGCCTGCATCAGGCTCGCGGCCTTGGCGCGGTCGCCGCGCATGATCGCGGTCACCACCTGATCGTGCTCGGCGTGTGATTTCGACAACCGACCGAGATTGCGGAACTGGGCACGGCGGAACGGCTGCACTCGCACACGCGTGGCGAGCGTCAATTCCGCGAGGTAGGTGTTGTGCGCTCCGGCGTAGATCGCGCCGTGGAAGGCCTCATTGACCTCGTGGAAGCGCTGCGGATCGCCGACGTGAATGAGCGCGCGCATCTCCTCGTGCGCGGCTTCCAGCACACGGCGCTCGGCGCCGGTCATCCGTTCGGCGGCAAGACCCGCACAAAGACCTTCAAGCTCGGCCATCGCCTCGAACATGCCGACAAGCCGCTCGGCGTCCGGCTTCGCCA
>JBFLYS010000012.1:0-150118 GCA_040756555.1 Pseudomonadota bacterium | reverse complement strand
GGAGCGCCGAGATCATGGCGTCGGGGTTCTTGGTCAGTTCGACGGAGCCCGCGTCGGCGAGAAATTCGCGGCGGCGGGAGAGGGCGAAGCGGATCACGATGGAGAGGAACCAGGCCACCGCGATCAGCGCGATGGCGAGAATGATGATGAGGCCGCCGCCGCCCTTGCCGCGGTCGCTGTCGCTGCTGGAGCGTCCGCCGCCGAAGCGGAAGCCGCCCTGGAACATCAGGCGGAAGATCATCTCGGCGAAGAAGCCGACGACGCCCGCGATGACGAGCGCGATCACCAGCATCCGTACGTCGCCGTTTCGGATGTGGGTCAGCTCGTGACCGAGCACAGCCTCGATTTCGGCGTCGTCGAGCGCGTTGAGGAGGCCGGTGGTGACGGTGATCGAATATTGGCTCTGGTTGAGGCCGCTCGCGAACGCGTTGAGGGCGTCGTCCTCCATCACCTTGAGCTTCGGCATCGGGATACCGCGCGAGATGCACATGTTCTCAAGGAGATTGTAGAGCCGAGGCTCCTCCTTGCGTGTGACCTCGTGCCCGCCGGTGATGGCGTCGATCAGCGACTGATGGAACCAGTAGGCAATGACGATCCAGGTGATCGTGCCGATGGTCGCGAACGGCGACGCCCAGATCAGATCGCGCCACGCCTGCCGGATCAGCCATTGCGGCGAGGCGTCGTAGGACATGGCTTCCGCGAGCAGCGCGCCCGCGAACACCATGAGGTAGACGAGGAAGAACAGCCCGATCAGCAGCGCGATGGAGCGCCGCTTGTTCGATTGGATGTGGCTGTAGAGCCCGTAGGCGGCCGCCATGATCCTGCGCTCCTGCCGGCCGCCCCGCGCGGGTTAGAACTTCACCTGCGGCGCCTTCTCGAGCACCTGACGCTCCTCGCCGGCTTCGAAGAAGGTCTTCTCGCGGAAGCCGAGCGAGCCGGCGAACAGCGCCGCCGGGAACTGCTGGATGCCGGTGTTGTATTCCTGCACAGCGTTGTTGAAGAAACGGCGGGCGGCCGCGATCTTGTTCTCGATGTCCGAGATTTCGCTCTGCAACTGCTGGAAGTTCTGGTTGGCCTTGAGGTCCGGATAGGCTTCCGACAGCGCAAAGAGTTGACGAAGCGCGCCGGAGAGCTGGTTCTCGGCGGCGATCTGCTGGTCCGAGCCCGTGCCCTGGCTTCGGGCGGAGATCGCGGCGTTGCGCGCCTGCACCACGGCTTCGAGCGTGCCGCGCTCATGCGCCGCGTAGCCTTTCACCGTCTCGACGAGGTTCGGAATGAGGTCCAGCCGCTGCTTGAGCTGCACGTCGATGTCGGAAAACGCCTGGCCGACGCGCTGCCGCATCGCGACCAGCCCGTTGTAGATCATGATGATCCACAGAACGAAAACGACGATGACGCCGAGGACGACCCAGCCGGTGGTGGACATTGGTTTGGCTCCTGGAGGACGGATGAGGGCAGCGTAGCGCATAAAACGGCCGCCGGGAGGCGGCCCACACGATCGTACCTTTGTCGCCGCAATGCGGCAGAAGGTTCAGCGCTTCGCAGACAAAAAAAGACCCCAGGCTTGGGCCTGGGGTCGGTTCGCCGGACAGCTGTTCGGGGGGTTGGGGGGAGCCGCCCGGCGGTTACATGGGCGCAACGCGGCGGCTGACGTTTGGTTCCTGAGAATTTTGCGAGAAATCACTTATCCACAGAATTGCCACACCTTGGTACCGGCCCCACTCTCGCCACAGGTGCGTCACGGCTTGCTTCTATGAACGATAACGGACCGGGGTGACGGAGGGGGTATATGGGGACGGTGATGATCCGTTGTCCGAAGACGGGGCAGTCGGTTTCAACGGAAATCGAAACCGAAGTTTCGGATTTCGAACGTCTGCCCTATGTGCAAGCTGAGTTGAGCTGTCCGCACTGCGGGCAGATTCACATGTGGACCAGACGGGAAGCTTGGCTTGCCGATGCCACATTGCCGCCGGTTGGCCTAAAGATGGGCGAGGCGGTATCCGAATAAGAAAGGGCGGCCCATTGGCCGCCCTCTTTTGTTTCTTCCGCCGTGGTCCGCGAGTTTAGCTCGCGTCGCGGATCTTCACCGCGGCCTCAAGGTCGACCGAGACCAGTTGCGAGATGCCGCGCTCGGCCATGGTGACGCCGAACAGGCGGTTCATGCGCGCCATGGTGATCGGGTTGTGCGTGATGATCACGAAGCGCGTGTCGGTCGAGCGGATCATCTCGTCGAGCAGATCGCAGAAGCGCTCCACGTTGTGATCGTCGAGCGGCGCGTCGACTTCGTCCAGCACGCAGATCGGCGCGGGATTGGTGAGGAACACCGCGAAGATCAGCGCCATCGCGGTCAGCGCCTGCTCACCGCCCGAGAGCAGCGAGAGCGTAGCGGGCTTCTTGCCCGGGGGCTTGGCGAAGATTTCGAGGCCGGCCTCGAGCGGATCGTCGTGCTCGATGAGCTGAAGTTCTGCGCTACCGCCGCCGAACAGCTCGGTGAACAGCCGCTTGAAGTGGTTGTTCACGGTCTCGAACGAGGTGAGGAGCCGTTCGCGCGCTTCCTTGTTCAGGTTCACGATGCCTTGGCGCAGCCGTTTGATGGCTTCCACGAGATCGTCGCGCTCGGCGGTCAGCGTGGTGTGCTGGGTCTCGACCTCGCGCAGTTCCTCTTCGGCGCGCAGGTTCACTGCGCCGAGCCGCTCACGGTCGCGGCGCAGCCGTTCGAGGTCGGATTCGACGGTGGCGACGTCCGGCAATTCAGCGTTGGTGTCGATGCCCGCGGCTTCCGCGATGCCTTCGGGCTCGATCTCCATCATCTCGCGGATTTCGTGCGTGACGTCTTCGAGGCGGCGCTTGGCACCCTCGACGCGTTCGGCTGCGCGTGCGGCTTCCTCGCGGGCGGCGCCGAGCGACTCCATCGCGGCGCGGACCGTGCGGTCGGCCTGGCCGAGCACATTCTCGGCCTCTGCGAGTTTGTCGGCGGCTTCGCGGCGGCTCGCTTCCGCGGCCTCCACTTCGGAGATCATCGCCTGGCGCTTCTCGGCGAATGCGGCGGGGGCATCCACGAGCGAGGCGTGCTCCTGGCGGGCCTCATCGCAGCGAGTCTCCAGCGTCGCGATCTGCGCCTGCGCGCCGTCGCGGCGGTCGCTCCAGGCCCTGCGGTCGTTTCCGATCGCCGCGAGGCGGCGGTCGGCCTGCTCGGCTTCGCGGGCCAGCGCCTGCGCTTCGGCGCGGGCTTCGGCCAGGCGGGTGCGCTTGCCTTCGATCTCGGTGTGGATCGCTGCGAGCTTTTCTTCCAGCTCGAGTGCAGTCGGCAGGGCGCCGAGAGACGTCTCCGCCGTTAGCTGGGCGGAGGCCGCTTCCTCGCGGCCCGTGACGATGCGGGATTTCGCTTCCGTCAGCGCCGAGATGCGGGCGGCGTTGCGGGCGACGTCGCGCTCGGCGGCGGCGTGCAGATCGCGGGCGCTGTCGGCTTCGCGCTGCGCCGCACGGGCTTGCTCGCGGGCAGCGGTTTCGGCCGAAGCGGCCGCGGCGAGCGCAGCTTGAGCGGTCTCGACCTCGGCGCGGCGGGCTTCGACCTCGGCGCGAGCCGTTACCAATTCGCCGTCGATGTCGGCGAGGCGGCTGCGCTCGGCGAGACGGCGGGCGGCGCCGGTCGGCGCGTGGGCGTCGGTGGCGAAGCCGTCCCAGCGCCACAGATCGCCTTCACGCGACACAAGGCGCTGGCCGGGTTTCAGCAGCGCGGCGAGGCGCAGACCGTCGGCGCGCGAAACGACGCCGATCTGGTTGAGGCGGCGCGCCAGCTCCGGCGGCGCCATCACCTGCGCGGACAGCGGCTCTGCGCCCTCGGGCAGCGCGGGATCGGACGGATCGACCGCGGCGCCCATCCAGCGGATCGGATTGGTCTGGTCGACCGGCGCTTCGAGATCATCGCCGACGGCGGCGCCGAGCGCGAGCTCGTAGCCCTTCTCGACCTGGATGCTGTCCATCACCGGCGGCCACATGCTCTTGGTCTCGACGGCGAGGAGCTTCATCAGCGTCTTCGCTTCGGTCTCAAGGCGCTGCGCGGCGCGTTCGGCCTCGCTCAGCGGAGAGCGCGAACCTTCGAGTGTCTTGCGCGCGCTCGCGTGAGCGGCTTCGGCGGCGACGGCCGCTTCACCGGCTTGCGTGACAGCAGTCATCGCTGTTTCTGCCGCCGCCGCCATCGCTTCGAGGTCTGGGCGGCTTTCGGCCGCCGCGGCAAGACCGGCTTCGATGTTGGCGAGTTCGCCATCGAAACGCGCGATACGCTCGGACTCGGCTTTGATCGCGGCGGCGAGCTGGTTGCGGCTGGCGGTGAGTTCGGCGAGGGCTGCGGTCAACTCGCTGAAGGTTTTTTCAACGGCGGAGACCACGGCATCCGCCTCAGTGACGCGCTGCTCCACACCCGCGCGGCTTTCGGCGCTCGCGAGCGCCTCATGCTTCAGCAATTCCTCTTCTTCAGCGAGCTTGGTCAGCGCAGCTTCTGCATCGCTTGCGTGAGCGCGTTCGCGGGCAGTGTCGCCTTCGAACTGGGTCAGGCGGCGTTCGAGTTCGGCGAGCCGTTCCTTGGCACGGGTTTCTTCGGCATCGAGCGTGTCGCGCGCGATGATGAGGCGCTGGAGCGCTGCGGCAGCGCGGGCCTCGGCCTCGCGGAGCGGCGGCACGGCTTCGGCGGCAGTCTCGCGGGCCTTGCCGGCCTCGGTCTGGGCGATGGTCGCGTCGGCGACGGTGCGGACGCTCAGATCCTTGGCCTGATCGGAGTTGATGACCTCGGCCTGCGCGCCAATCCAGCGCATGTAGTGGAACGTCGCCTCGACTTTGCGCAGCTCGGCGGCCACGTTCTTGTAGCGCACGGCCTGACGGGCCTGACGCTTCAACGCATCCATCTGGCTGTCGAGTTGCTTCACCACGTCTTCGACGCGGGTGAGGTTGGCTTCGGCGGCTTTCAGGCGCAGCTCCGCCTCGTGACGGCGGGCATGCAGACCGGAGATGCCGGCGGCCTCTTCAAGCACGCGGCGGCGCTGTTCGGGCTTGGCCTGGATGATCTCGCCGATGCGGCCCTGGTGGACGAGGGCAGGCGAACGCGAGCCGGTCGAGGCATCGGCGAACAGCGTGGTGACGTCGCGGGCGCGCACGTCGTTGCCGTTGATGCGGTAGACCGAGCCCTTTTCGCGCTCGATGCGACGCGTCACGTCGATCGTGTCGGACTCATTAAACTGCGCGGGCGCCTGATGCTTGGTGTTGTCGATGCGGATCGACACCTCGGCGGTGTTGCGCGGCGGCCGGTTGTTGGTGCCGGCGAAGATCACGTCGTCCATTTCGGACGCGCGCATGGATTTGAACGAGGTCTCGCCCATCACCCAGCGGAGCGCTTCGACGAGGTTCGACTTGCCGCAGCCGTTTGGGCCGACGACGCCGGTCAGGCCGGGCTCGATGAGGAAGTCTGTCGGTTCGACGAAGGACTTGAATCCGAGCAGCCGCAGACGCGTGAGCTTCATGCCAGTTCAGTTCCAATGAGCGCCCACAAAAAGGGGCATTTCCTTCAGTTCCCGGGCCTGCCAGGGCCGCGAGGTGAGGGTTCAGCGATCACGCCGGACAATGAAATTTAAGGCGCCGCTCGGCAACGGAAAGCTTGGGCTTATCCCGGCTTTCCTAGATGGCGCCTGGGATTTCACGCGTTCAATCAACGCAATAGCGACCGATTCGCGGTCGCCCGCAGGTTGTTGGAAACGCCTCAGGCGCGGTCCAGTTGGATCGCGCCTGAGGCAGCATTATGACAGTGACGCGGCAACTGATTCGCGGCGTTTCCCCGCGACACGAGTAAGGGCGTCAGGCCTTGATCAACGGGTCGATGGCCTTGGCCATGTCCTCGATCGACATCGCGCCCTGGAATTTCTTGCCATTGATGAAGAAGGTCGGCGTCGAGTTGATCCCGAACTTCTCGGTGGCGCGGTTGCGGACCGCCTCGATGCTTTCCAGCATCTTCTGGTCTTTCAGGCAGGCGTCGAAGCTCTGCTGGCTGAAACCGGCCTGCCGGGCAATGGCGAGCAGCGGCTCGATCGGCTTCTGCACCACCCACGTCTGCTGCTGGTGGAACAGCGTTTCGATCATCGGGTAGTACTTATCCTTGCCGGCGCAGCGCGCGAGCATGAAGGCACCCGCGGCAAGCGGATCGAGCGGGAATTCGCGCATGATGTACCGGACCTTGCCGGTGTCGATGTAGCGCTTCTTCAGCTCGGGATAGGTGTTGTTGTGGAAGGCGGCGCAATGGCTGCACGTCATCGAGGCGTATTCGACGACGGTGACCGGCGCGTCGTCCTTGCCCATGGACCAGTCGCCGAGCGGGCTCGGCTGCATCAGCTCGGCGGTGGAGACCTCCTGCGCGAGGGCCGGCGAACCGAGGTTGAGGTCCAGCGCGGCGGCGACAGCGACAACGCTTACGCCCGCGACGAATTCCCGACGAGTGATCACTTAAAAACTCCGTGGTTGGCCATTCCGGCACCGGTCCTATGCGGCGCGAATGTGGCATTGGCGGGCCGCGTAGCCAAGGGCTGCTGCGCCGTTGGGGTCACGTTCCGTTGATCGGCGTAAAGCCAGATTGCCGTTTATTTAGTTGCGTTTGGTTGCCGCTCCAAGGCGGGCCAGCGCCATCTTCAATTTGTCATCCGACACGTTGGTTAGGGTGGCCGCGACGCGGGCGGTCTTCTCCGCGTCGAGCTTGGGCAGTTTGCGCTTGACGGGACGGCGGGTCAGCGGCGCTTGGCGGAACGCAAGCTTGCCGACCGCCTGCCAGCCGAAGAAGCGGTTCACCCGCTCCAGGATCACGCTCGACGAATGCTGGATTTCCAGCGCCATCGGTCCCTCGACCCGAAGGACCAGGGTGGCTGGTTCGGGCGTATCGCCCTCGGGCACGCGCCGCCATTGCACCTTCAACGGCTCCGCATGGGCTGCGATCTCGGGCCCGATGATCTCGGCCCAGCGCGTCACAAGCTCGGTCGAGGCGAAGCCCTGCTTCTTGAACGCATCGGCGAACACGCCGGATGTGAGTTCGGACAGGGAGCGGGCTTGTCTGGGCTTGTTCACGGCGTTCGGCTCTGCCCTATATACGGCGCATGAGATTAGCAGGCGGGGCGGTTCGGAAACAGCGCGGCGCTGAAATCGGCTCGCCCGATCCCAAAGCATTGCTCGCCTGGTACGACAAGCATCGCCGCCGGTTGCCTTGGCGTGCGGAGGGTGTCACGGCCGACCCGTATCATGTCTGGCTGTCGGAGGTCATGCTCCAACAGACGACGGTGAAGGCGGTCGTTCCGTACTACATCGGGTTTCTCAAACGCTGGCCGACGGTGCACAAGCTCGCTGACGCGCCGCTCGACGATGTGCTCAAGGCGTGGGCCGGGCTCGGCTACTACGCGCGGGCACGCAACCTTCACGCCTGTGCGAAGGCGGTTTCGGACAATCACGGCGGGGTTTTTCCGGACCAGGAAGAAGGGCTTCGCGCGCTGCCGGGCATCGGCGCTTACACCGCGGCGGCGATCGCGGCGATTGCGTTCGACCAGCGGGCGGTGGCGATTGACGGCAACATCGAGCGCGTGATCGCCCGACTGTTCGCCGTCGAGACCGAGCTTCCGGCGGCGAAGGTCGAGATCAAGAAGTATGCGGAGACGCTCGTTCCCGCAAAACGGCCGGGCGACTTCACGCAGGCGATGATGGATCTCGGCGCGACGATCTGTACGCCGAAGAAACCGGCGTGTGGCATCTGCCCCTGGATGAATTCATGCGCAGCGCGCGAGCGCGGCGATCAGGAGACGTTTCCGCGCAAAGCGCCGAAGGTCGAAGGCAAGCTGCGTCGTGGCGCATCTTTCGTTGTCGTGCGCGCCGACGGTCATGTGCTGGTGCGCAGCCGGCCGGAGAAGGGCCTGCTCGGTGGCATGACCGAGGTGCCTTCGACGGCGTGGGCGCATGACTTCGACGAGGACAACGCGCTCGACCACGCTCCACTGAAGGCGAAGTGGAAGCGCGTGCCCGGTGTCGTCGAGCATGGCTTCACGCATTTCCCGTTGCAGCAATCGGTCTACGTCGCGAGCGTGCCCGCCAAGACCAAGGCGCCGGCCGGTATGCGTTGGGTCGCGCGCGCGCAATTGCACGGCGAAGCGCTGCCCAACGTCATGCGCAAGATCGTGGTCCACGCAGGCCTTAAGCCCGAACGTCCTACTTGAAGCCGTAGAGCTTATTCGGATTGTCGACGAGGATGCGGTTGCGTGTCGCCGTATCCGGCACCCAGGCCAGCAGCAGATCGAGCAGGTCGCCGTCGTTCGGCATCTCGCGGTCGTCGAGATTGACGTGCGGCCAGTCCGATCCCCACACCATCCGCTCCGGCGCATGCTTCACGAACAGATGTGCGAGCGGGGTCACCGACGGGTAGGGCAGGTTCTGTTTGGTGCAGCGCATGGGGCCGGAAAGCTTCAACCACACGCGGCCGGTGTCGAGCATCTTCAGAACCGCCTTCACCGCGGGCTGATCGACGCCGCCATCCGCCGGGATGCTGGCGAAATGGTCGAGCACGATATCGTTCGGCAGCGCGAGAAGCTTGTCGGCGTAGTCCACGATGTCCGTGCCGTGAGGATAGAACTGCACATGCCAGCCGTGGTCGGCACCGCGCTTGGCGGGCTCCACCGCGTAGTTCGGGACGTGCTGGCCACGCTTGGCGCTCATCATGCGCATGCCCTTCACGCCGAGCTTGGTTAGCCGCGCGAATTCCGAGGCCGGTGCGTCGTCCGCCATGAGCGCAATGCCGCGGAAACGGTCGGGATATTTGGCGAGCGCGTCGGAAAGCATCGCGGAGTTGCGGCCATAGCCTCCAGGACTGACGATCACCCCCGTGGCGAGCCCAAGCTTGTCTTGCAGTTTGAAGAAGTCTTCGGGCAGCGCGTCGTGGGCGGTGTAAGGGCTGTCCGATGCGAAAGGATATTTCGCGGCCGGCCCGAACAGATGGATATGTGCGTCGCAGGCACCCGGAGGGGCAACGAACTTCGGCTTCTTCACGTTGAGATCGGGGCCTTGGGTAAGTTTGGCCATTGCGACACGTTTCTCCCTTGATCAGTCGCTGTCTTTTGCCCGAAATGGGCTGAGGCGGTTCCGCTTATCCTACGCCGCGTCCGGCGCTCTGCAATCCGATCAACCGGGAGAAACGAGAATGACCATCCAGCGTTTTGAGAATGGCCCGCGCATGAGCCGCGTCGTCGTGCACAACGACACCGTCTATCTGGCCGGGCTGACGGCGGAGGCGACCGTTGGCAAGAGCGTGGGCGAGCAGACCGCAGAAATCCTCGCGCGCATCGACGGGCTGTTGAAACAGGGCGGCACCGACAAATCGAAGCTGCTTCAGGCGGTGATCTGGCTTCAGGACATCCGCGTGGTCGACGAATTCAACAAGGTCTGGGACGCCTGGGTGGTGCCGGGACAGACGCCGGCGCGCGCTTGCATCGAGGCGCGGCTGCAATCGCCCGCGAAGATGATCGAGATCCAGGTGACGGCGGCGCGCTAAGCGCCGATTAATTTGCCTTCGCCGCTGCCTGCATCTGCTGCATGCGCAGCCGCTCGCGCTGATCGTCGTAGTGCATCGGCTCCATCGCCCACGCCACGCCGTCGTGGCCGTGCGAGTAGTTGCGCGCGGTCTGCACGGGATTGCGGTTGACAAGCGTACGCAGGCACATCGGATGGGTGAGGCTGCGCACCTCATGTTCGATCGTGAACAGGTGCTTGCCGGTATCGAGATCGGTGATATCGCGGAAGCGATACTGGTACTGGTTGTCCTCGCGGTTGACGAGGCCTCGCTCGCCGAGCCGCTTGTGCGGGCCGGAGAAGTTCACGACGTAGATCTGCACGTGGTGCTCGTCGAAGTCCGGCAGCGGCTTGTCGGTCTCGCGGAACATCAGATACTGCTGCTTGCCCACGGTCACCTTCGCCGTCGTGCCGTCGCCGTTCACGACCTCAGCGGGCACATCGATCATTTCGCGATAGAACTTCGCGATGCCTTTCGCGGCGCCGACTGGCACATCGAATTCGACATAGGGAATGCCGAGCGCGATGCGGCCGAACCGCGCCGCGTCGGGTTCGTGCACCCGGATGGTGTTGCCCCAGGGGCAGGTGGCCTGGACGTAGTCGTTGTGCTCGCTGTAGGCGAATTTGGTGTCAACGAGCTTCGGCTTCACACGCGCGAGACGTTCCAGCAATGCTTCGCGGCCTTCAACGACGAGCCCGGTCTTGCCGCGCAGCACCTGCGCTTTGCCGGTCGGCAGGTGGAATTGGCTGCGGCCGGCGTTCATCCACATGTTGTCGTCCATCACCATCAGATACGGATCGCGTGTGAGGCCGAGGCCGGCGCCGTAGAACAGCGACGCAATGCGCTGATCGGGGATCGCGACGTTGACGTGCTCGAGGTGAATGGAGTTGCCGAGGTCTTCGGCGGCGCGGTCGAAACTCTGCATGGTGTTCATGGCGCATTCCCGGACGGCGTTGAGGTGCGAACTATAGCATCGGGTCGGGGCTTGGGCAGGGGCTTCACGGCCCGGCAGTCCTGCTATGCTTCCGGCGGAAATGAAGGGGAGACATATGCATCCGACAATCGTGCCGCAGGTGGTTTTGAACGAGCGCGTGCCGGACCCGGCGGTGAGGATCCTGGACCACAGCTTCGAGAAGTATCGCCTTCCGCTCGCGAGCGTGGAGCGGATTTCTCAAGGTTATGCCTGGGCAGAAGGTCCGGTCTATTTCGGCGACGCGCGGTGTCTCCTGTGGAGCGACATTCCCAACAACCGCATCATGCGCTGGGATGAAGAGACTGGCGCGACGTCGGTCTATCGCAAGCCCTCGAACTACGCGAACGGCAATACACGCGACCGGCAGGGCCGCCTCGTCACCGCCGAACACGGGCGGCGTCTCACCCGCACCGAATACGACGGCAAGGTCATCGTGCTGATGGACCGCTTCGACTGCAAGCGCATCTCAGGTCCGAATGACGTGGTGGTGAAGTCGGACGACTCGATCTGGTTCACCGACATGACGGCGGGCATCGCCGGCAACTGGAACGGCGAACTCGGTGAGCAGGAATTGCCGCAGCGCGTCTATCGGATCGACGGCAAGACCGGGAAGGCGGCGGTCGCGACCGAAGGTCTGGTGCAGCGCCCGAACGGGCTTGCTTTCTCGCCCGATGAGAAGTTGCTCTACGTAATCGAGAGCCAGCCCGGCATCCGGGCGATCTACGCCTTCGACGTGAACGGTGAGAAGATTTCCAACGGGCGCGTCCTGATCAAATGCTCGAAGGACGAAACGCCGGACGGCTTCCGCATCGATGTCGAGGGCAATCTCTGGTGCGGCTGGGGCATGGGCTCCGGCGAACTCGACGGCGTTCGCATCTTCAATCCAAAGGGCGATCCGATCGGCCACATCAGCCTGCCCGAACGCTGCGCCAACGTCTGCTTCGGCGGGCCGAAGCGCAACCGCCTGTTCATGGCGGCGTGTCACTCGGTCTATGCGCTCTATGTGAACACGCAGGGCGCCATAGGCGGATAACTTCGCGCGGATAATCGCTGCTGCGTCGTTCTCCGGGCATGCTAGCCTTCGATCATACGAAGGCCGGTCTACGGCCGATCATTCTGGGGAGCGACAATATGCAGATCAGCAAGCGTGAATTGCTGGCCGGCGCGGGCGCAGCCGCGGCGGCGGTGAGCTTGAGCAGTTCAGCATTTGGCGCGTGGGCGCCGAGCGAGCGTTATCCCGATCCGGCTATCCAGGTGCTCGATCCGAGCTTCAACAAATATCGCCTCTTGCTCGCGGGCGTGGAGCGGATCGCAACCAACTGCCGTTGGAACGAAGGGCCGGTCTATTTCGGCGACGGGCGTTATCTCCTTTGGAGCGACATCCCGAACAACCGAATCATGCGCTGGGACGAAGAAACCGGCCGCACGAGCATCTTCCGCAAGCCATCGAACAACGCCAACGGCAACACACGCGATCGTCAGGGCCGCCTCATCACATGCGAGCACGACACGCGGCGCGTCACCCGCACCGAATATGACGGCACGATCACGGTGCTGGCCGACAAGTTCAGCGGCAAGCCTCTCAACTCGCCCAACGATGTGGTGGTGAAGTCGGACGACTCGGTGTGGTTCACCGATCCTCCGTTTGGCATTCTCGGCAACTACGAGGGGCACGTCGCAACGCCAGAGTTGCCGACCAACGTGTATCGCTTGGACAAGTCCGGTCAGCTCGCAGTCGTGACTGGCGACGTCAACCGTCCGAACGGGCTCGCCTTTTCACCAGATGAGTCGAAGCTCTATGTCGTCGAAGCCGCACTGAACCCGCGTGTCATCCAAGTCTTCGATGTGACTGACAACGGCACCAAGCTCGCCAACAAGCGCCCCTTCATCAACGCCGAACCCGGAGGCACGCCGGACGGTTTCCGCGTCGACGTGGACGGCAATCTGTGGTGTGGCTGGGGCATGAGCAGCGAGCAGGACGGCGTCAAAATTTTTGACCCGACCGGCAAGCCGATTGGTTTCATCGCGCTGCCCGAGCGTTGTCCCAACCTCTGCTTCGGTGGCGTCAAGCGCAACCGCCTGTTCATGGCGGCGAGCCATTCGGTCTATTCGCTCTACGTGAACACGCAGGGTGTGAAGGGCGGGTGATCCCGCCCGGACCTCAGGCGTCTGCCATCTCGGCGCGGATTTTTCCGCGCAGGTCGTCGATGCAGATCAGGCCCTTCGGCGTTTCGAGGTGCCAGAAGGTCCAGCCGTTGCAGGCATCGAGGCCCTGCGCCACCGCACCCATGCGATGGATCGAGCCGACCTGCTCGCCGAGCGAAACCGCACCGTCGGCGCGCACGAGCACCTTGTGGCGTTTCTTGGAGTCGACGAGCTTAGCGCCCGGCGAAATCAGGCCACGTTCGAGGAGTTGTGCGAACGGCACACGCGGCGCTTCGCGCGCTGTCATGAACGGCACGAGTGTCGGCGCTTCGAGCGGCTGCACGTCTTCAATGCGCTTCAAGGCGGCCTTGGCATAGTTCTGATCGCGCTCGATGCCGATGTAGCGACGGCCGAGGTGGCGGGCGACCGCGCCGGTGGTGCCGGTGCCGTTGAACGGATCGAGCACAAGATCGTCCGGGCGTGAGCTTGAGAGGATCACGCGGGCAAGCAGCGCTTCCGGCTTCTGGGTCGGATGCAGCTTCTTGCCGTCCTGCCCCTTGATGCGCTCGGAGCCGGTGCAGAGAGGAATGGTCCAGTCGGAACGGACCTGAATATCCTCATTGCCGGCCTTCAACGCTTCATAATTGAACGTGTAGCCGCGTGCTTCCTGGTCGCGCGACGCCCAGATCAGCGTCTCGTGAGCGTTGGTAAAGCGGCGGCCGCGGAAGTTCGGCATCGGGTTGGTCTTGCGCCATACTACGTCGTTCAGGATCCAGAAGCCGAGATCCTGAAGGACCGTGCCGACGCGGAAAATGTTGTGATACGATCCGATCACCCAGATCGTGCCCGCAGGCTTCAGCACACGCTTGCAGGCGTTAAGCCAGGCGCGGGTGAATTCGTCGTAGGCAGCGAAGCTGGAGAACTGATCCCAAGCATCGTCGACCGCGTCCACGCGGCTGTCATCGGGGCGTTTCAGATCGCCCTGAAGCTGCAAATTATAAGGAGGGTCGGCGAATACGAGATCGACCGACTCTGCCGGCAGTTTTGCCATCTCGGCAACGCAATCCCCGATGAGGATGCGAGCGGAAGGGCCGGACTCTGATGTGAAGCGGGGCGTCCTAAGGGACGCCCCGCGACGCGACACACCCATACTCAGAACTCTGAACTCAGGCGACGCGGTCGGCGACGCGGGACCTACAACCGACTGGCCACATACTCGTCTCCCAAGGTAAAAATTCGGTTGATGGTCTATTCGCCTTTTTTCTGCCAACTCGTTGCAAACCATATGGAACGAAGCGAGTTCGGTGCAGTTCTTATTGCGCCGAAGTGTTCGTGAGTGGACTTACGCCTCGGTGCTCGGCAAGATTTGCCGGGTGGGACGATGGAGATTTGAAAAATGCGCTGGGACGACCTGCCTCAGAGCGAGAATGTTGAAGACCGGCGTGGCGACGACAGCGGCGGATATTCCGGCGGTGGCGGCGGATTTCCGATGGGCGGTGGTGGGCTCGGCATCGGCGGTGTCATCGTTCTCGGCCTGATCGGCTGGGCGCTCGGCATCGATCCGCGCTTGCTCATCAGCGGTGCGGAAATTCTCACCAGCAGTGGCGGCTCGCATGAGCAGCAATACCGTCCATCGAGTCCGAGTGGCCGTACCGGCACACCGACGGACGACACCGGCAAGTTTGTCGCGGCGGTGCTCGGTTCCGCCGACGCAGTGTGGAAGGACGTCTTCACCAAGGAAGGACTCACATACCGCGCACCGAAACTCGTGATGTTCTCGGGCGGAACGCGTTCAGGCTGCGGCGATGCAGTGAGCGCGATGGGTCCGTTCTACTGTCCCAATGACAGCACTGTGTATCTCGACACCTCCTTCTTCCGCGATCTTGAGGTGCGATTCCGCGGTTGCAATGGCAAGGCTTGCCAGTTCGCACAGGCTTATGTGATCGCGCACGAGGTCGGTCATCACGTGCAAAACCTGCTCGGTATCCTGCCGAAGGCGCAGCAGCAACAACGCCAGCTCGGTGGCGACCGCGCCGCAGCGAATCGCATCCAGGTGCGGGTCGAGCTTCAGGCCGACTGCTTCGGCGGCATCTGGGCGAACCGTGCCGAGCAGCGCTGGAAGTTCATCGATCCGGGCGATGTTGACGCCGCGTTGCAGACGGCCTCGGCGATCGGCGACGACATGCTCCAGCGCAAGGCGCAGGGGCGTGTGGTGCCGGACAGCTTCACCCACGGAACGTCCGAACAGCGCAAACGCTGGTTCTCGGTCGGCTTCCAGCAGGGGTCAGTTGCGGCCTGCAACACGTTCGGCGGTCAGGTCTGATCGCGAATGCCGGGAATCGACGAGAGCCGGCACTTCGTGCCGTTGAAGATGGCCGTGTTGACGGTATCGGACACGCGCGTTCTGTCGGATGACAAATCCGGCGCGACGCTGGCCGAACGGATCGAGAAGGCCGGACATGCGGTGGCGGCCCGCGCCATCGTGCCGGACGACGTCGAGGAAATCCGCACGCAAATGCGTGCCTGGATCGCCGATCCCGCAATCGACGTGATCATCTCGACCGGCGGCACCGGCTTCACCGGCCGCGACGTGACGCCCGAGGCGGTCGAGCCGCTGTTCGAGAAGAAGATGGAAGGGTTCGCGACGCTCTTTTTGCTGGTGAGCCACGCCAAAATCGGGACCTCGGCCATTCAGACGCGCGCAACGGCAGGTGTCGCCGGCGCGACCTATATTTTCTGTCTGCCTGGCTCCCCCGGTGCTTGCCGCGATGCCTGGGACGAGATTCTCGTCCATCAGCTCGACTATCGCTACCGGCCGTGCAACTTCGTCGAGATCATGCCGCGTCTCGATGAGCACCTGCGCCGGGCGAAAGCGAAGGGCGCGACGGTCTAGTTCATCACTATCTGCGGATGATCCAGCGTGCGAGCGACGCAAGCGCGTCGCGGATCGCTTCGTTGCGCCTCAAATGCGCTCCGCGCTTGATCCGCGCGCTGAACGCTGGGTCTTGCAGCACCGATCGATGCAGGAATTCGCATGGCGGTGGCGGTGGCGGTGGCGGGCAGGGCGGGAGCGGTTCATCGCGATGGAAGCTTTCGGCCTCGCGGCGTCTTCGCAAGGGCCGCGGCGCATTCAAAGTGCCAGATCCCAATATTCGCTGACGACGTCCTTGCCGAAGCTTTTTTTCTTCTCGCTGGAGGTCAGCTTGAAGCCGGCCTGCGCATAGATGTGCCGAGCGGCGGTGAGGATGCTGTGCGTCCATAGCGTGATGCTTCGATAGCCGC
Source organism: Pseudomonadota bacterium (assembly GCA_040756555.1). Classification (GTDB taxonomy): domain Bacteria; phylum Pseudomonadota; class Alphaproteobacteria; order Rhizobiales; family Xanthobacteraceae; genus Z2-YC6860. The sequence continues at coordinate 134,141 of JBFLYS010000012.1, read as the reverse complement.
ATTCACGCGAGAAACGCACGCATTCGTCAGTCAGTCGCTTGCCGATGCCGAGCCCGCGGGCCGACGGCTCGACCAACAACAAGCGAATGCGAGCGACACTGTCGGAGTCCTTCACCAGGAAAACCGACCCGACCCGTTGGCCTCCGACCTCGGCGATCCAACAGCGCTCGCGCGCCGGATCGTATTTGTTCTGGAAATCGGCGACGATCTGCGCACAAATGCCTTCGAAGTTTCCTGTCCAGCCGAACTCCTGCTCATAGAGCACAGCGTGACGCTCGACGATCCAGCCGAGGTCGCCAGGTTTGGGTTCGCGCAGGATAACATCCGCGGCTTTGGGGCGTTCGGACATCAGCTCTTCGGCGGTCCGCAGCGCCTCGACCAGATGATCCTGCTGTGGTTCGCTCAGGCGGCCCAGCATTCCACCGACCTGGCTCAAGGTCCGCGCTTCGAGCGGCGCGAATGCTTTTTCTCCGCGTGCGGTCAAAGACAGGAAGCTCTGCCGCCCGTCCTCGGATGATTTTTCCTTTCGGACGAACCCGGACTTCTGAAAGTGGCGGAGGATGCGGCTCATGTACCCCGCGTCGAGGCCGAGGTCGCGCCCGATTTCCGTGGCCGTCGCACCGTCACGCTTGCGGATCTCGTAAAGCACGCGCGCTTCAGTCAGCGAGAACGGACTGTCCAGCCAGCCGTCGTGCAGCACGCCGATGTATTGCGTGTAGAAGCGGTTGAAGCGCCGCACCGCAGCGACGCGTTCCTGCAAACCGTGGTTCTGGGTGTCTTGGCGGGCCAAGGCTGTCATGGCGATAAGGTTGGCCAATTACTTGACAAAGTCAAGTATATTGCCATCGGCCTTTCTGGCGCGTAAACCGTGGTTTTCAGCCGTTCCAGTTCGGCGTTTCGTGCATGATCTTGCCGCCGACCATGGTCATCAGCGACGTCGTCTCGGACAGCTTATCCGCCTCGACCGTCAGCGGATCTGAGTTCAGCACCGCGAGATCGGCGAACTTGCCGGCTTCAAGCGTGCCCTTCTTGCTCTCATCGAAGGAGATATAGGCGCCATTTGCCGTCGCGCAGCGAAGCGCCTCAATGCGCGACAGCGCCTGCTTCTCGCCCACCACGCGGTTCGACTTGAAGTCCTTGCGCACGACCGTCTGCTGCACCGGCAGCCACAGCGAGATCGGCACGTTGTCGGTTGCGAGCGACACGGTGATGCCGGCCTCTCGCAGCGCATTGAGCGGCACGATCTCGTCGTAGCGTTCCGGCGGCAAGCGCGACGCGGTCACGTCGAGCGCCTTGTAGAGATAGGCGTTGGTGTGCGTTGTCAGCACGAGACCCATGCGTGCGATCCGCTCGACATCGCGTGGCGAGATGACTGCGACGTGGCTCAGCATCCAGCGGCGGCCTTTCAATGGAATTTGGCGGTCGATCTCCTCGTAGAGATCGAGCATGCCGAGCCCGCCACCGCCCGCGATCGCCGTGACGCGAATGCCATTCGCCGCGCAATGCAGCAGCACTTCTTTCAGTTGATCGCGCGGCAGCCCGGCGTCGGAGTTGAAGCCCGCCCAGCCGGTGTAGGGCGAAGCCGAGCCGCGCAGATTGTCCGACGGCGAGCGGCCCATTTGCACATAGAGTCCACCCATCTTGAGCCAGTCGTTGCCGAGCCCCGGCTCACGCAGCCAACCGGCCCAGCCCTCGATCAGCGGGCCGAACGGGGCATTGCCAGCGGCTTTCCAGTTTGGGCTGACGGTCAGCGTCGTGCGCATCGTCAGCGTGCCGGCCTGATAAGCGTCCTTGTAGACACGCAGCAATTCGGTCGCAGCGCCGTGGCCCTCGAACACGCTGGTGGTTGCGACGCTGTGATACTGCTTCGCCGATAACGGCAATGCGCGCAGCCGGTCTTCGTGCGAGAACTGTGTCGCCTGCTTGAACCAGATCATCTCGGCGATCGGCTGCATCTCCTGCTCGATGAAGACGCCGGTCGGATCGCCATTTGCATCCTTCTGAATGGTGAGCGTCTCGACTGGCGATGCCGTATCACGCGTGATGCCGGCGCGTTTCAGCGCTTCGGTGTTGGCGCAAGAGACCAGCGGCGTGGTGCCGCGCCAAAAGCCCCAGATCGCGCGGATGTAGACTGGATTGTTCGGAGCCGCAGCGTCGAGCTCCTGCCGTGTTGGCCAGCGCTTCTCGGCGAGGACTTCCGGCACGTCGAAATAGTAGGGCGGGTCGCCGATCGGCATGGTGACGATCCACTCGCCGGGTTTCTTGCCGCGTGCGAGCTCGGCGATACGGTCTTGGATGTCCTTGATCGAGCGCACCTTGCCAAGCGATGGTAACACGCTGCGTAACGCTTCGCGATCCATATGCGCGTGACCGTCGATAAGGCCGGGGATGACCGCGCGGCCTTTCAGATCGAATGTGCGCGTGGATGGCGTCGTGTGCGCAGCCATCGCCGCGTCCGGTCCGACCGCGACGATACGGTCGCCTGAAATCGCGATCGCCTGCGCGACCGTGTTGCCGGCATCGACTGTGATGATCTTGCCGTTCTTGAGAACGACGTCTGCTGGACGCGCGGCGGCGGATTGCGCCGCCGCCGGAAGGGATACGCCGCTCGCGGCCATTGCCACGGCGGCATTTTTCAGAAACTCGCGGCGAGGAATCTTTCGTGTGGCGGAAACGACCTTGCAACGCATCGACGCCCCCTACGGCGTTCATCGAGGAACGCCGTAGGAAGCTTAACGCGCAGGTCGACCAGCGGCCATGGCTCTGCCGCTAGGAACGCCTGCGGTATTTCCGCTTGCGCTTCTCGGGCGGCTGCTGCGCCCAGTTGAAACGCGGGTTGTAGTTGCAGAAGCCGGAGGTCATCCCCGTGATGTCCCGTCGGCACGCTTCGAAGGAATAGAAGTAGCAACGCTCGACGACGTTGCCGGCGCCCATGTTCACCACCGAACAGAACGGCGCGTCGCCGTCCCAGGCGCGGCTTTCGCTGGCTCCGATCAGAGTTCCGGCCGCGATCGCTGAAAGCAGCAGAATTGTCCGCATGGGTTCTTTTCTCCATTGGCCGTCCCCGGAGAACCAAATCCCGATTTTGAGCGTTGTTTCAATGCCCTACGAAAAAAGTCCTGTATCGCCGCATATCGTTCTTGTTTTGTTCTAATCGATCCCCTATCTAGGTCGAGAAGGACAGTCGCAATGGCCAAATCATCAGCAGTTTTGCGTTCCCCGCCGGCGTTGGTGCCCTCCGCGCCGGTGGGGGACTTAGGCGTAGGCCTCCTTGGCACCGGCGTCAGCCATGACCGCCGGCGCGGCCGCGGCACGCTCTCCAACACCTCGGGACGCTACGAGCCGATCGCGCGCATCGTGTTCGACGACGGCTGGCAGAGCCTTGAAGAACTTCCGGCCTTCAACACGACCGTTTCGATCGACGCCACGCGCAAGATCATCACGCGCAACGAGTCTCCGGACATATCCTTCGACCGTTCGATCAATCCCTATCGCGGCTGTGAGCACGGTTGCGTCTATTGCTTCGCGCGGCCGACCCACGCCTATCTTGGCCTTTCGCCGGGCCTCGATTTTGAAACCAAGTTGTTCGCGAAGCCGGATGCGCCAGCACTGCTGGAAAAGGAATTGTCGGCGCCGAATTACGAACCGCGCATCATCGCGATCGGAACGAACACGGACCCGTATCAGCCGATTGAGCGCAAGTACAAGGTGATGCGCGGCATCCTCGAAGTGTTGGAGCGCGCCGGCCACCCGGTCGGCATCGTCACCAAGTCCGCGCTGGTGCTGCGCGATCTCGATATCCTCGCGCGCATGGCCGAGCGCAATCTGGTCAAGGTCGCGATTTCGGTCACGACGCTCGATCCCAAGCTTGCGCGTACGATGGAGCCTCGCGCGGCGACGCCAGGGCGGCGGCTCGAAGCGCTGCGTCAATTGTCTGCCGCGGGCGTTCCGACCACAGCGATGGTCGCGCCGGTGATCCCTGCGATCAACGACATGGATATCGAGCGCATTCTCGACGCGGTCGCCATCGCGGGCGTCAGGAGCGCGGGCTACGTTCTGCTGCGCCTGCCGCTTGAGGTGCGCGATCTGTTCGTCGAGTGGCTCGAAGCGAACTATCCCGATCGCGCGGCTCATGTGATGAAGCTCATCCGCGACATGCGTGGCGGCAAGGACTATGACTCGACCTTCGGCAAGCGCATGACCGGTAGTGGTCCCTATGCCTGGCTGATCGGCCGCCGTTTTGAAAACGCTTGCGCGAAGCTCGGCTTGAACGTGAACCGGGCGGTGCTCACGACCGAGCACTTCAAGCCTCCGCACGGCCGCGCGGAGCAACTCAGTCTGTTCGGTACGTAACGGTAAGAAATGGGGAGGGGAGTGTAGTGGGTGAGCCTGATGCCATCCTGACGCTGGTGACGCTCGGCGTGCGTGATCTCAAGCGTAGCATTGCGTTCTATGAAGCGATCGGCTGCAAGCGGAAAGCGAAGTCGGCCGAGGGTGTCGGCTTCTTCTCTGCCGGGCTGGTGACGCTCGCGGTCTATCCGCTCGACTCGATGGCGAAGGACGCGGGCGTGGCCGGCGACATGCCGAAAAGCTTCCGCGGCGTGGAAATGGCCTGGAATTGTCATTCCGAGAAAGATGTTGACGCGGCCGTCGAACGGGCGTGGCAGGCGGGCGCAACTGTCTTGAAGCCGCCGCAAAAGACCTTCTGGGGCGGTTACTCGGCGCACTTCGCCGATCCCGACGGCCATCTTTGGGAGGTCGCCCATAACCCAGCATTTCCGCTGTCTTCCGACGGACGGATGCAGGTTCCGGACTGAGTTTGTCCCCGCCATTCACGGCAGTGGTTCCCTTTCATTGACTTGAGGGCCATGGCGCGCAGGATCGCGCCATGAGTCGCGCGCCAACAAAATCCGCCCGTCTGCCACTCGCCGAGGAAGTTCTCCGGCCGACGTTCAACCGCGAACGCGCCGCGATGAAACGCGGCGTCTGGCCGATCGCGGGCTGCGACGAAGCGGGGCGGGGTCCGCTTGCGGGCCCGGTGGTTGCCGCTGCGGTCGTGCTCGATCCCAAACGCATTCCGCGTGGGCTCAACGACTCCAAGAAGCTGTCGCGCGAGGAGCGCGAGGCGCTCTACGACAAGATCTGCGCGACCGCCGAGGTGTCGGTGGCCTTCGGCTCGACCGCGCGGATCGACCGCGACAACATCCTGCGCGCCTCGCTCTGGGCACTTGCTCGCGCCGTGCGCGCACTGCCGGTGCAGCCCCAACTCGTGTTCGTCGATGGCCGCGACAAGATCGACGTCGATTGCGACTGCCGCGCAGTGATCTCCGGCGACGCGCTGGTGCAGTCGATTGCGGCGGCCTCGATTGTCGCCAAGGTGACGCGCGACCGCCTAATGATGCAACTCGGCGCGGCACACCCCGGCTACGGTTTTGAGCGGCACATGGGCTACGGCGTACCGGCGCATTTGCGGGCATTGGAGCAACTCGGTCCGACAATCCATCATCGCCGTTCGTTCGCGCCCATCGCTGAATTTTACGCCGATGTGACTGTTACCGCAGCCGAGACCGATTCAAGGTTGCCTCTCAAGCGTCTGCGCGCTTAGCTCCCGAACCTTGGTCCGGAGTTTCGCGGTCGATGTTGTCGGTTTCCCTCTTTGTCGAGCTGCTGCGCACGCGTCCGCGCCAGATGTTCTGGGCGGCGATGCTGGCGCTGGCCGCGCTCTGGACACTGATCCCGGCGTTGTTCTACAGCGCGCCGCCCGGCCAATTGGCGGAGGTGCTGGCGGTCGGGCACGAATGGCCGCTCGGCACCGACTACGGCCCGCCGCTCGCCTATTGGATCGCCAACATAGCCTTTGCCGCCGCCGGCATGTTCGGCGTCTATCTGGTTTCGCAAATCTGTATCGTTGTGACCGGCTATGCGGTGTTCACGCTGGGCCGTTCCATCGTCGGCGAGCCGCATGCCGCTGTTGCCGTGATGCTCATGGTCGGCATCTCTGCCTTCACGGTGCCGACGCCGGAGTTCGGTCCGAACATTCTCGCGACCGCGCTGTGGGCGCTCATCCTCGCCCACTATTGGCTCGCGGTGGGTGAGGGCAAACAGACCTATTGGTATGCCGTCGGCATCGAGATTGGCCTTCTGATTCTCACGACATACGCCGGATTTGTCCTCGCCTTGCTGCTGCTTGCGTTCACGCTTGCGACAAAGCAGGGGCGCGAGCGTCTGATGACGGTCTATCCCTGGATCGCGGGGGTTCTCATTGTGCTTGTCGTGTTCCCGCATCTGATCTGGCTCGATCAGACCGGCAGCGCGGCGCTCATCAACCTGTCGGTCATCGAACAGAACCTGCGCACCTGGGGCGGCATCGTGGTGTCGCTCGTGGTCGCTCATGCGGGCTTCATCGTGCTGATTGTGCTTGCGCATGGCCTGTCGTGGTCGCCGCGCGGTCCGGCGGCGCGGATCGAGCGTAAACCCGTCGATCCGCAGGCGCGGCTGTTCGTCTATTTCTTCGCGCTCGCGCCGGTGGTCGTCATCGGTCTCTATTCTTTCGTCACCAACCGGCCTGACAGCTTTATCTCGACGCCGCTCGTGGTGCTGTCGGGGCTCGCCATCGTCGTCGCATCGCCGGACAAGCTGCGGATTGAGCATCAGCGTCTCACAGCCATCGCATGGGCCGGTCTTCTGGCGCTGCCGCCGCTGATCGTCGCGTTGTCGGTGACTGTGCTGCCGTGGATTTTCCCGATCGACATGCGGGTCGCGCAGCCGGCAGGAGAGATGGGCCGCTTCTTTTCGGAGAGCTTCCAGCGCCGCACTGGGCGCCCGCTCGAGATCGTCGCCGGCGAACCGCGCACCGCTGCGCTCGTCACGCTCACCGCTCCGGTTCGCCCGAGTCTCTTCCTCGATGCAACACCCGAGCGCACGCCGTGGGTCAGCCGCAAGGACGTCGAGGAGAAAGGCGCGGTCGTGGTGTGGCCCGCGACCGACACGCGCGGCTTGCCGCCCGTAGCGTTGCGGGAACGCTTTCCCAACCTCGTGCCGGAGGTGCCGCGCGCCTTCGAGCGGCGTTTCCAGGGCCGATTGCCCCTGCTGCGGATCGGCTGGGCGGTGATCCGCCCGGCCGGACAGGCTGGGACGCCAGCCCGCTAGCGCATCAGTGGTGATAGCTCTCGCCGGGCTTCACCTTGCCGCGGAACAGCCAATAGATCAGCGCCGTGTAGCAAAGCGCGAGCGGCAGGAAGACGAGTGTGCCGAGCAGCATGAAGATCTGGCTCTCTGGTGCGGCGGCAGCTTGCCACACCGTCACCGACGGCGGCACGAGATAGGGATAGGACGAGATCACCAGGCCGAGGTAGCCGAGCAGGAATAGTCCGATAGACGCCACGAACGGCGTGCCTTCGCGGCCTTTTTCGAGCGCACGCCAGCCGATGAAGGCGACAAGCGCGGTGATGATCGGCACCGGCCACAGGAAATAGAAATTCGGCACCGAGAACCAGCGCGCGGAAATTCGCTGGAAGCCCAAGGCGGTCCACAGGCTCACGGCGGCCATGAAGCCGAGCACGGCGATGAGCAGCATCTTCGCCTGTCCACGTGCGCGGTCGGCCACCGGGCCCTCGGCTTTCATGACGAGCCACGTTGCGCCGAGCAGCGCATAGCCCGCGATCACGCCGAGGCCGCAGAGCAGAGCGAAGGGCGTCGCCCAGTCAAACGCGCCGCCTGCGAACACGCCGTTTTCGACCTTGATGCCTTGGATCAATCCCGCAAGGATCACGCCTTGCGAGAACGCCGCGAGCGTCGAGCCCGAGGCGAAGGCGCGGTTCCACCAGATCTTGCTGCGCGACACGCTGCGGAATTCGAACGCCACGCCGCGGAACACGAGCGACAGCAGCATCACGATCACCGGCAGATAGAGCGCCGGCATGACGATGGCGTAGGCCTGCGGAAACGCCACCCACAATCCGCCGCCGCCGAGAATGAGCCACGTCTCGTTGCCGTCCCAGAACGGCGCGATGGTGGTCATCGCCTGGTCGCGCTCCTGCTCCGAGCGCATGGTAGGGAACAGGATACCCATGCCGAGGTCGAAGCCGTCGAGGATGACGTAGAGCGCGACTGCTGTACCGATCAGGGCGGCCCAGATCACCGGCAGATACCATTCCATGATGGCTCTCCCTATTGCTCGCTAGCGTTCTTGCAGCGCTTCGCGGCCCGCGTCGCCGGCGGCGGCGATCGGGCTGACCGAAATATTGTCGGCGCCTTCGAGCGCACGGCCTTGCGGCCCGCGATTGATGAGCCGGTTGATGTAATAGATGCCCATTGCGAACACGATGCCGTAGACGACAATAAACAGGATCAGCGTCGTCAGAACCTGCGAGGCCGGCACCGGCGAGATCGCATCCGCCGTGCGCAGGATGCCTGTCGCGATCCAAGGCTGACGGCCGCTTTCAGTGACAACCCAGCCGGCAATCACGGCGACGAAGCCGACCCACCACGCCTTCGACATCGTCCAGAGATACCAGCGCGTTTCGAACAGCGTCCCGCGCCACCACATATATGCGCCGTAGAGCGCCGCCGCGATCATGAACATGCCGATGCCGATCATGATGCGGAAGCTGAAGAACACGTTGATCACAGGTGGCCGCTCGCTGCGCGGTACGTCTTTCAAGCCAGGGATCAGGCCGTTCGGGTCATGCGTCAGGATCAGCGACGAACCGCGCGGGATCGATATCTCGAAGTGGTTCTTCTCGTTCTTCTCGTCCGGCCACGCGAAGATGTGGAAGTCGGCCGGTTTGCTACTGTCCCAATGGCCTTCCATCGCCGCGATTTTGGTCGGCTGATGCTTCAACGTATTGAGGCCGTGCTGATCGCCGATAAAGAGTTGCAGCGGTGCGAGGATTGCGGTCATGCCGAGCGCCATCCGCATCATCGTCTTGGCTTCTTCGATGTGCTTTCCAGCGATCAGGAAGCGTGCACCGACCGCGAGCACGACGAAGCCGGTGGTCAGATAGGCCGCGTTCACCATGTGGGCGAACCGGTAGGGGAAGCTCGGATTGAAGACGATCTGAATCCAGTCGGCCGGGAAGGCGATGCCGTTGCGCATCACATGCCCGGCAGGCGTCTGCATCCAGCTATTGGCCGAGAGAATCCAGAACGCTGATGTCGCCGTACCAATCGCCACGATCGCCGCCGATGATACATAAAGCCAGTTCGGCACGCGTTTGAAGCCGAACAGCATGATGCCGAGGAACGACGCTTCGAGGAAAAACGCGGTCAGCACCTCGTAGCCGATCAGTGGGCCGATCACGTTGCCGACGACGACCGAGAATTTGCTCCAGTTGGTGCCGAACTGGTAGCTCAGCACGATGCCCGAGACGACGCCCATCGCGAAAGACACCGCGAATATCTTCGTCCAGAACTGCATCAGCCGCTGGTAGCGCTCCTGCCCGGTACGCAGCCACATCACGCCGAGCGTCGCGATATAGGCCGAGAGGCCGATCGTGAAGGTCGGAAAAATAATATGGAATGTGATTGTGAAAGCGAACTGAAGTCGGGCGAGCAGGACAGCGTCGAGGTCCATCGCAGCAATCCCCCGTTGGCGCGGTGAAGCGGGACTGACTGAATCCATATTGGACCCGCTGGGGATTTTGGCAAGTCGGCGGATGCCGATATTCCGCAGGTGAGTTATGCTTTTACCTGCGCGGCCGAACGCCGCGTTCGGGGCGGAGGGGCAAGCGAATGAGCGATACCGCGGGGGACAAAGCGGGGCAGGGGCGAGACGATTTTTTCGAGCGGACGTTTGGTCTGACGCGCAACGGCACCAACGTGCGCACCGAAGTGGTCGCCGGCATCACCACGTTCCTGACGATGGCCTATATCGTCTTCGTCAATCCGACGATTCTCGCCAACGCCGGGATGGACAAGGGCGCGGTGTTTGTTGCGACCTGCATCGCCGCCGCGGTGTCCACGCTGATCATGGCGCTTTATGCCAACTACCCGATCGCGCTTGCGCCTGGCATGGGCCTCAACGCGTTCTTCGCATTCACATTGGTGCTGACCTACAAATACACGTGGCAGCAGGCGCTCGGCTTCGTGTTCGTTTCCGGCGTGCTGGCGCTGATCGTGTCGGTCACGCCCATCCGCGAGTACGTTATCAATTCGATACCGAAAAACCTGAAGCTCGCGGTTTCCGCGGGCATTGGCCTGTTTCTTGCGATCATCGCGCTCGAGGAGGCCAAGATCGTTGTCGCGCATCCCGCCACGCTGGTGACGCTTGGCAGCCTGAAAGAATGGCCGGCGATCCTCGCGCTGCTCGGGTTCATGCTGATCGTTGCGCTCAATGCGCGTGGGGCGCTGGGCGCAACGCTGATTGGCATATTGGTTGTGACTATCGCGGGTCTTCCGCTCGGCATCGTGCAGTACAACGGTGTTGTCTCGCTGCCGCCCTCTGTCGCGCCGACCTTCCTGCAACTCGACTTCTCGCGTGTGTTTGAGGCCTCCGCGATCGTCGTGATCTTCTCGTTGTGGCTGGTCGACTTCTTCGACACGGCCGGCACGCTGATCGGCGTCAGTCATCGCGCCGGCCTGCTCGACAAGGAGGGCAGGCTGCCTCGCATGCGCCAGGCGCTTGTCGCTGACAGCTCGGCCTCGATCATCGGCTCGATGATCGGCACCTCCAACACCACGAGCTATATCGAAAGCGCGGCGGGCGTCGCCGCGGGTGGCCGCACGGGTCTGACGGGTGTCGTGGTCGCGGCATTGTTCCTGCTCGCACTGTTCTTCGCGCCGCTCGCGGGGATGATCCCGGCTTATGCGTCAGCCGCGGCGCTTCTTTATGTTGCTGTCGTGATGGGGCGCGGTCTTGCAGAGATGGATTGGGACGATCTCACCGAGGTCGCGCCTGCGGTCGTCGCGGCCATTGCCATGCCGCTGACGTATTCGATTGCCACCGGCATCGGTCTTGGCTTCATCACCTATGCACTCGCGAAGATCCTGTCCGGGAAATTTGCCGAGGCGAAGCCTGCGGTGGTGGTTCTCGCGATCCTTTTCGCGATCAAATTCTGGATGGGATAGTCTGATGAAAGCGTTTCGGTTGCTGGGCGCTGTCGCCCTGATTGCTTGCGTCGCTGGTTCTTCTCAAGCCGCAGAGCTCAAGATTTTCGGCTCGCGTGTGACCAAGGTGATCGTCGGCGAACTCGGCGCGCAGTTTGAAAAGGCGACGGGTTTTACACCGGTCGTCACTGCCGACGTGGCGCAGGTCATGAAGCGCCGGATCGACAACGGCGAGCCGTTCGATCTTGCTGTGCTCGTCGATTTTCAGATCGACGATCTGATCAAATCCGGAAAGCTCGTCGCCGGAAGCCGAACGAACATCATGTCCTCGGGGATTGGCGTTGCAGTAAAACGCGGCGCACCGAAGCCCGACATCAGCACGGTCGAGGCGTTCAAGCAGACGTTGCTGAACGCCAAGTCGATCACCTACCTCAAGGAGGGTGCGAGCACGATCCACCTGCGGAAGCTGTTCGTGCAGCTCGGTGTCGCCGACGCGGTGAAGCAGAAGGCCGTCGAGACCGACGGCGAACAGGTTTCCGAGTTTGTGGCGGAGGGTAAGGTCGAGCTCGGCTTGATCGTGATTCCAAATATCATGTCGGTGCCGGGCGCGGAGCTGGTCGGCCCGCTGCCCGCCGAGATCAACTCCATCGTGATGTTTACGGCTGGCGTCTCGGCGCAGTCTCCGAATCAGAAGGCGGCGAGCGAGTTGATCAAGCTGCTGACGAGCCCCGAAGCAAAGCCGATCATCAAGGAGAAGGGCAATGACCCGGCCTGACAACGGCGCAAGGCCTCCGAAGCGGTGGCTCAAGCCATTGCCGGATGGTAGCCTTCCGTGACCATGAGCGCACTCTCATCCTGGCAACTTTGGGCCATCCTCTCCGCTGTGTTCGCGGCGCTGACGGCGATCTTCGCCAAGGTCGGCATCGAGAATATCAATTCGGATTTCGCGACCTTCATCCGCACCATCGTCATCCTGGTGACGCTGGCGTTCATTTTGCTCGCGACCGGACAATTTCAGTCGCTGGGCGCGATCTCGACGCGCACTTATGTTTTCCTGGTGCTATCGGGGCTCGCCACTGGCGCGTCGTGGATCTGTTATTTCCGCGCGCTCAAGATCGGCCAGGCGGCGCAGGTCGCGCCGGTCGACAAGATGTCGGTCGTGCTGGTCGCGATCTTCGGCGTGATCTTCCTCGGCGAGAAGCTCACGCTGCCGAACTGGATCGGCGTCGCGCTGATCGCGGTCGGCGCGGTTCTCGTCGCCTACCGTTAGTTCAAGCGGACGCCGTAGCGGTTCATCTCGTCGGCAATGTTGGCCCGCAGCCCACGCGCCGCGTTGAGGTCGGCGTTGGCGCCATTGCGGTCGCCCTTCTTGCTTCGGGCCACGGCACGGCCATAAAGCGCGGTCGCGAGCCTTGGATCGAGCTTGAGCGCCGCGTCGTAGTCTTTGAGAGCGGCGTCGGTCTGACCCATCTTGAGATTGATCATGCCGCGGCTGTCGAGCGCGTCGGCGAGATCGGGCTTCAGCTTCAGCACCTGATTGCAGTCGGAGAGGGCTTGCGGCAACTCGCGGCCGGCGACACCGCGCGTCCAGCAACGCGCGCTCCAGGCATCGACGTTGTCAGGCTGAATCTTTGTCACCTCGCCGTAGTCGGCAGACGCACGCGCGAAGTCGCCCTTGCGCTGATAGGCGCTGCCGCGGTTGTTGTAAGGCTCCGCGGCCTTGGGATTGAGCTGGATCGCCTTGTCATAGTCGGTGATGGCGCGGTCGAGGTCGCCCTTGGCGTGGTAGGCCGCGCCGCGGTCGTTGACGAATTCGCTTTCCTTCGGATCGAGGCGCATTGCTTGCGTGAAGTCGTCGATCGCGCGGTCCATGTTGCCCTTGCTGCGATAGGCGATGGCGCGGTTGTAGTAGGCGTTCGCCATGTCGCGCGGCTGATCCTTGTTCGCGCTGATCACTGCGTTGCAGCCGTTGATCGAAGCATCAGCTGTGAACTGCTTGCCGGGGTTGAAACACCACGTCCAGTTCTTCTGGGCCTCAGTTGGGGGCAGCGTGGCTTGCTGTTGCTGCGGCTGCTGGATCTGCTGCTGTTGCGGCTGCGGTGCAGGCTGCGTGTTTTGCACCGGAGCAGAAGCGGGCATGCTCTGCTGCGGCTGCGATGATTGATACGTCTGCGCTGGCTGGCTCGGTTGTGTTGTCTGCTGTGTGCGCGACGGCGAAGATTGATAGGTCGTGGTCGGTGGCGAGGAGCGATAGGTCGTCGTCGGTTGAGACGATTGATGCTGCTGCGATTGTGAAGGCCGCGTTTGGTACTGGTCGCGATATTGCTGCGACTGCGTCGGGCGCTGCTGATACTGATATTGCTGATACTGTGCATGAGCGGTGGTCGTGAGTGCAGCCAAACCGGCCGACACCAACACCGATCCGTACTTGTTACCAAACATGGTTACTCTCCACGCATCGCAATTTGCGCTCTGCGCGAGGAATCCATCGTTGCGCGACGCGATCAAGTTCACGGGCGTCGCAATGCTGGTGCGGCAGCACTCTTTTTGCTGAGCCGGTTAATTCGCGAGGCGCGTTAACCCAACACCTTCTTGATTGCGAGGAAATCGCGCCATGCCAGGCGCTTCTGCAACGGGCTGCGCAGCAGGAATGCCGGGTGGAAGGTCGGCAGTACCTTGATGTCGCGGTCGCCACTTTTGAACGGGAACCAGCGCCCGCGTGTGCGGGTGATGCCGTCCGACGTTTGCAGCAGCGTCTGCGTCGATGGATTGCCCATCGTCACCACGAAGTCGGGCGCGCACAGCTCGATCTGCCGCAGCAGAAACGGCAAGCAAATCTGTGTCTCGACTGGCGTCGGCGTGCGGTTGCCGGGTGGCCGCCACGGCACGATGTTGGCGATGTAGACCTTCGTGCGGTCGAGCCCAATCGCCGACAGCATCTTGTCGAGCAACTTGCCCGAGCGTCCGACGAACGGCAGCCCTTCGATATCCTCGTCGCGGCCCGGCGCTTCGCCGACGAACATCACCCGTGCTTGCGGGTTGCCGTCAGCGAACACGAGACGCGAGGCGGTCGCCTTCAGCGCGCAGCCTTCGAAGCTTTCAAGGATTGCGCGCAGTTCGTCCATCGACTTCGCGCTGCGGGCGGCCTCGCGTGCCGCCATCACCGCAGCATCTGCGCCGGGTGGAGCAGCTTGCGCTGGCATCGGCGGGGGGGCTGACGGCCTGCGGATCGGCTCCGGAGCGGTGGGTGCGAGCGCCGGTGCGGCACTTTGCGCCGGGGCAGCCGGCATCGGATCGCCCGCCAGATAGTCGTTCGGCGCCTCGCCGACCGCCATGTCCACGCCTGCCTCGACGTAGAAGGCGAGGATGTCGCGGGCGGCCTTGGCACGGTCGGAGATCATTGGGGACTCTTTATCACGGCGGAGATTGTCGCGCCCACGCAAACGTGGAAAAAGAATAAGGAGAAGGAATGGACATGACCGATCTCCCTGCACGCGAAGCGATGGAATTCGACGTGGTCGTTGTCGGTGCGGGCCCGGCGGGCCTCGCCGCAGCGATCCGCCTCAAGCAGATTTCCTCAGACATCAATGTGGTTGTGGTCGAGAAGGGGTCCGAAGTCGGCGCCCATATTCTCTCCGGCGCCGTGATCGATCCGATCGCGCTCGACCGCTTGCTGCCGGAATGGCGCAGCGAGGAAACGCCGATCAAGACCGAGGTTAAGGACGACCGCTTCTATCTGATGGGCCAATCCGGCGCGATCCGGTTGCCGAACATCATGATGCCGCCGCTGATGAGCAATCACGGCAACTACATCGTTTCGCTCGGCGCGGTCTGCCAGTGGCTCGCGAAAAAGGCCGAGGCGCTGGGCGTGGAAATCTATCCGGGCTTCGCGGCTGCAGAGGTGCTTCAGGAAAATGGCGCGGTCGTCGGTATAGCGACCGGCGACATGGGCATCGGCAAGAACGGTGAGCCCAAGGATTCATTCACGCGCGGCATGGAACTGCGCGGGAAATACACTCTGTTCGCTGAGGGCGCTCGCGGATCGCTGTCGAAGCAACTCATCGCGCAGTTCGGGCTCGCCAACGATCGTGAGCCACAGAAGTTTGGGCTCGGCTTGAAGGAGTTGTGGCAGGTCGCTCCGGACAAGCACCGCAAGGGGCTGGTGCAGCACTCGTTCGGCTGGCCGCTCGACAACTCAACCGGCGGCGGCTCGTTCCTCTATCACTTCGACGACAATCTCGTTTCGGTCGGTTTCGTCGTCCACCTGAACTATCAGAATCCTTATCTCTCGCCGTTCGAGGAATTCCAACGCTTCAAGACGCATCCGGACATCGCGCCGATCTTCGAAGGCGGCAAGCGTCTCGCATACGGCGCGCGCGCCATTACCGAAGGCGGTTACCAGTCGGTCCCGAAGCTGACGTTCCCCGGCGGAGCGCTGGTCGGCTGCTCGGCGGGATTCGTGAACGTGCCTCGCATCAAGGGCAGCCACAATGCGATGCTGTCCGGGATGCTCGCCGCAGAAAACATCGCGGCAGCGCTCGCTGCAGGCCGTCAGCACGATGAACTCGCCGATTACGAAGCCGGATGGCGCTCGTCGGATATCGGCCAAGACCTTTGGCGCGTCCGCAATGTGAAGCCGCTTTGGTCGCGTTTGGGGACGGCGCTGGGTGTGGTGCTGGGCGGATTCGACATGTGGACCAGCTCGGTCGGCCACTTCCTGCCGCTTCTTGGAAGGAACGCGCGCTTCTCGCTGTTCGGCACGCTCAAGCACGGCAAGCCGGATTCCGAGACTCTCAAACCCGCCGCCGAATGCAAGCCGATTGCCTATCCGAAACCTGATGGCAAGCTGACCTTCGACCGGCTCTCTTCGGTGTTCCTGTCGAACACCAACCACGAGGAAGACCAGCCGGTGCATCTTCGAGTGGCCGACATGGCTCTACAGAAGACGTCCGAGCACGACGTCTATGCTGGGCCGTCGCAGCGCTATTGCCCGGCGGGGGTCTACGAGTGGGTCGAGGAGGGTGGAAAACCGCAGTTTGTGATTAACGCGCAGAACTGCGTTCACTGCAAAACCTGCGATATCAAGGACCCGAACCGGAACATCACTTGGGTGCCCCCCGAAGGCGGCGGCGGACCGAATTACCCAAGCATGTGAAGGCTTTTTTCGCCGACCGCCACGATACGGCCACACCGCGCATTTCAACGTGGACACGCGCGGCTGCGTCCGGTGCCGTCCTTGCGGGCGGCGCACAAAAAGGCCATTCTGCGCCGACTCAGAGGGGTGGCGCGCCGCAGCCTGCCCAAGGAGGCTCGCAACCCGTGACCGTTTCGACCCTTTTCCGGCGCCTTGCTGGCGTCGTGCTCGGCACCGCTGCATTGGCGGTGGCGTCGCTCCTGACGGCTCACGCGGCACCGGCCCCGAATCAGGCACAACCCGCCCAGCTTCCATCCCAGAGCGAATTGGCCCGGGTTTCGCCGTCCGGCAGCTATCTCGCCGCGCGCCATGCCGGCGTGCAGCGCGACGCGGCCGCCGCGGCAGCATATTACCGGGCGGCTCTCCGCGCCGATCCGCGTAATCCTGAAATTCTCGAGCGCGCCTTCCTCTCCGTCCTCGCCGAAGGCGATGTCGAGGAGGCGGTTCGCCTCGCCGAGCGCATCATCCAGCTCGATCGCAACGACCGCATCGCGCGGCTCGTGCTCGGCGTGCGCGCGCTGAAGCAGAAGAACTACGCTGTCGCGCGCCAGAACCTGGCGCAGTCGGTCCGTGGCCCGATCACCGATCTCACTGCCACACTGCTCGGCTCATGGGCGCAGTACGCAGCCGGCGACGCCAAGGGCGCCGTCGAGGCGATCGACAAGCTGCAAGGCGCGGACTGGTACGCGCTGTTCAAGGACATGCACGCCGGTCTGATCCTCGATCTCGCCGGCAACAAGAAGGAAGCCGGCAAGCGTTTCGACCGCTCCTACAAGCTCGACTCGTCTGCGCTTCGCCTTGTCGAATCTTACGGCTCCTGGCAGTCGCGCAACGGCCAGAAGGAAGAAGCGCTCAAGACCTATCAGGCGTTCGACGCGCAGTTGCCGCGCCATCCGCTGATCGTCGAGGCGATGAACACGCTCAAGGCAGGCAAGCCGCTGCCGATGCTGGTCGACTCGCCGCAGGCCGGGGCCGCCGAAGTGCTCTATGGTCTCGGCGCTGCTCTTGGCCGCCGCGGCGGCGAGGACCTCGGTCTCGTCTATCTCCAGCTCGCGCTCTATCTCGCGCCGAACCAGCCGCTCGCGCTCCTTTCGCTTGCCGACCTCTATGAGCAGGTGAAGAATCCCGCGCTCGCTATCAAGGTCTATGAGCGCGTGCCGACGACGTCGCCGCTCCGCCGCAACTCCGAGATCCAGCTTGCGGTGAATCTCGACACGCTTGACCGTACCGAGGAAGCCAAGAAGCGCCTTGAGAAGCTGATCGCGGATCACCCGACCGACCTCGAGGCGATCATGGCGCTCGGCAACATCCTGCGCGGTCGCAAGAGCTTCGCCGAATGTGCGGAGGTTTACGGCAAGGGCATCGCCACCATCGCCAAGCCGGAGCGGCCGCAGTGGCTGATCTATTACTTCCGCGGCATTTGCAGCGAACGTGCGAAGCAATGGGTGAAGGCCGAGGAAGACCTCAAGCAGGCGCTCACGCTGTTCCCGGACCAGCCGCACGTTCTCAATTATCTCGGCTATTCCTGGATCGATCAGGGCATCAATCTCGACGAGGGCATGCGGATGATCCGTCGCGCCGTCGAGCAGCGACCGGATGATGGTTACATCGTCGACTCGCTGGGCTGGGCCTACTATCGGCTCGGCAACTACGAGGAGGCGGTGAAGCATCTCGACCGCGCGGTCGAGCTGAAGCCAGACGATCCGACCATCAATGATCATCTCGGTGACGCATATTGGAAGGTTGGCCGTGTCCTGGAAGCGAAATTCCAGTGGGCGCATGCGCGCGATCTGAAGCCCGAGCCGGACGATCTCGCCAAGATCAACCAGAAGCTTCAGGAAGGTCTGAAGGATGAAGCGGCATCCAACGCCGCTGATGCCGACAAGACCAAGAAGCCCGGCAACGGCGGGTAATCCGGCCCGCCCTCATTGCCCCTGTGCCGCTCAAGTCTCGCTCCGCGCTGGTCGATAACGCCCCCGCCAAGGTCAATCTGACGCTGGCGGTGATGGGCCGTCGTCCGGACGGCTATCACCTTCTCGAAAGCATCGTGGTGTTCGCGGGCGTCGCCGACCGGCTGACGTTCAGGCCGGGCGGTGAGCTTTCGCTGAAGGTGAGCGGCAAGGGCGCGGACGCAGCCGGTCCGATCGAAAACAACCTGGTGATCCGCGTGGCGCGCGCGCTCGAAGCCGAGGTGCCGGGCCTCAAGCTTGGCCGCTTTACGCTCACCAAGCATCTGCCGGTCGCGGCGGGCGTTGGCGGCGGTTCGTCGGATGCCGCGGCGGCGCTCCGCCTGCTCGCTCGCGCGAACAAGATCAAGCTCGACGACAAGCGGCTCTACAAAGCCGGCCGCAAGGTCGGCGCCGACGTGCCGGTCTGCATCGACCGGCGCCCACGCACCATGAAGGGCATCGGCGAGAAACTGTCCGCGCCGCTCAAGCTCCCGAGTTTCCCGGCGGTGATGATCAATCCCGGCGTTGCGCTGCCGACCAAGGACGTGTTCGCCGCGCTGCATCGCGCGCCGTGGAAACGCCAGCGTGCACTGCGTGCAGGCAGCATTCCCCGCGAGCGTGCGGCCTTCGCGGCGTTTCTCGCAAGCCGCGCCAACGATCTCGAGCCGCCGGCCGTTTCGCTTCAGCCGGTTATTTCCAAAGTGCTCGCAGAGTTGCAGAAATCAAAAGGCTGCCGCCTTGCGCGCATGTCGGGCTCGGGCGCGACGTGCTTCGGGCTCTTCACGTCGCCACGCGCGGCAAAGGCGGCCGCGCGAAAAATCTCCGCGGCACATAAGCGCTGGTGGGTGCGGGCGACGGTTTTGGGCTAGAATTGCGGCCACGGCAGGATTCCCGTTTGAGAGAATCCGCCGCTAGGGAGCCGTTATGATCCATCGCCGCCGTCTCATCACGGGAGGCGCAGCTTTTGCTGCCGCTTCCACGCTCGCACGTCCCGCCATCGCTCAGGCCGGATGGCCGAACCGCCCCGTCAGCATCGCTATTCCGTTCACGCCCGGCGGCGGCGCCGATACGATCGCGCGTCTCGTTGCGATCAAGATGAGCGAGGTGCTCGGCGCCCAGTTCTTCGTTGAGAGCAAGCCGGGAGCCGGCGGCAACATCGCCGCGACCTACGTCGCGCGCTCCGCGCCCGACGGTTATCAGATGTTCCTCGCGGGCGACCATCACGCCACCAACATCTTCCTCAACGCCAATCTGCCGTATCACCCGGTCACCGACTTCGAGCCGGTGTCGCTCGTCGTGCAATATCCGGTCGCGATGGCGATCCCGAGCAATTCGCCGGACAAGACTGTTGCGGACTTCATCGCGCGCGCGAAGGCGAGGCCGGGCGAACTCTCCTTCGGTTCGCCGGGCCACGGCGCGGTGCCGCATCTCTCCGCTGAGCTGTTCACACGCGCCGCCGGCATCAAGATGACCCATGTGCCGTATCGCGGCGCTGCGCCCGGAATCCAGGACCTGATCCCGGGCCGCATCGATTCCTTCTTCAACAACATCGCGCCGATGGTGCCGCTCGCGGACCAAGGCCAGATGCGGCTTCTCGGCGTCACCACAGCGAAGCGCTCGCCGATGGTGCCGAACCTGCCGTCGATCGGAGAGACGCTGCCGGGTTACGACGTCACCGGCTGGTACGCATTGTTCGTTCCAGCCAAGACGCCGAAGGAAATCATCCAGCGGATGTATCAAGGCGTGAAGGCCGCGGTGGACGACCCGTCGATCCGCAAGAAGCTGGAAGATCAGGCGATGATTGTCGTCGGCTCGACGCCTGAGGAGCTCGGCAAATTCCACAAGGCCGAACTCGACAAGTGGGGGCCGCTCATCAAGGAAGCGGGCCTGAAGCAGCAGGACTGATCGCGCTAGTGCGTCCGCGCGGTGCAGAACTCGACCGTCTCTTCCAGCGCCTGCTTCATCGGTGACGGCGGGAAGAGGGCGAGGGCGTCGCGCGCCATCTCGCCGTAGTGGTGCGCGCGCTTGATCGTGTCTTCGAGCGCGCGGTGCTCGGTCATCAGCTTGATCGCGGTCTCGAGATCGGCGTCGGTGACCTTGCCCTTCTCGAGAGTGCGGGTCCAGAACATGCGCTCGCTCTGCGTGCCGCGGCGGAACGACAGAACGACCGGCAGCGTGATCTTTCCTTCGCGGAAATCGTCGCCGACGTTCTTGCCGAGCTTCGCGGCCTTACCGCCGTAGTCGAGTGCGTCATCGACGAGCTGGAACGCGATACCGAGATTCATGCCGAACGAACGGCAGGCCGCGATTTCGGCTTTCGGCCGGTCGGATAGCACAGGCCCGACCTCGCAAGCCGCGGCGAATAGTTCTGCTGTCTTGCCGCGGATCACCGCAAGATATTCGTCTTCGGTGGTCGCTGTGTTCTTTGCGGCGGCAAGCTGCATCACTTCGCCTTCCGCGATGACGGATGCGGCCGACGACAGGATGTCGAGGGCGCGCATCGAGCCGACCTCGACCATCATCTTGAACGCCTGGCCGAGCAGAAAATCGCCGACCAGCACGCTCGCCTCGTTGCCCCAGAGCATTCGCGCCGCGAGCTTGCCGCGCCGCATCTCGCTTTCGTCCACCACGTCGTCGTGGAGAAGCGTCGCGGTGTGCATGAACTCCACCGCTGCGGCGAGCTTGACGTGTCCGTCGCCGCCGTAGCCGGTGAGCTGCGCCATCGCCAGCGTCAGCATCGGCCGCAGCCGTTTGCCGCCCGACGAAATGAGGTGGTTGGCGACTTCCGGGATCATCGCGACTTCGGAGCCGGTACGCGCCAGAATGGCCGTATTCACCCGCTGCATATCCGGGGTCACCAGTTCGACCAGGCGGTCGATCGAGGCCTCCGGCTGGGCGAATGGAATGACAACGGCCACGAGATTCTCCGGATTCATTCAAATAACACGCGCGAGGATAGGAACGCTGTGGTAATCGGGCAAGTGCGCCGGGTCCAGATGCGACAAACATTCGCGTTATCGGACCACTCGGCGGGGGATTTGCCTATGTTGCCAATAGACGCGAGCGCGGAGGCGGCAGCCGGGATCGCCGGTCAGTTGAAGATCGCGGTGCTGGTGCCTTGCTACAACGAGGAGGCCGCGATCGGCAAGGTCGTCGCCGATTTTCGCGCTGCGCTGCCTGAAGCGGCGATCTACGTTTATGACAACAATTCGAAGGACCGCACGGTTGAGGTCGCAACCAAGGCCGGCGCGATCGTCCGGCGTGAAGTGCACCAGGGCAAGGGCCGCGTCGTGCGCCGCATGTTCATGGATGTGGATGCTGACATCTATGTGATGGTCGACGGCGATGCGACCTACGACGCGCCGAGCGCCCGTCCGATGATCGACAAGCTGGTGCGCGAACGGCTCGACATGCTTTGCGCGGTTCGCGTCGATCAGGAAGAGGCGGCTTACCGGCTCGGCCATCGGGCGGGCAATAAGCTCCTTACGGGCTTCGTCGCCAATGTGTTCGGCCATTCGTTCAACGACATGCTGTCCGGTTATCGCGTGTTCTCGCGCCGGTTCGTGAAATCGTTTCCGGTGTTGTCGGGCGGATTCGAGATCGAGACCGAGCTGACCGTGCATGCGCTTGAACTCGAGCTGCCGGTCGGCGAGATGGAGACGCCCTATTACGCGAGGCCCGAGGGGTCGGCGTCCAAGCTTTCGACCTATCGTGATGGCTGGCGCATCCTGCGAACGGTGCTGAAGCTTTATCGCTCCGAGAAGCCGCTGCCGTTCTTCACCGCCATTGGTATCGCTCTGGCTTTCGTCTCCATCGGCCTCGCGATCCCGCTGTTCATCACCTATGTGCAGGAAGGCACCGTGCCGCGTTTGCCGACCGCCGTGCTCTCGACTGGATTGATACTCTTGGCATCGTTGTCGGTCGCCTGCGGTCTCGTTCTTGATACGGTCACGCGCGGGCGCCGCGAGTTGAAGCTTCTTGCCTATCTCGCCCAGCGCGCGCCGGCCGAGGAGCGGCGGAAGAGCTGACGCTGCGATGGCGTAAATCGATGCGTGAACTGGTCCGCACCAACAATGCCGTTTTGATCACCGCCATCGAGGCGCTGCTCAAGGCGGCGATGATTCCGCACGTGGTGCTCGATCAGCACATGAGCGTGCTGGAAGGCTCGCTGGGCATCCTACCTCGCCGCATTCTGGTCGATGACGAGCATCACGACAGCGCGCGACAACTGCTGGAGGATGCTGGGCTGACGCATGAATTGCGTCCGCCGGAGGGCAAGGCCACGGACCTTACCGACGACGCCGTTCTCGGTGGACGATTGAGACTGAAGCAGAAGCGCAAAGGACATCGCGTCGGACACGATGCGATCTTGCTCGCGGCCGCGACCGACGCCGTGGCGGGGGATCGCGTCGCCGATCTTGGAGCGGGAGTGGGCGCCGCGGGCCTCGCGGTTGCCGCGCGTGTGCCGGACGTGAATGTGACGTTGGTCGAGATCGACCCGGAACTATCCGCTATTGCGGCAGAGAATATCGTGCGCAACGGCTTCGCCGGACGCGCCCGCGCGGTGACGCTCGATGTGTCCGGGCACCCAGACACATTTGCCGCAGCCGGGCTCGCGCTCGATTCGTTCGACCGTGTGCTGATGAATCCGCCGTTCAACGATGCCGCCCGGCAGAACGTCTCGCCCGACGCGAACCGCCGCATGGCGCATGTCGCGCCGCATGATCTGCTTGTGCGATGGATTGGCGCAGCGTCACGGCTTCTTCACTCGGCCGGGACGCTGACCTTGATCTGGCGTGCGGATGGGCTTGCGGACGCGCTCCAGGCGCTCGAACCGGCCTTCGGTGGCATCGCGGTCCTCCCGGTTCATGGCCGCGAGGGTCAGCCGGCTATTCGGGTGATCATGCGTGCGAGCAAGGGCACGCGGGCGCCGCTCGCCATCGCGCCGGGACTGATGCTCAACGACGCCGCCGGAAAGCCGACGGCGGAGGCGGAAGAAATCCTGCGCGACGCGCAGCCTCTGAAATTCGGCGGTTAGTCCGCGGCCTTGTTCTTCAGCGGGCGGGCCGGAACGGCGAGATACGAAACCATCACAATGGCAGTGATGAGAAAGGACAGCAGGAGCGTTTTCATCGTGGTGTCCTCCATTTCTTCGTTAAGTCATCGTCTGGCAGCGACGATCGTTCCCGTTGAAAAAGCACTCCCGTGGTTAAAAATGTGTGACCTTGAGGCCGGACCATATCGGCCATATCTGATGGAACCATGACCGAAGATTCTTTTGTTCAGCGGGCGAAATCGGCGATCCAGCCGCTCATCCCGCAGCGTTTCCGTTCCGATGCCCCCGTCGTGCCCGTGGTGCGGCTTTCTGGCGCGATTGGCATCCAGACACCGCTCAGGCCGGGTCTCACGCTTCCAGGCGTGGCTAAGTCCCTCGACCGTGCCTTCGGAATGAGCAACGCCCGCGCCGTCGCCCTCCAGATCAATTCTCCGGGAGGTTCGGCGGCGCAGTCGCATCTGATCTTCCAGCGCATCCGCGCGCTTGCCGACGAGAAGAAGATTCCGGTTTTCGCCTTCGTCGAAGATGTCGCCGCATCGGGCGGCTACATGATCGCCTGCGCCGCCGACGAGATCGTCTGCGATCCGTCGTCCATCGTCGGTTCGATCGGCGTGGTCGGCGGCTCATTCGGTTTCGAGAAGCTGATCGACAAGATCGGCGTCGAGCGGCGGCTCTATACGTCTGGCGAGAACAAGGCGATGCTCGATCCGTTCCTGCCGGAGAAGGCGGAGGACGTCGCCAAGCTCAAAGCCATCCAGAAGGAAATCCACGAGCATTTCATCGCGCTCGTCAAATCGCGTCGTGGCGACAAGCTCGACAGCCGCGAATCCGCCTTGTTCACCGGCGAGTACTGGACCGGGACTCGGGCGAAGGAGTTCGGCCTGATCGATTCCATCGGCGATCTGCGCGGAACCTTACGCGCGCGCTATGGCGAGAAGGTCAAGACACCGCTCGTCGTCGAGCGGGGCTTCTTTGGCCGCAAGACGCCGGGCGTTGGCCTCGACGGCCTGTTCGCGAGCCCGTCGCTCGCTGAGGATTTCGTCTCGACGCTCGAGACCCGCGCGCTGTGGGCGCGCTACGGACTGTAGGAAAGGTTCGGGGACGACGGGGAGGAGAGTATGCCACCTGTGATCGTCTGGATGATCGGCGCCGTCGGCGCCGCGTATGTCGCAAGGCTCGCCGCCAGGGAATGGCGGCGCGTCAACGACGAACTCGATCGTCTCAAGGCCGCGCCGGTCCGTGAGCCGGATCGCGCCACGCTTCCGACGTTGCGGCGCGACCCCGAGGGCGTCTACCGTCCGTAAAGAGAGCCGAGGCTCAGCCCGGCTCCTTGATGCCTTTCTCGCGGACGATCTTCGTCCAGCGCGCGAGTTCTTCTTTGAGCAGCGCGCCGAACTCGGCTTGTGTCGTCGGCGCGGGGATCGCTCCGGAATCGATCAGCTTCTGCTTTACCGACGGATCGTTGAGCGTATCCGCCACCGCCTTGTTCAGCTTGGCGAGCACTGCTGGCGGCGTCTTCGCCGGCGCCAGCATGCCGTACCAGTTGTCGGCGTAGGTGTCCGGGAAGCCTTGCTCGGTGAGCGTCGGCACATCGGGCAACTTCGGATTGCGCCGGTCCGCCGCCGCACCGAGCGGCCGCACCTTGCCGCTGGTGATTTGGGGCATCAGCACCGGCGCATCGGCGAACATCGCCTGCACCTGGCCGCCGAGCAGATCCGTCAGCGCGGGAGCCGCGCCGCGATATGGCACGTGCAGGAACTTCACCTTCGCCGACGCCTGATAAAGCTCGAGCGCCAGATGCGGCATTGAGCCGACGCCAGTCGAGGCGAACGGGATCGTGTTCGGCTTCTCCTGCGCGGAGGCCGCGAGCACCTTGGCATCCTTCGCCGGATGATCCGGCTTCACCACCAGCACCGTGGTGTTGCGCACCACGAGCGATACCGGCGCGAAGTCGCGCACCGGGTCGTAGGGCAGGTCGTTGCGCATGCCGGGCGTGATCGCGACCGCGCCGACGGTGGTGAGGAAGATCGTGTGGCCGTCCGGCTCGGCCTTGGCGACGAAGTCCGCGCCGATGGCGCCGTTGGCGCCCGCCTTGTTCTCGATGATGACCGGCTGGCCGAGCAGGTCCTTCATCTTTTCGGCGACGAGGCGGCCGACGAAATCGGTCGGACCACCCGGCGGGAAGGCGATCACCATGCGGATCGGCCGGGTGGGAAAATCCTGAGCCTGAACGGCGGTGGTGGCGCCAGCCAGCAACAGGGCGGCGGCAAAGGTCTTGGTAAGCCTGGAAATCACGTGCTCCTCCCGAATTTTGGCGGCACCCTATCCCGGCCCCAAAGGGCCTCCAAGCCGTACAAACGGCTGACGGGGGATGGCTTTTCGCCTCGCCTTGACCCTCCGGGATGCCCCCGGTAGGTCTCACCTCGCGCGCCGCGCCCGGAACTCCGAATGACCGAAAATCTACCCGCCCATATGCGCCCGGAACGCTCGTTCCAGGGCCTCATCCTGACACTCCAGCGTTTTTGGGCGGACCAGGGCTGCGTCATCCTGCAGCCCTACGACATGGAGGTCGGGGCGGGCACCTTCCATCCGGCGACCACGCTGCGGGCGCTCGGGCCGAAGACCTGGAATGCCGCCTACGTTCAGCCCTCGCGCCGTCCGAAGGACGGCCGCTATGGCGAGAACCCGAACCGGCTCCAGCACTACTACCAGTTCCAGGTGATCCTGAAGCCGTCGCCGCCCGATCTTCAGGACCTCTACCTCAAGTCGCTCAAGGCCATCGGCGTCGACAGCGCGCTGCACGACATCCGCTTTGTCGAGGACGACTGGGAGAGCCCGACGCTTGGCGCCTGGGGTCTCGGCTGGGAGTGCTGGTGCGACGGCATGGAGGTTTCGCAGTTCACCTACTTCCAGCAGGTCGCAGGTTTTGAATGCGCACCGGTCGCGGGCGAGCTGACCTACGGCCTCGAACGTCTCGCGATGTATGTGCAGGGCGTCGACCGCGTCTATGACCTGAACTTCAACGGCCGCGAAGGCGCCGAGAAGGTCACCTACGGCGACGTCTTTCTTCAGGCCGAGCAGGAATACTCGCGGCACAACTTCGAGCACTCGGACACCACGATGCTGTTCGAGCAATTCAAGATGGCCGAGCAGGCCTGCAAGAAATATCTCGACGCCGGCTGGTCGTCCGACAAGTCGAAGCACCTGATGGCGCTGCCGGCTTATGACCAGTGCATCAAGGCCTCGCATGTCTTCAATCTGCTCGATGCGCGTGGCGTGATTTCCGTCACCGAGCGCCAGGGCTACATTCTGCGTGTCCGCGAGCTTGCGAAGGCTTGCGGCTCCGCATGGCTTGCAACCGAAGCAGGAGGCGCAACATGATGAATGCGACACCTGAAATCGGCGGCCGCCGGCCGCTCCCGGTGAACGTCGAAGCCGGCAAGAGCTATTGGTGGTGCGCTTGCGGCCGCTCGAAGTCGCAACCGTTTTGCGACGGCTCGCACAAGGGCACGGAGTTCTCGCCGCGTGAGTTCAAGGCGGAGAAGGCCGAAGAGGTCTGGTTCTGCGCCTGCAAGCGGACGGCGAACATGCCGCTCTGCGATGGAAGTCATAAGAAGCTTGGAGTTTGATCGAACGACGAGCGCCGGTGCGCTCCCCTCCCGCCCGCGAAGCGGTGGGGAGGGGGCGGGGGTGGGGGGAGTTGATGCAATCGCTGCGGCCGATCGATAAGCGCGTTCCACGCGCCCGGCGGCTTCGGCGCGATATGACGGACGCCGAACGGAAGCTTTGGTTGCGGTTACGCCAGTTTCCGGTTGGAGAGACGCACTTCAGACGACAGGCAACGATAGGGCCATATTTTGTCGACTTCGCATGTCACACCAGCCGCATTGCCATCGAATTGGATGGCGGTCATCACGGCAGCGGTTGCAGGCCAAGCGCGATGTGGCGCGTGATGGGTTTCTTGAGAGCAACGGATATCGCGTGCTGAGATTCTGGAACAACGACGTGATGCAGAATCTGGATGGCGTCGTGAGCGTCATCGCCGATGCGCTCGAGTCCGTTGTGCCCCCCACCCCTGACCCCTCCCCACCGCTTCGCGGGGGGAGGGGAACGCGCGGCTCTGCCCGCGCGTCAAAACGCAGGCTTGCGTAACGCCATGCCCGACCTTCTGCTCGAATTCTTCTCCGAGGAAATCCCCGCGCGCATGCAGGCGCAGGCGGCGGAGAACTTGAAGAAGCTTGTCACCGACAAGCTTGTCGCCGCCGGGCTCGTTTACGAGGGCGCGAAGGCCTTCGCGACGCCGCGCCGCCTCGCGCTCGTTGTGCAGGGCATTCCGGTGCGCCAGCCCGACATCAAGGAAGAGAAGAAGGGCCCGCGCGTCGGAGCGCCCGAGCAGGCCATCGCGGGCTTTCTGAAGGGCGCGGGGCTGACGTCGATCGACCAGGCGAAGGTGCAGCCCGACAAGAAGGGCGACTTCTACATCGCAGTGATCGAGAAGGCGGGGCGTCCCGCCATCGAGGTGATCGCCGAGATTGTGCCTGAGGTCGTCAAGAGCTTTCCGTGGCCGAAGTCGATGCGCTGGGGCGCGGCCTCCGCGCATCCGGGCGCGCTCAACTGGGTGCGGCCGCTGCATTCGATCATCGCGACCTTCGGTCCTGAGACCGAGGAGCCAGAAGTCGTTCCTTTCTCCGTCGGCGGCATCGCGTCGGGCGACACAACGCGCGGCCATCGCTTCCTCGCGCCTGCCGAGATCAAGGTGAAGCGTTTCGACGACTACGTGGCCAAGCTCGATAAGGCCAAGGTCGTCGTCGATCCGGCGCGGCGCATGGAGATGATCCGCACGGACGCGAAGAATCTCGCTTTCGCGCAGGGCTTCGAACTGGTCGAGGACGAAGGGCTCTTGGCGGAAGTCGCAGGCCTTGTCGAATGGCCGGTCGTGCTGATGGGAAGCTTCGACGAGGCGTTCCTGACGATCCCCGACGAGGTGATCCGCGCAACCATCCGCAACAACCAGAAGTGCTTTGTCGTCCGCAATCCCAATAAAAACGACAAGACCGGCAAGCTCGCCAACAAGTTCATCCTGACCGCGAACATCGAGGCGACCGACGGCGGCACGGCCATCGTCGAGGGCAATCAGCGCGTCATCCGCGCCCGCCTGTCGGACGCGAAGTTCTTCTACGAAACCGATCTCAAGACCAAACTTGAGGATCGCCTGCCGAAGTTCGAGCAGATCGTGTTCCACGAGAAGCTCGGCACGCAGGCGGCGCGCATCGCGCGGATTGAGAAGCTGGCGGCTGAACTCGCACCTATCATCGGTGCGGATGTCGCGAAGGCGAAGCGCGCGGCGAGGCTCGCCAAGGCCGATTTGCAGACCGAAGTGGTCGGCGAATTCCCCGAGGTGCAGGGCCTGATGGGCCGCTACTACGCGGAAGCGCAGGGCGAGGACAAAGCCGTCGCCGCCGCGATCGAGGATCACTATAAGCCCGTCGGCCCGGGCGACCGTGTCCCGACCGATCCGGTGTCGGTCGCCGTCGCGCTGGCGGACAAGCTCGATATCCTCACCGGCTTCTGGGCCATCGACGAAAAGCCAACCGGCTCGAAAGATCCGTTCGCGCTGCGCCGAGCAGCGCTTGGCGTGATCCGGTTGGTGATCGACAATAAATTGAGATTGGGTCTTGTTGGGCAGTTTGAGAATCATTCGGACGCTTTAGATCAGGCGCTGAAGAAAGTTTGGGAAGATAAAACTAAAGCTGGCTCAGGCTCCGGAATGTATGCCCACGGCGTGGTTCTGGTTGATTGGTCGGGCAAGAAAATTCGTAAGCAGAATGTAGAGTTGCTGGAATTCTTCGCCGATCGCTTGAAGGTCCAGCTTCGCGAGCAGGGCGCGCGTCACGATCTGGTCGATGCCGTGTTCTCGCTTTCCGGCCAGGACGACCTCGTTCTGATCGTCCGCCGTGTCGAGGCGCTCGGCAAATTCCTCGACACCGACGACGGCAAGAACTTGCTTGCGG
The DNA here is from genome assembly GCA_040756555.1 of Pseudomonadota bacterium. GTDB lineage: Bacteria > Pseudomonadota > Alphaproteobacteria > Rhizobiales > Xanthobacteraceae > Z2-YC6860. Next base: position 104,885 of record JBFLYS010000012.1, on the reverse strand, counting down.
GCTTCAAGCGCGCGGCGAACATCCTCCGCATCGAGGAGAAGAAGGACAACAAGTCCTACACCGGCGCGCCGGATGGAAAGCTCTACCAGCAGGACGAGGAAAAGGAACTTGCGCGCCTGATCGGCGTTGCCAAGGCCGATGCCTCCGGAGCCGTCGCCAAGGAAGACTTCGCCGCCGCCATGAGCGCTATGGCGAAGCTTCGTCCCGGCGTCGACGCCTTCTTCGACAAGGTGACGGTCAACGCGGACGACAAGGCTGTCCGCGAAAACCGGCTCAAGCTGCTCAACGAAATCCGCGAGGCGACCCGCGCGGTTGCTGACTTCTCCAAGATCGAGGGATAGAAAAACTCGATTACCGCCCGCATTGCGGGCGATGATCGCAGGAAATGAGGAAGTTGCCGGGAAAACCCCGACATTGTTTGGCCAAGTCCGGCTATGACAATGGTGGAAATCAGAATCTAAGAACAAAAGGCCAATTGAGGAAACGCCGGGGAAGGGTCAAAACAGAGGCCCATTTGAGACAGCGAGAGTTGGTGATGGCACGCCGTCCTTCTGCCCCGAAGAAGTCTGCGAAGAAATCCGCCAAGAAGCCTGCAAAGGCCGCCAAGAAGGCTGCAACGAAAGCTGCGCCGAAGAAGGCCGCGAGCGGCAAATGGGTCTACGCCTTCGGTGGCGGCAAGGCCGAAGGCCGCACCGACATGAAGAACCTGCTCGGCGGCAAGGGCGCGAACCTCGCCGAGATGGCCAACCTGGGCCTTCCCGTTCCGCCCGGCTTCACCATCACCACCGAGGTCTGCACCCACTACTACGCCAACGGGAAGAAATATCCGGCCGCGCTTGAGAAGCAGGTCCAGGCCGGCCTCGCGCACATCGAGAAGATCACCGGCAAGCGTTTCAGCGACCGCAACAACCCGCTGCTCGTCTCCGTGCGCTCCGGCGCGCGAGCGTCAATGCCCGGCATGATGGACACCGTGCTGAACCTTGGCCTCAACGACGAGACGGTCGAGGCGCTGGCGAAGAACTCCGGCGACCGCCGCTTCGCTTATGACAGCTACCGCCGCTTCATCACCATGTATTCGAACGTGGTGCTCGGCATCGAGCATCACAACTTCGAGGACATTCTCGAAGACCACAAGTCGCGCAACGGCTACACGCTCGACACCGAGCTCTCCGCCGACGACTGGATCGAGCTCGTCGGGCGCTACAAGGAGCGCGTCGAGGAAGAACAAGGCAAGCCGTTCCCGCAGGACCCGCACGAGCAGTTGTGGGGCGCGGTTGGCGCGGTGTTCTCATCCTGGATGAACCAGCGCGCAATCACCTATCGTCGTTTGCATGCGATCCCGGAAAGCTGGGGCACCGCCGTCAACGTGCAGGCGATGGTGTTCGGCAACATGGGCGACACCTCGGCCACCGGCGTTGCCTTCACGCGCAATCCGTCGACCGGCGAGAAGCGTCTCTACGGCGAGTTCCTGATCAACGCGCAGGGCGAGGACGTCGTCGCCGGCATCCGCACGCCGCAGGAGATCACGGAGATCGCGCGCAAGGAGGCGGGCTCCGACAAGCCGTCGATGGAAAACGCGATGCCTGCCGCGTTCAAGGAACTGGTCCGCATCTACGGCAAGCTTGAGCGCCACTACCGCGACATGCAGGACATGGAATTCACGGTCGAACAGGGCAAGCTCTGGATGCTCCAGACCCGCAACGGCAAGCGCACCGCCAAGGCGTCGTTGCGCATTGCGGTCGAGCTTGCGAATGAGAAGCTGATCACAAAGGAGGAGGCGGTATCGCGCGTCGATCCAGCCTCGCTCGATCAGCTTCTGCATCCGACCATCGATCCGAACGCCGAACGCAACATCATCGCCACGGGTCTGCCGGCCTCGCCGGGCGCTGCATCGGGCGAGATCGTGTTCTCGTCGGACGAGGCGACCAAGCTCAAGGCCGACGGCAAGAAGGTCATTCTCGTGCGCGTGGAGACCTCGCCCGAGGACATTCACGGCATGCACGCCGCTGAAGGCATTCTCACGACACGCGGCGGCATGACCTCCCACGCGGCGGTGGTGGCGCGCGGCATGGGCAAACCCTGCGTCTCGGGCGCGGGCACGCTCCGCGTCGATTACAACGCGCAGACGCTTCAGGCCGGCAATGTCGTGCTGAAGCGCGGCGACGTCATCACCATCGACGGCTCGGTGGGCCAGGTTCTCAAGGGCTCGGTGCCGATGTCCGAGCCGACGCTGTCCGGCGAATTCGGCACGTTGATGGGCTGGGCCGACAAGGTGCGGAAGCTCGGCGTGCGTGCCAATGCCGACACGCCGGCGGACGCGAGGATCGCGATCCGCTTTGGCGCGGAAGGCATCGGCCTCTGTAGAACAGAGCATATGTTCTTTGACGAGGATCGTATCCAAGCGGTCCGGGAAATGATCCTCGCGTCCGAGGAAGGTGCACGAAGAGCGGCTCTCGCGAAGATTCTGCCGATGCAGCGCGGCGACTTTATCGAGCTGTTCGAGATCATGAAGGGTCTTCCGGTGACGATCCGGTTGCTCGACCCACCTCTGCACGAGTTCTTGCCGCACGGCGAGAAGGACATCGCCGAGGTTGCTGCCGCAATGGGCACCGATCCCAAGAAGATCGAGCATAGAGCGCGCGAACTCGCCGAGTTCAACCCGATGCTCGGCTTCCGAGGATGCCGTATCGCCATTGCTTACCCCGAGATCGCCGAGATGCAGGCCCGCGCGATTTTCGAAGCCGCGGTTGAAGCCGGCAAGCGCACCGGCAAGCCCGTGGTTCCCGAGGTCATGGTTCCTCTGATCGCGACGAAGGCCGAGCTCGACATCGTCAAGGCGAGGATCGACGCTATGGCGTTGGCCGTGCAGAAGGAAACCGGCGCCAAGCTGAACTATCAGGTCGGTACGATGATCGAGCTTCCTCGCGCTGCTCTGAAGGCCGAGGAAATTGCTCAGTCCGCCGAGTTCTTCTCCTTCGGCACCAACGATCTTACGCAGACGACGTTCGGAATTTCGCGCGACGATGCCGCGAGCTTCCTTGGGATCTATGCTCAGCGCGGAATCATCCCGTCCGATCCGTTCGTCTCCATCGACACCGATGGCGTCGGCGAACTGGTGAAGATCGGCGTCGAACGCGGCCGCAAGACCCGCAAGAAGCTCAAGGTCGGCATCTGCGGCGAACATGGCGGCGATCCGGCGTCGGTCGCGTTCTGCCACCAGACGGCGCTCGACTACGTGTCCTGCTCGCCGTTCCGGGTTCCCATCGCGCGTCTCGCCGCGGCGCAGGCCGCACTGGGTAAGGCCGCGGCCAGTCAAGCTTGAGCCAACACCCGACCTAGGTCGGGTGTTGTAACCCTCTGTCCCGTGCTAGCTTTTGGCTTGGGAGCGACGCGTCACGCCACAACGGCGGACAGAGGGGAAAAATGTCTCAGGGGGAAACAACGGCCGCTTCGGCCGCGCCAACGGGTATTTCCGAAGATGCGCTGAGGAAGGCCGAGGAATTCATCGAGGCCGACGAGGGCGCGCTCAACCGGCTTTCAGGCTTTGCCGGTACGCTGGTCACCACCATCGCGGTGGTGATGTCGCTCTTCCATCTTTACGCAGCCATCGCGGGCGCCTGGCCGCTCTACGACGCGCCGATCATCCCGACGCAGCCGTTGCGCTACGTTCATGTGGCGTTCGTGCTGATCCTGAGCTTCCTCCTGTTCCCGATGGCGGCGCGGTACCGCAACCGCATCCGCTGGTGGGATGTGGTGCTCGGCGTCGCGGGGGCGGCGATCCTCGTCTACGCGATCCAGGGTGGCGACGATTTCACCGACCGCGCCACGCTGCCGAACCAGTGGGACGTGATCCTCGGCGCGACCTTCATCATCCTGCTCCTCGAAGCGACGCGACGTACGACCGGATGGATCGTCCCCGCGATTTCGATTGCCTTCATCGCCTATGCCTATTTCGGCCCGTGGCTGCCGCAGCCCTGGACCCATCGCGGCTTCGACATTGGCCAGATCGTCGGTCAGCTCTTCATCACGCTCGAAGGCATCTTCGGCGTGCCGGTCGACGTGTCGTCGAGCCTGATCATCCTGTTCTGCATCTACGGCGCGTTCCTCCAGCATTCCGGCGCGGGAAAATTCTTCATCGATTTCTCGATGGCGTTGATGGGCAACAAGGCCAACAGCGCCGGCCGCACCGTGGTGCTGTCCTCGTTCCTGCTCGGAGGCCCTTCAGGCTCCGGCGTCGCAACCACGGTGACGATTGGTGCGGTCGCCTATCCGATGATGGCGCAAGCGGGCTTCGAAAAGAACGCCGCGGGCGGCTTGCTCGCCGCAGGCGGGCTCGGTGCGATTATCTCGCCGCCAGTCCTAGGCGCCGCCGCGTTCCTGATCGCCGAGTTCCTGAAGATCAGCTATCTCGACGTCATCTGGATGGCGACGATCCCGACGTGCCTTTACTACATCGCGCTCCTGTTCATGGTGGAACTCGACGCCAAGCGGTTCAGTGCGCAGGTCGTGCCGGTCACGCAGGAGATGCCGCTTTGGCAACTCACGCGGCGCTACGGCTTCCATTTCGTCTCGCTGATCTCGATCGTCATCTTCATGATCTGGGGTTATTCGCCGACGCTCGCGGTGTTCTGGTCCACCGTGCTGACGTTCGGCCTGAGCTTCCTCACCCGCGAGACCGCGATCGGGCCGAAGAAGCTCGTCCGCACCCTCGCCGATGGCTCCATCACCGTGCTGACAGCGGCCACGACATGCGCCTCGGCTGGCATCATTGTCGGCATCGTGACGCTCACCGGTCTTGGCCTCAAATTCTCGTCGATCGTGATCGACTACGCGGGCGGCAGCCTTCTGCTCACCGCGATCTACACCGCGCTGATCGTCTGGATCGTCGGCCTCGCCGTGCCGGTGACCGCCTCTTACATCATCTGCGCGGTGATCGCTGCGCCCGCGATGATCAAGCTCGGCGTGCCGGACATCGCGGCCCACATGTTCATCTTCTATTACGCCGTGCTCTCCGAGGTTTCACCACCGACTGCGCTGTCGCCGTTTGCCGCGGCGGCCATCACCGGCGGCGATCCCTACAAGACGACACTGCAAGCCTGGAAATACACGCTGCCGGCCTTCCTCGTGCCATTCGTCTTCGTGCTCGATCCGGAAGGCGTCGGCCTCCTGCTCAAGATCCCGAAGGACGGCTCCTGGGTTGATATCGTTCTCATCACGCTCAAAACCGCTGCAGGCCTCGCGGCGCTCGCTGCTGCAGCGCAGGGCTGGGCGCTGCGGCGCACCACGCTGCTCGAACGCGGGCTTTTGGTTCTGGCCGGCCTGCTCCTGGTGTTTCCGAGCCTTCTGGAGGCGCTAATGGAAACCATCATCGGCCGTGACATCAGCTATACCGCGACATTTGGCTTGGCCATTGCCGCGCTGGTCCTGATAAAACAACGAATGAAGCTGGCCTGAGCGCTGGCAAAGAAACGCAAGCGATACGACCTAGGGAGATCGATAATGAATCGCAGAGAGTTTCTGGTCTCGAGCACGTCGGCCTTGGCTGCTTCGAGCCTATTCGGCGCGGAAGCCTTCGCGCAGCAGCTCAACATCGCGATCGCGACTGGCGGAACTGGCGGCGTTTATTATCCGCTCGGCGGCGGTATGGCGAACGTGCTGACCAAGTACGTGCCCGGCGCTGCGGCGACCGCGCGCGTCACCGGTGGCTCGGTTGATAACCTCAAGCTCATTGGCAGCAAGCAGAGCGAAGTCGCGTTGGTGATGGTCGACGCGGCGCTTGATGCACTGAAGGGCGAGGATAAGTTCAAGGGTAACAAGGTCGAGGTCCGCACCCTGATGGTGCTCTATCCGAACCGGATGCATGTGGTGACGGTTGAGGGCAAGGGCATCGAGAAGATGTCGGACCTCAAGGGCAAGCGCGTTTCGACCGGCTCGCCCGGCAGCGCCACCGAGGTGATGGCGTTCCGCGTGATCGAGGCTGCGGGCCTGGACAAAGACAAGGATATGAGACGCGAACGGCTCGGCGTCGCCGAGTCCACCAACGCGATCAAGGACGGCAAGATCGATGCCTATTTCTGGGTCGGTGGTCTGCCGACGGCCGCCGTGACCGATCTCGGCGCGTCTCCGGGCATCAAACTCAAGTTGATCGACCACTCCGAAGTGGTTGCGAAGATGAACGCCAAGTACGACGGCATCTACAGCGAAGGCATCATTCCGGCGAAGATGTATCCGGGGCAGGACAAAGACAACAAGATCTCCGTCGTGCAGAACATTCTGGTCGCCAACGCCGACATGCCGGACAAGGTTGCCTACGACATCGTCAAGACCTTCATCGAGAAGCGTGAAGAGCTGGTCGCGGTGCATGGCGAGGCAAAGACCATCACGTTGGACAACCAATCCGCGAAGAACTCGCCGATCCCGTGGCATCCGGGTGCCGTGAAGTATTTCGCCGAGAAGGGGGTTAAAATCTGACCCATCGCCGCTTGCCGATCATGTCATGGCCGGGCACGCTTGTGTCCCGGCCATGAGCGTTTCAGGAAAAGGTCCAGCCGATGAACAGTCCACGCGTCTGGTGGTTTTTCCTGATGACTGTCGGCGGGCTCGGCTTTGGCGTGCTCGCCAACAAAAGACCGTTCGGCGATCATCTTATCGTTCATCCGTTGCTGGTTTTCTTTTTGCTCGTCAGCTTGGGGCTTATTGCGGTGCGCGTCCTGCTGCACCGGCCAGTGCCGGAGGTGATTTCGGATCGCGCTCTGATGGCGGGTTGCGTGATCGGGCTTGTTGCCTTTCTTGCCGGAAATTTTCTCGGTGTGTACGGCCTGAGCTTGCTCAAGTGAGGAAAGTATGAAGCTCGATCATGTCTTCCTCGCATTCATGGCCGTGTGCGGCATCGTCGCCGGCGGCGTTCTCTTTGCGGCGCCGCAGAGCGCAAGATTTGTAATCCCTCCGTACTTTTGGCTGCTGATTGCGATGCTTGCGTTCGAAGGTCTCGTGTATTGGCGCTTTGGAGGCAATCTTGGCTCGCTGATCTCGATGGAGTTCCGGCTGATCGGCCTACTCATCGGTATAGCGGTGATGTTCGCGATCCCCTATGTCGCCGGTGCTCCGGTAAGCTTGTTGTGAGCGTGCGCCGCACACAGCATTCCGATTGACGAACTGTTTACCAAACAACTCCGCGTCATTTCTGATCTCCCGCACCCGGCAATTTCTGCACGGTGAGCGCGCCCCGCAGTTAACGCGTTCGCAAGGTTAATCGGAGCATAAATGAATGCGTGGCATTCGCGTGATTTCACACGTTGTGCCGCGCGTTGCGTCTGTTGCGTTTGCGGTTCCCAAATCGCGTGAACCAAGTCCTCGTTGAGTTTGTGCGTAGCGTTGCGTCGCGTGAGCGTGTGAATGGTAGCGTCGCGTAACAGGCCGAAGGGTTTGCGAAGAAAGCCCTTCGGCCTTTTCATTCTGATGCTGAGTCTGCTGCCGACGCAGGCCGGCTACCAGGATTTGCAAGCGCTTTTGGCGCGAGAGCCTGCTGTTATCAATCGCGGCCGCCAGCACATCATCGCGTCACCGTTCGGAACTATTCACGCCGCGACCTTCAGCTTTCCGCGCCCCGTTGGAACCAACATTCCGGAGCCGCCGAGCTTCTATCTCACCGCCTACGATCCCGGCGATCCCAACATCACGAATCTGATCCCGCGCGATTTCGGCGGCGTGCCGGAGACACGGCCGTCGATCGAATTCCCCACCGTGAACCGTGCGCTGAAAGGCGACATCCTGGTGGCGCGTCCGCGTCAGGAACCGGCACCGGGTGGTACGCGCGACCTGACGCCCGGTCGCGTGAAGACGGTTTCGTTCCCGAAACCGGTGGACGATCCGCGCGTCGACGAGCCTGCGCCATCCCTGCCGATGGGAGCGCCCGCGCAGGAGGCCCCCGCACAAGGTGCCGAAGTCTCCGAGGTGCCGAAGTCTTTCTCGCTCGCGTCGCTGCCGCCCGCGGCTGCACCCGCTGAAGAACCCGCTGCTGACCCACTCGACGATCCGAATCCCGCGATCCGCGCGGCGCATCTCTATTTCGGCAACAATCCGGTCGGCAAAGAGGTTGGCCCGATGGAGCCTTGGGCGGCGGGCGAGGAGCCGAAGCTGGTCGTGCCGCCGGAGGCCGATATCAAGCGCTCCGCTTACGCACCGCAGCCTGAAGAGCAGAAAGGTAAGGACGTAACGCCTGCTGCCGGACAAACCATTGCACCGAAGGGGCAGGTGACCGGCGCCGACCGGAGGCCGAAGACTCCGGCCGAGCGGCTCGGGCTCAGCACCAAGGAGCGCGCGAAGGCCGAAAAGTGCTTGGCGAACGCGGTCTATTTCGAGTCGCGCGGCGAGCCGTTGCGCGGCCAGATCGCGGTCGCGCAGGTGGTGATGAACCGCGTGTTCTCGGGCTTCTATCCGAACAATGTCTGCGGCGTCGTCTATCAGAACGCGCATCGCCGTAACGCCTGCCAGTTCACCTTCGCTTGCGACAATGTGCCCGACATCGTGACCGAGCCGGATATGTGGGAGCAAGCCAAGAAAATCGCGCGCGACACGCTCGACGGCAAACTGTGGCTCACCGAGATCGGCTACTCCACACACTACCATGCTTATTGGGTGCATCCGTCGTGGCGCAACGAGATGAAGAAGCTCCACTCGATCGGCGTGCACCGCTTCTATCGCCCGCGCGCCTGGGGCGACACACTCGAGGTGCCGAACTACACGTTCGTGCCGCCGGCTTCCGCGAAGACGATGTGATCAGACCTCGATGTCGAGACCGACGTCGAGGTTCATCACGGAGTGGGTGAGGGCGCCGGACGAGGCGTAGTCCACACCGGTCGCGGCGATCTCCGCGATGGTGTCGAGCGTGATGCCACCCGAGGCCTCGACCACCAGCCGGCCGGCGACCATGTCGACCGCCTTCTTCATCGTCGACACGTCAAAATTGTCGATCAGCACCACGTCGGCGAGGCCGACATCGAGCACTTCCTGGAGTTGAGAAAGCGAGTCAACCTCGATCTCAACCTTCACCAGATGGCCGGCTGCGGCCTTGGCGCGTTCCAGCACTGCGCGGATGCCGCCTGAGACTGCGATGTGGTTGTCTTTGATCAGAATTGCGTCATCGAGGCCGAAGCGGTGATTGAATCCGCCGCCGCAACGGATGGCGTATTTCTCCAGTGCACGCAGGCCCGGCGTGGTCTTGCGCGTGCAGCAGATGCGGGTCTTATGCGATCCGACCTTCTTCACAAATGCTTGCGTCGCTGTCGCGATGCCGGAGAGATGGCCGAGAAAGTTCAACGCAACGCGCTCGGCCGAAAGGACCGCGCGGGCGTCGCCGTTGATGTGCATCAGGATGCTCTTGGCCTCGACCTGCGCACCGTCGCGGACGACCGGCACGATCTCGATGTCGGGCGACAGCCTGCGGAACGCGGCTGCGACCAGCGGCAGGCCGGCGATGGTGCCGGCCTTGCGCGCGGCAAGCACGGTCTTGCTCGGCGTGCCGACCGGGATCGTCGCGATGGAGGTGACGTCACCGGCGCGGCCGAGGTCTTCGGCCAGCGCGCGGGTCACCGTGTCCTCGATTTCGAGCGGCGAGATGAAGCCGGTCGGATAAGTGAGGGTCTCGATCAGTGCTTCAGTCGCCCGGGTCAGCACATCAACCTCCTGTACGCTGCGAGAGTCGCGATCAACTCTTCAGATAGATCATGCGCTCGACCGCGCGGCGCGCCTTCTCGGCGATGGCGGAGTCGATCACGACCTCTTCCTTCATGTTCAGCAGGCTGTCGAGGATGTTCGGCAGCGTGATGCGCTTCATGTGCGGGCAGAGGTTGCACGGCCGCGTGAACTCCACGTCCGGCAATTCGGCCTGTACGTTGTCGGCCATCGAGCATTCGGTGACAAGCACGACGCGCTTCGGCTTGTTCTTACGCACGTAATCGATCATGTGCGCGGTCGAGCCGGTGAAGTCCGACGCCTCGATCACGTCCGGCGGGCACTCAGGGTGCGCGACGATCTGCACGGTCGGGTCGTTGGCGCGGATCAGCGCAAGCTCGTCGCCGGTGAAGCGCTCATGCACCTCGCACGAACCCTTCCACGCGATGATCTTCACCTTGGTCTGTGAGGCGACGTACTTCGCGAGATACTGATCCGGCACCATGATGACCTTGTCGACGCCGAGGCTCTCGACGACCTGAAGCGCGTTCGACGACGTGCAGGTGATGTCGCTCTCGGCCTTCACCTCGGCCGACGTGTTCACATAGGTTACGACCGGCACGCCCGGGAAACGCTCGCGAAGCAGCCGCACGTCCTCCGCCGTGATGGAGGAGGCGAGCGAGCAGCCCGCGCGCATGTCCGGGATCAGCACGGTCTTGTCTGGATTGAGGATCTTCGCGGTCTCCGCCATGAAGTGCACGCCGGCCTGAATGATCACGTCGGCATTCACTTTGGTCGCTTCGCGCGCGAGTTGGAGCGAGTCGCCGACGAAATCGGCGACGCAGTTGTAGATCTCCGGCGTCTGATAGTTATGCGCCAGGATCACCGCGTTGCGCTGCTTCTTGAGCTCGTTGATCGCCTTCACATAAGGCGCGAAGAACGGCCACTCGTTCGGCGGCACGACGTTCTGGATGCGTGCATAGAGCGGCGCGGTCTCGCGCTCGACCTCGGCGTTCCATTCGAGCTTGGGCATCGGTAGGGCGCCATATTTGCGGAGCGCTGCGCTGCTGCGCTCAGGCGCGGCGGCTGCGGGGCGTCCCGGGACGGGACCGACAGTTTCCAAGACCGGCATCACACGTTCCTTCCCTTGACCCATATATACTCAAAATGAGCATATATGGGGACGAAAACTTCCGGCACGCAGGCCGGCACCTCCAACTCGGTCGAAGTAATTATTCTCACTTCGAGCAAATCTATATAGCACTTCCCCCGACCCGACGCCAGTCCCCTCCAATCCCATTTGATCTGCCAGCTATGCGTTCGTGCGGCAGCCATGTGCACCGCAAATCGAAGTCATCACGAAGTTTCACTTTGGGCGGCTGGATCGAATCCCTATGTTCCCCCGGCTTGCGAATTTGTCGCACCTGCCGGAGGCCGAAATGTCCGTCGCGCCCGCGCCGTTGAAGCTTGCCTCCTGGCGAACGCCGGCGATCCTCGTCGCCGTCGGCTGCGCAATCGCGCTGCTCTCCTTCGGCCCACGCTCCGCGCTCGGGCAATTCCTGTCGCCGCTGTCGTTCGAGCGCGGCTGGGGCCGCGATGCCTTCTCGCTCGCGCTCGCGATTCAGAACCTGCTGTGGGGGCTCGGTCAGCCGTTCGCGGGCGCGATTGCTGACCGCTTCGGTGCGGTGAAGGTGCTCTGCACCGGCGCGCTGCTCTACGGTGCCGGTCTCGTCTTCATGGTCTATTCGACCTCGCCGATCATGCTCGACATTTCCGCCGGCGTGCTGATCGGCTTCGGCTTGTCCGGTTGCTCGTTCCCGCTCGTCGTCGGTGCGCTTGGCAAGCTGGTGCCGGAAAGCTGGCGTTCGTTTGCCTTCGGGGCAGGGACCGCGGCGGGCTCCTTCGGGCAGTTCCTGTTCTCGCCGCTCGCGCATGCGCTGATCGATACGTTCTCCTGGCAGACAGCGCTGCTCGTCTTCGCTGGACTGATGATGCTGGTGCTGCCGCTGTCGCTGATGCTTGCGACGCCGCGCAACACGGCGGCTGCTCCCGGCGCGGCCCAGCCGCAGTCCGTGAAGCAGGCGCTCACTGAAGCCTTCGGTCATCGCTCTTATGTTCTGCTGGTACTCGGCTTCTTCACCTGCGGTTTCCAGCTTGCCTTCGTCACGGTCCACCTGCCGTCCTATCTGCTCGATCGCGGCCTCTCCGCTGACGTCGGCGCATGGACCATCGCGATCATTGGCCTGTTCAATATCGTCGGCTCGCTGACGTCCGGCTGGCTCGCAAGCCGGATGCCGAAGCGCTACATCCTTTCGTTCATCTACTTCAGCCGTGCGCTCACCATCGTCGCCTTCGTCATGCTTCCTGCGACGATGGCGTCAACGCTGATCTTCGGCGCGCTCACGGGCCTGCTTTGGCTCTCCACCGTGCCGCCGACGTCCGGCCTCGTTGCACTGATGTTCGGCACGCGGTGGCTGACCATGCTGTTCGGCTTCGCCTTCTTCAGCCACCAGGTCGGTGGCTTCCTCGGCGTTTGGCTTGGCGGCTTGATGTTCGAGACGACCGGCTCCTACAATCTCGTCTGGTGGCTGTCGGCTGCGTTCGGCATCGCCTCCGCCATCATCAACCTGCCGATCGTCGAAAAGCCGGTCGTGCGTCCCGCATCGGTGTCTGCATGACCCTTGGAAGTTCTTCGTCGCCCGTCGTGACGTGGCGCACGCCTCTCGTCATTCTGACCTGTGGCTGTCTCGCGGCCGTGGTCGCCTTCGGCCCGCGCTCGACACTCGGATTCTTCATGACGCCGATGCTGTCGCTGAACGGCTGGGGCCGCGATTTGTTCGCCTTCGCCATCGCGATCCAGAACATTCTCTGGGGCCTGGGCCAGCCGTTCGCCGGCGCGGTCGCGGATCGCTTCGGCACCGTGCCGGTGATCTGCATCGGAGCGCTTCTCTATGCTGCAGGCCTCGGATTGATGGCCTATTCGACGACGCCCGGCATGCTCGATCTTTCCGCCGGCGTGTTGATCGGCGTCGGCTTGTCGGGCTGCTCGTTCCCGGTGGTGCTTGCGGCCTTCGGCAAGGTGCTGCCGGAAGAGTGGCGCTCGTTCTCGTTCGGGGCGGGTACCGCGGCCGGATCGTTCGGCCAATTTCTCTATTCGCCGCTCGCCGTTGTGCTGATGGATCAGTTCGGCTGGCAAAACGCGCTTCTCATCTTTGCGTGCAGCATGCTGCTGGTGCTGCCGCTATCGCTGGCACTCGCAACCCGTCCGCAGGGCGGTGCGCGCGGTACGGCAAGCGCGCCCTCGCAATCGCTGGGACAGGCTTTGCGCGAAGCGCTCGCACATCGCTCTTACGTTTTGCTGGTGCTCGGCTATTTCACCTGCGGTTTCCAGCTTCAGTTCATCACCATCCATCTGCCGCCGTATCTGATCGACAAAGGGCTTTCGGCGCAGGTCGGAGGCTGGACCATAGGCGTGATCGGTCTGTTCAACATCATCGGTTCGCTGTCGGTCGGTTGGCTCGGCACCTTCATTCCGAAGCGTTATCTGCTCTCGGTCATTTATTTCGGCCGCGGACTTGGCATTCTCGCCTTCATCATGTTCCCGGTGACGCCGACCACCTGTGTCATCTTCGGCGCCTTCATGGGTCTGCTCTGGCTCTCGACCGTCCCGCCCACGACGAGCCTGATCGCGCTGATGTTCGGCACGCGCTGGCTCGCGACGCTCGCGGGCTTCGCCTTCTTCAGCCATCAGGTCGGCGGCTTCCTTGGTGTTCTGATCGGCGGCATTGCCTTTGAACGCACTGGCTCCTACGACCTGATGTGGTGGCTCGCGATCCTGTTTGGTGTGCTCTCCGCGCTGATCAACCTGCCGATCGTCGAGAAGCCGGTCGTGCGGCCCGCCGTGGCCGCCGCATGAGCGCCGCGCTGAAAACCTGGCGTACGCCAGCCGTTATCCTGGCGTGCGGCTGCCTCATCAGCATTCTCGGCTTCGGTCCGCGCTCCTCACTCGGTTTCTTCCTCACGCCGATGTCGCAGGCCAATGGATGGGGCCGCGATGTCTTTGCGCTCGCGCTCGCGATCCAGATGCTGCTCTGGGGTGTGGGACAGCCGTTCGCCGGCGCGCTCGCGGACCGCTTCGGCGCGGTGCGCGTGTTCGCGCTGGGCGCGCTGCTCCATGCGGGTGGTCTCGCGCTGATGGCATACTCGACCACGCCGTTATCCCTGCACTTCACAGCGGGTGTGCTGATTGGCTTCGGTCTCGCTGGAACCGGCACGCCGCTCGTCGTTGGGGTGCTCGGCAAGATACTGCCCGAGAATTGGCGCTCGATGGGCGTCGGGCTCGGGACTGCGGCGGGCTCGTTCGGCCAGTTCCTGTTTTCACCAATCGCGGTCGGTTTGATGAAGGAATTTGGCTGGCACCAGACGCTGCTGATCTTCTCGGCGGTCGTGCTTGTCATTGTGCCGCTTTCATTGGTTCTGGCCGCGCCGAAAGCTGCGGCGCCCACCGGTGCGGTGAAGCAGCAATCGGTTACGCAGGCTCTCGCCGAAGCATTTGGCCACCGCAGCTATGTCCTGCTTGTGCTGGGCTTCTTCACCTGCGGGTTCCAGCTTTTCTTCATCACAGTTCATCTGCCGCCGTATCTCGTGGATCGCGGTCTTTCCGTCGATATCGGTGCGTGGACCATCGGGGCCATCGGCCTGTTCAACATCGTCGGTTCAATCGCGGCCGGTTGGCTCAGCACCTTGATGCCCAAGCGCTACATCCTCGCCGTCATCTACTTCGCACGCGCGCTCGCGATCCTCGCGTTCATCATGGTGCCGCCGTCGGCCACGTCATCCATCGTGTTTGGCGCGGTGATGGGTTTGCTGTGGCTCTCCACCATTCCGCCAACCTCGGGCCTCGTCGCCCTGATGTTCGGCACCCGCTGGCTTGCCATGTTGTTCGGCTTTGCCTTCTTCAGCCATCAGGTGGGTGGATTCCTCGGCGTCTGGCTCGGTGGCGTGCTGTTCGAGCGTTTCGGCTCCTATGACATCGTCTGGTGGCTTTCGATCTTCCTGGGTGTTGCCTCCGCCGTGATCAACCTGCCGATTGTGGAAAAGCCCGTGGCACGCCCTGCGGCCGCGCCAGCCTGACGGTTGCCACAAAACCGCGCCGTTCGAGCCCCAAATGGTTTAGCGTCACGCCGACGTAAAGCCGGGGAGAGGGGACGTGGCGAGTTTCAAGGCAATCGTGATCGAGAAGGCCGACAAAGGGCAGTCGGTCAGCCTCACGCAATTCGACGAGGCGAACCTGATGGAAGGCGATGTCACCGTCGCCGTCCAGTGGTCGACACTGAACTACAAGGACGGCCTCGCCATCACCGGCCGCTCGCCCGTGGTGCGTCGCTTTCCGATGATCCCTGGGATTGATTTCGCGGGCGTGGTGGAATCCTCTTCCAATCCTGAATGGCACAAAGGCGACCGCGTCATTCTGAATGGATGGGGCGTTGGCGAGACCCATCTCGGCGCCTACGGCGAAAAGGCGCGCGTGAAAGGCCACTGGCTGGTCCGCTTGCCTGAGCGCATGAGCCCGCGCGAGGCCATGGCGGTCGGCACCGCGGGCTACACCGCGATGCTCGCGGTGATGGCGCTGGAGCGCCACGGTGTGAAGCCGGATCAAGGGCCGATCGTCGTCACCGGGGCTGTAGGCGGCGTCGGTTCCGTCGCCGTCGCGCTTCTCGCCAAGCTCGGTTATTCGGTGATCGCCTCCACCGGACGCAAGGCCGAGGCGGATTACCTGAAGGATCTGGGTGCGAGCGAAATCATCGACCGTGCGGAGCTGTCGGGGGCGCCCCGGCCGCTCGGCAAGGAGCGCTGGGCCGGTGGTATCGACTCCGTTGGCTCGACCACGCTTGCCAATGTCCTCTCCATGACCAAATACGGCGGCGCAGTCGCCGCCTGTGGCCTCGCCGGCGGTATGGACCTGCCGTCCAGCGTCGCCCCCTTTATCCTCCGGGGGGTGTCACTTCTGGGGATCGATTCAGTCCAATGTTCACCAAAGCTGCGCACAGAGGCTTGGCAGCGCTTGGATTCCGACCTCGACCGGGGCAAACTTGAGGCCATGACAAGCCAGATCGGCCTCTCGGAGGTGATTGAAATGGCAGGAACCATCCTCGACGGTCGGGTTCGGGGGCGGATCGTGGTCAAAATTGGGTAAAGACGTTCAGAATTTGGCTACCAACGTCGGGCATGATCGCCTTGAGTCGTATGGTAACCGCGTGGTTAAAGGCCTCCGGTTGCGTTTTGAGGGGTGGAGTACGGGAAATGGCGGTGAAGGCAACGGGTTTTGCGATGCTGGCGGCTGGGCTCGTGGCTGCTGTTCCGGCCAAGGCTGATGAACTGAAGGCCCACGAGGCGCGGCAGTTTATTGCCGGCAAGCATTTCGCCTACAACTGCTTCGAAGGCACGAGCGGCAACGGCAAAATCTTCGCCGACGGCTCGGTCGCCGGCTACATCAACATCCGCGGCTCGGCCGGTCCGCGCTTCGTGGTTCTGCCGGCCGGCACCCTCAAGATCCGCAATGACCAGTACTGCGCGTCGATGCGCGGCGTTCCGTTCGAGCCCTGCTTCAACGTCGACCGCACCAGCCACGTCAGCTTCCGCGGCTCGATCTCCGGCTTCGGCTTCGCCTACTGCGACTTCAACCGCCGCAGCGTCCGCGCCGACGTGGTGCGCAGCTCCGCAGCCCCGCGCTCGATCCGGTCGGCAGCTGCCGGCAACGACTGATCGAAGCATAAAATCGAATCCGGAAAGCGCCGCGCATCCCGTGGCGCTTTTTGTTGCGCCTAAAGCCCGAGCGTGACCTCGGCCCAGCGCAGCACAGTCTTGCCGTTGAGGAATTCGAGCACAGCTGGCTCCAGGACACTGGGCCGGTCGTGTCCGGTCACGACGGTCGCAACGATCGCATCGCAGCGGTCATTGAAGGCGACGGAGAGGGCGGACTTGCCGCCGCGCACGGCGCCGGTGAACGTGTAGGAGCGGCTTCGCCCTTTCATCCAGGAGACGGTGATGGGCCTGCCGTCGCCAAGATTGGCGATGTGCGTGCCCATCAGATCGAAGTCGCTGAGCCGTTCGAGCTCCTCGTCGTCGGACACGCCGGTGGTGCAATTGCAGAAGCCGATCTTGGCACGGAGATAGAGATTCACCTCCGTGCCGCAATCCTCCGCGGCGCAGCGGAACGCTTTGCCCTTGCCCCATTGATCCACGAGGAAGGGCCACTGCACCTCGGTCCACACTGGCTTGAGCGGCTGCGCCGCGAAGCCAGCTGGACCCAGCGCCTGTTTGCCCAGGAACGCAAATGCGCCCACCATGCCGCCAAGGACGAAGGCAGCAACGACTGCGAGGAGGGTGCTTTTCCTCATGGGCGTTCGCCGGACTTCCTAGTTGGTTGCGACGAACTTGCGGGCCGCCGCAAGTTCAGGCCGGTCGGAGTTCGATCCGTCTGCGAGCGCGATCAGCTTCTGATAGTTGTCTTTCGCCTTGGCCCTGTCGCCGAGTTTTTCCGCGGCCCGTGCCGCTCCAGCATAGCCAAGGTAGCGGTTAGGCTCCTTGAGCTTGGTCGCCTCGAACGCGGCTAACGCCTCTTTGTTCATGCCGCGCTCCAGCAGCATGAAACCATAAAGTTCGCGCGCCGGCGCGAGCGGCCCCGGCGTCACAGGGGACTTCTCAGTCTTGTCTTCAGCGTCGGCTGCGGCGCTCATCGCTTTCAGCGCCTCAGCGTGCTTGCCCTCGGCGTTGAGCAGCCAGGCCGAAGCGACTTGATACTGTATGTCGACCTGCTCGGCCCAATAGGCGTCCTTGGCCTCGCGCAGCTTGTCGCGCAATTCAGCGAGTTTGGCGATGTCGGCCTTCGCAATCTCCGGCTTGCCGGACCGCGCGGCGCCGAGCGCGCGGGCAAAATGGGTGATCGCCATCACCTGATTAAAGCGGTTGGGGCGCACCTCGAGTTGCGAAGCCGCAGTCCAGTCGCCGCGCTCGACCGCGTAGCGAGCCGGCGACGCCGCCACCGCGAAGTTTGCACCCTGAATGCTGGGGTCGAAGTTCTGCGACGCCAGCATTTCGTCGATCACGGCGCGGGCATTCTTGTCCTGCGCGAGCTGCAAGTAAGCGTAGACCATGTAGTCCATGCCGTGGAGCTGGTCGGAGACCGATTTGTCGACCTTGGCGGCTTTGACCGACGCGGTGTTCGACTCCACCGACTCCTTCCAATAGCCGACGCGCGTGAAGATATGCGACGGCATGTGCTGGGCATGCGGCGCGGCCGGCGCGATCTTGGCGTAGCGGTTGGCGGCGTCGAGACCTTTCTCCGCAAGCGCCGGATAGTCGTAGAGATGGATTAGGTAGTGCGTGACACCCGGATGCTGTGGAAGCCTCTTTGAGATCGGCTCAAGGATGGCTGCGCCTTTGATCTGCTGCGCGTAGGTCTTGTCCGCCGGCGAAGCTGAGGTGTTTAGCGTGATCGCGTAGGCGATCTGAGCCTCGTCATCGTCCGGGTATTTCGCAGCCAACGCCTCCATCGCTTTCAGGAACGATTGGATGCGCACGCCGTGCGAGAGCTTGTCGTAGTCGACGTACATAAGCGAAAGCGCATCGATGTAGTCGCGTTCGCGCTCGCTCCTGGCGTTCATCGCCTTCGCCTTCTGGATGGCGGCGAGGCCGGGCGCGAGGTTCGGCGTTGGGATCGCGCCATGCGGGTTGTTGAGGAGCGACAGCGCGATGCCCCAATAGGCTATCGCGCAATCAGAATCGGCCTTCGCCGCGTCTTCGAAAATCTCCTTCGCAGCGCCGTACCAGAACGAGTGCTGATAGCGCATGGCGCGGTCGAAGCGGCGCTGCGCTGTCTCGTTGCAGGAGGTCTCAAAATGGACATTGCCGAGCTGCTGGTTGGCGCTGTCTTGCGCCCGAGATATTTGCGACGGCGACAATGCAAGAGCTGCGGCGCTCGCAGCAAGCCACAATTTCCGCATCGTTTCCTCCGGGGTTCTGGGTCGATTGTCTGGCGGACCCTTGAACCCAAGGATACGCCTTCAGCCCTTGGCCGGAAAGATCATGCAAGTCGTTGTGGCGTGGGCATAAAGCTTGCCGGCCCTGTCGCGGAGGTCGCCTTCCGAGGTGGCAACCGAACGCCCGCGATGGATCACGCGACCTTCGGCGCGCACTAGGCCGGTGTCCTTGGTCAGCCCGCGCACGAAGTTGAGTTTCAGTTCGAGCGTGGTCCAGGTTTCGCCCTTGGCGAGTGTCGAGAAGATTGAGCAGCCGAGCGCGGAGTCGAGAAGCGTTGCGGCAAAGCCACCGTGCACCGAGCCGATCGGATTGTAGTGACGGAATTCCGGCGTGCCTTCGAATATCACGCGGCCATACGCGGCTTCGGCCAGATGGAAGCCGAGCGTGACGGCCATCGGCGGCGGCGGCAGAGAACCATCGATGATGCCGTTAAGAAATTCGAGGCCGCTCATCGACAGCAATGTCTCGAGCGGAACGACATTGGCTGCTTTCAAAGTAAACTCCGTTTCGTTCAATCGATTCAACGCAGCTTCGCGATTAACCATCAGCGCGTTCGTCGCGCGCTGCACAAATTAATCACGCCGATTAACTGTCGATCCAGAACGAACGCGACGTGTGCATAGCGATCATGGATGATGATTCCGGACGGAGAGAGGTCACTCCGGGATGTGGGCGCGCACAGGTGCAATTATGCCAAGGCTCGATCGCTTTGTCCTTGCCGGCTTTGTTTCTGTCGTTGCGGGGTTCGCTGCAACGCCGGCCTTCGCGGAGCGTCCGATCTCGGGCGCTGAGGCGGTCAAGCTTTTGTCAGGGCGTTCGTTCCTGATCGCTTGCTTCAATGGCACGCGCGGCCGCGGCCATTTCAGCGATCAAGGCGTCGTGAATATCTCCTACAAGCGCTTGTCGTCGAGCCCTTCCGCTCCGGAAGAGAAGGACCGCGCGACGGTTCGCGTGCGAGGCCCCGAGCTCTGTCTGGCTTGGAACAACTTCGGCGGCGGCGGCGAAGGCTGCTATCCGGTCACCGAATACGGCTCCGGCATGTTTCGCATCGGCGGCAGCGCGGTGTGGTGCGACGTGAAGGCTGGGGATCCCAACGCTCGCGCTGAAGCCACCCGCTAATCTACGCTTCGGTTGAATTCAGGCCGCCGGAGACGAACCGGCGGCTTCTGCATTTTCAGGCGGCCGCGGCGGGAACAGAAGCCGCTGGTAGAGCCAGCCGATCCCCATCAGCACCAGTCCCAGTCCGATAAAGGACAGCGCACGGAAGATGCCCTGCACGCCCGCGAGGTCGTGCAGGAACACCTTCGCGATGGTGAGGATGACGACAGCAGCCGACGCAAGCCGCGCTGGCTGCGATTTCAGAACGATGCCGGCGGCAAGGAGCGCGACGCCGAAGGCGAGCCACGCCGCCGAATAAGTATAGTCCTCAGCGTCGCTCATACTGCGTCCAGTCAACACCGAGCCTTGGTAAATGGTCCGGACTTCGAGCGTCAGATAGACCAGCATGAGCACGATCGAGGTAACCGCAGCCGTGATGTAGAACAGCGCGGGTCGCGTGGTCTTGATGACGCGCGCCAGAACACCAGCAAGCACCGCCGGGATCGCGTAACCGAGCAGCAAGTAGTTGAAGAAGACGCCGCCGACGGAGTCGCCCGTGAACATCGGGTTCTCGCGGATCAGCAAACCGAACACGATGCTCGCGAACGCAAGCGCTCCGAAAATCCGTGACGCCCAATCGTGGATGATGCTCTGACTGCGCACGCGCATGTGCTCGAGGCCGATCACCATCGCAAGCCCGGTTGAGACTTGCAGCCCGAGCTCTCCGAGCCGCGCCGAGGGGCGGTAGATGTCGCCGTCGTTCATCAGATGGCGGATTTCGAGGAAGGCGGTCAGCGCTGTGAACAGGATCGCGGCAGAATCGATCGAGCGCGACGACACGTCGTCGCCACGCTTGCGCAAGATATAGCCCGCGACCCAGAACGAGACCGCAGGCACGCCATAGCCCCAAAGCAGCCAGTTGAGAATCGGCGTGGTGCCGACCGCATCGCCGACGATCCGTGGATCCCAGCCGACGCGTGCCAACACCAATGCGGCGATCGCCCCGCAAAGCTTGCGGAGGAGCGGCACCGGCCGCTTGTCGGCGATCCAGGCGATGCCCGGCGCCATCAGCGATAGGCCGACAGTGAGCCAGCCGCGCTCCAGCGCGAAGGTGAGCGTCAGCGCGAGGCCCGCGACCGCTCCCGTCGCGAAGATCGCTCCGGCTTCGGAGAGGCCCGCGCGTGGAGGCCGTTTCCAGAGTGCTTCGGTCGCGACGGCACACAGCGCCGCGAGCACCAACGCGATGCCGGCGAATGGGATCGAGCGTTCGAATTGCGTGATGCGGTAGTAGACCAGGATCAGAAGCGCGATGGCGGTTGCGACCGCGGTCGCAGCCCATAGCATCGCGAATGTCGGCCGCAACGTGCGATCCTGTCCGAGATAACCGCCCGCGCCGAACAACGCTGCCGTCGCGAGCGCGAATGTCGCATGCGCGCCGGTGCCGACGATCTGCATTTCCCAGCCGGAGTACGCCCATGGTCCGCCGGGCGAGACCATGATGACGAACCACCAATCGACGGCCCAATAGAGGACGACGAGCACGCCGAAGAGCGCCGCGGCCGGAACGGCAAGGATCGCCGCCTCCGTGCGCCACCCAATCGCGACGGTTGCCGCCATCAGTGCGAAGATCGTGACGAGAGCCATGCCGTCGTGCTTGGTCGAAATCACCAGCATGAAGGCGCCGAACAGATAGCCGGCCAGCACGCCGCAGGACACTGGATCGAACCGTCCGCGCAGGTTGGGAGGGCCTTGGAACAGTCCGGCGACGATGAAGAAGGCGGCGAGCGCGTAGCTCACGATCGCGTAGAAGCAGTGCGCGTAGAGCGAGCCGCCGCGCGGGGCGCCGAGGCCGACCATCATCCAGAGGATCGAGAACACGGCGGCGGTGATTGCGAGCCAGCGCCACATGCGAATGCGGGCCAGCGCGTAGGCGGCAGCCGTGACGACCGCAAGATAGATATACAGCGCCCAGTAGTTCGGCTCATGCGATGAGACGAGGATGGGCGTGACATAGGCGCCGACCAGGCCAAGTCCGCCGAGCGCGGGCCCATGCCGGAGTGCTGCCGCGAGCGTTCCAAGCGCGACGGCGCCGAGCAGCACGAAAGCGAAGGCGGATGAGAGGAAGCCGTAGAGTGCGTAGGCCGCCCAGACGTCCGCATAAGCACACGTGGTGCCTGCCGCGGTGAGGATGCTCGGGATGTGAGCCTTGGTCGGCAGCTTGTCGAGGCCGGAGATGATCTCGCGGCGGCGCGCGAGTTCACCAAGGCCGACGAGGGCCGCGGCAAGAAGTGCGCCGAAGAACACACGCAGTCCTGGACCGAACAGTCCCGCCTCGATCGAGTAGCGCACCAGGAAGATGCCGCCGAGCGCGAGCGCAATGCCGCCGACCCACACGACCCATTGGGTGCCGAAGCGCTTTTCGAAATCGCCGAAGTCGGGGCCGCCGTGCGATGGGCGTGATGGCGGCGGCGGGGCTTCTTCCGCCGACACCGCCGCAGCAACAGAAATCGGCTCGGGCTCCGGTGTGGGCGGCACGACCGGCACTGCGCTTCGCGCGGGCTCTGGCGACGGTGGAGGAGGCGGTGGCTCAGGGGCGGGCGGTGGCGTTTCGGGCACCGGCATCCGGATGATTTCGAGCTTTGTCTCGGCCGGTTGAGCAGGAGACGCGGACGGCGCGGGCCCCGCGCGCAGCATTTGATCGAGACGGCTGCTGATGTCTTTCAGAGACCGCTGAAGCGCCTGCAATTCGGTGGCTGTGTTTCCGGTCTTCTTCAGAACGATGAAGAGAAGAACGAGACAGCCGACTGTGAGAAGGAATTCCACCCCGCGCCCCCGGGTTGCGGCGCCATGCTAGCGGGCGGATAGAGGCGGGGAAATGACGTTAAGACGATCGTCCACCGACTCTGAGGCCGGGAGCAGGGCGCTCCTGCATCACCTCGCGGCGGAAGCGAAATAAGGCAGCGGGCCGACCGCCCGTCGCAGTCGAGGTTTCGCCGGTCGGCTCCACCATCGCGGCGGTCTCGACCAGACGGCGGAAGTTCTGTTTGTGAACGTGACGGCCGGAAATAGCCTCCACGGTGCGCTGCAATTCGGTAAGTGTGAACTCGCCGGGCATTAGTTCGAACACCACCGGGCGGTACTTCAGCTTGGCGCGCAGCCGCGCGATAGCGGTTGCGAGAATGCGGCGGTGGTCGAAGCGCATCGGCTCTCCGAGCGGCACGATCTTGTTGCGCGGGACCTGCGCCTCCCGGCCGTCGCGGCGGGCCTCTTCGACAAGGCCTGCTTCGTAGAGAAGCTCGTAGCGGTCGAGCACCTTCTCCTCGTCCCATGGCGAGCCGCCGCCGCCGAAGCAGAGGCGCAAACGCTCGCGCCGCGCCATTGGGCGGGCAGGATCGTCCTTGCCGCTTTTCGCCCATTGTTCCAGCAGCGGCACGATCGTGTCGTCGAGGATGTCGGGCCGTCCGCCGCGCCAGTCCTCCCACGGGAAGAAGCGATACCAAGGCTCGAAGCCTGCGCCGGCCGCGCGCAACGCCGCAGCGTTCTCCGAAATTCGGGTGAGTGCGAGATAGCCGACGGAGATCATGTGCGGGCCGGTATCGCCCGCCCGTGCGTGGCGCCCGCGGTCGCCGAACGTATAGAGCTGCTCGACGTAGCCCACGTTGATGGCGGTCTGCGCAGCGACCCAGGCGCGCAATCCGATTTCAAAAGTGCGATGTGCGAGCGGATCGAACGTACCGAACGGAAGCCCGGCGCGTGGATCGCTCTTGGCGCTGTCCTTGAGATGGCCGGCGACAAGAATATGCGGTTCGTCCGCCTCCACCGCCACGATCGCGGCGGTCAGGCCGATTTCGATGGGAGTGACGGGCGCGTCGGCCATTCGTTACTCGAGATCGAGCCGGAACGGGTCGCCCTCTTGAGCCGGGCGGCCGGGGCCGAGTGCTTCGACAGCGCGGATCATGCGGCCGTTGCGGCCGAGGATGCGGTCGGCATGGCTGACCAGCATCGGGTTCGGCATCGCGGTCGCGGACGAATTGCGGATCGTCTGTGCGATGATCGCCTCGTCGCGGTTCGGGTTGAGCGTGCAGGCGGTGATGAATGCGCCCGCGGTCGAGCGGCTGATGCCGGCGTAGCAATGGAACACGATCGGCGCCTTGCGGTCCCAGCCCTGCACAAATTGGATCAACTCGGTGACGTGCTCCTCGGCGGGATGCATCATGCCTTCCATCGGCGCGGCGATGTCGTCCATGCCGAGAATGAGATGGTTCGCGGCCAAGATATGCTGCGGCCGCTGCACACGGTCCACCAGGCGCAGGAGGGTCACGATATGGCTCGCGCGGGTCTCGGTGACGGTGTCGTAAAGCCTCGCGAGGGAGCAGACGTGAATCATCGATCAGCGTTCCAGAATCGAGGTGATCTTATAGTGCCGAGGTCATTCCGGCGCGAGAGCGGTGAAGCGCTCCAAATACCGCTTTTCAGCGGTGCCGGCCGGCCAAGGGGTTAGATAGTCACGAACAAGAGCCGGCGAAAGCTTGGGCGGCTGGCCGAAGAAACGCCGGGCGTCGGCGTCTCCAAACCCCGCTAGATGCGTCGCCTCGAGATAGGCCGCGCCGCGGTCGGCGGCCTTCACCAGCTTTTCGACCTCTTCGGAGCACTTCACCGGCAGACCAAAGCGCAAATGGATGGCCGCAAGAAGGCGCACCTCGACGCTCTTGTAGGAGTCGCCGATGACGGCCTTGAACGGCGAGATCATGTCGCCAATCACATATTCGGGGGCGTCGTGGAAAAGGACCGCGAGCCGCGCATCGCGGCCAAGCCGCGGGTTCTTCGCGCGCGCCACGGCATCGACCAGCAGCGTGTGCTGCGCGACCGAGAAGATATGCGCGCCGGTGGTTTGGCCGTTCCAGCGTGCGACGCGTGCGAGCCCGTGAGCGATGTCCTTGATCTCGACGTCGAGCGGAGAAGGGTTCAACAGATCGAGCCGCCGCCCGGACAGCATCCGCTGCCATGCGCGGGCGCCGCTTGAATCCTTTCGCTTCGGCGGAGCCTTCGCCACGGCCTACTTTTTCTTCTTCTTGGCGTGCAAGTTCTTGCCGTGCAGATCGCAGCAGGCGTCGTGGCGATGGCACTTCACCAGATGATCGTTGACCATGCCGACCGCCTGCATGAAGGCATAGACGATGGTCGGGCCGACGAACTTGAAGCCGCGATTGAGCAACTCCTTGGAAATCTTCTGCGACAGCTCGGTCTGCGCCGGCACCTGCTTGGTGTCGCGGAACTTGTTGATCTTCGGCTTGCCGTCCATGAAGTCCCAGAGCAGCGCCGAGAAGCCCGGACCTTTCTCCATCACGTCGAGATAGGCGCGCGCGGAGAGAACGGCGCCCTCGACCTTCAGCTTGTTGCGGACGATGCCGGCGTCCTTCATCAGCGCGGCCTTCTTGCGCGCGTCGTAGCGCGCGATCTTCTCCGGCTCGAAGCCGTCGAAGGCTTTGCGGAAGTTCTCGCGCTTGCGCAGGATTGTGATCCACGACAATCCGGCCTGGAAACCATCAAGGATCAGCTTCTCGTAGAGTGCGCGGTCGTCGTATTCCGGCACGCCCCATTCGTCGTCGTGATAGGCGATGTAGAACGCATCGTCCTTGCCCGGCCACGGGCAGCGATGCAGCCCATCGGCATGAAGGATCACGCTGCTCATGCTGATGCCTTTCCATCCGGCCAATCGAAACTCGCCCATTGCGGCTTCGCCGGCTGAAGCGCGATGCCACCGGCAGTGATCGGCGTGCCCGCCACGAGTGCGTCGGCGTAACGGTCGAGCCGCAGCATCGCAAGCCCGCGTGGGCCCGCCGCCGATCCGGTGGTGCCGACCTGTTTGTCGCCCGCCATCACAGGCACTCCCGCGTCGGGCGAGTGGTGCTCGGCCGTAAACGGCACGATGCGCGTGCGCGCCGTGCCGCGATGCTCCATGCGCGAAACGACCTCCTGTCCGACGTAGCAGCCCTTGTCGAAGTCGACGCCGTTGAGCTGATCCATGTCGGTCTCGTGCGGGAATGCATCGCCGTACATGAAGTCGAGTCCGCCACGCGGCACACCAAGCGCGATGCGGTGTGCTTCGTACTCGCTGGCATCGACGAGTGTCGCACCGAGGTCTCTCGCGGCCTTATCTGCGAGATGTGGCGGCAGCATAGCGCGCTGGCCGAGCGCCGGCACGCGCGGGTCGGGATAGACGAGGCCATATTCGGTGTCGCCCGCGCCGCCCCACACTGCCATCACGCCCAGCATCTCGGAGAGGTCCTCAATGATCACCTTGGCGCGCAGCTTGTAGAAGCTGAGCTTGCGCATGAAGTCCGGCGCCAGCGCCTTGGGACAATCGAGGAAGAAGCCGCCGCCGTCCTCGGCCGGCGCCTCCGCGACGATGCAGTCGACGATGATCTTGCCCTGAGGGGTCAAAAGAGCGGCAAATTTCGCGGCCGCGGGCGTCATTTCAGCCACGTCCGTCGTCAGCAAGCCGTTGAGGAAGGTCCGGGCGTCCGCGCCGACCACCTTGACCACGCCGCGGTCGGGGAGAAGTGCCGCTTTCATTCGATTCTGGTTGCCTCGTATCGCAGCGGAACGTAAGCCGCTCGGGCGGTCCCCTCAAGGGCGGGGACTGGAATAGCTGCAATGTATGGTAGCGGGCGGAAACGATGGCGGATGGCTACGACCTGATCCTGAGGGGCGCGACTTTGGTCAACCAGGACGGCGAGGGCGTGCGTGACCTCGCCATTGCGGGGGGGCGGATCGCGGCCATCGGTGATGTCGGCTCGAAAGCCGCCGAGGTGATCGACTGCAAGGGTCTGCACATCCTGCCCGGCGTGATCGACAGCCATGTGCATTTCCGTGAGCCGGGCCTGACCCACAAGGAAGACCTGGAAACCGGCTCGCGCGGTGCGGTGCTGGGCGGCGTCACCGCCGTGTTCGAAATGCCGAACACCGATCCGACCACGACCAGCGCCGAAGCCATCGCCGACAAGGTCAAGCGTGGCCATCACCGGATGCATTGCGATTTCGCGTTCTATGTTGGCGCGACGCGCGAGAACACGAGCGAGCTTTCCAAGCTGGAGCTGTTGCCAGGTGTCTGCGGCGTCAAAGTTTTCATGGGCTCGTCCACCGGCTCGCTCCTGATCGAGGACGACGAGGGGGTGCGCAACGTGCTGAAGGCAATCCGCCGCCGCGCGTCGTTTCACTCCGAGGATGAATACCGCCTGCGAGCGCGGATGAACCTGCGCGTCGAGGGCGATCCGTCGTCGCATCCCGTGTGGCGCGATGCACAGGCCGCGCTGATGTGCACACAACGGCTCGTCAAGCTGGCGCGTGAGACCGGCAAGCGCGTGCATGTGTTGCACGTCACGACCAAGGAGGAAGCAATCTTCTTGGCCGATCACAAGGACGTCGCGACCTGTGAGGCGACGCCGTCGCATCTGACGCTCGCGGCGCCGGAGTGTTACGAGAAGCTCGGTACGTTCGCGCAGCTCAATCCACCGGTGCGCGATGCCTCCCATCGCGACGGCATCTGGCGCGGACTCAATCAGGGTGTCATTGACACTGTCGGTTCCGACCATTCGCCGCATACGCGGGAGGAGAAGGCGCATCCTTATCCAAAGACACACTCGGGCATGACCGGTGTGCAGACGTTGGTTCCCATCATGCTCGATCACGTCAACGCAGGGCGGCTCACGCTTCAGCGTTTTGTCGACATGACCAGCGCCGGTCCTGCGCGGGTCTATGGCATCGCGCGTAAAGGCCGGGTCGCCGCCGGCTACGACGCTGATTTGACCATTGTCGATCTCAAACGCCGCGAGACCATCACGGATGGCTGGATTGCATCGCGCGCGGGCTGGACGCCTTACAATGGCGTCAGCGTTACCGGCTGGCCGGTTGGAACTTTTGTCCGTGGCCATAAGGTGATGTGGCAGGGCGAGGTGGCGACGCCTTCAAAGGGCGAGGCCGTCATGTTTTTGGAGTCGTTACAAAAGGTGCACGAAGCATAGGCAATTCTAGGTGTTTTACTGAAAAATGCGGGGGCATAGCGGTTTTTTTGCCAAAGTCGCGGTTGCCATCGAAGAGCAATTAATTACAAAGTCCGGCCGTTCGAAGAAGGCGGGGTGACCTGCACGTCGGGTGCCGTTGAAGCGATTGCATCGACGATTGCGGGTTATAGAGATTTCATGACCGACGACCTCGTCTCATTCAATATGCTCGTCGTTTCTGATGCGTCGGCGGAGCGCGAACTGTTGCGCCGCGCTGCGCTCGCCGCTTCGTTCCACATCGAGGTGTCCGAGATCGAGAAGTGCATCGACGACAAGCCAGTCCGCGCGCATTTCTTGCGTGAAAACGTCGACTTTATTTTTCTCGACTCGCGAATGCCGAAAGCCGGGCGGAAGGCGGTGATCGACGCGGCGGCCGAAGCGCGCGGGCATCCACTTGTCGTTCTGGTTGGTCCCGCCGATCTCAAGACCCGTGAAGTGCTGACCGACGGTCTCGCGTTCGACTCCCAACTCGCCAAGCCGATCGATCTCGCGGAGGCGACCAGGCTGATCGACCTCTGCTGTCGCGCGCGCCTGCCGAAGCGCGTGATGGTGGTGGATGATGCGGGCACTGTTCGTTCGGTCATTCGCAAGATTTTGCAGAACAGCCGCTTTCCGCTTGAAGTCAGCGATTCCGGCGACGGCGTCGGTGCTCTGGAGCGGGTTCAGAAGGAGCACTTCGATCTGATGTTCCTGGACTGCAACATGCCTGGGCTCGACGGCTTCCTCGTCTGCTATCAGCTTCGTCGCGATCACCCCAACGTGCAGGTGGTGATGATGACGGGCTCGAAGGATCGCAGCCTTGAAGACAGAGCGCGCGCGACCGGCGCCAAGGATTTCCTCTACAAGCCGTTCTATGCGCGCGATATCGATGCGGTGCTGCACCGGCTGTTCGATCTTGCAACGCCCCAGAGGAAAGCCGAACTGAGCGCGCGTTAGTTGCCGGCAACGAAAAAGTGCCACGTGCCGTCTGGCCCGATGCCCAGCCGGTAGAAGATGTAGGCGCCGAAATCGAGCATGTCCTTGTAGTCGTTGCCCGTGATGATCCGGAACAACTCGACTTTTTGTTCCGGAGTTAGATTTTTCACAGGCATGCGGGCGAAGTAGGGCCACAGATACATTTCCTGCGGTGTGCCTTTGTCCACGTGCACAAAGCCGGTTTGCAGGAGCGTGACCAGGATCGACAGCACCTCAACGCCGTCAGAGTCCGGGTAGTTGGTCTTCCAGAACGCAACCGGATCCTTGTCGTCGGAGAACGAGAAAATCGGCATCGTCTCGTTCATCTGCATCACGGTCAGGAGTTTTTGCAGGTCGCCGGATTGTGCGGCGGCGAGGATGCGCTCACGGGTGCGTGCGACCGCAGCGGGGAGCCGTGACAGATCGGTGATGATCTCGGGGGCGTCGGCCGCATCCTGCTGACCGGGCGGCGTGGCATGAGCGCTCGGCTTGCTCACGGGGTTTGCAGCGGCCGGTGGCCGGATGGTCTCGGTGCGGACCTTGTTCTGCGCAAGCGCCTGCGATCCGCAGAAGAGGGCGGCTGCGAGAGCGAGGCAAAGGCGCAAGGTCATGGCCGGGCGTCCCTTGAGAACGCTCAGTCTAGCAGAATCGAGCGATTGGGGCCGTGCTTACTGCCGCGCGCGTTCGATCGAGAATTCGCCGGCCAGGATGCGTTTCGAGAGGCCGTCGGCGTATTTCGCCGCGGCTTCCTCGCCGTAGGTGGTCACAAGCTCGGCAAAGGCTGCGAACAGGCAGGCTTGCGCCATGCAGTCCGGGTCCACGCCATCGAGCTTTGCCTCAGCCCAGGCTTCATTCAGGTAGCTGAGCGCCGCCATCTTCTGATCGCGCTCGGAAACCGGCTCATTGTCGTTGGTTGTTATTCCGGGTCTCACAGTGTTCACGCTTAAGAATTAGGCGAACGCGCGCCCCCGCTACCGATCCGAATCGACGTTACCATGGCGTGTCTTCGCGCCTACGACGACTGTTAGGGAAGGTTAATTGGATCGGTTAATTTGAATAGCGCGCGGTAATCTCTCGGGAAATCTTTGCACCTTCCTCGAGATAGCGGCGGATCACCAGATCGGCCGCCGGTGTACAAGTCCGGTAGGTCTGCTGGAATCCGCGATAGCCGCGGTTGTAGCTCGCAATCAGCTTATTCCGACGGTCGCCGGGCGGCGCTTCGGCATCGATGAGCGCCTGCATCTCGTTGCGCCACTTCTGGCCGTCGTTGGCGTTGCAGACGCCGCGCAAATAGTGGAGTGCGCCAAGGATTTCGGCGAGCCGCTGCAAATCGCCGTCGTAGGGCGCGGCGCCGACCTGCGCGCGCGCCGGATGGACTGCCAGCAGGAGCGCCGCAAGGGTGAGCGTGGTGGCCAGAAACCGCCGGAACATCGGGCAGATATGCCCCCCGGTGGGACCGGGCGCAAGCCGCGACGCACGCCGTGGTTGATCGGCTAACGGGCGGCCTTGAGGACTTCGAAGGCGGCCGCGACGATCGGGGCAAGGCCGTCGGTGGTCTTGTATTCGGAGAGCTCCGAAAGCTGCACCCAGCGGCCTTCGGCCAGTTCCTCGTTGAGCTCCGGCTCGCCCGAGATCCAGCGCGAGGCAAAGCACATGATGACGAAGTGACGCTCGGCGCGTCCCGCAGCGTCGCGCACCATCACCTCGCGGTGGCCGGCGAGCGCCACTGGCTCGATCTTCATCTTGGTCTCTTCATCGATCTCGCGGACCAGGGCTTCGTTTAGCGTCTCGCCGGCCTCAACCACGCCGCCCGGCATGGTCCACACGCCATGTGCGGGGCCGCGTGCGCGGCACGCGAGAAAGACCTTGCCGTCGCGGATGATGGCAGCGCTGACCGCGAGGATGGGGCGGTCCGGATAGGCGCGGGGGTCGGTGCTCACTGGCGGAAGATCTCGTCGATGCTCGCTTGCGGTTCGGCGTGCGTCGGGCGGGGCGCTGCACCATTGATGATCGCAGCCATCCGCGCGATCAGCGGCTTGAGCCAGTCCGCCGCGCGCAAGGCGAGCACGGCCGCGGTCTCTGGCGTGGTCATGTTGCGCAGGACGACGTCGCGGGTTTCCAGCAGCACCGCGTTCAGAGTGTCGGATACGTTGTCGAGTGCATCGCGTGCGGCAGGATCGGCGATCTCGTAAGCCGCAATGATGACATCGCGGTGGGACAGTTTCGATTCGGCGAAGTGCTCGCGGTAGCTCTTCGGCTGCCACGCGGCGAGATCGGGCAGGCACTCCGGCATCATGGTGAGCATCTCCAGCACCATGACCGCTTCGTTGAAGTGATTGAGGTAGTCGGTGGAGAGACCGGTCGCCGAATTAATGTTGGGGATGGAGTGGGCGGCGACGCCAATCGAGGCCTCCGGCGCGGCAAAATCGGGCGCTCGGATGGCACCGGTCATTCGCAGAATTCCCCGTAAAATGGTACCGGCAGTCTTGCCGGTGGCGGTTAACGAGACGTTACAGTGGGCCGCTTCGGCCAGCAGCACAAGGTAAAGTGAACGAGAATGTGCGGCCGCTATCTGATCACGAGCGCTCCAGACGCGATCCGGAAGCTGTTTCGCTATCCCGAGCAGCCGAACTTTCCGCCCCGCTATAACATCGCGCCAACCCAGCCGGTGCCGATCGTGCGGATGACGGACGGCGGACGGCAGTTCGCGTTGGTGCGTTGGGGCCTGATCCCGGCGTGGGTGAAGGACCCCAAGACCTTCACGCTCCTGATCAATGCGCGTGGCGAATCCGCCAATGAGAAGCCGGCATTCAAGAACGCGATGAAACGGCGGCGCTGCCTGTTTCCGGCCGACGGCTTCTACGAGTGGAAGGAGATCGGCGGGCGGCGCAAGGCATTCTTCGCGCATCCGGTGGAGCAGGGGCCGGTTGCGTTCGCGGGCCTTTACGAAACCTGGACAGGTCCGAACGGCGAGGAGGTCGAGACTGCCGCGATCATCACCACGCAGGCCAACAGCGCGCTCGCGGCGGTCCATCATAGGGCGCCGGTCATCGTGCAGCCGGAGCAATTCGATTTCTGGCTCGATTGCCGCAACGTCGATGAGCGAAGCGCGGCGGAATTGTTGGTGCCCGCCCCAGAAGGAACGTGGGCTGTGCGCGAGGTATCGCCTGCGGTCAACAAGGTGGCGAATGACACGCCCGCGTTGCTGGAGCCTTACGATTCTGACAGCATGCCGGCCGAGCCGCCGAAGCCAAAACAACGCACGAAACCGGCAAAAGAAGCGGATAGCCGGCAGGGCTCGCTGTTCTAGCAGCCCACTTTTTGCCGGCTTTGCGTTGGATTTCTTCCGCGGGGCGAGCCAATGGAGGGCTCAATGCGCATTGTCCTCATTGCTTTGATGACCGCCGCGCTGACGGTGCCTGCGTTTGCACAACGGATGGGCCTGGGCCAGCACAAGCAGCCCATCGTGCCGCCGGAAATCGCGGCCGAGCAGAAGAAAAAGAAGGAAGCGCAGGAGAAAGCCTACAAGGGCGCGCTCGATCAGATTCCCGATCAGAAACCCGCGGACCCCTGGGGGAAGATGCGCTGACTGCGATCAGAGCACCTTGCCGGGGTTGAGGATGCCTTTCGGGTCGAGCGTGCGCTTCAGCGTCTTCATCAGGTCGTAGGCGACCGGATCCTTGATCTTTGGCAGGTAGTCACGCTTGACGATGCCGACGCCGTGCTCGGCGGAGACCGAGCCGCTGTACTTCAGCACGATCTTGTAGATCACGTCGTTCATGTCGTCCCAGCGCTTCAGGTACTCGGCCTTGTCGGCGCCGACCGGCTGCGTGACGTTGTAGTGGATGTTGCCGTCGCCGACGTGTCCGAACGGCAGCGGCCGGCAGCCCGGAATGAGCTTCACAGCGGCGGCGTTTGCTTCTTCGATGAAGTTCGGGATGTTGGCGACTGGTACCGACACGTCGTGCTTGATCGAGCCGCCTTCGCGGCCTTGCATTTCGCCGAACAGTTCGCGGATACGCCAGAAGGCCTTCGCTTGCTCAAAACTCTCGCAGATCGTCGCATCGAGCACGAGGCCCTTCTCCAGCCCGGCTTCGAGAATCTGCTCCATCGAGTCGCGCAGACCTTCGGTGCGCTGCGACGACAGTTCGATCAGCACAGAGTAGGGCGACTTGGTTTCGAGCGGTTCGCGGCTGCCGCCGTGCTTGACGACGATTTCGACGCCTTCGCGCGACATGATCTCGAAGCTCGTCACGCCGCCTGCGGTCATCTCGGTGGCAAGGCCGAGCAGGTCGACCGCCGCCTGCACGGACGGGATCGCGGCCCACGCCGTCTCCACCGACTTCGGCCGCGGCACGAGCCGCAGCACCGCTGCGGTGATGACGCCGAGTGTGCCTTCCGCTCCGATGAACAGGTCGCGCAGGTCGTAGCCGGTGTTGTCTTTCTTGAGCTTGTTGAGGTTGTTCATGATGCGGCCGTCAGCCAGCACCACCTCGAGCCCAAGCGCATGCGAGCGCGCGATGCCGTGCGCCAGAGCCGCGGTGCCGCCGGCGTTGGTCGAGAGATTGCCGCCGATGGTGCAGCTTCCCTCGGACGGAAGAAGTTGCGGATAGAGCCGGTCGACGTTCGCCGCGGCCTCGCGCGCGCGCTGGAGCGTCACGCCGGCCTCGCAGGTGATCGTATTGGAGATCGCATCGATCTCGCGGATCTTGTCGAGCCGTTGCAGCGAGAGCACAACCTCACCGTTGTGTGGAATCTGACCGCCGACGAGGCCCGTGTTGCCGCCTTGCGGCACAATCGCGGTCGAGGTCTCGTTCGCGATTTTCAGGATTTCCGAAACCTCCTGCGTCGAGCCGGGGCGCAGCACGACCGGCGTATGGCCGGTCCACAGCGCGCGGAACTCGACCAGGAACGGCTGCTGCTTGTCCTTATCGGTGATCGCGTTCTTGTCGCCGACGACCTTGGCGAAGCGGGAGATGATGTCGGGGGAAGGCGTGAGCATGCTTTGGAACTCGTTTGGCGGATTTAGACTAACTTTCCCGCGGTGCGGCGGCGCGCGCAAGGCGGTCGTTGATCGCCTCTCCGAGTCCGTCGTTCGGGATCGGCATGACGGCGATGGTTTCGGTGCCCGCGGCGTCGAGCGCGCGCAGGTGCGAGAACAAGTTGGCAGCTGCCTCGACGAGATCGCCGCTCGCGGACAGATTCAGGGAGCGCGTCGCGCCCGGCAGCGAAGGTCCGAATGCCAGCAACGCCTCGCCGGGCCGCATGTCCTTCGCATTGAGGCGCATCTTCGCCTTTGGCGCGTAGTGCGACGCGAGCATACCCGGTGCGAGCGGTGCATCGGTGTCGATGGCAACCGGCGGGGCGTCAGCAATGGAATGGCCGAGCACGTGCTCGATTTCGGCGCGCGGCAGGCCACCGGGCCGCAGCATCTGCGGCGTGCCGAGGCAGGCGACGATGGTGGATTCGACGCCGACCGGAGCCGGGCCGCCGTCGAGGATGAGATCGATACTGCCGCGCAGGTCCGTCATTACATGCCCCGCCGTGGTCGGCGACACATGGCCCGAGCGGTTGGCAGAAGGGGCCACGACCGGATGGCCAAGCGTGCGAATGATGTCACGGGCCACTTGATGGGCCGGCATACGGATCGCGACGCTGTCGAGGCCGGCGGTCGCGAGTTCTGCGACCGTGCAGCCCGGCGCCTTCGGCAGCACCAGCGTCAGCGGTCCCGGCCAGAACGCCGCTGCGAGCTTTTCCGCATCCGCATCGAACACCGCCAACTCCCGCGCACCATGCATGTCCGCGACATGCGCGATCAGCGGATTGAATGCCGGCCGTCCCTTGGCCGCGTAGAGCCGCGCAACCGCGGTCCCAATCGTCGCGTCCGCACCAAGCCCGTAAACCGTCTCGGTTGGAAACGCGACAAGGCCGCCGGCCGCAAGAATACGTGCAGCCTCGGTCACCGCATCGGCATTCGCGGGCAACATTCGTGTGGTCAGGGGTGCGCTCAACGCTTTTTCTTCTTTGTCAGCTTTCGTTTCGCCGCCGCAGGCACCTTCAACCAGTCGAGCGTCTTCTCGCGCTCGATGTTCTGAATGCGGTCGAACAGACGGCCCATCGCCTTCGGATCGCAGTGTGAGGTGATCATCATGAACTTCTCGCGCATTTCCTCGGGCGTAAGCGGCGATTCAGGCGTTCCTTTAAAATCCGCGACGCGTTTCGTCAGCGTGCGCCCGTCCTTCAACGTGACCGTTACGGTGCTGGCGAGCGTGCCGCCCTTTTTGGCCTCGTCCGATACCGAAATGCTGACGCGCGAACAGAGCGATTTGATGTCCGCATTGCTGAATGTCTTGGCGTTGAACGAGCGCGGGTCGCGTGCGTTGGCGTAATGCGCAAGCGCGACACAGAACGGCAGCGAGTACTGCGCCATCATCAGGTCGGCGGGGGCGGGGATGTTGTTCACCGTCGCCATCTTGGGATTGCCGGCGATGTGGATCGAGGCGACGTCCGCGCTTTTGTAGTTGTGCTCGGCCCGCAAGTCCTCGACCGCCTGCACCGACGTGTGTGAGGTGATGTGGACCGGGAAGCGCTTGAGCATGATGCGGAGTGTGGCGAACTCTTCGCCGAGCCTATGTGTCAGCGCTGGCAGGTCATGTTCGCCGCAATAGACGTTGAGAAAGCCGAACGGGCCCTCAAGCACCGTCACCGGCCCCGTGAACCCTTCTTCAGCGAGGCTTGCCGCCAGCACGCCACTCTCCGCCGCGCGGCCCATGTGCATGCGCTTGACCATCGCGCCGGTGCCTGAGCGTGCGAACTCGAGCAGCCCACAGGCGAGTGAGCCCGCGATGCCGATGGCGTTGGTCATCTTCGGTGCGTCGAACTTCAGCATCCGCCCGACTGCAATCGCTGCGCCGAACGGCCCGGTGGTGCCCGGCGCGTGGAAGCCGTGATGCTCGTTGTTATGCTTGGTCGCCCGCCCGATGCGGATCATCACCTCCGCGCCTGCGACGAAGGCCGCGAGCAGCTCGCGCCCGCTCAGGCCCCGTTCCTGGGCGACCGCGAGCGCCGCGGTGAACATGGTCGCGCCCGGGTGTACGCCGGAATTCGGCCACGTCAGGTTGTCCATCTCAAAGGCGTGCGAAAGGGAGCCATTGGCGAAGGCTGCGTTGGGCGCGCGGACCCGCGCGCCGCCAGGCCCCAGAATGACGCTTTTGCCGCCCGCGCCCATGCGGCGGGCGTAATCCACGATAATCCGGCTCCAGGGCAGGTGGGCGCCATAGGCGATCGCCGCGACCGTATCGGCGATGCAATCCTTGGCGCGCTGGATGACCGGTTCGGGGAGGTCCTGAAAGCGGACCGTGGACGCATATTTTGCGAGTTGCTCTGTCTCGTTTGCCATCGAAACCTGTAATCCTCCCCGGAGCTTGCGACCCCCGGAGGGCGTCTGTATAAGACCGGCCTTCAGTCGGAGTGTAGCGCAGCCTGGTAGCGCACCTCGTTCGGGACGAGGGGGTCGCAGGTTCAAATCCTGCCACTCCGACCAATACTTACCCCTCAAAATCGGACTTTGGCACCCCCGGTCAACCGGACGCCCCGTCACGGGCGCTGGAGCAGGACGCGCGGCGCCGTGGCGGCTTCCCTCCGGGCGCGGGATTGTGGCAAGCCAGCCCCGGTCTAGGGGAATGCCAACAATGAAAATCAGCAGACGGTCCGCAATGGGCCTTGCCGCCTCCTTTGCGGCGGGGGCGGCATTGCCCGCCCGCGCGCAGCAGGGCTGGCCCGACAAATCGCTCCGCATCATGGTCGGCACCGCGCCGGGCGGCAGCCCGGACATCATCAGCCGGATGCTCGGGGACAAGATGGCCGAGAAGCTCGGCCAGTCGGTCTACATCGAGAACAACGCGGGCGGCGGTGGCGCGGTGGCATTGCAGACCGTGACGCGTTCGCCGCCGGACGGCACCAACCTCACGATGATGACGGCGG
The DNA here is from genome assembly GCA_040756555.1 of Pseudomonadota bacterium. Classification (GTDB taxonomy): domain Bacteria; phylum Pseudomonadota; class Alphaproteobacteria; order Rhizobiales; family Xanthobacteraceae; genus Z2-YC6860. The sequence goes on along the minus strand of JBFLYS010000012.1, from coordinate 68,073 downwards.
GCTATTCTACCGGCGTTGCGGTGCAGAAGTTCACCTACGATCCGAAGAACTCGTTCTCGTTCGTGAGCATGGTCTGCGCCTATCCGATGGTCTATTCGGTCGCGGCCAATTCGCCGATCAAGACGTTCGCCGATCTGCTGGCGCGGGCGAGAGCAAACCCCGGCAAGACCTCTTACGTCATCACCTCGCTCGGCTCGGTCTATCATCTCGTCGGCAAGTGGGTGGACATGGCGGCGGGCACCGACATGCTGCCGGTGCCGTATCGCGGCACGGCGGCGGGCGTCGCAGACGTTCTGTCGGATCGAGTCGACGTGATGCTCGATACAGCGACCTCGAGCTTCCCGCGCATCCGCAGCGGCCAGTTCCGCGTCCTTGCCGTGACCTCGCCCGGTCGTTATTCGCTGATGCCCGACGCGCCGACCGTTGCCGAGCATTTGCCCGGCGTGCAGTACATGTCGTGGCTCGGGCTTGCTGCGGCCCCAGGCACGCCGCGGCCGATCATCGACCGCCTCAACGCCGAGACCCGCCGCGCGCTCGACTTGCCCGACGTGAAGCAGAAGCTGAACGAAGGCGGCAACATCCCGACGCCCACCTCGCCGGAAGAGATGGCCAAGCAGATCGAGGACGAGATCGCGAACTGGAAGCGGATCGTCGAGGCCAACAACATCAAGGTCGAATAACAGTGTTTCGAGGCGGTTTTCCGCCCATCCGCGACTTTGGGAGGACTTGTAACCAACGGCGGGCCCCGCGTACCCTTCCGCTCGACATAAGAACACCGCAGGCAAAAACGCTGCGTCATTCTGGGGAGAGCGACACAATGACGGTACGCCGGAATCTGCTTGGACTGTTCGCGTTGGGCCTTGCCTTGATGATGGCAAGCGCGCCGGCCTCCGCACAGAGCAACTATCCTAACAAGCCGGTCCGTTGGATCGTCGGTTACGTGCCTGGCGGCACCACCGACATTCTGGCGCGTCTGATCGGCCAGCACCTTTCAGAGAAGCTCGGCCAGCAGTTCATCATCGAGAACAAGGCCGGGGCCGGCAACAACCTCGCCGTCGAGGCGGTTATTGCTGCGCCTGCTGACGGCTACACGGTGCTGCTGGTCAATCCGGCGAACGGCATCAACGCCACGCTCTACAAGAAGCTGTCGTTCAACTTCATCCGTGATATCGCGCCGGTCGGCGGCATCCTGCGCGTGCCGAACGTGATGGTCGTGAACAACGATGTGCCGGCGAAGACGGTGAAGGAGTTCATCGACTACGTGAAGGCCAATCCCGGCAAGGTCAACATGGCCTCGTCCGGCAACGGTACGTCGGTGCATCTCTCCGGCGAGCTTTTCATGGCCATGACCGGCGCGAAGATGGCGCACGTGCCGTATCGCGGTTCGAATCCGGCGCTGACCGACATCATGGGTGGTCAGGTTCAGGTCCTGTTCGACAACATGCCGTCGTCGATTGAGCTCATTCGTTCCGGTAAGATTCGCGCGCTTGCGGTCACGACTGACAAGCGTGCGTCCTACTTCCCCGATGTACCGACGGTCGACGAGACTGTGAAAGGCTATGAGGCCAGCGCCTGGTTCGGCATGGGCGCGAAAGCCGGGACGCCTCCAGAGATCATCGCGTTCCTGAACAAGGCGATTAACGAAGCGCTCGCCGATCCGAAGATCAAGGCGCGGCTTGCCGACCTCGGTGGCGTCCCGATGGGCGGCACGCCGGAGGATTTCGGCAAGATCATCGCCTCCGAAACAGAAAAGTGGAAGAAGGTCGTCGAGTTCGCCGGCGCGAGCGTCGAATAATCAACCTTCCACCTTGATGCCGGCTTCGCGGATGACAGGGCCCCACTTGTCCATCTCGGACTTGAGGTGCGCCGCCATCTGCTCCGGCGTCGAGGCGACGATCGCGGAGCCGAGCTGTTCGAATTTCTCCTTCGTCGGGCCGTGACCGAGCGCCGCGACCGTGTCGCGGTTGATCTTCTGCACGATCTCCTTCGGCGTCTTCACCGGCACGAACAACGAGAACCACGACGACACATCAAAGCCCGGCACCGTATCCGCGATCGGCGGGAATTCCGGCGCGACCGCGACGCGGCTCTTTGTGGTCACCGCGAGGCCGCGCAGCGCGTTGTTGCGTACGTGGGGCAGGGACGATGTGATGTTGTCGAACATCACATCGAGGCGGCCCGGCAGGACGTCGTTCAAGGCGGGCGCTGAGCCACGATAAGGCACATGCTGCATGTCGACGCCCGCGAGCTTCTTGAACAGCTCGCCGCAAAGATGGATCGAGGTGCCGTTACCCGACGACGCATAGCTCAGCTTCTTCGATTTGGTGTAGTCGATGAACTCCTTCACTGATTTTGCAGGCGATGTGTTCGGCACCACCATGATGTTGGGCTGCATCATCATCAGCGAGACCGGCGCGAAATCCGCGACCGGATCGTAGCTCAGCGACGGATAGAGGAATTTGTTGACCGCATGTCCGATCGACACGATGAAGATCGTGTAGCCGTCCGGATCGGCGTGGGCCGCGGCCTCGGCGCCGATGTTGCCGCCCGCGCCCGGCTTGTTCTCCACGACGACCTGCTGGCCCCAGATTTCGGAGAGCCGCCCTGAAACGAGGCGTGCGGTCACATCCACCGCGCCGCCCGCCGGGAATGGGCAGATCATCCGCACGAAGCGGTTGGGCCAGCCCGCCTGTGCGATGGCAGGGCTCGCGATCAGCCCGGCGGACGCGGTGGCGGATGCCAGCTTTACGAAGCGGCGGCGATCAATCATTGCTTTCTCCCTAGTTTGGAAAGAGCCTAGTAAAGTGGCGTGCCGCTCACAAGATTGGGCGCATAAGACCAAAGCTGAAGGGAAGAGGAACGGATGGCCAGGAAGCGACCCGAGGATCTCCGCAGTCACCGCTGGCTCGGTGTCGCCGACATGCGTTCGTTCGGGCACCGCTCGCGTATGCGCCAGATCGGCTACGACTCCGACGACTGGCAGGGCAAGCCGGTCATCGGCATCATCAACACCTGGAGCGAGATCAATCCCTGCCACACGCATCTGCGCGCGCGCGCGGCGAACGTGAAGCGCGGCGTGCTGCAGGCCGGCGGCTTCCCGATTGAATTGCCCGCGATCTCGCTGTCCGAAACCTTCGTAAAGCCGTCGACGATGCTCTATCGCAATCTCCTCGCGATGGAGACCGAGGAGCTTCTGCGTAGTCATCCGCTCGACGGCGCGGTGCTGATGGGCGGCTGCGACAAGACCACGCCCGGCCTGATCATGGGCGCGATCAGCATGGGTATCCCTGCGATCTATATTCCGGCAGGACCGATGCTGCGCGGCAACTGGAACGGCCAGTATCTCGGGTCGGGCTCCGACGTCTGGAAGTATTGGACCGAGAAGCGCGCCGGCAACATCAACGATCAGGAATGGGACGAGATCGAAGGTGGCATCGCGCGCTCGTTCGGCACCTGCATGGTGATGGGCACCGCCGCAACCATGATGGCAATCACGGAAGCGCTCGGCATGGCGCTGCCGGGCTCGTCGTCGATCCCGGCAGCCGACTCCAACCATCCGCGGATGTGCGGGCAGGCGGGGCGCCGCATCGTCGACATGGTCTGGGAAGACCTGACGCCGGATCAAATCCTGACGTCAGCGGCCTTCGACAACGCCATCAAGGTTCACATGGCGATGGGCGGATCGACCAATGCCATCATCCATGTCGTTGCGATGGCGCGCCGCGCCGGCATCAATGTCGACATGGAGACTTTCGACCGCCTGTCACGTCAGGTGCCGGTGCTCGCCAACGTGCGGCCGTCCGGCAAGTACCTGATGGAGGATTTCTTCTACGCCGGCGGCTTACGCGCAATGATGCAGAATCTGCGCGAGAAGCTCGATCTCTCGTGTCTCACCGTCACCGGCAAGACCATCGGTGAGAACATCGAAGGCGCGAAGGTTCACATTCCCGATGTGATCCACTCGCTCAACGATCCGGTCTACGGCGAAGGCGCGACCGCGGTGCTCAAGGGCAACCTCGCGCCGAACGGTTGCGTCATCAAGCCGGCTGCGGCCGACCAGCGCTTCCTGAAGCATCGCGGCAAGGCCATCGCGTTCGAGAACTACGAGCACATGATGCACGAGATCGAGCGCGACGATCTCGACGTCACGCCCGATCACATCCTCGTCTTGAAGAACGCCGGACCGAAGGGTGGCCCCGGTATGCCGGAATGGGGCATGCTGCCGATCCCCAAGCGCCTGCTCGGACAGGGCGTGCGCGATATGATCCGCATCTCCGACGGCCGCATGAGCGGCACGAGCTACGGCGCGTGCATTCTGCATGTTGCGCCGGAGAGCTTCATCGGCGGCCCGCTGGCCTTTGTTCAGACCGGCGACGAGATCGAGATCGACGTCGACAAACGCCTTATCCACCTGCACGTCAGCGAGGCCGAACTGGCCCGCCGCAAGGCGGCCTGGGTTCCTCCGCCGCCGAAATATCCGCGTGGCTATGGCGCGATGTTCTCGGAACACATCGGGCAGGCGGACCAGGGCTGCGACCTGGATTTCCTTCAGGGCAACGCAAAAATGCCCGAACCGGAAATTCATTAACGCAAATTGTGGCGGGCCTGACCGTCGAATTCGACCGAGTTCATTTACACCTTCGCAAGTGCGCGCCGGTACATTGCGTATGTCTTTCTGCGTACGCGCTTGGCTGCATTTGGACGGGAAATGAACGTCGCGCTACCAGTCCGTGAATGGAGTTTGGGGATGTGGCGTGTCGCCACGTCCACCAACACGCGTATCGTTGTGTCGCTGACGATCATTTTCGCTCTAGTGGTCACCGCGGGTTTCTATCGCCAAAGCAGGTTGGGCGACGCGGCCGGTATCGCGTCGGGACATGGCGGCATCGGGGGCGAGGGCGGCGGCGGTCAAAATGGCCCCGGCGGCAAGCGGCGTTCGCTCGATCCGGTGGATCGCTTCACCGAGACACGCATCGGTCATGTTCTCTTCTATCCTGTGCTTGGCGATAGCTGCCGCCGCATGTTGTTCGACAACGCGACCGGCGCGACCTACGACGCGGAGTCGGTCAACTGCGTGCCGTCTGAGATGAACACGGTTCCGGTCCCCGGCGCCGAGGTCAATCAGACCTCGGACCGGGTGCAGTCGCTCAGCAAGCACTTCAAGAAATAGGGCGGCTCACTCGCCCTTGATGTTCGCTTCCTTGATGACCTTGCCCCACTTGTCGGACTCGGCCTTCATGAAGGCTGCGGCTTCCGCCTGATTGCTGCCGATCGGACGCGCGCCCTGATCGGCGAGCTTCTTCTGCATCGCGGGTGACTTCACGATCTTCACAATGTCGGCGTTGATCTTCTGCGCGAGTGCGGGAGGAAGGCCCGCGGGCGCGATCACGACGTACCAAAGCTCGGCCTCGTAGTCTTTCAGGCCCGCTTCGGCGAGGGCCGGGACATCCGGCAGGATGTCGGTCGCCTTCGCGGAGGTGACGGCGAGCGGCTTGATCGTCTTCGCCTGCAAGTGCGGCAGCGCCTGCAACACGCTCAACACGGAAAGCGGCACGTGGCCCGCGAGCGTGTCGTTGAGTGCCAGCGCGCCGGAGCGATAAGGCACATGAACCAGCTTCACGCCGGCCATATAGGCAAGCAGTTCCATCGACAGATGCTGGATCGAGCCGACACCAGGGCTCGAGTAGGTGATCGTGGCCGGCTTCTCCTTCGCCAATGCGAGCATCGACTTGATGTCGTTTGCTGGAAAGTTCGGGTGCGCAAAGATGAGGAGCGGCGACGAGGCGAGCAGAGAGATCGGCGTGAAATCTTTCAGCGCGTCGAACGGCTGGTTCGGGTTGAGATGGCCGTTGGTCACGTGGCCTGACACGATCATCATCAGTGTCTGGCCGTCCGCGGGGAGCTTCGCGAGCTGGCTCGCGGCAATCGCCCCGTTCGCGCCTGCGCGGTTTTCGATGATGACCGGTTGGCCCCAAACTTTCTCCAGTTCTTGACCCATGTCGCGCGCGATGATGTCGGTCGAACCGCCCGCGGCAAATCCCACAAACATTTTGACCGGGCCATTGGGCCAGCTTGGCGTGGGCGATTGCGCCAATGCGGATGTCGCAAGAGCGCTCGCAATCAGTGCTGCGACAAGTCGCAGCGGGGTCTGCCCAGCCATTGTTCTCTCCCTATCAGTCTTTTGCATTGAAGCTCTGCGGGCAGGTTTAGTTGGTTGCCTGCACTCCGCCAAGCGGGCACAGTGCCGCCCACAAGAAGAAAGAAACTTGGGAGGAGGCGATATGGGGCTGTGCCGTTCCGCGATCGTGCGTTTGGTCGCGATGTTCGCCTTGGCGGCGCTTGGGAGCCTGGAGGCCTCGGCGCAGTCACCGCAGCCGGTTTGTCCTGAAAACGTGATCCGCATTGTTGTGCCGTTTCCGCCCGGCGGTCCGACCGACGTTGCCGCCCGTGTGCTCGCGGAAAAGCTGCGCGACAAGTTGAGCCAGAACGTCATCGTCGAGAGTCGCGCGGGCGCGGCCGGCGCGACCGGCACAGCCTATGTCGCGACGCAGCCGGGCAACGGCTGCACGATGCTGCTGGCTTACGACACGCATGCGGTGAACCCGTCGCTTCTCCAGCTTCCGTTTGACACCGCGACCGCATTCAAGCCGGTTATCCTGATCGGCACGATCCCGAACATGATCGCAGCGCATCCATCACAGCCGTGGAAGTCATTTGCTGACATGGTGGCGGACGCGAAGAAGGAGCCCGACAATCTTGCTTATGCGACGGGCGGCTCTGGCACTGTTGCGCACATGTCGATGAAGCTCGTCGAACAGCATTTCGGCATCCAGCTTCGGCAGGTGCCGTATCGCGGTGGCGCGCCGGCCGCGCAGGACCTGCTCGCCGGCCATGTTCCGATGATGGTCGGCTCGGTGACCGCGCTCGGCGGCTTCGTGCGTGACGGCAAGGCCAAGGCGCTGGTGCAGACGGGCGCGACACGTCATCCGCAGTTGCCCGATACGCCGACGCTTTCCGAACTCGGCATGAAGGATTTTCAAGCCGCGGCCTGGATCGGCATCTTCGTGCCTTCGGCCTCGGCCGATCCCATCGTCACGCGCTTCAACACCGAGCTGAAAGCTGTATTGCAGGACAATTGGGTGCGCGAGCGTCTTGCGGCGGTGGGCGTACAGATTGTCGCCTCGACGCCCGAGGCGCTCGGAACCTACGTCAAATCCGAAATGGCGCGCTGGGCGGACGTCGTGAAGCGCTACAACATCAAGGCGGAGTAGGTGCGATGAAACTTGTGACCTTCATCGGCGGAGGCGAAGAGCGTCTGGGCCTTCTCAATGGCGACGCAGTCGTCGATCCTTTGCTCGCCTCCGGCGATCCCAAGCTGTTCGCCAGTGCGCTTGCCTTCATCAAGGGAGGCGACAGGGCGCGCAAAGCCGCAGATGTGATGCTCGCCAATCCGCCGAAGAACGCCACGCTTGCGCTCAAGAGCGTCACGCTGGCCGCGCCGATCCGTCCTTCGACGATCCTGTGCAGCGGCAGCAATTACAAAGACCATAACGCCGAGAAGGCCAACACGCCGATCAGCGGCAAGGAGCCGGAGTTCTTCGTCAAGACCGCCGACTGCGTCGTCGGCCCCGAGGAGCCGATCGCCTTCGATGAGCGCTTCTCCAAGAAGATCGATTGCGAGGCGGAGCTGGCCGTCGTCATTGGCAAGGCGGGCCGCTTCATCGACGTCGCGCACGCACTCGATCATGTGTTCGGCTACACCATCGTCAACGACGTCACCGCGCGCGATCGTCAGGTGCGCCGCACGCCGGAGGGCATGACCTGGTACGAGCTCGGCAGCGGCAAGGCGTTCGATTCCGGCGCGCCGCTTGGCCCCTGCATCGTCCCTGCCGACGAGATCGGAGATCCGCAGAACCTCAAGCTGCAATCGCGCGTCAACGGCGAGCTTCGCCAGTCGAGCACGACCGGCAATATGATCTGGTCGTGCGCCCAGCTCATCCACTTCTTCTCGCGCAACTTCACGCTCAAGCCCGGCATGGTCATCATCACCGGCACGCCGGCCGGCACTGCGTGGTCCGCCGACAAGGAATTGGGCGGCAAAGGCGTGCACCAGCCGGGTCTCGTGCCCGCGACACGCTATTGCCTGCCGGGCGACGTCGTCGAATGCGAGATCGAGAAGATCGGCGTGCTTCGCAACACCGTCGCTGAAGCAAGTGCGATTCGCGTCGCCGCCGAATAACGGGACAACACGTCCGAGACAGGGCCAACCCGTCCGGAATTTGGGAGTGAAATGCGCATGTAGCGGAGTGACCGCCACGGGGAGGGACGACAATGGACCGCCGCAGGTTTCTGCAAGGCGCGCTTGCCGCGCCGATGGTGAGCACGTTTCCCTTGGAAACGCGGGCGCAGAGTTGGCCCGTGCGAAACATCACGATGGTCGTCGCGTTCCCACCCGGTGGACAGGCCGATCTTGCGGCGCGGCCGGTGGCGCTCGCTCTCGAAAGAATTCTTGGCAAGTCGGTGGTGGTCGACAACCGGGCAGGGGCGGGCGGCATGCTCGGCAATGCCGCAGTCGCACGAGCCGAGCCGGATGGCCACACGCTCCTGATGGCGCTGTCGTCGATGGTGTTCCTGCCGGAGGCTGAGCGGCTCTATGACCGCAAGCCGTCCTATGAATTGGATCAACTTGTGCCGATTGCCCGCGTGCTCGCCGATCCGGGCGTGCTCGGCGTGCGGTCGGACTCGCCATACAAATCGCTGGCCGATCTCGTCGCCGATGCGAAGAGGCGACCGCAGCAAATCTCTTATAGCTCATCGGGCAACTATGGCGCCTCGCATGTGCCGTTCGAGATGTTCCAGGGGGCCGCCGGCATCAAGCTCCTGCACGTGCCCTATCGCGGCGGCGGTCCTGCGCTCACGGCCTTCCTCGGCGCGCAGGTCGACATCACGGCACAAGCTCCCGGCGTGATCGTTCCGCACGCGCGCGACGGCAAGGTGCGATTGCTCGCCCATTGGGGCGGCAAGCCGACACCGGAGCTTGCCGGCATCCCGACCATGATCGAACTCGGCTACAAGGACGTCGAATATTACATCTGGGCGGGGTTGTTCGCGCCTAAGGGCACGCCTGCGCCGGTTGTGAGTCGGCTGCGCGATGCCATGCGCGAGGCGATGGCCGATTCGAAGGTTACGTCAGTCTTTACGACCGCCGGTAGTCCGCCCGCCTATCTCGATCAGCCGGAATTCACAAAGTTCGTCGAAGCCGACGCCAAACGTCTCATTCCCGTGGTACGCAGGATCGGACGGCTGGATGAGAAGGCCGGGTGAAAGAGGAACGCTGACGGAAATGCAGATTGGACTGTTCGACCACATCGAGGACGGAGGCCGTCCGCTCGCGCAATTGTTCGACGAACGTTTGCAATTCATCCAGGCCGCTGACGAAGCGGGCTTCTACTGTCTGCATCTTGCGGAGCATCATCAGACACCGTTGAACATGGTGCCGTCGCCCGGCGTGTTCATGGGTGCGGTTGCGCGCGTCACCAAGCGCATCAAGATCGGTCCGCTGGTCTATCTGCTGCCGCTCTATTCGCCGCTCCGCATGATCGAGGAAATTTGCATGCTCGATCATCTGAGCCATGGCCGCGCCGAGATCGGCGTCGGCCGCGGCGTCTCGCCGTTCGAGTTGAAATACAACAAGGTCAATCCCGAGCAGTCGCGCGACATTTTCATCGATGCGTTCAAGTGCGTCAGCGCCGGTCTCGTGACCGATCAGCTCACCTACAAAGGGCCGTACTACGAATACGACAACGTGCCGATCGCGATGCGGCCATATCAGCAGCCACATCCCGCATTCTGGTACGGTTCGTCCGGCGCCGAAGGCTCGACCTGGGCCGGCGAGCACGGCATGCACTTCGTCACGCTCGGTCCGAACAATTTCGCCAAGGAAAATATCGACACCTTCAAGGAGGCCTTCGCCAAGCGCGGCAACAAGCCCGCGCAGCCGAAGCCGGAGTTCTCCGGCGGCATCGCCATCGGCGTGCAGCGTCATATTTTTGTCGATGAGACCGACGAGAAGGCCAAGGCCTGGGCCAAGCCCGCGATGGAGAAGCACCTCGAACACATCAACTGGATCAGGACGCGTCATGGCGTTACCGCCACGGCGCAGCGCTTGAAGAATGTGCGCGGTACGACATTCGAGGAATGCGTGGAGGAGGGCACGGTGATCTATGGCTCTCCCTCAAAGGTGATCGCGGAGATCGAGCGGCACGTTCGTGAGATCGGCTTCAACTATCTCCTGACCTATCTTTTCCTTGGCAACATGAAGATGTCGGACGCCATGCATTCGCTCAAGCTCTTCACGGCCGAGGTGATGCCGAAGGTCGCCAAACTGTAAGCGGCTTTAGCGTTTCCTTTCTCGGTGTGTTGTTTGAACGGCCAATGAACGGTCAGGGGGCGTGAGCCCACTGGCCGTTCGTGCGAATTGGTATAAACTCCCCCGCAAACAACGGGCGTCCAAGCTCGAATGCTGCTTGCTAGGGAGAGAACGAAATGAGTGCCAGACAGATCCTGTATTCTACAGTCGCGGCGATCGGCCTCGCCGCGTTCTCGGCTGCGCTGCCGCAGCCTTCGATGGCGCAACAGGCGGCCGCCGTTGCGATCGACAACGACGACATCGGCGGCGTCGTCACTGGACCGAACGGCCCCGAAGCCGGCGTCTGGGTGATCGCAGAGACGACGGACCTGCCGACCAAGTTCGCCAGGATGGTCGTCACCGACGATCAGGGCCGCTACGTGATCCCCGATCTGCCGGTCGCCAACTATCAGGTCTGGACGCGCGGCTACGGTCTCGTCGACTCGCCGAAGATGCGCGCGAAGCCCGGCCAGCAACTCAATCACACCGCGGTCAAGGCGCCGAATGAGGCCGCTGCCGCGCACTATTACCCTGCGATCTACTGGTATTCGATGATGAAGGTTCCGCCGAAGGACGACTTCGGCGGCAAGACGGCCATTCCTGAGAAGCTCACTCAAGTGGACTGGCTGAAGCAGATGAAGAACATCGGCTGCATCGGCTGTCACCAGCTTGGTCAGGAATCGACGCGGAGTATCCCGGCGCAGTTCGGCTCGTTCAAGTCGGGCGAGGACGCCTGGATGCGCCGCACGCAGGCGGGGCAATCCGGCGACCAGATGACCAACCAGCTTGCCGGTGGTTTCGCCGGCGTGCCCTACAAGTACCTCGGCGAGTGGACCGACAGCATTGCCAAGGGCGCGCTGCCGAAGTCGAAGCCGCCGCGTCCGGCCGGCGTCGAGCGCAACATCGTCGTGACGTCGTGGGAGTGGTCCACGCCGGACAAGTATCTGCACGACCTGATCGCGTCGGACCGCCGCAACCCGACGGTGAATGCCTACGGCCCGCTCTATGGCTCACCGGAGTATTCGACCGACAACATGCCGATCCTCGATCCGAAGACGAACAAGGTTTCGTTCTTCAAGATGCCGGTGAGAGACCCGGAGATGCCGGAGTCGCTCGGGCCGGGTCACGCCGCCAGCGTGTCGCCGCTCGAGCCGTCAGCCTACTGGGGCAAGGAGAAGCTCTGGGACACCCGCGCCAACAACCACAACTCCATGTTCGATAAGGAAGGCCGCATCTGGCTCTCAGCCACCGTGCGCGGCATGGACAATCCGGCGTTCTGCAAGAAGGGCTCCGAGCATCCGTCAGCGAAGGTGTTCCCGATGGACCGTTCGCCGCGTCAGGTTGCGATGCTCGATCCCAAGACCATGAAGTATTCCTTCGTGGACACCTGCTTCGGCACGCATCATCCGCAGCTTGGCTATGACCCCGACAACACGCTGTGGCTGTCGGGCACCGGGCCGGTGGCGGGTTGGGTCAACACCCGCATCTTCCTGGAAACGGGAGACGCCGCGAAGGCGCAGGGCTGGTCGCCGTTCATTCTCGATACCAACGGCAACGGCAAGCGCGACGACTTCGTCGAGCCGAACGCGCCGAACGATCCGGCGAAGGATCGCCGCATCGTACCGGGCTCCGGCCCCTATGCGGTGATGCCGAGCCCGGTCGACGGTTCGATCTGGTACACCGTCGGCGTGTTCGGCGGCGCGCCGGGCTTCGTGCGCTTCGATCCGAAGACGCAGCTCTCGGAGGTCTACAACGTGCCGATGCCGGCGTTCGGCATCCGCGGTGGCGACATCGACAAGGATGGTGTCGCCTGGGGCTCGGCATCGAGCGGCCATCTCGTCAGCTTCGATCGCCGCAAGTGCAAGGGCCCGCTCAACGGCCCGAACGCGACCGGCAATCATTGCCCCGAAGGCTGGGCCTTCTATCAGTATCCGGGCCCCGGCTTCGACGGCATCGGCGAGAACTCCGCCGAGTCGAGCTATTACACCTGGGTCGACCAGCACAACGTGTTCGGGCTGGGCGAGAACATCCCCATGTCCACGGCCAACCTCAACGACGGCTTCGTTGCGTTGAAGGATGGCAAGATGGTGATGATCCGCATCCCGTATCCGATGGGCTTCTACGCCAAGGGCTTCGACGGCCGCATCGACGATCCGAATGCGGGCTGGAAGGGCCGGGGCTTGTGGAGCACCAACGGCGACCGGACGCCCTGGCTGATGGAAACCGGCATGGGCAGCCGTCCGCGTGCGGTGCACATCCAGATCCGGCCTGATCCGCTGGCGCACTAGCGCGTCCGGCCTGGCGATTGGAATGTTTGCGGGGGCGGCACGCCGGGTGCTGCCCCCGCGATCTTTTGCGGGTATAATTCCAGACAACAACGGGCGGTAAAGCCCGGACTGACATTGGGGAGGCAATATGAAGCTCAGACACGTTCTGAATGCGACGGCGGCTGCGTTGTTCGTGGCCGCGATCACGCCTGCGCATGCGCAGCAGGTTGGCAAAGCGGAAATCGGCGGCGTGGTGACGAGCGCGAGTGGCCCGGAGGCCGGCGTGTGGGTGATCGCGGAGACGACCGATCTTCCGACCAAGTTCACCAAGATCGTCGTCACCGACGATCAGGGCCGCTACATGATCCCGGAGATGCCCAAGGCCAAATACAAGGTCTGGGTGCGCGGCTACGGCCTCGTCGACTCGCCGAAGGTCGATGGCGAACCGGGCAAGAAGCTCAACCTCTCCGCGGTGAAGGCGCCCGATGAGAAGTCGGCGGCGGAGTACTACCCGCCGATCTACTGGTACTCGATGCTGAAGATTCCGAAGAAGGAGGAATTCCCGCTCGAGAAGGTGAAATCGCAAGCCGCGTGGCTGAACGACATCAAGACCTCGGGCTGCATGTCCTGCCACGCCATCGGCACCAAGGGCACACGCACGATCCCGAAGGAATTCTCCGACATGAAGCCTGCGGACGCCTGGGCGCGCCGCATCCAGTCGGGGCAGGCGATGACGCAGATGGTCACCGTCGCGGGCCGTCTCGACACCGAGAAGGCACTCACGCTGTGGGGCGACTGGACATCGAGCATTGCGAACGGCGAACTGCCGTTCGAGAAACCCGAGCGCCCGAAGGGCGTCGAGCGCAACATCGTGCTGACGATGTGGGACTGGTCGACGCCCAAGCACTACATGCACGACCTGATCTCGACCGACCGCAACAATCCGACCGTTAACGCCAACGGCCTGATCTATGGCGCGACGGAAGAGAGCACGCCGAACTTCCCGTGGCTCGATCCGAAGACCAACAAGGTCGGCACCGTGCACCATCCGGTGCGCGATCCGGCCACGCCGAACTCCAAGGACGCGCCGATGGCGGCGTCGCCCTATTGGGGGCCGGACCCGATCTGGGACAACCAGACGAGCATCCACAATCAGATGATGGACGAGAAGGGCCGCGTCTGGAGCGCCGCGCGCGTGCGCGGGCCGAACAATCCGGACTGGTGCAAGGCTGGCTCCGATCATCCGTCGGCGAAGGCTTATCCGGTCGCTCAATCCGGCCGGCAGCTTTCCTTGTACGATCCGAAGACCGGCAAGTTCTCGCTGATCTCGACCTGCTTCCAGACTCACCACGTCATCGTCACGAATGACGCCAACAAGACGATCTGGACGTCGAGCGGCGTGACGGGCCCCGGCGTGGTCGGCTGGCTGAATCGCAAGATGTACGAGGAGACCGGCGACGAGCAGAAATCGCAAGGCTGGACGCCGTTCATCATGGACACCAACGGCAACGGCAAGCGCGACGAGTACACCAACCCGAACCAGCCGAACGATCCGGCAAAGGACCGGCGCATCCACGTCAGCCTCTACAGCGTGATGCACAATCCGAACGACGGCTCGATCTGGGGCACCTCGATGGGCTTCCCCGGTCACGTCGTCCGCATCGTGCCGGGCGCCGATCCGACGCACACCGCGATCACCGAGGTGTACGAAGTGCCGTTCCCGGGCTACGGCCCGCGCGGTGGCGATGTCGGGACCGACGGCATCTTCTGGGCGTCGCTCGCGAGCGGCCACCTCGGCAAGTTCGATCGCTCCAAGTGCAAGGTGACGAACGGCCCGATGGCCACCGGTGCGCACTGCCCGGAGGGCTGGACGCTCTACAAGATGCCGGGCCCGCAGTTCCGCGACGTGAAGGACGATGGCAGCGCCGAGGCGAGCTATTACACCTGGGTCGACTGGCACAACACGTCCGGCCTCGGAAAGAACGTGCCGATCGTCTCCGCCAACATGCAGGGCGGCTACGAGGCATTCGTCGACGGCAAGTGGATTTCGCTCCGCGTGCCGTATCCGATGAACTTCTTCCCGAAGTGGGCGGACGGCCGCATCGACAACGCCAAAGCCGGATGGAAGGGCCGCGCCCTGTGGTCGGCGAACGCGAGCCGCACCGTCTTCCATGCGGAGGGCGGCACGGAGAACTATCCGAAGGTGGTCAAATTCCAGATGCGTCCCGATCCTCTGGCGAAGTGAGCGGGCGCCGATATGATGGCCGGGCGGGCGCACGAGTCCGCCCGGTCTATTTTTGAACTCAAGCCTTTTTCGAACTGACGGAGAATCCATGTCGCGGCTTTCTCACCTTCCGGTCGCCGCCTCTTTGCTTTTGCTCGCAGCCCCCGCGCTGGCGCAGCAGGCTCAGCCGGATTTTCCAGACGGTCCCGGCAAGGAGACCTTCGTCGCGGTGTGTGGCGGATGCCACGACATCAACCGTGCCCGCGCGGGCTACACGCCGGCCGGCTGGTTCATGATCGAGCACATGATGCAGAACATCGGCGCGCCGGTTTCGCCCGAGGATTGGCCGACGCTGGTGACGTATCTGACGAAGAATTTTCCGGAACGCCCGCGTCCGCCGGGCGCGGTTGTGCCGGGCCCGGTGCAGATTTCGATGAAGCTCTGGGACATTCCGACCATCGGTTCGCGGCCGCACGATCCGCTCGCAACCAGGGACGGCGCGATCTGGTGGACTGGCCAGCTTGCCAACAAGCTTGGCCGTGTGGACCCGAAGAACAACACCATCCGCGAGTACACGCTGAAGACGCCACACACCGGCCCGCATGGGCTGCGTGAGGATAAGGACGGCAACATCTGGTTCACCGGCAATCACGCCAGTCTCGTCGGCCGTCTCAATCCGGTGACCGGTGAGGTGACCGAATACAAGATGCCCGACCCCAAGGTGAAGGACCCGCACAGCCTTGCCGTCGGCGCCGACGGCATCGTGTGGTTCACCGCGCAGCAGTCGAACGTCGTCGGACGCATCGATCCGAAGAGCGGAGAGGTCAAGATCATACCGATGCTGACGCCGCGGTCGCGGCCCTACGGCATCCAGATCCACGCCAACGGAATGCCGGTGTTCTGCGAATTCGGCTCCAACAAGATCGCGACAATCAATCCGGATACGCTGGAGCTCAAGGAGTACGCGCTGCCGGATGCCGCCTCGCGGCCGCGCCGCATCTGGATCGTCGGAGACGACGTTTATTACACTGACTACTCGCGCGGCTATCTCGGTCGCATCAACCTTGAGACCGGCGCTCACAAGGAATGGGCGTCGCCGAGCGGTCCGAAGTCGATGCCTTACGGCATCGCTTATGCGAAGGGGGTGATTTGGTACAACGAGTCCTTCGCCAAGCCGCCGATGATGGTGCGCTTCGATCCGAAGACCGAGCAGTTCCAGACGTTTCCGATCCCCGGGGGCGGTGACATCGTCCGCAAGATGGATGTCACGCCGGACGGCAATCCTGTCATGGCGCACAGCCTGACCAATCAGGTCGGCATCATCATGGTGAAATGACAGCGTCGCGCTACTGCGCCGCCCAGTAGTTGATCGCCGCCGACGTCACCGCGCCGCCGATCACGCAAGGCAGGCCGAGCGCGGTGAGCGAGACCGCGGAGGCGGCGATGCAGCCGATCGCGATCGCGCCCTGGCCGACGTAGCCCCACATCTTCAAGTTCTTCTTGGTGCCGGAGCCAGTGCGCTTGAACTCGTCAATGGCGGCGAGTTGTTCCTTGCGGATTTGCGCGGTCTGCATCGTCTCGGCCGCTTTGATGATGTCGGCGAGCGGTTTGCGGACATCCTCCGGCTGCTTCGGCATCTTCTCCTTCAGAAGTGCGAGTATGTCTGGATAACGTGCCGCATTGTTGGCGAGTGTGTATTTCGCGGCGCTCCCGACGGTGAGCCGTTCGAGGCTGTCGCTGTCCTTCGACCACGGCAGGATCGTGAGGATGCGCCAGATCGCCTTGCGGTCGTAACTCGCGAAATACCGGCCCCACAGCGTATCCAGCAGCTCCGGATTGCCTCCGTAGGAAATCTCCTTCGCGGGCGGTTTGCCGCCCATCTGGATGTGAATCTTCTCGAGCCATGTCGGGCTCTTGTCGAGTTCAAGCTCATCAAGCGTGAGCAGCTTGCCGTCGAGATAGCGGTCGATCAGTTCCTTTCGGGCGGGCAGGCGGCTCGCATATTTGCGCAGCAGATCGCGCCAATCCGGCAGGCCCGAATAGGCAATGGCACGCACCGCGAGCCATTGATCGGCGTCAGGCAATGGGAGCATTTTCGCGATCAGCTCGTCGGCGCGCGCCGGATTGGCATTGAGCACGCCGGCGACGAAGCCGACATAGAAGCCCGCGGCCTCCGGATCGCGCAGAGCGCCCTCTTTGCTGAGCGCGTGCACCGCTGCCGGCACTCGCGCTGGCTCTGGTTTCAGCCGGTAACTGTCGATCCAGTCGACTGCGTCGGCGCGTGAGTTGAATTCGATCCTCGCGGCCTGCGCCGAAGCCGGCGCGAATGCGACGACAGCGGCCAAAGCCGCAATCCTGAAATGAAGCATGTCCCCTCCCGACTCCCCAGCCGGGAGGCCATCGGAACAATCGACAAGGACGGTTTCAGGGAGCCGGCAGGGCGGATATGCGTCCGAGTTGTGGCGGCCGAAGGAGGGCTTGGCATCGCGCGCCGGAGCGCGTAGGCCATTCGCAGCATCTCTGGAAAGTCAGCAAATGGCCGAAGACATTCCGTTCGACAAGGTTTTCGATCTGAAGCCCGGCGTGGTCGATGAGGTCATGCCCGGCGTGCGCCGCATCCTGTGCAACAACCCGAGCCCGTTCACCTACAAGGGCACGGTCAGCTACATCGTCGGCCGTGGCAAGGTCGCGATCATCGATCCCGGTCCGGAAGACGCCGCGCACACCGCAGCGCTGCTCGATGCCGTGAAGGGCGAGACGGTGACGCACGTCTTCGTTACACACACCCATCGCGATCATTCGCCCGGCGTGCCGCCGATCAAGCAGGCGACCGGCGCGCTGGTGCTGGCTGAAGGCCCGCATCGTCCAGCTCGTGCACTCAACGTCGGCGAGGCGCCGCGGCTCGATGCCTCGAACGACACCGACTTCGTGCCCGACCGCGCGCTGAAGGACGGCGAGGTGGTGCAAGGCGATGGCTGGACGCTCGAAGCCATCACCACGCCGGGCCATACCGCGAACCATATGGCCTTTGCCTACAAGGAAGCGAACGTCATTTTCGCCGGCGATCACGTGATGGCATGGTCGACACCCGTGGTCGCGCCGCCCGACGGCTCGATGGGCGACTACATGAGCTCGTTGCAGAAGCTCGCCAAGCGCAGCGAGCCGATTTACTTCCCCGGTCATGGCGGCGCGGTGCGGAACGCGCCGCGCTTCGTCGCCGCCTATATCCTGCACCGCAAGGCCCGCGAGGCATCGATCGTCAATCGTCTCGACAAGGAGGGCGAGCAAGACATTCCCTCGCTCGTCAGTGCGATCTACGCCAGCCTCGATCCGCGCCTCTTTAAAGCTGCGGGGCTTTCCGTGCTCGCGCATCTGGAGGACCTGGTCGCGCGCGGTATCGTAAAGACCGACGGAGCGACGTCGGTCGAGGGCCGCTTCCGTCTCGCTTAGGAGCTCGGCTTCTTGCTTTGCGGCCCGCCCTTGGCTGGCGCGGGCTTCTGTTGCTGGGCACGGCGCTTCTCGGCGCGCTCGTCCTTTTCCTGCTTGGTCGTCACGACGTCGTCGATGTCGTCGAGCAGACTCTTGATGCGTGCGGCATTGCCGCCGAGATCGTGGCGGCCGTAGCGCGAAGCCGAGCGCACATCGATCCGCGAGCCGTCGCGCGTGGTGCGAATGCGAAGCGAGACGTCCTCACGGAAGCCCATGATGGCCGTGCGCGCGATCGCCTCGATCTGCCCGTCGCGGCGGCCGGCCTGGGGCGGGCGTTCCGACATGATGCGCCACTTGCGCTTGGTGATGACCTGAATCGCCGCGTCGTAAGCGGTCTGCGCGTTCGCGGAAAGATCCAGCGGTTCGACGTCGGGGTAGGCCTCGCGCTGAAGCTCGGCGGCGTAGAGGCCTGCGTAGGCTGCGGTGCCGGCCGGACGCAGTTGCGCCACCACGTCGAAGCGGGGCGGATCGATTGGGTCGGTGGTGATGTCGTTGATCATCGGCAGGCGATACGCCTTGACGCCGAGATAGGCAGGATAGGCGAGCAGCGCTGCGCCGATGCCGAGCGCCATCACCGCGTGGCCCAGTCCGTCGGAGCCATCCTTCCAGATCACCACGAAAGCGCCGAACGCCAGCATGATCGCAAAGCCCGCGAACACCAGCGCGCCGGCGAAGGTGGCGAGCGCCGGCACGATCTCCAGGAAACCGGACCGCACGATCACGATGGCAATGATCGTGGCCGCCAGCGAGAAAAACGCGCAGCGCCGCGACCACACGGCAAGCCGCGACATGGGCGCGTCTGCGATCCGGCGGCGTGCCATCGTCTATCCGCAAATCTTCTTGAGGGCGGCCCATTCCGCGGGCGTCAGCATCGGCTGCGGCGGCGACAGCGCTGCAGTCGCATCTCTCTTGATCGCGGCCACGCGCTCTTTCGTTTCCGGATGGTCCATGATCACCTTGGTGATGCCGTGGTCGAGGGAACCCGCGATCCGGTCCAGGATTGCGGCAAAGGCGTTCGCATCGGCCTTCAACTTCAGCATTAACTGCACACCATAGTGGTCCGCGCTCGTTTCCACCTCGCGCGAATAGGCCGACTGGATAACCTGCTTCGCCGCGATCACCACCAGGCCGCCGCCGGTGAAATCGCCGAGCAGCATTCCGAACAGAAACGAAATCCCCGCCGCTTGCAGCACCGAGCGGGTGCCGTCGCGGTGGGCGACGTGGCCGATCTCGTGCCCGACGACGCCGGCCAGTTCCTCGGGGCTCTTGGCCTGCGTCACCAGTCCCTCGAACACGTAGATGTGCCCGCCGGGAAGTGCAATGGCGTTGGCCTCGCTCCTGCGGACAACCGCGGTTTTCAGCGAAATCGGCAGTTCCGCGCCGGCCTCCAGAATGCCCATCAGCTTGTCGAGTGCGGCCCGTCCGGCCTTCTCGGTGTCGTCGGCCGTGCCGCATTCGAAAGCCTTGCCGTCGCGCTTGGTCGTATCCAGCATCGAACGGACCTGCGCATCGATGGCGACGCCGAAGCGCTGTTCGACCGACATCGGGATCAGCGGGGCGATGCGCTCGACCAGCGCCGGCACGCCGAACACCGCGACCAGCACCAGCGAGACGCAGGCCGCCAAGGTCCAGCCGACGACTTTCCGCCGGGAGCGGCGCTCGTTCAATCCCATGCGGTCGAGCGTGCCGGCGAGCCGCTCGATCTCGGCGGTGAGGGCGGCGTCGCGAGTCTCGATCCGCGCAAGAACCGGACTGCCGACACGCGCAAGGCGCAGCATGTCGTTCGGCGAGGGGAGCGCCTGCAACTCGTTGTAGGGCCATTCCGCGAGCGCAAATCCGCCCGCATCGCGGACGCGCAGCATGTCGGGCGCCGCCTCGATCGTCACGGCGTGGCGGGTGCTCACGATGCCGTCGAAGAAAATCCCGGCGCCTGAGATCATCTAGATGCCACCCACATTGAGCGCGTCGGCGAGGCCTTCGCCGACCGCCGAGCTCGGTCCGCCCTCGGCCTTGACTGTGTCGAGCACGGCGAGGTTTTCAAGTTCGGTCGACTGCATGCCGTGCCGCCACGTCGTGAGCTGCACGGTCGCACGGTAGATCACCGAATAACCAAGCATAGCGACAACGTAGATGCCAATGCTGAAGACTGCGCCAACGATTTCCAACGCGGTGCTGCCGGATGCCTTGCTCACCATCGTGAACAGGACGGCGATGATCCCGGCCGCGATGCCAACGCCCATCACGTAGAGCATCGAGATACCGATGAAGCGGCCATAAGCGCCGTAAATCCGGCCGGTGCGCAGACGCGAGGTGAACGTCATGCCGCCGAGCCGCAGGCCCGAAATCCACCAGCGCAGCACCATCGCTTGGAACACCGGATAGAGCAGGAGCGCGAACAGCAGGCTGAATGACACACCGGCGACGCCAATTCCGATCGCTTCCTTGATGCCGCGGATTTCTTCCAGTGCGGTGAGAAGCTTTTTGGAGTCGGCTTCTTCGAGCACCTGCACCAGGGCGGGCCAGTCGATGAGTGCGAGCGCCGCGGCAATGGCGACGGCGAACGGTCCGGCGATCAGCAGCCACATCACAAAACCGCGCAGGAACAGGCGGAAGCCTGAGCCCACAAAAGCGCCCTGCAAATTGCCGTAATAGGTGTGGCGCATCTTGTAGCGTTCAAGCTGCGCCTGCATGAACGGATAGGCGAGGCCGAGCGTCAGCACGATCATCACCCACCAGAACATCGCGCAGAACGCATAGCGCACCGCCGAGCCGCTCTGATGGAAGCGCACGCCGCGATAGACCGTGCGCGTGAGGCGATAGCGCCGCGCGCGGTAGACCGCGAACTGGCCGAACAGCGCAAGAAAAGGAATGCTCAGCACGCTGGCGAATTGGCCGGCGGTGCCCATGCTCAACGCGCCCACGAAAAACACGACGTAAATCGGAACCAGGATGGCAAGCCCAATCAGGAAGCCGATCAGCAACTCCACCGCCGTGCCGGTGTATTCGAGTGGCTCGCCCGCGACCTCGGTCTTCGACCACAGGAAGCGGCGGACGTCGGTGTTGAGCCAGAAGCGGTAGATGCCGAGCGTCACGCCGAGGAGCGCGTAGCCGCGGATCAGCAGCCGGACGTAGGAATCCGTCGCGCCTGTGAAGCGCACGGGCGGCGTTGCGGGCGTGGTGGTCGAGCCGGGGAGGATGACCGGGACCGAGGTCCCGTCGGGCACAGTCATGGGAAAATCGCTAAAGTTTCCTGCGGGCGAGCAAAGGCGTGGCGGCAATGTACCGCAAAGATTTGTCGCAGGAGAGCGGATTCCGGTTCAGCCTACCGCTGTCGGCAACACGTGGTTTTTGAAGCGTTCCCGCAGCACGGTTTTCTGGATTTTTCCGGTCGCCGTGTGCGGAATCTCATCGACAAAGGCCACATCGTCCGGCAGCCACCACTTGGCAACCTTGCCTGTCATAAAGCCGAGGATTTCGTCCTTCGTGATGGTCTGATCTTTTTTGGGCACGATGACCAGGAGCGGGCGCTCGTCCCATTTCGGATGGCTGATGCCGATGACGGCGGCTTCCGCGACCTTGGGGTGACCGACCGCGAGGTTCTCGAGGTCGATCGAGGAAATCCATTCGCCGCCCGACTTGATGACGTCCTTCGCGCGGTCGGTGATCTGCATGTAACCGTGCGGGTCCATGGTCGCGACGTCGCCGGTGTCGAAGAAGCCTTCCTCGTCGAGGATGTCGGTGTCGTCCTTGAAGTAGCGCCGCGCCACCGCAGGCCCTTTCACCTTGAGGCGGCCGAAGGTCTTGCCGTCCCACGGCAGCCTGCGGCCGTTGTCGTCGGTGATCTTCATCTCGACGCCGAACGGCGGATGACCCTGCTTCATCTGGATGTCGAGCTTGGCGTCGCCGGTCAGCGCCTGGTACTCCGGCTTCATGGTGCAGAGCGAGCCAAGCGGGCTCATCTCGGTCATGCCCCAGGCGTGGATCACCTCGACGCCATATTTCTCCTCGAACTCCTTCGTCATCGCGCGCGGCGACGCCGAGCCGCCGATCACGATGCGCTTGAGGTGAGGGAGCTTCAGATTGTTCTGTTGCATGTGCTGAAGCAGCATCAGCCACACCGTCGGCACGCCGGCGGTGAACGTCACCTTGTAGGTGTCCATCAGTTCGTAGATCGATGGCCCGTCGAGCCTGCACCCGGGCATGATCATCGAAGCGCCAGTCATCGGCGTCGAGAAGGCGAGCGACCAGCAATTGGCATGGAACAGCGGCACGACCGGCAGCACCACGTCGGTCGCGTGAATGCCCTTGGCGTCCGGCAACGACGCCATGAAGGCGTGCAGCACGTTGGAGCGGTGCGAGTAGAGCACGCCTTTCGGATTGCCCGTGGTGCCGGACGTGTAGCACATGCCGGCGGCGGTGTTCTCGTCGAAGCTCTTCCAGGCGAAATCGTCGTCCACCTCGGCTATCCATTCCTCGTAAGGAACGGCGTTCCTCAGCGACGTCTTCGGCATATGCGCTGCGTCGGTCAGGACGACATAGCGCTGGATGGTCGGCAACCTGTCCGCGAGTTTCTCCAGAAGCGGAATGAAAGTGAGGTCGGTCATCATCACGCGGTCCTCCGCGTGATTGACGATCCAGACGATCTGCTCCGGGAACAGCCGCGGATTGACGGTGTGATAGATCGCGCCGATGCCGAGGATGCCGTACCAGCATTCGAGATGCCGCCAGGTGTTCCAGGCCAGCGTCGCGACGCGGTCACCGAGCTTTACGCCGTCCTTGTCGAGTCGCTTGGCGAGTTTCAGCGCCCGCTGCCGCACCTCGCGATAGTTCGTTGTGTGGATCGGTCCTTCGACCGAGCGAGTGACGACCGGACGTTCCGCGTGCTGGATCGCAGCGTGGTCGATGACGCGGTGGCACAGGAGCGGCCAATCCTGCATCAGGCCGAGCATGAGTATTTCCTCCGGTCCGTCCCAGGTTCCCAATGCGGCTCAATCGGCCGCTTGGACATAAGGTTACCGGCAACGAACGGCCGCGCAACCATGCCGGAATCCACCGGATTTCCGATCTATCGGGGTAATTGGCGCTTAACGCGATCCGGCTAGGGTGAGGGGTATCCCGGCATTTCCGGAGGCGCTGCCGCATGAGCACCTACGACGCACCGGCCGAGGGCCCGGTCCTGGCCCTGGGTGAAGCATCCGTGCGCCGCTTCGTGCCGGCGCTCTTTGCTGCCGTGCTGTTCGTGTCGGCGCTCCTGCTGTTCGCCGTTCAACCGATGTTCACCAAGATGGTGCTGCCGAAGTTCGGCGGCTCGCCGTCGGTGTGGTCGACCGCGATGGTGACGTTTCAGGCGCTGCTGTTCGCCGGCTATCTCTATGCGCATGTGATGGTTCGCACGCTGTCGCCGGGCCGTGCCGCGCTCGTACACCTCGTGCTGCTTGCGGGCGTGGCCATGACGCTGCCGCTCGGCATCGCCGCAGGATTCGTGAAGCCGCCGGAGAGCGGCGTCACGATTTGGCTTGTCGGTCTGTTCGTCTGCTCGATCGGACTGCCTTTCATTGCGCTGGCCGCGACCGCGCCGCTCTTGCAGAACTGGTTCATCGCCACCGGACATCCGCAAGCGAAGAATCCCTACGTGCTCTATGCCGCCTCCAACCTCGGCTCGTTCGCGGCGCTCTTGGCTTATCCATTTCTGATCGAACCGATGTTCGCGCTGCGCACACAGGCAGCCATCTGGTCGTCCGGCTTCGCACTGCTCGCCGCGGGCATTTGTGTCGCCGGGTTGCTGGTGTCCAACAAGGCGGGAGCCAAGCCGATCGCTGCGATCGATGCGCCGCCGGCGCTCAGGCGGCGCCTTTCCTGGATGGCGTTGACTGCGATCCCATCCGGACTCTGCATCGCTGTGACCGCCTTCGTCACCACCGATCTTGCCGCCGCGCCGCTCCTTTGGGTCATGCCATTGGCGCTTTACCTTCTGACTTTCGTTGCTGTGTTCCGCGAGCGGCCGTGGGTGCCGCACGCTTGGGTGCTGCGCCTGCTGCCCTACGTCGTCGCGCCGGTCACAATCAGCATTCTCGGCGGTGCGCGGGAATACTGGTTCGTGGTCATGGTGCTCAATGTCACCGTGTTCGTGGTGGCGGCGTTGGCGTGCCACGGCGAAGCATATCGGCTGCGCCCGCATCCCTCGCGGCTCACGGAATTCTATCTTTGGACATCGGCCGGCGGTGTGCTGGGCGGAATTTTTGCCGGACTGCTCGCGCCGAATGTCTTCAACAACATCTACGAGTATCCAATTCTCATCGCGGCGGCGGTGTTGGCGCTGCCGGGCATCTACGAAAGCGGGCTGCGCAACTTCGTCAAGCAGACCGCGCTGCCACTGATGGTCGCTGCCGTTGCGGTGATATCGCGCTTGGCTTTCGACGTGACGCTGCCGCTCGCTATGGAGACACTGCTGCAGATCACCTCGGTTCTCTGTGTTGCGCTGATGCTGTGCCAGGTTCGCAATCCTGCGCGGTTCTGGGGTCTTGTCGTAATGACGTTTGCCATCGCGGGTTCGTGGCAGGCAGGCGTGCGTCCGATTGAGACCGTGCGCAGCTTCTTCGGCGTGCATCGGGTCGTGGAGGATAGCAGCCATACCTTCCGCATGCTGTATCACGGGACGACTGTGCACGGCGTCGAGCGCATGCGTGACGCGTCCGGCAAGCCTATAGAGGGAACGCCAGAGCCGCTCACTTACTATTATTACGGCAGTCCATTGTCGGAAGCGATCGAAACGGCCCGCAATGCCCGCGGCAGCCTTGACCGCGTCGCGCTGGTCGGTCTCGGCACCGGCAGTCTTGCGTGTCACAAGAGAGATGGCGAGCGCTGGACGTATTTTGAGATCGACCCGGAGGTGGTGCGGCTCGCGCGGAATCCCGCAAATTTCCGTTTCCTTTCGGCATGTGGCAACGGCATCGACTTTGTCACCGGAGACGCGCGGTTGACGCTCGTCGAATCGCCCTCGCACTACGATTTGATCGTTCTGGACGCGTTTTCTTCGGATGCCATTCCGGTGCATCTGCTGACGCGTGAGGCGCTGGCCGGATATGCTGCGCGTCTGTCGCCGAACGGTGTGATTGCGCTGCATGTCTCCAACGTGCACATGGAGCTCGCGAGCGTTGTCGCCGTGGTTGCTGCGGAGGAGGGCTTCGTTGCGTATTTCAAACGCAGCAACGATGCCAATGATTTCTCCAGCGATCGCCGCACCAATTCGGAAGTCGTGGTGCTGGCGCGCGCCGAAGCTTCGCTCGGAGAGCTGTCCCGGCGTGACGGTTGGAGCAAGATCGACCCGAAGCCGGGCATTGCGGCATGGACCGATGACTATTCCGACGTGCTGGGTGCGATCCTTCGCAAGAAAGCCCGGCCTTAGAATCGGCTGAGCGCAAAGCGCGATATGTCGTGGCCGGTTGCGCCCTTCGTCGCGAGGTCGGCGAGGATTTCGCCCATGACGGGTGCGAATTTGAAGCCGTGGCCGGAGCAAGGCGAGGCGACGATGATCCGAGAGGTCCCCGATGCCCGATCGATGATGAAATCGCGATCGGGCGTGATGGTGTAGAGGCAAGTCTTGCCCGCCAGCATCCGGCCGTTCGCCGCCGGGATGTGATCGGCGATGGCAGGACGGATCAGCGCCTCGTCGGTTGCGGAGACGATGCGATCCACAGCGTCCGGATCGGCGGCTTCGTCGCGGTGATAGTGCTTCGCGATCTTCACGCCCGGTTGGTCGAAGGTGGGGAAGCCGTAGTGCTGGCCGTGCGGGTTTTCGAGCAGGAACACCGGGAACCGCGACGGCTCGAACAGGCTGGGATCGCTCGGCTCGAACCATGCGATGACCTCGCGCGTCACACGCAGCGGCAGATTAGGAAAGAATTTTTTCGTCCAGGCTCCCGCCGAAACGATGATCTGGTCCGCTTCGAACGTCTCGCCGTCGCTGACAACGCGAACGCCATCCGACGTTTCATCGACCGAACGCACCTTGATGCCGGTTTTCACCTCTGCGCCCGAAGACTTCGCCAGCGCGATGTTGGCGTCGAGCGCTTCCTCGACTGCGAGGAATCCGCCGTCCGGCTGGAACACACTGATGTAATCCGATGGCAAGCGAAACGCCGGAAACCGCTCCATCGTCTGCGCTGCGGTCAGCACCTCATGCGGCAGCTTGTGCGTTTTCGATGCGAGCAGTGTCCCCGAAACGATATCGCCATTCCGAGGACCGATTTCCGCAATGCCGGTGATATGAAGAAGCTTCTTTCCGCTTCGCGCCTCCAACTCCCGCCAAAGCTCGTAGGTGCGCCGCAACAACGGCACATAGGACGGGTGCTCGAAATAGCCGAGCCGGATCATCCGCGTGCCGCCGTGCGATGAGCCCTTGTCATGCCCGATCGCGAACTGCTCGATCCCGAGCACCCGCGCGCCGCGCCGGGCCAATTCGGCCAGCGCCGCGCCCCCCATCGCGCCAAGCCCAACCACGATCACATCGTATTTCGCCACCGTTCCACCCGATTGAGCCGGCCCGTCCCCTTGTTTACATTTGTCCGGGGCTCATGGCGAAAAACATATTCGAGGAAACGAACATGGCGCGCGTCATCCGTCTGCAAAGCGACAGCAATGCCCACGACCGGCCCTGGCGGGTCGCCGTCGAGCAGGGCTTCTTCAAGGATGAGGGCCTGACCGTCGAATATAACGAGGACAACCCGAAGGGCGTCGCGGGCCGCGTCGAGGATTTCTCGGAGCGCTGGAAAGAATCGCAGTTCGCGCAGGGCGCGCTCGAGGTCTATCCGGTCTGCGAATGGGGCGCGATCGAGCGCGTGCAGCAGGCGGGGAAGGGCAAGATCATCGGTCTCGACACCACCGCGCGCACCGGCGCGATCATGGTGCGCAAGGACTCCAAGGTTCAAAGCCTGAAGGATCTTCGCAACGTGCCGGTCGCCGTCACCTGGCATGCCGGTACGTTCTATGCCGCCATTGAAGTGATGGAGGCTGCTGGCGTGGCGTTCGACGAGATCAAGCTCGAACACGCCAACGACCGGCTCGATGCGCTTCTGTCCGGCAAGAACGAGGCGGCTGCGCTGATGGAGCCGCTGGTGAGCCGCGCGGCGTCCGCCGGCTGCCGCAAGATTGCGGACCTGCGCTGGCGCGGCGGCATCGTCGCCGGCGACGACATCGACGAGGAGACCGCCGCGAAGCTCCGCCGCGCGCTCAACCGCGCGGTCGAATGGCTGCGCGAGAACGAAGGCCGTTCGCGTGAGAATCTTCTCCGCGATCTGACACCCGAGCAGCGCAAGACCGGCATGATGCCGGAACTTCTGGGTGTGCAGGGCTATCAGGCGGTCGAGTTCAACGAGAAGGTCGACTGGATGATGGACCGCGGCTTCCTGAAAGAGGCGCCGGACTATAAAGATGTGGTCCGCAACAAGTAGCCATCGTCGATGAAGCACAACATTCTCGCGGGCGCGTTTCTCGGAAGCGCGCTCGCATTCGTTCCGCCTGCGTCTGCGCAGTCGTTCTCCGAACTCGCGCGCGGCGCCGGTACGCCGCAAATTCCGGGTCTCAAGATCGTCTATCTCGCGCCGCTCGGAAATCCGGCTGACGCGCCGTGGAGGAACATCATCGCGCATCAGACCGAAGGCCCCGCAGGCTCGGCGCGTGCGCTGGCGGCGCAGCAGAACAAGAATCCCGGCAAACGCGGCGTGACGCTGTGG
Organism: Pseudomonadota bacterium; assembly: GCA_040756555.1. Taxonomy (GTDB): domain Bacteria; phylum Pseudomonadota; class Alphaproteobacteria; order Rhizobiales; family Xanthobacteraceae; genus Z2-YC6860. Next base: position 39,954 of record JBFLYS010000012.1, on the reverse strand, counting down.
GTCGAGGCCGACGGCACGGTCTATTGGGCAACACCGGAAACCGCGATCACCACCCACGGCGACGGCGCCAACCGCAACGACAACAAATACATCGACAATTCGAAGACGTTCCGCAACGTGGTGAAAACCAACTCGATCGGCGTCGAGTTCGTCGGCAATTACCCGGACGTGGCGAAGCCTGCGACGCCGGAACAAATCGAAGCCTGGCTCGTTCTCGTGCGGTTCCTTCAGGAGCGGTATCGCATTCCGGCGGAGAACGTCTATGCGCACAACTGGGTCGATTACAAAGACCATCGCTACTGCGAGGGCTGCGATCTGGCGCAGAAGGCGCGGGCGCTCAACTATGTCCCAAGCGCCATGCCCCTCAGTACGGTCAAGCAATCGGGAGCGGTGAGCAAATAGCGTTCGTCGATTGACCCTGCGATGAGCGCCAGCCACCATCGTTTCCGATGACACGCACGGGACCGCTGCCGAAGCTGATGGGACGGCTTGCCGCTATCCTCCTGCTTTCGTCATCTTCGGCACTGGCCGCGCCGAAAATCGTGCGTGTGCCGATGCCGCCCGAGCGTCCGGCCAGCCTTGGCGAGCGCTTCGGCAAGCAGCCGGAGGCTGCGCCGCCGGGTTCCGTCACGTCTCTCGCCCCTGCGCCCGAACTGCATCCCGTCGAGAAGCCCGAAGCATTGCCCGGCCCCTCCGCCTGCGCGCTGCGCCTTACGGAACTCGCCGCTTTCACAGCGCAGCCGACGCTCACCGGCCCCGGCGGCTGCGGCGCTGTCGATGTGGTGAGGCTTGAAGCCGTCACGATGCCGGACAAGTCGCGCGTCGCGCTGTCGCCGCCCGCGATCCTGCGCTGTCCGATGGCGGAAGCCGTGGCGCTCTGGGTGCGTCAGGAGGTCGGGCCGATGACGGCCGAGCTTGGCTCTGTGCTCGCTTCGATCGCCAACTTCGATTCCTACAGTTGCCGCGGCAGGAACCGCATCGTCGGCGCGAAGCTCTCCGAGCATGGCAAGGCCAACGCGCTCGACGTGCGCGCGATCACCCTCGCCAACGGCAAGTCATACGAGCTGACCGATCCGCTGATCTCGAAATTGTTCCGCGAGCGCTTGCGCACCGCGACCTGCGGTCGTTTCACGACTGTGCTCGGTCCGGGGTCGGACGGCTATCACGAGAACCACATCCACATGGATATCGCCGAGCGCACGCGCGGCTATCGCATCTGTCAGTGGGATGTGCGCGAGCCGCCGGTTCTGGTGAATGTGCCGCTGCCTCAGCCGCGTCCGGCCGCGCAAGTCGACGCCGAGGAAGAGAAGCAGTAGTGCAAAGAAAAACGGCGCCGGTTTTGCCGACGCCGTTTCAATCAGTTTCGATCAACCGGTCAGTTAGAGCCCGCCGACGGACGTGCCGACCATCGACATGCGCGGATTCATCGGCGAGTCGCCCTGCGTCGGCGCCAGCACCACGACGGAGGTGCCCATCTTCACGCGGTTGTAGAGGTCGATCACGTCCTCGTTGGTCATGCGGATGCAGCCCGAGGAGATCGCCGAGCCGATGTATTCCGGCTGGTTGGTGCCGTGGATGCGATACAGCGTGTCCTTGCCGTTCGCATAGAGATAGAGGCCGCGTGCGCCGAGCGGATTGTGCGGGCCTGGGCCGACAAAGTCCGGAATGCCGCTCAGCCGCTTCTTGATGTCGGCGGTCGGTGTCCACGACGGCCACTCTTCCTTGCGGCCGACCCTGGCGACGCCGGTGAACACCAGCGCTTCTTCACCGACGGTCACGCCGTAGCGGATCGCCTTGCCCTTCTCGAGCACGTAGTAGAGATAGCGCGCATCTGAATCGACGACGATCGTGCCCGGTGTTTCCTTGCGGTGATAGTCGACGATGTGGCGCTGATAGGCTTCAGGGATCTGAGCCTGTGCGTAGGGCACGTGCGCGAGCAGCTTGCGATCGCGCGGCGTGAAGTTCGCTTCGGACGCGGGCTCGACGGTCTGCGATGCCATGCAACCCGACAGAGCCACACCAAGGCCCAGAACCAGAGCGGCGATGCCAGCCCTCTTGGTCTTCAACCCACGCATTCCCATTGCCATGTTCCCCACCCCGAACGGACGGTTTGAATCAGTTAATTAGCCAAATTCTCTGCGGCTTTTCTAGGCGACTCGGGCTCTCCCGCGTCAGTCGCTGTGAAACTGTGGCAGGAATGTCGCAGGAGTTTGCTGCCAAACGCCTAAGACCCTTGTAACCGACCACAGGCCGCCGAAGCCGTCACTTTGGGGTGAACCCGTTAAACAAAGGTTTACCATAACAACCATTTAATAGCGGCAGCGAAAGCCGGCGTCCGATTTCCGCGATCCCAGCAATGGTATGGATTCGCTGCCAAATACGCGGCGGTGCCGGCGGGAATTGCCGCGATCAAACACGATTGTCCGCCCATTTCCGCCGCGTTCGGAGAGCAAATTCGGGTTCGTGGGGAGTTGGGAAACTAGTGGAGGAAATGATGACTGCTGCGACGGGCAGTAAGCCCCAAGAACAAGCCACCAGCATCGAGCGCCGTGAGGACCTGGGCGTCCGCTACGGTGCGATCGGAATTGCGTCGGTTGCGGCCGCTTGTCGCTATGCCGGCGAAGCCAAGAACCAAGCTTATGCTCCGGTCGCCCATCGGGTCGAGGCGCGCTTCACGGAAGCCGCTGCAAGCTGACGGCATCCGGTCGATTCGACCGTAACGAATGACAGTTTCGTGTCACGGCCGCGCGACAGCGCGGCCGTTGGCTTTAGCGGTATCCCGCTGTCATTTCTTCTTGCCCGATCGCAACGATCGCGCCACAAGCTAGAGCGCATCTCCACCGGCGCCTTTCCGGCGCGTTGCTTCAGTCGCGCATTCGCCTGACCGAAGCTCCCGATAGAGCGGATCGTTGCATGCTTCAGGCCTACGTCCCGCGTGGCTCCTCTCTTGAGCGGCACGAGATCCCGCTGACCGGGACAGTGCCCGAGGACGCGGTGTGGCTCGATCTGGTCAATCCGGTTTCGGGCGAAGACAAGCTGATCGAGCAATTGCTCGGCATCGCCGTCCCGACCCGCGAGGAAATGCAGGAGATCGAGGTCTCCAGCCGTCTCTACGTCGAGCATCACGCGCGCTTCATGACGGCGACGCTGATGTGCAATTCCGACACCGTGATCCCCAAGCACACCGCGGTCACCTTCATCCTCGCCAAGCACCGGCTCGTCACCGTGCGCTACGAGGACCCCAAGCCCTTCATGATCGTGGGGGCGAAGCTCACGCGCGTCTGTCCGAAGGATGTCACCGGCGAGACCGTGCTGATGGACCTGCTCGACGCGGTGATCGACCGCGAAGCCGATCTTTTGGAGCGCATCGGCGTCGAGGTCGATCAGGTCTCGCACGAGATTTTCGACCCGCACGGGGAGGGACCTGCGAAACAGCTCTCCTACAACGACATCCTCAAGAGCATCGGCAGCAAGGGCGACCTCACCTCGAAGGTCCGCGAGAGCCTGGTCTCGCTCGGCCGTCTGCTGCTGTTCCTCGCCAACGAAGCCGAAGGCATGCGCTGGCCCAAGGACACGCGGCTTCAGCTCGTCTCGATGCAGCGCGACGTGCAGTCGCTTTCCGACCACGCCACGTACCTGACCAACAAGATTACCTTCCTGCTCGACGCCATGCTCGGCGTCGTCACCATCGAGCAGAACAACATCATCAAGATCTTCTCGATCGCCGCGGTCGCGCTGATGCCGCCGACGCTGGTCGGCACGATCTACGGCATGAATTTCAAGAACATGCCGGAACTCGACTGGAACTTCGGGTATCCGCTGGCGATCCTGCTGATGATCGTCTCGGCCGTGCTGCCGTTCTTCATCTTCAAATGGAAGAAGTGGTTGTAGGCGGGGGCGCCGTCTGCGCTGGTGACGGTGTAACTCTCTCCACTTGTGGGAGAGGGTGCCCGAGCAAGCGGCAATAGCGTCGCCTAAACGTGCTGCCCGCCGTTGATGTGAATCTCCGCCCCGTTCACATACGAACTCGTCTCGGTGCACAGCACATAGATGATCTTCGCCACCTCGTCGGTGGTGCCGAGCCGATGCAGCGGGATATGCGGGATGATGCTCTCGGTGCCGGGCGAAAGGATCGCTGTGTCGATCTCGCCGGGCGCGATCGCGTTGACGCGGATGCCGAGCGGGCCGAAGTCCGCCGCCATCTCGCGGGTGAGCGCCGCGAGCGCCGCCTTCGAGGTCGAATAGGCCGTGCCCGCGAACGGATGCACGCGCGAGCCTGCGATCGAGGTGACGTTCACCACCGAGCCCTTGGCTTTCTTCAATTCCTCGACCAATCCGCGCGCAAGCATGATCGGCGCGAAGAAGTTCACCTGGAACACCTGCTGCCAGACCGCGTGCGCGGTTTCGAGCGAGCTCAGTCGGCTGCCGCCCTCGGCCTTGGGCGAGATCGCGGCGTTGTTGACGAGCGCATGAAGCTCGCCGTCCGGCAGCCGCTGCTTGATCTCGGCGATAGCGGCGCGGGTGTTCTCCGGGTCGGCGAGATCGACCTGGATGTGGTCTTCCGGCCCCATCTCCCACGGGCAGTTCTCCGGGAAGCCGTGGCGCGAGCAGGTGATGACGCGCCAGCCGGCGGCGGAGAACCGCTTCACCGTTGCGTGTCCGATGCCGCGGCTCGCTCCGGTCAGGAGCAGCGTGCGGCGCGGATGGTTCGGCTGCGGTGCGGTGTTGGGCATGGTGGCCATATAATGCTAGTTCACGGATAAAGTCGCGTCTTGCTCCAAGGGCCGTATGAGGTGCCGTCTGCCTGCCGCGTGAACGTGACACGATCATGCAGGCGGAACGGGCGGTCTTCCCAGAACTCGATGCTCACCGGCTTGATGCGAAGTCCCGACCAGCGCGGCGGCCGCGGCACGGTGCCGACGGCGTATTTCGCCGTGTAGAGCGCGACGGCCTTCTCGAAGGCGAGGCGGCTTTCCAGCGGTGCCGATTGTTTGCTCGCCCAGGCGCCGATCTGCGACAGCCGCGAGCGGCTCGCGAAATAGGCGTCGGCCTCCGCGTCCGAGACGAGCTCGACCGGCCCGCGTATTCGCACCTGTCGGGTCCGCGACTTCCAGTGAAACAACAAAGCGGCCTTGGCATTGGCGTCCAGCTCCCGGCCTTTGGCGCTGTCGAGGTTGGTGTAGAAAACCAGTCCTCGCTCGTCGAAGCCCTTCAGCAGCACCATCCGCACGTTCGGCATGCCGTCGGCGTCCACGGTCGCGACCGCCATGGCGTTCGGATCGGCCGGTTCCGACTTTGTGGCGTCCTCAAGCCAGGCCGCGAAAAGCCTGAAGGGCTCGTCGGCGGCGGTGAAATCACCGGACGTTAACCAAGGGGGGTGTTCTATCGGGGCTGTATCGGACATCTTGTACGGAGTACCCCTGTCATGGCCGGCCCGGTGGCCCGTCGCGCGTCCCGGTCGCCCACTTATAGTGGAACCGCCGGACCACGCCACCACCGCAAGGTTTTGGCCTTGATGGCCTCGCTCGCTGCGTTCCTCGGCGGCTGCTCGATGTCCTCCCAGATTGAAAACCTGTTCCGCAAGAAGGACGGCGACGACGCCTATGCCAAGGCCGAGGTCACGGGTTCGGTCGGTTCCCGCGCACCGCTCCTGAGCGGCCTGCCGCCCGAAACCGACCTGATCTATGCCCGCGCCGCCATTGCGGAAGTGCTCGGCCGCAACGGCAAGGACCTGAGCTCGCCTTGGGAGAATCCGCGGAGCGGTGCACGCGGCACCGTGACCCCGATTGCGTCCGCCTATGCCCAGGATGGCGTCACCTGCCACGATTTCCTCGCGAGCCACGTCACCGGTGGAACCGAGCTCTGGATGCGGGGCGAGGCCTGCCGCGCCGGTGGCAAGGGCGCGAAATGGGAGGTCCGCGCGCTGCGGCCCTGGAAGCGGACTTAAAGACTCCGCCCAAGCTTTCCACCGGATGCGTTGCAGCCGGGAACAAATATCACCACATATACCTCCGACCGAGGGCTAAGTTGGCCGTGCGTCCTGCGCGGCCGAACGATTTTCAATGGAGTGGAAACGGATGCGCGACCCCTATGAGATCTTGGGGGTGAACAAGAGTGCGGGCCAGGATGCGGTGAAAAGCGCATTCCGGAAGCTCGCCAAGAAGCTGCATCCCGACGCCAACAAGAACGACACGAAGGCCGCTTCGAAGTTCGCGGAGCTGAACGCCGCCTACGAGATCCTCGGCGACGAGGACAAGCGCAAGGCGTTCGACCGCGGCGAGATCGACGCCGAGGGCAAGCCGCGCTTCCAGGGCTTTCCCGGTGGCGGCGCGGGCGGTCAGCGCGGCTTCACGCAAGATGGTTTTGAGAGCTTCACCTGGGGGCCGGGCGGCTTCCAGCGCAGCGGTGGCGGCGGCCGTGGCTTTCAAGGCGGCGGCGCCGGCGGCATCGACGAGATTCTCAAAGGCATGTTCGGCGGGCTCGGCGGCGGCGGGCGCCGCTCGCAGTTCGAGCACGAGGACTTCGGCGCGGGGCCTGGGATGGGCGGCGCGCCGCAGCAGCCCGGGCGCGACGTCACCGGCTCGGTCACCATCACGCTGAACGAAGCGGCGCAGGGCACGACGCGCCGCGTCTCGTTGCCGTCGGGCAAGGAGATCGAGGTCAAGATTCCGGTCGGTCTCGCCGACGGTCAGACCATCCGCCTGAAAGGGCAGGGGCTTCCCGGTCCCGGCGGCAGTGGCGACGCGCTCATCACCGTATCGATCTCGAAGCATCCGATCTTCGAACGCGACGGCCAGGACTTGCGGCTGGAGCTGCCGGTGACGCTCTATGAAGCGGTGCTCGGCGGCAAGGTGCGCGTGCCGACGCTCGACGGCGCGGTGGAGATGGCGATTCCCGCCGGCTCCAACAGCGGCCGCGTGCTGCGCCTGAAGGGTAAAGGCATGCCCTCCAAGAGCGGCGCGGGCGATCTTTACGCCACGGTGCGCATCATGCTCCCCGAGAAAGGCGATGCCGATCTCGAGGATCTGATGAAGAAGTGGCGCGATCAGAAGCCTTACGATCCGCGCCGCGACATCAGTTGAGTGGCGTCGGAGCGCTCGCGTGACGGAGCGCGGTTCTCCATTTGCTCGTAAGCAAGCCGGGCGATGCTCTTGAGCCGATCCTTGTCCGCGGGCCCGCTCACCACATAGCCGATGTCGTTCTCGATCCAATTTACGGCGCCGAACTGGCCCCCGACGTTGTAGCGGAACGAGGTCTGCGGCTCGGCTTGACGCGAGGCGTAGAGCGTGACGCGCTCGCCGCTTGTGCTCTCGTACATGAACAGTGCCGCAGGCCCACTCATGCCGGGGAGCAGGCGTCCGCCGAGCAGCCGCAAGCCGAAGCTCGACAGGTCGGGCGCGCGCAGGTTGGCGCCGACCCGCCGCGACAGCCACGGCAGCAGATGGTTCTCGCTGGCGTTCACCTCGATCGGGTGCCGCACCTCGGCGATGTAGAGGCGGTGCGCGCCGAGCGCTTCGTTGGCGAAGGTCTCGGAGGTTGACGGCGCCTCGGCCGATGCGCCGCGCACCATCCAGCCGGCGATGCCGCCAATCGCAAACGCGAAGATCACGGCGGCGGCAGCGGCCGCAGCCCACGAGCGGCGATTGCGCGTAATCTTGTCGAGCGTCAAATGCTCCGGCACCGGCTCATTGATGATGGCGCCGTACCGCGCGCGCACCGCTTCGGCCTGTGCGCGCCAGCCGGCGACGCGTGCCGCGTCTTCGGGGTGGGCCGCAAGCCATCGCTCCACCGCCTCGCGGCGATCCGCCGCCAACTCGCCATCGACATAGACGTGAAGTTCGTCTTCCGTCACAGGCAAATCACGATCGGTCATGGTTGCACCTTTTTCTTTCTTATTTGACGCGGCGCAGCGCGGGGCGCTCGCCGTCGAGATAGGTTTTGATCTGCACGCGGGCACGCGCCAGACGCGACATCACCGTTCCGATCGGCACGCCTTGAATCTCGGCGACCTCCCGGTACGTCAATCCTTCGAGCACGACGAGGAGGAGCGCCGTGCGCTGCTCTTCGACGAGGAGCGCAAGCGCCCGCTCGATATCCCTTCCGCCGGCCTCCGGACCCGCCGCTGCGGCATCGCCGTCTTCGATCGGCGTCAGTGTCGGACGCCGCGCCAGCGACCGCAGGCGGTTGCGGTTGAGATTGGTGAGAATGGTGTAGAGCCAGCTCCGGATTTCACCGCCGTGAAACAGATGTTCGGAGCGCAGCGCCCGCACCAGCGTGTCCTGCACCAGATCGTCGGCGGTTTCCGCGTCGCGCGTCAGCGCACGCGCGTAGCGGCGCAGCGCCGGGATTGCGGCTTCGATGCCTTGCTGAAAGGAGCTCAACTCCGATCTCCTTGCGTTCGCCTGACCGCCGCCGCCGATCTCATTACGAACAACACCGCCCGTTTATCGCATATTCCCGTGATGCGCTCCCGCACGCCAGAGCGTCGAAAATGCCGCGTTAATGCTCGTTCCACGGCCAGCATTAACGCTTCCATGGTGCGTGATGGCCCTTCGCTTGATGGGCTCCGGCCCCTATGCCACAACAATCCGACCGGGGGACGACCGGTTAAGGAAACGCGATGCCGGACGCTTCGGGCCTGATGCGCGGAAAGCGCGGCTTGATCATGGGGCTGGCCAACAACCGCTCCCTGGCCTGGGGCATCGCCAAGGCTTGCCACGCCCAAGGCGCTGATATTGCAGTCACATACCAGGGCGACGCACTGAAAAAGCGGGTCGAGCCGCTTGCCGCGGAGCTTGGCGCGCGAGTCGTGGGCCATTGCGACGTCACCGACTCTGCCACAATCGATTCCGCATTCTCAGAGATTGAGAAGGCGTGGGGCACACTCGATTTCGTCGTCCATGCGGTCGCATTCTCCGACAAGGACGAACTCGACGGCCGCTATGTCGACACGACGGCGGAGAATTTCAGCAAGACCATGCTGGTCTCCTGCTATTCTTTCGCAGCGGTCGCGCAGCGCGCCGAGAAGCTGATGACGAACGGTGGCTCGCTGCTGACACTCACCTATTACGGTGCCGAGAAATGGGTGCCGCACTACAACGTCATGGGCGTCGCCAAATCCGCGCTCGAATGTTCGGTGCGCTATCTCGCTGCCGACCTCGGCACCAAGAACATCCGCGTCAACGCGATCTCCTCGGGGCCGATCAAGACGCTCGCCGCGTCTGGAATCGGCGATTTCCGCTATATGCTGAAATGGACTGAGAGCAACGCGCCGCTCCGCCGCGTCGTTACGGTGGAGGAGGTCGGCGACACCGCGGTCTATTTCCTTTCCGACCTCTCGCGCGCAGTGACGGGCGAGATTCATCACGTCGATGGCGGCTACAACATCATCGGCATGAAGCATCCCGAAGCGCCTGACATCGACATCACCATTCGCAAGGACTGAAGGCCTGCCGCGGCCGGCCATTCGCAATGCCGCAACCTGTCATCTATTTCGCACGCCACGGCGAGACCGACTGGAACGCCGAGAAGCGCCTGCAAGGCCAGAAAGACATCCCGCTGAACGCGCTCGGCCGCACGCAAGGGCAGCGCTGCGGCGTGATCCTGCGCGATCTGTTCGCGCGTCAGGGTGTGTCCGCGAACGCGCTCGACTACGTGTCGAGCCCGCTCGGCCGCGCCCGCGACACGATGGAGATGATCCGCGCCGGGCTCGGTCTCGATCCGACGCGTTACCGTATGGACGACCGCCTGAAGGAAATGTCGTTCGGCCGCTGGGAGGGTTTCACCTTCCCAGAGCTGCAGGGCAAGGAGGCCGAGGCGCTGGCGGCGCGCGAGGCGGATAAATGGGGCTATGTGCTGCCGGAGGGCGAGAGCTACGCCCAGCTCGAGGTGCGGGTGCGCGGCTGGTACGAAACCGTCGATCGCGACACTGTGGTCGCCTCACACGGCGGCGTCTGCCGTGTGCTGATGGCGCATCTTGGCATCTTGCCGAACGACATGGCCTCGACCGGGAACATCGCGCAGGGTGTCGTCTACGTGTTCACTGGCCGCGACATGAACATCGTCCAGTAGCGGGCTCGGCTGCGCGGTTGATCGTTTCGAGCTAACTGTCCGTTGATCGCGGTTTCTCAGCACCGGCGAAAAATCCCCCGATATGCGGCGGGTTGGTTTGCTTATCAAAAGGGCCGGCGGCGGGTGGCGAGTCTACGGTCATCCAGCGATAGGCAATTCCAGCCACGATGAGAAACGGCAGCGACACGAGCGCGCCAAGAGCGGAGAACACGAGAAAAACTGCATAGAGTGCGTGCCGCAAAGTCCGCCTCATAGCCCTGGATTGTAATTCGATTGATATGCAATCCAATAGATTTTGACTGCGCCCGTTGTTCGCTGCTGAGCCCGGATTTTTCTTGGAAATTCATTGGAAGGGGGGCGATGTGGACCCCTGCGCATGTTCATGGCCTCATCTCACCTGAGGACTCAACGACAGTGAGATGATGAACGCATCGGAGGCGCTTTTGTTTCACCCCAAAAGCAGAACGACCGAACCTTTCGGTTCGGTCGTTCAAGCGAAACACCGTTTCGGTATCCCGCGAAGGCGAAGTCTCAGACAGCGCGCATATCGCGCGCCGGTCCAATTACTTCTTGTCAGCCTTCTTCTTCTTCGACTTCTTCTTGCTGGCCATGGCTGCCATCCTTGTTCGAGTGAACCTTAAGGCGGTTGGTACGGCTCGCGCCCCCGACCGTGAAAACAGCATTGCACAGAGCGGCACGGCACGCAAATGGAAAAATGGAAAAAGTTGTTATATTTCCGTAACTTAACAGACATTCAGCTTCTCATTAACCGCCGTTCAGGCACCTGAATGCGCGTTCATCGTCGCACTGTTTATTTTGACGCTGCGGCGGGCGCGGGCTACGACACCGCCGGAGCCAGAATTCCATGTCGTTCAATACCTTCGGCCATATGTTCCGCTTCACGACCTTCGGCGAGAGCCACGGGCCGGCGATCGGTTGCGTTGTGGACGGTTGTCCACCGCGCATCCCGCTGACCGAGGCGGACATCCAGCCGTATCTCGACAAGCGGCGGCCCGGACAGTCGAAGTTCACGACCCAGCGGCAGGAGCCAGACACCGTCAAAATCCTGTCCGGCGTGTTCACCGATGAGGCGACAGGCGAGCAGGTGACGACCGGCACGCCGATCGGTCTGCTCATCGAGAATGTCGACCAGCGCTCCAAGGACTACTCCGCGATCAAGGACAGCTACCGTCCAGGTCACGCGGAACTCGCCTACGACCTGAAATACGGTCTGCACGATTATCGCGGCGGCGGCCGCTCATCCGCGCGCGAGACCGCGATGCGGGTCGCTGCGGGCGCCATCGCGCGCAAGATCGTTCCGGGTCTCTCCGTGCGCGGTGCGCTCATCCAGATGGGCGAATTGAAGATCGATCGCGCGAACTGGGACTGGAACGAGGTCGACAACAACCCGTTCTTCTGCCCGGACGCGAAGGCCGTCGCGATGTTCACCGAATATCTGGAAGGCATTCGCAAAAGCGGCTCGTCCATCGGCGCGGTGATCGAAGTCGTTGCCGAAGGCGTGCCGCCCGGACTCGGCGCGCCGATCTACGGCAAGCTCGATGCTGATGTCGCGGGCGCCTTGATGGGCATCAACGCGGTGAAGGGCGTCGAGATCGGCGCGGGCTTTGCCGCCGCGACGCTTTCAGGTGAAACCAATGCCGACGAGATCCGCATGGGCAACGATGCCCGCCCGCGTTATCTCTCCAACAACGCCGGCGGCATTCTGGGCGGCATCTCGACCGGCCAGCCGGTGGTCGCACGCTTTGCCGTGAAGCCGACCTCGTCGATCCTCACGCCGCGCAAGAGCGTGGACCGTTATGGCAACGAAACCGATGTGATGACCAAGGGCCGCCACGACCCATGCGTCGGCATCCGGGCAGTCCCAATCGGAGAGGCAATGGTGGCGTGCGTCATTGCGGATCATTATCTCCGTCATCGAGGACAAGTTGGTGAAAGTCTGCAATGGCCCTTCAAGAAGTAAGTTCGGAGTTTGGGTGGAAAATGCCTGGACTGGAAATGCATCAACGCGTTGAGGATGTGATCGCGGCTTTCGCGAAGGGCGAGCTTGTCGTCGTGACCGACGATGACGACCGCGAGAACGAAGGCGATCTCTTCGTCGCCGCCTCGCTCTGCACGCCCGAGAAGATGGCATTCATGATCCGGCATACGTCGGGCATCGTGTGCGCGCCGCTTTCGGCGGACGAGGCGCGGCGCCTGCGCCTCGATCCGATGGTGGCCGCGAACGACGCGCCGCTCGGAACCGCCTTCACCGTTTCGATCGACGTGCGCCACGGCCTCACGACGGGCATTTCGGCGGAGGAGCGCACCAACACCGTGCGTGCGCTCGCCAACGGCAACAGCGGCGCCAACGACTTCGTGCGCCCCGGCCACGTGTTCCCGCTGGTCGCGAAAGAGGGCGGCGTGCTGATGCGCTCGGGTCATACCGAGGGCTGCATCGACCTGTGCCGCCTCGCCGGCCTGCCGGCGGTCGGTGTGCTGTCCGAGCTGATGAACGACGACGGCACCGTAATGCGCGGCCCCGCGGTCGCAGCCTTCGCCAAGAAGCACAATCTCAAGCAGATCTCGATCGCCGACCTGATTGCCTACCGTCAGGTGCGCGACAAGCTGGTCAAGCGCATCGCGGAGTTTCCGGTGAAGAGCGAGATCGGCACGTTGACGGGCTATGCCTACGTCACGCCGTTCGATGCCGTTCAGCACATGGCCTTCGTCTACGGCAAGGTCGGCGACGGCCAGAACGTGCTGACGCGCCTGCACCGCGCCGACATCATCCGCGACATCTTCGGCGGCGCGCATCCCGTTCACGCCGCGCTCCAGCGCTTCAAGACCGAAGGCCGCGGCGTCTTCGTGTTCCTGCGTGATGGCACCGCCGGCGTTCCGACCAACGTGATTCCAGGCGGCGACGATCAAAGCTCCGAAGCCGCGCGCACGCGCCAATGGCGCGAAGTTGGGCTTGGTGCGCAAATTTTGAGGGATCTCGGCATCTCTTCGATCCGGCTCCTGACCTCGGCGCGGCTCACTTACGTCGGTATTGCGGGTTTCGGCATCGAAATCACCGAGACGATCGACAGCTAGTTCTCCCCTTTTTACTTCATCGCTGCACGCTTCCTCAGCTTTTCCTTCCGCCCCGGCCATGCCACCATCGGCAGGTCTTCTGGGGGCGGGAGATGATCATGCGTCTGCGGCTTTCGATCCTTGCAGCGTTCGCGTTTCTCGCAGCGGCGGCCATCGCGGGGCTCAGTATCGCCGCGCCGCGCGGGCCGCAGCTCGCGCAATCCGGCGCGGAGACGCCGGTCGATGTCCAGCTCGTGCTTGCGGTCGACGTGTCCTACTCGATGGATCCGGACGAGCAGCAGCTCCAGCGCGAAGGCTACATGGCCGCGATCACCTCGACCGAGTTCATGCGGGCGCTCAAGCACGGCATGCACGGCAAGGTCGCGATCACCTATTTCGAATGGGCCGGCATCCATCACCAGCAGATCATCGTGCCGTGGCGCGTCATCGACGGGCCTGAATCCGCCGACGGTTTCGCCGCCGACATCGCGCGGGCGCGCTACACCCGCGCATCGCGCACTTCGATCTCCGGTGCGCTGCTGTTCGGCCTCCCGCTGTTCGAAGGCAGCGGCTATCGCGGCCTGCGCCGCGTCATCGACGTGTCGGGCGACGGCGTCAACAACAACGGCCCGCTGGTGACGGATGCGCGCGACGAGGTTCTCGCCAAGGGCATCACCATCAACGGTCTGCCGATCATGCTGAAGCGGCCGAGCGCGGCCACGATGGATATCGAGGAACTCGACGTCTATTACGAGGATTGTGTGATCGGTGGTCCCGGCTCGTTCGTGATCCCGATCAAGGACCGCAATCAGTTCAAGGAGGCGATCCGCACCAAGCTCGTGTTGGAAATCGCAGGCCGTACACCGCCCGCGCGTGTGGTGCCGGTTGCCGCGGCCAATCCACGGATCTCCTGCACCATCGGCGAGCGCCAGTGGCAGCAGCGCTGGGGCAATTGATCGGACGGCCGGCGGAAACAAAGAAAAGCCCCGGACAAAGTCCGGGGCTTTTTGCTTTGGCTCTCTTTGGAGCGGTTTAGCGGTGACGGCGAACCGTTCGCCGTGTCACGACCGGACGCTCCTCATACGCTGCCGTTTGCTGGACACGCGCGCCGGGACCAACCCAGCGGCCGTTCACACACTCGTTCGCGCTGTTGGTGAACGCGCCGAACAGGAAGTGGAAGCCCTGGCACGGTGTCGTCGCCGCGTGAACGACAGCGAGCGTTCCTGCGCCGACCACGAAGCCCGCTGCCGCCGATCCGAGCGCGGTCGTCGGCCACGCCGCGTTCGCCCACCAGCCGTTGTAGAGACCGAGGCCGACCGCCGTGCCGGCCGCCGCGCCCACGAGCGGAGCCGCATAGGGCGCCGGGTTGTTGGTGCGGTTGTCGTAGTAGCGGTCTTGCGCCGAAGCTGATGAGACGAAAGTCAACGCCGCGGCCGCGGCGGACAGCGTGACGAGAATTTTTTGCATTGTGTACTCCTGTTTGCCCTCCGCATGTTTTGAACACGGAACCTGCGAATGCGTTCCGCAGCGCAAACGTCATTGTTGGTGCGCGTCACGGATTCGCCGCATCGTCGGCACGGATGCGTTCGCGTGGTGCCGCATACGTGGCAAACGGCTCGGCTCGAAACGAAATTTGCTTCAGCGCTCGAAGCGCGCCGCGATCTCGACGTGCGGCGAATAGCGGAACTGATCGACCGGCGTCACCGCGATCAACCTGTATCCGCCGTCGACGAGGATGCGCGCGTCGCGCGCGAAGGTTGCGGGATTGCATGACACCGCGGCGATCACCGGCACCTTGCTCTTGGCGAGTTCGCGCGATTGCGCCTCCGCGCCCTGACGTGGCGGATCGAACACGACCGCGTCGAAGCGATTGAGTTCAGAGGCGGCGAGGGGCCGCCGGAACAGATCGCGCTTCTCGGCTTCAACCGGCTTGAGGCCGTTCGTCGTTTGCGCGGCTTGCTTGAGCGCAGCGACGGCGGGCTCGTCCAGATCGGCGGCGAACACGCGCGCGCGTTCGGCCAATCGCAGAGCAAAGGGGCCGATGCCGCAGAACAGATCGGCCACGGTTTTCGCCTTGCCGACATGGGCCTCGACGCGCTTCGCCAGCTCGATCTCGCCCGCCGCGGTCGCTTGCAGGAAGGCGCCCGCAGGCAAGTTGACGCGCGCTCTGCCGACCATGACCGAGGGCTGCGAGCGCTGCGCCACCAGTTCGCCGTGCCGCGTGAGCCGCGCCAGGCGTTTCGCATCCGCTACGCGCGCGAGATTTCCCGAAAGCTTGGAGTTGAGCGTGCCAGACCCGCGCACATCGATGTCGAGGCCGGTGTCGGTGGCCGTGATCTGAATGTCGAGCGGCTTCCTCTGGCTCTGCAATTCCTCGGCGATGGCCCAGGCTGCGGGAATGGCGCGGCCGAGCGACGGTGCGAGGATCGGGCATTCGTCGATGGCGACGATCTGATGCGAACGGGCGGCGGCGTAACCGACCGCCAGCACGTCATGCGTCTTCTGCCGCGCATGCAGAACCAGCCGCCTCCGGCCCTCGCCATGCGCATCGACGGTCATGTCGACTGGCGCGTCGATACGCTCGTTCGCCAGCGCCTCGATGACGAGCTGTCGCTTCCAGGCGAGATAGGGCGCGAGCGCCCAGTGCTGGGTCGCACAGCCGCCGCAAACCGTGAAATGCGGGCAGACCGGCGCGGCACGCTCGGCGCTCGGATCATGGACGCCGACGAGCTTGCGCCGGTCGGGATGGCCGTCGGCCGGTTCGGCCTCGGCGCTCTCGCCCGGCAGGGTGAAAGGGACATAGATCGGTCCGTCCGCCGTTTCCGCGATGCCGTCGCCGAAATGGCCGATGCGGGAAATGGAAAGACGTTCGGTCATTGCTCCATGCATTAAACCGGAGCGGGCGTCTCGGGAAGATAGTTCCTCCGGGTCAGCGCATGGAAGCGCCACACCAGCAGCACGGCATAGAGCGCCAATCCCGCCGACAGGCCGATCCAAATGCCCGGTGCCGCGAGTCCTGCGGTGAAGCCGAGCCCGTAGGACAGCGTGAAGCCCACCGCCCAGAAGCAAATCCCGGCGATCAGCAGAGGCACACGCGTGTCGCTGAGCCCGCGCAGCGCGCCGGCCGCGATCACCTGAACGCCGTCGGCAACGAAGAAGCTCGCGCCGAGCAGCAGCAGGGTTGAGGCGAGCGCGACCGTTGCGGCGTGATCGCCATGGACGCCGAGAAATGCATACGGGATCAGCCCGCGGGTCGCGATCACCAGCACCACCATCGCGACCATGAAGATGCCGCCGATCACGATGGCGACAAAACCCGCAACTTTCGCCGCCTGCGGCTCGCGGCGGCCCGCCGCCTGGCCGACGCGCACGGTCGCCGCCATCGCAATGCCCATCGGCACCATGAAGATGATGGACGCCACCGTGAGCGCGATCTGGTGCGCGGCGAGCGCCGTCGTGCCGATCAGGCCCATCAGCAGGGCCGCGGCGGCGAACAGGCCGAACTCGAGCGCGAACATGCCGGACATCGGCACGCCGATGGTCAGCAATTGGCGCATCAGCGGCCAGTCCGGCCGCCAGAAGCGGCCGAGGATGCGGTATTTTTTGAACGGGCGGCAGGCATAGGCGATCCATACGCCGGCGACGCACATGCCGATGTTGACGAGGGTCGTTGCGATCCCGGCGCCGAGCACGTCGAGCTTGGGCGCGCCGAATGCGCCGTAGATCAGCACATAGGCCAGCACCAAGTTGGCCGGGATTGCCGCGAGCATGATCCAGAGGGCCGGCTCCGGCCGGTTGACCGCGCCCATGAAGCTGCGCAGCGCGATGAACCACCATGCCGGCACCAGGCTCCAGGCGAGCCCGTCGAGATAACGCGCGGCGATGCGCGCCGCGTTTTCGGGCTGGCCGAGCGCGCGCAGGATTTCGAATCCGTGGAGCTGCGCCATCGTCAGTGGAACGCCGAGAATGATCGCGGCCCAGAGACCAACGCGCAGCGAACGGCGCACCAGGCGCGGCCGCCTTGCGCCGAACGCCTGCGCCGCGAGCGGGGCTACGGCCGACACCAGCCCCATGCCGAGCACGAACGCACCGAACAACACGGTGTGCGCGAGCGAAACCGCGGCGACGACATCGTCGCCCAGTCTTCCGAGCAGGGCGAGGTCGGATGTCATCATCGCGACCTGGCCCAGTTGTGTGAGCGCCATCGGCAGCGCGAGGCGGACCGTCTCGGCCAGCTCGTGGCGCCAAAGCGCGAGGCGTGCGGACGGCGCCGCGACGCCGGTGTTTGTCAGTCCCGGCATTGTCATATCGATCATCTTGAATTTGAGCGCGCAGCGAATGAACGCGCGATCGTGCGAAAGTAAGGCAGCGGTGTGGTGCGCAGCCGAATGTCGCTGCATGTCACCTAATGCGCACACCGATGCATTGCGCTGATGCGACGATCAGAAAAAATCATGAACGCTGCGATTTTGTCGCAGCGTTCAACAGCAATGTAGTGACGAAGAGAGGAAATGCCAGCGGTTGGTTAGGTCACCGCGTGCGGAAAATCGGAACGAACGGTCAGTTCCGCGATGCGAGCTTGATGGTCTCGGCCTTGACGTCCTTGCCGAGTGCCTCGAAGGCCTTCTTGACGATGCCCTTCGCATCGAGACCTGCGAGCGCATACATCGCGTTCGGCGAATCCTGATCGATGAAGACGTCCGGGAGCACCATCGAGCGGACCTTCAGCCCGCGGTCGAGTGCGCCGTGCTCGGCGAGCGCCTGCATGACGAACGAGCCGAAGCCGCCGATGGAACCTTCCTCGATGGTGATGAGGACCTCGTGCTCGTTGGCGAGCCGGAGCACGAGATCGATGTCGAGGGGCTTCGCGAACCGCGCATCCGCCACGGTGGTCGAGAGCCCGTAGGAGGCGAGTTCCTCCGCCGCCTTCAGGCATTCGGCGAGGCGTGTGCCGTATGCAAGCAGCGCGACCTTGGTTCCTTCGCGGATGATGCGGCCCTTGCCGATCTCGAGCGGCTTGCCTTCCGCGGGCATCTCGACGCCGACGCCTTCGCCGCGCGGATAGCGCAACGCCGACGGATGGTCGTCGATGGCCACCTGTGTCGCCACCATGTGGACGAGATCGGCTTCGTCGGCCGCCGCCATCAGGATGAAGTTCGGCAGGCAGCCGAGATAGGCGATATCGAACGAGCCCGCGTGCGTCGGGCCGTCGGCGCCGACGAGGCCGGCGCGGTCCATCGCGAAGCGGACGGGAAGATTCTGGATCGCGACGTCGTGCACCACCTGATCGTAGGCGCGTTGCAGGAACGTCGAGTAGATCGCGCAGAACGGCTTGAAGCCCTGTGTCGCCAATCCCGCGGCGAAGGTCACCGCGTGCTGCTCGGCGATGCCGACGTCGAAGGTGCGCTTGGGGAACGCTTTCTGGAACAGATCGATGCCGGTGCCTGACGGCATCGCCGCCGTGATGCCGACGATCTTCTCGTCCTTCTGCGCTTCCTTGATCAGGCTCTCGCCGAACACCTTCTGGTACGACGGTGCGTTCGACTTGGCCTTCACCTGCACGCCACTCACGACGTCGAACTTCACGACGCCATGATACTTGTCGGCGGATTTCTCGGCGGGCTCGTAGCCCTTACCCTTCTGCGTGACGACGTGGACCAGGATCGGGCCCTGCTTGGCGTCGCGCACGTTCTTCAGAACGGGCAGGAGATGGTCGAGGTTGTGGCCGTCGATCGGGCCGACGTAGTAGAAGCCGAGTTCTTCGAATAACGTGCCGCCGGTGAGGAAGCCGCGCGCATATTCGTCGACCTGAAGTGCTTTCTGCTCCACCAGCTTCGGCATCTTGTGCGCGAGCTGAAGCCCGATGTCGCGCAGCTTCATGAAGGTGCGGTTGGAGAGCAGCCGTGAGAGATACGCCGACATCGCGCCGACGGGCGGTGCGATCGACATGTCGTTGTCGTTGAGGATCACGATGAGGCGCGAGTTCATCGCGCCGGCGTTGTTCATCGCTTCGTAGGCCATGCCGGCCGACATCGAGCCGTCGCCGATCACCGCGATCACGTTGTTGTTGCCGCCGGCGAGGTCGCGCGCCACCGCCATGCCGAGGCCGGCGGAGATCGAGGTCGAGGAGTGCGCCGCGCCGAACGGGTCGTACTCGCTCTCCGCGCGCTTGGTGAAGCCGGAGAGGCCCTTGCCCATGCGCAGCGTGCGGATGCGGTCGCGGCGGCCGGTGAGGATCTTGTGCGGGTAGGCCTGATGGCCGACGTCCCAGATGATGCGGTCCTTCGGCGTGTCGAACACGCGATGCAGCGCGACCGTCAACTCGACCACGCCGAGACCGGCGCCGAGGTGGCCGCCGGTCACGGAGACCGCGTCGATGGTTTCCGTGCGCAACTCATCAGCCACCTGCTTGAGCTGGGTGGCGTCGAGCTTCTTCAGGTCTGACGGATAATGGATCTGGTCGAGCAGGGGCGTCTTAGAGGGCTGAGACACTACAATCTCCACACGGTCTTCGATGGGTCGCCCCGGCATCCCCCGATTCAGTAAGAGGCTTACACGGATAAGAGCCTTACACCGATGGGGGTTCCCGCGCAATTCAACCCAAGGGCCCATAAACACCCCCAGAGTGCAGCCTGCGACCAAGGCACGGCTGAAAATCCTTCATTCTTTCAGCCTATAATTGGCCCGTTTGGCGCCGCGTCGCGGCCCAGAGGGACAAAACTGGCCGGAAACAGGCCCGAACGAAACAAGCAAGGAAATCCAAAGGCACCCTTATGAATCGCGTCGCTGAAACCTTGCGCATGTTCTGGGGGCTGGCGCTGCCCTACTTCCGGTCCGAGGAGCGCGTACGGGCCTGCCTCCTGCTCGCCGCCGTGATCGGGGCCGAGCTTGGCCTGGTTTTCGTCGCAGTTCAGGTGACGCAATGGAACGCGCGCTTCTTCAACGCGCTCGAGGCCCGCAATTGGGTCGCATTCCAGAACGAGTTGATCACTTTCTGTTTCATTGCGATGGGCGCCATCGCGGTCGGCATGTCGCAGTACTATTTCGGCCAGACGTTGCAGATCGGCTGGCGGCGCTGGATGACCGAGAACTACGTCTCGGTTTGGATGGCCGAAGGCCGTCACTATCGTGTGCGCTTCGTCGACACCAACATCGACAACATTCATCTGCGCATCGCCAACGATGTCTATCTCTTTATCCAGCGCACGCATGAGCTCGGCACCGGATTGCTCGGGAGCGTCGTCGCGCTGTTGTCGTTCTCCTACATTCTCTGGGGCCTGTCGGCGACGACACCGCTGCCGCTGTTCGGCGTCAATCTCGCGTTCCCCGGCTATCTCATCGTCGGCGCATTGCTCTATGCCGGCACCGGCACGTTGATCGCGCACTGGATCGGTTGGCGGCTTATTCCGCTCAACTTCAACCAGCAGCGCTACGAGTCCGATTTCCGTTTCGCGATCGTGCGCGCGGCGGATCATTCCGAGCCGGTCGCGCTGATGCGTGGCGAGGCGGTCGAGCGCGTCGAGCTGCGGCACCGCTTCGGCAATCTCGTCCGCAACTGGACCACGCTGGTGCGGCGGCAAACGCGGCTCGTCGGCTTCACCGCGGGCTACGGTCATGTCTCCACACTGGTGCCGACGCTGATCGTGAGCCCGGCCTATCTCGTCGGCGCGATCCCGCTCGGCACGCTCATTCAGTCCGCGCTCGCGTTTCAGCGCGTCGAGGCGGGGTTCGCCTTCTGCATCAGCTCGTATCCGAAGCTTGCCGAGTGGAAGGCGATCATGGATCGCCTCTCGCAGATGGAAAGCGCGATGGCTGCGGTCGATACGCAGCGCGCCGAGACGAACGGCACGATTGCGGTTGCGACCGGGCAGGGCGCCGATCTCGCGGTGTCCGGTCTCTCCGCCTGTCTGCCGAACGGCGCCGCCATTGCGCGGCTCGATGCGTTGAAGGCTGCGCCCGGTGATCATGTGCTGATCATGGGGCCATCAGGCGCTGGCAAGTCGAGTCTGTTCCGCGCTCTGACCGGCCTTTGGCCGCTGGGCGGAGGGAGTGTGACGCTGCCGCGCGGCGCCGACGTTCTGGTGATGCCGCAGCGGCCGTATTTCCCGCTCGGTGCGCTGCGGCAGTCGATCGCCTATCCGACGCCGGCCGAGCGGGTGAACGACGAAGACGTTCGAGCGGCGCTCGCCGCGGTCGGCCTCGGCCATCTCGCGCTGCGCCTCGACGAGGACGCCGATTGGAGCGTGATGCTCTCGGGCGGCGAGCAGCAGCGGGTGGCGCTCGCGCGTGCGCTGTTGCGGAAGCCCGCGGTGCTGCTGTTCGACGAGCCGGTGTCCACGCTCGACGATGCCGCTGGCCGCGAGTTGTATCGCGTTCTGCTGGAACGGCTGCCGCGCACAATCATTCTGTCCATCGACCGGCGCGGCGTGCTGCGCGAATTCCACGGCCGCACCATCGAAATGACACCATCAGGCGAAGCGCCGCGACATCGTGCCGGATTGGCTCCTCAACCGGCCTGACGCCATAACAAAGGTACTCTCGGGAGGATTGTTGATGCTCAAGATGAACTATTGGACCGACAAGTGGCCGCTGCTCGTGGACGTGTGCCCCTGCGACGTGCATTTCAACGACTGGGTCGCGAAGCAGAAGCTGAAGAACAAGACGATCTATCACTTCGGCAGCGGCACCCACCACGTCGTCGGCGTCAAGCAAGCGGAGCGCAAGAACCGCACGCTCTGCATCACGGCCTCGAAGGAGGAGTACGAGGCCTACGTCGATCTCGTCACCAACAACTCGGGCGTCGCCAAGAACTACGTCTGCTATTTCGGTGACATTTATCTCACGAACCCGCTTCTCCTGCCGGACTTCGACGTCGTCACCATGTTCCATCTCTGCGAGTTCTTCTTCCCGAACACCGCGAGCAAGGAATACGGCGGCCTGACCGACGCCAAGGTGCTCGATCTCTTCACGAAGAAGACGAAGAAGGGCGGTTACATCCTGTTCTACACGGGCTCGATCGCGTTCGAGAAAGCCAAGCCGATCCTCGCCAAGTGGGAGAAGAAGGCGGGCGTGAAGAAGGTCGGAATGTTCAAGACGCTGCTGGTCTACAAGAAGACGAAGTAAGCGGCGGCCCTCGCATCTTGCTCCGCTGTCGTCCCCGCGAAGGCGGGGACCCATAACCACCGTTCTTTGTATTTGCGAGATAGAGCTGGATCCCCGCTTTCGCGGGGATGACAGCCGGGTGTGTGGCGAACACTCCCTCCACGTCATCGCCGGCATAGCCGTCCGAAGGACGGCGTCGCTTCGCCGCCTATGTCCCGGCCATCCACGTTTTGTAGCGAAAAGTGCTCTATCTCCGCCTCATCCTGAGGAGCGGGCGTAGCCCGCGTCTCGAAGGCGGCAAGTCGGGTTTACCCGACTTGCCCACATTGAGTGGCGATCTCGGGTAAACCCGAGATCGCTCGGCGGCCTCGATGCTTCGAGACGCCGCTTCGCGGCTCCTCAGCATGAGGCCGGGAGAGAGCGCGGCGAGTTGAGAGCAAAAAAATTGCACCGCCCTCTTGACTGAATTCCTACTGTATATAATCCTATATCTGTCCGGTCCAACCGAGGGCGTTGTCATGAGACGTCATTTCAGCGGGAGCGGATGCGGAAGCCTGCGCTTGGGGCTCGTAACCCCAATCCCGGGCGGCTCCGGGCATCGAGTCGGGCGGCACTAGGACCGCTCTGCGAGGTGCTCGCTGGACTGGGACAGGGTGACGACGCCCGCGTCCCAGGAAACCCGGCCCGGAGCTGAGTTGCAGCCTGCGGCTGCGACGAGCACCGCGATGGAGCGCTGGGTGGCGAGCGTGTCTTTCGAGCGAAAAGACGCGCCACGCCGCAAGGCGTGAATTGATGGTTGCGCTGCTCAGCGCTCCATCCCCCTCGGACTTATGTCCGAAGGGGAAATGAAGGAAGGCGCGCCCGGCGCCTCAAACTTCCGGGCGCGATTTGCCGTGGCTGTTTGACAATTAAATCGGAAATGAACGGCTTCGCGCCGCTACTTCACATCCAGCGGCTCGGTGCCTGCGGGCTTGCCTGACGCGTCCAGCGTGATCTTCTCCACGCGCGCCTCGGCCTGGCGCAGCAGCTCCTCGCAGCGGCGCTTCAGCGCTTCGCCGCGCTCGTAGATCGCAACCGACTCTTCGAGCGGCACCTTGCCTTCCTCGAGCCGCTTCACGATCGTCTCAAGCTGGTCGATCGCCTGCTCGAACGTCAGCTTCTTGATGTCTGCTGTCTCAGCCATGGTCTGTCCGTGTGAAGCCGCAATGTCCCGCGACAATGCGGCGGGCTCAAGCCCAATCTGGATTTATCCCCGCATCAGCGCCGTGACATGCGCCGCCGCGGATTGCGAAAGGCCCTGCAAATCATAGCCGCCTTCGAGCACCGAGACCACGCGGCCGCCGGAGTGCTTGTCGGCGACCTCCATGAGCTTCTTCGTCGCCCAGGCGAAATCGTCCTCGACCAGTTGCAGGTTGGCGAGCGGATCGCGGGCGTGCGCATCGAAGCCAGCGGAGATGATGATGAGGTCCGGGCCGAAGGCGGTGAGGCGCGGCAGGATGCGGCTCTCGAACGCCTCCTTGAACTGGCTGCCGCCGTCGTTCGGCCGCAGCGGCGCGTTGACGATGTTGTCGTGCTCGCCGCGCTCGGACTTGTCGCCGGTGCCGGGATAGAGCGGCATCTGATGCGTCGATGAATACATCACGGTCGGATCGGACCAGAAGATCTCCTGCGAGCCGTTGCCGTGATGCACGTCAAAATCGACGATGGCGACGCGCGCAAGCCCATGCTTCGTTTGTGCATGACGCGCGGCGATGGCGGCGTGGTTGAAGAAGCAGAAGCCCATCGGCTTCACGCTTTCGGCGTGGTGGCCCGGCGGGCGCATCGCGATGAACGCATTGTCGGCGTTCTTGGCGATCACCTCATCGACAGCGAGCGTCGCGCCGCCGATGGCGCGCAGCGATGCCTCGAAGCTGCCGGGCGACATCGTGGTGTCGCCGTCGAGCGCGATCATGCCTTCCTTCGGCGCCGCATCGCGGATCGCCTTCACGTAGTCCATCGGATGGCAGAGCGCGATGGTCTCAAGCTCCGTCATCGGCGCTTCGACGCGGATCAGCGGATTGAAACGCTCCTCGGCGAACACCTTGTTGATCGCGCGCATGCGGTCGGGCCGTTCCGGATGGCCTTCGGGCGTCTTGTGGTTGAGCGACGACGGGTGCGAAATGAAGAGCGTTTTCATGGTCAACACTTAATCCCTGTCTGTGAACAAGGGAAGGCGATCATTCCCAGCGTTTGCCGTCGATGACGACGCCCGCGGGCGGCGGTGGCAGATCGGGCACGAAGAAGGTTCCGGCCAAGGGTTCGCCCGGCACCGCACGATATTTCTCGAAGTCGGTGACGCCCTCGCTTGCCAGGAACGTGTCGTCGATCAGGAAGCGCCCGGTGAACTCGCGAGCGGGCTTGTTGAAGATCGCGTAGGCCGCGTCGGCCATGATCGCGGGCGAGCGCGACATGCGCATGACGCGGTCGCCGCCGAGCAGGTTCTTGATCGCGGCGGTGGCGATGGTCGCGCGCGGCCACAGGGCGTTGACGGCGATGCCTTTGTCGCGAAGCTCGCCGGCGAGACCGAGCACGACGAGGCTCATGCCGAACTTCGCCATCGAATATCCGGTCGTGCCCGCGAACCACTTCTCCTTCATGTCGAGTGGCGGCGAGTTCATCAGGATGTGCGGGTTGGCAGCCTTTTCGAGATGGGGAATTGCATATTTGGACACCATGAATGTGCCGCGCGCGTTGATCTGGTGCATCAGGTCGAAGCGCTTCATGTCGGTCTCGGCGACCGGGGTGCGTGAGACGGCGCTGGCGTTGTTCACCACGATGTCGAGGCCGCCGAAGGTGGCGGCGGTCTTGTCGATTGCGGCCTTCACCGCCGCCTCTTCGCGGACATCGACGACAAGCGGAAGCGCCTTGCCGCCGGCCTTCTCGATCTCTTCGGCTGCGGTGTAGATCGTGCCCTCGAGCTTCGGATGCGGCGTCTCGGTCTTGGCGGCGATGGCGATATTGGCGCCGTCGCGGGCGGCACGAAGCGCGATGGCGAGGCCGATGCCGCGCGATGCGCCGGTGATGAACAGCGTCTTGCCCTTCAGTAACATCCGTGTGCCCTCCCGAATGGGACGTCCGGTTCCTACATGAGCGCAAACATCGTCACTCTAATTTATGGGGCAGCCATGCAACTCACCGGCATTCACCATCTTACCGCTGTTTCCGCCGACGCGCCCGGCAACCTGAACTTCTATACGAAGGTTCTGGGCATGAGGTTGGTCAAGAAAACCGTGAACCAGGACGACGTCAGCGCGTACCATCTGTTCTACGCGGACGGCGAGGCGCGGCCTGGCACCGACATCACGTTCTTCGATTGGCCTGCACCGAAGGAGGTGCGGGGCACGCATTCGATCGTGCGCACGGGCCTGCGCGTTCCCGGCGCAAGCCTGCCGTGGTGGAAGGATCGGTTTGAGAAGGCTGCGGTTCGCCACAGCGAGATCGCGACCATCGACGGCCGAGCCACGCTCGAGTTCGAGGACCCGGAAGGCCAGCGGCTTGCGCTGATCGACGACGGAGGTGCGGGCGACGCTCGGCCTTGGGACAAGAGCCCGGTGCCGGCGGAGCATCAGATCCGCGGTCTCGGCCCGATCACGCTCAGCGTGCCGCAGCTTCGCTCGACCGATGTGATCCTCACCTCGGTGATGGGGCTGCGGAAGGTCCGCGACTACGAGCATCCGCAGACCAAGGACCCGATCCACGTCTATGAGATGGGCGAGGGCGGTCCGGCCGCGGAGCTTCACGTCGCGGTGCAGCCCGGCTTGCCGATCGCCGAGCAGGGCGCGGGCGCCGTGCATCACGTCGCGTTCCGCACCCCGGACGCGGAGTACGACAAGTGGGCGGCGCGTCTCGCGGAGATGAAGATTCCGAACAGCGGAAAGGTCGACCGCTTCTATTTCCGGAGTCTCTACTTCCGCGAGCCGAACGGCATCCTGTTCGAGATCGCATCGGACGGACCGGGCTTCGCCACCGACGAGGCGGCGGACAAGCTCGGCGAGAAGCTCTCGCTGCCGCCGTTCCTGGAAGACCGGCGGAAGGAGATCGAAGCGGGCCTGAAGCCGCTATAGCGTTGCGTTGTTGACGCTGTCGGCGCCTTCGGTGACGGACTTTTCAAGTCCGGAAGCCTGCACCGCGATGTTCTCCGCAAAGAACCGTGCGATGGCGACCCGCGTTGCGGGATCGCCGTCGCCGAGGCGGAGCGCGGCGAGTGCCTCGTCGGCCAGCATGCAGCCGCCGGCGGCGTTGCCGAACAGGCGGAGATACGGTGTTGCTCCTGCAAGCGCAGCTTGCGGCTCTTTC
This sequence comes from Pseudomonadota bacterium, assembly GCA_040756555.1. Classification (GTDB taxonomy): domain Bacteria; phylum Pseudomonadota; class Alphaproteobacteria; order Rhizobiales; family Xanthobacteraceae; genus Z2-YC6860. The sequence goes on along the minus strand of JBFLYS010000012.1, from coordinate 13,374 downwards.
TCAAGCTTTGACAGAAGCCATGTCGTCGCGCGATCGAGACTTTCGACCGCGTCTGAGAGTTTTTGACCCGTCGTGCCGAAGGCCAGATCGTTCTTCGCCTGCACGGCTTTGACGGTCTGCCGCAACTCGTCGAGATAGGTGCGCACGACCGCGCCGTCGTTCATCGGCATCTTGCGCGACACGAGGTCTAGCGACTGGATACCGTTAGTGCCTTCGTAGATCGCGGCGATGCGGGCGTCACGCAGATGTTGGGCCGCGCCGGTTTCCTCGATGAAGCCCATACCGCCGTGAATCTGGATGCCGAGCGACGCGACCTCGATCCCGATGTCGGTCGAAAAGGCCTTCGCAACTGGCGTGAGCAAAGCCGCACGGTCGTTCGCGGCCTTGGCGTCATCGCCCTTACCGTGCGAGCCGTCGATCGCGCCGCCAGTCGCGTAGCAGATCGCTCGCGCGGCGCGCGTCAGCGCCCGCATGGTCATCAGCATCCGCTTCACGTCCGGAAAGTCGATGATCGGGCTCGAACCCTGTCCCGTGAAGCCCAAGGCGCGGCCCTGCTTGCGATCCTTGGCATACTCAATCGCCTGCTGCGTCGCCCGTTCCGCGATGCCGACGCCCTGCAGGCCGACCGCGAGCCGCGCGAGGTTCATCATCGTGAACATGCAGGCAAGGCCGCGGTTCTCTTCGCCGACGAGGTAACCGACAGCGCCGCCGTTATCGCCATAAACCATCGTGCAGGTCGGCGACGCATGGATGCCCATCTTGTGCTCGATGGAATGCGCGCGGGCGTCGTTGCGCTCGCCGGGCGTGGCGTCGGGTTTGAGCAGGAATTTGGGAACGAGAAAGAGAGAAATCCCTTTGTTGCCCGGAGGCGCATCGGGCAGCCGCGCGAGCACGAAATGGATGATGTTGTCGGTGAGGTCGTGCTCACCGTAGGTGATGAATATCTTCTGCCCAGTGATGCGATAGGTGCCGTCGGGCTGGCGCACGGCTTTGGTCCGCAGCGCGCCGACGTCTGAACCGGCTTGCGGCTCGGTCAGTTGCATCGTGCCCATCCATTCGCCGGACACGAGCTTGCCGAGATACTTTTTCTTCAACTCCTCGGTGCCGTAGGCGGCGAGCGCTTCCGCCGCGCCCATTGTCAGCACCGGGCCAATGCCGAACGCCATCGAGGCCGAATTCCACATCTCGAGGCACGCGGCGTTCATCGCATGCGGCAAGCCCTGACCGCCCCATTGCGTTGGCGCGGCAACGGCATTCCATCCTGCGCTGTACCAGCCGCGATAGGCCTCTTTCCATCCGGGCGGCATCGTGATCTTGCCGTCCTTGAACGGCGTGCCGAACTTGTCGCCGACCTGATTGAGCGGGGCGATCACGTCGCTCGCGAATTTGCCGGCTTCTTCGAGAACCGCATCGACATCGTCAGCAGAGAGATCGCCGCCCTTGGAAAGCGTCTTGCTCAACCCGGCGCCGTGCTTGAGCGCGAAAGCGATGTCGGCGACGGGAGCGCGGTAGGTCATGCGCGGGATTGTAGCCTAGTTCGACGGCCGCAGCGATTGGAGAAGGTCCTTCCACTTTGCGGACTCAACCGCCAGAAACTTGGCGAAGCTTGCGTCATCCTCATAGGCGGGCTCGACCGATAGAAGCTGAATCTTTGCCTGAATTTCGGGGCGGGCGAGGATCGCGGCTGTCTCTTGCGAGAGCTGCTTCACGATCGCCGGCGGCGTGCCGGCCGGCGCGAACAGGCCGATGAAGCCCTGCGAGCCGTCGTAACCCGGAACGCCGCCTTCGGCGATGGTCGGGATGTCCGGCGCGGTCTTGGCGCGCTTGGCGCTGGTCACGCCGATCGCGGTGAGATTGCCGGCTTTGATCTGCTCATGCGCGGAGGTGAGATCGACGGAGGCGAGGGGAATTTGCCCGCCGATCACATCTGTCACCGCCGGCGCGCTGCCGCGATAAGGCACATGCACGAGGTTGCCGCCGGTCATTTTCTTGAGGAGTTCAACCGCAAGGTGCTGGCTCGAATTCGGCCCCGTCGTGCCATAGCTCATGCCGTGCGGCGCGGTTTTCGAGAGCGCAATGACCTCCTTGATGGTCTTCGGCCCGGTCTTGGCGTTCGACACCAGAACGATTGGGATATTGATCAGCCGTGCGATCGGGACCAACTGGCGCTCGGGATCGAACGGCGCGGAGCCCGGAATATGCGGATTGATGACCAGCGCGCCGGTCGCCGCGATCGCAAGCGTGCTGCCGTCCGCCGGTGCGTTCGCGGCGACGACGAGGCCGAGCGTGCCGCCTGCGCCCGGCTTGTTTTCCACGACCGCCTGCCGGCCCATCTTGGCGGCGAGTTCGGTTGCGATCAGCCGCGCGATGCCGTCGGCGGAGCCGCCCGGCGCGAATGGCACGATCGTCTGAAGCGGTTTTGAGGTCTGGGCCAGCGCCGGCCCCGATAGTGCGAGCAAAGCGAGCAGCAAGCCGTGCTTGATCAGCATATGAGCCCCCGGAAGGCTTCGATGACCCATGCTAACCTAGGGTTTTGGCGGTGTCCCACAGGGCGGAATGTCACTCACAGGCCGCATTTGCTTGCCGGCGGGGTGGCCGGTATATCGAGCGCGCCGGCCGGTATTGGGGCGTAGCCAAGTGGTAAGGCAGCGGATTTTGATTCCGCCATCCCCTGGTTCGAATCCAGGCGCCCCAGCCAACCAGTTCGGTCTCTCGATTTTTCGCGACACCGTGCGCAAGAAAGCCCGCGAATACGGGGTTTCTTGCGCGTCGTTCGGTCTCTGGGATTCCAGGATTCGAACTAAAATTCCCTTTTGGTGCGGAAAGTCTCTTGCGGTTTCCTAGGAAATGGCCGTTTTGCAGAGTCAAAAAGTGGAGACTGGTTCGATCTTCCACTGAGCGGTGAGCCTGACGGGATTCGAACCGTGGAATTCCGTTGATGCTTCTCGGAAGACACCTCGTCTTATCGCGCGTCCATCCAGACTGGATGAGCGGATGGTATCGAGGCTGCGACGGTCCGCGCTATTGCGAAAAGCCTGTGTTCCAACCGGCAGAGGACTGGGTAGGTCCTTGCCGGGAGATCTCGAAGGGAAATTGACTTGAGTGGGGCGCGGCTGGTGCGCGGCTGCGACGAAATAAGCTTCCGCGATGGGGTATTTCCCGCGCCGGAATTTCAAGAATACAAGAACGGCGCCTTGACGGAGCCCAACGGATCGTGATGCACTATCTGAAATTTCAGATTTCAGAGGCTGTGGATGGCCACCATCAACACCGACAGCATCACCTCTCAGGTGCATCAGCTTCTCCAGCGCGAGATCGAAGCCGGCAAGATGGAGCCTGGCGTTCGCATCGTGGAGGAGCAACTCGCGCAGCAGCTCGGCATCAGCAAAACACCGCTGCGGCTGGCGCTGCACCAGCTCAAACAACAGGGGATCGTCAACATCGAGCCGAGGCGCGGCATCTATCTCGCCGTTCCGACGCTCGAAGAGTTTCTTGAATTGATCGAAATCCGCGAGGTGCTGGAAGGGCTGGCTGCGCGGCGCGCAGCGGCGCAGTCCGACAAGCGATTTGTCCAGCAGATGAAAGCGTGCTTTGCGGGGGTCAATAAGTCGAACGTCAATGAATTAGGCGCGCGCGGGCGATACGCCGCGGCCGATCATCGCTTTCATCGTCTGCTGGCGCAGGCGTCCGGGAGTGCGTCGCTCACGTCGCAACTCACCATCATCAACATCCGCTTGCACATGAACCGGCTGCGGAGAAATTATTCCAAGTTCCGCGACCTCAGAGCGATCCACCAGGAACACCTCGATATCATCGCAGCGATCGAGGGCGCTGATCAGAAACGCGCGGAAGCCTTGGTGCGTGCGCACATCCGTAATGTGCCGTGGCAAGAAGTGGTCAAGACGACCGACGTTATCGGCGTGAAACCGAGGCGCTCCCTCGGAAAAGTCGCGTAGCGACAGGTCGGGGGAGGCGCAATCCTATGACCAGCGAACGCCTCGCTCCCCTCGCGATTGCCGAAACGGCTCATACCAAGCGCGTTGGCATTGCTCTGATGGTGGGAAGCGCAGGGCTGCTCACGGTCGGCGACGCAATAGCCAAATCTCTGTCCGCCGGAATGCCGATTGGGGAGATCATTTTCATCCGCGGCGTGGTGATTCTGGTTGTGCTGGTGGCGTGGCGATGGCCGCAAGGGATCGCGGCCCTGATGCCGAGGAATTTCCGAGCGCAGATGCGGCGGGCAATCTTCTTTGTGCTGGCCACTTATTTGATGATCTGGAGCCTGAGCTTGCTTCCGCTTGCAACGGCGAGCGCCATTAGTTTCGTTGCGCCGATCATCACTACGGCGTTGGCGCCGTGGCTTCTGCGTGAGCACGTCGACTTGCGCCAGTGGGGAGCGGTTCTTGCCGGATTTCTGGGAGCGCTGCTCGTCTTTGCGCCGGCCGGGCAGGGGTGGAGCTGGACATTGCTGATTCCGTTCGGTGCGGCGGTTGCACAGTCGCTGCGCGACATCGAGACACGTCAGATGGCGGAGACCGAGACCAGCGAATCCGTTGTTTTCGTCACGATCGGCGCAACGGTGCTGATGGGGGCGTTGACGGGATTGCTCGGATGGGTCGATCGGCCCGCTTTCGGATGGTCCATGCCGTCTGTATCCGAATGCGCACTGTTTCTGCTGTACGGCGCTGTCACCTGCTGCGCCTATCTCATGCAGGTTGGTGCATTTCGTGCGGCCGAAGCGGCGTTTCTCGCGCCATTCAAATACTCACTGATCGTTTGGGCGGTGCTCGTCGGATTCATCGTGTGGGGAGACGTGCCCGGCATCTCGACATTCGTTGGTGTCGCAATCGCGATCGCCTCCGGGCTCTTCATTTGGAAATGGGAAACAGGCGCGCGCGCCAAGCATGTCTGAGAGCGTCAACTGGCACGCGGTTTGATTGCGTAAGAAACTGGGAAGAGGTGAAAGATGTCTGTGTTGCGCGAAGGATACCAGCCTGAAGGTCTGATGACGCGAGTGATCGGCGGTCAGCAACTGTACTGGCACGTGCTTTCGGTAAAAGGCGGGCAACGCCAGATTTTTATTTCGGGTCAGGTTCCGCGCGACAAGGACGGCAACATGATCGGCAAGGGCGACATGGCCGCGCAGATCGAGCGCATCGGCGAAAACATAAAGATCTGTCTCGAGGCTGCCGGCGCGACGTTGGACGATCTTGTGAAGATCACGTCGTTCACGACCGATATCGACGAATTCTTCCGTCACGCGGCTGTGCGCAACCGTTACTTCGGCAAAGCTCTGCCCGCGAGCACGGCTGTCGAGGTGCGGCGGCTCGCGCACCCGGACTGGCTGGTTGAAATCGAGGCGACGGCAATCGTGTAGCGCGGGCGCGGCAGACACGGAGCGAGGGAACGTCATCATGAACCGGATTGTGCGTTATCTGTCTGAGATCGTTGCCGCGGCTCTGCTGGTTTTGCCGCTCGGGGTTTCGGCAAATGCCCAGTCCGGTTATCCCGACCGTCCTATTCGGATGATCGTTCCCTTTGCGCCCGGCGGCGCCACGGACTTTCTGGCGCGCATCGTCCAGCCGAAGATGCAGGAGCTTCTGGGGCAGCCGGTTGTGGTGGAGAACCGCTCGGGCGCCGCGGGCAACGTCGGCATGGAGTTGGCGGCGGGGTCTGCGCCGGATGGTTATGTGATCTTCATGGGTGATGTCGGCACCATCGCGATCAACGCCAGCATCTTCAAGGATATGCGGATCGAGCCGACACGGGATCTGACGCCGATCTCGATCATTGCCGATACGCCTTCGCTTTTGGTGACGAGTCCTGGTTTTCCTCCAAAGAATATCGCGGAGCTGGTCGCGTATTTGAAGGAGCGTCCCGGCCGCATCAGTTTTGCTTCGCAGGGCAGCGGCAGCCTCAACCGTCTGGTGATGGAGCTCTTCGCCGAAAAGGCCGGGGTCAAGATCAATCACGTTCCGTACAAGGGCGGATCCGGCCCTGCAGCCGCCGACGTGATGGGCGGGCATATCCCATTTATGTTTGCGACGATTTCCTCGACGCTTAATCACGTTCGCAGCAACCGCATGAAGGTATTGGGAGTCACCACCAAGGAGCGTCATCCCGCGCTGGCTGACGTGCCCACGTTAGCGGAGTCCGGATTTGCGGATCTGGTCGTCAGCTCCTGGCAGGGCATCTTTGTGCCGGCAGCAACGCCGGCCCCGGTGGTCGAGAAGCTGCATGGCGTCATGTTGAAAGTGATGGCGGACGACGAGATCAAACGCCGGATTGCCGACGGCGGGTCATTGGCGATCGCGAGTCCGAGTGTCGATGACGCGAAGAAATTCGTTGCTGCGGAGGCTGCGCGCTGGTCCGCGGTCGCCAAAGCGGTCAATGCCACTGCCGATTGATGCGACACAGGGAACTGTAACCGATGTCAGACCGAAGTGCCGTAAAACCAATATTGCCGACCACGGTGGGCAAAGCTGCGATTCCTTATGCGCAGGGAATGGCTGCCGGATCTTGGGTGTTCGCGACCGGGCATATGGCCCAGGTTTTTCCAGGTGGGCTCGATCCCGAGGTTGAAAGTGCAGCCTTGCCGCACGGCGGATTGCCGAAAAATCAAAAGGAAGCCGATCTCATCTTCTCGCGGATCGAAGCTGTGCTGAAAACGGCGGGCACGGGCCTCGAGAACATCGTGCGCGTGGATCAGTACTATCCGACCTATACCGCGGTCGACCACTATCACGTCGTCCGCCACAAGCGTTTGCCGACTGTGCCGCCCAGCACTTCGATGCTGATCGAGGCTCTTCCGGTGCCCGGCGCGCAGATGAATGTGCAGGCGATCGCGGTGCTGCCTGAATCGGATCGCGCGCCGGCGGCGCTGCGCGACGCGTCGATCAATGCGCATCCGACGTCCGGCTACGCGCCGGCTCTGGCGGCGGGCGATTTCGTGTTCATCGCGGGCATGACCGCAGGAGCCAAGCCCGGCGAGCCGTCTCGCGATGGCCTCGCGGAGGTCGCACAGGTTCCGGTCGGCAATCTTTGGCGCAGCACGCCGATCAAACTTCAGACCAAATACATCATCGAGCAGAAGATTCTTCCGGCGCTCAAACTTGCTGGCTCATCGCCTGCCAATGTTTGCAAAGCGCAAGTGTACCTCGTTCACCCGGAGGACTATTCCCCGTTCCTTGAGGTGTGGAACCAAACCTTCGGTGCAAGTCCGGTCGCCCTCTCGATCATCCCGGTCTCGAATCCGGGGATTGGTCAGATGCACTCCCGTCTTGAGATCAACGTGATTGCGTTGAAGGATGCCGGTCGCATCCGCAAGGAGATCGTGGCAGCGGATACGTTCACTGGTTACGCCGGTGTGCCGGGAGCCGTGCGCGCGGGCGATCTGCTGTTCCTGTCGGGTTTGATGGCTGTCGATCGCAACGGGCTGGTTTCCGAGGCGCAGGCCGATCCCGGCCAGCCGTTCCTGATGTCGTCCATCAAAGCGCAAATGCGAGCCATGCTGACTCGGGCTCGGGACATCTGCTCACGAGCCGGCACATCGCTGGAAAACATCGTGCGCATCCAGCACTTCCACACGAATCTCGAAGAACTGCTGCCGGCGCTTGAGGTCTGGCAGGAGTTCCTGCCGGGCCGGCCGCTGCCATACACCGCGGTCGGTGTGCCGCATCACATGCCGGCGCCCGGCGTCACCGCAATTCTCGATCTGTGGGCCTACGCACCGCAGCGGCAATGAAGTCACCGCCGGGATAACCATGTGAGGATCACGATGAATCGACGTGAACTAAGTTTGCTCGGCGCAACGCTTATTCTGCTTGCCGCGCCTTCGGCAGTCGCTGCGGAAAATCCCGGGAGTTATCCGAACCAGGCCATTCGCTTTGTTGTGCCCTTTGCTCCGGGGGGGACGACGGATTTTCTGGCGAGGGTGGTGCAGCCCAAACTTCAGGAACAATTGGGGCAGCCGGTCGTGGTGGAAAATCGTCCCGGCGCCGCGGGCAACGTCGCGATGGAGGTCGTCGCGAAGACTGCGCCCGACGGCTACACGATCATGTTGGGCGATGTCGGCACCATCACGATCAACGCCGCGCTCTACGCCGACCTCAAGGTAAAGCCGACGGTCGATTTCATGCCGATATCGGTCATCAGCCACACGCCGTCTCTTCTGGTGGTGGGCCCGACGTTCCCGCCCAAGACAATTCAGGAATTGGTGGAATACGTAAAGGCGAGGCCCGGCCGCGTCAGCTTCGCTTCGCAGGGAGCGGGCAGCCAGAACCGACTGGCGATGGAGGTGTTCGCCGAGATGGCAGGCCTCAAGATGGTGCACGTGCCGTACAAGGGCGGCTCCGGCCCGGCGGCAACCGATATTATGGGTGGTCATATCCCGATGATGTTCGCCGGTCTGCCGCCGGTCGTGAACCACGTGCGCGCCGGGCGGCTGCGTGTCATCGGCATGGCCACCAAAGAACGGCATCCGACGCTGCCGGACGTGCCGACCTTTGTTGAGGCTGGATATCCGGAAATGGTCATGAGCTCCTGGCAGGGAATTTTCGTTCCCGCCGCGACGCCGCGCCCGATCGTCGACAGGCTCCACGCCGCACTGGTCAAGGTGATGAGCGATCCCGCCGTCAAAACGCGGCTGTTGGAAGGCGGTCTCTCATCTGAGAGTCCCACGCCCGAAGAGTCGATCAAGTTCATCGCGGCCGAGGAGAAGCGGTGGACCTCAGTGGTCAGGGCCGTCGGTGCGACCGCGGATTAGAGGTGATCGTTGCGGTTCGGAGAAAGCGCATGTTGAGAATCCGGCTGACACAGGACCTATTGTCCGGTTTGTTTTTCTGTGCGGTTGCTATCGCAGGGCTCGTTTTGTCGTCGCGGCTTGGCATCGGCACGCCGTCGCGGATGGGAGCCGGTTTCTTCCCGATCGGACTGAGCATCGTACTGCTTGTGCTGGGCGGGATCGTGCTGTTGCGCTCCTTTCTTCAACCGGATGAGCCGATCGGCGAGATCAATCTTCGGCCGCTGACGGCTGTGCTTCTGAGTGTGGTGGTCTTCAGCCTTTTGGTGGAGCGTTGGGGGTTTGCACTGGCCGGTGTGTTGCTCATCGTAATTGGCCGGCTCGCCGCTGATCGATTCAAAGCAATCGAGGTCACGGTCCTGTCCGTCGGTTTGGTTGGCGCGTCGGCGCTGGTCTTTCTGTACGCGCTTAAATTGCCCCTGCACTTCTTGCCGTTCTGAGTCGCAGCGATGGACATTCTCCAGAATCTCGTTCTCGGCCTTGGTGTTGCGATACAGCCGGCGAATTTGCTTTACGCATTCATTGGAGCTCTGCTCGGTACGATCATTGGCGTGCTTCCCGGCGTTGGACCCGTCGCGACAATTTCAGTGCTGTTGCCGGTCACGTTTGGCCTCAATCCGACGTCGGCCATCATCATGCTCGCCGGAATTTACTACGGCGCGCAGTACGGCGGCTCGACGACCGCAATCCTCGTCAGGCTGCCGGGCGAATCGTCATCGGTTGTGACCACTATCGACGGCTACCAGATGGCGCGTCAGGGCAAGGCCGGGCTTGCGTTGGGTACCGCGGCTTTGGCGTCGTTTCTCGCCGGCAGCATTGCGACATTCGTTGTGGCGCTCGCTGCTCCCAAGCTTGCGGAGGTGGCGCTCGCATTCGGTCCTGCTGACTACTGCTCGCTGATGATCTTCGGCTTGGTCGGTGCGGTAATTCTGGCGCAAGGCTCGATCGTCAAGGCCCTATGCATGATCGTGTTCGGAATGCTGCTCGGCACGATCGGCATTGATATGAACAACGGCACTGCGCGCTTCACGTTCAATATCTCGCAGTTCAATGATGGCCTCGATTTTGCGGTGGTCGCGATGGGCATGTTCGGCCTCGGCGAAACCATCGCGAACCTCGAACGCAAGGATGCTGGGCACAAGATTACAAGTCGAATTCGCGATCTCTGGCCTAGGCCCAGTGATCTGAAAGCGATTTTGCCGCCCGCGCTGCGTGGCACGGTCCTCGGTTCTGCGCTTGGCGTGTTGCCGGGTGGGGGGCCGATCTTGGCGTCGTTCTCCGCGTATTCACTGGAGAAGAAAATCGCATCGCAGCCGGAGCGCTTCGGCAATGGTGCGATCGAGGGTGTGGCCTCTCCGGAAGCTGCGAACAATGCCGCGGCTCAGACCGCCTTCATTCCGATGCTGACGCTTGGCATCCCTTCGACCGGAACAATGGCGCTGATGATCGGCGCGCTCATGATGCAGGGCGTCGCGCCCGGTCCACAGCTCATGATCCAGCGGCCAGAACTGTTCTGGGGGGTCATCGCCAGCATGTGGGTTGGCAACGCCATGCTGGTGGTTCTCAACATGCCGTTGATCGGATTGTGGGTGAAGCTCCTCTCCGCACCATACCGGCTGCTCTATCCCGCCATTCTTCTGTTCTGCTGCATCGGCCTTTACGCCATTCACAATGACGCGGGCGATGTGCTGATCGGTGCGGCATTCGGGTTTCTGGGTTACATGTTTTATCGGCTCAACTGCGAGCTAGCGCCGCTGCTGCTCGGATTCATCCTCGGTCCGTTGATTGAGGAGAATTTGCGCCGCGCCCTGTTGATCTCGCTCGGTGATCCGATTGTCTTTATCGAGCGGCCGATCAGCCTCGCCTTCCTGGTTCTCACCGCAATCATGATCGTGGCAATGGCGTTGCCCGGCTTGCAATCGCTGCGGAAGCGCGCGTTCCAGGAATGAGCGCCTCAGTATTCAAGAATTATCAGAGAAGGAATGTTTGATGCCGCGCCGGGTCATTCGAGTGGATGGGATCGTTCCAGTTGTGCGGGGATATCCCAGCGCGATTGTCGCGCATGGTCTGGTGTTCGTGAGCGGGATGCGTGGGAGCCGTGCTGACCGGACTCTCCAGTTCTCCGACCTGCCGCCGAAATTTCAGGCGAATGGCTTTTCAAAGTTCCCTATCGCGGATCAGGGCGAAGCTGACTTCGCCGTCGACGGATGGGGAACGCATGAGAACCTGGACACCGTGTTGAAGGCTGCCGGCTCCGAAGAGATGCAGGTTCTGCGCATTCACATCTGGATGCGCGACAAGCGGTTGTTTCCGGTCTACGAGCGAATTCGTATGGCTTGGCAGGAGGTGCCCGCGCCAAGCAGTTGTCTGGGTGTCGCCGATGTCGCGGGCCGTTTTGGCCGAGCACTTGGCCTCGAAGCGATAGGAGTGGTCCCCGGCGAAAATGAGCTGTTTCCGGAGCGCACGACCACCCGAACATTCGACAACAAGGATTTCCCATCGGCTGGGTTCTATTCGCAAGCCGTGCGCTGTGGACCGCTCGTGTTCCTGGCCGGTCACATTCCCATTGAAACACGCAAACCAGGCAATCCCGTCATTCTCGGATTCGGAGATATCCCGGAGGAAGGGCGCTCACTCGCGACAGGACGCAGCCACCCGGACAGCCGGCAAGGGCCGATCGCTGCGCAGACGTGGTTCACCTACGAACGCATCCGCGAGAATTTGCAGGCGCAGGGGCTCACGATGCGCGACATCAAGCATGTCGCGGTGATGCTGCAAGACTCGCGTGACTTCGGCACGTTCCATCGCGTGCACATGAGCTTCTTCCCCGAGAACCCGCCGGCGTTGATCGTCATGGGCTTCAATGAGGTCGGCCATCGCGGGACATTGATCGAAATCGAGCCTCTGGCGGTCGACCCAAAATCAAACCTGCCGGTGGCGGAATTATCATGGCCTTGCCCTCAGCCGTTTGCCGGACCCGCGGCAACGAAGCTTGGACCCTTGACGTTCGTTGCGGGCATGCTGGGCCTCAACATGGCCGGTCGGCTGGTTAGGCAATCCAGCGACCTCGACGACGACGTCGGACGACGCGTCGTGGACGACCTTTCGCGCTTTGAAAAAGCGCCAGGCTTTGCAGCTCAATGCTGGGCGGCTTGGTCTTTGATCAAGGCGATTTTCGATGCAGACCGCGCTCCGCTCGAAAGCATCGTTAAGGCGACGGTATATCTGAAAGATGCGTCTGACATTTGGATCTACGAAGAGATCCGGGAATGTTTTCTGTCAGGGATTGGCCGCGATCTGCCCGCAGCGGAGTTTGTGGTAATCCGTGGGCCCGCGCCGGTGCCGGATGCGCAGGTTCAGATCGAGATTACGGCCGCATCGCTTTGAAGATATGACTTCGGATTAGAGTGGAAAAAAATCAGGGGCCGATTGTCGTCTACGGCGCAAAATGATCGCCGGACGTGGCTGCCCTGTTATTTTTCCGTTGCTGTCCCCACCCGACCAAAAGTAAACGCATTTCGAACTGGTCGCACGTGTCGAATCCGGAAGTGGTGGCCGACCTCATTGCCAAGGCAGCAAAGAACGTGAGCGCCAAGTAGACGAACAACCGATCAACACAATCCGCCGTCGGCCTTCATAGAAGGCCGACGGCGTCAATTTCTATTCTGCAAGATGTCGGATTGAAAGCGCATTCTACATTGCTGCTGGAAATGGCTGCGTTTGAGAGTCGGTGGCTCGAAAGCCTCAGAGGTCGAGTAGCCTTTTGGCATTCCCTCCAAGAATTTTTGTGGCTTGGTCGGGCGGAAGTTCCAGCCGATCCACGTGCGAGCTATCGCTGCCGATGAAGGGGTCGTCGGTACCGAAGAGTATTCGGTCGGCTCCGAACGTCGTGATGCCGAATTGCAGCGCCGCGGCGCCGAACGACGTCGTATCGTAGTAGAGGTTTTTCGCGTATTCGCTCGGAAATTTCGAGATGTATTTTCGGCAATCGGGAAATAGCCGGTATCCGTTGTCGAGCCGCTCGAGCACCATCGCAAGGGCTCCGCCGGTGTGGGCCATCACGTAGGGGAAATTTTTGTAGCGCTCGAACACGCCCGAATAGATCAGGCGTGCAGCCGAGAGGGTTGTGTCGAAAATGAAACCGAGCCGAAGAGGCAGCTCGAACCCCTCGAATCCAGCGTCCTGCTTGGGGAACATAGGGTGTTCGAACACCGGAAGCTTCAGCGCATTGATCCGCGCCCAGATCGGTTCGAAACTCGGGTCGTCGAGTTGCATCCCGTCGATGTTGGAGCCGATCACGACACCTTTCATCCCAAGTTCGCCGATCGCGCGGTCTAGCTCTTCGAGAGCAGCTTGCGGCGAGCGCATCGGCAGACTCGCCAAGCCGATGAAGCGATCCGGATGCGCTCTGCAAATCCTCGCCATCGCGTCGTTGATCGATCGAGCCACTCCGACGAGATGTCCTCGGATGCACTAGCGCGCGCGGTGAACCAGTTCCATCGGCTTCATGAGGCCAGGTTCGGATATGCCCTTGAAGGCCGCGATGTCGAAGCCGTCGCGGTACGGCTTGTCAC
>JBFLYS010000011.1:153709-156632 GCA_040756555.1 Pseudomonadota bacterium | reverse complement strand
GCTGGGACGAGAACGGCAAGCCGTACACGAACGACGTGGACGACGCGGCCTACGCGACGTTCCAGCTTGAAGGCAACGTCGTCGCGCAGATGAACATGTCCTGGTGCACGCGCGTGCGCCGCGACGACCTCGTGACCTTCCACGTCGACGGCACGCACGGCTCGGCGGTCGCGGGCCTGCAGAAGTGCTGGAGCCAGTCGCGGGTGAACACGCCGCGGCCGGTGTGGAATCCGGACGTGCCGCAGACGATCAACTTCTTCGATACGTGGTCCGAGGTGCCGGGCGTCGGCAACTACGACAACGGCTTCAAGGTCGAGTGGGAAATGTTCATCCGCCACCTGTTCGACGGCACGCCGTTCAAGTGGACGTTGCTCGAAGGCGCGAAGGGCGTGCAGCTTGTCGAAGCCGCGCTGAAAAGCTGGAAGGAGCGCCGCTGGATCGACGTTCCGGCGCTGAAGGTCTGACGATGCCGACGCTCAATCTCCCGGTCGCCGGCGGCACAATCGCCGCCTACACGATGCAGCCGCCGAAGAAATTTCCGGCGGCAAAGCCGCCGTTCAACCGCATCGCCTATGCGGCGGCGCATGTCGTTCCCAATCCGCTCGCCGACAACAACCCGTGGCTCGATCATTCGATCGACTGGGACGCGACGATGGCGTTCCGCCGCCATGTCTGGTCGCTCGGCCTCGGCGTCGCGGAAGCGATGGACACCGCGCAGCGCGGCATGGGCATGGATTGGCCGAACTCGCTGGAGCTGATCCGCCGCTCGCTCGATGCCGCGAAGGATTTCCCCGGCGCGCTGGTCGGCTCGGGCACCGGCACCGATCATCTGGAGCCGTCCGCGAGCGTCACCGTCGATGACGTGATCCGCGCCTACGAAGAGCAATGCGCCGCCGTCGAGAAGCTCGGTGGCCGCATCGTGCTGATGGCGAGCCGCGCGCTGGTGAAGGCCGCGCGTTCGCCGGACGATTATGCCAAGGTCTATGGCCGCATTCTCTCGCAGGTGAAGCAGCCGGTGATCATCCACTGGCTCGGCGAGATGTTCGATCCGGCGCTCGAAGGCTACTGGGGCCACAAGGATCACATGAAGGCGATGGACGTCGCCGTCGATGTGATCAAGGCGAATGCCGGCAAGATCGACGGCATCAAAATCTCGTTGCTCGACAAGGGCAAGGAAATCGCCATGCGCCGCCGCCTGCCGAAGGGCGTGCGCATGTACACTGGCGACGACTTCAACTACGCCGAGCTGATCGCAGGCGACGAGCAGGGCTATTCGGATGCGCTGCTCGGCATCTTCGACGCCATCGCGCCGGCGGCCTCCGCCGCGCTTGGCGCGTTCACCCGCGGCGACACCAAGGCGTTTCACGATATCCTGGCGCCGACCGTCCCGCTGTCGCGCCACATCTTCAAGGCGCCGACGCGCTTCTACAAGACCGGCGTGGTGTTCATGGCCTATCTCACCGGCCTGCAGAGCCACTTCACGATGGTCGGCGGGCAGGAGAGCACGCGCTCGACCCTGCATCTCGCAGAATTGTTCCGGCTAGCGGACGCGGCGGGCCTGCTCGGCGATCCGGAAATGGCCGCCAAGCGGATGCGCGTCGTTATGGCAACGCGGGGCGTGGACGCTTGATGCGCGATCTCTCCAACAACCGCGATCTGCTCGCGATCAACTCGGCGACCGTGAAGCCGTGGACGCTGGAGCAGCTCGTTGAGGGTTGCGCGCGTGCGGGCATTTCCGCCATCGCGCCGTGGCGCGACATCGTGCAGGCGATCGGCATTCCGAAGGCGGGCAAGGTGATCCGGGACGCAGGCATCGCCGTGTCATGCCTTTGCCGCGGCGGCATGTTTCCGGCGGCCGACGGGGCGGGCCGCAAGGCGGTGCTGGAGGACAACAAGCGCGCGGTGGACGAGGCCGTTGGCATCGGCGCAGGCTCCCTGGTGCTGATCGCAGGCGGCCTGCCGAAAGGTTCGAAGGATCTGCCGGGTGCGCAGAAGCAGGTGCGCGACGGCCTCGCAGCGCTCCTTGAATACGCCCGCACCGCGAAAATGCCGCTCGCCATCGAGCCGTTGCACCCGATGTATGCCGCCGACCGCGCCTGCGTGAACACGCTCGCGCACGCCAATGACCTTTGCGACGAATTGGGCGACGGGCTCGGCATCGCGCTCGACGCCTATCATGTCTGGTGGGACCCGGACCTGAAGCGCCAGATCGCGCGCGCCGGCAAGCGCATCATCACGTATCACGTCTGCGACTGGATGGTGCCGACCACGGACCTGCTGCTCGATCGTGGCATGCCGGGCGACGGCGCGATCGACCTCAAGGCGATCCGCGCGCTGGTCGAGGCGACCGGTTATGATTACTACATCGACGTCGAGATCTTCTCGGCGAACAACTGGTGGAAGCGCGATCCCAACGAGGTTTTGCGGATTTGTCTCGAACGGCATCAAACCGTGGTGTGACGGCGGCGGACCTCGGCAAGCTCACCGAGGCGCTCGCATCCTCCGAACAGCCGCCGCGCATCTTCCGCGCGCTTGACGCGCTGAGCGGCGAGGTGATCGGCCATCGCCTGTTCACGATCATGCGCTTCGATCCGGCGCAGTCCGAGGTCGAACGGCTCTACAGCAACATGCCGGACGTCTATCGCGTCGGCGGCCGAAAGAAGAAAGCCGACACCGCTTGGGCGAACCACATTCTGCATGACAAGAAGGTGTATCGCGCCAACGACGCCGCCGGCATCCGCGCCGCGTTCGACGATTCCACGACCATTCTCGGTCTTGGTCTCGAATCCGTGCTCAACATTCCGGTCGTGTTCGAAGGACGCTGCGTCGGCACCATGAACCTGCTGCACGAAGCCGGCTGGTATCAGCCGTCCGACGAGCAGACAGGCATTCTTCTTGGCAGCTTCCTGATTCCGATGCTGAT
>JBFLYS010000011.1:71005-153609 GCA_040756555.1 Pseudomonadota bacterium | reverse complement strand
ACATTCCGGTCGTGTTCGAAGGACGCTGCGTCGGCACCATGAACCTGCTGCACGAAGCCGGCTGGTATCAGCCGTCCGACGAGCAGACAGGCATTCTTCTTGGCAGCTTCCTGATTCCGATGCTGATTAGCGGCTAGCGCCCGATCGCATAGGCCTGCATCAGGCGCGGCGTTGCCGCCGCGATCACCATGCCATCCTCCCGGCCCGCCGCGACAACGCGGCCGAGCGACCACGCGCCTTCAACCTGCACGCCATGCCCGCGATTGCGCAGACGATCGATCGTCTCCGTGCCGAACCGGTCCTCCACCAGCAATTTGTTCGGCTCGATGGTGCGCGGATAGAACGATTGAGGAAAATGCCGGCTGGTGAACAGCGGCATGTCGATGGCGGCTTGAAGATCGAGGCCGTGATGGATGTGACGCAGCAGCACAGCCAGCGTCCACTGGTCCTGCTGGTCGCCGCCCGGCGTTCCCATCGCGAGGAATGCTTCGCCGTCGCGTGTGATCAGCGTCGGCGTCAGCGTCGTTCGCGGCCGTGCGTTGGGCCGCACGGTGGAGGGAAGGCCGGGTTCGAGCCAGCCCATCTGTCCGCGCGTCGTGATCGAGAAGCCGAGCTCGGGCACCGCGGGCGAGCTTTGCAGCCAGCCGCCGGATGGTGTCGCTGCAAAAAGGTTTCCGAAGCGATCCACCACGTCGAGATGCACAGTGTCGCCCCACTCGACCGGCAGCGGCGGAAACGTCGGCTCGCCATAACCGAGACCAACCGGTTTCTCCGCGCCCGCCATCGCAAGCACGCGCTTCATGCGGTCGGCAGCGCCGGGAAGGTCTCCCGGCCGCATCACCGGCGAAGCCTCATCGGTGATCAGCTTGCGGCGTGCCGCGGCATATTCGTCGGAGAGCAGCGTCGCGAGCGGCACGTCGACGAAGTTCGGATCGCCGTAGAACACCTCGCGGTCGGCGTAGCCGAGCTTCAGGCATTCGACGACCGTATGCACGAAGGCGTCGCCCGCGGGGTCCATCGCATCGAGGTCGAAGCCTTCGAGCATGGCGAGGACTTGCAGCATCACCGGCCCTTGGCCCCATGGCCCGGTCTTGTGCACGCGAAGGCCGCGATAGAGCCGCGACACCGTCGGTTCGACGGTCGCGCGATAGCGCGCCATGTCGTCTGCGGTCAGCAGGCCGCCGTTGCGCCGCCCGGTCGAGTCGATCAACGCGTTCGAGCGGTAGAAGCGATCGATCGCTTCCGCGACGAAGCCCCGATAGAAGGTATCGCGCGCCTTCTCGATCTGAGCCTCGCGGTTCGCGCCCGCCGATTCCGCCTCTTTCACGATCCGGCGATAGGTCGCGGCGATGGCGGGCGTGCGCAGCAGCGTGCGCGGGCGCGGCACCTCGCCGTTCGGCAGCCACACCGCGGCGGAGGTCGGCCATTCGGTCTTGAAGAAATCCTTCGCGGCGAGAATCGACGACGCGACGCGCGCCAGCACCGGAAATCCGTTCTCGGCGTAGCCGATCGCGGGCTCCAGAATGTCGGCGAGCCGCCACGTGCCATAGTCGCGCAGCATCAGCATCCAGGCATCGAATGCGCCGGGCACGACGCTCGGCAGCATGCCGGTGCCGGGCACCTGCTTGCAGCCCAACGAGGCAAATCGCTCAAGCGTCGCAGCCGCGGGGTAGGGCCCTTGGCCGCAGATCACGACCGGCTCGGCCGCGTCATGCTTCTTCAGGATGATCGGCACCTCGCCGCCCGGCCCGACCAGATGCGGCTCGATGATCTGGAGCACAAACCCCGCAGCGGCCGCGGCATCGAAGGCATTGCCGCCACGCTCCAGCACCGACATCGCGACCGCGCTTGCGACCCAATGCGTGCTTGCGACGGCGCCAAAAGTGCCGCGTATTTCCGGCCGGGTGGTGAAGCTCTGCTGCATGGGAATTCCGTAAATGCGGGCCGCAAGCTTTACGCCGCAGGGCGCAATCTGACAAACTCGCCTCACGTTGTGAAAATTATCCGCGAAGGAGCTCGATAGTGATCAAGTCTACCCGCAGAGCCGTGCTGGCCGGCGCAGGCGTTACGCTGATGGCGCCCTGGACGCGCGTGTTCGGCCAAGCCTATCCGGAGCGGAACATCACGCTGGTGGTGCCCTTCGCCGCCGGCGGCTCGACCGACATTTTGGCGCGGATCGTGGCGGGCCACCTGCAACAGTCGCTCGGCCAGCCGGTGGTGATCGAGAACCGTACCGGCGCCTCCGGCAATATCGGCACCGCGACCGTCGCCCGCGCGGCGCCGGATGGCTACACCTTTCTGTTCAACACGATGAGCGTGCACACGATGAACCACGCGCTCTTCGCCAACATGACATTTGACGGCGTGACGGATTTTTCGCCGATCGCGCTTCTGGCCTACGTGTTGAACACGATGGTGATTCATCCGTCGGTGCCGGCGAAAACGGTCAAGGAGTTCATCGACTACGCCAAGGCCAATCCAGGCAAGATCGCTTATGCCTCGGCCGGTCCGGGCTCGACCAATCATCTGTGCGCGGCGCTGTTCGAGAAGATGACGGGCATTCAGATGGTCCACGTGCCCTATCGTGGCGGCGCGCCCGCCGTCGCCGATACGGTCAGCGGACAGACGCAATTGTTCTTCACGGCGGGGACGCAGAGCCTCGAACATGTCAAAGCCGGCAAGCTCCGTCTGCTCGCGGTGACGGAAGAGAAGCGCTCGTCGCTGCTGCCGGATGTGCCGACGGTCGGCGAAACCGTTCCCGGTTACGAGATGGCGGTGTGGTACGGCGCTTTCGGACCGGCGGGAATGCCGAAGCCGATCGTCGATCGACTGAACGCGGAGATCAGCCGCATCCTGTTCCTGCCGGACGTGAAGAGCCGGATGGACGGCATCGCTGTCGAGGTCGCGAAATCGACGCCCGAGGAGCTTGGCGTGCTCACGCGCAAGGATGCGGACAAGTGGGGCAAGATCATCAAGGATCTCGGCGTCACCGGACAAGCGGGCTGACGAGGCGCATGAAACCGACCCTTCAGCCCGGCGTGAGCCTCACCAAAAGCATCGTCATCGACCGCGCCCGCACCATCGGGTTCATGGGTGAGGACGCGCGGGTCTACGCGACGCCGTCGATGATCCTCGACATGGAGCACACCTGCCGCGAGTTGATCCTTCAGCACGCCGATGCAGGAGAGGATTCGGTGGGCATCGAAGTGGCGGTGAAGCATCTCGCCGCGACGCTGACCGGTCAGACGGTCGAGATCACCGCGAAGGTGATTTCGGTCGAAGGCCGCAAGGTCACGTTCGAATTGACGGCCAAGGATGAGCTGGACACCGCGGGCGCGGGCATGCACTCGCGTTTCGTCGTCGACAAGGCCAAGACTGTCGAGCGCCTGAAGGCAAAGGCTGCAAAGCTTGCTGAGTTGAAGAAGTAGAACTCCACTGTCATCACCGGGCCGCGCCCATAAGCGCGTTCACGCGCGTCTTCGACGCGCTGTGGGCGCGTGACCCGGTGATCCAGCATCATTCTCCGCTGTCATGCCCCGCGAAGGCGGGGCATCCAGCTCTTCGCTTTGCAAAGCTAGTGCTGGATCGCCCGGTCAAGCCGGGCGATGACACCTGAAATTCCGGAGCGAGAGACGCACTACGGCTTCCGGCTCGCCGCGTTCCAGTATTTCTCCAGATTCGAGATCAGCGCCGGGCTGAAGTGGCAATACGCCTGTTCGCGCGCATAGACCGCGAAATAATTGCGGAACATATCGAGCGGCTCCTGCGCGATGCGGAACGCGCGCCGGTTCGACGCCGCGCTGACGACGCCGGAGCTGGTGAGTCCGCTCACCACGCGCTCGATCGCCTCGTCCATCGTGCCGGGCTCGACGATCTCGTCGCAGATCATGCGGCCTTCCGGGCTATCGCATTCGAGTCGCCGTTCGTACTGGATCGCCTGCCGCGCGAGCCGGTCGCCGACCGCGCGTGGCAGCCGCATGTTTGCAGCGCCCGGGATGATGCCCTCCTTGCGCGCGGGCAACGTCATGAACGCGGTCTTCTCCGCAAGCACGTAGTCGACCGCGACCAGAACCTGGCAGTGGCCACCGATGGCGAAGGTCTCGACGACAGCGATAAACGGTTTCTCGATCGTTTGTCCGCCAAACTCATCCGGCGCGGCGTCATGTGAGAATGCGAGCCCACGGTAGAGCTTGTTCACATAGCCGAGGTCGCGCGTCAGGTACCAGAGGAACGGGATGCGGCCGTGATAGAGGTGCGTCAGATTGATGCCTGATCCGAACACACGCCGGTCTTTGTATTTCGGATTCTCGACCGGCCCGCCGCGCAGCACGCCGATCTGGACCTGCGGATCGAGCAGCGCGAGGTCAACGCAGGTCTCGAAACCGGCAAGTGTGGTCTGATCCTCGGCATTCAGGAAGCGCGGATTGAGATAAGTCAGCAACGCAGCCTTGCCGCGCCGCTCGATCGACGCGCCGGGGAGTTCAAGACGTCCGTCCTTGACGAATTTTGGTAGCAAATCATTCGCCTGCTGCGTCGGCAGGAGCATCGCATGACACAGATGCCGCCCGGACCGCTCGCTGCGAAGCACGGCGGAAATGAACAGGCCCTGATCGATCTCGAGACCCGCCTTCTGGCTTTGCAGAAAACCGTCTTCGGCGGCTATGTCCTTCGTGGAGGGGACAAGACCGGGCAGAAATTTCGCCGCAGCGACGCACAACTCTTCCAAGCGCACGAAGCGCGTTCGTTTGGCGGTGAGAGAATCATAGACGGCATTGACGTGTGCACTCAGAAAGAGTCTTCGCGCCTCGATTTCTAGCCCCTTCACGATCTGGGCCGCGTGGTTCTCCTTGTCATTTTGTTTTGCATGAGGCGGCAGCTTGGTACGCAACCGCGCCGTTCGTTGCCAAAAGGCGCTGAATGTCTTTCGATCAGTTGCGAAGCCTGAGGTTTTTTGCGGATAAGCCTTGTACAGCGCTGCGACGTCCTTGGCTGGAAGGCCGATAGACATGAGAGCGTTGGCGTCGCCCTGAAATCGGCGTTCAATCATCATTGCACTCCGGCTGTGGCGTGGGCTTTCCGCGGCTTTTCTCGCTGCTACTATACCGCCCTCGATTGTCGGGATCGACGCCATGACCACGGCACCCAATACACTGACCTATATGTTCGACCGCGCGGCCGAGATCATGAAGCGCGACGATCTTGCTGCGCTGCAACTCGCAAAACTCCGGCAAACGCTCGATCTCGCCTACAACAAAGTGCAGCATGTGCGAAAAAAGTTCGACGCGGCGAAGGTCGCGCCAGAACACCTGCATTCGCTCGCCGACCTCGCCCGCTTTCCCTTCGCCACCAAGGCTGACCTGCGCGACACCTATCCTTTCGGCCTGTTTGCCGTTCCGCGCGAGCAACTGGTGCGGCTGCATGCATCGTCCGGCACGACCGGCAAGGCCACGGTCGTCGGCTACACCCGCGGCGACATGGAGACCTGGACCGATCTGATGGCCCGCTCGCTCGCCTGCATGGGCGCGCAGCCGGGCGATGTCGTCCACAACGGTTACGGCTACGGCCTGTTCACCGGCGGGCTCGGCGCGCACTACGGCGCGGAACGGCTCGGCTGCACCGTGGTCCCGGTGTCAGGCGGCATGACCGAGCGTCAGGTCACGCTGATGCAGGACTTTGGCGCGAATGTTCTCTGCGCCACGCCATCCTATGCGCTCAATATCGCTGAGGTTGCCGAAAGCATGGGCGTCGATATGCGCAAGCTCCCGCTTCGCGTCGGCATCTTCGGCGCCGAGCCTTGGAGCGACGCGATGCGCCGCGATCTTGAAGCGAAGCTCGGCCTCAAGGCGGTCGATCTGTATGGGTTGTCGGAAATCATCGGGCCAGGCGTCGCCTGCGAATGTCACGTTGTGCAGAACGGCCTGCATGGCTGGGAGGATCATTTCTTGTTCGAAGTGATCGATCCTAAGACGTTGGAGCCGGTGAAGGATGGCGATCCGGGCGAGCTCGTCATCACGACACTGACCAAGGAAGCGCTGCCGATGGTGCGCTATCGCACGCGCGACATGACGCGGCTCGAGCGCGAGCCATGCGCCTGCGGTCGCTCCCACGTGCGCATCATGCGTGTCACCGGCCGCGACGACGACATGCTGATCATCCGCGGCGTGAACGTGTTCCCGTCGCAAGTGGAAGCCGTACTGGTCGGTTTCCCCGGCGTCGCGCCGCATTATCAGATCGTGCTGACGCGCGACGGCTCGCTCGATTGCATGACGCTGGAGGTCGAAGTGGCGCCGGGCGCGCCGGCTGATGACGCCGCGCGCACCAAGACCGCTGGCGATGTCGTGCGCCACATCAAGTCGCACATCGGAGTCACCTGCGACGTGGTGGTGAAAGCGACAGGCGAAGTCCCGCGCTCCCAGGGCAAGGCGGTCCGCGTGAGGGATTTGCGTCCGAAGTGAGCGATGTTCCGCGGTCTCATAAGCCTTGGCATTCAATTTGCTTGAGAGATCGGCGCAAATGTCACAGGCCCGGATCGGGCCTGCGACGATACGCTCTATTCAGTCATGAGCATGGTTGCGTGTGAAGGACGGCAGATGGGACGAAGTAGAGTTTGGACGGTCCTTCACCTTTTCCTCGCCGTTGCAGCCTTCGCCTTCGCAACCACGGATATCGCGCGCAGCGAGTCCTATCCGACGCGGCCTGTGCGCGTGGTGGTTCCATTCCAGCCCGGCGGCGTTGTCGACATCATGGCGCGTCTGGTCTCCCAAAAGCTTTCCGAAAGCCTCGGGCAGAACTTCTATGTCGAGAATCGCGGCGGCGGTGGCGGCAACACGGGCACAGCCATCGCTCAGGCTGCGGCGCCGGATGGTTACACCATTCTGTTCACCAGCTCGAGCTTCCTGGTGAATCCCGGCGTTCAGAAGGTGCCCTACGAACCGATCAAAGGTTTTAGCCCAATCACCATCACCAGCGCGTCGCCCAGCATTCTCGCGATCAATCCGGCTGTGCCGGCGAAGACAGTCAGCGAGCTCGTCGCAGCGATCCGGCAAGCGCCCGAGAAGTACAGCTTCTCATCCACCGGCTTCGGTTCGACGCCTCATCTTCAAGGCGAGATGTTCAAGCTGGCTTACAAGCTGGAGCTGGTCCATGTGCCGTTTGGCGGCGGCGGTCCGGCGCTGCAATCGACGATGTCCGGCCACACGCCGCTGACCTTTGCAGCGTTGCCACCTGCGATTCCGCTCGTGAAGGAAGGCAAGCTGCGCGCGCTGGCCGTCGTCGGCCCGGATCGCGTCGACGCATTGCCGGATGTGCCGACGATGGCGGAAGCCGGGACTCCGGGCTTCGACGCGCAGACGATCCTGCTGGTGCTCGCGCCGGCGGGCACGCCGAAGCCGATCGTCGAGTTGCTTCACAAAGAGATCGTGAAGGTTCTGCGCGAGCCGAACATCCTTCAGAAATTTTCGGTGCAGGGCTTCACGCCGGTCGGAAGCACGCCCGAGCAAACCGCGAAGCGCATCGAGACGGAGCTTGCGATGTGGGCCAGGATCGCTCGCGAGGCGAACCTTCAGCAGCAACAGTAGTGGCGGCCAATAGAAAAAGCCCGGCGCATATACGCCGGGCTTCTCTCTATGTCGTTGGTCGCAGGCCGAACTGGTGTCCCGAACCTGAAGTTCGCATGAATGTGCAGCGGGCGCTTATGCGAACTTCGGGTTCAAAGGGACACTAGAATCAAAGCGACACTAGCGGGCCATCGCTTCCTGGGCTCGGGCCATGGCTTCCTGGGATTGCGCTGCGCGCTTCACCGCGGCGCGGCAGTCGCGAACGAGCGGATCTTTGCCGCTCAGGCTCGCCAGCTTCACCTTCGCCCGCGTCGCTTGATACTTGTTCTGAAGAACTGTCGGAACGCCCTCGCGCTGCGCCAGTTCCATGCACTCTTGTGGAACGGAGATTGGGAAGCTGATCTCGGCAAAGGCCGGTGTTGCTGTAGCAAGTGCAATGGCGGCAGCGATCAAGCGCATTTCGTCTCCCTGGGATGACAATGTGGGGTGGCGCCCGGCTCAACCGCGCTGCGCCTGGGCCGCCGTATGCTGGATGAATAAGTCCAGAGTTCTACCGGAGTGTGTTTTCTTCGCGGCCATGCGTGCCCAGTTCGCCCGAATTGGCTACAGACTGTATGTTTTGGCAATTAGCAGAGCAAAAGATCGCGAAACCGGCGTGTTTGAGCACGCCGGTTTCGAATTTGCGCAGCGATGACTGTCAGTTCATGAGCACCCCGAGATACCGCCGTTTGCGACGCGCGCCCTGACGATGTCTCTTACGGTCCTATAGCGCTTCTCGTAGTTGGGCCGTTGCTCCCTGAGGGTCGCAACCATCGAGTCTTCAGTAGACTTGATGGCAGTGCACGAATTCAAGTCGAGCCCATCGGCGACGGCTTGATTGGCGAGCTTCTCAACCAGGGAACCGCTGCCGGCTTGGTTCTTCAGATCGGAGAACAGGACGCGGGTGACCAGGCTTTTCTTGAACAGTCCCTGCTTCGAGCCGGTGATCTGGACCTCTTTGGCAAGGTAAGCGAGCAGCCGCTTGTTGTACTCGTCGAAGCCTTCCGTGCTTCTGAGCGCCACGGTCATCCTCGGCGTTGCCTGATAGGTGAGCGCCAGCGCACCGACGGTCATGAGGCGGAGCGGCAGGTCGACACAGTCTTTCGCAATCCCCGCCTTATCGAGAATGGCGTCCGGGTTCTTCGCTTTGTATGCATCGATGACGTCCCAGAACAGCTTCACCTCGTTGTCATCGTTGGCGCCCAAATCGATTTGATGCGCGCCGAAGCTGAGACCGCTGTTGTCTTTGACGGCATCGCTGACCCCATAGATCGGATCGTATGTCGTGACCTCGCTGGGTTTGACGTCGAGGCCAACCTCATTCATGGCCACGGCGAGAAACAAGAGCCATTGCTCCTGGATTTTGTCGATCTGCTTGGACTTCAGGAACGCGACCAGATTTTCGCCGTCCTTTGTAATGATCGGCTTCGGGCTGTCGTGCCGCGGATTTCTGTAGCGCCTGATGGCTTCCTGCATGTTCGCATCGGCCTGGAAGCGGGCGAGGCGAGCGCACTCCGCCGGAGAATGCGTGTTGTTGTCGTTGCAGGCGTTTTCCTGGGCTGTGGTCGCCGTGAGAATGGCCTTCGTGAGTGAATCGCCCTTGTCGGTCAGTTCCGGGACGATCGTGAATTGCGGATGGGTGATCAGATCGCTGACGCGCCCGCCGTGCTGCGCGAGCTCGGCTGCGCCAAATTCGATGGTGGTTGTTTCGGCGTTTCCCGTTTTCTTGGTCGAGAATTTGATCGTCGTGCGGTCGGTGTTGCTGTCGTAAGAGGCATCGACACAGGCGATCCGGCTCTGCACCGCGTTGCATGCGAAGTCGGTCTTGTTGGTCAGCAGGATCGGAATGAACGCGCCGCACTTGTTTCCGGGCAGCTTGATCCGCATGGCGGCGCCGGATTGCAGGTTCGGATAGAGCGACGACGTGCCCAAGCCGCATTTGGCGGTTGTCGCGACAGGCGTGGTGGAGTTGCTGCACGTGTTGTCGCCGGGGACGACAATTGTGGTTTTGCTCGTAAAGAGCGTTGTCAGTTCGATCTTCGGATCGGCGGGAGTGCCGGCGATCTCGTTTTCCACTTCGGCCGGTGTGCAGCGGCCTCGCCAAGTGTTTCTGAGCGCCTTGTCGTTCTGCTGAAGAATTTTGACGCAGGCGTTCATGCGGGCGTTTCGCATCGTGTTGTCTGATGAATAGGCCGGCAGGCACGCAATGAAACTCGCGCTCGATACGAGCGCCACGGCAAAGGCCAGCGAACGCATGTGATCCCCCCAATAGGACGCACGGAATAGTTGCAGAGGCGCGGGGCGGTCCACAAGCGGTCTGAAGGTCATCGCCTATCCGCGAGGAATCCTCTGCCGTTGAAACCTCGCGGGCCGGCAGACTTAAGATCAGCCGCCGAGCAACGGGCATATCACCCGATCAACGGCATGCTCGCGTCCGAGGATCGGCGCTTATAGCGGCTGTTCTCACCGCGTACGGGCTGGAGGACTGGCGGAGAGGGAGGGATTCGAACCCTCGATACGGTTTCCCGTATACACGCTTTCCAAGCGAGCGCCTTAAGCCACTCGGCCACCTCTCCGCAGAGGTGGCGGCACTATAGTCAGGGTCGCCCCCGTGGCAACCCTTGGTCTTAGCCAGTGGATTCAGGGCCTTAACTGACGTGCCTGACCTGACCGGCGGCGGTCACGTCGTAGCCGCCGAGCTCGGCGGCGCGCTCGGAAAAGGCCGCCGTTCTCATAAAACCGAACAGATTTTGCGCGCGCGGCAGAAAATAGTCGCGCTGGCGCAGCACCAGATCGAAGCGCTCCCAGGTCAGCGGGACAAAATCGAGACCGGCGGCGTTTGCGACCGATCGGGTCGCGATTCCGCAATCGGCGCGCCCGGACCGCACAGTTTGGCCGATGTCGGAACCGGTCGGGCAGGGCGGCTTGATCGGATTGAGCGCGTCCGGCGCGAGCCCAGCCTGATTGAGCAGCGCCAGCAGAAGAAGTTGTGCACCCGCGCCGGTGGGCCGAAGCGCAATGCGTGCGCGGCGTTTCGCGACCGACGAAATGTCTGTCAGCGCCAGCGGATTTCCCGGCGCGACGAGCAAACCCTGTTCGCGGCGCGCGAATGCGATCACGACGGCATCGTGCAGGCCGGGTGCATGTGCGATGGCATCAATGTTCGCCGTGTCGGGATCGCCGCTGGAGCGGTGCATGTGGATCGCCGCGGCCGTTACCTCGCCGCGCGTCAGGCGATTGAGGCCGGCTTCGCTGCCTTCGGGCAGGCTTGCGAGTTCGCTGCCGCTTTCGCGCAGCGCCCATTCAAGCAGCGGATCGTGGGAGCCGCCGACGATCGGCGGCGCGGAATTCGCCGGCCTTGTGGCGAGGCTGGCCGTAACCCAGCGGTCGAGTTCGGTTTTCGGGAACAGCCAGCGGCCGGTGACCTTGCTGCACGGGACAGCGCCATTGGCGACCAGCTCATAGAGCTTGCGCTCGGACAGCCGCAGGTAGGTTGCGGCTTCGTCGGTGGTCAGCAACTCGGGCATGAACTGAACTGCAAATATATGAATATGCTCCAAGAATTGACCGATTTCCGACTGAATGCAACAGATTAAGGCATGTCCGGAGACCTTTCGGCCCTGCAACTCGTGCTCAGCGCGGACCCCGCGCTGCTCGCGATTGTGCGTCTCTCTTTATGGGTGAGCTTTGCGGCTGTGATCTGCGCCGCCGCGATCGGATTGCCGCTAGGGGCTGTGATCGCGCTGACGCGGTTTCCGGGGCGCGAGGCGGCGATTGTCGTTCTCAACGCGCTGATGGGACTGCCGCCGGTGGTGGTCGGATTGGCGGTGTATTTGCTGCTGTCGCGGTCGGGCCCGTTGGGGTCGTGGGGAATTCTGTTCACGCCGGCGGCGATGATCGTCGCGCAGACGATCCTGGTGATGCCGATCGTCGCGGCATTGGCGCGTCAGACGATTGAGGATCTTTGGGTCGAATATCGCGACGAATTGGCGGCGATGAATATTGGGCCGTTTCAGCGCGTTCTGACGCTGATTTGGGATGCGAGATTTAGCCTCCTCACCGCATTGCTCGCGGGTTTTGGACGGGCAGCAGCAGAAGTGGGCGCGGTGATCATCGTCGGCGGCAATATCGACGGCTTCACCCGCACGATGACCACCGCGATTGCGCTGGAAACCTCGAAGGGCGACCTGCCGCTCGCGATCGGGCTCGGCATCGTGTTGATCGCCATTGTGATTTTCGTGAACGCGCTGGCCTGGGGCGCAAAGCGCGCGGGCGAACGGCTGGCGGGATGACGATGCGCGCGCCCGACACCGACCTGCCGATCGAGCTCCTAGAAGTGTCGTTCCTCGTGCGCGAGCATGCTCTTAATCAGGACATCTGCCTGAAGCTCGGCGCTGGAAGACCCACTGTGCTCATAGGTCCGAACGGCGCGGGGAAAACCACGCTGCTGAAGCTCGCGATGGGCCTCATCCGGCCGACCTCGGGCCGGATCACCTGGGGCGGACGGGCGGACGCCGCCCCGGTTCGAAGGAGCTTCGTGTTCCAGCGCCCGGCGATGCTGCGGCGGAGCGTCGCCGCCAACATCCGTTATGCGCTCGCGAGCGCCAATGTCGCCAAAAGCGAACGCCCCACGCGCACCGAGGAGCCTCTCGCGCTCGTCGGGCTCGCGGGCTTCGAAGACCGCCCGGCGCGAAAGCTCTCCGGCGGCGAGCAGCAGCGGCTGGCGCTCGCCCGCGCGCTCGCTCGCGATCCGGAAATCCTGTTCCTCGACGAGCCGACCGCGAGTCTCGATCCGGCGGCGACGAAAGCGATCGAGGACATCATCCGCAAGGTCGCTTCGCGTGGGATCAAGGTGGTGATGACCACGCACGATCTCGGCGAGGCCAAGCGTCTCGCGGGCGAGATCGTACTGATGCACCGCGGCCGCGTGATCGAAACCGGCTCCGCCGACGAATTCTTCGCCAACCCGAAAACACAAGACGCCCAACGCTTCATCGCGGGCGAGCTGCTGGTCTGAGGAGGAAAAGAAATGAAAACGACTCTATCGATTGTCGTCCCCGCGAACGCGGGGACCCATAGCCACAAATCCATCGAGAGGTCCGGGAGTATGGGTCCCCGTGTTCGCGGGGACGACAGCGGAGTTTTGGGCGCGTTCATCGCAAAATTGTGGACGGGTCTTGTTGTAGCAACGGCTGCAACGCTCTTCATCGCATCGCCTGTGCTCGCCCAGGACAAATCCATCGTCGTGTCATCCACGACCTCGACGCAGGACTCCGGCCTGTTCGGTCACATCCTCCCGATCTTCAAGACCAAGACCGGCATCGACGTGAAGGTAATCTCGCAGGGCACCGGACAGGCGCTCGACACCGGCCGCCGCGGCGACGCCGACGTGGTGTTTGTGCATGCCAAGCCGCAGGAGGAAAAGTTCGTCGCCGACGGCGCGGGCGTGAAGCGCTTCGCCGTCATGTACAACGACTTCATCCTGGTCGGACCGAAGAGCGATCCGGCCGGCGTGAAGGGCCGCGACATCGTCAAGGCCTTCACCACGATCAAGACGAAGGCCGCGCCGTTCATATCGCGCGGCGACCGCTCCGGCACGCACGCGGCCGAACTCGCGCTCTGGAAGATCGCCAACATCGACGTGGCGGGTGCGGGAAAAAGTGATGGTTCTTTGGGCCCTTGGTACAAGGAGATCGGGCAGGGCATGGGCGCTGCGCTCAACACTGCCTCGGCGTCGAACGCCTACGTGCTCACCGACCGCGGCACCTGGTTGTCGTTCAAGAATCGCGGCGATCTCGACATCGTCGTCGAAGGCGACAACAAGCTGTTCAACCAATACGGCGTGATCCTGGTGAATCCGGCAAAGCATCCGCATGTGAAGGCGGCGCTTGGTCAGCAGTTCATCGACTGGCTCGTTTCGACGGAAGGCCAGAAGGCGATCGCGGACTACAAGATCAATGGTCAGCAGCTGTTCTTCCCGAATGCGACCGTGCCGGGGGCGTAAGTGTCTCCGCGTTTTCTGCTGTCATCACCCGCGAAAGTGGGTGATCGAGCTCTTATGCTTCGAAGTGCTGGATGCCCCGTCTTCGTGGGGCATGACACTGGTGGTTGGCGCTGGATAGCGGCATTTGCTGCCGCAGCTATCGCAGCAACAGGTCTTCTCTCCATGCCCGCATCCGCTTCCGCCGAACCCGTTCTCCTTCACGCCGCAGGAAGCCTGCGTGGCGCGCTCACCGATGTTGCCAAGGCCTTCGAGGCCGCGAGCGGCGCGACGGTGCAGATGAAGTACGGTCCGTCGGGCATCCTCAAAGATGGCATCGCCGCGGGCGAAAAGGCGGAGGTCTTCGCCTCCGCCAACATGGAGCATCCGCAAGCGCTCGCCGCTGCGAAGAAGAGCGGCCCCGTCGTTCTGTTTGCGCGCAACAAGCTGTGCGCGGTGGTGCGGCCGGGCCTCAAGATCGAGAGCGCGCAACTGCTCGACCGGATGCTCGATCCGCAAGTGAAGCTCGCGACCTCGACGCCGAAGGCCGATCCGTCCGGCGACTACGCCTTTGAAGTGTTCCGCAAGGCCGAAGCGCTGAGGCACGGCGCGCAGGCCGCGTTGGAGAAGAAGGCGCTACAACTCTCCGGAGGACCGAACAGCCCGGCGCCGCCCGCGGGCAAGAGCGTCTATTCGTGGCATATCGCGGAGGGCCGCGCCGACATCTATCTCGCCTATTGCACCGCCGGCCGCACCGCGCAGCAGGAGGAGCCGGGCCAGCAGATCGTTGCGCTCCCGGAGGCGCTTTCGGTCGGTGCCGATTACGGCCTCACGGTTGTGGCCGAGTCGTCACCCGCCGCCTATCGCTTCGCGATGTTCATTCTCTCCGCCGAGAGCCAGCGCATATTGGCCAAGCACGGCTTCAGTGCGCCGAACCTGCAGCAATAATAACGAGCTGTTTGAAGACTATCGCGGGCGGCGATGCCGCCGGTCATGCGCTTTGTCGAACTACCGCTCCGGCAACCCGGCTTCCAGATAGGCCCGTCCGATCCACTCAGACGCCCCAATGAAAATCGGGCTGGCGTTCTTCGGGGGCAGAGCGACGTTGCTCAGGTTCGAACCGGGCCGCAATTCAAGGCCTCTCGCCATGGCCGCTTTCGCATCGTCCGGCCGGCCCAATCGTTGATAGACCGCGGACAGAAGCATGTGCGTGCGTCCCGAGCCCGGGGTGATGGCGAGCGATCTTTGCAGCCATGGCAACGCTTCCTCGCTGCGGTCCATGAGCATCAGGGTCATTCCCGCGCCGAGCAGCCAGGTCCAGCGCGACACCTGCGGCGTGTCGAAGCGGTCGGCTTGCTTGAACGTCGCCAGTGCGTCCTCCAGGCGCCCGAGTTGAAGTTGTGCGAGACCGATGTGGTACAGCGCCAGTCCGTTCCACGGATCGAAGCTCAGCGCCCGCGCGCAAGCCACCAGGCTCTCGGTGAAATAATTCGTCGCGTTGAGGAAGCGGCAATAGACTTCCAGCACAGATATGGAGCCGGGCCTGGTACGGAGCGCCCGCTCCAGCATCGATTTGGCTTTCGTCTCCGCCGCCGCGGCGTCAGCCGGGCTGTACCAGGCCAGTTGAATGCCGCGGAGTTGCAACGCGGCGAGCGCGACCTGGATGTCGATGCTGTCGGGATAATCGCCGAGCGATTTTTCCAGCATCGTCTGCGCCGCGGCAAATCGCTCTTTGCTCGTTTGGTTGATCTGGGCGGTGGCTTGCTCGACCGCGACCTTTGCCGCGCCGTCGGTCGGGTGCGCACCGGCCTGCACCAGCTCATTGAGGCGCCGCGCGAGCAGATGGCCGAGGCCCGCTGCGAGCCGCGATTGCTGCGTGGTGAGATCGCTCTCGCCGATCGCAACTGAAACAGGCGCCGACCAGATCACCTCCCGGGTCGCGGTGCGGGTGAGGCGGGCGCGCAGCTCCCATGACGGACCGGTCTTCTGCAATTCGCCGCTCATGACGAAGTCCGCTTGCGCCGACGCGCTGCCTGCTTCGGGCTTCACCACGCGAATATTCTCGATCTTCGCCAGGCCGTCGGCGAGGTGGATCGTGACGGCCGCCGCCGACGGGGCAGCGTCCGCATCGGTGCCGGAGATCGGCATGACGGCGATGGCCAGCGGTCTTTGTTTGAAGAGGCCTGGCCCGAACATCGGCGCGGCGATAGCCAGCCCGAGCGCGGCGCCAAGCACCGCCACGGCGGCGAGCGCCGCCGGGGCGTTCAAACCGAACGGCCGCCAGCTTTTTGCCGGCACGGCGGCCGGTGCGACAACAACGTCGGTCAACGGAATTTGCGGAGGCGTGTCCAACGCTTCCGTCGACACCTCGGCGTCGAAGAGATAGCCGCGGCCGGACACCAGCTTGACGATCGTGCGGTCGTCGTCGCCCAGCGCGGTGCGGATTTCGCGAATGCACTGGAACAGGCTGCCCTCGCCGACATGGATGTTCGGCCAGATCGTGTCCATCAGCTCTTGCTTGCTGAAGACGCGCCCGGGATCGGCGGCAAACCGCGCCAGCATCTCAAACGTCTTCGGCCGAAGCTTGATGACTTCGCCGCCGGACGTGCGCAGCTCGGCACGCCGCTGATCGAGTTCAAAACCGGCAAAACGCAGGAGCATGAGGTTTCCGGACCGCCAGGGCCCCAGCAATAGCAGACATGCTTTAGCACACCTCAAATGGGCTGAAATTTGAGAAAAATTTGAGAAAAGCAGCCGCTCCGCGCGACGACGCGCCATTCCTTCATGACTAGGTTGCCCCGGATTCTTTCCACTGTGCAGAGGGGGCTCTCATGGCCAGGAAATCCGATTCTAAGTCCGGTTCAAAGTCTTCGCCGAAAAACGAACTGACGCTGGAGCAGCTCGATCAGGTTTCGGGCGGCGTCGGCCAGATCATCACCGACACCGACAACGCGCAGCTTCTCGTCGATCAGCATCTGACGCAGCCGAATGCGCTTCAGCCGACCCCGCAGTCCGGCGGCGTACCCGGAGCCATCGTCACCGGCAACCACGCCGATTCCGGCACCACGCAGACCCACACCAGCATCACGTCCGTCGCGGGTGTCAGCTCCGGCGCATCGACGAATCTCGATCTCGGCAACAGCACTTCGATCACCAGCCAGGGCGGCGTCGGTGCCGACACGTCGTTCCGCGGTGGTGTCTTCGGCGGTGGCGTCCAGGTGGGCATCCACGCAATCCAGACCAACTCGATCGACCTCGGCGCCAACACCTCGATCAATTCGACGGTGCGCGCCGACGACCAGACCTTCATCTCGCTCAATCCCAATGGCGTTGCCGTTGGCACCGAGCACGGCGTGCAGGTGGGCGTGAACGTGTCGCACACCGATACGACGCGTGCGGGCGACCTGACGGTGCACAACACCGTGACGGCGGAATCCGGCGCCAAGGCGGAGTTCGGCACGCAGGGCAAGGTCACGCTGCTCAACGGTCTGGACGCCACCGTCGGCGTCGGCGGCTTCGTCGGCAGCTACAACGCCGTCACCAACACCACGACGGTTGAAGGCAATGGCGTCACCGCCACCGGCGGCGTCACGGCCATCTCGGCGGGCTCGCTCGGCGCCGGCATCAATCCGTCGATCAGCGCGCAGGACGGCCAGTACAGTGTCGGCCTTCATGCGGCGACGGCGACCGGCTTCGGCGGCATCGGCATCGACGCGAAGGTTTCGGTCGATGCGGACGGAGTCAACGACACCGCAATCGGCATCGGCCGCACGATTGCCGACGGCATTGTCGGCGCTGCGCATACGGTTGGCGGCGGCATCACCGGCGCGGCGCAGGCCGTTGGCGGCGGGATCAGTGCCGGCGCGCATGGACTGGCCGATGGGTTGCAGACGGGCGGCGGCCTGACGGCCAACATCGTGGCGCCTGCCGTGGCGCATGGTGCAACCGATCTCGGTCATACGATTGCCGGCGGCGTTGTCGGCGCGGCAAATGCGGTGGCGACTGGCATCACCGGCGCTGCGAACACGGTGGCGACCGGCATCACTGGAACCGCGAATGCGGCTGGCAATGCGGTCGATGCAGCTGCCGCGGAAGCCGCGGCGCAGGCAAAGGCTGCTGCCGAACACGCCACGGCGGAAGCCAAGGCTGCGGCGGAAAAGATCGCGGCTGAAGCCGTCGCGGCGAAAGCTGCTGCCGAGCACGCTGCGGTTGAAGCTGCCGCGGCGGCGAAAGCCGCTGCCGCGCGCGCTGCGGCGGAAGCCCAGGCTGCGATAGACAGGGTTGCGGCTGTCGCTGCCGCTCCTGCGAGGGCTGCGGCTGAGGCCGCGGCCCGGCAAGCGGCCGAGCAAGCCGCAGCCGCTGCGCAGGCGGCCGTCACGGCTACGATTAACGAAACGACGAAATTGCTCGCCGATCGACAGAAACATCTCGACGAGTTGCAGAGCCTCACAGGTTATGTTGCTCCGCCAAATTTATTCCTCATGATGAATGGAGGAGGAATCAACCCGGTGCATGAGGCGGCTTATCGTGCGGCTGAAGCGGCGGCCGACCAGGTTCGTGCCGCACAAGCAGAAGCTGCCAGGATCGCGGAAGAAGCTGCCCAACGAACTGCCCAAGAAACCGCAAGGCTGCAAAGAGAGGCAGAGGAGATTGCTAAAAGGGCTGCCAGTGCCGTCACGGGCGCGGCGGGCGCGGTTGCCGGTGGTGTTACGAACGCGGCGAACACGGTCGCCAGTGGCGCGACGAACGCGGCGAACACGGTTGTCAGTGGCGCCACGAACGCGGCGAACACGATCGCGAGTGGGATCACGCAGGTGTTCTGCCATGCCGCCGGCACGCTGATCGCGATGAACGACGGCACCTACAAGCCGGTCGAGCAGCTCAAGATGGGCGACGAGGTGCTGCTGGGCGGCACCGTGCTCGGCCGCGGCGAGGTGATGGCGTCGGATCTCTACAGCTACCGCGGCACGGTGCTGAACGGACGGCACGCGGTGTTCGAGGACGGCTGCTGGGTGCGCGTGCAGGACTCGGCGCAGGCGACCTTGCTCGATATGGAGCCGACGCCGGTCTATCCGGTGGTCACCGCGAACCATCTGCTGGTGTGCGAGCAGTACATCTGCGCCGACCTCGCCGAGATGGACAAGGACATCGGTGCGGTGGGCCGTCTCGCGGCGATGAACGCCGACACCGAACGCAACAACGAACTGCGCCGCGCGGAAGAGCGCTTCGGATTTGCGCCGCGACGCGCGGCCTGAACGGAAAGCTTAAGCGATCATGCCGGCGGCCGGGACATTCCGGCCGCCGGTTTGTTTTCCGCCTTGCAAAGTTCATATTGTCGTCGGAAGGACATTCATCGCGGATTCCATTTTGTCTCGATAACAGGAGATTTTCATGAAGCTCAGCGCACGCAATCGCCTCAAGGGCAAGGTCACCGAAGTGAAGAAGGGCGCCACCACGGCGCATGTGAAGATCGATGTCGGCGGCACCATTGTCACCGCGGCGATCACCAACGAGGCCGTCGACGAACTCAAGCTCGCCACCGGCATGACCGCTTATGCGGTGATCAAGGCGAGCGATGTCATGGTCGGCGTGGACTGAGCGCGGCTTCCGATCATTTGATCTTGCAATGATTGTTCTCGCGGCCGGCCCCCCACGGGCCGGCCGTGGCATTTTAGGCTCTGCGCTCTTGCTTGACTCACGCATAACTCGCCAGTTATACGTCAATCAATAACCAATGGGTTATTGATAAAAATGTCGAACGCTCATGATGTGCTGTTCAGAACGCTCGCCGATCCGACGCGGCGGGCCATCTTCGAACGATTGTGTCGCGACGGAGAGCAGACGGTCGGGGCTCTGACGGTTCGGGCCAAGGTCTCGCAGCCGGCTGTCTCGAAGCATCTCGGCGTTCTGAAACAGGCCGGGCTGGTGCGCGACCGTCATGAAGGCCGACAGACGCACTACAGCGCACAGCTCGGCGCCCTGGCCCCGCTGATCGACTGGACCAGCCGGATGGCCGGCTTCTGGGAGAAGCGGTTCGATGACCTCGAAAGCCTGCTGAAAAGGATGGACCAATGAACGAGCCACAGGCCGAAACGCGCACCGTCGTTGTCGAACGTGAGATTTCCCATCCGCCGGAAAAGCTCTGGCGCGCGCTCACGCAGCCGCACCTGATCGAGGAGTGGTTGATGAAGAACGACTTCAAGCCAGCCGTGGGGCACCGCTTCAATCTTCGCGGGGAATGGGGCGGCGTGCTGGACTGCGAGGTCCTCGCCGTCGAGCCGGACAGAACGCTGTCCTACACCTGGAATTTCAAGCACGACGACGCGGCCTACAACCTGACGAGCGTCGTGACCTTCACGCTCACGCCGACGAGCAAGGGGACGCACCTGCGCATGGAGCAGTCGGGCTTCCGGCCGGATCAGAAGCAGGCCTTCGGCGGCGCCAAGGCCGGATGGCAGCAGTTCTTCGCCAAGCTCGAGCAGGTGACGGAGCGGGCGGAGTGAAACTGCCCGGCCAGGAGCGGAGTGAGTAGAAGTGGAGCGAGCATGACAAGGACCGACAGGGCTTCACGTCTCATCGCGGCGCCTCCGGACGTCGTTTATCGGGCGCTGGTGGATCCCGCCATGGTGGTTGAATGGCTGCCGCCGAGCGGCGCCCGCGGCTCGATCGAGGAATTCGACCCGCGGCCCGGCGGCGCGTTTTGCATGACTCTGACGTTCGAGGATTCCGGCTACACGCAAGGAAAGTCGACGCCGAAGACCGATGTGGTGAGGGGAGAGTTCGTGGAGCTCGAAACGAACCGCCGCGTCACCCAGAGATTTACATTCGATTCACCCGACCCTGCATTCGCCGGGATCATGACGATGACATGGACCCTCAAACCCGAGGCCGAAGAAACCATGCTCGCGATCACGGCGGACAATGTGCCTGCCGGAATCCGCGCCGAAGATCACGAAGCCGGCCTGACGTCGTCGCTTTCCAATCTGGCCGCCTTCATCGAAGGCGTCCGCCATTCGCCAGAATGACGGAAGCGGTTCGCTCCCAAAGGAGGTTCGATTGAACTGGAACACATGGATCCGGCAGTTCCACCGCTGGCTGTCGATCATCTTTACGGGGACCGTCGTCGCCAACTTCGTCGCCATGGGATTGGGGGAACCTCCCGCCTGGATCGTCTACTCGCCGCTTCTTCCGCTGTTCTTGATCCTGTTCACAGGCTTGCACATGTTCGTGCTTCCGTATGCCGCCAAGTGGCGCGGCGCGCGAGGCGCCGGCGGATAAGAGCAAACCGGCGTGTGAGGGACGTGTGTCGATGCAAGATTCGGCGGTGGCGGTTCTTGAACAATTTGGCAGCGATATCTGGATTGCGGCCGGCCCAACCGTGGCCAGCCTTGGTTTTCGCTATCCAACGCGCATGGCCATCATTCGTCTCGCGGACGGCGGGCTTTTTCTATGGTCCCCTGTCGCTGTTTCCCCGGAGCTCCGCGCCCAGATCGATTCACTCGGCAAGGTCCGCGTTCTGGTCACGCCCAACTCGCTGCACCATCTTTTCTTGCAGGAGTGGCGTGCGGCATATCCAGACGCCGTGCTTTACGCCGCGCCGGGGTCGCGCGAACGCTGCAAGGATATCGCATTCGACAAGGATTTGGACGATGAGCCAGCGCAGGCCTGGGCCGGCCAGATCGAGCAAGTGCCGATGCGCGGCAATCTCCTCACCACGGAGGTGGTGTTCTTCCATCGCAAGAGTGGCGTCGTCCTGTTCGCGGACTTGGTCCAGCATTTCCAGCCGGGATGGTTCACCGGTTGGCGTGCGCTGGTCGCACGGTTGGATGGAATGGTCGCCGCTCATCCGCAGGTGCCGAAGAAATTCCGCATGGCTTTCGTCGATCGCAAGGCGGCCCGTGAAGGTTTGGAGCGCATCCTGGCTTGGCCTGCCGAGAAGGTGCTTATGGCGCACGCGGAACCGGTTCGTGAAAATGGTCGCGCGTTTATCGAGCGCGCATTTCAATGGCTTCGCTAGGTTGGAGTGAACGCGATGGCCGGCAAGACACCAAACAAGACATCAAAGAAGTCGGCGAAGGTCGCAAGGAAAAAGGCCGCTAAACCGGGTGTGACGAAACAGGACCCTGCGAAGCCGAAGCTCCTCTCAGGCGGCAATCCTCAGGTCGCGAAAGGCTACGGCGATGCGCCGGTGCAGGCCTACATCGCGGCCATGCCGGGCTGGAAACGCGACATCGGCCGCCGCCTCGACGCGCTCATTGAACGTACGGTCCCCGGCGTGCTCAAGGCCGTCAAATGGAACTCGCCGTTCTATGGTATCGA
Source organism: Pseudomonadota bacterium (assembly GCA_040756555.1). Lineage (GTDB taxonomy): Bacteria > Pseudomonadota > Alphaproteobacteria > Rhizobiales > Xanthobacteraceae > Z2-YC6860. The sequence continues at coordinate 131,715 of JBFLYS010000011.1, read as the reverse complement.
GGAGGGAGTCTGGTTCCTCGGCCTTCACTGCTTCACGAAATACGTGAAAGTGGCTTTCTTCCGCGGTGCATCGCTGCGCCCTTTACCGCCCGGCGAGTCCAAACAAAAGGACGTGCGCTATCTCGACATTTACGAGGACGACCAGCTCGACGAAGCTCAGCTTGCCGCCTGGGTGAAGCAAGCGAGCCAATTGCCCGGCGAGAGAATGTGAACGGCGCATACGAACGCAACCGAGATAAGCGTTATGACTGATGAATCTGGCGCTCCCAAGGGAGTGGATTGAAAGACATTATTGCGTCGCGATCCGCCGCTTTTGTTGAAGCATCCGTTCAGGAGAGGAACCATGCCCGGGACCGTTCGACTGCACCGCGTCTTCGCAACGAAGCCCGATAAGGTCTATCGCGCCTTCACCGAAGCGGACGCCTTGGCGAAATGGCTGCCGCCCAACGGCTTCACCTGCACCGTGCATTCCCTCGACGCAAAGGTTGGCGGCACTCACAGAATATCGTTCCGCAATTTCACGACGGGCCACAGCCATTCGTTCGGCGGACAATATCTGGAGCTCGTGCCTGGCACGCGCCTCCGCTACACGGACAAGTTCGACGATCCCAATCTGCCGGGCGAAATGAAGGTGACGGTGGAGCTCAAGCAGGTCTCGGTCGGCACCGACATCAGCATCGTGCAGGAGGGCATCCCCGACGTCATTCCTCCGGAGGCGTGCTACCTCGGCTGGCAGGAGTCGTTGCGAAACCTCGCCCGTCTCGTCGAACCTGAGATCAATCAATAGAGAAAAGCGACGGCGCCGATGAAGAAGGCGAAGACTGCGGCGAAGGACGCGAAAGCATCGGACTCTCCCTCCAGGCTGATCGATGCGAAGATCAAGTCGCTCGGCGATTGGCGGGGCGAGACGCTCGCGCGCGTTCGGGCCATCATCAAAGCGGCCGATCCCGATATCGTCGAGGAGGTGAAGTGGCGAAAGCCGTCGAACCCACTTGGCGTTCCGGTGTGGGAGCACGACGGGATCGTCTGCACCGGCGAGACGTACAAGGCCGCCGTGAAGCTGACCTTCGCCAACGGCGCCGCGCTGGACGATCCTTCGGGCCTCTTCAACTCCAGCCTCGACGGCAACGTGAGGCGCGCGATCGATTTCCATGACGGCGACAAGATCGACGAAAAGGCGCTGAAGGCGCTCTTTCGCGCCGCCGTTGCGCTGAACACGTCCAAGAAGAAATCCAAGAGCGCCTGAGCGCGTCGTGACGGTTTAACGCGGCTGCCGACGCATACCCGACTTATAGCCCTGTCAGGTTTTTTCCGACCCCATTAACCGGCTGCGTGCGAAGTCAGGCTCTAGCGACAGCTTGGGCCGCGCGCTAGGCTCGCGTGTCAATCGACATACACTCTGTGGGAATTACCACACCGCTTTGCGCTCAGCGGGAATAACCCGGGCCAACGCTGCCGTCTCGCAATTCGACCTGGCTGCGTCCTTTGAAATGAAAATTCGTACGCGGCGGCCGTTGGAATTCACGGCTCGGGCCGAGATTTCTTGACGCTGTCGCGCGTTGCCACCACCGATTTTAAGGGGCAGGGCCATGAGCAAGAAATCGCACGACGGCAAGCCGCCGCAGTCCACGCACGGTGAACTCTCTCTCGATCAACTCGATTCCGTGGCTGGCGGCGCCGGTCAGGTCATCACCGACAACAACAGCGCACAGATGCTGACCGATCTGCATCTGACGCAACCGAACGCATTGCAGCCGCACAATTCGACCAATCCCGGCATCCAGACCGACATCCTGACCGGCACCGACGTCAGCGCCACGACGACCCACGACTCCACGAGCTTTACCGCGACCGCCGGCGCACGAACCGGCGTCGCGAACGACACGCAGCTCGCGATCGGCAACTTGCACAGTCAGGCTGGCGCGGACGTCGATGCGTCGTTCAAGGCGGGCGCGACCGGCGTCTCCGGGCAGGCCGGCGGTCACGCGATCGCCTCGACCTCGCTCGACATGGGCGCGGGTTTCACCAACAACAACACCGCCCGCGCCGACGGCGACGTGTTCCTGAAGGCCGGCATCGGCGCTTCGGCCGGCGTCGAAGGCGGCGTGCGGGCGTCCACCAACATCACGCAATCCAACAACATCGATGTCGGCCACGACACGCACGTCTTCAACTCGACGGTCTACGAGGCCGGCGGCAAGGCGGAGGCCGGCGCGCAGGCGCGTCTCTCGCCGCTCGACGGGAACCTGACGGTCGGTGCGAATGCCTTCGCCGGCGGCTATGTGTCGCTTGGTGAAACCGTCGGCGTCGACAGCCACGGCGTCACCGCCACGGCCGGCGGCGCGGTGATCACGCCCGGTTCGGCTGGCGTCGGCTTTGCGCCGCTGATCGGCGAGCAGGACGGCAAGTACAACATCGGCATTCACGTCGCGGTCGCAGCCGGCATTGGCGGCGTGACGTTCGATGGCAACATCTCGCTCGACAAGGACATGGTCAACCACGGTGTGATGACCGGCGTGAACGCAGTCGCCAATACTGCGACGAACATCTATCACGACCCGGTCGTGCAGTTCGTCGGTGGTGTTGCGGCGCAGGCCGGTCAGCAGCTTGGCAGCGACATCGCGCATGGCGCCACCGATACGGCGCATACGGTGACGCATGGCGCGACCAACGCGGCGAACACTATGGTCCACGGCGCGACCGATGCGGCCCACACGGTGGCTCATGGCGTGACGGGCGCGGCGCACACGATGGGGCATGGCATAACCGGAGCGGCGCACACAGTGGCACACGGTGCGACCGATGCAGCACACACAGTGGCACATGGCGTGACCGGCGCGGTGCACACGGTGGGGCATGGCATAACCGGAGCGGCGCACACGGTGGGGCATGGCATAACCGGAGCGGCGCACACAGTGGCACACGGTGTGACCGACACGGCGCACACGGTGGCGCACGGCGCGACCAACGCCGCACACACGGTGGCACATGGCGTGACCGGTGCGGCGCATACCGTGGCACACGGTGTGACCGACACGGCGCACACGGTGGCGCACGGCGCGACCAACGCCGCACACACAGTGGCCCATGGTGCGAGTGGTGCCGCGCACACGGTGGCCCATGGCATCACCAATGCGGCGCACTCTGTGGGGAACGCCTTCAGCAGCGCGGGGCACGCGATCGCCCACGTGTTCTGCCACGCCGCAGGCACGCTCATTGCGATGGCCGACGGCAGCACCAAGCCGGTCGAGCAGCTCAAGATGGGCGACGAGACTTTACTCGGCGGCCAGGTGCTCGGCCGCGGCGAGGTGATCGCGACCGATCTCTACAGCTACCGCGGCACGACCTTGAACGGCCGGCACGCGGTATTCGAGGACGGCCGCTGGGTCCGCGTCGAGAACTCAAGCCTGGCAACGCTGCTCGATGTTCCGCCGGCGACGGTCTATCCAGTCGTCACCGCGAACCATCTCCTGGTCTGCGAGCAGTACATCTGCGCCGACCTCGCCGAGATGGACGAAGACATCGGCGCCGCCGGCCGGCTTGCCGCGTTGAACGACGACACCGAACGCAACGCCGAGCTGCGCCGCATGGAGGAACACTTCGGGCTTGCGCAGCAACGCGCGGCTTGAGCGGCGCTGCGCTTCAAGGCCGCACGGTCAACCGTCCCGAAGGCCGCGAAACTGACCCCATCGGAGGGCTTGAAAAGGCCCTCCGATTTATGCGACCTTCGCTGTATCCTGTCGGATATAACGAAGGTACCGGCGGTTTATGGGTTCGCATTCGCGTCATCTGCTGAGCAATCTTTACGATCTGCCGCCGGCGCTGCGGAATTCGCGGCCGATCGGCGATCTGATCGGCATTGCGGCACAGAACAAGCAGACCGCGCCGATTGCGGCTCCCATCGACGTTTCGCCCGAGATCCGTGCCAAGGTGCTGAAGCGCCGGGCCAAGATCTGGGAGCTGAACACATCGCTGCACTGCTCGATCATCGGCACCTGTCTCTCTGCGGCGGAGCTGCGCCGCCTGCTGGTGAAGATCAACGTCGCGGGCGCCGATGTCGCCGACGAACACGACCTGCACATGCTGGGCGTTCTCCTTGCGGCGCGGCCGCAGGAGGGCGCGAAGCTCCTGCAAAAGACGCTCGACCGCGTTCACAGCGTCGCGCTCAACCAGTTCGCCAAGGCGAAGGACGATCAGGCGATTGCCGCGCTGTGGGAGAAGGCGTTCACCGGCGGCGATGTGCCGGGTGCCTATTGGGCGGTGCTGACCCACGCCGACTCCAGCGACAAGATGGTGCAGAAGGCGTTCGGCGACGTGCATATGCTGTCGCACTTGATGGGCGCGACGAATTGCGCGGATCTGCACAGGATGCGCGAGCTCGAGAACGAGATCGCGGCGCTGAACGGCAAGCTCGAGCGGCAGCAGGAGCAATTGCGCAACGGCTTCACCGAGCGCGACGGCAAGATCGAGCGCCTGAACAAGATGCTGGCGCAGAAGATCGAGAACGACGCGGCGCGTTCCGCCGTTGCCGGAGACGGAGAGGTGTCGGCTCTGAAGGACACCATCGCCGATCTCAGCCGCCGTCTCGCACGGGAGGCCAGCCAGCGCGAGCGGCTGGAGCAGAAGCTTGCGGGCGCGGAAAAATTCGAAGACGCACGAAAGCACGCCGAGCACGAACGGGACGCTCTGCAACACGAGCTGTCGCTGATCGAAGACCGGATCGGCGTGTTCCTGCGTCTCGGGGACGATGCCGGCGCGTCGCGCCTCGATCTCGCGGAGCTGACGATCCTCTACGTCGGCGGACGCGCCAATCAGGTGCCGCAGTTCAATGCGCTGGTGCGGCAGGCGGGCGGCGCGTTCATGCACCACGACGGCGGCATCGAGCACGCGGCGGCCTTGCTGCCGGGGCTCATCAGCCGCGCGGATGTCACGCTGTTTCCGGTCGATTGCATCAGTCACAACGCGATGACGTCGGCCAAGCGCGCCTGCCAGCAGCTCGGCAAGCCTTATCTCGCGCTCCGCACCTCCAGCGTGGCGTGTTTGTTGTCGGCGCTGGTCGCGATGCGGCCTCCGGTCGCAGACGGCGTCGTCGAGGCGTCACCGAACGGGCTCGCCCGCCGGGCCGCCCCGTAGTTTTCCTTCAAATGCCTGCGCAATCTTCCGGCGCTCCAACGCCCGGACGAGAAGCCTTTCCCTAACCACCGCCACAGCTTGCGCTGGGCGGCAGCCGGTCTTGCGCGCAGCGGGAATACAGCGCTGCGGGGATCGGCGATGATCCACACGGTGGGTCTTGGTAACCATCGCCGAAAACACGCGCAGAGCCGCGCCAACCAGTGGGATTTGCCACAGCGATCCTCCGGGCACGATGGCAACTAAATGCGCGACGCTGCGGCGCGACCTACGACCTGCTCGGCGGCGACGGAATTCGAAATTCAGAACGTCATTTCCAACCGAACATCACCCCTGGGGGCAACTCACATGGCCAAGAAGTCTCGTAACCAGAACACCTCCGACAAGAACAAGGGCGAACTCAGCCTCGACCAGCTCGACGCCGTATCCGGCGGCGGCGTTCCTGTCGTCACCAACAACGACAACGCGCAGATGATGACGGACTTGCAGCTCACGCAGCCGAATGCGTTGCAGCCGCATGCGCCGTCCGCGCCCGGCAACGTGGCGCCCATCGAGACCGGCACTCACGTCGGCACGACGGCAGGCACGACCGCGACGGGCTGGGAAGCCACCGCCGTCGCGCGCACCGGCGTTTCGGATACACAGCACGTCGCCGACGGCATTACCTGGACCGGCCAGGCCGGCGCGGATGTCGATGCCTCGTTCTACGTCGGCGCCGGCTTGCGAACTCAGGCGGGTGGTCACGCCATCGCGTCGTCCACGGTCGAGCTTGACGGCGGCGTGACGGCGAACAGCGTCGCGCGCGCTGACGGCGACGTGTATCTGCGGGTTGGTATCGGTGGTATCGGCGCGGGCGTCGAGGGCGGCGTGCGCGCCTACCAGAACCTCACTCAGACCAATGACGTCGGCCTCGGCGGGGGCGCCGAATTCCACAACACGACGGTCGCGGAGGCTGGCGTCAAGGCGGAAGCCGGCGCGCATGCGAAGCTGTCGCCGCTCGACGGCAACCTGACGGTTGGCGCCAACGCCTTTGCCGGCGGCTATCTGTCGGTCGGTGAGACCATCGGCGTCTCGGGCGGCGGCGTCAGCGGCAGCGTCGGCGCTGCCGCCATCTCACCCGGTTCGGTGGGCGTCGGATTCACGCCGCTGGTTGGCGTGCAGGACGGCAACTTCAACGTCGGCATTCATATGGCGGGCGCGCTCGGCTTGGGCGGCTTCACAGTCGATGCGAACCTGTCGATCGACACCGACAAGATCGTCGGCGCAGGCCATGCGGTCGCCGATGGCGTGATGGGCGTCGTCAACGATCCGGCGACGCAGTTCATCGGCAATCTCGCGGCGCAAGCTGGTCAGCAGATCGGCAACGACATCGCGCACGGCACGGTCAATGCGGCGCACACGGTGGCTGACGGCACGGTCGGTGCGGCCAACACGGTTGCGCATGGCGTGACCGATGCGGCGCACGCGGCTGGCGCGGGCATCGTCGGCGCGGCCAACACGGTCGGTACGGGCATCACGGATACGGCCCATGCGGCGGGTGCGGGCATTGTCGGCGCTGCGAATACGGTCGGCTCGGGTGTGACGGATGCGGCGCATGCGGCCGGCGCGGGCATTGTCGGCGCAGCCAATACTGTTGGTGCAGGCGTGACCGGCGCGGCGAATACGGTCGGCGCCGGTATCACGGACGCGGCGCACGCGACAGGTGCGGGCATTGTCGGCGCAGCGAACACGGCTGGCGCGGGCATCGTCGGTGTGGCCAACACGGTCGGCCAGGGCGCGGCCGATGCGGCCCATGCAGCGGGCGCCGGCATCGTCGGTGCTGCGAACACGGTGGGCGCTGGCGTGACAGACGCGGCGCACGCGGCGGGCGCGGGCATTATCGGTGCGGCCAATGCGCTTGGCTCGGGCGCAACCGATGCAGCGCACGCAGCCGCTGCCGCCGCGACGAGCGTGGCGAACGCCGCCGTGCAGGGCGCCGCTGACGCGGCGCATGCCGCGGCAGCCGCCGCAACCGGCGCTGCTGAAGCGGCCGCCCATGCGGCGGCGGAGGCGAAGGCTGCGGCTGAGAAAGCCGCGGCTGACGCTGCCGCCCAGGCGAAGGCCGCGGCGGAGCAGGCCGCCGCACAGGTCAAGGCGGCTGCGGAGCACGCCGCGGCTGAAGCGAAAGCGGCGGCCGAAAAGGCGGCTGCGGAAGCGGCTGCCGCAGCCAAGGCGGTGGCTGAAAAGGTTGCTGCGGAAGCGGCTGCCGCAGCCAAGGCAGCGGCGGAAAAGATTGCTGCGGAAGCAGCCGCTGCGAAGGCTGCTGCCGAGAAGCACGCGGCTGAAGTTGCGGCTGCTGCGAAGGCCGCTGCCGAAAGGGCTGCGGCTGAGCTTAAGGCGGCCCAGGAAGCGGCGGCCCGCGAGGCGGCACGTATCGCCGCCGAAGCCAAGGCTGCGGCCGAGCGCGCGGCAGCGGAAGCCAAGGCTGTGGCCGAACGGGCTGCGGCAGAGGCCAAGGCGGCGGCCGAGCGCGCGGCGGCCGAGGCCAGGGCTGCGGCCGAGCGTGCTGCGGCTGAAATGCAGCGCCAGGCGGAAGCCGCGGCCAGGGCCGCCGCCGATGCGGCGCGCTCGGTTCGCAACTTCTTCTCGAATACCTTCTGTCACGCGGCCGGCACGCCGATCGCGATGGCGGACGGCACCTACAAGCCGGTCGAGCAGCTCAAGATGGGCGACGAGGTGCTGCTGGGCGGCACCGTGCTCGGCCGCGGCGAGGTGCTGGCGAACGACCTCTACAGCTACCGCGGCACGGTGCTGAACGGCCGTCACGCGGTGTTCGAGGACGGCCGCTGGCTGCGCGTCGAGAACTCAGACTTGGCGACGCTGCTCGATGTGCCGCCGGCGACGGTCTATCCGGTCGTCACGGCGAACCATCTCCTGGTCTGCGAGCAGTACATCTGCGCCGACCTCTCCGAGATGGACGAGGACATCGGTGCAGTCGGCCGGCTGGCGAAGCTGAACGCCGACGTCGAACGCAACGCCGAACTGCACCGCATGGAGGAGCACTTCGGCTTTGTACAGCAGCGCGCCGCCTGAGCGGCGCGTCTGAGGGCGCTCCGACGCTCCGCTGCCGGTTTCGCTAACAACCGGTAAAGCGTTGCGCCGGGCGAGAGCCAAGAGGACGATATTGCTTCTTGAATGAGCACCGGCGGCAGCGATGCCGCCGGTGCATTTCGTTTACGGAACCCCGATTTCACAATCGTTTTGCGCTGATCCGGAATACAGGCCTACGCGGATCGGCAATCATGCCGTCCGAGGCAACGGCGCCCCAATTGGTAAGCCTTGGCAACCATTGCAAAAAATAAGACCGCAACGGCCAGTGGTATTTGCCACAGCGACGTTTTGGCGCGGCCGCTATTGAATATGCACGCTGCGGTACAGCCATGGTCGGCTCGGCGGCGAGGGAATTCCGGAATTGACAGGTCATTCAACCCGAACATCACCTCCAGGGGCATCTCACATGGCTAAGAAATCCCGCAGTCAGAACTCCATCGACAGCAACAAGGGCGAACTCACTCTCGATCAACTCGACTCCGTGTCAGGCGGCGTCGGGCCAGCTGCGAACGCCGGTCAGCTCGTCACCAACAACGACAACGCGCAGATGATGACCGATTTGCATCTGACGCAACCGAACGCGTTGCAGCCGCACAATCAGACCAATCCCGGCGTCCAGACCGACATCCTGACCGGCACCGACGTCGGCGCCCAGTCGGGCACGACCGCGACCGGCTGGCAAGCGACCGCCGGCGCGCGCGCCGGTGTCGCGGACGACACCCAACTCTCGATCGGCAACTTGCACAGCCAGGCCGGCGCCGACATCGACACGTCGTTCAAGGCGGGCGCGACCGGTGTCTCCGGGCAGGCTGGCGCCCACGCCATCGCCTCGACCTCGCTCGACATGGGCGCGGGCTTCACCAACAACAACACCGTCCGCGCCGACGGCGATGTCTATATGAAGGTCGGCATGGGTGCTTCGGCTGGCATCGAAGGCGGCGTGCGCGCTTCCACCAACATCACGCAATCCAACAACGTCGATGTCGGCGCCGGCACCCACATCTACAACTCGACGGTCTATGAGGCCGGCGGCAAGGCGGAAGCCGGTGCGCATGCGAATCTGTCGCCGCTCGACGGAAACCTGACGGTCGGCGCGAATGCGTTCGCGGGCGGCTACGTGTCGCTCGGCGAAACCGTCGGCGTCGACAGCCACGGCGTCACCGCCCAAGCGGGCGGCGCGGTGATCACGCCCGGCTCGGCTGGCGTCGGCTTTGCGCCGCTGATCGGCGAGCAGGACGGCAAGTATAATCTCGGCATTCACGTCGCGGTCGCAGCCGGCATTGGTGGCGTGACGTTCGACGGCAACATCTCGCTCGACAAGGGTATGGTCGATGGCGCGGTGATGACCGGCGTGCATGCCGTGTCCGACACCGCGGTGGGCGTGGGCAACACGGTCGCCCATGGTGCGACTGACGCGGCGAACACTGTGGCGCATGGCGCGACCGACGCGGCGCATGCGGCGGGTGCGGCCATCACCGGCACCGCGACCGGCGCGGCCGACGCCGTGGCGCATGGTGCGACCGATGCGGCGCATGCTGCGGGTGCGGGCATCACGAACGCCGCGAATGCCGCGGGTTCGGCAATCGCCGGCGGCGTGACCGACGCGGCTCATGCGACCGGCGCTGCTTTCGCGAACGCCGGGATCGCGGTCGGCACCGGAGTCGCAGGCGGCGTCACCGACTTGGCTCATGGTGCCGCTACGATTGCGACCAACGCAGCGAATACCGTCGCGCACGGTGCGACCGACGCCGCTCATGCGGCGGGTGCGGCCATTGCCGGCGGTGCGACCACTGCAGCCAACACCGTCGCCCAAGGTGCGACCGACGCGGCTCATGCGGCCGGTGCGGCCATCACTGGCGTTGCGACCAGCGCGGCGAACACCGTCGCGCACGGTGCCACCGACGCCGCGAATGCGGCTGCGAATGCGGCCGCTGCTGCCGCGGCTGCGGCGGCCGATGCAGCCAAGCATCAGGCCGAAGCTGTTGCCAATGCAGCGGCGAACGCGAAGGCCGCGGCCGAGCATGCGGCCGCTGAAGCGGCTGCGCAGGCCAAGGCCGCGGCGGAACATGCGGCGGCGGAAGCCGCTGCACAAGCCAAGGCTGCCGCCGAGAAGGCTGCGGCGGAAGCCGCGAAGCATGCGGCCGAGGTCAAAGCCGCTGCTGAAGCGGCTGCGGCTGCGGCCAAGGCTGCGGCTGAAAAGGCTGCGCATGATGCGGCTGTTGCTGCGAAGGCTGCTGCCGACAAGCTCGCGGCGGAAGCTGCCGCCGCGAAGGCCGCGGCTGAGAAGCACGCGGCTGAAGTGGCCGCGGCGGCGAAGGCTGCCGCTGAAAAGGCTGCCGCCGAAGCCAAGGCTGCGGCCGAGAAGCACGCCGCTGAAGTCAAGGCTGCCGCCGAAAAGGCCGCGGCTGAAGCTGCCAAGCACGCTGCCGAGGTCAAGGCTGCCGCTGAACGCGCGGCTGCTGCCGCCAAGGCCGAGGCCGAGCGTCATGCGGCGGAAGTTCGTGCGGCTGCGGAGCGTGCGGCGGCGGAAGCCCGGCATCGCGCCGAGCAGGCAGCTGCTGCAGCCCGCCACCAGGCCGAAGTGGCGGCTGCTCAGGCCAGGGCCGCGGCGGAAGCTGCGGCGCGCCACGCGGCCGACATTGCACGGCAGGCGGCGAATGCGGTCCGGCACTTCTTCTGCCACACCGCTGGCACACTCATTGCGATGGCCGACGGCACCTACAAGCCGGTCGAGCAGCTCAAGATGGGCGACGAGACTTTGCTCGGCGGTCAGGTGCTCGGCCGCGGCGAGGTTCTCGCGACCGATCTCTACAGCTACCGCGGCACGGTCCTGAACGGCCGCCACGCGGTGTTCGAGGACGGCCACTGGGTGCGCGTCGAACAGTCGTCGCTGGCGACGCTGCTCGATGTTCCGCCGGCGACGGTCTATCCGGTCGTCACCGCGAACCATTTGCTGGTCTGCGAACAGTACATCTGCGCCGACCTGGCCGAGATGGACAACGACATCGGCGCGGTCGGCAGGCTCGCGGCGATGAATGCCGACACCGAACGCAACGCCGAACTGCGCCGCATGGAGGAGCACTATGGATTTGCGAAGCCACGCGCCGCTTGAGCGGCCCGAGGTCGCTGACCATAGCGACACGCATACCGACGGCCGGGCGCAAACCGCCCGGCCTGTCCGGACCGCAAACGGATTGCGGCTCAAACGTTACGACGCGGCGCGGCACTATTCGCTCGTCGCGTCGTGGTGGAAGGCGCGCGACAACGAGTGCCTTCCTGCCGACGTGCTGCCGCCGACGGCCAGCCTTGCGATGCTCGGCGGGAAGCCGGTTGCGGCGTGCTTCATCTGGCTGACCAACGCGAAGGCGGCGTATCTCGCCTTTCCGGTCAGCGCGCCCGAGCTTTCGCCGCACGCCGCCTACCGCGCGGTGGGTCTCGCGATCGACGGTGCGATCGAGATCGCGCGCGAGGCCGGTTGCCAGATGATCTGGGCGGCGACGTCGTCGCGCAGCATCGACCGGCTCTACGATCGCGCCGGCCTGACGCGGAGCTCGCCGCACACCAACTTCTTCATGCTGATGGGCGGGCAGAGCCTGTCGTCGGACATGCTGACCGAGGATATGGCTGGCTCGTCCAAATAACGCTGGTTTCGCATCAACAGGCCCGTGCCGCAGCCAGCGGCGCGGGCCTGCGCTTTTCTTGGGGCCGGTGTATTCTGCCGCGGCAATGCGGACGGAACCTCGATGAGCGACACCAGATTGACCCTGCGCGTGGATTTCGGCGCCAACCGTTCGATCGGGCCGGGGAAGGTGCGGCTGCTCGAAGCCATCGACAACACCGGCTCGATCTCGCAGGCGGGCCGCGCGCTTGGAATGTCTTACCGCCGCGCCTGGCTTCTCATCGACGACATGAACCAGTGCTTCAACGAGGCGGTGACGACCGCGCGGCCGGGCGGCTCGCAGGGCGGCGGCGCGGAACTGACACCGTTCGGGAAACAACTGATCCGCAGCTACCGCGCCATCGAGAGCGCTGCGTCGGGCGCGGCCAAGGGCTGGCTCGGCGATCTGGAGGGCGCGCTGAAGCCGGCGAAGAAGTCGAAGGCCGTCAAGCCGCGGAAGATCTCGGCGCGCGGACCGATGCGCTGAGCGTTTCGCATCCGGCCCAGGTGCGTTATATTTATCGGGATATATCGTAGGAAGGGCCGACCTTGATGCATCTCGACCGCCGTGCGTTGCTGTCCGGCCTTTCGGCCATGCTGCTGATGCCGCGCCTGGCGCGGGCAGCGACGGTGACCGATGCGACGGGACGCGCCATCGAGATACCGGCGAAGGTCGCGCGGGTGTTTCCGGCAGGGCCTCCGGCGGCGATCCTGCTCTATACGCTCGCACCTGACCTCCTGATCGGCTGGCCACGCGCCAACCGTGCCGAGGAATGCGCGTTCATGATCCCGGACGTCTGCACGCGTCCTGAGGTGGGCCGCATCACCGGGCGCGGCAACACCGCGAACCTCGAAGTCGTGTTGGCGCTGAAGCCCGATCTCATTCTCGATGTCGGTTCGACCAGTGAAACCTTTGTGTCGTTGGCGAAACGCGTGCAGGAGCAGACCGGCATTCCCTATGCGCTGCTCGATGGGCGCTTCGATGCGGCGGCGGCTACCTACCGCACTCTCGGCGCACTGACGCATCGCGAGAAGGAGGGCGAGAGTCTCGCGAAATACGCCGAAGATACGATGAAGACGATCCGGGAGCGGATCGCCAGGATTCCCGACGACAAGCGGCCGCGAACCTATTTCGCGCGAGGGCCGCGGGGGCTCGAGACCGGCCTCGGCGGTTCGATCAACGTCGAGACCATCGAGTATCTCGGCGCGAAGAACGTCGCGGCGGAGCGCAAGGGCGGGCTCACGCAGGTCTCGATCGAGCAGGTGCTGCTGTGGAATCCGGAGGTGATCGTCACCATCGACCGCGATTTCGCGGCGAGCGTGAAGACCGATCCGGTGTGGGCGCCGGTCAACGCGGTGAAGAACGGCCGTGTCCACCTGTCGCCGAAGCTGCCGTTCGGCTGGGTCGATTTCCCGCCGTCGGTGAACCGGCTCGCGGGATTATGGTGGCTCGCGAAGATTCTCTATCCCGAGCAGTTTCCGGAGGACATCAAGCCGCTCGCGAAGGATTTCTACACGCGGTTCTACCACGTGACCCCGAACGACGCGCAGATCGAGCGTGTGCTGGCGGGGAGGGATTGACGGCGGCCTGCAATTGCCCGCCGCACACTCAGGTGTCATGCCCCGCGCAGGCGGGGCATCCAGCGCTTCACTTCATTCACATATACAAGAGCAGGATCGCCCGCCTGCACGGGCGAGGACGCCGATGGCCGGGTTATGGCTGGGCGATACTCCAGTAAAGATCAACCCAGTTCGGGTTGGACTCCTCGACCAGCCTGATCTTCCATTCCCGTTTCCACTTCTTCAGCCGCTTCTCTCGCCGAATTGCCGCCTCGATCTCCGAATGCTGTTCGAAGTAAACTAGCCTGTGAACGTCGTGTCTCTTTGTGAACCCTTCGACGAGTCCCTCCTTATGCTGATAAACGCGCTTCACCAGATCGTTCGTCACGCCAATGTAGAGCGTGCCGCCGATCTTGCTGGCGAGCACGTAAACCCAGTAGCTGCGTTCCTGGCTCATGGCGGAAGAGCTGGATCACCCGCTTTCGCGGGTGATGACACCGGTTGTCGGGCGCATGATAGCGGACACGGAGGCGGACGTTGAGCCGCTCCGCCGCCCCTGGATTGCTGATCGCGTTCGCCGTCCTCATCGCGGGACTGCTGCTGGCGTTCATCGTCGGGCGCTATCCGGTCGCGGTGTCCGATCTGTTTGAAGTCATCGTTGCGAAGTTGACCGGCCGCGCGCCGAACGTCGCGGGCGCGGTCGAGAACGTGATCTGGCAGGTGAGAGGCCCGCGTGTGCTTGCCGCTGCGATGGTGGGCGCGGCGCTCGCGGTCGCGGGCACGGCGTTCCAGGGCCTGTTTCGCAATCCGCTGGTGTCGCCGGACATTCTCGGCGCGTCGTCGGGCGCGGCGCTCGGCGCGGTGCTCGGGATTTACTTTTCGCTCGGCGTGTTTGCGATCCAGGGCTTTGCGTTCATCGGCGGTTTGGTTGCGGTGGCGGCGGTGTATCTGATCGGCTCGGCGGTTCGCGCGCGCGATCCGGTGCTCGTGCTGGTACTCACGGGCGTGGTGATCGGCGCGCTGCTCGGCGCGGGTGTCGGCCTCGTGAAGTATCTCGCGGACCCCTACAACCAGCTTCCGGCGATGACGTTCTGGCTGCTCGGCAGCCTGTCCGCGACCAACGCGGCCGATCTCATGCCGTTGTTCGGACCTGTGCTGCTCGGCGCGCTGGTACTGTTCCTGCTGCGCTGGCGCATGAATGCGATGTCGCTGCCGGACGAGGAGGCCCGCGCGCTCGGACTTCCGACCGGGCCGCTGCGGATCGTGATCGTCGCCGCGGCGACGCTGGTGACATCGGCGAGCGTCGCAACCGCGGGCGTGATCGGCTGGGTCGGGCTCGTGGTGCCGCACCTCGCGCGCACGCTGGTCGGACCGGATTTCGCCAAGCTCATTCCGGCGGCGGCACTCCTTGGCGGCGGCTTCCTGCTGGTGATCGACACGCTGGCGCGCACGGTCGCGCCGGTCGAGATTCCGCTCGGCATTCTCACCGCGCTGGTCGGCACGCCGTTCTTCATCTGGCTTTTGGCCAGCGTCTCGAGGACGTGGTCATGATCCTCGAAGGCCGCGGCCTCACCATCGGCTACAGCGACCGCACCGTCGGAAGCGGGCTCGACGTCGCGCTCGCGAAGGGTGAGGTGCTGGCGCTGCTCGGCCCGAACGGGGGCGGCAAGACCACGCTGCTCAAGACATTGTTGGGGTTGCTCGCGCCGAAGGCTGGCGACGTGCAGCTTGGCGGCAGGGCACTCGGTGGCTACGCGGCGCAGGAGCGCGCGCGGCTGATCGCCTATGTGCCGCAGACGCACAACGCGACGTTTGCGTTCACGGTCGAGAGCATCGTGCTGATGGGCCGCACCGCGCATGGCAACCTGTTCAGCCGGCCGACGGCGAAGGACCGCGCGGTCGCGGCGCAGGCGCTGGAGCGGTTCGGCATCGCGCACCTGAGCGAACGGCCCTACACGATGATCTCCGGCGGCGAGCGGCAGTTGGCGCTGCTCGCACGGGCGCTGGCGCAGGAGCCGCAGTTCATCGTGCTCGACGAGCCGACTGCGAGCCTCGACTTCGGCAACCAGGGCAAGGTGATACGCGAGATCCGCGCGCTCGCGGAATCCGGCCACGGCGTGCTGTTCACCACCCACGATCCGAACCACGCGCTACGCGCGGCCGATCGTGCGTTTCTCCTACGCGATGGGACACGGATCGGCGAGGGGCCGGTGCGTGCGGTGCTCAACCGCGAGCAGCTCGAAAAGCTGTATAACGCGCCGGTCGAGACAATAACGGACGCGAACGGTACGACCGCGTTCCTGCCGGGATAGGGAATAGGAAATGGCCAAGCTGAGAGTGATGAGCGCGGGCGCCATGGAAGGGCCTGTGCACGATCTGACGCCGGCGTTCGAGAAGGCGAGCGGGCACACGGTTGAATTGATCTTCAACACGGTCGGCGCGTTGCGGACGCGGTTCGTGGGCGGGGACAGCCCGGACGTCATCATCCTCTCGTCGCAGGTGATTGAGGCGCTGGAGAAGGAGAGCCGATTCGTGCCGGGGAGCAGCGCGCAGCTCGGCAAGGCGACCTGCGGTGTTGCTGTGCGCGACGGCATGCTGATGCCAAACATCGCGACGGTGGAGAATTTCAAGAAGATGCTGAACTTCGCGGGCTCGATCGCCTGCAACGATCCGGCGCACGGCGGCTCGTCGGGCATCTACTTCGCGGACCTGCTGAAGCGTTGGGGCATCTACGACCAGCTCAGGCCGAAGATGGTGCTGTGCAAGACCGGCCGCGAATGCGCGATGTCTCTGGTTGAGGGCCGCGCGGAAATCGGCATCACGTTCACGAGTGAGTTCATTCCGGTCGAGGGCACGCGGGTGGTGGGCCCGCTGCCGAAGGAGATCGAATACGTGAACGGCTATGCGGCCGCGATCCCGGTGGGCGCTGATGCGGCGGCCAAGGAGTTCATGGTGTTCCTGACGAGCGCGCCGTCGAAGGCCCGTTTTAAGGATTTCGGGCTGGAGTAGTTCAGTCTTCGGCGCGCTGCCAAGAATCCTTGGGTACAGAGAATTCCTCGAAGGCTTGTTGGACGGCAAGTTCGAGACTGTCTTGCAGGTGGTCTCGAACGCAGCGGTCGTCTTCATATACGTAGAGATAAAAGCCCACGCTTTCGTCGCGCTCGATCATAAAACGCCGGCCGTTGGATTGATGGCCCGAAACGTACTTCACCTGCTTTTCCTTGGCCTGCCGAACTCCTATATAAGTGTCGCATGCCGCGCATCCCCGCGAAACCCAAGGACTACCTGATCAAGCCGGACCCGCTCGACCAGCGGCTGTCTGAGCGTGTGATCGGCGTGGACCAGACCGGCGCTGAGGTCGAGACCGCGGTAGTGGTCGAGCGCGCGCTGACGATCTTTCTGAATTCGCAGGAGATCGTCACCGCGATGACGATCGGCGACTATCCGGAATATCTGGCGATCGGTTACCTGCTCAACCAGCACATGCTGCTACCGGACGACACGATCACCTCGGTCGATTACGACGAGGACCTCGCGGTGGTCGTGGTGCGCACCAAGCGCAAGACCAACTACGAGAAGAAACTGAAGAAGAAGGTGCAGACCTCGGGCTGCGCGCAGGGCACCGTGTTCGGCGATCTCATGGAGGCGCTGGAGGAGGTCAAGCTGCCGTCGGCGGAGCTTCGCACCTCGTGGCTCTATGCGCTGACCAACAAGATCAACACCACGCCTTCGCTCTATCTCGAGGCTGGCGCGATCCACGGCTGCGTGCTGGCGCAGGGCGATCAGCCGCTGGTCTATATGGAAGACGTCGGCCGTCACAACGCGGTCGACAAGATCGCGGGCTGGATGTTCAAGCATCGCGTGCGGCCCGACGACAAGATTTTCTATACGACCGGGCGGCTCACCTCCGAGATGGTCATCAAGACCGTGCGCATGGGCATTCCGATCCTCGTCTCGCGTTCGGGCTTCACCGCCTGGGGCGTCGAGCTGGCGCGCAAGGCGAACCTCACGCTCGTCGGCCGCGCGCGCGGCAAGCGCTTCGTCGCGCTCGCGGGGGCGGAGCGCATCGTGTTTGACCAGGATCTGGCGTTCGTCGAGGAGGAAAGCTCCAAGCATCGGCGCAAGGCGGCGATGCATGACGACTAAGTCCGGCGTGCTCGGCCTCGTGCTTGCCGGCGGCCTCGCGCGGCGCATGGGCGGCGGCGACAAGCCCATGACGACCATCGGCGGGCAAAGTATTCTTTCCCGCGCGCTCGAACGGCTCGCGCCTCAGTGCAAATCGATGGTGATCAACGCCAACGGCGATCCGGCGCGCTTCGCCTTCACGCATCTGCCGGTGGTGCCGGACGACGTTCCAGGATTTGCGGGCCCGCTGGCCGGCATCCTCGCCGGGCTCGACTGGGCCGCGGTGCATGCGCCGGATGTCGATACGGTCGCAAGCGTTCCTGGCGATTGTCCGTTCCTGCCGCGCGATTTGGTGGCGCGACTCGAAGAGGCGCGGCGCTTGGAGAACAAACCGATCGCTTGCGCGCATTCGGGCGATTGGCGGCATCCCGTGGTGGCGCTGTGGCCGGTGTCGCTGCGTCAGGACTTGCGCCACGCGCTCGTGGATGAGGACCTCCGCAAAATCGAGGTCTGGACCGCACGTCATGGAGTAGCGTTAGCCGATTGGCCGGCGGAGCCGGTCGATCCGTTCCTGAACGTGAACACGCCGGACGATGTGGCGCGCGCCGAAAAACTCGCAGCGCAATACCCGGACGCCTAGCCGATCAGCGTCGCGTAAGAGAGGAAGCCAACGGTTGCGCCGGGCTCCAGCTTCGTCACGTCCTCGGTGATTTCCGCGAGCCCGTCGGTTTCGGTCAGCGAGGTGATGACGCCCGCGCCGTCCTGCGGATGCTTCACGGCCTCAATCGTGCCGTCGGCGGCCCGGCGCAGCGCGACGCGCACGTACTCGCGGCGGCCGCTCTTTTTCTTGTAGGCGAACGACAGCCGCACCGGCAGCGCGGTGAGCGGCTCGGGCTGCGCGCCCGCGAGGCGAAGCAGCAGCGGGCGAACGACGCGCGCAAAGGTGACGAACGCGGCAACCGGATTGCCGGGCAGGCCCATGAAGGCCGCGCCGCCAATGACGCCCATCGCGACCGGGCGGCCCGGCTTGATCGCGACACGCCAGAACACCAGCTTGCCGACCTTCTCGACCGCGTCGCGGACGTAGTCGGCTTCGCCGGTCGAGACGCCGCCGGAGGTGAGAACGAGATCGTGGTTCTTCGCGGCGTCGCCGATGGCTTTGGCAAGCGCGACCGGCTCATCCCTGATGATGCCGAGATCGGTGACGGTTGCGCCGAGCCGCTCCAGCATGCCGATGAGGAGATAGCGATTGGCGTCGTAGGTCGCGGCGTCCGGCCGCGCCGCACCCGGCTCGACGATCTCATCGCCGGTGGAGAACAACGCGACGCGTACGCGGCGGCGGACTTTCAACTTCGTGAGGCCAATGCCGGCGGCGAGCGCGATGTCCTGTGCGGCGAGGCGACGTCCGGCGGGAAGCACGACCGCGCCTTTCTTCACGTCTTCACCCGCGAGGCGGCGGTTCGATCCGAGCTTCAGACCGGACGGCAGGATCACCGTGCCGCCGTCGGTCTGCACGTCTTCCTGCATGAAGACGGTGTCCGCGCCCGCCGGCATCGGCGCGCCGGTGAAGATGCGGACGGCCTGATGGGCTTCGATCGGTTCGGACGATTTGCCGGCGGTGAGACGGCCCGCGACCTTCAGCTTCGTCTCGCCGCTCGCCGCGAGATCGCGGTGGCGCACGGCGTAACCGTCGACGGCCGAGTTGTCGAACGGCGGCAGGTTGATCTGCGAAGCGGTATCTTCCGCAATGACGCGGCCGCGCGCGGCATTGAGCGACACGACTTCGGTCTCTGCGACAGGCTGCACGCGCTCGACGATGAGCTTCTCCATGTCCGCAAGCGGCATCAGCGGGCCGGAGAATGCAAAGCAATCGTCGGTGAGCTGCGCCATCAGGCCGGTTCCATCGCGGCTTCGATTGGCACCGCGTGCTTCAAGAGCAGATCGCAGATGACTTCGATATCGTTCAGATCGACGACGGGCACCTTCGCTTGTGGCAGCGCGACGTCGGCGGCAATCGCAACGATGCGCGGGTCTTCCGGATGCAGCAGCGGCTTGCCGTTGTCCTTGCGATGAATCTCCAGCTTCGGAAACGCATCGCGCTTGAAGCCCTCGACCAGGACGAGATCGACCGGCGAGAGCTTTGCGAGCAGGTCTTTCAAATTCCACTCCGGCTCGCCGCGCAGCTCATGCAGGATCGCGAAGCGGTTGGCCGAGCTGATCGCGACCTCGGTCGCGCCCGCGGCGCGGTGCATGAACGAGTCTTTGCCAGGCTGGTCGAGGTCGAACCCGTGATGCGCGTGCTTGACCGTCGAGACGCGAATGCCGCGCGCGATCAGGCGCGGGATCACCTTGGTGACCAGCGTCGTCTTGCCCGAACCGCTCCAGCCCGCGAGGCCGATGATGCGCATGATCGATCGAGAAACCTTGTGACGTGCAGAATGTATGATCTACGATCCCGTTATAACACGGGGTAATAAAATGACTCTGGGGCGGATATTTCTGGCGTTAACGGGGCTTTGTCTCGCGCTCGCAGGCCCGGCCAAGGCGCAGCCCTATCCCGACAAGCCCATTCGTATCGTCGTGCCCTTCGCTGCGGGCGGCATCACCGACATCCTGGCCCGCGCGGTGGGCCAGCGGCTCGGCGATGCGCTCGGCCAGCAGGTCATCATCGACAACAAGCCGGGCGCGGGCGGCAACAGCGGCACTGAGTTCGTCGCGAAGTCGGCGCCGGATGGCACCACGCTCCTGGTGACGGCGGATGCGTCCTTCGTGATGAACCCGCATCTCTACGCCAGGCTGCCCTACGACGCGGCGAACGACTTCATCCCGATCACCGGGCTCGGCATCAGCCCGCAGGCGCTGGTGCTCAATCCGTCGGTACCGGCGAAGACGCTGAAGGAGCTGATCGAGCTCGGCAAGGCGAAACCGAACACGCTCAACTACGGCACGTTCGGGCCGGGCACCAGCGGGCACCTCAACATCATCGTCATGGAGCAGACGACCGGCGCGAAGTTCACGCCGGTGCACTATCGCGGTGCCGCACCCGCGATCAACGATCTGCTCGGCGGGCATATCCAGATGATGATCGTCTCCATCGGGCTGGTGTCGCAGCACTGGCAGTCGGGCAAGCTGAATGTGCTCGGCTTCGGCTCGACCGCGCGGCTGCCGCAATATCCCGATGTGCCGACTTTGGCCGAGGCCGGATTGCCGGGTTACGAGGCGGGCTCGTGGTACGGGCTTGCCGCGCCGAAAGGCACGCCTGCGGCGATCGTCGACAAGATCAGCGCGGAGACGCAGAAGATTTTGGCCGATCCGGAATTCCGCGCGAAATTCCTGACGCCGAACTTCATCTACTCTATCAGTAGCCCGCCCGCGGAGTTCGCCGCGCGCATTTCGCGCGACAATGCGAAGTGGGAGAAGGTGATCAAGGATGCTGGCGTGAAGGTGGAGTAGTCAGGCCCCCGTCACTCAGAGCCATTTGTTCAATGCGGATAGGAGACTGCCTGTGGAGCGGAAGATCGCATCGCAGATCATAGATGCGGCGATGGCTTTGAATGAGAAGATTGGAGCGGTCGATCTGGCAATAACCGGTATTGCTGATGAGGAAGAGAAGAGGCGCTACGTCGCCGTATTGGGTGGCATACTTCGAATTATCCGCGAGGATATCTTGCTTGAGATCCTGAAAGACCACCCGGACCTGAACCCTCACGACACGTGAACTAGAGGTCCGCCGGCTGCATCCCGAGCGCGCGGATGCGCTCCTTCGTCTTCGGGTCGCGCAGCGCGGCGAGAAACGCCTGAACAGCCGGGCGGTCCTTGCGGCTTTCGACCAGCAGGAAGTCGTATTCCTCCGGCGACAGCGGCAGGAAGCCGAGGCCGTACATCTTGGCGACCGGCTCGATCGCCATGCCCCAGTCGGCGCGTGCCTGCGCGACGGCGGCGGCGACCGCGTTGTGCGATTTCGGCTGGTTGGCGTAGCCCGGCGGCTTCGCGCCCGCGAGCAGCTTGTCGATGAGGACGCGCGTGCCCGCGCCCGCGTTGCGGTTGACCATCAGGCAGGACGGATCGGCGAGCGCTGCCTTCACCGCGTCCTGCGCGCTCTTGCTCTCGAAGCGCTTGTCGCCTTGACGGAACAGAACGCCCTGCATGCGCTGCCAGCCTTTGACGAGCGAGAGGCCGGGCGACAGCAGATGCTCGTTGTAGACGCCGTTCGCGTCGACGAGATGCACGGGCGCGAGGTCGCACTGGCCGTTGTTCGCAGCGGCGACGCCACCCTGGCTGCCGACCGCGATCGTGCGTGCGGAGAAGCCGCGTTCGGCGAGCGCGCCGACAACGACATCGAGCGCGACGTCGTGGCTGCCCATGATGACGACGTCCGGCGCGTGCGCGGCGCTGCCGATCAGTGTGACCTTGGATTGCGTGTTGGCATCGAGCGACGAGGCGAGTGCGTCGATCTCGATGAAGCCGTCGGCCTGCGAGAAGCTCGTCACCGCGCCGGAGCCCTTGGTGATCGGGAATACGACCGGGCCTTCGGCGCCTTCAATGAGCGAGACCAGCACGAACTCCTTGCGGCCCATCTCCGAGGGAATGCGGAGCGGCACGTTGGCCTCGACAGTTTTCGCGGCTTCGGGTCGCAGGCCCGCCAGCGCGCGGATCACCGGCGCGACGAAGGCGTGGAAGGTGAAGATCGCCGACGTCGGAAAGCCGGGAAGGACGACGACCGGCTTGCCGTTCGCGACCGCAAGGCACAGCGGCTTGCCGGGCTTCAGCGCGACGCCGTGTACAAGAATGCCGGGCTTGCCGAGCTTCGAGACGATGCCGTGCGAGAGATCGCCTGCGCCTTTCGACGTGCCGCCGGAAAGGATGACCATGTCGCAGGCGTCGAGCGCCTTGCGCACAGCCTGTTCGAGCGCGGCCTCGTCGTCGGGATAGGCGCCGAACGTGATGGCCTCGCCGCCCGCTTCGGTGACGGCGGCGGCGACGATCGCGCCGTTGGAATCGTAGACGCCGCCGGGGCGCAGCGGACTGCCGACAGCGACCAGTTCGTCGCCGGTCGAGAGCACGGCGACCTTCGGCTTCTGCACGACCTCGATCTCGGCGAGGCCGCAGGCGGCCATCATGCCGATCTCGCGCGAGCCGATCCGCTGGCCCTTGCGCAGCAGCGTTTCGCCGCGCGCGATGTCGGAGCCGGCGTAGGAGATGAACTGGCCGGGCAAAATCGCGCGGCGAAGCTCAATCGCGGGGATGCGCTCGATCAGCTCGGTGTTCTCGACCATCACCACGGCGTCGGCGCCGCGCGGCACCACACCGCCGGTCGCGATGGTGGTTGCGGTGCCGGGGTGGACCTCGAGCTTCGGCGCGTGACCGCAGGCGATGATTTCGGCATTCAGCGCGAGCTGTTTCGGCGCGGCGTCGGTCGCGCCCAAGGTGTTGGAGGACTTTAGGGCGAAGCCGTCCACATTGGCGCGGTCGAACGGCGGCACATCAATGGGCGCGATCAGATCGTTCGCCAGAACACGGCCGAGTGCAGCCGCGAGCGCAACGCGCTCACCGGGTAGCGGCGTGAGATCGAGATTCTTCTCGAAGCGGCGGCGCGCATCTTCCGCGGACACCACTTCAAGGAATTGCTCCTGCCGCGCGGCGTTGCGCACGGCGGCGAGCAGTTCGCTCTCGGTCGGTTGCGGTTTCGTCGTCACTTTTCGATTCTCATGGCCAAGGCCTCACGATCACGCGCGCTCCTTGCGGATGGCCCTCGCTATCCGCCGGAATGAGGATCCAGCCTTCCGAACGCGCGAGCGCCTGCATGGGCAGATAGCCACTCGCAAGCGGCTCGACCAGTCCGGCTCGGCGGCGGATCGGAACCACTTCGGCAAGACCGAGCGGCGACACGATCTTGCGGCCAAGCTCGGCGGGGAAGGGCTGCTCCTCCATCAACCGGAAACACAGCCGCGCCAGCATCCGGCGGCCGACCGTGAGCCATCCCGCAAGCGCCGTGTCGACTCGTCCAGGGAGAAGAAGCACGGGACGCTTGCCGACGAAACCGAACGCAGTGGTTTCGCCCGGTGTGATGCCGATTCCGTGGAAGAGAATCTTTCCGATGCGTGCGAGCGTGTTCACGCTATTGTCGTTCCTGCCCTGTCCGGTGCCGCCGATGGCAACGACGCAATCCGTGCTGCCGTCTTTCAACGATGTTTCGAGATTATCTGTACGAATCGAAAATCCGCCGTCGCTGTCGATGGCATTCGCGATCAAACCTGTGGCGGCTGCGATCACGTCGCTCTTTCCTGTCGCCACGACATGCACGCGCGGCTCACGGATCATTACGCGCTTCACGCCGAGCGCAGTGAGCGTCGCGACATCTATCTTGCGCAGACGTCCACCCGTCAGACGCACCACGCCGGGCGCGGCATCCGCGCCAGCGGGCAATACGCCTTCACCCGGCGCG
Source organism: Pseudomonadota bacterium (assembly GCA_040756555.1). Taxonomy (GTDB): domain Bacteria; phylum Pseudomonadota; class Alphaproteobacteria; order Rhizobiales; family Xanthobacteraceae; genus Z2-YC6860. The sequence continues at coordinate 107,707 of JBFLYS010000011.1, read as the reverse complement.
ACAGATGCAAGCGCCGCGCCCTGCGCATTGACCGCATCGAGCGGCGCGACCGCATCGGCTTGCGCGGGCAGGAGATCGCCGGCATCGACGCGAACCGGCGCGGGCGACAGCGGGGCGGGCGCGTAGGAACTGGCGTCGGTGGTCTGGTCGGCACTCACTGCGAAACCATCGCGGAGCGCGATCGCCGCCGCGGGCCATGCCTCACTGACGCCCATGTCAGCAGCAAGCGTCTTGCCGAGCGCCGTGCCGATATCTTCCTCACGCGGTGCCACCGGCTCGACCGAGGTGTCAAAGCTCTGGACCACCTCGTTCAGCGGGGTCAGCTTCGCGATCCGCTGGTTTTCGATTTCCGCCGCCATCAGAGGAACTTGACGTGTGCGGGGCGGGGTGTCCAGTGTCGGAAAATGGCGGAAACCAAGGTCAATATGCGCGGGCTCAAATGCCCGCTCCCGGCGCTGAAGGCGCGCAAGCTCCTGTCCAAAATGGCGGAGGGTGACGTGCTGGAGATCGAGTGCACCGATCCGCTGGCCTCGATCGACATTCCCAATCTCGTCCGCGAGACCGGTGACGCGATCGAGGGCAGTGACAAGAAAGGCCGCGTGCTGACCTTCCGGATCAGGAAAAGCTGACGGGCTACCAGCCCATCAGCCTCTTGGTGGCCTGCTCGTTGTCCTTCAGGAATTTGCGGTAATCCGCACCCTTGATGATCGAGGGTTCCAGACTCAGGCCCTCCGCCTTGGCCTGATGGTCTTTCGAGGTCAGTGTCTTCTCGAGATAGCCGGTCAGCACCGTCTCGATGTCCTTCGGCAGATCGGCGGGTGCCGCGATGCCGCGCGACACCGACCAGACCTGGTTGTAGCCCTGCTCCTTGAAGGTTGGCGCGTCGGGCAGGAACTTGGAGCGCGTCGGCGACATCACGCCGAGCACGCGGATGTTTCCGGCTTTTACGTCTTCGGCGACTTCGCTGATGTTGGCCGCGAAAATGTCGGCGTGTCCGCCGAGCGCCGCGGTCTTCGCTTCCGCCGAACTGCGATAGTGGATCACCACATATTTCGTCGCTGTCTCGGCCTCGACGCCGAGGATCGCGATGTGGTCGTCGCCACCTGCGCCGTAGCCGGTGATGGTGAGCTTGTTCGGCTCCTTCTTCGCTGCGTCGATCGCGTCCTTCACCGTCTTGAACGGTGAGTCCTTCTTCACGGCCCACAGATTGTAGTCGATGACGTGGTTCATCAGCGGCGTGAAGCTTTCCAGCCGCTCCCTGCGGTTGGATTGCGGATCGAGGTAGCCGGCGTACATGCTCGGTGCGTTGAGATAGCCGAGCAGATAGCCGTCGGGCTTCGCCGCGGCGAGTGCGCCCCAGCCCACCCAGCCGCCGCCGCCTGCGCGATTCTCGACAGTCACCGGCTTGCCGATGACGACTTCGAGATCCTTGGCGAGCAAGCGCGCGGTAATGTCGGTTCCGCCGCCCGCACCGTAAGGCACGATCAGCGTGATACCGCGATCTGGATATTGTTGTGCGCGAGCGCCACGAACGCCCGTAATGGAAAGTGCGCCGATGGTTACGCCGGCGCCGAGAATTTTACGTCTGCTGATCAATGTCATATCCGCCCCCGGATGATTTGCGCGGCGAGGAAATCACGGGACGACGCGAACGTCAGGAAGTCCGCTTGTCGCAGCGGTCCATTCTTTGGCGGTTGCCCAAAACAGAAGCGGATTCATCCACACCTTCGCAGGTGCGAGATGAGACGGTGTGGTCTTTTCGCGCACTGCGATGGAAAAGCGCGACCCCCGTGGACAAGGCGCATCATATCGGGGAATGTCCCACCCCTCGGTCCCACCACGCGTTGATTGAAACCATATGCCCTTTCCCCATGCTTCTCAGGCGCTTGCGCGCTTCACCGTCCTCGACCTGACCCGCGTCCGTTCCGGCCCCACTTGCGTCCGGCAGCTCGCCGACTGGGGCGCCAATGTCATCAAGATCGAGATGCCGCCGGACGACAGCGGCGCCGAGGGACCGGGCGGTCCGCGCGAGGGTTCCGACTTCCAGAATCTGCACCGCAACAAGCGCAGCATGACGCTCAACATGAAGGACCCGGCCGGCAAGGCTGCGCTCCTTCGCATGGTCGAGAAGGCCGACGTGGTGGTCGAGAACTTCCGTCCCGACGTGAAGGCGCGTCTTGGCATCGACTACGAGTCGCTGAAGAAGGTGAACAAGCGGATCGTGTACGGCAGCATCTCCGGCTTCGGCCAGGATGGTCCATACGCCGGCCGTCCGGGCTTCGATCAGATCGCGCAGGGCATGGGCGGACTGATGTCGATCACCGGCCTGCCGGGCCAGGGCCCGGTGCGCGTCGGTATTCCGATCGCCGACCTCACCGCCGGCTTGTTCTGCGCGCTCGGCATTCTCACCGCGCTGCATGAGCGCGAGGTGTCGGGCGAGGGCCAGTGGGTGCAGACCTCGCTCCTGCAAGCGCAGATATTCATGCTCGATTTCCAGGCGTCGCGCTGGCTGCAAAGCCATGAGGTGGCGAAGCAGGCTGGCAACGATCACCCGACTTCGATCCCGACCGGTGTGTTCAAGACCTCCGACGGCCACATCAACATCGCGACGACCGGCACGGTGATCTGGGAGCGCTTCTGCAAGGCGATGAATGCGCCGGCGCTGCTGGAGAATCCGGACTACAAGACCGGCAAGCTCCGTTCGCAGCACCGCAAGAAGCTGAACGCGGAGATCGACACCTACACCGAGAAAAAGTCGAGCGACGAGTGGATCGACATCTTCAACAAGGCCGGCGTGCCGACCGGTCCGATCTACAACATCGATCAAGTGTTCGCGGACGAGCAGGTAAAGCACCTTGGCATCGCGCAGAGCACGCCGAAGAAGGATGGCTCGCCGCTCAACGTGGTCGGCCAGCCGTTCGTGCTGTCGCGCACCAACAGCAAGATCGTCGCGCGGCCGCCGGAACTCGGCGAGCACACCGACGAGGTGCTGAAAGAATTCGGTTTCAGCGCGAGCGAGATCGACGCGCTGCGTAAGGCGAAGGCGGTCTAAAGGACCGCGTTGCCCACGACATTCGGGAGACAGGACGATATGAGCAAGGCCGCCGACGCGATCGCTAAAGCCGAAAACAAGATGCAGATGAAGAAAGAGGGGCGTGTCGGCTACGTCATCTACAACAACCCGGAACGCCACAACGCGGTTTCACTCGACATGTGGGAGGCGGCGGTTGCGATCCTCGACGAATACCGGGACGACAAGGACGTCTCGGTCGTCGTCGTCACCGGTGCGGGCGGCAAGGCCTTCGTATCGGGTGCCGACATCTCGAAGTTCGAGAAGGAGCGTTCCGACGAGGCGTCGGTTGCGCGTTACGGCAAGATGGTTGAGGCAAGCTATAACGCGTTTCACACTTTCCCGAAGCCGACCATTGCGATGATCCGCGGCTACTGCATCGGCGGCGGCATGGGGCTTGCGACGTGTTGCGACCTTCGCATCGCGACCGAAGGTTCTAAGTTCGGTGTGCCGGCGGCGAAGCTCGGCCTCGGCTACGGCTATCCGGGCCTGAAGCGGCTGGTCGACATCGTCGGTCCGTCGTTCGCGATGGAGATTTTCTACACCGCGCGGCAATTCACCGCAGCCGAAGCTGTGACGATGGGTCTCGTGAACCGTGTCGTGGCGGACGGAGAACTGGAAAAATACGTTAGTGACTACGCCGCTGTGATCGCAGGCAACGCGCCGCTGACGATCAAGGCGGTAAAGGCCACGGTTGCCGAGGTGATGCGCGAGGATTCCAAGCGCGACATCAAGCTGACGCAGGATCTGGTCGATGCCTGCTTCAAGAGCAACGACTATCAGGAAGGCCGCAAGGCGTTCATGGAGAAGCGCAAGCCGGTGTTCACTGGCACTTGAGTCCGGGAACCTGAATTTTCGGTTCGCGCCGGTGTTTGTCGCTGAAGTGACGTGCGGGACGTAAACGCACGCAAGGGGGGAAAGTGGCGTCTGTCGAGTTGCGGAATCTGACGAAGAAGTACGGTCCGCTTGCGGTCGTCGATGATGTGTCGTTGAAGATCGAGCACGGTAGCTTGGTCTGCCTTCTGGGTCCGTCGGGTTGCGGCAAGACCACGACGCTCCGCCTGATTGCAGGCTTCGTGGAGCCGACGATGGGCGAGATCGCGGTCGGTGACCGCGTCGTGTCCTCGCCGCAGAAGACCGTACCGCCCGAGCGGCGCAACATGTCGATGATCTTCCAGAGCTACGCGCTGTGGCCGCATATGACGGTCGCGGGCAACATCAGCTACGGGCTGAAGCTGCGGAAGGTGGACAACGACACGATCAAGAAGAAGCTCGACGCCATTCTCACGACCACGCGGCTCGCACCGCTCGCGGCCCGCTATCCAGGCGAACTCTCCGGCGGCCAGCAGCAGCGCGTGGCGCTTGCTCGCGCGCTGATCGTGGAGCCGGAGACTTTGTTGCTCGATGAGCCGCTGTCGAACCTCGACGCCAACCTGCGCGAGGAGATGCGCTTCGAGATTCGCCGATTGCACGACGAGTATCGCTACACGACGGTCTATGTGACGCACGACCAGTCCGAGGCGATGACGACTTCGGACGTGATCTGCGTGATGAATGCCGGCAAGATCGAGCAGGCGGGCTCGCCGGTGGAAATCTACGACCGGCCGCGCTCGGAGTTCGTGGCGCGTTTCATTGGCATGAGCAACGTGTTCAAGGGCAAGGCGCTCGATGGCAGCACGGTGTCGCTCGCCGGCACGCCGCTCCGCGTCACCGGCGAGCCGGTGAAGGCAGGCGCCGACACCCCGGTCTCGATCCGCCAGCATCAGATCACGTTGTCGGCTGCGGAGCCGGCCTCCAAGGATAACGTCGTTCCCGCGACTGTGACACGGCAAGTCTTCCTTGGTTCCAGTCGGGACTATATGGTGGAAGTGGCCGACGGAACGCAGTTTCGGGTGGTCACTTCGGCGAGTGACGTGATGCCGCCGGGGTCGAAGGTCTGGCTGCATCTGCCGCCGGACCGCTGCCGGGCGCTGGCCGGATAGACCAGCAAAAACCGGAATAAGCCGAAAACGGCAGCCGGACATTCCAGGGAGGAGACGACGATGGCGCTGACGCTCTCCAGACGCGGACTGATGACAGGGGCGAGTGCGCTCGGCCTTTCGCTTGCGGCGACGCGCGTGGTTTCGGCTGCGCCTGCGGCGAGTCCGATCACCCCGCAACTGATCGAAGCGGCGAAGAAGGAAGGCAAGGTCGTCTACTACACGTCGATCGACCTGCCGCTCGCCGAGAAGATCGCGAAGGCTTTCGAAGCCAAATATCCCGGTGTCGCCGTGCGCGTCGAGCGCACCGGCGCCGAGCGCGTGTTCCAGCGCATCGGCCAGGAATACACCAGCCGCATCTACGCGGTGGACGTGGTCAACTCGTCTGACGCGGCCCACTTCATCGTGTGGAAGCGCGACGGCATTCTCGCGCCGTATGTGCCCGAGGACGTGGGCAAGTTCTATCCGGCCGAGCACAAGGACGCGGATGGCCAGTTCGCGAGCTTCCGTGTCGGCCTGAGCGTCATCGGCTACAACACCAATCTGGTGAAGGCCGACGAAGCGCCGAAGAGCTTTGCCGATCTGCTCGATCCGAAATGGTCTGGCAAGATGGTCAAGGCGCATCCGGGCTACAGCGGCAACGTGATGAGCGCGACGTTCCAGCTCACGCGCGACATCGGCTGGGAGTATCTCGAGAAACTCGCCAAGCAGAAGATCATGCAGGTGCAGTCCTCGACCGATCCGCCCAAGAAGCTGGCGCTCGGCGAGCGCGCCGTGATGGTCGACGGCAACGAGTACAACGCGCTTCAGCTCAAGGAAGACGGCAAGCCGGTCGAGATCGTCTATCCGACCGAAGGCACGCCGATGGCGGTCGGCCCGAACGCAGTCTTCAAGAATGCGCCGAACCCGAACGCCGCGCGGCTCCTGCAAAGCTACATGTTCTCGCCGGAGTGCCAGCAGCTCGTGATCGATGCCGGCGCACTCCGCTCCGTGCATCCGCAAATCAAGGAGCATGCGGGCCGCAGGCTACTGAAGGACATCAAGACCATGAAGGACGATGCGGCCGGCGTGGAGAAGAACGCCGAGCAGATCAGGATGCGTTACTCGAAGATTTTCGGCGTGTGAGGAAGGACTGCGCGTCGGGGGCGACGTCAGGACTGGAGCGAAGGTTATGAGGTCGAAGTTCACCCGGCGCGGGGTGTTGAAGGGCGGAAGCGCGCTTGCGCTTTCGCTTGCGTCGACCCGCGTGCTGTCGGCTGCCCCGCCGGCGGAGGCCGTGACGCCGGAACTGATCGCGGCGGCGAAGAAGGAGGGCAAGGTCGTCCACTACACGTCGGTCGATCTGCCGCTGGCGGAGAAGGTCGGAAAGGCTTTCGAGGCGAAATATCCCGGCATCAGCGTCCGTATCGAGCGCACCGGCGCCGAACGCGTGTTCACCCGCATCGGCCAGGAGGCGGCGAGCCGCATCTATGCCTGTGACGTGGTGCAGTCGTCGGACGCCGCGCACTTCGTGGTGTGGAAGCGTGACGGCATGCTGGCGCCGTATGTGCCGGAGGACGTCGCGAAGCACTACGCCCCGGAGCACAAGGACCCGGACGGGCTGTTCGCGAGCTATCGCGTCTATCTCTGCGTGATGGCGCGCAACACCGATCTCGTGAAAGCCGAGGACGCGCCGAAGAGCTACGCCGATCTGCTCGATCCGAAATGGGCCGGCAAGATCGTGAAAGCGCATCCGGGCTACAGCGGCACGATCCTGACCGCGACCTATCAGACCGCGCGTGACGTGGGCTGGGACTACTACGAGAAGCTCGCCAAGCAGCGCGTCATGCAGGTGCAGTCGGCGTCCGATCCGCCCAAGAAGCTGGCACTCGGCGAGCGAGCCATCATGGCGGACGGCATCGAATACGGCATCTTCCAGCTCAAGGAAGACGGCAAGCCGGTGGACGTGATCTATCCGTCGGAGGGTTCGCCGCTGATCGTCGGGCCCAACGGTGTGCTCAAGAATGCTCCGAACCCGAATGCGGCGCGCCTGTTCCAGAGCTTCATGCTCTCGGCGGAATGCCAGCAGTTCAATGTCGATCTCGGCGGACTCCGTACGGCGCATGCGCTGGTGAAGGACAAGCCGGGCCGCAAACCGATGAAGGAGATCAAGATCTTCAAGGACGATGCTGCGGCGGTCGAGCGCGAGAGTGAGAAGGTTAAGCAGCAGTACGTGCGGTATTTCAAAGTGTAGAGCTTCAGGTGGTGTTGTCCCTGCGAAAGCGGGGACCCATCGCGCAGATACGAAGGCTCATGGTTATGGGTCCCCGCTTTCGCGGGGACGACAGCGGAGTGTAGGGCGCGATCATGCGTAAAGTCGGTTTGACTCGCCGTAATATCCTGAAATCCTCGGGCGCAGCAGCGCTGTCGCTTGCAGCGACGCGCGTTCTGGCGTCTGCGCCGCCGGCCTCGGCCATCACGCCGCAACTCATCGAAGCCGCGAAGAAGGAAGGCAAGGTCATTTACTACACCTCCGTCGACCTGCCGATCGCGGAGCGCGTCGCGAAGTCCTTCGAAGCCAAATTCCCAGGCATCGCGGTCCGCGTCGAACGCACCGGTGCCGAGCGCGTGTTCCAGCGGATCGGTCAGGAGTATGCGAGCCGCATCTACGCGGTGGACGTGGTGAACTCGTCGGATGCCGCGCACTTCATCGTCTGGAAGCGCGAAGGCATCCTCGCGCCGTACGTTCCTGAGGATGTGGCAAAGTTCTATCCGGCCGAGGAGAAGGACGTCGACGGTATGCATGCGGGCTTCCGCATCGGCCTCAGCGTGATCGGTTGCAATACCGACCTGGTAAAACCGGAGGACCGGCCGAAGAGCTTCGCTGATCTGCTCGACCCGAAATGGAAGGGCAAGATCGTCAAGGCGCATCCGAGCTACAGCGGCACCATCATGACCGCGACCCAGCAGCTCGCGCGCGATCTCGGCTGGGGTTATTTCGAGAAGCTGGCGCAGCAGAACATCATGCAGGTGCAATCGGCGTCCGATCCACCCAAGAAGCTCGCGCTCGGCGAGCGGGCGATCCAGGCCGATGGCAACGAATACAACCTCCACCAGCTCAAGGAATCCGGTCGGCCCGTCGAGCCGCTCTACGCCGCGGAAGGCACGCCGCTGATCATCGGGCCGAACGGTATCTTCAAGAATGCGCCGAATCCGAACGCGGCGCGGCTGTTCCAGGCTTATTGCTTTACAGCGGAATGCCAGCAGCTCGTCATCGATGTCGGCGGCATGCGGTCGATCCATCCGCAGACCAAGGAGAAGCCCGGCCGCAAGCCGCTCAAGGAGATCAAGACGCTGAAGGAGGACGCCGCCGCGGTCGAGAAACAGGGTGAGGAGATCAAGCAGCGGTACTCGCGGCTCTTCAAGGTGTGAGATGGGCCGCGCCCCGCGACGCGGGGACCCATGGCGCGGATACAAGGCGCGGATCATAAGACTGGTGGTCAGGGTTCCCGCTTTCGCGGGGACAGTGGAACGAGGAGAAAACAATGAAAAAAACAATCACACGCCGCAGCGTGCTCAAGGGCTCCGCCGCGCTTGCCGCCACGACCGCCTTCGCTCAGCCGCTGCGTGCGGCGCCGCCGGCGCCTGAGGCGATCACGCCCGCGCTGATCGAGGCCGCGAAGAAGGAGGGCAAGTGCTCCTTCTACACCGCGATGGACCTGGAGTTCGCCGAACGGCTCGGCAAGACGTTCGAGCAGAAGTTCCCCGGCATCGCCGTGCGTGTCGAGCGCTCGGGCGCCGAGCGCGTGTTCACACGCATTGCTCAGGAATACCAGAGCAACATCGCCGCGGTGGACGTCGCCAACACCGCCGATCAGGCGCACGTCATCATTTGGAAGAAGGAAGGCTGGCTCCTGCCGTTTCTCCCGCAGGAGGTCGTCGAGAACTACGACAAGACCTACTACGACCCCGAGGGTTTCGAGGTCGTCACGCGCGTTCTCGTCTCGCCATTCGGCATCAACACCAATCTGGTGAAGATGGAGGACGCGCCGAAGAGCTTCGCCGACCTGCTCGACCCGAAATGGGCGGGCAAGATGGTGAAGGCGCATCCGGCCTACAGCGGCACGATCATGAACGCGACGTTCCAGATCGCCCGCGATCTCGGCTGGGGCTATCTCGAGAAGCTCGCCAAGCAGCGTGTGCTGCAGGTGCAGTCGGCAACTGATACACCGAAGAAAATCGCGCTCGGCGAGCGCGCCATCATGATCGACGGCGCGGGCTATCTCGTCATCCGCAACAAGGAGGCCGGCCAGCCGGTGGATGTGATCTATCCAGCGGAGGGCACGCCCGTGGCGACCAGCCCAAGCGTCGTCTTCAAGCGCGCGCCGAATCCGAACGCTGCCAAACTGTTCCAGAGCTGGATGCACGGGCGCGAAGGCCAGCAGCTTCTGGTCGATTTCGCGCGGCAGTATTCCGCGCACAAGCAAACGGTCGAGAAGCCGGGCGTGCGCAAGCTCGCTGATATCAAGCTGATGAAGGAAGATCCCGAAGGCGTCGAGAAGGGCGCCGACGAGATCAAGCGCAGGTACGGGCAGATTTTTAGAGTTTAACACCGCTGTCATCACCGGGCCGGCGCGTAGCGCCGTGACCCGGTGATCCCGCTTCGGAGAGAGCGCTGTTTCCTAAGCGGGATGGCCGGGTCAAGCCCGGCCATGACACCTGAGGTTGGGGCGAATGTCTGAATTCACCTTGTCGCGTCGAAAGGTTCTGAAAGCGTCAGTGGCAACCGCCGCCGCGGCGCTTTTCGCGGAGCCTTTGCGTGCTCAGGCGCCGGCGGCAGACGCTGTCACGTCTGCGCTGATCGAAGCGGCGAAGAAGGAAGGCAAGCTCGTCTGGTACGCCGCGATGGACTTACCCGTATCCGAGCGGTTGGCGCGCGGCTTCGAGGCCAAATATCCGGGCATCTCGGTGCGCATCGAGCGCACCGGCTCGGAGCGGCAGTTCGTGCGGCTCGCGCAGGAATACGGCAGCAATATCCGCGCCGTCGATGTCATCAATGCGTCGGACGCCTCGCACTTCATCGCCTGGAAGCGCAACGGCTGGCTCGCGCCCTACGTGCCCGAGGATGTCGCGAGATTCTTCCCGGCCGAACATCGCGACGCCGACGGCATGTTCGCCAGCTCGCGCATCTATGTGTCTTCGCTCGGCTACAACACCAATCTGGTGAAGGCCGAGGACGCGCCGAGGAGTTTTGCCGATCTGCTCGACCCGAAATGGAAGGGCAAGATCGTGAAGGGCCATCCGGGCTACAGCGGCACGATCATGACCGCGACCTATCAGATGTCGCGCGATCTCGGCTGGGATTACTTCGAGAAGCTTGCGAAGCAGAACGTGCTTCAGGTGCAGTCGTCGGTCGATCCGCCGAAGAAGCTGGCGCTTGGCGAGCGCGCGGTGATGGCCGACGGCAATGACTTCAATCTGGTGCAGTTGAAAGAGCAGGGCCAGCCGGTGCAGGTGGTCTATCCCACGGAAGGATCGCCGCTGATCGTGTGCCCGAATGCGGTGCTGAAAATGGCGCCGAATCCGAACGCGGCGCGTCTCTTCCAGAGCTATCTGTTCTCGGCCGAGGGCCAGCAATTGCTATGCGACTACGCCGCGCAGCACTCCGCGCATCCGCAGGTGAAGCCGAAGCCCGGCCGTCCGGTGCTCAAGGACATCAAGGTGATGAAAGACGACCCTGTCGCCATCGAGGCGCAGGCCGAGCAGATCAAGACCAAGTATCTCTCGTACTTCAAGGTTTAGGAATGTCGATCGCAGCAGTAGAAGACGCCCCCCGCATCAAGCACGGCTACGACTACACCAAGCTGGTGCTTTACAGCTTCGCGGCGGTGCTGGTTGTTCTTATCGTGCTGCCGATGTCGTGGCTGGTGTATTACGCCTTCACCGACAAGGGCGGTTTGACGCTCCAGAATTTCGCGACGCTCATCCACGATCCGACGTTCCGCGAGCCGCTGGTCACCACCTTCATTCTCTCGACCTCGACCAGCCTGATCTGCTGCCTGGTCGCGGCCCCAATGGGCTGGCTGGTCGCGCGCACCGACATGCCGCTTCGCCGCACGGTGCGGTTGATGGTGACGGCTTCGTTCGTGACACCGCCGTTCCTCGGCGCGATCGCGTGGGAGCTTCTCGCCGCACCGAACTCCGGCCTTTTGAACAAGCTGGCGCGTTCGGCGTTCGGCGTCGCCGCCGACGAGCATGTGTTCAACATCTATTCGTTCCCCGGCCTGATCTTTGTGATCGCCTGCTACACCTTCCCTTATGTGTTCGTGCTGGTGGCGAACGCGCTCGACCGCACGCCCGGGGACCTTGAAGATGCATCCTCGATCCTTGGCGGCAGCGCGTGGGAAACGGCGCGTCGCGTCACCATTCCGCTGGTGCTGCCGGCGCTGCTCGCCGGCGCGCTGGTCGCGTTCCTGCAGGCGATGACGCTGTTCGGCTCACCCGCGATCCTCGCGCTGCCGGCCGGTTTCCACACCATGACGACGAAGATCTGGAGTCTGTTCCAGTATCCGCCGAAACCGGAACTGGCGGCGGCGGCTTCGGTGCCGCTGCTGGTGCTGACCGTCATTCTGCTCCGCGCGGAGAAGATGGTGCTTGGCCGGCGTTCCTATGCGGTGCTCGGCGGCAAGAACAGCGATCCGCGCATCATCCGGCTCGGCAACTGGCGTTGGGTGGCGCTCGGCTTCTGCTTCTTCATGTTGCTGAACCCGGTGTTCCTGCCGTATGGCGCGCTCCTCAACGCCACGTTCTCGAAGGTGGCGTCGCAGCCGATCTGGTTCAACAACTTCACGTTCCACAACATCTACTTCGTGTTCTTCGAGCTGTCGGCGACCAAGCTCGCGCTCTACAACACCTTCGTGCTTGGTCTTGCGACGGCGACGATGGGGACGATCCTTGCTGTCGTGATCTCATATCTGACGACGCGGCAGGCGGTGACCGGGCATAAGGCGCTCGGGTTCCTCGCCACGGCGCCGGTCGCCATTCCGGGTATCGTGCTCGGCGTCGGCTTGTTCCTGAGCTACACGCGGCCACCGTTCGTGCTCTACGGCACGCTCTGGATCCTGCTAATCGCGTTCCTCACGCTGAGCCTGCCCGCCGCCTATCAGCAGATGCAGTCGGCGTTCCGCGCCATCCATCCGGAGCTGGAGGACGCAAGCCGCATCCTCGGCGCGACACGTCTGCGTTCGCTGCGCGAGATCACAGCGCCGATGCTGCGCACCAGCGTAATCGCAACCTGGTGCTTCGTCTTCGTCGGCACCATCCGCGAGCTGTCAGCCGCGGTGATGCTGTTCACCTCGGAGACCAAGGTCATCTCGGTGCTGATCTTCGACCTCAACGAGTCCGGCGACCTTGCCGCAATCTCGGTGCTCGGCATCATCATGCTGGTGGTGACCTTCTGCATCGTGGCGCTGGCGAACCGCCTGCGGCTCGGCGGAGGCGGCGCTGCGCTCCGCGACAATTGAGCGGACACCCCCTTGTCACGTGCCGCGAAAGCGCGGCATTTGACCGCACCGCCCGCGTCCGCGGGCGGTGACGTCAAAGACCGCCCAAGGCCCCCATGGACGCCAAACTCCCTGAAATTTCGGTCGCCGAGCATCTGGTGGCCCGTATCGCCACCCTCGACGCCGACAGGCTGCCAACGGCGGTCCGCGCCAAGTGCGAGGAGCTGCTGATCGATGTGGTGGGGCTGTGTCTCACTGCGCGGAACGAGGATTACGTCCTCGCCTCGATCAACGGCTGGGACGACGACGGCCCTTGCACGGCGATCGGCCACAAGCGGACGTTGAGCGCCGCGGGCGCGGCCTTCGTCAACGGCACCGCCTGCCACGGCGAGGATTTCGACGACACCTTCGAGGGCGGCCCGATCCACGCCGGCGCGGTGATTGTCCCCGCAGTGCTGAATGCGCTGGAGCGCCACGGCGGCGGCGGCAAGGCGGCGCTGCTCGGCATCGCGGTCGGCGTCGAGACGATGTGCCGCCTCAGCACTGTGGCGCCGACCAAGGCGCACAAGGCGGGCTTCCATCCGACCGCGGTTTATGGCGCTGCGGGCGCTGCGGCAGGTGTCGCGACGGCGCTGAAGCTGAAGAGCCGCCAGACTGTCGACGCGCTCGGCATCGTCGGCAGCTTCGCGTCGGGCATCATCGAATATCTCGCCGAAGGCACCTGGACCAAGCGCATGCACGCGGGCTGGGCGGCGCAGTCCGGCATGCGCGCGGCGTTGCTTGCGCGCGCGGGCTTCTCCGGTCCGCGCACGGTGTTCGAGGGCGTGCATGGGCTCTTTCATGGGTTCGCCAATACGCTCGAAGGAAACTTCGATGCGCTGCTCGGCGGCTTCGGCACGGAATGGGTGACCGAGACGCTGGCGTTCAAGCCGTATCCGTGCGGAACGATGACCCATCCGTACATCGACTGCGCGCGACGGCTCGCGGCAAAGGGCATCAAGGCGGATGACATCAAGGAGATGATCTGCGAGGTCGGCGAAGGGACCGTGCATCGGCTGTGGGAGCCGCTGGCATCGAAGCAGACGCCGAAGAACGGCTACGCCGGAAAGTTTTCGACGCCGTATTGCATCGCCGCCGGCTTCATCCGCGGCAATGTGGGCCTCGGCGACTTCAGCGACGCAGCGGTGAAGGAGCCGGTGGTGGTCGCGCTCGCCAATAAGGTTCGCTACCAGATTGACCCGAACAATCCCTATCCAAAGAATTTCACTGGCCACATCCGTGCGACGATGAAGGATGGCAGCGTGGTCGAGGAGCGCCAGCCCTATATGCGCGGCGGCGCGCATGAGCCACTGAGCCGCAAGGACCTCGAAGACAAGTTCATGCTGAACGCGCGCCACGGCGGCTACGACGAGGCGCGGACGGAAGCGGCGCTCAAGGTTGCGGCGAATTTGTTGAACGGGCGGATCGATCTCTCCGCGCTGAGAGGCTAGGCCCACGTGACCCGCACGCGCATCCATTACGGCTTCATCGTCGCGGCGGTGACGTTCCTTGTGCTGCTGGTCGGCGCGGGCATGCGCGCTCTGCCGGGCGTGTTCGTCGTTCCTCTGGAAACCGAATTCGGCTGGTCGCGTGCGACAATCTCGCTCGCGGTCGGCATCTGCATCGGCCTTTACGGGCTGATGGCGCCGTTCTCGGCGGCGACGATGGACCGCTTCGGCGTGCGTGGCACCATGCTCGGCGCGCTGGCGCTGATCGGTTCCGCGCTCGCGCTGCTGCCGCTGATGAAATACTCGTGGCAGCTCATCCTGTTCTGGGGCGTGATGATCGGCTGCGGCATCGGCTTTGTCGCCAACGTGCTCGCCGCCGTGGTTGCCACGCGCTGGTTCGTGGAGAAGCGCGGCACCGTGATGGGCGTGCTCACCTCCGCGACGGCCGCAGGCCAGCTCCTGTTCCTGCCGCCGCTTGCCATCGTCACGGCGCATTACGGCTGGCGCGCGATGGTGCTCTGCGTCGCAACCGTCATTCTCAGCCTCATTCCCATCGTCTGGTTCCTGATGCGCAACCGGCCTGAGGACTTAGGGCTCAGGGCGTATGGCGAAGCGGCTGATGCCAAACCCGCCGCACCGCCGGCCGGAAACCCGATTCGTGCGGCTTTTGCCGCACTTGGCCAGGGCTTGCGCAACCGCGATTTCTATCTGCTCGCCGGCACGTTCTTCATCTGCGGCGCGTCGACCAATGGTCTGATCGGCACGCATCTCATTCCCGCGTGCATCGATAACGGTATCCCCGAAGTGATGGCGGCGAGCCTCTTGGCCTCGATGGCCGTGTTCAACTTCATCGGCGCGACCGGCTCGGGCTATTTGAGCGACCGCATCGACTGCCGCCTGCTGCTGTTCATGTACTACGGGCTGCGGGGGCTTTCGCTGCTGTTCCTGCCGTTCTCGTTCGACACCTTCTACACGCTGTCGATCTTCGCGGTGTTCTACGGCCTCGACTGGATCGCGACCATTCCGCCGACCGTGAAGCTGATCGGCCAGAGCTTTGGCCGCGAAAAGACCGCGGTGATGTACGGATGGATCGTCTGCGGGCATCAGATCGGCGGTGCTTGCGCCGCGTTCTTCGGCGGCTTGTTCCGCACCACCTTTGACACCTACATGCATGCTTTCATGCTGTCGGGCATGCTGTGCCTGCTCGCGGCAATCATGGCGCTGTTCATCGGCTATAAGAAACAAGATCCGGCGCCGAGCGTCGCTGCGTCCGCGACTTGAGTTCTCGACCACAAGGAAAACGACACCATGCCTTTCAACAAAGAGATGGACGGCCGCGTTGCCATCATCACCGGCTCAGGCCGTAGCATCGGCCGATCCATGGCGCTGGAGCTCGCGGACGCGGGCTGCGCGGTGGTCGTGAACGTTCGCAGCAACCGCGCCGAAGGTGAGGGCGTGGTGAAGGAGATCGAGAAGATGGGCGGCCGTGCCATGGTGGCGGTTGCCGACGTGATCGACGCGAAGGCGGTCAACGCGATGGTCGAAGCCACGCTGAAGAAATTCGGCCGCATCGATTATCTCGTCAACAACGCGGCGCTGCGCCAGGAGAAGTCAATCGAGGAGATGACCTTCGAGGACTGGCGTTTCATCAACGGTATTATCCTCGACGGCGCGTTCCATTGCGTGAAGGCGTGTCTGGAGGCGATCAAGAAGAGCGACGCCGGTTCGATCCTCAACATCGGCGGCCTTACCGGCGCGATGGGCGCACCCGACCGGGCCCACGTCGTGACCGCCAAGGCCGGCATCGCAGGCTTCACCCGCGCGCTCGCGATGGAGCTCGCGCCCCACAAGATCACTGTCAACACGCTGGTGCCGGCCATGCTGGCGCGGCCCGACAAGCCGCACGAGATTCCGGCCCATCCGGTATATAAGCCGCTTCTGGGCCGGGCCGGCTGGCCGGACGACTTTTCGCCGTTGACGCGCGTGCTGCTCGGCCCCGGCGGCCGTTACATCACTGGCCAGATCATCAACGTCAACGGCGGCACGTATTTCGGCACTTGAAGGCCGGGTGGCCGCAACGCAGCAAAAGTGCTAATTCCTCTGCACGAGGAACAACCCAAATAACGAGGGCGTCATGTACAGCGAGCTCGGCCTTTTTATCGACGGCGCGTGGAAGAAGAACGGCAGCAAGTCCGAGGAGGTCATCAACCCGGCGACCGAAAAGCCGCTCGCGACACTGCCCCACGCCAGCAAATCCGATCTCGACGCCGCGCTGGAAGCTGCCAAGAAGGGCTTCGCGGTCTGGAAATCCACCTCGGCCTACGACCGTTCGAAGATCCTCCGCAAGGCCGCGGACCTGATGCGCGAGCGTCATGACATGATCTCCAAGGTCATGGTGATGGAGCAGGGCAAGCCCTACCCCGAAGCCCGCGCTGAAGTGCTCGTTTCCGCCGACATCATCGACTGGTACGCCGAGGAAGGCCGCCGCTCGTATGGCCGCATCGTGCCGGGCCGCGCCAAGGGCACGCGCCAGCTCGTCATGCAGGAGCCGGTCGGCATCGTCGCGGCGTTCACGCCGTGGAACTTCCCGGTGCTGACGCCCGCCCGCAAGGTCGGCGGCGCACTGGCGGCAGGTTGTTCGCTGATCATGAAGGCGTCGGAAGAGACGCCGGGCGCCTGCGTTGAGATGGTGAAGTGCTTCGCCGATGCGGGGCTGCCCGCGGGCGTGCTCAACCTCGTGTTCGGTGTGCCGGCGGAAGTCTCCGAGCACCTGATGGCGAAGGACGAGATCAAGAAAATCTCCTTCACGGGCTCGATCCCGGTCGGCAAGCATCTCGCGGGGCTCGCGGCCAAAACCATGAAGCGCACCACGATGGAGCTCGGCGGCCATTCGCCGGTCGTCGTGTTTGGCGACGCCGACCCAGAGAAGGCGGCCGACACGATCGCGGCGTTCAAGTACCGCAACGCCGGCCAGGTCTGTATCTCGCCGACGCGGTTTTACGTGCAGGAGGACGTCTACAAGAAGTTCCTCGCGCGCTTCACCGAATACGCCAAGGGCATCAAGCTCGGCGACGGCCTCGAGAAGGGCATCGCGATGGGCCCGCTCGCCAACGCCCGCCGTCTCGATGCGATGGATGCGTTCGTCGCCGATGCCAAGGACCGCGGCGGCAAGATCCAGACCGGCGGTCAGCGCCGTGGCAACCAGGGCTATTTCTACGAGCCGACCGTCATTACCGACATTCCGGATGACTCCAAGATCATGACACAGGAGCCGTTCGGGCCGCTGGCGCCAATCGTCACCTTCAAGACCTTCGATGAGGTGGTGCAGCGCGCCAACTCGCTGGAGTTCGGCCTTGCGGCCTATGCCTTCACCTCGTCGAATTCGACGGCGGCCGCCATCGGCGATGCCATCGAGTCGGGTATGGTCGGCATCAATTCGATCGCGGTTTCGACCCCCGAGACGCCGTTCGGCGGCGTCAAGGAGTCCGGCCACGGCTCGGAGGGCGGCTCGGAGGGGCTGAGCGCTTATCTCAATACGAAGTTCATCTCGCAGGGGTAAAGTTGGAAGGCTGATTCGTCCGTTCACCACACCGCAAGGAGGTCGTCATGGCGAGCCGTGAGCAGCGTGGAAATAAGGAAAAGAAGAAGCCGAAAGCCGAGCACAACAAGCCGCAAAAGCATTCGCCGTTCGGCGGCAAGACGCCGATGCCAGGTGCAGGTCCGGCGATGCCGCAGGCTGGCAAGAAGTAAGGTCTCGTCGTTCCAATATGTCAGAGTCGATCGTTGCAGTTTGCCCCACCTCGGAAGTTTCCGAAAATTCCGTGAAGCGCTTCGAGGTGGGGGCGCACGCCTTTGCCGTCTATAATCTGGGCGGCGCGTACTTCGTCACTGATGACGAATGCACCCACGGCGCCGCGAGCCTTGCAGATGGTGTGCTCGATGGCGACGTGATCGAATGCACGATGCATTTCGGCGCGTTCGATATCCGGACGGGTGAGGTGGTGTCGCCGCCGTGTTCGATTCCGCTGCGGACCTACAAGGTGATCGTCAAGGACGATCAGGTCTGCGTGGATTTGGAGAAGAAGGCGGGCGAATAAAAGTCTTCGCCATCCGCGAAAATGCCCGGCGCAAGGCCGGGCATTTTTTGTTTTTTGGAGCCGGTTTGATCAGCCCGCCATCTGCTGGCACGCGCGCCAGATCTTCTCCGGCGTCGCGGGCATCTGCATGGTGCGTCCCTCTTCGCTCGGGATTGCGTCGGCGATCGCGTTCATCACCGCGGCAATCGCAGCCGTTGTCGCCGCCTCGCCCGCGCCCTTCACGCCGAGCGGGTTGGTTGTCGCGGGCACGACATGGAAGCCCTCGCGGAACGACGGCAGGTGGTGCGCGCGCGGCATCGCGTAGTCCATGAACGAGCCGGTGAGGAGCTGACCGCCTTCGTCATAGGCGGTGTTCTCAAGAAGCGCCTGGCCGATGCCCATGGCCGCCGCGCCGTGGGTTTGACCCTCGACGATGGTGGTGTCGAGCACGTTGCCGCAGTCATCGACCGCCGAATAGCCGGCGAGCTTGAGATGGCCGGTCTGCGGATCAATCTCGACTTCCGCGATGTGGCAGCCGTTCGGGAAGGTGAGTGGCGTTTCGGTCTGGAGCTTGGTGTCGAGGCTCTCGGAAATCTCGCCCTTCTTCTTCATCTCGGCGGCTTTGGTCGCGGTCTCGAACAGCGAGATGCGGCGGTCGGTGCCGACCACGTTGAACGCGCCATTCTTGTATTCGATGTCATTCTCGCCGGCTTCGAGCGCCACGGAGGCGACCTTCTTGCCCTTGGCGACGATGGCCTCGATGGTCTTCACCATCGAATGGCCGACGGTCATGGCCGAGCGCGAGCCGACCGAGGCGTAGCCCGCGATCTCGTGCGCGGAGTCGCCGTGGCGGTGCGTGATCGTCTCGAACTTGATACCGAGCCGCTCCGCGACGATGCGCGGGAACACGGTGGCATGGCTTTGGCCGGTCGACTGCACGTTGAGCGTCAGCACGAGCGACTCGCCGCCTGGGAACGTCATCTGCGCCCCTTCGATGGGCGCGCCGCCGGCGTGCTCCAGCACGGCGCAGACGCCGATGCCGCGCAGCATGCCGCGCTTCTTCGCTTCCTTCTTGCGAGCCTTGAAGCCTTCGTAGTCGGCGAGCGCCAGGCCCTTGTCGAGCACGGTGGCGAATTCGCCGGAGTCGTAAGTGGTGCCGATGGCGGTCTTGTACGGGAACGCCTTCGGGCCGATCAGGTTCTTGCGGCGCAGCCGGATCGGGTCGATGCCGGTGATGCGCGCGGCCTCGTCCACCACGCGCTCGAGGCAGTAGCTCGCCTCCGGGCGGCCCGCGCCGCGATACGGCGCGGTGACGACGGTGTTGGTGAACACGCATTTCGACTGCGCGTCGATCAGCTTGATGTCGTACATGCCGGGCAGGCAGCGCATCATGTTGAACGTGCCGATGTTGGCGCCGACCGCGCCGATATACGCGCCCATCGCGCAGAGGTGGCGGATGCGCAGCGCCAGGAACTTGCCCTTTTCGTCGAGCGCCAGCTCCACGTCGCTGTAGGAATCGCGTGCGTGGTTGTCGGAGAGGAAGGCCTCGGAGCGGCCCGACATCCAGTAGACCGGGCGGCCGGTCTTCTTCGCGGCGTAGAGGATCGCGATGTATTCGGGGTAGGGGCCGGTCTTGAGGCCGAACGCGCCGCCGACCTCTTCGGTGGTGACGCGGATCTTGTCGTTGCCGATCTTCATGATCTGCGCCATCGCGTCGCGCATGGCGCGCGCGCCCTGGGTGCAGACGCGCAGGTTGAAGCTGTCGTTCGCTTTGTCGTAGCTCGCGGTCGCGCCGCGCGGCTCCATCGAGGCGACGTTCAGGCGGTTGTGCAGGAGCGAGACCTTGGCGACGTGCTTCGCGGACGCGAACACGCGGTCGACCTCTTTCTCGTTCTCCTCCGGTTTCGGATGCGCACCAGCCCAATCGACCGCGATGTTGCCCGGCGCGTCCGGCCAGAGCTGCGGCGCGCTCTTTTCGATGGCGGCGCGCAGATCGACGACGGCGTCCAGTTGTTCGTAATCGACCTCGACGGCTTCCGCGCCATCCTGGGCTGCGGCGAGCGTTTCGGCGACGACGAGCGCGACGGTCTCGCCGATGTGCATCACGCGGTCATGCACCAACGCTGGACGGAACGGCATCATGAGCTTGCCGCCGTTGCGGCCCGGCACCGGCGGATGCTGCGACAGGCTGCCGTGGCCGGCCTCCTGCATGTCCTTGCCGGTCAGCACCGCGACCACGCCCTTGATCTTCAAGGCCGCACTGGTGTCGACGGACTTGATCTTTGCGCAGGCGTGCGGCGAACGGACGAAATAGGCCTGGAGTTGGTTCGGCTGCGGGGCGTCTGAGACATAGCGGCCTTTGCCGCGGAGGAGCATGTCGTCCTCGACGCGGATCGTGCGTTTTCCGTGGCTGGCAGTGGTCTTCGTGTCCATGTCGGCTAGGGCTTTCGAAAAGGGGCGGGTAAGCTTGGCTCGGATTTAGAAATACCGGCCATCCGGCGATCCTGCAATGACCCCTGACGTACGACAAAACCCCGCAGATTCAACGGCCTACGGGCCGCCCATCGGGCTCGGGATCGCGGGTCTCGGCATGGCCGGGGCGGTGATGGTGCAGGCCGCGGCGGCCCACACGGGATACGTGTTGCGGGCGGCGGCGGACCCCCACGAAGGACCCCGCACGGCCTTCGCGCGGGACTTCAACGCCAGCGCGTATCGGGATGTGGCGGAACTCGTGGCGGACCCGGCGGTGGAGGTCGTTTACGTGGCAACCCCGCATCAGTTCCACGCCGAGCACGCGCGGCTCGCGGCGGAACACGGCAAGCACATCATCCTCGAAAAGCCGATGGCGCTGGCGCTCGCCGATTGCGACGCGATCATTGAGGTTGTCGAGAAGCACAAGGTCCATCTAGTCGTCGGTCACACCCACGCCTTCGATCCGGCAGTGCGGGCGATCCGTAAGCTTGTGGCGAGCGGCGAGATGGGTGCGCTCGGCATGATCAATTCGTTCAATTACACCAACTTCCTCTATCGCCCGCGCCGCCCCGAAGAACTGGATACGTCGAAGGGGGGCGGCATCCTGTTCAATCAGGTGCCGCACCAGATCGACACCGCGCGGCTGATCGGCGGCGGGCGTGTGCGTTCGGTGCGCGCGCAGGCGAGCGTGCTCGATCCGTCGCGGCCGACCGAGGGAAGCTGCGTCGCGTTCCTGCAATTCGAGAATGGTGCGGCCGCCTCGCTCGTCTATAGCGGCTACGACCATTTCGATTCCGACGAATGGCACTTCAACATCGCCGAGCGCGGTGCCGACAAGACTGTCGCGCATGGTTCCGCGCGGCGTGCCCTCGCGGGCGCGACGGAGGAGAGCAAGCTCCGCACCCAGAACTACGCCTACGGTTCGGGAAATCCGTCCGTGTCCGCGCATCAGCCGCATTTCGGGCTGACCATTGTGACTTGCGCGAAGGGCGACCTGCGCGCCTCCGCCGACGGCGTGTTCGTCTATGACGCGAACGGCAGGCGGGAACTCCCGCTACCTCCTGCCGCAGGCATGGGCGGACGCCGCGAGGTGCTCGACGACATGCGTTCCGCGATCCGGACCGGCCGCAAGCCGGTCCATGACGGCCGCTGGGGCAAGGCCACGGTCGAAGTCGCGCTCGCGATCCTGAGCTCTGCGCGGGAGGGCCGCGAAGTCATGCTGAAACATCAGGTCTCGGTGGACGATTCCGCCCAAAAAGACTAGAAAAACTCCAATTCCGGCGCCGCCGAGCGTCCTCCCGCGGGAGCCCAAAATGACCACTGTTTACAACGGCAACGGCCATTCGAACGGTCACGGAAACGGCAGCCAGGAGCGCAATCAAGAGCGCTACATCGTCGAGGACCTCGAGAACCTGACGTTCTCGGTCCACCGCAAGGTGTTCGTCTCGCCGGAAATCCTGTTCGACGAAGAGCGGCGCATCTTCGACAAGTGCTGGATCTACGTCGGCCACGCCTCCGAGCTGAAGCAGCCAAACGACTTCCGCACCCGCCAGGTCGCCGGCCGCCCGGTGATCTTCACCCGTGACAAGCAAGGCACCGTCCGCGCGCTTCTCAACGTGTGCCGTCATCGCGGGGCGCTGGTGTGCCGCGAGCGCGAGGGCAACGCGCGGCAGTTCTACTGCATCTATCACGGCTGGTCGTACAACACCGACGGTTCGATCAAGGGCATTCCAGGCGACGACGCCTATCCGCCGAACTTCGACAAGAAGGGCAAGGGCCTCGTGCCGGTGCCGCGGCTCGAGCACTACAAGGACTTCTACTTCGTAAATTTCGACAAGGACGCGCCGGACCTGCACACGTATCTGGCCGGCGCGAAGGACTACATCGATCTCGTGGTCGATCAGTCGCCGTCGGGCCGCATGGAGATCATCTCCGGCGTGCAGGAGTACGACATCAAGGCGAACTGGAAGCTGCTCGTCGAGAACAGCGTCGATGACTATCACCTCGTCACCACGCACTCGACATGGCTGAACTACATGCGCAACTCCGGCGTCAACATCACGCCGGCCAAGGGCCACATGCTGCCGACCAAGGGTTTCGGCATCGATCTCGGCAATGGCCATCTCACAACCGACAATCCGAACTATCGCGGACGCCCGGTCGCGAAATGGATTTCGGTATACGGGGAGGAAGCCAAGGCCGACATCGACGCGATCCGCAAGGAACTGGTGACGCGGCTTGGTGAACAGCGCGCCGCGCGTGTCGCCGACACCAACCGCAACCTCTGCGTCTTCCCGAACCTCGTGATCAACGACGGCTCGTCGGTGACGGTGCGCAATTTCTATCCGGTTGCGCCGGACCGCATGCGCGTGACCGCTTGGGCGCTCGGACCCGTCGAGGAGACCGAGGCGCAGCGCGCACGGCGCCTGCACGCGTTCCTCACCTTCTACGGCCCCGGCGGCTTCGCCACGCCCGATGACGTCGCAGCGCTCGAATTGGCGCAGCAGGGCTATGCGGCGTGGCGCGAGGTGCCGTGGACCGATCTTTCCCGCGGCATGGGCAACAGCCAAGAGCAGCTTGCGACCGACGAGGGGCATCTGCGCGTGTTCTGGCGCAAGTGGTCCGAACTCGTGGAAGGGCAGGCCGCATGAACAAGCCGCTCGATCCCGCGGGCACAGTGACGCGCGCCGAGGTGGAGGACTTCCTCTATTTCGAAGCCGACCTGCTCGACAACTGGAGACTCGACGACTGGCTGACCCTGCTCACGGACGATGCGTCCTATTACGTCCCGCCGAACGACAAGCCGGACGGCGATCACCGCTTCACGTTGTTCACTGTCGCGGATGACATCGTGCGGTTGCGGGAGCGCATCATCCGCCTGAAGGACCCAAACTGCCACGCTGAGTTCCCGCCGTCGCGCACGCGCCGGATGATCACCAACGTGCGAGTCACGGGTCTCGAAGACGATCTCATTCTGGTGTCGGCCAATTTCGCGATCTTCCGCTATCGCCGCAACGAGCCGTCGCGCGATTTCGTCGGTCGCTACCGCTACAAGCTCAAGCGCACCGACGCCGGGCTGAAGATTCACGAGCGCCGCGCGATCCTCGACTCTGAGGAGTTGGGGGCCTTGGGCGCGGTCAGCTTCTTGCTTTAAACTCAGCTTCCGAAAACAAAAACGTCGATGGCCGGGGCAGTTCCCGGCCATGACATTGAAGGGGGAATGGAAATGCCGAATCCGCTCGCGATCGACTGTCACGCGCACATCTGCACCGAGGAGACGATGAACCTCCTCAACAAGGCGGCGCCGAAGGTCGGATCTGCGCTCAAGGAAATCGAGAAGGACATCTACGAGTGGACGGTCGCGGGCACGCCTTATCGTCCGCTGCCACGCGGTGGCTTCGACATCGAACAGCGCCTGAAGGACATGAAGACGTCCGAAGTGGACATGCAGGTGCTGTCCAACACACCGCAGACGTTTCTCTACAACCACGATGCGGGGATGACGACGACGACCTCGCAGATCCAGAACGACCAGATCGCCAAGCACGTGAAGGATCACCCGCGCAGCTTCTACGGCATCGCGACGCTGCCGATGCAGGCGCCGAAGGCGGCCGCCGACGAGCTTGAGCGCTCGATCAGCAAGCTCGGCCTCAAGGGCATGCAGATCGGCTCCAACATCAATGGCAAGAATCTCGACGATCCGGAGTTTGAGCCGGTGTGGCAGGTCGCGAACCAGCACGCGGCGTTCTGCATGATCCACCCGGCGAACGTCGCCGGTATCGATCGGCTGCGGAACTATTACCTCAACAACCTGATCGGCAATCCGCTCGACACCACGATCGCCGCGGCGAGCCTCGTGTTCGGTGGCGTGATCGAGCGCTTCCCGAAGATCAAGTTCTACATGGTGCACGGCGGCGGCTTCACGCCGTATCAGGCCGGCCGCTGGCAGCACGGCTGGCACGTGCGCCCCGAGCCGCAGAAGTATCTGAAAGTTCCGCCGGCCGAGACGATCCGCACCTTCTACTGGGACACCATCCTGCACGGCCAGCCGGCGCTGAAGTTCCTCGTCGATGAGTTCGGCGCGTCGCACGTCATGCTCGGCAGCGATTACCCTTACGACATGGGCACGTTCGAATGTGCCCGCCAGGTCAAGGCGTTGCCGGTCAACGATGTGGACAAGGCGACCATCCTCAACGGCATGGCGCAGAAGCTCTTGGCCGGTGTGAACTGATGTCGAGTTCACGTGTCGCTGCGCCGGCCATCGCCGCGTTCATCTCGGATGCGATGATGGCCGTCGGCCTTCCGGCCCCCGATGCGGCCAAGGTTGCCGAGCTGATGGTGGAGGCCGATCTCGTCGGTGCAGACGCACATGGTGTGTTCCGCTTGCCGCAATACATCCGGCGCATCAAGGCTGGCGGCATCAACCCAAAGGCCAGCATCACCATGACCAAGACTGCGCCTGCGACCGCGATGGTCGACGGCGATAACGGCATGGGCCATCTGGTGATGTCGAAGGTGACGGAAACCGCGATTGCGCTGGCGAAGGAAACCGGCGTGTCGTGGGTCGGCGCCAAGCGCAGCAACCACGCCGGCGCTGCGGGCGTCTACGCCGCGATGACGCTGCCGCACGACATGATCGGCATTTACGCCGTGGTGGCGAACGCCAACCATATGCCGCTGCACGGTGGCGCGGAGAACCTGCTTGGCACAAATCCGATAGCGTTCTCGGTCCCGGCGGGTGAGCAGCCGCCGGTGGTGCTCGATATCGCCACGACGGTCGTCTCCTACGGCACCGTCAAGGCCTACAAGCTCCAGGGCAAGATGATGCCCGAGGGCTGGATGGTCAATCCGAAGGACGGCCTGCCGCTGACGGATTCGGCCAAGAGCGGCGAGGGGCTCCTGCTGCCGATCGGCGGTTACAAAGGCTCGGGGCTCGCGCTGGTGCTTGGTTTGCTGGCGGGAACGTTGAACGGCGCAGCGTTCGGGCGGGACGTGGTTGACTTCAACAACAACGACACCGACGCCTGCGACACCGGGCACTTCATGATCGTGCTCGATGTCTCTCGCTTCCTGCCGCTGGCCACATTCAAGGCCGAGGTGGACCGGCATCTGCGCGAGATGAAGAACTCGCCGCGGCTGCCAGGCGTCGATGAAATCCGTCTGCCGGGCGAACAGCGGCTGGTCCGTCACGCCGATCGCACGAAGAACGGCGTGCCGGTCTATCCGGAGGTCGTGGAGCAGCTCGACAAGCTGGCAGCGGAGCTGAAGATCAAGCCGTTGAAGCGGTAGTCGGGCGTCTCACACCCCGTCATCGCCACGCGCTCTGCTGTCATCGCCCGCGAAGGCGGGCGATCCAGCCCTTCGCTTAAAAGCTGGATCACCGGGTCACGGCGCCATAGCGCGTCGAAGACGCGCGTAAACGCGCTAATGGCGCCGGCCCGGTGATGACAGTTGAGTGTGTGGTGATAGCGAGAGTAGGAGCTACTTATGCTCCATCGACTTCCGCACGCGCTCGACCGTGTCCGCCGGCGTCTTGTAAATCTTCACCAGCAGCTCCGCGACCTCCACGCCGCTCAGTGGATCGATGTCGATTTTGAGCTTGTCCGCCTCGGCGATGAATTCGGGGTCCTTCATCGTCGCGTCGAACGCCTTGCGGATCGCGTCCACCCGCGCCTGCGGCACGCCCGGCGGCAGGAAGAACGGACGGCCGAACTCGAGTCGCGCCAGCGCCAGATCCAACGCCTGCTTCTGCTCGTCGGTCTTGGCGACGTCGTAGATCAGCGGCACGTTGCTCATCTCGGGGTGCTTGCGCAGCGCCCATTGCGCGAGGATGCGGATCTTCTTGTCGTCCAGCCATTGCTGGGAGATCGCCTTCAGCGTCGACCAGTTGGCCCAGGTGCCGTGCACCTCGCCGCGCTCCATCGCGAGATTGATTTTCGGCGTCGCCTCGTATCCGGTGATGACCTTGAATTTCAACCCGAGCACGGCGTTGCCGAGCATCGGATAATCGTACTGCGTCGAGCCCGCGGCCTGCGCGCCGACGATCATCTCCTTGGTGCGGAGGTCCTCCAGCGTCTGCTGCGGCGCGGTGTGCCAGACGTACATCGCCTGGGTCTCGCGGTTGGTCGAGCCGATCCAGTTGATCTTGTGCACGTCGAAGCGCACGCCGCTCGGTTGCAGCAACGGCGTGGTCGGCAGGCCGTTGAAGGTCGCGCCCATCGCGGTGCCGTCGAACGGGCCGATGTTGTAGAGCTGGTTCGTCATCGTCAGAGAGCCGGCGCCGGGCTGGTTCTGCACGATGATCTGCGGATTGCCCGGAATATGCTTGGTCATGTGGCGCGCGAGCGCGCGGGCGTTGATGTCGTAGCCCGAGCCGACGCCGATGCCGACCACGAGACGGATCGTCTTGCCCTTGTAGAAGGCCGCGACGTCCTCCTGCGCGGATGCAGATGTAACGCAGAGCAACGCAGCAGACAGAGCCAGCAGAAGCCGTCGCATTCTTAAGTCCTCCCATTTCCTCCGCGGGTTGGCCGCGGGCACAGGGCGGCTCGCGCCGCTCTTCTTGGTCTTCGTCACTTATAGCAGGCGGCCCGGCGCGCGGGCCGCGTCGTTACGCCGCCAGCTCGTCCGGATCGAGCGGCAGCTTTACCGGCTGCTTGCGCTTGGCGGAGAGGTCGAGCGCTTTGGTCAGCATCAGGCGGTTGTGCGCCTCCTCGACGGTGGCGGCGGGCGTCGGCAACCCAAGCGCGACGCGGTTGAGCCACGACACGGTCTCTTCCGCCATCGGGCCGCGCAATTCGCCGAGCGCCATGTCGCCGGGCGGATAGGAGCCGAGGAAGTCCACGAGCCGCGTCTGGTCGGGCGCATAGCCTTCAGACTGCGGCTTGCTCACCGCGAGCACCATGTCGCGATGGGTGTCGTCGATGGTGAGCACGCCGTCGGTGCCGGTGATGCCGACCTCCAGCGAATAGACCGCGCCGGGCCATGTCACCGGCAGCGCCCAGGAGATGTTGAGATGATAGATGCAGCCGTCCGACATCATGATCATGCCGGCGGTGGCGTCGATGCCTTGGTAAAGCGGGCCAAGAACCTTGTCGACCGAGCGCGCATAGCATTCGACCGGCGTCTTCTTCTCCAGGTACCACATGCACATGTCGAGCGCGTGCGTGCCGGAAATCACCATCGGCGAGATCGTGGTCGGATCGTCGGTGCGCTTGTAGTTGTCGATCGCGACGAGGCGGTTCATGAACGCGCGCGAGGTGACGAGCGTGACGTCGCCGAGGGCACCCGAGCGCACCTTTTCCTTGCCGGACAACCATTTGCGGCGAAAGCGCTGGGTGTAACCGACGATGGCGTCGATCTTGGCGTCCTTGATCGCCTTCAGCACCTTCGCCGATTGCTTCAGGTCCGTCGCGAGCGGCTTTTCGATCAGGATTGGAATGCCGCGCGCGACGGCCGCCATGATCGGCTCGACGTGAAGATGCTCGTCGGTCGCGATGATCGCGCAAGTCGTTTCGGGGCGATTGATCAGCTCGACGTGGCTCTGCGTGACAAAATCGGCGCCGATTTTGCCGGATACTTCGCCCGCGCGGTTCGGATTCTTCTCGGCAAGGCCAATCCACTTCACCGCCGGATGGCGGTTCGCGACTTCGCCGCGGAACAGGCCAACACGGCCGCCGCCGATGATGGCGAGGCCGATGTCTTTCGCTTCAGTTCTCATGTCTCAATTGTCTCCGCTGTCATTCCGGGGCGCGCCGTAAGGCGCGAGCCCGGAATCCAGATACGAACTCCGAATGCACTTCTGGATTCCGGGTTCGCTCGCTTCGCGAGCGCCCCGGAATGACCAGAGAGGGATTCTCATTGCTTGCTCGCCACGTTGTCGCCAGTCCGGAATTTCGCTTTGAAGTCCGCCACAGCCGAGAGTGTTTCGTTGGTGAGCGGCAGGTTCACCGGCTCGTTGCGGTCGGCGGAGAGGTCCGCCGCCGTGTAGGCCTCCATCACCGCACGTGCGCTTTCCGGCGACACCATCGGCGCGGTGTTGCGGATGCAGGCCTCGAGGAAGTGGATCGTCTCCGGGCCCATGCCGCCGGCGTACACATCGCCGACTTGCTCGCCCGGCATGGTCGACATCGGGAATTGCTGGCCGCCTTGCATCGTGTTGAGCCAATGGTCGCGCGCGGTGTCATCGAGGATCAGAGCGCCATCGGTGCCGGTGATCTCCATCCAGGTGGAGCAGTAGTTCGGATAGCTCGGCGGCAGGTTCCAGCCGCCGCCGATCATCACCACGGTGCCATTGTCCATCGTGATCGTGCTGAACATGATGTCGTGGGAGCCGTTGATCGGCTGCATGAAACCGAACGCGCCCTGCGAATAGACGCGCACCGGCTTCGCGGGCTCCAGCAGCCAGAACACGAAGTCGAGATCGTGCGTCGATTCCATTACGACTGGGGAGAGCCGCACCCGCTTGCCGATCTTGGTGCCGAGCGTGCGGGTGATATGACGGCTCACCAGCACGGAGACGACCTTGCCGAGCGTGCCGTCGGCGATTTTCTTCTTGGCGAAAGCGACCTTCGGATTGAACCGCTGCGAATAGCCGATGGTGAACTTCAGGTTGTTGCGCTTGGCCGTCATGATCAGTTCGTCGGCTTCCCACAGCTCGAGCGAGATCGGCTTTTCCAGCAGCACGTTCTTTCCGGCGCGCAGGCAGTCGCGCGCGATCGGGAAGTGGTTCGATTCCGGCGTGGTCGAGATGTAGACGACCGAGATGCTCTCGTTCTTGACGATGTCCTGATAGTCGAGCGTGGCGGTCGCGGGCTTGGTCAGCGCCTTCACCTCGGCGAGGCGTTCGGGCCGGATTTCGCAGATGTGCAGCTTGTCCACCAGCGCGGAGCGCGACAGCGTCTCCGCACGGATGCCTCCGCACCAGCCGGTGCCGATCACTGCCGCTTCAACTTGCTTCACGACGTTTCCTTCAATTGCTCTGTTGTTTTTTGGATTTTTTAGACGATGGGCAGGCATAAGAACCACGCCCACGGGCCGGCTGCAAATGGTCTTTCAGGCTCTATTCTAGGCTGTCTTGCCGACGCCAAAGACCTTTGACGCGAACTGCGGGTAGACTTCCGCGAGTTCCGGAGCGACGACCTGCCGCATCAACCGCAGCGTCTCGGCGGAGGGGGCGGGCGTCACCGGGACGTTGGGCGGCCGGTCGAACTCGAAGCCGGTGTTGACGATCACCTCGGCGAGGGTGTGGCCGGGATGGATGCTTTCGAGTTGGAAGCGTTTGCGCTCGCGGTCGAAGGAGAACAAGCAGCGGTTGGTGATCAGCGCGATCGGCCCGCCGGTGCGATAGACATTCTCGTCGCTGCCGCCCGGCGCGCTGATGAAACCGACCTTGGGCACGAGCGTGCGCTTGGAATGCTCGGTGCGGAACAGGATCACCTTCGGCACGACATAATAGAGGTACGACGAGCCGAACGATCCGGGAAACCGCATGCCGGGTTTTGCATAGTCGCCGGTGCTGACGAGGTTCACATTGCCTTCGCCGTCGATCTCGCCGCCGGAGAGGAAGAACACGTCAATGCGGCCTTGACCCGCGCAGTCGAACAGCTCGCGGCCGCCGTCGGTCCAGAAGGTGTGCTTTGGGCTACCGAGCAGCGAGACGTAAGGTTGATTGAGGTTGAGTTCGCGTCCGCGTGCTTTGGCGAGGAGGGCCGCGGTCGCGGGGATCGGCGAGGCGTTGCCGACCGCGATGTGACGGACGATGCCGATCATGTCGGCGACGACCGAGGCAAGGAGTTCTTCGTCGCGGTACTCAGCCGGCATCACGCCGCCTGCTTTTCGTAAACGTATTTATCGAGGTATTGCGCGAAGCCTTTTTCGGTCGCCGCGAGCTTGGCGTATTCAGCCAGATGATCTGCATCCCAGCCGTAGTGATCCGGCAGTGGCAGCGGCCACGCGCCCTTCGGCGCGACCGCGATGGTGTCGACATAGAAGCCCGGCAGCAGACCTGCGGCCATGCTCGGGTCGTCCATCAGATTGCCGTCGTGCATCTTCTCAACAGTCACGATCGTCTTCTTCGACGCGTGTGCCATCGTCGTGAGTTCGCGCTGACGTCCGATCCAGACGTTGCCGAACTTGTCCGCCATCGGTGCGTGAAACAGCGCGATGTCCGGCTGGATCGCGGGGAGGAGCACGATCGGATCGTCCTCGTCGAACGGGTTGTCGATCACCTTCCAGTCGGGCCGGTGCTTGAGCACGTCGGAGCCGATCAGCCCGCGCAGCGGCATGAACGGCACGCCCTTCTCGGCGGCCTGAAACGCCGCGTGCAGCGCGGGGCAGGTGGCGTCCCGCATCTTGATCGTGTTGCCGAGGATTGCGGCGGTGAAGCGCGGCGCGAGCCCGAACTCGCCGAGACTGACCGCGGAGGTCTCCAGCGTCTCGACGCAACCTGCGCCGATCAGCAGGTCTGCCTGCAAAGTCGAGGTCGGCAGCGCGATCAGGTGCAACCGCTTCACGCCGCGCTTGATCAGCGCGCGGGTTGCGGCCATCGGCACGCCGGCGCTTTCCCGTGGCACGGCGAGTACGCAGCCGTCTGTAATCGGGGCGAGTGCTTCGTCCAAGGTTTCGACGATCGGCATGCCACAATCCTATGGGCGACGGGAAAGGGAGCCAAGTGGGCATTGCGCAGGCCTGCCCACGCTTGAATCGGGGCAGGAATTGGAGAACAACGGGTTGATGCCGAGCCTCAAGGACAAGCTTTCCACCGACCAATTCGTCGTCACCGCGGAGATTACGCCGCCGGTGTCGTGCGATGCCGCTGACCTCGTCAGCAAGGCGGCGCCGCTGAAGGGATTGGCCGATGCGATCAACGTGACGGACGGGGCGGGCGCCCGAGCGCACATGGGCGCGGTCGCCGCTGCCACAATCCTGCTGCGCGAGGGGATCGAGCCGATCCTCCAGCTCGCCTGCCGCGACCGTAACCGCATCGCCTTGCAGGGCGAGTTGATGGGCGCCGCCGCGCTGGGCATCCGCAATTTGCTTCTCCTGAAGGGCGACGATCCCAAACAGGGCGACCAGCCCGACGCCAAGCCCGTGTTCGACTACGACACCGCGGCGCTCACCGCGGTCGCTGTCGCGATGCGCGACAAGGCTACGCTGCCGACCGGAAAGACGGTATCTGGCGAATGCGATTTTTTCATCGCAGCAGCCGATGTGCCGGTCGATCCCAAGCCCGACTGGGAGCCTGCGAGTCTGAAAGCCAAGATCGCGGCGGGCTGCGAGTTTGTGCAGACGCAATTCTGCATGGATGCCGAGGTCGTGCGCCGCTACATGGTGCGGCTTGCCGAGCGTGGCGTGCGCGTGCCGTTCCTGATCGGTATTTCTCCGCTGCGGTCCGCGAAGTCGGCGAACTGGATGCGCGAGAAGCTGTTCGGGACGATCATTCCCGATGCCACCGTGAAGCGGTTGGAGGATGCGAAGGACCCTGCTGCCGAAGGCCGCAAGATCTGCACTGATCTGATGCGTGAGCTTTCGACCATTCCCGGCGTTGCCGGCGTTCATATCATGGCGCCAGGCAACGAGGCCGCGATTGCGGACGTCATTAAGGGCGCGGCGGGGCTGAAAAGGGCGAAGTAATTCGCTGTTGTCCGTACCAAACTCCGCTGTCGTCCCCGCGATAGCGGGGACCCATGGCGCAGATACAAAGATTGGTGGTTATGGGTCCCCGCTTTCGCGAGGACGACAGAAAGTAAAAGGCCCGGCTTTCGCCGGGCCTTTCGATTTCGTGGTGCGCTCTCTTACGAGAACGCCTGTTTCACCCGGTCCGGTGAGAACGGCACGCGGCGGATGCGCACGCCCGTCGCATCGAAGATCGCGTTCGCGATCGCCGCTGCGATTGGACGGATGCTCGGCTCGCCCGCGCCCGACGGCGCAATCTCCGGATGATTGATCAGAACGAAGTCGATCTTCTCCGGCGTCTCGGTGATGTCGAGAATGGGATAGGTTATCCAGTCGACACTGGTGACGTTCTTGTTGTCGAACTTCACCTCTTCCCACAGCGTGCGGGAGATGCCCTGCACGATGTTGCCCTCGATGCATTTCTCCAGGCCATCCGGATTGATGATCTGGCCGCAGTCGTGCGCCACCGTGAAGCGTTTGGCGAAGATCTTGCCGCTTTCGCGGTCGACCTCCACCTCGGCGATCACCGCGACGCGGGTGCCGTTGCGCTGTGAGTAGGCAATGCCACGCCCGGTCACCTTCGAGCCGGACTGCCCCTTCTTCGGCGACGGGCGGTTGTCCCAGCCGAACTTCTGCGCTGCCGCCTTGATCAGTGCGATGTCGCGCGGGTCCTTGACGTACTTCAGGCGGAAGTCGATCGGGTCCGTGTTGGTCGCTGCCGCCACCTCGTCCATGAAGGATTCGCTCGCGAAGTGGATCTGCGGACCGACCGGATCGCGCAGGTGTGAGGTGCGCAGCGGCGAGGCGCGGTCGAGCAGCGGCGGGATGGTTTCCCACGAGGTCTTCTTGTTGGCGAACTCGTAGGATTCCGCCGGCACGCCGAAGCCGTCGCCGGATTTGAGATCGACGCCGAGCGTCTGACCCGCGAGCGTGTCGAACAGCTTGCTGCCGTTGGTGTCTACGTCCACGCGCGAGAACGCCTTGCTCTTGAACTCATAGGCGATGACGTTGCCCTGAGCGTCGAGCGCGGCGCGTGCGACGTGGGTCGAGGCGGGGCCCTTCGGGTCCCAGCCGGTTCCTTGCTCGCGCATGTATTGCAGGCGCACCGGCTTGCCGACGGCCTTGGCCAGCACCGCGCAGTCCGCCGCGCAATCGTCGGCGTCGTTGCGGCCGTAGGAGCCGGGGCCGTTGATCCAGCGCACATGCACGTTGTTGAGTGGAACGCCCAGTTGCGACGCGAGGCCGAGCTGCACGAAGTGGCTCTTCTGCGTGCCGCTCCAGCAATCGACCTTGTCGCCGTTGATCGCAACCACCGCGCAAGCCGGGCCCATCGGCGCATGCGACTGGAACGGCCACTCGTACTCGGCCTCGATCACCTTGGCCGCGGTCTTGAACGCCTCATCGACGTTGCCCGCGGTCTTGCCCTCGACCATGGACTTACGGACGGGTGCCTTGCGGATGTGGTCGTAGAGCGCATTCTGGTTCGGGAACGGCGGCTCCACCTTGGACCACTCGACCTTGAGCTGTTGCATCGCCTTGATCGCGTCCCACTCCTTGGGGGCGACCACGCCGAGGAAGCCGTTCTGGTGAACGATCTGAACGCCTGGAATGTCCTTCACCGAGCTTTCATCGACCTTCACCGGCACCGCGCCCGCGATCTGCGGGCGGATGACACGGCCGTGGACCATGCCCGGCACCTTGATGTCCACCACGAAGTCTTCCTGAGCGAACACCTTCGGCGCCACGTCCTCGCGCTTGATCGGCTGGCCGACGATCTTGTGCTCGGAAGGCTTCTTGGGCTGCGCCTTGCCGGGGGCGTAGAGCGCGTTGCCCATCTGCTTGTTCCAGTCGAGCTGGACATTGAAGTACTGCCCGCCGATCAACTCGGCGTAGGTCGTCTTCTTGTCGCGGTTGAAGGCCGCGCTGATGGTGCCGTTGACGACGATCAGCTGATCCGCGGGCGTGCTGAGCTTCGTCGAAGCCATTTCGAGCAACACGCGGCGCGCTTCGGCCGCGGCCATCCGCATCTGCTTGCCGCCGAATTGGATGCCGGTCGAGCCGGATGCGCCGCCCTGGTTCACCGAATTGCCGGTGTCGCCCATATAGACCTTCACGGCCTTGAACGGCACGTCGAGTTCTTCGGCGACGATCTGGCCGATGGCGACGAACAGGCCGTGGCCCATGTCCATCTTGCCGAAGAAGGCCGAGACAGTGCCGTTGGCGTTGACCGCGATGTAGGAGGAGAGCTGGTCCGGCGTCAGCGGCGGCTTGGCGCCTTGCGCGAACGCCTGGTCGATGCCCGCGAGCATCTCGAATCCGACCGGCGCACCGACCGAGACCACGAGAGCGCCGGCGCCCATCAGCACTGCGCGGCGGGAGAGGTTGGCGGGATTGTCGTGCTTCGTCATGGTGGCCTCCCTCAACCCATCATCGTGGCGGCGCGCTTGACCGCCTTCATGATGCTGACGTGGGTGCCGCAGCGGCACTTGACGCCCTCCAGTGCGGATTTGATCTCGGCGTCGGTCGGCTTCTTCTTGGTCGCGAGGAAACTCGCGGCCGTCATGATCCAGCCGTTGATGCAGTAGCCGCACTGCGGCACCTGCTCCTCGACGTACGCGGTTTGCAGGGGGTGCGGCTTCTCGGGGGTGCCGAGGCCTTCGAGCGTCACGACCTTGGCGTTGCCGACCGAGGACACCGGCGTGATACAGGAGCGGATTGCCTGGCCGTCCATGTGCACGGTGCAGGCGCCGCACTGTGCGAGGCCGCAGCCGAAGCGCGGGTTCTTCAGCCCGACATCGTTGCGCAGCGCATAGAGCAGCGGCATGTCAGGATCGGCTTCGACCTCATGGGTCTTGCCATTGACGTTCAGCGTGAATTTTTGGGGCGCGGCCATATGACCTCCTTAGGAACGCGTTTTTGTGTTTCTTATTCGCCTTAGACTAATCCCAAAGGAGGGGGGCTGAGAACGGCCTCCGCCCGACTTTCATCCGATTGTGATGGATGCTCGGTTGGACTTAAGTCCGCGCAAGCGGTTGGTCCGTGCCCGTCAGGAGAATTGCCGATGCGAAAAAGCGTGTTGTTCAAGTTCGCGCTGTGGGCCGCACTGTTCCTTGCTGTGGAACGGCCCGCGCCGGGGCATGCCGAAGCCAGCGAGCTTCGCATCGCGATCCAGCCGGGCCTGACGTACCTGACGTTCACGCTGATGGACCACGGCAAGCTGATCGAGAAGCACGCCAAGGAGGCGGGTTTGGGCGACATCAAGGTGACGTGGCACCGCTTTGCCGGCGGCGACATGATGAACGACGGACTCATTTCCGGCAGCCTCGATATCGCATCGACCGGCACACCGGCGTTCCTGACGCTCTGGGCGCGGGCGCGCAGCTCGCTCGATGTCCGCGGCATTGCCGCCTACAACACGCTGCCGCTGACGCTGGTCACCAAGAACCCTAAGGTCCAGACCATCAAGGACTTCACTGACTCGGACCGCATTGCGGTCCCGGCGGTGCGGGCCTCGACGCAGGCGATCCTCCTCCAGATGGCGGCCGAGCAGGCGTGGGGCGTCGGTCAGCACAACAAGCTCGACCATCTCACCATCTCGCGCTCGCATCCCGATGCGATGGCGGCGCTTCTCTCCGAGCGTTCGGAGATCACGGCTCATTTCGGCGCGCCGCCGTTTGCCGATCTGGAGCTGAAACGCCCCGGTATGCGCGCGATCCTCACCGCGACACAGGTGTTCGGCGGCAACGTCACGATCGGCATGACCTACACGACCGCGAAATTCCGCAAGGACAATCCGAAGCTCTATGCGGCGTTCCTCGACGCGCTCACCGAGGCGGTCGACATGATCAAGAAGGACCCCCGCAAGTCGGCAGAAACCTATCTTGAGGTGACGAAGGAAAAGACGACCGCGGATGAGCTCGTCGCGATGATGTCGCAGCCGGGGTTCGAGTTCGGCACCACCCCGCAGAACGTGGTGAAAATGGCGCAGTTCATGAATCGGATCGGATCGATCTCGGCGGCGCCGAAGGATTGGAAGGAGTTGTTTTTCGACAACATCCATCATTTGCCGGGAAGCTAGTCTTCTCCCGACCGCCGCCACACCCTCAACTGTCGTAGTGCCAAACCCTCCACTGTCATCACCGGGCCGCCGCGAAGCGGCGAGACCCGGTGATCCAGCACTTTCTTTAAAAAATGGATCGCCCGGTCATAGGCGAGCGAAGCGACGCCGTCCTTTGGACGGCTATGCCGGGCGATGACAGTGGAGATCGGTGGCAAAGCGACGGCTTATTCGGGTGCCGTATAACCCAGCGCCTTGCACGCCGCGATCAGGTCCATCACCTGCTTCTCGCTCACCCCGCGCGTGATGAACACCACGCGGCTGTCGCGGTCGGCGTCGGGCCACTGCGCCAGTTCGACCGGCGGATGAATCAGGTGCTGCACCGCTTGGAACACCACCGGCCC
>JBFLYS010000011.1:0-70905 GCA_040756555.1 Pseudomonadota bacterium | reverse complement strand
TCACCTGCTTCTCGCTCACCCCGCGCGTGATGAACACCACGCGGCTGTCGCGGTCGGCGTCGGGCCACTGCGCCAGTTCGACCGGCGGATGAATCAGGTGCTGCACCGCTTGGAACACCACCGGCCCCTTGCTCTCCTTTAGGCTCAGCAGGCCCTTGATGCGGAGCAAATCGGGGCCGCGCAGCGTGATCAGCAGCTCCATCGCGCGGTAGAACACCGGCCATTCCAGCGGTTTCTTCTCGCGCATCACGAAGCTGAGCACGCCGTCGCTGTGCGAGGCCTCGGCGACGAAGCCGGTGCGGGCGGTCAACAACTCGCGGCCCGAATCGATCAGGCAGGTCGGATCGAGCTTGCCGTTCACCGCGGTGTCGATGATCGCGTGCGGGTTCAGTTCCTTCAGCTTGTCCTTGAGCTGCTTGATCGTCTTTAAGTCGCCGATGTCGGTCTTGGTGATGATCAGCCGGTCGGCGAGGATCGCCTGCTTGCGCGCCTCGGGCGCCTTTTCGAGATTGCGCAACCCGTTCACGCCATCGACCAGCGTGAGCACGACCTCAATGGAGAATTCGGAGCCAAGCGCGCGGTCAGTCGAGAAGGTTTGCAGGATCGGGCTGATATCCGCGAGGCCGCTGGTCTCGATGAGCACGCGGCCGAAATGCGGGATCTTGCCGCGGTCGCGGTCGGCGACGAGCTTGCGGATCGCGACTTGAAGGTCCGAGCGCGTGTTGCAGCAGATGCAGCCGTTGCCGAGCAGCGTCACCTCGTCGGTGCTCTTGCGCAGGAGTGCGTCGTCGATGCCGACCGAGCCGAACTCGTTGACGATGAGCGCGGTGCCTTCGCCTTCCGGCGTTTCGAGGAACTTTCGAACGAGTGTCGTCTTACCGGAACCTAGAAACCCGGTGACGATGGTCACCGGCAGCCGCGTGCCGCGCTCGCGCTTTTGGCGGCGGCCGAACTTGGTGCCGGTGTTAGACGGGAAAAGATCGAAGATCGTGTCGATGCTCATGACGGGACTTTTATCACGACCGAGAACGAAATTCGCAAAGCAAAAGGGCCGCCCGGAGGCGGCCCTTCGCATCTTGTTCCGATGCTGGATTAGAAATCCATCTCCAGGCAGTACAGGCCGCCGATGTGGCGGTCGACCGTGTAGACCACCTCGCGCTCGTCGACGAACACGTCGTTGAGCTGGATGGTGCCGGTCGGCGCCCCGGGAGGGGCCGGCGGCACGAAGATGCCGACGGTTTCCGGCTGGTATGGGTTGGAGATGTCGTAGGCGCGCAGGCCGCCGTTGAAGAAGGTGCCGAGCACGATCTGGTCGTTCTGCCAGCAGGTCGGCAGCGGCACGTTCTCGTGGATGTTGTGCGCGCCGAACCGGCCGCGCGCCGCGTAAGCCTTGTAGTCCGGCAGCGGGCAGGTCGAGATCGGAACCAGGTTCTCCTCGTTGCGGGCGTCGAGCACCCACACGAGTTTCGGCCAATCCTTGGCGTTGTTCTCGGTGGACTCGTCGGTCACCAGCATCAGGCCGCGATCGAACAGCGGAACGATCGTGTGCATGAAGCCGGTGTAAGGCGGCGAGTTGGTCCAGGACGAGATCTTCTTCGGGTTGGTCTTGTCCGAGATGTCGAGGATGTGCATGCCGCCATCGATGTAGGCGAGATAGCAACGGTCCGGGCGCTGCGGATAGACGTTGCAGTTGTGCGCGCGGTAGCCCTTGTCGAGCGAGTGGCGCGGGGGCGGCGGGGTGTTGTCGCCTTGCTTGGTGCCCGGCATGTGCCAGCGGCCGACTTCGGTCGGCTTCGACGGGTTCCGCACGTCAATGATGCGGTAGAACTGATCATCGAGCGGGTTGGTGCCCTTCCAGTCCGGCGAGCCGGACGCCATGTGGACGTACTCGCCGTCGCAGAACCAGAGCTGGTGGACGCCGCGGGAGTCTTCGCCCGAGCAGTCGAAGAACGAGATCGAGCGCGGCTTCTCCGGGTTGGAGATGTCGAACAGCTCCATGCCGGCCGGCTTCAGGTTCTTCTTCTGGGTCTGGTAGGCGACCGCCATGATGTTTCCGCACGTCTCGAGCGAGTTCGAGCGCATGTGGCTTGCCGGCAGGTCGGTCTGGCAGATCACTTTCGGCTTGCGCGGATCGGAGACGTCCACGGCGGTGAAGTTCTTCGGCGCGCTCTCATGCGCGAGCCACATCACGCGGCGGCCGTCCGGCGCGATCTGCAGCGACATGCCTTCGCCCATGCCGCCGAAACCGTCGAGCATGTGGTGCGAGAGCAGCTTGAAGTTCCAGTTGATGATGCCGTTGCTGCCCTCGCGGGAGGACTTGCCGGACGACTTCTTCGGCGCGGGCTTCGCGGCCGCTTTCTTTTTCGACGGCGCGGCCTTCTTGGCTGCCTTCTTCATCGGCTTCTTTTTTGCCGCCGCCTTCTTGACCTTACGCGCTGCCTTCCTCGCCATGACAATCCTGCTCCATTTCAAACTTGAGAATATTTCGCCGCGTCCTTGGGTTCGCGCCGTGGCACCTTTAGCGCGTTTCGGTGGGCAAGGGGAGGGCCCCTGACGAAGCAACGGCGCGAATGAGACTCGCGCCGTCGCCACTACACCCTGTGGTCGTAGTATCAGGCGCTGGCCTTCGCCCAGAAGTCGGGACGCAACGCCTTCTTCCAATCGGGGATTGCGCTGATCTTCTTCTCGCGGAGCAGCACCTCGGCCTCTTTCTGCATGTAGGCCTCGAGGCCCGACGGCCAGCCGGGGTTCACATCCACGGTGCCCAGCGCCTTGGTGAACACCTCCTTCGACATCTGGTAGCCCTTCGACGTGTAGAATCCGTAGATCGCATCGGACACCTTGGCCGGGCTGTTCTTGAATTCGGCCGCCACATCGCGCCACGCCTGGAGATAGGCCACGATCGTCGCCTGGTTCTTCTCCACGAAGTCCGGCGTCGCTGCCATGAAAACGGGCATGGAATCGACGCTGGAGTAGTCCATCAGGGAGGTCGTAAGACCCTCCGCCTCCGAGATCGCGTTGTACGGCTCGATATTGACCATGGCGTCCACGGTCTTGGCCGCCATCGCCGCGATCATGTTGTTCACGTCCATGCGGACCTCCTGGTAGCTGCCCTTCGGCAGGCCGTTCTTGGGTCCGAGCTGGTCGACGAAGATGTTGCCGACCGAGGAGCCGGTCTGGTTTGCGATCTTCATGCCCTTGAGCTGTTCGAGCTTGGTGATGTTGAGGTCCTTGCGCGCCATCACGCGGGCGGTGCGGCCCACATGCTCGATGACGGCGATCGCAATCAGGCCTCCCTTGTCATGACCGATGGAGAACGACTGGCCGGCGTAGGTGCCCATATCGACCTGCCGCGCCACCATCTGCTGCATGGTGAGGTTGCCGGACGGCACCGCGAACTCCTCGAACTTGATGCCGCGTTTCTCGAGCGCACCCGATTTCATCAGGTAGTAGGTCGGCATGCCCCAGATGTTGGTCTGGTAGCCTTGGCGGATCGTCGCCATCTGCGCCTGGGACTGCTGGCTCATGCCGAGAACCATGATGCTCGCGCCACCTGCGGCGAGAGCATGACGGCGCGTCAGTCCGAAGTGGCGTTTGCTCATTCTGTTCTCCCTAAGGTCAGGCGTGTTCGAGTTCTTTTGTCGTTTCTTGCCCCAGTTGGCGAAGAAGATGCTTCTGGACATCCAGGAATTCGACGCTCAGCGGATCACGCGGCCGCTTCAGCGTGATAGGGACCTCGACCTTCACGGTGCCGGGATGCGGCGTCATCACCACGACGCGGTCGGCGAGATAGACCGCCTCCGAGACGTTGTGCGTGACGTAGATCACGGTCTTGCGCGTTTCACGCCACACGTCGGCGAGGAGCCGTTGCATGTCGTCGCGCGTCAGTGCATCGAGCGCGGCGAACGGCTCGTCCATCAGGAGGACAGCTGGATTATAGGCCAGTGCCCGCGCAATCGCGACGCGCTGCTGCATGCCACCGGAGAGATGATGCGGATAGGAATCGACGAACTTGCCGAGCTTCACGAGTTCCAACTGCTTGCGAGCAATCTCCTCGCGCTCCGCCTTGCCGATGCCTTTCATTTCGAGGCCGAACGTGACGTTGCCGAGCGCCGTGCGCCACGGGAACAGTTGCGCGAAATCCTGGAACACCACACCGCGGTCCTGGCCGTAGCCCTCGACCGCCTTGCCGCCGATTCGAATTTCGCCGGATGTCGGCGTGATGAAACCCGCGATGATGTTGAGCAGCGTGGACTTGCCGCAGCCGCTCGGGCCGACGATGCAGACGAATTCGGATTGCTCGATGTTGAAGCTTGCGCCCTGCACGCCGGCGACCCTGCCGGCCGGCGTGTCGTAAATCAGCGACACGTCGCGGATTTCAATGTGTGACATCTCGTTCCCTAGTCAGTTTCTTGGGCTCTTTATTTCTCGCATTATGCCTATTTTTGACCGGATGCCGACCGCCTTTCCGCTGTTCCGAGACGAATTTCGATGTAGATTCGGGTGGCGCGGCAGCGTGCCGCAATGCTGTGAGGTGGTTCATGTCCCTCCACGACAATTCCACGAAGATCACCAGCCAGATGACGCTCTCCGAGCGTGCCGATCATCTCGAAGAGGAGATGATGCACGAGCTCGACAAGATCATCACCAAGTCGGTGTTCAGCAATCTGACCGACGGGCGGGTGGAGATGGAGGGCGGCGCGGCGCTGCAAAACAAGCACCCCGGCAAGTACTTCAACATGGGCCCGGACCCGCGGCTGCCGCCGATGCCGGAAAAGCCCACGCTGATGGACTACTTCAAGAATCGCTTCGCCTCGACCAACCATCTCCTGCAAAGCGCAGCACTTGCGGTAAAGAACGGCCACAGCGAGAAGGTCGTGCTGGCCTGTCTCCTCCACGACATCGCGGTGGTGAGCTTCATCCGCTGCGACCACGGCTACTGGGGTGCGCAGATGATCGCGCCTTATGTCGATGAAGAGGTCAGCGACGCGATCCGAATGCACCAGGCACTGCGCTTCTTCCCCGACGAGTCGGTCGGCTACGGCTATCCCGATCTATATCGCAAGTTCTTCGGCGACGATTATCAGCCTGAGCCTTACATCGTTGAAGAGTACAAGCGCGCTCGTGATCACAAGCACTACATGACGTCGCGGCTTATCTGCGTGAACGACGTCTACGCCTTCGATCCGAACGCCAAGGTGAACCTCGAGCAGTTCGAGGACATCATCGGCCGCAACTTCAAGCAGCCGAAGGAAGGGCTCGGTTGGGACAGCAGCCCGTCCGCACACATGTGGCGCACGATCATGTGGCCAACGCGGTTCCTCTGAGAGCGGATTAAGACCAAGTCCGCTCGATCACCCGCAGCCAGTTCTTAAAGCAGATCTTTTCGATTAGCTTTTCGCCGTAGCCGCGCGCCCGCATGATTTCGACCAGCTTCGGCAGGCCTGCGGCGTTCTCCAGCTTTTGGGGAATCCGCGCGCCGTCGAAATCCGAGCCGAACCCGACGCCGTCCTCGCCGACGTGCTTTATCACGTGCTCGACGTGATCGATGATCAGTTCGAGCGGCGTATCTTTCACATGCTGGCCGTCCTCGCGCAGGAAGCTCACCGCATAGTTGATGCCGACCATGCCGCCGGTCTCTTTGATGGCAGCGAGCTGCTTGTCGGTGAGGTTGCGTGAATGCGGGCTCAGCGCGTGCGCGTTGGAATGCGTCGCGACCAGCGGCGCATCGCTGAGTTCAGCCACATCCCAGAAGCCTTTCTCATTGAGATGCGACAGGTCGATCATGATTTTCAGCCGATTGCAGGCACGGATCAGCTCCTTGCCGACGTCGGTCAGGCCGGGTCCGGTGTCGGGCGATGACGGGCAGCGGAACGGCACGCCATGCCCGAAGATGTTCGGGCGGCTCCACACCGGACCGATCGAACGCAGGCCCGCCTGATGCAGCACATCGAGCGTTTCGAATTGCGGATCGATCGCTTCCGCGCCTTCGATGTGAAGGATCGCGGCGAGCGCATCCGTCTTCAGGCAGTGCCGGATGTCTTCGATATTGCGGCAGATGCGGACGCGCCCCTCGGCCTCGCGCTCGATCCGCATCAGGATCGAAGCCATGCTGAACACTGCGGTCTGCGCTTCGCTCAATTCGAGCGACGGCGGCAGCGGTGAGCCAACGCCGGTGTCGAGACCAGGTCGATCGCCGTTGTTGTTGTCGTTGTTGCGCGGCTTGCGGTCGGGCGACGGGACGAAGATCGCGAAGAAGCCGCCTGCGAACCCGCCCTCGCGCGCCATCGGCAGGTCCAGTTGCCCCTTTCGTCCGCCGTCCAGGAACGCATGGAGCGGGTCTGCACTCTCGTGCCGCCAAAGCCGAAGCAAAACGTCGTTGTGGCCATCGAAGATCGGCACAGGCGATGTCATTCCTGGAAGCTCCATGGCGGCGCGAATCCGGCGGCCGGTTTAGCATCGAGACCGCGCCCCTGCATCTCCGGCGGTTCCCGCAGTAAGTGCAGCGCTGTTGCGCGGTTTTAGCCCGGTGACGGGCGTGGCGTCCGTCGGCTATATTCTCGAAAAACCAAGTGAATTAGGGAGTGAGCATGTCGTCCCTGGCTGATCTCGATCGCGGCAACGTCGTCGAAGTCGACCTTGGCAGCCCCGAATTCAAGGCCAACGCCCATCGCCACATGGCCGATTGGGCAACGCGGAAGCCGTTCTACGTGCTCGGCCAAGGCCAGCCGCAGGTGATCGTCGGCCGCTACGCGGACGTCCATAAGGTGTTCTCCGACACCGAGACCTTCGCCTCCGAAATGCCG
Organism: Pseudomonadota bacterium; assembly: GCA_040756555.1. GTDB lineage: Bacteria > Pseudomonadota > Alphaproteobacteria > Rhizobiales > Xanthobacteraceae > Z2-YC6860. The sequence goes on along the minus strand of JBFLYS010000011.1, from coordinate 64,099 downwards.
CGCGGCCCGGGCTGGGAACAGTTCAACAAGATCATGGACGCCCAGTTCGTCACGCAGATGGACGGCGCGCAGCACGCCCGCGTGCGCCGCCTCTTGATGCCGGCGTTCTCGTCGCGCCGCATTGAGCAGTTGAAAGCCAGTATCGCGACAGTCGTCGAGAAGATGCTCGATCGCATCGAGGCGAACGGACCGGAGTTCGATCTGATGGGCGACTATGGCGCCCATCTCGTCGTCGATGCGCTGCTGACCGGCATGGTTCAGATGGACGAGCGCCGCAAGGCAGTGTTCGTCGCGTTCCATGATCTCATCCCGGGCACGACCTACGTGAAGGCGGGCGAGCCGTGGCCGGACAATCTCCGCCAGGCGTTCGACCGCGCCATGGAAGAGATCAAGGTGATTATCGAAGAGCGCAAGGTGAAGCCGCGCGAAGATTTCATCAGCGATCTCGTCAACGCGCGCGAGGCGGGCGACAAGCTCAACGACCGCGAATTGTTCGATCAGATCTTCGGCGTGTGCGGCGCCTCGCTGTCGGCGACCAGCCGGGCGGCTGGCGGCGCGTTCTATCTTCTCTATACGCACGACGACCAGCGCCGGCAGCTGATCGAAAATCCGGAGCTGATTCCGGACGCGCTTGAGGAGTGTCTCCGTCTCGGCAGCAACGGCTACTTCACCTTCCCGCGCATCGCGACGCGCGACACAGAGGTGGGCGGCACGCGCATCTTTAAAGGCATGGTGGTGCGGCCGTCGCCGCTGTCGCCGAACTATGATCCGGACGTGTTTCCCGATCCGCTACGCTTCGACATCCATCGCAAGCCAAAACGCATCTTGTCGTTCGGCGCGGGCCCGCATCACTGCGTCGGCAATATCTTGGGGCGCACGACGATCATCATCGCGCTTCAGCGGCTACTCGCGCGCTTCCCGAAGGCTTATATCCGTGAGCCGAACTTTGTGCCGGTCTATGGCGGCGCGGTCGGCGAATTGCGGCTGCAAAGCCTGCCGATGCGCACGCGCCAATAAAACTCTTGGGGGGATGCCATGAAGTTGGGTTTGCTGCGCACCGCGGCGGTTCTCGCGCTGGCCGTTTTGAGCACTCCGCTCGCGGCGCAGGCGCCGTATCCGAACCAGAGCATCCGCTTCATCGTGCCGTTTGCACCGGGCGGTCTGCCGGACACGGTGGCGCGTATCACCGCGCAGCATTTGCAGGAGCGGATCGGGCAGTCGGTGGTGGTCGAGAACCGAGCGGGCGGCGGCGCCTCGGCCGCTGCGACCGCGCTGCTTGGCTCGCCCGCGGACGGCTACACGTTCATGGTCTCCGACGGCAGCCTAGTGTCGTCGAACGCCGCGCTGTTCAAGCAGCTTGCGTACAATCCAAAGGATATGGTTCCGGTCGCGTTGCTCGGGCAGACGCCGCTGTTCCTTGCCGCGCATCCGGACCTGCCGGTGTCGTCGCTGCGTGAGTTCGTCGACTACGTGAAGGCGCGGCCGGGCGAGATCAACTACGGATCGTCCGGCGTCGGCAGCATCCATCACATTTCGATGGAGGCGATGCAGGCGGCGCTCGGCCTCAAGATGACTCACGTGCCTTATCGCGGTACGGGCCAGTCGGTGCCCGCGCTGCTCGGCGGCCATGTGCCGGTGCTGTTCTCCGCCTATCCGTCGCTTGTCGGCGCGGTGGAAAGCAAGAAGGTGAAACTCCTCGCCAACAACGGACCGACCCGCTGGCCGCAGGCGCCCGACGTTCCGCCTATCGCGGACGTCATTCCGGGCTACGACCTCGCGACCATCGTCGGTATCTATGCGCGACCCGGCGTGCCGCAACCGATCCTCGACAAGATAGCAACGGAAGCAGTCGCCGCCATCAATACGCCGGAGGCCAAGAGGCAGATGACGTCCGCGGGTATCGCCGTGACCGGTGGTGACGGCGCGGTCTTCGACAAGGCGCTCAAGCGCGAGATCGAGAACGTCAACAAGGCGGTGAAGGCCGCGAACATCGAACCGCAGTGAGACGCGTGGCCAGCGTTCGCTTGATGTGTGCAACGCTGCCGCGCGAGTGGCATAGGGCCGCAAATTTTTGTATCCGGTGCCCTCATGCTCTGTGACAGTCACGTTCACATCGTCGCGCCGATCGACGCACATCCGCAGGCTGCCAACCGCACCTACGTCGCCGATGTTGCGCCGGTGGACGCGCTCCAGCGGTTCGGCATCGAGCGCGGCGTCACCCGCTTCGTCATCGTGCAGCCGAGCTTCTACGGCACCGACAACACGGTGACGCTGAAGGCGCTCGATGATCTGAACGGCAACGGCCGCGGTGTCGCGGTGATCGATCCGAAGGACATCACGTCCGAGCAGCTCGCCGACTTCCATAAACGCGGCGTGCGCGGGCTCCGCATGAATCTCTACAGCCCGATGAAGGCGGCCGGCTCCAAGAGTCTCGGCGACGGTTTCGCTGCAATGGCCTATGTGGCGCGCGACATGAAGTGGCATGTGCAGGTGATCGCGCCGCTCGGCATCTTGCTTGAGAGCGAGGATATCCTTGCGCAATCACCGGTGCCCATCGTCATCGATCACTATGGCGTCTACGGTAAGTCGCGTCCTGAAAGCGGCGAGGGCCAGCGTCTTCTCGGCCTGATGCGCAGACCGCATATCTGGATGAAACTCTCCGCGCCCTATCGCCTCGACGACGGGCCGCTCAGCACGCAGCCCGACCGCGCGTGGCTCTCGGCGTTGATCGAAGTGGCGCAGGATCGCTGCGTGTGGGGCAGCGACTGGCCACACCCACCGCCGCACGAGTGGCACAAGGGCGGCGATACGGTCACGCCGTATCGCGAGCTGTCCTATACGGAACTCGTTGACAACTTCGTTGCCGCGTTGCCATCCGACAAACACGTCATGCCGGTCCTGCGCGACAACCCGGCGCGGCTCTACGGCTTTTGATCGTCCGATAGGTCTGGACAGGCTCCTCCTGCTCCCGGACAATCGCGCAGGGAGGAAACTGATGAATTGGAAGTCCGGCCTCGCGGCCGTTGTGCTGGGGCTCTTTGCTGCCGCTCCGGCGTCGGCGCAGACTTATCCCAGCCAAACCGTCAAGATCGTGGTGGCCTACGCGCCGGGCGGCACCGGCGACATCGTTGCGCGTCTGATAGCAACGCAGCTTCAGATCTCTCTCGGGCAGAACGTCGTCGTCGAGAATCGCGCAGGCGCGACCGGCGCGATCGGCACGCAGAGCGTCGTGACGGCCGCGCCGGACGGGCACACGCTGCTGCTTGGCCAGACTGGCGAGATCGCGATCAATCAGCACTGGATTCCGAATCTCACTTACGACGCGCAGAAGGACTTGCAGCCGGTCGGGCTCGCCTCTGTCGTTCCGCTTGCGCTCGTCGTGCCGGCCAAGGCTCCCTACAGCTCGATGGCCGATCTCGCGAAGGTGCTCGCCACCAATCAGCCGCTCACCTTCGCCTCAGCCGGCACTGGCACGCCGGGGCATTTCGCGGGCGAGTTCTTGAAACTCAAGACCAAGGGCAATCTCACCCACGTGCCTTACAAGGGCGCAGGCCCAGCGCTGAACGACCTGCTCGGCGGCCACGTCGATATGTATTTCCCTGGCTTCCCCGCCGCCGCGCCACATCTGAAGTCCGGCACCATGAAAGTTCTCGCGGTGTCGTCGGCGCAGCGCACCGGCGCGGCGCCTGAGGTGCCGACAGTCGCCGAGATCATCAAGGACCCGAACTTCGATCTGACGCTGTGGCAGGGCTTTTTCGCGCCGCGCGGCACACCGAAGGCGATCGTCGATCGGCTCAACAGCGAGATCAACAAGATCCTGGCCCAGCCGGAGATCAAGGCGAAGTTGCTCGAGGCTGGCGCCGACGTGCGCACCGGCAGCGTCGAGCAGTTTGCGCAGTTCACGAAATCGGAAAGCGAGAAGTACCTTCAGATCATCCAGCAATCGGGTGTGAAGCCCGAGTAAGGGGCTGCCATGGTTGGTTTGGCGTTTCGCCGTCTTGCGATCGTTGCTGCTTTTGGACTTTTGACGCTCACCGGCACCGCGCAAGCGCAAAGCGCGTTTCCGAGCCAACCGATCAAATTCATCGTGCCGTTCCCCGCGGGCGGCATCAACGATGTGCTGGCGCGTATCGTCGCCGATAAATTGCAGGCGAAGTGGGGTCACCCCATCATCATCGAACAGAAGACCGGCGCCGGTGGCAACATCGGCGCCGATCTCGCGGCGCAGGCCGCGCCCGACGGCCACACAATCTTCGTCACCGCGCCGGGCCCGCTCGCGATCAATCAGAGCCTCTACAAGCAACTCACCTACAAGCCGGAGGATTTCGTACCCGTCACCGTGCTCGGCGGCGTGCCGAACCTCGTAATCGTGAAGAAGGAGTTGCCGGTCAATTCGGTGAAGGAGCTGATCGAGCTGGTGAAGAAGAACCCCGGCAAGATCGTGTTCGGCAGCCAGGGCAACGGCGCGACCCCGCACCTCACCGCCAACATGTTCATGTCGATGACCGGCACGCAGATGGTGCACGTGCCCTATCGCGGTGAGACACTGGTGCTGAACGACATGCTCGGCGGCCATGTCGATCTGTTCTTCGGCAACGTGTCGGCGGCGCTCGCGCTGTGGCGCGACAACAAGGTGAAGGTGCTGGCGGTGCTCGACAAGAAACCGTCTGCGGCGATGCCCAGCGTGCCCGTCATTGCGGAGCAGGGGTTGCCCGATCTCGTTTCGACCGGCTGGTTCGCCGCTGCGCTGCCGCCGAAGACGCCGTTGCAGCTGCGCGATCAGATCGCGAAGGATTTCATCGAGGCGCTGAAGCTCCCCGATGTGCAGGCGAAGTATCGCGCATTGAGCGTCGAGCCGGTCGCCGGAACGCCAGCCGAAACCGCTGCTTTTATCAGGGATGAGACGCGGCGCTGGGGCGAGGTGATCAAGAAGACCGGCGTGGTGGTGGACTAGAACGCCCCAGTTTCCGCTCCGCGGCGACTCACCTATGATCCCGTTCCGGCACGGCCCGTGCCTCCTCCCTCCATTGGGAAAGCATCGTTCATGCGGGGCGCATAGATCGTCGAACCGACTGTTCGAGCACCACGCATAAGGAGGGGTTGCGAAGAATTGCTCGCAATAGGAGGTTTTCGATGCAGAAGCTGTCCGCGCCCGTTTATCAACTGAAGCGCAAGGCGAAGCTCTTATCCCGAGATCGTAAAATTCCGCTGCACGAAGCGCTCAATCGCATTGCGGCCGATGAGGGCTTTGGTAGCTGGAGCCTGCTGATCGCCAAAGCATCGACGGCGGCGCCTGCCGCCAAGGTGTTTTCCCGGTTGAGCCCGGGCGACCTTGTGCTGGTCGGTGCGCGGCCTGGCCACGGCAAAACCCTCATGAGCCTCCAGCTCGCGGTGGAGGCTATGAAGGCGGGAAATCGCGGTGTGTTCTTCACGCTGGAGTATACGGAAAAGGACATTGTCGATCGCTTCCGCGCCATCGGGGCGGAGCCGGCGCAATTCGGCGCATTGTTCGAATTCGACAGGTCCGACGCGATCAGCGCCGATTACATCGTGAAGACGTTGGAGTCCGCGCCTCGCGGCACGCTGGTGGTCGTCGATTATCTGCAACTACTCGATCAGAAGCGCGAGAATCTAGAACTGATGGCTCAGGTTCGTGCGCTGAAGCGGTTTGCGCGCGAGAGAGGGCTGATCCTCGTCTTTATCTCTCAGATCGATCGCGGATACGATGCGTCGAAGAAGCCGTGTCCCGATCTCAGCGATGTCCGGTTGCCGAACCCGCTGGATTTGTCGCTCTTCGACAAGACGTGCTTCCTGAACAACGGCGAATGCAGGTTTCAGGCGCTGAACTGACGACGCATTCCGAAAGTGGGACGCTGCCCCTTCCGTGAGAGACCCGTCTAGCGAGCGCTTTGCGCGCTTGCTTAGATGGCGGGTCGTTTGGGAGGAATTGGAATGCACCGCAGCACGACAAAAAAGATACTCACCACTCACACCGGCAGCCTGCCGCGGCCGGCGAAGGTGGTCGAGCTGCTGCTCGAACAGATCAAGAAGCCAGGTGGCAATCAGTCGGTGTTCAACGCGGCAGTCGATGAAGCCGTTGCTGGTGTCGTTGCGAAGCAAATGGCTGCCGGCATCGATGTCATCAACGACGGCGAGCAGGGCCGCACCGACTACACGGTGCATGTGATCGACCGTCTTACTGGCTTCGAGGGCGAGCTTGCGCCGCCGCGCGGCACCGGCGAGCCTGAGTTTCCCGAGCTCGCGCAACTGCTCAGCCAGTTCTCCTCTCCGTTCCAGCGTTGGCCGGCGTGCTCGGGTCCGGTGGCCTGGAAGGATTGGCCCGCTGCCGAAGCCGACATCAAGCGCGCGAAAGCCGCGATGACGAAGGCCGGTGTCGAGGAATACTTCATGACTTCGCCGTCGCCCGGCCAGATCGCGCGCTACCTGAAGAACAAGCACTACAAGACCGACGAGGAATATCTGTTCACGCTCGCCGACGTGATGGCGCGCGAATACAAGGCGATCGTCGACGCTGGCTTCGTGCTCCAGCTCGATTGCCCGGATCTCGCGATGTCCTACTCGCTCTATCCCGGCATCGGCATTCAGGACTACCGCAAGATCATCACGCTCAACGTCGAGGCGCTCAATCGCGCGGTGAAGGACCTGCCTGCCGACCGCATGCGAATGCACGTCTGCTGGGGTTCGACACTCGGCCCGCACCACGGCGACGTGCCGATCAAGGACATCGCGGATATCATCCTGAAGGGCAAGCCACAGGCAGTGTCGTTCCCCGGCGCCAATCCGCGCCACGGCCACGAGTGGAAGGTTTGGGGCGACGTGAAGCTGCCGGATGGGAAGATCATCATCCCCGGCGTGATCGACTCCACTTCCAATTTCGTCGAGCATCCCGAGTTGGTCGCCGACCGCATTGTGCAATATGCCAAGGTCGTCGGCCCCGAGAACATGATCGCGGGCGTCGATTGCGGCTTCGGCACATTTGCCGGCCGCGTGCAGGTCGATACCAAGATTGTCTGGATGAAGCTCGCGTCGCTCGCCGAAGGCGCGGCGATGGCCGCTGAGCAACTCCAATGAGGGAGCAGCTGCAATGAGCGCGGCCGCGGCCATCGCCTCGCGCGAGACCGCGGCGTCGTTCAATCTCGCTCGCCTCGACCAGGCGTTCCTCGACGATCCCTATCCGGTGTACCGGGCGCTGCGGGAGCACGACCCTGTGCACCGGATGCCGGACGGTTCCTATTTCCTGACGCGCTACGACGATCTGGTCGCGGTCTATCACGACACGAAAACCTGGAGCTCGGACAAGAAGGTCCAGTTCAAGCCGAACTTTGGCGACAGCCCTCTCTACGAGCACCACACCACCAGCCTCGTCTTCAACGATCCTCCGATCCACACCCGCGTCCGCAGGCTGCTGGCGCCGACCTTCACGCCGCGTGCGCTGCGCGAGTTGCAACCGCGCATCGAGGCATTGGTGGACCGGCTGCTCGATGCCGCGGCGGAGCGCGGCACCATCGACCTGATCGAGGATTTCGCCGCAGCGATCCCGGTGCAGTTGATTGGCGATTTGCTCGGCATCCCGCAGTCGGAGCGCGCGCCATTGCGCGCCTGGTCGCTCGCCATTCTCGGCGCGCTTGAGCCGGTGCTGCCGAAAGACAAGTTCGACACCGGCGTCACCGCGGTCGCCGAGTTCAAGGACTATCTCAAGGACCTGATCGCGCGGAGGAAGCGCGAGGGCTCGGACGACAGCGCGGAAATCCTCTCCAAGTTGATCGACGCCAGCGTGCTCGCGAACGCGGGCGGCGAGGGTGACCGTCTCTCCGAACTGGAGCTCCTGCACAACTGCATCTTCTTGCTCAACGCCGGCCACGAAACCACGACCAACCTGATCGGCAACAGCGTTGATCTTCTGCTGCGTCATCCGGACGCGATGCGCGATCTTGCCGCGCATCCGGAGCTGATCTCGTCTGCGGTCGAGGAATTCCTGCGTATGGAAAGCTCGAACCAGCTCGGCAATCGCCGTGCGGCGGCCGACACCAGTATCGGCGGCATCGCCATGCCGGTCGGCACCTACGTGCATCTCTGCATCGGCGCGGCCAACCGCGATCCAGACCGTTTCCCTGATCCGGATCGGCTCGACATCCGCCGTCATCCCAACCGGCATCTGGCCTTCGGCTTCGGCATCCACACCTGTGCCGGCAATTCGTTGGCACGGATGGAGGCGGAGGTCGGCATCGGCAAGCTGCTCGCCCGCTTTACAACCATCGAGCGAGCCGGCGACTTTGTCCGCGGCGGTCGTGCGCGGTTTCGTGGTTTCGCCCGCTACCCGATCCGTGTGAGACTGTAAGCGGTCTTTCGAGGGGTGGGCATGATGGTGCGGTCTCTTGGACAGTCTTTTGGAATTGCGTGCGTTGGTTTGCTGGCCCTGTCGTCCGGCGCGGCGTTCGCGCAGTCGAACTTTCCGAACAAGCCGATCAAATACGTCGTCGGTTTCGCGCCCGGCGGGCCGTCCGATCTGATCTCGCGCGTGGTCGGCGCCAAGATGGGCGAGATCCTCGGCACCCAGGTCGTGATCGAAAACAAGACCGGTGCGGGCGGCGTGATCGCGACCGACGCCGTGGCCCGCGCCGAGCCGGACGGCCATACGCTGCTTAACGCGCCGCTCTCCACGGCAGTCAATGAGACGCTTCAGAAAAGTATCCGCTATTCGCTCGGAAAGGAGATCGTTGCCGTTGGTCCGCAGGCGGAGACCGCGAACGTCCTCGTGGTTCATCCCTCGCTCGGCGTGAAGACCATCGCGGAGCTGGTCGCGCTCGCGAAGTCGAAGCCCGGCGACGTGCAATATGCGACCGCGGGGCGCGGCTCGGCCACCCACCTCAACCACGAATATTTCGACATGGTCGCCGGCATCAAGACGACCCCGGTGCACTATCGCGGCGGCGGCGACGCGGTGAAGGACCTGCTCTCCGGCCAAGTGAAGATGATGTTCTCCAGCATCGCGCCGGTGCAGGCTTTCGTGAAGGATGGCCGTCTGCTTGCGATTGCGACGACGGGACCGAAGCGCGACCCCGCATTCCCGGATGTTCCGACCGTCGCCGAGTCCGGCTATCCAGGCTTCGATGTGCGACTCTGGATGGGCGTTGCGACGACCGGCGGCACGCCAAAGGACGTCATCAAGAAGCTCGATGACGCCAACCGCAAGGCGGTGGAGTCGCCAGATGTCCAGAAGACGCTTGCCGCCCAGGGCTTCGCGCCGCTTTTTGGCAGCGCGGAGGATTTCGACAAGTTCTACCGCGCCGAGCGCGACAAGTGGGCGAAGGTGGTCACGTCGGCGGGAATGGACAAGGACTGAGGCTCTGATTGTGCGCTCGGAACCCTCTCCCACAAGGGGAGAGGGTAACAGAGCAAACGGCTCAGTTTTTCTTAAATGCTCGCTTCGTCGAACGCCCGCACCCACATCGCGCAGATGTCGGAGCGCACGATATCGTCGCGGGTGAATTCGACCACTGGCACCGGCAGCATCTGCGACTTGATCAGATGCAGCACGGTGCGCAGCCCGCTCCGCTCGTTCAGATCGCACTGATTGACGTCGCCGTTGATGACGACGGTGCAATCCTCGCCGATGCGGGTGAGGAACATCTTGATCTCGGCGGGCGTCGAGTTTTGCGCCTCGTCGAACAGGATAAACGCGTTCTTCCACGAGCGGCCGCGCATCACCTCGAACGGCACCATCTCGATGTCGCCCTTCTTCAGCGCGATCTCAAACGCCGCCGTTCCGATCCGCTCCTTGATCGCTTCAACGATTGGCGCGGCCCAGGGCGCGAACTTCTCCTCCAGCGTGCCGGGGAAGAAGCCTAGCGAACGGCCGCACGGCACGTTCGGGCGGGTCAGGATGATCTTGTCGATGAAGCCGTTGCGGAAGAGGTCGGCGGCGTGGGTGGCGGCGATCCAGGTTTTTCCGGTGCCGGCGGGGCCGAGGACGAAGACCTGGGGGGAGGAGCGGAGGGCGTCGAGGTAGGAGGCTTGGGTGGGGTTCAGCGGTTTGATCGGAGGGAGCGCGCGTTCTTTTTCGAACTTGGTCTGGAATTCGATGATCTCGGCGGTTTCGAATTCCCGGGCGTTCCGGCGGCGCTTCTTGTCGAAGTGCTTTTTGCTGAAGTGCTTACCCAAAGCCAGTCTCCTTTTGTTGGAACAAGGGGACACACGCGCAGATGCCCCGCGTGTTGGCGCGGGGTGAACAAAAGTCTTTGGATTGTTGCGGTGGGCTTTCGCAGAGACGCAGCGGCTTCCGGCGGCCGACGATATCCAACGTAGGATACGTCGCTTTCCTCATCGAATCGCCAATGGTCGAGCCGACATTGCAAAGCAGCATAAGTGATTCGCGTGACGAGTTGATTAACGGATTGCGACTCGTCCACGACACGCGCGAATGCAGATGCTGTCTGGCTTTGCCTAGGTTTTAGCCAGCCGGACCATGCCCCACCGCTGTACCGTCGCGCGTTCGATCGAGCCGAACACCAGCCGCTCGAAGGCGAAGCCGATGGCGCCGATGACGACGAGCGAGGCCATCATTACGTCGGCGTTCAGAAATTCCTTGGCGTCGAAGATCACCCAGCCGAGGCCGAAGTCGGAGGCCGCGAGGAATTCCGCGCCGATCACCGCGATCCAGGCGCGGAGGAATGCCTGCCGCATGCCGGTGATGATGAAGGGCGAGCAGCCCGGCACCATCACCTTCCAGAACAGCGCTTTCTCGTCCGCGCCCATCGCGCCTGCGGCGCGGAGCCAGATCGGGTTCACCGCGCGCACGCCGGACCACACGTTCAGCAGCATCGGGAAAATCGCGGCGTAGAACACGATCAGGATCGCGACCGTGTTGCCGAGTCCGAACCACAGGATGAACACCGGCACCCAGGCGAGCGAAGGGATCGGCATTAGCGCGCTCGCGAGCGGCATGACGAAATTCTCGACCGGCTTGAAGCGGCCCATCAGGATGCCGAGCGGCAGGCCGGCGGCGATGGCGAGCGCAAGCCCGAACATCACGCGATACATGGTGGCGGCTGTGTGCGTGAGGATGCTGCCGTCGAGAAGGCCGGTCAGGAGCGTGCTGCCGATCTTCTCCAGCGTCGGCATCAGCACCGGCGGGAAATAGCCCGAGCGGGCGATAGCCTCATACATCGCGCCGAGCACGATGATCGTCAGCGCGGCGCGATACCACGAGCGGATGCGGTCGGGGTTCATGTCATCATCCCCCAGCGCTGTACGGTGAAGCGTTCAAGCCGCTGGAACACGAGCTTCTCAAGCGTGAGGCCCAGCACGCCGATGACGAACACGCCTGAGAGCATCACGTCGGTGTTGAGGAACTCACGTGCGCCGAAAATCATCCAGCCAAGGCCCCACGGCACCGACGCCAGCATCTCGACGCCGACCAGCGTGCGCCACGCCTGCGCGAGTCCGAGCCGCAAACCGGTGAGAATGTAGGGCAGGGCGCCCGGCACGATCACGTTGACGAACAGCCGCCTGTCGTCAGCGCCCATCGCCTGCGCCGAACGCACCCAGATTTCCTTGACGGCCTTCACGCCGGTCCAGGTGTTGAAGATGATCGGAAACAGCGAGACGAAGGCCACGAGAAGGATCGCCGGCCGGTTGCCGAGCCCGAACCAGAGAAGGAACAGCGGCGCCCAGGCGATGCCGGGGATCGGCGCGAGCATGCTGACGAGCGGGAGGCAGATGTCCTCCGCGCGTCGCGAGCGGCCCATCAGGATTCCGATGGCGACCCCGACGATGGCGGCGAGCGCGAAGCCCGCGAGCAGCCGCCAGATCGTGTCGAAGGCGTGATGCAGCAGGATGCCGTTCATCGTCAGCCGCCAGAACGCGGCGGCGATGGTCTCGATGGTCGGGAACAGTTTCGGCGGGAACACGCCCGCCCGCGCCACGGCTTCCCAGATCAGGCCGACGACGATGAAGGGGAACGCGTTCCGCCAGATCATGTGCAGCCGCGATTCCTGCGGCGCGGGACTGTCGATCAGGGCTTGGACGGAGTTGGCGGGGACGTCCGACATGCAGGCCATTGTCTCGCGGTCCCAGCGGCGTGGCAACCGGGGCGCGCTCGTATAAAGTCGAGGCATGAACCTTCACGCACTCCTCCTCGAACGCGAAGCCGCGAACCGCCCCGTCACCGTCGGCCTGATCGGCGCGGGCAAGTTCGGCACCATGTTCCTGTCGCAGGCGCGGCTGACCAAGGGCATGCACGTCGTCGCGGTTGCAGACCTCAATGTCGAGCGGGCCCGCGCCCAGCTCGCGAGCGCCGGTTGGCCGTCGGAGCAATATGCCGCAGCCTCGCTTGACGACGCGCTGAAGCGCCGCGGCACGCACATCACCGCCGACGCCGAGTCGCTCATCAAGCATCCGGGCGTCGAGGTTATTGTCGAGGCGACCGGCATTCCCGAAGCCGGCATCGCCCACGCGCTGAAGGTCGTCGACAATGGCAAGCACATCGTGATGGTCAACGTGGAGGCCGACGCGGTGGCAGGCCCGCTGCTCGCACGCAAGGCCAAGGCCGCGGGCGTCGTCTACAGCCTCGCCTGGGGCGATCAGCCGGCGCTGATCTGCGAGCATGTCGATTGGGCGCGTGCCGCCGGTTTCAAGGTGATCGCGGCGGGCAAGGGCACGCGCTACGAGCCGCACTATCACCGCTCCAACCCCGACAACGTGTGGGACATTCTCGACAAGTATCTGAACATCACCGATCGCAAGTCGATCAATCCGAAGATGTTCAACTCCTTCGTCGATGGCACCAAGTCCGGCATCGAGATGACGGCCGTATGCAACGCGACCGGGCTCGTGCCGCAGACGAACGGCCTCGCGTTCCCGCCTGCGACGCGCTTCGAGCTTGCCGAAGTGTGCAAGCCGAAGAGCGCTGGCGGCACGCTGGAGAAGGAGGGCGTGACCGAAGTAACGTCGTCGGTCTATCGTGACGGCAAGGATGTTCCGCACCACCTCGCGCTCGGCACCTACGTGGTGATCGAGGGCGAGACCGAGTACGCGCGCAAATGCTTTGGCGAATACGCCATGCTGCCGGACAAGACTGGGCGTTACGCCGCGCTCTATCGTCCAATCCACATGATCGGTCTTGAGCTTGGCATCTCTGTCGCGAGCGTGGCGCTCCGCAAGGAGCCGACCGGCGCACCGACCGGCTTCCGCTCCGATGTCGCCGCGACCGCGAAGAAGGATCTAAAAGCGGGCGAGATGCTGGACGGCGAGGGTGGCTTCTGCGTCTGGGGCAAGCAGGTGCCGGCAGAGCGTTCGCTGGAGCAGGGCTATCTGCCGCTCGGCCTCGCGCAGAACGTCAAGCTGACGCGCGACGTGAAGGAAGGCGAATGCCTGAAGTGGTCGGACGTCGCCTATGACCCGAATGATCTCGCCGTAAAGGTTCGCCGCGAAATGGAAGCGGCGTTTGCTAGACCAAACACCGGTGCCTGAGTTCTGTCGTCCCCGCGAAAGCGGGGACCCATAACCACCAATCGTTGTATTCGCAAAGCTGGGTCCCCGCTTTCGCGGGGACGACAGCGGAAGTTGTCGCGCTATACTCTCCGGCAAATAAGAAAAGCCTGGAGGAAACCCATTGCTCGCACCCGCCCCAACGCAGCGCGACCGTGTGGCGATGTACAACGCCAACGCGCTCAAGCTCGGCCTGTTCGGCGTCAATTGTTCCTCGGGACGCGCGCCGACGAAGGTGCCGGAGCGCTGGTCGGCGAGCTGGGAGGATTGCCTTGCGCTCGCCAAGATGGCTGACGCGGGCGGCATCGACTTCATCCTGCCGATCGGCCGCTGGAAGGGCTACGGCGGCGAGACCGACATGCATGGCGAGACGCTGGAGACCATCACCTGGGCGACGGGCCTTCTCGCTTCGACCAAGCGCATCACCGTGTTCGGCACCGTTCACGCGCCGCTGTTCCACCCGATCATCGCGGCAAAGCAGATGGTCACCGCCGATCACATCAGCGAAGGCCGTTTCGGCCTCAACATCGTCGCCGGCTGGAACGACGGCGAATTCCAGATGTTCGGCGTGACGCAGCGCGAGCACGAGGCGCGTTACAAGTACGCGCAGGAATGGGTCGATGCGGTGAAGCGCTGCTGGGGCCCGGAAGAGGATTTCGATTTCAACGGCGCGATGATCAAGCTCGGCAAGGTGCGCGCAAAGCCCAAGCCATACGGCAACACGCGTCCGCTGATGATGAACGCGGGTTCGTCCGGCCCCGGTCAGGCCTTCGCGCTGCGCAACTGCGACGCCTATTTCACTGCGACCTCGACCTCGCGCGGCTCGGTCGATGCAACCGCGAAGATGGTGCAGGAGGTCAAGGCAGAGGCCACCGCGTTCGGCCGCGAGATCGAGGTGTTCACGGTCGGGCAGGTGGTCTGTCGCTCGACGCAGAAGGAGGCGGAGGACTACTACCGCCACGCCATCATCGACAACGCCGACTGGGGCGCGGTCGACGGGATGCTCGCGATCAAGAACATCACACCGGAAATTGTGGGGGCCGAGGAGTTCAAGAAGAAGCGCGAGTATTTCGCCTCGCGCGCCATCGGCGGCTATCCGTATGTCGGCACGCCGGATCTGATCGCCGAGGAAATGGCGGCGCTCAGCCGCGCCGGCATCAAGGGCATCGCATTCTCGTTCGTGAACTATCTCGATGAACTGCCGTACTTCCGCGACGAGGTGCTGCCGCGGCTTGCGAAGCTCGGCGTACGGGCGACCTAACGGCGAAATAGCTGTCGGCGGTCGTCAAACCGCTAGTTCGCTGTCTTGGAACTGTCATACTTCGCCGCGTATGAATGGCGCCATGAGCACAAACCCCGCTGTTTCCGCCCGTTTCGTCCTCCGCTTCGCCGGCGCCGTTCTTCTTGCTACGGCGTTGTGCCGCCCCGGACTGGCCGACGGGCCCGCGCTTCCCGGCCTTGTCAGCAAGGGCCTGATCGGCGTCGGAAGCCTGCCGGGCAACACCCGCGACAAGTTCGGCGAGACCACGATTTCCGGCTCTGGTATCGCGGTGGATCGCGCCTCCTGGCAGCGCGACGGCGACACGCTGCGCGGCACGATCTACATGCTTCCCGACCGCGGCTGGAACGTCGAAGGCACGATCGACTATCGGGCTCGTTTTCATAAGGTCAACGTCTCCATCGCCCCAGGCAATGTGACGATGTCGGTCGCCGACACGATCATGCTGACCGACGCCGACGGCAAACAGATCACCGGCCTCGATCCCGTGCGCGTGCGCGCGCCGGTGAACGGCTTCCCCGAAATGCCGGAGGCCGAGAACGGCCTCATCAGCCTGGATGCCGAGGCGATCACGCTCAATCCGGACGGCACCTTCTTTGTCTCCGACGAATATGGCCCATACATTTATCGCTTCTCGCCGCAGGGGAAGATGCTCGGCGCGATCCGCCCGCCCGACGCCTTCATCCCGAAGCGCAAAGGCGCGACCAACTTCTCCTCCAACAATCCGGGGCCGGGGGCTTCCAAGCCCGAGCCGCCGAATCCCGAATTCGGCCGCCAGAACAACCAGGGCCTTGAGGGCATGTCGCTGACGCCGGACGGCAAGACGCTCGTCGCTATTCTGCAAAGCGCGACGCGTCAGGACGGCGGCAACGCGCCGGAGACGCGCGATCACACGCGCATCCTGTTCTACGACGTGTCGGACCTCGCCAACCCGAAGCTCATTCGCGAGAATGTCGTCGTGCTGCCGAACTTCAAGGATGAGCAGGGCCGCCGCCGCATCGCGGCGCAGAGCGAGTTGCTCGCGCTCGACGACAAGCGTTTCTTCCTGCTTAGCCGCGACAGCAACAACGGCTACGGCATGAAGGGCTCGACTTCGGTCTATCGCCGGGTCGACCTGCTCGACACCTCGCGCGCGACCAACATCGCGGGCACCGACTACGACGGCGCGAAGCCCATCGCGCCGGGCGGCAAGCTCGCCGACGGCGTCACCGCCGCGACGCTCAGCCCCTTCATCGACATCAACGACAACGCGCAGCTCAACAAGTTCGGGCTGCACAATGGCGAGCCGAACGACAAAACGAACCTCTCCGAGAAGTGGGAGGCGATGGGCTTGGTCCCCGCGCTCGATCCGGCGAACCCGCGCGACTTCTTCCTGATCGTCGGCAACGACAACGACTTCATGACCCAGGATGGCTTCCAGGCCGGCGCGGCCTACAAGGAAGACAGCGGCGCCGATCTCGACTCGCGGCTGCTGGTGTATCGGATCACGGTGCCGGAACTGCGCTAACGGCCGATTGCCGCCGTATTCCGTTGTTTCATCTCGCTTTTCCGGCGGGCGTCCGTCACATGAGGCCGCCGGAATAAAGACAATAGCAACGGTCGTGTCTCATCTTGTGGGCAGCCGAGGCCCGCATGTCCGAGACGCCGACCCAGAACCCCGACCGTGAGCTCATTCGCGCCTCGGCGATCCTGGGCGCGTTTGCCTTGGTCGCGACGGCCGGTGTCTATCTCTACAAGCTCGACTGGCAATGGCCGTTTCCCCGCGATGGCTCCACCCTCGTGGTCGGCCGCGACTTCCTGAATTTCTGGATGTACGGGCGCGCCGCCGCGTCGGCGAACCCGGCGCAATGGTATGACCCCGCGGCCTACAACGATGCGCTCACGGCGCTGCTTGGCCCCAACTACCCGGGCCAGAACTGGTCGTACCCGCCGAGCGTGATGCCGATCGCGGCGCCGTTCGGCCTCCTATCCTATCTGCACGCGCTCGCGGTGTGGACGGCACTCGGGCTCGCGGGCTTTGTCGCGTTTGCGCGCCGGCAGTTCAGCGATCCGCTGCTCTTTGCAGCGATTGTCTTTTCGCCCGCGGCCGTGTTCTGCCTGATCTCGGGCCAGAGTTCGCTGATCACCGCGATGATGCTGGTCGGCATCTTCGCGGCGCTCGACCGCAGGCCCATCCTCGCCGGCATCCTGATCGGCTTCCTCACCATCAAGCCGCAACTCGGATTCTTGTTTCCGGTGTTGCTGATCGCCTCCGAACGCTGGCGTGTCTTCTTCGCCGCGGCCGCGACAACCATCGCGCTGCTCGCCATTAGCACTGCGCTGTTCGGAACGCAGGTCTGGATCGATTTCGTGCAAAAGGGATTGCCGATCCAAAACCTCGTGCTGAGCGATCCGGAGGGAATAGCGGTTCCGTACTATCCGACCGTGTTCATGAACCTGCGCGGCATCGGCGCGAGTTATGCGGTCGCGATGGCGGCGCAGGTTTGCGTCGCGGTCGCGGCGGCCGGCGCGGTCGCATGGGCTTTCCGCTTCCGGCGTGACGCCGACCCACTCTGGCTGATGGCGCTGTTCTTCGCCTGCTCGGTCGCGGCGGTGCCGTACCTTCTGTCCTACGACACGCTGGCGCTTTGCATCGCGACACTTCTGCTGCTCGGCGCGGGACAACTTGATTCGCACGGGCGCGTTCTTGCGCGTTTGGTGTACTGGCTGCCGCTGCTCCAGATCGGTCTTGGCAACCTATACATTCCGGGGCCTGGGCTGATCGCGCCAGCGTTCGCCGTCTATGCGGTGATGCGGCTGCGCCGCGCATCGCAGCCGGTGGCTGTTCTGGATAGCGCTGCCAAAGCCGTCTAGCGCCGCGGGATCACGATTCCAGGGTGCTGCGCAGGGGCGTCCAAATCTCAGTTTTTTGTGGATTGGTGCCAGTCATGAGTCCAAGCGGTTGGGCCGAGCGCGTCCGACCGAGGACGCAGTGATGACCTAAGTGCGCCTTGGCCAGGGTGCAGACCAAGTCGACCCCCGACAAGCTATCTGCGATCCAGCGCGTGACCGCTTCTTGAAGCGGCGGCAGCAATTCTATGTGACGAGCTGAACTGTTCGGCATCGTCAAAAGGCCCTGGTCTGCGGCCACGCGCATCAGATTGCGCACATGCGTTCGTGACACGCCGGCGCGTTCGGCCGCCGCCGTATAAATGCCGCGCGGCGCGCGTGGCGGTGTTTTTCCGCGGACCGCCGCCACCAGCACCATGAGAACACGAATGCCGACATCGTGGCTGAGGAAAAAGCCGATGGGAGGATTGCTGCTGATGATTCGTTCGGCGAATCCGATGGTGGATAGCGATACCCTTCGGTACGCAACCTGATAGGCCGGATCCCGCGCCATCGCCGCCTGGTAGGCCGGCTCGTCCGGATACAGCAAGGCAAGGGGGGCATGAAAGGTCGCCAGCCATTCGCGGTCCGTAGCCAGCATCTTTTCGGTCGGTCGCAAAACGTGCGCGCGCCGGTCGGTGGGGGAAACCTCGCGGGTCAGGAAGCCGTCCAGCTCGAATCCGTTGACCAGTTCGGCAATCCGGCGCCCATCGGTGATTCCCATCGGCGCCAGCGCTGCTCGCAGACGCGCCAGCGTGACATCTGTCGCGGGGTCATCGGGGTCGCGTACGGCATCGAGACAGATGATGATCATGAACGTCACCGCGCGAACATACTCGACCAATCCGCGTATCAGCCGCCGATCGCCGCCGTATAGCGCGAGCAATTCATCGACGAAGCAGTCGTGGGCCTCCTGAAAGCGGGCATGGTTCCGGATCGTGTCGGACGTTAGGAAGCTGACGCGCTCCCATGGCGGGGCTGCACCCCGCTGGGCGTGCTCGGATGACACTTTCATCGAGTTCAAACCTTAACGGGCGCGGAACTAGCGGCGGAGTCGGGTCGTCGAATTCATCGCCATCGCGGTTCCTGTGCGGACCTGAGAAATCGTACAGATTTGTTCCGTTGCATGTCTGCTTGGCGTTGTTCAAGCAGGAATTTGCAGCGTGCAGGGCACCTGCGGCGCCGTGGGGTTCGGCGACCAAGCAGGACAAGTAGTTGATGAGTTGGCGATACAGAATTGTCGTAGCGTCGAAAGCTGCGTTAACCTTTCCACACCCGACCGCGGAAGGTCCCAGACCAGACCGCAGCCTGCACAGCAAGAAGTGCCTGCAGTCGTTGTCGGTTCGCGCCGCGACCTTTGGTTGTGCAATTGCCTTGTCCCTGCATGTGCTCCCTGCGAAGGCGCAGACCGCTTCCCAGATCACACCGCCGAGTTTCCGCCCGGACATCGCCCGTCCAGGCGGCTTCGCGTTGCCAGGGACACCAGGGCTGGCGACACCGGCCGGTGCTGAAAAGCTGTTCGTCAGGCTGTCGGGCGTGCGCGTCGTCGGCGGCCTGCCGCCGCTCGCGGCGGCGACCGCAGCCCTTGAGGCGCGCCTGACCGCGCGGCCCGTGTCGGGCGCGGAGATTTTTGCGGCCGCACGCGACCTCGAAGCGGCCTATGCCGCCGCGGGTTACGTGCTGGTCCGGGTGGTGCTGCCGCCGCAGAAGCTGGTCAACGGAGCGCGCCTGCGGCTCGTGGTGGTCGACGGCTTCATCGAGCGCATCGAAACCAAGGGCGTGCCGGACCGGGTGCGCCGGCGCATCGAAACGCTGGTCGCGCCGCTTGCGGGGCGCCGCGGGCTGACGCTGACGGAGATTGAACGCCGCGTGCTGCTGGCGGGTGACACGCCCGGCGTGATCCTGCGTTCGACCCTTCAGCCGGGTGCGGCCGAAGGCGCGACCGTGCTGGTGATCGAGGCCAAATACCAGGCGGTGAGCGAGACCCTGACCTTCGACAATTCCCTGTCGAAGGCGCTGGGGCGCACCACGCTCGGTGCAGGCCTCGACCTCAACAGCGTCGTCGGCTTGGGCGAATTGACTTACCTGCGCGTCAGCGGTCATCCCGACGGCGGCGCCAACGGCTTTTTCGACCGCTATCCGCGCAACCGCTCGCTGGCCGCCGGTTTCGTGGTGCCACTCTGGGTCGAAGGCCTCACCTTCAACGCGGAAGTCACCGACGCACGGACGACGCCGCTTGCGGTCGCCGGCGTACAGACGACCGACACGTTCGACCGATTGTCGCTCCGGCTGCGCTATGCCTGGCTGCGTGGGCGCAGCGCCAATTTCAACAGCGGGCTGGCGTTCGACGCGCAGAACGAAACGCAGCGCCTGTTTGTCGGCGGCTCTCCCGTACCGCTGTCGGAGGACCGGCTGCGGATCGTGCGGTTTTCCAATGATGGCGACGTGCTGACCCCATGGGGCGCAACGATTTTCGGGCGCGCCACCGCATCCTTCGGCATCAATGGACTTGGCGCGCGCAGCGCCGCCGAGGCGACGCCACCGCTGTCGCGTCAGGGCGCGGATGCATCGTTCCAGAAGTTGGATATCGCGCTGAACTATTCCCAGACCCTGATTGAGCATCTGGCGGTCAGCGTGTCGGCGCGGGCGCAGACCTCGTTCAACATGCCGCTACTGCGGAGCGAGCAGATCGGCATTGCCAATACCAGCGGGCTATCGGCGTTCGACGCCGGTTCCGTGGTCGGCGACCAGGGGTACGTGGTGCGCGGCGAACTGGTGTCGCCATGGGGCGTGCCGCTGCCGACCGCGGCGCTCGGCGCGGTCGTCGCGCCATATGTCTTCGGCGCCTATGGAGAAGTCTCGCTGCAAAATCCGACGGTGCTGGAAGCGGCAACGACACGCGCGACGTCCTATGGCGGCGGCCTGCGGATCGGCGGTGCGGCGCCGGGCACGTTGTCCAACGGCTCGCTGTCGCTCGAATACGGCCGGGCGTCGCGCAGCGACGGGATCGCCGCAGACGATCGCTTCACCATCGTCTCTGCCTTCAGGTTCTAGCAGAGAGACCGGAATGAACTCGATGAAAGACCAGCACCTGCACGCGTTCCGTTGGACCGCACTGCGTACGGTCCTCCTGTTGACGACTACGGCGCTGACCAACCCGGTGCTGCTCGGCGCGGCCGTCGCGCAGACGCTGCCGACCGGTGGCAATGTCGCGGCCGGCAGCGCCGCCATCGGCCAGCCCGCGGCCAACCAGCTCACCGTGACCCAGTCGAGTCAGAGCGCGGTGGTGAACTGGCAGAGCTTTTCGGTCGGGGCGGGCGGCGTCGTCAATTTCGTGCAGCCGAACAGCGCGTCGGCGATCCTGAACCGCGTCACCGGCAACACCCCATCGACCATCGCTGGGGCAATCAACGCCAACGGCCAAGTCTATCTGGTCAATCCGAACGGCATCGCCATTACCAGTTCGGGAACGGTGAACACCGGCGGCGGCTTCGTCGCCTCCACGCTTGGCATTTCCGACGGCGACTTCATGGCCGGCAAGCGCAGCTTCACCGGCAACGGCGCGTCGGCTGGTGTCAGCAATGCGGGCACGATCACGGTCGGCCGTGGCGGCTACGCCGCGCTGATCGGCGGCACGGTGTCGAACAGCGGCCCGATCAGCGTACCGCTCGGCAAGGTGGCGCTCGGTTCGGGCGAGCAGGCGACGCTGGACTTCTCCGGCGACGGCTTCCTGCAGGTGGCGATGCCTGGTGCGGCGGGCGGCAAGGGCGCCTTGATCAGCAACAGCGGGACGATCACCGCTGACGGCGGCAGCGTCATCATGAGCGCTGCGACGGCACGGGAGGCGGCGCGCAATGCCGTCAACATCTCGGGCGTGGTGCAGGCGCGCTCGATCGGGGGGCACAACGGATCGATTGTGATTGGCGGTGGCGCGGGCGGCCGGGTCAGGATCAGCGGCCGGGTGGACAGTGCCTCGCACGACGGCTCCGGCGGGCGGATTGCGATCACCGGGCGATCGATCAAGCTGAAGGGCGCGACCATCGACGCTTCCGGGGTCAGCGGCGGGGGCACCATCAATGTAGGCGGCGGCCGCCAGGGGAGCGGTCCGCTGCAACGCGCCGAGACCGTGGCCATCGACACGGCAACCACGATCAAGGCGGATGCGACATCGTCCGGCAATGGCGGAAACGTCACCGTCTGGTCGGATGGCGAGACCGCGGTTCACGGCCTGATCTCGGCGAAGGGCGGCCCGAGTGGCGGCAATGGCGGCCTGATCGAAACCTCGGGCCATACCGTGGACTTCGCCGGTGTTCGCATCGACGCATCGGCGACGCGGGGTAAGCCAGGGGAATGGCTCATCGATCCCCAGGATCTCGTCGTCGACACCGCGGCAGCGACGACGATTTCGAACGTGCTCAATGGCGGCACGGATGTGACGCTGCTGACGACGGCCACCACCGCGTCGGGTCCCGGTGTGGTCAGCAACGGAAACGGCGACATCATCGTCAATGCCGGCCTGTCGTGGTCAACAACAAACCTGCTGACCCTGAACGCGTACAACGCCATCGCCATCAATGCGCCGATCAACGTCAACGGCGCTGGCGGTGTGAGCTTGAACGCGGCCTATGACACGACAACGGCGCCGGGCACATCGCTATTGAAGCTGTCGTTCGGCAATGGAGCGGGCCTGACCTATGCCGCTGGCCCCGCCGGTACCGGCATCGCGGGGCAAACGCTGGTCATCAACGGCGCGCCCTACACGCTCGTCTACACAATGGCGCAACTCGACGCGATCGACGGTTATAGCGCCACGGATGGCGCGACCATGTCGGTCTACGGCTCCGGACTGGCCGGCAACTATGCGCTGGCGACCAATCTCTCCGCGGCAGGCACGACCTATACGGGTTCGCTCGTTGGGAGCAGCACGGTCACCCCGTTCACCGGGACTCTCACCGGCCTGGGACATGCGATCGATGGATTGACCATCTCGCAAAACGGCTTGAGCAATGCCGGCCTGTTCGGCGTCATCGGTGTTGGCGGTGTGGTCCGCGATATCGGCGTCACGAACGCGTCGATCACGGCGTCGACTTACGTTGGACCGCTCGCCGGGATCAATGGTGGCACGATCGTGGCTGCCTATGGCAGCGGTGAGTTGCCGTCGGGTGTTGCGATCAATGTCGGCGGTCTGGTCGGGGTCAATGCCGGTTTGATCATCAACTCGAGCGCGTCGACCCATGTGTTCGGCTATAGCAACGCTGGCGGCCTGGTGGGTGCGAATACCGGAACCATCCGCGCCTCCACCGCGAGTGGCAATGTCGAGGATTATTTCCAGAACGCCGGCGGGCTGGCCGGCGTGAACAACGGGCTCATCGCCGACTCCTCGGCAAGCGGTGCTGTGACCGCCATGTTCGTCCCGGCCTCAGGCTCTAACGGCGCCATCTACGCGGCCGGTACCGGCGGTCTGGTCGGATACAATCAGGGCACGATCGAGACATCGCATGCGACCGGCGCGGTGACCGGATACAACCTGGTCGGTGGTCTGCTGGGCTGGGGTTCTGGATCGATCGACTCGTCCTACGCCACGGGCAACGTCACCGGGCTTGCCACACCGTTTCCGAACGGTTCGGACGATGTTGGCGGACTGGTCGGACAGTTCACCAATACCGCAGGAACCATCGCCAATTCTTACGCCACGGGGAATGTCACCAGTCCGGGGAATTCGGTCGGCGGGCTCGTCGGCTTTCTTGTCGGAACTGAACTGAGCAACAGCCACGCGACGGGTACGGTGTATGGCGGTGGCGACTATGTCGGCGGCCTGGTCGGACAAAGCGTGCGGAATACGATCGCCTCGTCATACGCGACCGGTGCGGCCAACTCCGGCGGCCGCTACGTCGGCGGCCTGCTTGGCGCAAGCTTGAAATCCGTCGTTTCGGATTCCTATGCAAATGGCGATGTGACGGGCCTGCTCTACGTGGGCGGACTGATCGGCATCATCAACACCAATGCGGACATCGGCTTTTCCGGCGCAGGCAGTACGATCGAACGAACCTATGCGACCGGCACCGTCACTGGTGCGGGTACCAGCATTGGCGGCCTTATTGGCTACAGCGCGTTGGCGGACAACGTCGTCAGCCAGTCGTTCGCGACGGGCGCGGTGGTCAACACCTCCAGCGCCGGCATAGGCGTCGGCGGTCTGATCGGTCGCAATGCCGGCACGGTTCAGGATGTCTACGCGACAGGTGCGGTCCTGAGCGCCGGGACGATGGTGGGTGGTCTCATCGGCTTCAACGTCGGAAACGTTTCGTCGGGATATTCGACAGGTGTGGTTAAAGGCAGTGGATTGGTCGGCGGCTTCATCGGCCGCAACTCCGGCACCATCACGAGCAGCGCATTCAACACCGAGACCTCAGGTCAAACCGCAGCGTTCGGGCTTGATGCGGCGGGGCAGGATGCCAACGTGGCCGGCCTGACCACGACTCAGCTTCAGCACGCCGGGCTTCCCACCGGCTTCGATCCGACCATCTGGGCCGGCGGCACGGGCGGTCTTTATCCTTACATTCAAAGCTTCTTCCCCAACGGGGTGGAGGCGATCTCGGGCATGGCCCAATCCACCGGAGGCACCGCGGCAGCGGGCGGGCAAGTGGCGATCTACGCCGACGAGACGTTGCTCGGCGGAGGCAAAGCATCGGTAGGGGCCAATGGCTACTACTATGTCGCTGTTGCTGCCGGAACGTTTGCGCCTGCTGGAAACAAGGTCGGAACAACATTGACGCTTGCCGGAGCGAGCAGCGTCAGCGGCCTGACCTACACCGATGCCGCCGGCCTCGCAGGCAACGGACTCGATCTTGGTGTGGTGAGCGCCGGCCTCAGCAGGCAGACGACAGCGCAGCCCAGCCACAGCGCACTGCAGTCCGATCTCGGTGCGACGTTCGGCGTCAGCAACTACGCGGCGCTGACGATGGAGCTGAGATCCGCCGCCACAATGCTCACGGTGACCGGCGCGAGCTTTACGCTGGATCAGCGGGTGACGACGGACGCGAGCTACAGCTTGGTCTCGACCGCTGCCGGCGCGTCGCTGACGATCGGCACGGGCGGTGGCATCACCAGCAGCGGTGCGATCCTGATCGCCGTCAACGGCAATTTCATCAATCAGGCGGGGGCATCGGCGCTCGCACCGGGAACGTTCTTTACCATCTACACCCAGAACGCCGGCGATCCGGCCGCCGTGGCGCCGGCCAATCAGTTCGGTGGGCTGACCGGCACCAGCGTTTACGGCAATGCCTATGATTTCGTGACCGGTGCCTTCGCGAATCCGATTCCTTCCAGCAACGCCTTCGTGTACGCACACCCGCCAGCGCCGCCGACCGATTTAGGCGTCTATGCAAGCATTATTTTGGGGGGCTGGGTGCCTGCGCCCTTTGTCGTCCCCAGCTTGGAGGCGAGGAATCTCGAAACGGGCACATTCTATACAGATCCGCGATTCGATCAGACATTCGTATGCTTCAGCGGCAGTTGCTATGTGCGAAATGACTCGCCGCCGTAGTTGCTACAGCATGCCTTAATTCTTGGGCGATGATTTCAGGTTGCAGAGCGACGAAAAGCTGACCTGAGCGCCACCGTGGATGTGATCGTTCTGTCTGACACCACGACCCGAATCATCGGTTCGAACGACAACGGCCGGACCTCCCTTGGCCCGGAGGGCCAACCCAAGCCCTCCAGCTTACAAGTCCGCTCAGGAATGGAATGGTGCCCCTGGCCGGGATCGAACCAGCACGATGTTGCCATCACCAGATTTTGAGTCTGGCGCGTCTACCAATTCCGCCACAGGGGCAGGCGGCGGGACTATAACTGCCGCGGGTGGGCGGTCAACGTCCGCGGTTGGGTGCGGGAAAGCGCCACAATCCGGACGCTCAGAAGGGTCAGAGCATCCGAATGATTGCACAGGCTTCCACTTTCGCGCGCACGCAGCCGATCGCCTCGGCCGCCGCCGTCATCGCGGTGGTCGGGATCGCGGCGCTCTGCGGCGCGTGGTTCTTTCAATACGTGATCGGCCTGCCGCCCTGCCCGCTCTGTCTTGAGCAGCGTGTGGCCTACTACGTCTCAATTCCGCTCGCGGCCATGATCCTGCTCGGCGTCTCGGTCGGCGCGAAGCACAAGGTGCTGGTGCTGGCGCTGTTCGCGATCGGCGCCGCGATGCTTTGGAACGCCGGCCTCGGCGTTTACCACTCTGGCGTCGAATGGCACTTCTGGCAGGGCCCGCAGGATTGCTCCGGCACCGGCTCGAGCCTGACGGCGGGCGGCAGCCTGCTCGATCAGATGCAGACGACGCGCGTGGTGCGATGCGACGAAGCCGCCTGGCGCTTCCTCGGGCTGTCGCTTGCCGGATACAATGTGCTGATCTCGCTGGCGCTAGCCGTGGTCGCGATCTCGGCTGCGGTTGCCGCGTTGAAGCGGATGCCGCGTGAGGAGCCGGTGACCTGAGCAACCCAAAAAAACCGCGGCGCTTTCGGACGCCGCGGGTTTCCTTTCGCGGTGACGATGGAGCACACCACCGTCATCTCGAAGTGGAGAAATGCGACTTCACGGAACGTAGGAATCGTAAACTCGGATGGTCACACGACCAAAGAGTCGACCCTTTGTTCCTTTGCCGCGCTTGCCTCGCCCGCGGAGACTGGCAACTGCAACACGGTCACGGTTTGTCCTTCGCGCAGACGAGTGACACGAACGATGCGCCCATCCGCGAACTCCACCGCATCATGATGCGTATGTTGCTGCTCCAGATCGATCTGCCGGAATCGGGCCACCTTCTGCCCCGTCTTTCCGAATCGAAGGCTCGGCATGATGCGGCCGAAGACGTGGTCGCGTTCCGCTTCCTTATCAAAGGCGATCTCTGTGCCGGGGAGAAGGCACACTGCTACATTCGGTTCTCCGACTGCGGCAAAGCCGCGTGTGGCGGAATTTCTGAATCTCGCTGTCAGCAACTTATCCCCGACCTTGGCTGGTCTCGACGCTACTGCATGCAAACTGTAGTCGCACATTGAGGATCCTCCTCATCAGCGAACAGCCGACATGGTTGTCCTTTCATGATCAATACCGGGATCGAATGGCGATCTTGTGGTGCGGAGGCTTGATTCCTGCATTCAAGCTAAAGTGAAGAATATTCGTGCCGCTGATTGGCTTCGTGAAGAAGCGGCGCGGATGCGCAAGCTCGCCAAGAGGTATCCGGACGCCGGTTTGAGCGCGCCACAGCGGCGCCGAATGACAAGGCGCGGATTGCTGAAGAGAGCAAATCGGTCCTCGAGCAGGCCGTCACTGATCAAGAACTCTTGCTGCCGGAGTAGAGTTCGATCCTGGTGATCGCGCAAAACGATCCTGAGGTGAAGGAGAAATCCTTCAGCGCCTCGAATAGCACGCAGGGATCGGCGGCCGCGACAGGCCCCGCCTTACGGATCGAGTTCCGTATCCCAGTAGAGATAGTCGAGCCAGCTATCGTGCAGATAGTTCGGCGGGAACAGCCGTCCGTTGCGATGCAGATGATGCACGCTCGGTTGGAACGGCATCTGCGCCGGGAACATGCGCGCTTCCTGCATCGTCATGCTGCCCTTGCGCAGATTACACGGCGAGCAGGCCGCGATGACGTTGTCCCACGTCGTCGTGCCGCCGCGCGAGCGCGGCACCAGATGATCGAAGGTGAGGTCGTCCTTCGAGCCGCAGAATTGGCAAGCGAAGCGGTCGCGCAGGAAGACGTTGAATCGGGTGAAGGCGGGGTGGGTCGAAGGCTTCACGTAGGCCTTGAGCGACACCACGCTCGGCAGCTTCATCTCGAGGCTGGGGCTGTGAACCGCCTGATCGTACTCGGCGACGATGTTCACGCGTTCGAGGAACACCGCCTTGATGGTGTCCTGCCAGGACCACAGCGAGAGGGGGTAATAGCTCAGCGGACGAAAGTCCGCATTCAGCACCAGTGCTGGAAAGCCGTTCGAAGAAACGTGCGCGTTCAAACGAGGGTCCTCCTCGCCCCAATACCGCACGCCGCAGCGGCGGCCGGCGCACAGTGTACAGGGTCCGTGACGGGATTGTGAAGCGCGCGCAAATCGCGGTTGTGCGCGAATCGGCGAGGGCAGCGATGCCGAATTAAGGCAACATCAGGCTTTCAGGCCGAATCGGCGGGCTAAGAACGTGCCTCCGTGGCGTAGGCCCTCCTGGTCAATGCCGTGGCCGATGCCCTGGGACATGTGCCATTCGGTGGGCACCTCCAGCTTGGCGAGCGAATCGGTGGCATGGAACAGCGCCTGCGGGGGAATAAGTTCGTCCTGATCGCCGTGGATCAGGAGCACCGGCGGCTTCGATTTGATCTCGCCTGCGACAGCGTCGGGCGTGGCGTTGTTTGGCAGCACGAACAGGCCGGAATAGCCGACGATGGCGGCGGGCGCCGTCGCGCGGCGCAGGCCCACATGTAGCGACATCATGGTGCCCTGGCTGAAGCCGACCAGTGCGAGCGCCGACGGCGGCAGCTTGCGGCGCTCCAACTCCGCATCGAGAAATTGATTCAAAACCGGCGCGGCCCTGTTGACGCCGCGCCACCGCTCATCGGGATCGCGGAAGGTGAGCGGAAACCATTGCCGCCCGACGGGAGCCTGTCCGCACGGCTCAGGCGCGTGCGGCGAGGCGAATGCGGTGTCCGGCAGCATTGGCTCCCAGGCGCGGCCGATGTCGATCAGGTCGTTGCCGTCTGCGCCGTAGCCGTGAAGAAAAACGACGAGGCGCTTGACCTGTCCGCTGCGCGGTTCGAGCCGCGGTCCGTTGAGTTCAACCACGCTTGGTCCCCACCTTCTTTTTCGCTTTCACGGATTTCGGCGCAGGTTTCTTTTTCTCTTTGGCTTGGTCTGCCATCACGCCTTCGCGCCGTTTGACCGCGTGATAGTAGGCCCAGAGCAAATGCGCCGCCACTCCGCGCCACGGCCGCCACGGCTCCGCAAGTTTGGTGAGCGCCTTGGCGTCGGGCCGTTTCCTCAGATTGAAGGCGATACGTGCGGCCTCCTGAATGGCGAGGTCGCCGGCAGGCCATGCATCGGCGTTGCCCAGACAAAACAGAAGATAAATGTCGGCGGTCCACGGCCCGATGCCGTGCAGCGCGGTCAGTGCTTCATGCGCCTTGTCGGCGTCCATCTGATGAACCGCATCGAGGTCGATCTCGCCCTTGGCGATCGCGTGGCCGATCGCCTTGATGGCTTTGATCTTCGGCCGCGATAGGCCGAGCCGGGCCAGCTTGTCGTTGCGGGCCAGCCGGATCGTGTCGTGGTGGAACGGATCGAAGGCCGCGAACAGCCGCGTGCGGATCGCCGCCGCGCTCGCCGTGGAAAGCTGCTGCCCGCAGACGATGGCGCAAAGCCCGGCATAGCCCGCCTCGCGGCGGCGGATGCTCGGCATGCCGGCCTTGGCGAGAACTTCGACGAGACGGGGGTCTTGCGCGACCAGCGCGGCCATGCCGGCCTGCAAGTCGGCGTCAGTGTGCATGAACGACATGGTGCCCAATATAGGCGGTGAGCCGTTTCGCACCACCCGCTTTGTGCTAAACCGGCGCTGCGCATGAGCACGCCTGTCTTTCGTTTTGCCCCAAGTCCCAACGGCTATCTGCATCTCGGCCACGCCTATTCCGCGCTGTTGAACTTCGACATGGCGCGCAGGGCGGGCGGACGCTTTCTCCTTCGCATCGAGGACATCGACGCGACACGCTGTCGCCCCGAATACGAGACCGCGATCTACGAGGATCTCGCCTGGCTCGGCATCGAGTGGGAAACGCCGGTGCGGCGACAGTCCGAGCATATGAAGGACTATCGCACCGCGGTGATGTTGCTCGACGCCAAGCGGCTCGCCTATCCGAGCTTCGAGACGCGCGCGGAGATCGCGCACATGGTCGCTGACCGCGAGTCCTTCGCGCGCTGGCCGCGCGATCCCGACGGCGCGCCGCTCTATCCCGGTCTTGCCAAGACTATCCCCGATGCCGAGCGCCAGATCCGCATTGCCGCGGGCGAGCCTTACGCGATGCGGCTCGACACGGCGAAGGCGATGGATTGGACCGGCTCGCTGACGTGGCTTGAGAGCGGCACAGGCCCTTCCGGCGAGAACGGCACGATTGCCGCTTCGCCGGAGGCATGGGGCGACTTCATCATCGGCCGCAAGGAGACGCCGACCAGCTATCATCTTTCCGTCGTGCTCGACGACGCGGCGCAAGGCGTCACCGATGTGGTGCGCGGGCAAGACTTGTTCTGGGCCACCTCCGTGCACCGCCTTCTGCAAGCGCTGCTCGACAAGCCCGAGCCGCGCTATTGCCACCACAGGCTGATTCTCGACGGTGAGGGCCGCAAGCTCTCTAAATCGACCCGGGCCACAGGCCTTCGCGAATTGCGCGAAAAAGGCGCATCGGCTGCGGATATCCGCGGGATGGTCGGCCTTTAACGGCTGACGGGGCGGAACCCCCATGCCATCCTTGGCCGGTTTGGGGGCGCGAATCTGGTGCCGAAGCTCGTCCGTGGAAAATCCAGGAAGGTGGCGCGCAAGACCGCGCGGCCACGCAGGAAACCCGTGCGTGGTGCGCAGGCGGTCGGCGCCGCGCTCGCCGATCTCGCGCATGACATCCGCACGCCGCTCACCGGCATCGTGGCGATGGCCGAGCTGCTCTATGCGTCCGATCTGCCGGAGCGCGAGCAGCGCTGGGCGCAGGCGATCAGGGACTCCGCCAACCATCTCGCGCAGCTCACCACGCTGGTGGTCGACACCGCGCGCGCGGAAGCCAAAGGTTTGGTGCTGCGCCATGAACCTTTCGCGCTCAAATCGCTCGTGACCTCGATCGCGGATTCGCTCGCCGCGCGGGCGAGTGGAAAGTCGCTCAAGCCGAGCATCGCGATCGCGCCCGATCTGCCGGAGCGCGCCATCGGTGACGCGGTGCGGCTTCGCAGCGCGCTTGAGAACCTGATCGACAACGCGGTGAAATTCACCGAGCGCGGTACAGTCGCGCTGAAGGTCGGCGTATCGAAAGTTTCGCGTGGCGCGGTACGCTTGACCTTCACCGTCACCGACAGCGGTATCGGCATTGTCGCGAGCGATCTGAAAAAGCTGTTTCGCCCTTTCTCGCAGGCCAACGCCGACGTGTCGCGGCGCTACGGCGGTGCTGGGCTCGGCCTCGTTTTCGTCAAGCGCATCGCAGGCGCGATGGGCGGCACGCTCGACGTGAAGAGCGCGCCGGGGCGCGGCAGCACGTTCACGCTCGCGGTGCCGGTGCAGCTTGACGCAACCGCGCTGCGCAAGGGCGGCAAGGGCCGTTTGAAGAATCCAGAGCCCGTCGGCCTGCGCGTGCTCTGTGTCGAGGACAATCCCTATGGCCGCGTGGTGCTCAATGCCGTGCTGACCGAACTGGGCCATCGCGTCACCTTTGCCGGCACCGGCGAGCAGGCGGTCGATCTGGTGAAACAGGGCGGTTACGACGCGGTTCTGATGGATCTCGTGCTGCCGGGCATCGACGGCCTTGAGGCAACGCGCCGCATCCGTGCGCTGCCGCCACCGGAAGGCCGGATTCCCATCGTTGGTCTGTCGGGCAAGACTGATTCGAACGATGCGGATGCGGCTGCTGCTGCCGGAATGAACGGCTATCTGCGGAAGCCCGCGAGCCCCACGGAGCTGCACGAGATGCTGGGCGGCTTCGCCAAGCGGAAGGGATGACGATGAGGCAGTACGGGATGGCTTTCGTGGCTCTTGTTGCGGTCGCGGCAACGCAAGCCGCGGCCCAGCAGCACGGTCAGATCGCGCCCGCGCCGCCGCCGTCACCGGTTCAGCAGACGCCCGGCTACATCACCGCCAAGCCGGATGCCATCGCCCGCGCTTTCGGACAGAACGTCGCTCAGAAGATCTTCTCCGACGCCTACACGCCGCTCCGCCAGCAGGCGATCGTGCGCTCGCAGCAGTCGGTGCCCGGCTTTCAGTGCCCGGCCGACCCGCAGATCGCGCTGCCGGTCATTATTCCCTATCCGGTGAAGCCGGGCGCGGTGTCGTGGATCGAGCGCTACATCGTCGCCTGCAATCCGCGCACGGTGCGCAACTTCCTGCTGCTACTGGAAGGCGAGCAGCCGCGCGTCATGGAATTGATCCCGGGCCAGACCAACGCCGATCCGCTGCTGCAACGCGACGTCCTGCAAGGCGTGGCGGCGGCAACTGCCCCAGTGCGGCCGGCGAATTGCGACAAGACCTTCGTGACCGACACGCAGGTGACGAAACCTGCGGACAGCGCCGGCATCTGGGTCGAGCGCTGGAGCTACGATCTCTGCGGCGCCAAGGCGCAGACCGACATGACGTTCACGCCGTCGGGCCGCGGCGGGACCGACTGGGCCGCCAAGATCGTCCAGTAGGTTCGTTCAATAAGCTCGTGAAGCGATCAGGCGCGCCTGATCAGGCCGATGATGACGAGCAGGATCACGGCGCCGATGGTGGCGCTGATGATCTCGCGGATGAAACCTGTACCGATCACGATGCCGATGCGCGGCAGGACCCAGGCTGCGATGAACGCGCCGACGATGCCGACCACGATGTTGCCGATCAGGCCGAAGCCCACGCCTTGCACGATCTTGCCCGCGAGCCAGCCCGCAATGGCGCCGATCAGTAGAATGATGAGAATGGCCTCAATCGACATGATGCTCTCCCGTTGATGGCGGGCTTTTGAGGAGCCCCCGGCAGTCCGCAACGGCTAGCCTAGAGCATGATCGTGTCGGCTTGAAGCGGCCTCCCGAAAGCAAAAAAAGCCCGGCGAGTGCGGCTCGCCGGGCGGAATTTCTGGAGTGTCGCGTGACCTCAGCGGGAAACGCTACTGGATTTTGTAGTTCACGCCGAGGCGCACCAGGCTCTCGCGGAACTGAGTCGAGGCCGAAGCGACGTTGCTGAAGCCGAGTCCGAAATCGTTTGTGACGCTGGCTGACTGGGTGCTGCCGAGGTCGAGATAGAGATACTCCAGCTTGACCGTCCATGTGCCGGCGAGCGCGCTTTCGATGCCGCCGCCGACGGTCCAGCCGGTTTTCACGCCGGACATGTCGAGCATCGCCGTCGGATTCATCCCGATGAAGCCCTGCGTGACGTAGTTCGCGTGCGCGTCGACGCGGCCATAGGCAAAACCGCCGGTGCCGTAAATCAATGCCGGTCCTGTCGTGACGCCGAGGCGGCCGCGCACGGTGCCGAACCATTTCAGCGTTTGGCCCATGTCGACGTAGACCGGGGTTGCCGGAGCGCACATGACGGCGCAAGTGTTGGACGAGGTCTGGGCCGCCAACTGGATGTCGGTTTCAAGGCCCGCGACCCAATGCGGCGCGAATTGCCGGTTGAAGCCGATCTGCGCGCCGCCGAGCGCGCCGGAGGGGTTCAGGGTGAGGCTTTCGTTCTGAGGCTGGAAACCGGCGGCGGTGAACGAAGACCGTCCTTGCCCGGCGCCGTAGCCGATGTTGAGACCGGCGTAGATTCCGTCCCAGGTGTGAGTCGGCTTATCGGAGGCCGCCGGCGCGGCCGAAGCAGAAGCGCGGCCGGTGTCGAAGAATCGATAGTTCACGCCGGCGCGGAACACGTTGTTGCGGACGCTGCTCACGAGGTTTTCCGGCACCACGCCGACATGCATGTAGGTGTCGCTGACGCTGCCGAGATCGACGCGGAGATATTCGGCCTTTGCGCTCCAGCCGCCGGCGAGCGCGGTTTCGAATCCGAGGCCCGCCGCCCAGCCTGTCTTGGTGTGGCTGAAGTCGTAGGTCTCGACCGGATTGGCGCCGTCGAAGCGGGTCAGGCGGTTTTGGATACGGCCATAGGCGAGACCAGCCGTCCCATAGAGCAGGGTCGAACCGGTGCTCCAGCCGAACCGGCCGCGCGTGGTGCCGAACCAGGACAGTTTCTGGTCGATTTCCGCGGTGGCGATAGGGCCGATGCAGCGGAGCATGCAGGCGCTGTCTTTCTGGTTTGCGAACTGCAGGTCGGTTTCGAAACCAATCACCCACTGCGCCCATTGCCAATTGTAGCCGAACTGAACGCCGCCGAGGACGCCGGCCGGCGTCATCGGGAACGTCTCGGTCGTAACGAATGTTGAATTGGCGTAGCTCGTCGGATTGCCCGCGACGCCATAGCCGGCATTCAATCCGGCATAGAAACCGCTCCAGTTCGTGCCACGCTCCGCGGCCTGCGTTACGGTCGAAATCGCGCAGAAGCCCGCCAGCGAAAGTGCTGCCGCCGTGACCCGATTGAGCTGCATAAAATTGTCCTTCACCCGTCATTGACGGGTGCACGCTAGAAGCGTTGGCCGCATCGCACTTGGAGCACGCAGAACAATCCCTAGGACGGGGAGGAATTCAGGCCGGAAATTGTCGTGTTGGTACGCCGCTGTTGCCGGGCGGCGACAGCAGATCGGACTATGGGGAAGTGCCAATAGGACTGGACGGAAGTTTGCCGCGAGGCGGCGTTTTTGCATGAGATCGGCATGAACTGTTCCAGCGCTCGCGCGACGAAAGAGGTATAGGGACGCCTCTCGCGTCCTGGTGGCTCAGGAATTTGGAATGACCGAAATCGCGACGCTGCATCTCGAGAGTGCGAGCTTCACAGGCCCAGACCGTGTCGAGGCGTTTCGGGAGACCTACGGGCGGACGCTCATGCAACTCGACATCGAGCCGCTGCCCGGCCATCCGTTCGAGCTCGATTTCACGGTCTACGGCGTTCCCGGTTTCGGCATTGCGACCGGCCGGTTGTCTCCGACGCGCAACACGCACACCAGCGCGATGATTTCCGACGATGACGTCGTGCTCGTCTTCACGCCGCAAGGCAGCGGCACGCTCAGCCAGATCGGACGTGAGGCGACGATCCAGAACGGCGAAGCCCTGCTGGTTTCGAACGGCGAGCCCGGTGTCTTCCTCGGCAACATTCACTCGCGCCTCACCAACTTCCGTTTCAACCGCGCGATGCTGGAAGCGCAGGCGGTTGATATCGACGCCGCTTTGATTCGCCCGATCCCGCGCAGCCATCCTGCGCTGCGGCTGATCACCGGCTACGCCTCGGTGATGGGCGATGGTGCGGCGCTCGAGACGCCGGAACTGCGCCGGGCCGTCGTTCAGCACATGCACGATCTCGCGGCGATCCTGCTCGGCGCGACGCGCGACGGCGCGGAGATCGCCAAGCGCCGCGGTGTGCGCGCCGCGCGGCTGCGTGCGATCAAGGAGGACATTCTGGCGGGCCTCTCGCGGCAGAATCTTTCGGCGGAGACGCTCGCCAAGCGCCACGGCATCACGCCGCGCTACGTTAACATGCTGTTCGAAGCCGAAGGCGTGTCGTTCTCGGAGTTCGTGCTGGCGCAGCGCCTTGCCCGCGTGCACCGGATGCTCGGCGATCCGCGCTTCGCCGACCGGCCGATCAGCACCATCGCCTTCGAGGTAGGCTTCGGCGACTTGTCGTACTTCAACCGCACGTTCCGCCGCCGCTACGGCCTGACGCCGTCCGACGTGCGTGCGGCGTCGCAAAATCCGTAACGTTTCACCTTGCTCCGTTCGTGCCCGCTTTCACGGGAACGAACGGTGGAGCAACCGATAAAACTCTAAGCATCAAAATCGATAATTCAGTCCGATGCGCAAAAAACGTCCCGCGCCGAATCAGAATTTGCGGCTGACACGCGCGCGAACAATGTTGGATTGCAGGTTGGCGCTGTGGGTTAGCACGTCGGTTGTTCCGGTTATATTGACCGAAGTCGATATCGCGCCGAAGCTGACATAGAGATATTCCACGCCAAGCAGCCAGTTTCCGGGCAAGGCCGACTCGAAGCCGCCGCCGATCACCCAGCCGGCCTTGGTCGCGCCAGCCGAGGTGCTTGTGGCCCTGAGCGCGGAGTTGGTGTCTGAATAACTCCAACTGCCCTTGATCCGCGTCACCGCGATGCCACCG
The DNA here is from genome assembly GCA_040756555.1 of Pseudomonadota bacterium. Classification (GTDB taxonomy): domain Bacteria; phylum Pseudomonadota; class Alphaproteobacteria; order Rhizobiales; family Xanthobacteraceae; genus Z2-YC6860. The sequence continues at coordinate 28,497 of JBFLYS010000011.1, read as the reverse complement.
GTGCCGTAGAACAGCCAGTTGCCGGCCGCAAACCCCAGCCTTGGCCGCGCTGTGAACAGCCAGTCGGTGCTGACGGACGATGTTACGGTGGCGTTGACGAATGGGGTAATCGGGCCGGTTACAACTGTAGAACCGGCGCTGCGGAAATACTCAAAATCCGCCTCAAGGCCGAGAACAATACTGCCTGACTGCCAATTGTAGCCGCCATGAATGCCGCCGGTGAATCCGCTGGTGTTGGGGCGTTGATCGCCGATGGCGGCAAGATTCCTGATGCATCCCGGCGCACACATGTCGAGATATGGGAGAACGTCGCTGGTTGTAGCGTTCGTCGTCGAATGCGATGAGCCCCAGTTTCCGCCGGCGTTGAGGCCCAGGTACCAGCCGGTCCAATTGTAAACTGAAGGTGTTGCCAGCGGCGTTTTGGTTGGCAGATCGGCCGCATGCAGAGGCGCCGCATAACCGAACGCGACGATACTCGCAACGAGATAGATCTTCGCTCGCCTCATAAGCGCACCGCCCACTGCCGTGATGGGCGTCGTCATCAGACATATCGACTTCATGTCACCCCCAAAACAAACCGGCGCAGTGAATGTGCGGGACCGTCCGAACGGCCACTTGCCAGTGAGACTGAGGCGACTGTGCTTGCCTCCGATCGTACGGTCTTGGACTGGGCGACACTCAGACACGGACCAGGCGCTACTCGATCATGAATTTGAACCCATGATGCAATTGTGCGACATACGGCGGTCACCAGAGTTGACCGATGATTGCACCTGAACCGCCGTGGACGGTGAAGCTTTCAACGGACGCGCTGCCGGCACGCGATCGGATCGCAATCTGGCGGGAAGAGTTTGGCCGGACAATTTTCAAGAACGAAATCTCGTTGGTGCCGGGCCAACCATTTCGCGAAGCGGTTGCGCTGAGCAGGTTTCCCGGGTTGGGCATCGTCAATGGAAGCACCGAAGGCCGTATCCACACGCGCAAGGGTCTGCTTTTGGCCGACGGCAATAATGATTTCATCTTGACCATCGTTAGATCGGGCACCAGCCGCGTCTCCCATCTCGGGCGCGAATTGGTTCTTGAGCCGGGCGGGGCCTTTCTGGCGTCTGCTGCCGACTCTGGCACGATCCATTGGAATAAGGCCCGGTACACGGCTTTGGCGCTCCCGCGTAACGTCGTCACGACGTTCGAGCGCAATCCGGAAGCACTGGCCGCCCGCAGCCTCGCCAGCGCTTCGCACATGCTCAGGCTGCTGGCGGACTATATCGATCTCGTTTCGGATCATGAGGCGTTTGCGAGCGCCGAGATGCAGCGCCTTTTTGTGTCTCACGTTCACGATCTTGCCGCTCTGGCGCTGGGCGTGACCGGCGATCCTGCGGCGGAAGCCAAAGGCCGCGGCCTTAAGGCGGCGCGTCTGCATGCGATCAAGGCTGATATTCGAAGCAATCTAAATAGCCGAAGCCTGACGATAGAGAGTTTGACCCGTCGCCACGGCATATCCGCCAGCTATGTCCGCCGCCTGTTCGCCGACGACGGCACCTCCTACACCGATTTCGTCTTGGACCAGCGGCTCGCTCGCGCCCTGCGCTTGCTGACTGATGCGCGGCTTGCCGATCGCACCATCAGTGCCATCGCTTTCGAATGCGGCTTCGGCGATCTGTCATACTTCAATCGCGTCTTTCGCCGCCGCTACGGCATGACGCCAAGCGACATGCGCGCGGCTTCGCGAAATTCGTAAACGTCAGACGCGCTCGTTCGCGCGTTCGACGATCTCGACCACATCGGACATGATGCGGTTCAGCTCGAAATCCTTCGGCGTATAGACCGCTGCGACACCGGCCTGCTCGAGCTGCTCGGCGTCCTCCGGCGGGATGATGCCGCCAACCACGACAGGCACGTCGTCGATGCCCGCTTCCTTGAGACGGCTGATCACATCCTTCACCAGCGGCAGATGGCTGCCCGAGAGGATCGACAGCCCGACCACATGCGCCTTCTGCTCGCGCGCGGCCTTCACGATCTCTTCCGGCGTCAGCCGGATGCCCTGATAGACCACCTGCATGCCGGCATCGCGGGCGCGCACCGCGATCTGCTCGGCGCCGTTGGAGTGGCCGTCGAGGCCGGGCTTGCCGACAAGGAAGGTGAGGCGGCGTCCGAGCTTGCGTGACACGCGGTCGACGTCGGCGCGAATGTCATCCAATCCGCCGACGTCATTGCGCATCGCTTGTCCCACGCCAGTCGGCGCGCGGTATTCGCCGAAGCTTTCGCGCAGCGTCCAGCCCCATTCGCCGGTGGTGACGCCGGCCTTCGCGCAAGCAATGGACGCCGGCATGATGTTGCCGCTGCCTGCCGCCGCGCGTTTCAAATCGGCGAGCGCCGCCGCAACCGCTTTCGGATCGCGCTCAGCGCGCCACGCCTTCAATCGTTCGATCTGATCGACCTCGGCTTCTTCCGAAACCGTCATGATCGCTTCGACGCCGCCGGTGAGGGGAGATGGCTCGCTTTCGAGATACCTGTTCACGCCGACGACAACCTGATCGCCGCGTTCGATGGACTCCAGCCGCGATGTGTTCGACTCCACAAGCTGCTGCTTCATGTAGCCGGTCTCGACCGCCGCGACCGCGCCGCCCATCTGCTCGATACGCCTCAGCTCTTCCATCGCCTCGCGCTTCAGCGCGTCGACCTTGCGCGTGATTTCCTCGGAGCCGTCGAAGATGTCGCCGTATTCCAGGAGATCAGTCTCGTAAGCCAATATCTGCTGCATCCGCAGCGACCATTGCTGGTCCCACGGCCGCGGCAGGCCGAGTGCCTCGTTCCACGCCGGCAATTGCACCGCTCGCGCGCGCGCGTTCTTCGACAGTGTCACCGCCAGCATTTCAATGAGAATGCGCGCGACGTTGTTCTCGGGCTGCGGCTCCGTCAGCCCGAGCGAGTTCACCTGCACGCCATAACGAAACAGGCGTTGCTTGGGATCGGTCACGCCGTAGCGCTCGCGCGTGATCTCATCCCACAGTTCGGTGAAGGCGCGCATCTTGCAGAGTTCGGTGACGAAGCGGAGCCCTGCGTTCACGAAGAACGAGATGCGCCCGACCACCTCGCCGAATTTCTCCTGGCTGACCTCGCCGGACTTCTTCACCGTGTCGAGCACGGCGATCGCGGTCGCGAGCGCAAACGCCAGCTCCTGCACCGGCGTCGCGCCGGCTTCTTGCAGGTGATACGAGCAGATGTTCATCGGATTCCACTTCGGCAGTTCGCCGGTGGTGAAGATCGCGATGTCCTTGATCAGCCGCATCGACGGCGCGGGCGGAAACACGTAAGTGCCGCGCGACAGATATTCCTTGATGATGTCGTTCTGGATCGTGCCCTGCAGCGCCGCGCGTGGCGCGCCTTGCTCGTCGGCGACCGCGATGTAGAGCGCCATCAGCCACGCTGCCGTCGCGTTGATCGTCATTGACGTGTTCATCGACGCGAGCGGGATCTGGTCGAACAACGCGCGCATGTCACCGAGATGGCAGATCGGCACGCCGACCTTGCCGACCTCGCCGCGCGCCAGCACGTGATCGCTGTCGTATCCGGTCTGCGTCGGCAGATCGAAGGCGACCGACAATCCGGTCTGCCCCTTCGTAAGGTTCTTACGATAGAGCGCGTTGGAGTCCCTGGCCGTTGAGTGACCAGCGTAAGTCCGGAAAATCCAGGGTTTGTCGCGGACGCGTTTCTCGGACATGGCCATCGCTCGCGGATGCCAGTGTGGCCCGACTCTTTGTGCGACGCAACATGAAACGCGAGGACATTAGTATTAGGCGGCTGGCGTCGGCGCAGCGTGGGGCAGGGCGCGCCGGATCACGAGCGCGAGCACGATCAGGATGGCCGCGAGCCCAACCGGCGCTTCCACGAAGGGGAAGCTGAGGATGAGCAGACAGGCCACGCCCATGCCGCTCAACTCGTAAGGCCGGAATCCGGTCGCGCGGCCCATGCGGAAGAGATACGCCGCAGGCACCGCGAGCACCACGAGGTCGTATGTGTAGAGATAGGGCGTGGCGAGCAACGCCGCCGCGCCGAGGCCCGCAGCTTTGATCTCGAACGTGGCCCTGCTGCGCCAGAGCGCGGCGACGCTGAGCGCGGCCATGAGCGTCACGACGCCTTGCGTGGCCCAGGCCGCCGGTTCGCCGAGCCCGAGCGTGCGCACCAGACCGAAAACGGTTTGCAGCTTCTCGAACTTGGCTTGGCCGGCCGATAGGAAGGCATCCGAGGTGTGACCGATGTTGTCGATGAAGGCGAGCCAGGTCGGCGTGCCGTAAGCCACCCACGACGCGAGCGCCATCGCCACAGCAACGGCCGTAGCCGCGCCGATCGTGCGCCAATGCCCGCCCGCGAGAAGCGCGATGGGGATGAGGAATCCGAGATGCGGCTTGTAGGTCAAAATGCCGAAAAACAGCCCGGCTATCAGCGGTTTTTCGATCAGCGTGACCAGCGCGCCGCCGAGCAGCGCGGCGCTGAGGAAGCCGTTTTGCCCGACCGCGAAGTTGCACAGGATCGCCGGGAAGGCGGCCGCGAGCATGTACCCGACGCGCTCGCCGACGATGGCGCGGATCGCAACGAGGTAGAGCGGGAAGGTGGCGAAGACCCAGACGAGATAGGACACCGCGTAGGGCATCAGCGACAGCAGCGCGGCGACGGCGAGGGCCGGCGGCGGATAGTGCCAGCCGAAGTAACCGACGAAACGATAGCCGAGCGCTGCGGCTTCGACATCCTTGTGCGTCGCCCAGTCGTAGGCCGCGGCCGGATTGTGCTCCAGCACCAGCTTGCCCGCGGCCCACACGTTGACGAAGTCGGCCGGAATCCCGTTGCCGTCCGGCCCGATGATCCAGGAGCCGGAAACGTAGCCGGTGACGAGCCAGGTCACGTGCAGGCAGATCAGGGCAAAGCAGGCGAGATCGACCGGCCGCGGCAGCGGCGCGCCCACGCGTGGGGGAGCGATCTCATAGAGCGCCATCGACGGGCCAATTCGCGTTGCGGATCGCGGGGACGTTAGGCGCGGCGGCCTTGAGGAACCCTTAAGTGGCCCGAGGTGGCCCGGACCGGCCTTGGGGCGCATTAGCCAAAGGGATTGTTGCGCCGCAGCATAAATTGGATCAGACTTAGTCGTTGACCGGGAATGGCCTGCTTCTCGCATTTTGGAGTGCGGACTATGGCAGCCGTCACGCAGTTGCATCCCCCGAAGGCGTCCTCGCCCAAGGATCTCTACGGCATTGGCGAAATCCCTCCGCTCGGCCATGTGCCGGCGAAGATGCACGCCTGGGCGATCCGCAAGGAGCGCCACGGGCCGCCCGAAACATCGTTCCAGCTTGAGGTGGTGCCGACCTGGCCGATCGGCGAGGACGAGGTGCTCGTCTACGTGATGGCCGCGGGCGTCAACTACAACGGCGTCTGGGCGGGGCTCGGCGTTCCGATCTCGCCGCTCGACGGCCACAAGCATCCGTTCCACATCGCCGGCTCCGACGCCGCGGGCATTGTCTGGGCGGTCGGCTCGAAGGTGCGGCGCTGGAAGGTCGGCGACGAGGTGATCGTCCACTGCAATCAGGATGACGGCGACGACGAGGACTGCAACGGCGGCGATCCGTTGCTCTCGCCGTCGCAGCGCATCTGGGGTTACGAGACGCCGGACGGCTCGTTCGCGCAGTTCTGCCGCGTGCAGTCGCGCCAGCTCATGCCGAAGCCCAAGCATCTGCCGTGGGAGGAGGCGGCTTGTTACACGCTCACCCTCGCCACCGCCTACCGCATGCTGTTCGGTCATTCGCCGCACACGTTGAAGCCCGGCGACTACGTGCTGGTGTGGGGCGCCTCCGGCGGCCTTGGCGTATTCGGCGTGCAACTTGCCGCGGCGTCCGGTGCGAAGGCGATCGGCATCGTCTCCGACAATTCGAAGCGCGACTACGTGATGGACCTCGGCGCCTACGGCGTGATCAACCGCAACGACTTCAAGTGCTGGGGCCAGATGCCGAAGGTCAACACGCCCGAGTACAACGATTGGGTCAAAGAGGCGCGCAAGTTCGGCAAGGCGATCTGGGACATCACCGGCAAGCGCGATGTCGACATCGTGTTCGAGCATCCGGGCGAGGCGACGTTCCCGGTGTCGTGCCTCGTGGTGAAGCGCGGCGGCATGGTCGTGTTCTGCGCCGGCACGTCCGGCTTCAACATCACCTTCGACGCGCGCTATGTCTGGATGCGGCAGAAGCGCATCCAGGGCTCGCACTTCGCGCACCTCAAGCAAGCGTCGGCGGCCAACCAGTTCGTGCTCGACCGCCGCATCTACCCTTGTATGAGCGAGGTGCTGCCGTGGGAGCAGATCCCGCACGCGCACACGCTGATGTGGAAGAACCAGCACAAGCCCGGCAACATGGCGGTGCTCGTCAATGCGCCGCATCCGGGGCTGAAGAACCTTGAGGATACCTTGGACGTGAGTCGTTAGAAGCCGCGGAGCTCTGCTCTCTCCCCGTCATGCCCGAGACAAGCCCGGCCATGACGTTGCACTAAGAGCGCGATGGGCTTCTAACTTCAATCGGCCGTAGCGCCGAAGCTCACTCCACCTTCACGCCGGCCGCCTTCACCACCTTGCCCCACTTCTCCGCATCTTCGGCGGTGAACTTGGCGAAGTCGGCGGACGTGCTCACGAACGGATCGCTGTTCAACTCGAGCATCTTCGCCTTGATGGCGGGCTCGTTGAGAACCGCGGCGATCTCACGGTTGAGACGCTGAACGATCTCCGCCGGAGTGCCCTTCGGCGCGCCGATGCCGAGCCACCCGGTGACGGTGTAGCCCGGCACGGTTTCGCCGATCGTCGGCACATTGGGCAACATGCGCACGCGCTCCGTGGAGGACACGCCGAGCGCGCGGATCTTGCCTGACTGAATCAGCGGCAACGACGTGCCCGCAGTGTCGAACAATGCCTGCACGTCGCCGGCTGTCAGGGCCGCGAGCGCGGCCGGCGAGCCGCGATAGGGCACATGCAGCGTGTCGATGCCGGTCGCCGTCTTGAACAGCTCGCCCGCGAGATGGGTGAGGTTGCCGGTGCCGTTCGACGCCAGATTGATCTTGCCCGGATTGGCCTTCGCATAGGCGATGAATTCCGGAACGGAATTGACCGGAAACGACGGATTGACCAGCAGAATGAACGTGTCGTGGTTGAGGCTCGCGACCGGGGTAATGTCCTTGGGCAGACTGACCGGATTGTTTGGATAGAGCGTCACGTTGATGGCGTGCGGCGACGCCAGCAGCAGAAGCGTGTGGCCGTCGGCCGGCGCCCGCGCGACGGCCTGCAAGGCGAGGTTTCCGCCGGCGCCCGGACGGTTTTCGATGATGACCGGCTGCCCCAGCCGTTGCGAAAGCGCGTCGCCGATGATCCGGCCAATGAGATCGGGAATAGCTCCGGCAGGCAGGAAGACGACCAGCGTGATCGGCCGGCTCGGATAGGCTTGTGCCCATGCCTTGCTGCCAATGGCAGGAAGCGCGGCAGCGCCCAGGCTCAGTTGAATGAATTCTCGGCGACCCAGAGTCATGGATGATCCCTCCCGTAAGGCTCCACGGGTCGTTGGACGCCCGCGGTTGCTTGGCCGATCTTTTGCCGCCGAACTTACTTTGTCCAGCCCTGCTTCCAGCCGGCGCGATGAATCATCACCTAGACGGCGCCGCTCTTTCTGCGTCGCCGTTCCTTGCGGTGTTCACTGATCGTCGCGTTCAGCTCGCCGCCGTAGATGAAGATCGACGCGACCATATAGAGAAACACCAGCGCGACCATCACCGACGCGAGACCCGCGTAGGTCGTCACGTAGTTCTTGGCGAACTCCGCGAGATAGTCGCCGAAGGCCTTGCCGGCGATCAGCCACATCGCCAGCGTCGCGCCGATGCCCGGCAGGATGTCGAGCAAGCTCCGGTGCCCCGACGGCAGCCATTTGTGGACGATGAACAGCGCGATGATCAGCACCGCGGACGCGATGGCGAAGCGCAGGAAGTTGAGCATCGGCCACAGCGGTTCGAGCAGCGGCGCGTGGCGCACTGCGGTGGCGAAGATGAGCGGCGCGAGCACGATCATGAACGCCATCACCAGCATGCCGACAGCGCCGAGGATCACGTAACCGATCGATTCCAGCCGCAGCCAGTACCAGTGCCGTGTTTCGCTGGTGTTGTAGGCGCGGTTGAGCCCGATGCGCAGGCTTTCGATGCCGCTAGATGAGAAATAGACGGCGAGCAGCGCGCCGATGGTGAGCAGGTCGCCGCGCGCGGCGGTCAGCACATTGTGAATCTCGGCTGCAATGGGCGTCGCCACCTGCGTTGGCCAAGCTTCCAGCAGGATGCGCGCCACCTCGTCGGCGAGGTCCTTGGAACCGAAGAAGCCGGCGAGCGCGGTGCAGAGAATGAGAAACGGGAACAGCGACATCAGGGTCGAGAGCGCAATATGGCTCGCGATCGCCCAGCCGTCGTCGGCGTTGAAGCGATAGAACGCGTCGAGCGGTACGCGATAGAGAAGCCGCAACAGCCGCACGTCTCTCTCCCAGCACTCGCTTTTGGAATCGCGGATTGCCGGAGCTTTGGCAAGCGCGAAATGGCTCGCGCCGGAGGAAGCGGCTTACGCCGCCTGCACGTCGGCGAGGAAGTGCCGCACCTGGGCGTCGAGGTTTTCCGCCTCGGTGGACAGCGTGTCGGCCATCGATTTCACGGCGGTCGCGGTGGCGCGGGCATCCGTGGTGGCCTCCGCCACCCGGCTCATGGCCTTGGCGCCGTCCTGCGCTTCGAGCGAAGCCTTGTTGACGCCGTCGGCGATCGAGGAGATCGCGGCGTTCTGCTGCTGGACGGTCATCGCAACGGTCGCGGCAATCGCCGACATGTCGGTGATGATGGAGTTGACCTGCCCGATCGCCTGCGCCGCGTCGGCGGCGGCGGATTGGATCGAGCCGATCTGATCGGCGATCTCCTCGGTCGCCTTCGCGGTCTGGCCCGCGAGCGATTTCACCTCGGCCGCGACCACCGCGAAGCCGCGGCCGGCGTCGCCCGCGCGCGCGGCCTCGATGGTGGCGTTGAGCGCCAGAAGATTGGTCTGTCCGGCGATAGCCTGAATGAGGCCGATCACCTCGCCGATGCGGTTTGCCGCGGTGCCGAGCTCGCCCATCGTCTGCGCGGTGCGCTTGGCCTCGGAGACCGCGTGGCCTGCGACATCCTTCGACTTGGCGGCCTGATCGGCGATTGCGCCGATCGAGGCGGCAAGCTCCTCGACCGCGCCTGCGGCGGAGGTGACGTTCTCGGATGCCGCGCCGACGCGGGTCTCGGCGGTGTGCGCCTCGGCGGACACGGCGTCGGCCGCGCCGTTGAGCGTGTTGGAGGAGGATTCGAGTTGCCCGGCGGCCCCGCGCAGCCGCGCCAGCGCCTGCTGCACCGAGCCGCGGAACGCGGCGATGGTTTCCGCGACCCGGTCGCTGCGCTGCTCGCGCGATTGCATCGATTGAGCCTGCTCCCGCGTCAGCCGTTCGCGCTCGATCATGGTGTCGCGGAACACGATGACGGTGCGCGCCATCGCACCCATCTCGTCGCGGAAGCGGGTGAAGGGAATGCGCGACTCGGTGTCGCCGCCGGCGAGGCGTCTCATCGCCGCGACCAGCCCGTTGAGCGGCCCGGAGATGCTGCGGCCGATCAGGAAACTGCATCCCAGGCTGATCAGCACCGCGGCGATCCCGGTCCCGGCGATGATGGTCTTGGTGCGCCACTGCGATGCCGCCAGCATGTCCGACGCGGCCGTGGAGTTGCTGCGGGCCGACGCGATGATCTCATCGGCCACCGGGATCATCTGCTGGGTATCGCGGTCGATCAGCACGATCAGCGGGCCGACGCGGCCGACGTTCGAGATCCAGAGCTTGAAGGTGTCCGCGTAGGTCTTCACCCGCTGCGAGAGCTGCTCCTTCAGCACCTGGACGCCTTCGACGGTGTCCAGATTGCGGTTGAAGACCTTGAACTCCTCGAAGAACGCCGATTCCAGAAGCAGCGCGCCGGTGAGCCGGTACTCGCTCTCGTAGCGGCGCATGGTGAGAAGCGAAACCAGGAGCTTCTGCGCGTCGCGGTCGTTCATCCACGACATGTCTTCGTTGATCAGCCGCTCGACCGCCATCGCCGTCGCGGTCATTTGACGGCGCGTGCCGTCGGATTCGGTGAAGCCCAGCGTTTCCTGATTGCGCGCCAGCTCGGCGAAATTGCCGGCGATCTCGGTCAGGCGCGAGCGCAGCGGAATGAGATTGGCGCGGTCGTTCGCATCAACGGCGCCTTCGATCTTGTCGAGGCTCGCCACCGCCGAGGCGTGGTTCGTTTCGAACGTCTTGATCAGCGCCTCGCTCGGGTGCGCGCCGAAATCGCGCGCGCGGATGCGCATGCTCATCAGCGCGCTCTTGAAGTCCTGGCTGACGTCGGCGAGCGCCGTGGCTTGCCGCACGCTGACGAGGGCGTGCTCGATTTTCGCCTCGCCGGTGGTGAAGGCGATGCCGTTGGCGAGAAAGCCGAACAGCGGAATGATCGCAAGAACGATGATGCGATTGCGGACGGAGAGCGATGACACGAGGCAATTGATCTTCATGAAATCGCGCTCGCTCGCCGAAAGCGGGCCGGTCACGAAACCGGCCATATGCGTGAATTCACGAATAAGGCACCAGAACTGGTTAAAAATGTTGAAAATTCAAGCGTTCCGGGGTTGGAAGAACGTCACAATTGCCGTTGCACCCGCTGTTTGTGCACTGCACACTAGGCAGGCCGGGCAGGTCAGCCCCAAAGGTGACTGGGAGACGGACGATGGCGCAGGCCGCCCCTTTGCTCACAGCCGGACACGAACTCCTGTCCCAGGCCCGGGCCGCGACGGCTGCGGCCGAGGCTGTGCTGGCCGAAGCCACACAAAAGGTCCGCGAGCGCGTCACCATCGAGGGCCGCACCGTCGCGCGCATGCTCGATCGCGAGCAGCGCGCCGCACACGGCCTGTCCTGGCTCGCGACCTATGTGGAGTCCGTGCGGCAACTGACCGCATACGCCGAACGGATGCAGGAGGCCGGTACGTTCGGCGAGACCGAAGAGCTGATCGTCCGCATCGGGATCGGCGAATATCTCTCCCAGATCGTCGGCGGCATTCCGATCAGCCAGAACGAGATCGTGCGTCCGTCCGATTTCGGCCTGTCGCTCGCGCATGTCGCGCAGCGCATGGCGTCGCCCCAGGTCGAGGCGCTGATCGCCTCGGGCAACACCGCCGCACGCCGCGCGCGGCTCGTCGAGCTGATCCGCGCCGATCACGGCCCGACCGTCGGCGCCTGCGGCCTCGACGACACGCTTGAATCCATCCGCGACGAGATGCGCAAGTTTGCCGACAGCGAAGTCGTTGCCGAGGCGCAGAAGTGGCACCGCACCAACAGCTACATTCCGCTCGAGATCATCGCGCAGATGTCCGAGCTCGGCGTGTTCGGGCTGACCATCCCCGAGGAATACGGCGGCATGGCGCTGGGTAAGGAGTCGATGTGCGTCGTCTCCGAGGAATTGTCACGCGGTTATATCGGTGTTGGATCGCTGGGCACACGCTCGGAGATCGCGGCGGAATTGATCCTCGGCGGCGGCACCGAGGAGCAAAAGAAGAAGTGGCTGCCGAAGATCGCGTCCGGCGAAATCCTGCCGACCGCGGTGTTCACCGAACCGAACACCGGCTCGGACCTCGCCTCGCTGAAGACGCGCGCGGTGCGCGATGGCGACGTCTACAAGGTCCACGGCAACAAGACCTGGATCACGCATCCGGTGCGCGCCGACCTGATGACGCTCTTGGTGCGCACCAATCCGAAGGAACCGGGTTATCGCGGCCTCTCCATGCTGCTCGCCGAGAAGCCGCGCGGCGACGACAAATATCCGTTCCCGGCGCGAGGCATGACCGGCACCGAGATCGAGGTGCTCGGCTATCGCGGCATGAAGGAATACGAGATCGCCTTCGACGGCTTCGAGGTGAAGGCGGAGAACCTGCTCGGCGGCGTCGAGGGACTGGGCTTCAAGCAGCTCATGGCGACCTTCGAATCCGCACGCATCCAGACCGCGGCGCGCGCCATCGGCGTCGCGCAATCCGCGATGGAAGCGGCGCTGAGCTACGCGCAGAACCGCGTGCAGTTCGGCGAACCGATCGTTGTGTTCCCGCGCGTCTCCGACAAGATCGCGATGATGGCGGTCGAGGTGATGATCGCGCGGCAACTGACGTACTACGCCGCGCGTCAGAAGGACTCCGGCCGCCGCTGCGACCTCGAGGCCGGCATGGCGAAGCTGCTCGCCGCCCGTGTCGCCTGGGCCAACGCCGACAACGCCGTGCAGATCCACGGTGGCAACGGTTTCGCGCTGGAATTCCCGATCTCGCGCATCCTGTGCGACGCGCGCATCCTCAACATTTTCGAGGGCGCCGCGGAGATTCAGGCGCAGGTCATTGCGCGGCGGTTGTTGGACGGCAGCAATTAACCTCTGCTCTCTAACGCTTCATCTGCTGATCGAGCAGCGCCGCCGCCTCAGACCCAGCCTTCACCCGCCACTCCGCCACCGACTTCGCCGCAGCCGCACGCAGCGCGTTCATCACATCCGCCGGCGGCTTGTCGTCGATCGCGACCTTGTTCTCGCGCATCGTCGTGTAATTCCGCGCGACACGCCCCGCCATCGCGGCCCATTGCCGTTCGGTGGTCTCGCGCCCGGCCTCTTCGATTGCCGCGCGGTCGCGCGCATCGAGCTTGTTGAACGCATCAAGCGACACCGTGCCGAAGCTGAGCGGCACCGCGTAGGTGATCTCCGAAAAATTCGGCAGATGCGTCCAGAGCTTCCGTGCCGCGCCGCCGTCGCCGGAGGAGAGCACCGCGTTGATCTCGCCGCTGTCGAGCTTGCCCGGCAGATCGGCGAACGACACCACGCTGGCTGCCGCCGAGACTTGCGCAAAGAGATCGGTGCCGCCCTTGTCGTAGGTGCGGACCTTCAGCGCGCGCAGCGCGTCGAGGCTGTTCACCGGCTTTGCCGACCAGATGCCGGACGGCGGCCACGGCGTGACGAACAGCACCTTCTGCTTCCGCTCCGCGAACAGCTTGTCGTAGAGCGGCATCGCGGCGGTTGCGAGCGCCCGCGCGTCGGCGGCAGAGGCCGTCACGAACGGAAGCGACGAAAGGAGAAAGATCGGGCTCTCGTCGGCCAGTGCGCCCGCGAGCGTGTTCGCCATTGCGTGGCGGCCCTCGGTGACGGCCTTGATCTGCTCGCGCGTGCGCAGTCCCGACTTGGCGTCTGGGATTGGATTGATGACGACGCGCCCTTCAGTGCGCCGCTTCACCGCCTCCGCGAAAAAACTGTCGGCCTCGCCGGGAATGGCGGTCGCGGGATATTCGTCGATCAGGTCCCAAATGACGGGCTGGGCTTGAGCTGATGTGGCGACGAGAAGGGCGGCGAGCAATGCGCAAATTCGAACAGTCATGGTGACATTCTCCAGCTTGCCGCAATCAAAGCAAGCCGCGGGCCAATAGGCCCTGAGCCAAAACGTCCCAAGCCAAAACGTCCCAAGCCAAGACGCCGCAACCAAACCACGCTTTGGGAATTGACCTTCGGTTGGGGCTCTCGCGTCTCCGCGAGAGCAATTCAATGGAGGTTTGCATGTCGGATGTGAGGATTCGTCGCGGTGAATGGCTCGTCGTCGCGGACGGCGGCAAGGCGCTCATTCTCGAGAATATCGGCGATGCGCTCTATCCCAATTTGCGGACGAAGGAGGTTTTCGAGCACAACGGTTCCAGAACGAACGAAATCGGCACCGACAGACCCGGACGCTCCTTTTCGTCGGTCGGCCCGGGCCGCAGCGCCATGGAGCAAACCGACTGGCACGCGCAGGAGGAGGAGCGGTTTCTCTGCCGTCTTGCCGCGCGGCTCGACAAGGCCGTGCTTGCGGGCGAGGTGAAGGATCTCATCCTGGTCGCGCCGCCGGCCGCCCTCGGCACCTTGCGCAAGGCGATCTCGCCGCATGTTCGGGAAGCGATCCGCACCGAGATCGAGAAGGACTACGTGAAGATGCCGCTCGATCAGATCGAAAAGCATCTGGCGGCGTAGCAGGCAGCCTCACTCTCTCCCGTTTGTCCCCGCTTTCGCGGGGACGAACGGAGCAAGCTTTGGAGCAATCCGTTACGTCAGTCCCAGCGCCCTGAGCGATCGCCCGACCGCGCGATCCAGCGGCGTATGCGGCACGTCACCCAGCGCGGCCTTGAGCTTGTCGCCGGAAATCCGGTGCGGCACGCGCCAGAGATACTCCAGCTCGCTCAGCTCGCGGCCGACGGTGCTCAACTGTCCGACCGTCTTGAGCATCCACCAACTCATGCGCCGCACGTTGTAGGTCTTGTTCGTCACCGCCTCGATCGCCTTCACCAGCTCCGCGCCGGTGATCGCATGTCCGGGAAATCCGAAGCTCTCGAACGGCGCGAACTCGGCGCGCTTCCCCGCCAGCGTCACCAGGGTGTCGGCGAAGTCCGGCAGATAGGTCCATTCGTGCATCACATCCGAGGGGCCCGGATAGGTGAGGCGGGTGCGGTTGATATCCTTCGTCACCACGAGATCGAGCCACGAGCCGCGCCCCGCGCCGTAATAGTCGCCCGCGCGCAAAAGGATCGCGCGCATGCCGCGGTCGCACGCCTCGCGCATGCGCTGTTCGATCTCGACGCGCATCTTGCCCTTGCGCATCGTCGCGTTCTGCGGCGTGTTCTCGTCGATCACCGGCGGCATGCCTTTGCCGAAATTCCACACGCTGCCGGGAAACATCAGCGTCGCGCCGCTGCCTTCCGCCGCGGCGATGGCGGCATAAGCGAGCGACAGCGCATTCCTGTCCCATTCGGTGATGACCGGATTGAACGCGTTGAGGATGACATCGCAGCCCTGCGCCGCCTGCACAGCCTCGTCCCGGGTCACCGCCTCGACGGGCTCGACGCCCTTCGGAACGAAATGCGACTTCTTCGGCCGCACCAGGCCTTTCACAGTCCAGCCCGCGTCGCGGAATGCCTCTGCGGCGGTGAAGCCGAGGCGGCCGCCCGCGCCAAGCACAAGAATGGTTCCGGTGGTTTTCGCCACGCGCGGCATCTCCCGAAAGTCGCCCGCGCAGCACCTAATGGCGTTTCGCGATGGAGGCAAGCATGCGGATCGCCCCAGGCGGGCCGGCGTTGTATTATCGTGGCCCGGTGCTAAGAGGATGGGCCATGGCAGAATTCATGTCGCTGTATCTTGTGCCCATCGCCGTCGGCGCGGTGGCGGTCGTGCTGGTCCTGGGCCTCGCTAACATGTTTCGTGGCGGCTCGCCGAACACGTCACAGAAGCTGATGCGGCTGCGTGTGCTGCTTCAGTTCGTCGCTATTATCGTCATCATGGCGACGATATGGGTCATGGGCAGCAAGTAGCGCCGTTAGCGCCGGTTTTTTAGCGCGAAGGCGCCGCGCGCATATATTCTTCTTTCTTCATCTCTTTCTTCATTTTGGGTTTGGCCTTGGCTTTCTTCTTCTTGGCCATCGCGAATTCCTGATGTTGGATCGCATTGCCATGATGCGCCTGCGCCGGAATGGCGGCGGGTGCGAGCAGGATCGTGGCGGCGGCCGCGAGGGCGATGATACGCATGAACGTCTCCCACATTGGTTCCGGGGCCTGATCGGGTAGAATAGACCGACCGGACTTCGGAAGCGATTCCCGTGAGGATCCCATGGTCGTATTGAACCGCATCTACACGCGCACCGGCGACGACGGCACAACGTCGCTCGGCTCCGGCGACCGCCGCAAGAAATACGATCTGCGGGTCGATGCCTACGGCACGTTGGACGAGGTGAACGCCGCCATCGGCATCGTGCGCCTGCACACGGCGGGTGACCCACTCGATACGCCGCTTGCGCACATCCAGAACGATCTGTTCGACGTTGAGGCCGATCTCTGTCTGTCGGAGAAAGGCCCCGGCGGCGCGCGGCTCACCGTCACCGACAAGCAGGTTGAGTGGCTGGAGAGCGAGATCGACAAGCTCAACGAGATGCTCGCGCCGCTGCGCTCCTTCGTGCTGCCGGGCGGCACTCAGGCCGCGGCCTATCTTCATCTCGCGCGCACGATGTGCCGCAGGGCCGAGCGCATCATGGTGCGGTTGAAGGACCAGCCTGGCGAGACGGTGACCGAGCCGTCGCTGAAATACGTCAACCGGCTTTCGGACTTTCTGTTCGTCGCGAGCCGCTACGCCAACGACAAGGGCGCGCGCGACGTGCTCTGGAAGCCGGGCCAGAACCGATGAAGCGGATCGCGCTCGCAGCGGTCGCCGCGCTTGCGCCGTTTGCCGCGAGCGCCGCAACGCCGCTCGACGATCTGATTGCGCCCGTCGAAGGCAAGGAGGCGTGCTTCATCCGCGTCTACAAGCCCGACCACCTGAAGACGCATCCGAAGCAGAAGACGAAGTCCATCAACGTCTGGCTCAAGTACGAGAAGTTCGGCGGCGCTGTGGCGCTCGGCATTGCGCTTGGCATCACGATGCGCAACGACCCTGCCACGCTGTTCTCGCAAGGCGGTTGCGATTGGAGCGCGACAGCGAACCGCGACACGTCGGACCGGCGGCTGATCAAGAACTACCCCAAGGAAGAGGGCGCCGTGTGCACGCAATCGGCGCAGCCCGACGTGTTCGAGGCGGTCAGCGCAGAGGAGGGCGGCTATTTCATCATCGCCCCCGGCAAGGACCGCAACACGCTGATGGTCTATCTCGACGACCAGTTGACCATGGTGAAGCGGGCCAACCGGGGCAAACACCTGCTCACGAAGTTCGGCCCCGACGACCGCGTCTTTATGCTGCAGCGGGTCGAGCCCGAGTCTTGCACCGATCTCGAAGAGGCCGTCACCACGCCAGAACCGGGCGTGAAACGCAGGTAGTCGCCTCCCGCATAGGGGGGCGGCGTTGACCCCGAATTCACCGGCTATTAGGGTGCGCCGCACCAAAAACTTGGCCTGAAACCCTGGCCTGGGGCGGCCTCGGAGCAGCACAGAACATGAAGATTCTCGTGCCCGTTAAACGGGTGGTCGACAAGGACATCAAAATTCGCGTCAAGACTGACGGTTCGGGCGTCGAGCTCACCAACGTCAAGATGTCGATGAATCCCTTCGATGAGATCGCTGTCGAAGAAGCGATCCGCCTGAAGGAGCAGGGCAAGGCGACCGAGATCGTCGCCGTTTCGATCGGGCCGCAGCAGGCCTCCGAAACCATCCGCACCGCGCTCGCCATGGGCGCCGACCGCGGCATTCTCGTGAAGGTTGACGGCGCGGTGGAACCGCTCGCGGTCGCGAAAATTCTCAAAGCCATCGCCGACGCCGAGCAGCCCGGTCTCGTGATCATGGGCAAGCAGGCAATCGACGACGACTGCAACCAGACCGGCCAGATGCTCGCCGCGCTGACCGGCTGGGCGCAGGGCACCTTCGCCTCGAAGGTCGTGATCGACGGCTCCGACGTCAGCGTGACGCGCGAGGTCGATGGCGGCTTGCAGACCGTGAAGCTGAAGGGCCCGGCCATCGTAACTGTGGACCTGCGCTTGAACGAGCCGCGCTACGCGTCGCTGCCGAACATCATGAAGGCGAAGAAGAAGCCGATCGACGAGAAGACGCCGGATGCTTACGGCGTCGACGTCAAGCCGCGGCTCGAGGTCGTAAAGACAACCGAGCCGTCCGGCCGCAAGTCCGGCGTGAAGGTGGGCTCGCCCGCCGAACTCGTTGCGAAACTCAAGGAAGCGGGGATCGTTTAAGTTATGGCCACTCTTCTCCTCGCTGAACACGACAACAAGTCGCTCAAGGACTCCACCAACAAGGCGCTCACCGCCGCGAAGGCGATCGGCGCCGACGTTCACATTCTCGTCGCCGGTGCCGGCTGCAAGGCGGTGGCCGACGCAGCCGCCAAGCTCGACGGTGTGAAGAAGGTTCTGCTCGCCGACGGTCCGGCCTACGAGCATTTCCTCGCCGAGCCGCTCGCGGCGCTGATCGTCTCGCTCGCGCCGTCGTATGACGCGATCGTTGCGCCAGCGACCTCGAACGCCAAGAACGTCATGCCGCGCGTCGCGGCCTTGCTCGACGTCATGCAAATCTCCGAAGTCACCAAGGTCGTCGCGCCCGACACGTTCGAGCGTCCGGTCTATGCCGGCAACGCGATCCAGACCGTGAAGTCGAAGGATGCCAAGAAGGTCCTCACCGTCCGCACCGCCACGTTCCCGGCGGCGGGCGAGGGCGGTTCCGCCCCGGTCGAGAACGCGGCGGCTGCCGCCGATCCGGGCCTGTCGTCCTTCGTTGGCGAGGAGCTGTCGAAGAGCGACCGTCCGGAGCTGACTTCGGCGAAGATCATCATCTCCGGCGGCCGCGCCATGCAGAGCCGCGAGAACTTCACCAAGTACATCGAGCCGGTGGCCGACAAGCTCGGCGCCGCGGTCGGCGCCTCGCGCGCCGCGGTCGACGCCGGCTACGCCCCGAACGACTGGCAGGTCGGCCAGACCGGCAAGGTCGTGGCCCCGGAACTCTACATCGCGGTCGGAATTTCCGGCGCGATTCAGCACCTCGCCGGGATGAAAGACTCCAAGGTGATTGTTGCTATCAATAAGGACGAAGAGGCGCCGATCTTCCAGGTCGCCGACTACGGACTGGTGGCGGACCTCTATCAGGCGCTGCCTGAGTTCGGGGCCGAACTGGACAAGATCAAACGCTGAAAATCGGCTAAGCTTAAGCCTCGGGACACATCATGGCGCAGAGCATTCGCAAGATCGGGATCGTGGGCGCGGGGCAGATGGGCAGCGGCATTGCCCACGTCTGCGCGCTCGCGGGCATCCCGGTGGTGCTCAACGACATCGCGCCGCAGCGCCTCAAGGATGCGCTCGCCACCATCAACGGGAACATGGCCCGTCAGGTGTCGAAGAAGCGGATCACGGAGGAGCAGAAGGCTGCGGGCCTCAAGCTGATCTCGACCGTCGAGAGCTACGACGGCCTCGCCGAGTGCGACCTCGTCATCGAGGCGGCGACCGAGAAGGAAGAGGTCAAGCGCCGGATCTTTACCGATCTCTGCGCGTCGCTGCCGCCGGAGACGATCGTCGCCAGCAACACATCGTCGATCTCGATCACGCGGCTCGCCGCCTCGACTGACCGGCCGGAAAAGTTCATCGGCATCCACTTCATGAATCCGGTTCCGCTGATGGAACTGGTCGAGCTGATCCGCGGCATCGCGACCGCCGACGCGACGTTCGAGGCCGCCAAGACTTTCGTCGCCAAGCTCGGCAAGCAGATCGCCGTGTCGGAAGACTTCCCGGCGTTCATCGTCAACCGCATCCTGCTGCCGATGATCAACGAGGCGATCTACACGCTGTATGAAGGCGTCGGCAACGTCGAGGCGATCGACAAAGCGATGCGGCTCGGCGCGCACCATCCGATGGGTCCGCTCGAGCTTGCCGACTTCATCGGCCTCGACACCTGCCTCTCCATCATGCAGGTGCTGCACGAGGGCCTCGCGGATTCGAAGTACCGCCCGTGCCCGCTGCTGGTGAAGTACGTCGAGGCCGGCTGGCTCGGCAAGAAGACGCAGCGCGGCTTCTACGACTACCGCGGCGAGAAGCCGGTTCCGACGCGCTGAGCGTCCGCTCGCGCGCCGCACACTCTTCGGGATTCCAGGAAACGACCAAGCAACAAGGGCGAGAATGCCATGACGAATGCTGCCATCCGCGACTGCATCGCGCCGGACCGCAACCCGCGCAAGCCGAAGGTCGTGCTGCCGAAGGGCTCGATCGACACGCACGTGCACGTCTTCGAGATGAACCGCTACAAGATGAATCCGGACCGCGGCTACAACCCGCCGGATTCCACGCTCGACGACCTCAAGCACCTGCACAAGACGCTCGGCGTCGACCGCGTCGTGTTCACGCAGCCCTCGACCTACGGCACCGACAATTCGGCGATCCTCGACGGCATGACGGCGCTCAACCTCGAGACGCCGGACCGCGCGCGCTGCGTCGTCGCCGTCACGATGGACGTCACCGATAAGGAGCTTGAGGAGCTGAACGCCAAAGGCGCGCGCGGCGTGCGTCTCAACACCGACAACAAGGGCGGCATGCCGGTCGGCTTCGACAAGATCGGCGACCTCGAGGCGCGCATCAAGCCGTTCGGCTGGCACTTCGAATGGCTGTTCCCCGGCAAGGACATCGTCGATCTGATGCCGGTGTTCGACAAGATCACGGTGCCCATGTCCATCGGCCACTTCGCCTATCAGCCGGCGGCCGCGGGCGTTGGGGCCAAGGGCTTCCAGGCGCTGCTCGAGCTCGTGAAGCGCGGCAACACCTGGGTGAAGATTTCTGGCGCGAACCGCGTCAGCGCCACCGATCTGCCGCCCTACGACGACGTGCAGCCGATGGCGCGCGCGCTGATCGAGGCGAACGCCGACCGCATCATGTGGGGCACCGACTGGCCGCACCCGAACAAGTATCAGGTCAATCCGAACGACGGCGATCTGGTCGACTGGTTCGGCATCTGGGTGCCGGACGCGGCGATGCAAAAGAAGATCATGGTCGACAATCCGGCGAAGTTTTACCGGTTCTGATCGGTTTCACGAAGTGAAACGGCCCGGCACATCGCCGGGCCGTTTTGTTTTTTGGAAGTGCGAGCGACGCCGACGGTGCGCTCCCTCTCCCCGCAAGCGGGGAGAGGTGAAGAGGGAGCGCAGGGAGAGGGAAAAATCACGCCGCCTGCGCGCTGAACGTCGGCGCCGCTTCCTTCCAGCACGGCAGCGCCGTCACGCGACCGAACCACTCGCGCACGTTTGCATAGGGCGCGACTGGAATGCCGCCGCGCTCCGCGTGCAGCAGCATCGCCGCCACCGAGAAGTCCGCCAGCGTCACGTCGTTGCCGACGAGATACTTGTGTTTCGCCAGATGCGCATCGAGCACCTTGGCCTCGCGGTGGAACGCGTCCATCGCCTTGGCGATCACCGCCGGCTCCGGCGGACCGAGCTTCAGGATCTGCTTCACCAGGTTCTGGAACGTGAGCGGCTCGCACGCCTCCTTGCACCAATGCGCCAGGCCCCAGCTCTGCCAGCGCATGATGTCGGCGCGTTTGCGCGCGTCGTCCGGCCACAGCGTGTTCGGCTTTTGGCTCGCGATGTACTGCGCGATCGCGTCCGATTCCCACAGCTTGAGGTCGCCGTCGACCAGCACCGGCGTGCGCGCCGTCGGATTGAGCGCGAGATAGGCGGGCGTGCGCTGCTCGCCCTTGGTCAGATCGACCAGCTCGTTCTCGAGCGGGATGCCGAGATGGGCCGCGACCGCGCGGACCTTCCAGGTGTTGGGCGAGGGCGGAAATCCATAGAGCTTCATGGCTGACTCCTGACTGTTTCGAGTTGCGTTGAAGGAAAAAGCTACTGTTTCTCCGGCGTCATCCAGCCGATGCCCGCGCCGCCGGGTTCGGTAAGGATCGCGATGCGCCCGACGTTCGGCACGTCGAAGATCGGCCGCATCAGCTTGGCGCCGGCCTTCACTGCCTTGGCGACGCGCGCGTCCACGTCGTCCACGGCGATGTAGGCCAACCAGCCGTCTGGCACGCCCTTGAACATGTCGCTGTCGGTCGAGAACAATCCGCCGACCATCTGGTCGCCCACCTTCGCGATCCAATAGGTGCCGTGGTTCTGCGACATCGGCACACCGTCGAACGTCCAGCCCATCGTCTTGGCGTAGAAGTCCTTCACGGCCTCCACGTCCTTAGCCATGCGTTCGTTCCAGGTGAAATGTCCGTGCGTGGTGTTCATGATGCTGTCCTCCGTTTACGCGAGATACTTTTCGAGCTTGTCGGTTGCGCCGGTCCAACCTTGGTTGTGGCGGTCGCACACAGGTTGCTTTGGTGTTTCTCGTCCCGGCGTTTCTCAGATCGGCTTCGGTGTGATCATGGCGAGTGCGGCGCCGCCCGGCTGCTGGACGATGGCGATGCGGCCGACTCCCGGCACGTCGAACGGCGCGCGGATTTCCTTGCCTCCCGCAATGCGCACCATCTTGAGGCGCGCATCGACGTCATCGACCGCGACGTAGGACATCCAGTGCTCCGGCACGCCGGCGCAGCGCGGCTCCGCATTCATGTCGAAGATGCCGCCGACGCGCTCGTCGCCCTTTCTGATGCTCCAGTAGGTGAAGGTCGGCATCGGCATCGCCTCGAACGTCCAGCCGAGCGTCGTGCCGAGGAAGCGCTTGGCGGCTTCGACGTCGTGGGTGTTGAGTTCGTTCCAGACGAACTTGCCGTGCGGCGTCTCTCCGGCCGTATGCAGGTACGTCTCGAGCTTGACGAGCACCGCGTTCCAGCCCTGGTTGTGGCGGTCGCGCGCCGGCTCGTCGAAGAACTGCTCGTGGTGCAGCGTCAGCAGCGTGCCGTCGCCGTCCGGCTTGAACTCGAGCGTGACGAGCGACTCGCGCTCCGGCATCGAGTGCCAGGCCCAGGTGAAGACGAGCTTGCGGTCCGGCACGACCTCGCGATAGACGCCGCCGACCTGGTTTTTCTCGCCGCTGTCGATCGAGTACGAGCGGATCATGTAGCGCCCGCCGACGCGCACGTCGGCCTCGGTCACCATGTCGCGCTGGCCCGGAGGGCCGAACCACTTCACGAGTTGCTGCGGGTCCGTCCACGCGGCGTAGACCCGCGCCGGCGGCACCTTGAGGCGGCGATTGATGGTGAGGCTCGGTTTGGTTGCGGTGAGCATGACTGGTCCTTTCGATCCGCTTACGACAGATAGGCGTCGAGGTTTTCGAGCACCGCGTCCCAACCCTTGTTGTGGGCGTCGCGCGCCGGCTCGTCGAAGAACTGCTCGTGCGTCAGCGTCATCAGCGTGCCGTCGCCGTCCGGCTTGAACTCGATGGTGACGAGCGACTCGTGCTCCGGCGCCGTGTGAAACGACCAGGTGAAGACGAGTCTCCGGTCCTGAACGACCTCGTGATAGACGCCGCTGATCTGATTGGGCGCGCCGTCCTGGGTGCAAAACGAGTGGATCGTGTAGCGCCCGCCGACGCGCAGATCGACTTCCGCGCTCACGTCATGCGCGCCGGGAGGGCCGAACCACTTCGCTACTTGGGCCGGCTGCGTCCACGCGGCGAAGACTTTCGCGGGCGCTGCTTTGAAGCGTCGCTTGATGGTGAGGCTTGGTTTGGTTTTGGCGAGCATGAATCGTCCTCCAGGAACGCGGCCAATTGATCGAGCTGTTGAGTCCAGAAGCGCTGGTATTTGTTGAGCCATTCCACGGCGTCCTCCATCGGCCCCGCCGTGAGCTGGCACGCGACCACGCGGCCGGTCTTTTCGCGGGCGACGAGACCCGCGTCGGAGAGCACGTCGAGGTGTTTCATCACCGCCGGCAACGACACCGGGAACGGCTTCGCCAGTTCGCTGACGGAGACGCTGTCGCCCTGCGAAAGCCGGGCGAGCAGCGCGCGTCGTGTCGGATCAGCGAGCGCGTTGAAGGTGCGGTCGAGAGCGGTGTCTGAATACTTAACCATATGGTTAAGTGTAGGCGCGTGCGGCGGCGCTGTCAACACACGGCGTTTCACGACATGTTTCAGTATGTTTGGCTATGGTTCCATGTGGAACGCAGCGATCGGGCCTGAGGTCGAGAATGATGAGGAAGCGGACATCGTGAGAGCTTCTGGATTTTCAGACGAACTGGTTGGCCAAAGACTCGTGCAGGCAAAATCCGAAGCGATTGTCGCCTGCGATAGAGACGGCGTCATTCGTCTCTGGAATCCCGGAGCCGAACGCATGTTCGGGTTCTCTCGGAATGAGGCGCTGGGGCAAACTCTGGACATCATCATTCCGGAGCGGTTTCGATCCCGCCACTGGGACGGATTCCACACCATGATGCGGACCGGCCAGAGCCGGTACGCTGACGGGGCCTTGCTCGCCGTGCCTGGACTTCGGCGGGACGGATCGTTGATCTCGATAGAGTTCACGATTGCCCCGATACGCGATGAGAGCGATGAGGTGGTCGGGCTCGTTTCCGTTATTCGCGACGTCACCAAGACGTTCGAGCAGCTCAGAGCTCTACGGAAGGAAGTCGAGAGATCTGGAAATGGACGCTGATGCCGGAAGCATGCGTGGCCCGGATGGAGCGCAGCGCAATCCGGGTTTGTCGTGCGAGCAACGGGCCGGACCCGAATTTCGCTTCGCTCCATCCGGGCCACTTGCTGTCTGATCAGGGAGAAGCAGATGCAGACATACTATTATCCCGCTCTCGTGACGCTGTTGATCGCGCTGGTGTATTTCGGGATGGCTCTGACAGTCGCCAGGGCACACGACCGGACCGGTATTCTCGCGCCGTCAATGACGGGCGATCCGATTCTGGAGCGAACCTACCGGGCGCACGTCAACACTCTTGAATGGATGCCGATAGCGTTGCCATCTATGTGGCTCTTCGCGGTCTATTGGAGCCCGACAGTTGCTGCGCTTCTCGGGCTGCTCTGGATTGTTGGGCGGATTGTCTACTTCATCGGCTACGTGGCCGAGGCGAAAAAGCGCCTTCCCGGTTTCTTCATCCAAGCCACGGCAGCCTTCGTCTTGGTGTTCGGTGCGCTTGGCCGGATCATCTACCTGATGGCGACTGGCGCGGCGTCGTAGCAGGCGCCGAGCAACGAAGCGGCTCGGATTTCGCTTCGCCTGTCCGGGCCACTTGCTGTTGCACGGCCCGTCTCTCCGTCCCCGATACGAAGGTCAGGTCTAGCCTGACACGGTAATGAACCTCTAATGCGCGCCTGCTATTGGCAGGCTCACCGGTGAATGTATGACGCCGGGGCGACTCTTAAGAGGCTCCGTCCTTCCCGTTCGGAGCCTCTTTTGCTGCGTTCCATCGGGTCACTTGCGGCTCTCGGTTTTGCGGAACAACGTTCCGACGACTCTCGCCGGCCTTCCATCAATCGCCGCCAATCCTACGAAGATCGCAATCATTCCCGCGATCTGATGCGTTGCCAGCCGCTCGCTCAGCAGCACCATGCCGAGCAGGATCGCGCTCACCGGAATGAGGAACGTCACCAGCAGCGCATTGGTCGCGCCGGCCCGCGCGATCAGGCGGAAGTAGATCAGATACGCGAACGCGGTCGAGAGCACCGCGAGCGCGACGAGCGCCCAGAGCGCCGCACGCGACACCGACATCACGATTCCCGGCGTGTCGAAGATCAGTACGATCGGCAGCAGCCACAGCGCCGACATGGTGAGCTGCCCGGTCGCGACCGTGAGCGGGGGCAGCCCGCGCAGCCGCCGCGAATAGACCGCGCCGAAGGCATAGGAGCAGGCGGCGGCGAGGCAGGCGAGTTGCGCCCATAGATTCGCGCCGAGTTCGCCGAGCAGCAGATCGGGCCCGATCAGCAGCACAACGCCGGCGAATCCCGCGATCAACCCCGCGACGCGGCCCGGCGAGAGCTTGTCGTCGGCGGTCAGCGCATGGGCGACGAACACGCCGAACAGCGGGCTCGTGGCGTTGAGGATCGCGGCGAGGCCGATGGTGATGTGGATCTGCGCCCACACGATCAGCGCGAAGGGCAGAACGTTGTTGAGCACCGCCATCACGGCGAGGATCTGCCAGGTCTCGCGGTCGCGCGGCAGCGGTGCCCGGATCAGTTGCATCAGCATCAGGAGGATGACCGCGGCGATGGCGACGCGGCCGAACACCAGCGTCAGCGTCGGGATTTCCAGCACCGCAATCTTGGCGAAATAGAACGCGCCGCCCCACAGCACCGAGAGCAGGATCAGCAGCAGCCAGTCGGTCGCGGAGATCGACAGTGATGGGGTCGGGGAGGCGGACATGAAACCTTCTTTTCGCGAAGCGCCGGACCCTGCCCGATCCGGGACGCGGCGGCCACCCGATTCTTGAGCGCAATTTTGCGCGTGCGCTGAATCTGGTTTCAAATGGGAGCGGACGATGGAGAAAGCATGCAGTCAATTCTCGCGTATGTCGGTGCGGCCGTTGCCGAGATTGCCGGTTGCTTCGCGTTTTGGGCGTGGTTGCGGCTGGACAAGCCCGTATGGTGGCTCGTTCCGGGAACGCTCTCGCTGGTTTTGTTCGCTTATCTGCTGACGCTCGTGGACAGCGCCGCCGCCGGCCGCGCTTACGCCGCATACGGCGGAATCTACATCGCGGCCTCGCTGGCGTGGCTGTGGGGCGTGGAAGGTGTGAGGCCCGATCGCTGGGACGTGACCGGTGCGGCTTTGTGCCTCGCCGGCGCGGCGGTCATCATCGCGGGTCCGCGATAGATCGACCGTGAGGGCTAACGCCGCCAAACCATCGCCGCGATCCGGGGGTCCGAAGCAAACGCGGTGCGGTCGAAGTCGAAGGCCGCCCGCGGGGATTCGCAGAGGATCCGCGCGCCGTTTTCGTTCACCTGGATGTGCCACGTCTGCCGTTCGCTCGGCTCGGACCGCGTAAAGGCCCTGCATCGCAGAATGGCGATGTTCACCGCCGGCTGCGGATCGCGCACCGATCGATACTTGATGACGTCGATCTCGGCGGTGCGGCAACGCTCTGCAAGCTCTTGGCATTCGTCGTAGCGGGTCGGGTGCATCCACACTGTTTTGTTTGCGTCGAAGGGCGAAGCGCGAAGGTCGATCGACCGGTCGGCGTGATACTCAGCCGCGAAGGCCGTGTATTCGGCGGGATTGCTTGGCCACGGCGTCGCGGGCGACTCCGCGAAGAATAGCAATCGCGCGAACGCCGTTTCCGTGACGGCCGTTCTCGGAAGTTCGGAGCTGTAGAACACGCCCGGCGTGAATCCGGCGCGGCGAAACCGTGAGCCCGCAGGATAGGGAGCGCCGTACCGGAACGGCGTGAACAGCAGATAGTGCAGGTGGCGGCATTCGGCCGGAACTGACGGCTTGCTCTGCTCGAGCAGCGTTTCGAGCCGCCGTTGCTCTTCGCTTGTGTCGGTGAGTTTGACGGTCGAGATGTAGTGCTGCGCTTCGACCACCCGCCAGCATCGGCCGGAGGCCGCGCGGGCCTCAGACGTGAGCGCGTCGGGCGTCCAGATACTGGATGACATTCGTGAGTCCGGAAACGGATTGGATCAACTCGATGGGAATGGCGGACAGAGCGGTGTTCTCGTTCTTGAGCCAGGAGCGCGCCACCGCTTCGTCGCCGCCGATCAGCGCATCGAGCGACCGGTAAAGCCGGATGAACAGGATCGCCAATTCGAACGGCTTCTGACCGGCCTCGAGAGCGTGGCCGCCCTTGCGCATGCGAGAGATGCTCGCTTCGGACAGCCCGATGATGCGGGCCAGAACCTTGTTGGTGATGCCCAGCCGTTCGGCGGCTCGCAGCGCCGCCTTCGTCACCAGCTCCGAATCGGCTGCTGCTTCGGATTTTGGATGCGGTTTGAGTGCCACGGTTCTCTCCGCGATGTTCATAAGAAATGATATAATAGTTTTCTTTCTATTGAAAGGAAGTAGTTTTCCTGAGAGAGAACATTGAATAGATATTTCTATAGTAGAATCAGTCCCATAGGTGTTTGCGGCCGTGAGGGAGAAGGCGGTAGCGCCGACAGGCAGGCTTGAAGCCTTGTCTTCGCGAAGCTGCGGACCCCACCCGAACTCTGCTGCCGATCATCAGCTTCCTCAAAATGGATTTCTGACGCAGACGCGTTCGGCTTCAGCCGTTGAATCGCTTTCGTTGTTTGGCGCGCAGCAGCAGGCGAACGACAAAGATCAGAATGCGAATGCTTTGCAGTCGCTTGATGCAACGAGGAAATTTGAATTCAAGCTGATGCGCGACTAGATATTTCCTCACGGGGAGTAGCGGCCGCACATGCGGTGACCGTGTCAACATGATCGCAGCGATGCTGCGTGGTGCGGTCGATCAAGCGTTCATTGATCCAGCGAGACCGTGCCAACGCTGGCCATCAAACAAGGCGCAGCTTGGCCCGTTCAACGCGAAGTCAAGGAATGCGTCATGTCGCTGCTGTCCATCGCTGTGCTCGCCTTGAGCTTGTCCATCGACGCCTTTCTCGTTGCCGTCAGCCGCGGTTCGGGCTCGCCGCGTCCGCAGTTCGCCGATGCGCTGAAAACGGGGCTTGTGTTTGGCGCCATCGAAGCCGCAACGCCGGTTCTCGGCTGGGCCGCCGGCATCGCGGCGCGGTCGTTCGTGGAGTCGATCGATCACTGGATCGCATTCGGTCTGCTTGGACTGGTCGGCGTCAACATGATCGTTCAGGCGCTGCGCGCCTCCGATGGCAGCAAGCCGCGGGGCAACGGATCGCTGGTCGTGCTTCTGGCAACGGCGGTGGGAACCAGCATCGACGCGTTCGCTGTCGGCATCTCGCTGGCCTTCATCAAGGTCAACATCGTCGTCGTGGCGCTGGCAATCGGTTGTGCGACGTTTGCGCTGTCCACCGCTGGCATGTTGACCGGACGTTTCGTCGGCGTTCGTTTCGGCCGCTTCGCGGAGGCCGCCGGTGGCATTGCGTTGATCGG
>JBFLYS010000010.1:74567-169062 GCA_040756555.1 Pseudomonadota bacterium | reverse complement strand
ACGTCGTGTTCTTCCGCGAACTGTTCGACAACCTCACCAGCGCGCGCATGCTGGTGCTGGAGCTGCTCGTCGTCCTGCTCGGCGGCGTGGTGGTCTATTTCGCCGTCGATCAGATCCGCAACACTACCGCGGAAGACCCGTTCCTGTTCCTGCGGCTGTTCGCGCCGCCGGGACAAAGTCTGCTCTCGTTCGTGGTGGTGCTCAGCATCCTGGTGCCGGTCATCGCCATCGGTCTCGGCTTTGATGCCGTCAATGGTGAGTACAACCGCCGGACACTCTCCCGTATCCTGGCGCAGCCGATCTATCGCGACGCGCTGCTGCTTGGAAAATTCCTCGCGGGGCTTGCGACGATCTCGATCAGCTTGATCACCCTCTGGCTGCTTGTGGTTGGCTTTGGCCTCGTTCGGTTGGGCATTCCGCCGAGTGGGGAAGAACTGGGCCGTATGCTGATGTTCCTGCTCATCACCATCGCTTACGCGGGGGTGTGGCTGGCGCTCGCCATGTTGTTCTCGATCATCTTTCGCTCGACCGCGACTGCGGCGCTGGTGGCACTTGGCCTCTGGCTGTTCCTGTCGCTGCTGTGGCCTGCGCTCGCACAGTTGATCGGCGAGGTGATCTCGCCGTCCGACATCCGCTTCGCGATGCTCGGGCTACCGACGCCGGACACAGTCGCCTGGCAGCAGGGGCTCGCACGCATCTCGCCCGGTACGCTCTACGGCGAAGCCGTGGTTGCGATGCTGAGCCCCGATGCGCAATCGCTGACGACGCTGCTGGCCCAGTTCCAGGGCCGCGTGATGGGCGCGCCGCTGTCGCTCGGCCAGAGCATTCTCAGCACTTGGCCGCAGATCGTCAGCCTGATTGCGGGGATGATCCTGCTCTATGTGGTGGGATACGTATCGTTCCAGCGGCAAGAGGTTCGCGCGTAGCCGCGAACCGTCTTCAAGCAAAAAAGAGGTTCGCGCGTAGCCGGCGCAATCGCTTCAAAACAAAGGGCGGCCGCGAGGCCGCCCTTTGCCGTTTCGGGCGGCTGGTTAGACCACAAGCACTTCAACGATCCTCATCGTGCCCGGCTCAACGATGATGATCTCATCGTTGTAGACGAAGTACATGTAGCCGCGCCAAGCCGGGTGGATTTCGACGAGGGTCGTCGGAACCGCCACGATCTTCACGGTGCGCGGCACCACGGTGCCGACGTTGATCGAGAAGTTGATGTTGGTCACGCGCGGCGCGTTCGAAGTGAGCACGGTCGAGCGAACCTTGGTCTTCTGTTCGGTCGTTAGCGTCACGCTGCCGCCTGATGGTGCGCTGCCGGTCGTCTGCGTCTTGGTGTTCGTGCTCGACTGAGCCGAGTTGCCCGACTTCGTGGCGTCGGATTTCGAGTCGGCCGCATTCTTCGTAGCGTCCGGCTTGGCGGTTTCGGAAGCCTTCTGCTGCGCGCCCTGGCCGCTGGTGCCGCGTTGTTCGCTGCTGGAGCGCTGGGCCGGAGCCGACTTCTGGTCCTGAGCCTTGTCCATCTGCGAGCCTGAGCCTTGACCCGTGATCATGGGCTTGGAGTCTGCGCCCTTGTCCTGAGTCGCCTTGTTGGCCGGCGCCATCTTCTCCGCCGGAGCGTTTTGTTGCGCTGACGGGGTAGGGGCCGGCGACTCGGTCCTCTGAGCCGGGCCTTCCTGTTTGGGAGCCCCCTCCGCTGAAGCGAAGCCATGCCCCGCGATCAGTGCGGCCGCCGCGACAGTCGCCAAGAGCAGTTTCTTGATTCTCATTCCACGTCTCCTCTGGTGTCCCCTCGTTACGCCAACGTTGGCCACGCGCCGGCAGTTCCGAAATCCCCACCGGTTCCTCTCTGAAGGGCCGTTCACTTCGCGGGGTTCCCCTGCGATAGTGCGTGCGGGAGGAATCAAGTGCCGCTCGCAACCAACGTCGACACAGGCTCCGAAGAATTCCGCGGCAACACCGCGCGCATGCGCGCGCTCAACGAGGAGCTTGCGAAGCGTCGTGCGGAGGCCGCGCTTGGTGGACCGGAGCGCGCGAGGGAGCGTCATGTCTCGCGCGGAAAACTTCTTCCGCGAGAAAGAGTGACACGACTGCTCGATCCCGGCTCGCCGTTTCTCGAACTGTCGCCGCTTGCGGCGAACGGCATGTACGACGATGCGATCCACGGCGCCGGCATGATCACCGGCATCGGTCGCGTCGAAGGCCGCGAATGCGTGATCGTGTGCAATGATTCAACGATCAAGGGCGGAACCTACTATCCGATGACGGTGAAGAAGCATCTGCGCGCGCAGGAGATCGCGCGTGAGAACCGTCTGCCGTGCATCTACCTGGTCGATAGCGGCGGCGCGAACCTGCCGCATCAGACCGAGGTGTTTCCCGACCGCGAGCACTTTGGCCGCATCTTCTACAATCAGGCGACGCTGTCCTCGCTCGGCATTCCGCAGATCGCCGTGGTGATGGGCTCGTGCACAGCGGGTGGCGCTTATGTGCCCGCGATGAGCGACGAGACCATCATCGTGAAAGGGCAGGGCACGATCTTCCTCGGCGGCCCGCCGCTGGTGAAGGCCGCAACCGGCGAAGTGGTGTCGGCGGAGGATTTGGGTGGCGCGGATGTGCATGCGCGGAAATCCGGCGTCGCCGATTACATGGCGGCGGATGACTCGCACGCTTTGTCGTTGGCGCGGCGGATCGTTGCGAACCTCAACACGAAAAAGACCGTCGATATTCCGCTGATCGCACCGCGCGAGCCGAAATATGCGACGGAGGAGCTGGATGGCATCATCCCGGCGGACACCCGCAAGCAATACGACGCACGCGAGCTGATCGCGCGGATCGTCGACGCCTCCGAATTCGATGAGTTCAAGGCGCTCTATGGCACGACGCTGGTGACCGGCTTCGCGCATCTCTCCGGCATTCCGGTCGGCATTCTCGCCAATAACGGCATCCTGTTCTCGGAGAGCGCGCTCAAGGCCGCACACTTCATCGAATTGTGCTGCCAGCGGCGCATTCCGCTGCTGTTCTTGCAGAATATTTCTGGCTTCATGGTTGGCCGCGACTACGAGTCGGGCGGCATTGCGAAGGACGGCGCGAAGATGGTGACGGCGGTCGCCTGCGCGCAGGTGCCGAAGGTGACGCTGATCGTCGGCGGCTCGTTCGGTGCGGGCAACTACGGCATGTGCGGCCGCGCCTACGGCCCACGCTTCCTGTTCACTTGGCCGAACGCGCGTATTTCGGTCATGGGCGGCGAGCAGGCGGCGTCGGTTCTCGCGACCGTGAAGCGCGACAACATCGAAGCGGAAGGCAAGACGTGGTCCACCGCGGACGAGGATGCCTTTAAGGCGCCGATCCGCGCGCAATACGAGGAAGAGGGCAATCCTTACTATGCGACCGCGCGGCTGTGGGACGACGGCATCATCATGCCGGGCGAAACGCGGCGGGTGTTGTCGCTGGCGTTCTCGGTGGCGCTGAACGCGCCGATCCCGCAGACGAAGTTCGGCGTGTTCAGAATGTGAGCGTTGCGGTTATAACGCCCGGCCGGGCTGCTGCCCCGGACAGTCTCCGACCCGCCGCATCATCGTTAGGATCGACGACGAATATTTCGGCATCTTCTCGATCAGGTTCTCAATCGTGCTGCTGACCATGTCTTTTGCGAAGCGGAACGTCAGGATCGTCTTGGTGCCCTTGCACTGCATGGCGAAGGCAAAGCCGTTCGGCAGCGAGCGGGTGTCGCTGAGTTGACAGTCTTTCACGAATTGCGGCGACTTCTGATACTGCTCCATCGTCTCGCGCCGGAAAGCGTCATAGTCCTCCGACGCGATGCAGGTCTTGCTCTTGATGGGCGTATCCTGGAAGTGGGAGTTGCGGCTTTCGGTTTCATACATGCCCGGTACGAAGGCGGGTTTCGGCTCCAGCAGCGGCGCCGAACTCTGTGCGCCGGCGGAGGACGCCAGCGCTAGGAAAACGCCGCTAGAAATAAAGAAGCGTTTGGGAAAGCTCACGTTGGCACTCGCACGATCGCAGTTGTCCGCCCGAAGAACATTCTAGCATGGCTTTGCGGCGCAATCGTTTCCCATCTCCGAATCTGAAATGATCGGCGGTGTCATTCTGGAGGTCCTATGAAACGCCTGATCATCGTCGCGCTCGCATTCGCCGCGGGCTTCGCTGCCCACACGTTCGCCGATACGCAGCGACCGGCGGTCACGGCGAAGACACTTCTCGAATCCGAGGTGAAGGGCGGGGTCCTCGAACAAGCGGTCGTGCAGGTCTATGAATTTCCGGCAGGCGCGGCGCTGCCGTGGCACATCCATCCGGACGCCCATGAGGTCGCCTACATCCTCGACGGCGCGCTGACGCTTGAGATCGAAGGGCAGGGGGCGCGTGTGCTGAAGGCGGGCGAGGCTGTCCACGTACAGCCCAACTCCGTCCATCGCGGTTTGGCGGATCCGGTGCAGGGCGTGAAGCTCGTTGCGGTGCGCTTCAAGCCGAAGGACAAGCCGCTGGTGACGCTGATCCAGCACTGAAGCGAATGCTCATAAGCGACGCGACCCGAGGCGTATGGCCTGGGTCGCGTCGCTTCGAGGGCCACGCAACGAGTGCCGTTATGCCGTCCTTCAGCGCCAGAACAGCGCCAGCAGGATGATGATCGGCAAGGGGATGCCGATCAGCCACAACAGCACGCCTTTCCCAAAGGTCATGGTCGTCTCCGCGATGACCCCTCGTGCTTTGACAACGGGAGCGGCGGCGAGGGGTTCCTAGCCCTTGGGAAAGGCCGGGAAACGCCAGGGAAAGCCATCGGGGTGTGTCAGGCCGTTTACCGAACGCCCGTTTTTCCGCCAAAAGTCGAATGAAATGGGTTTGACCGGCGCAGAAGAGGCCCCTATATAGCCGCCCGCAACCAGGTTTTTGGTCTGCCTTGCTGCGCTACCCCGCTTTTTGGGCTGCGATCTCAAGACACCCCCAGAACTCGGATGGCTGCCCGGATTTCGAAGCTCGAAAATCCGGTTCACGCAAGGAGACGACTCAGATGCCCGTGGGCACCGTTAAGTTCTTCAACACCCAGAAAGGCTTCGGCTTCATCCAGCCGAGCGATGGCTCCAAGGACGTGTTCGTGCACGTCAGCGCCGTTCAGCGCGCCGGCCTGCAGACCCTCAACGAGGGCCAGAAGGTCAGCTACGAGATCGTGACCGAGCGCGGCAAGCAGGCCGCCGGCAATCTCAAGCCCGCGTAAGCGGCTTCTTTCAAGCCAAACGGAAGCGCCCGGCGGTTTGTCCGCCGGGCGTTTTCTTTTTGGCGGGTGCTATTCGACCGGCTGATAGAGCCGCTCGTCGTAGAGCGCGCCGGTCATGGTCACGAGCTTGCCGCGGAAGTCCTTGGTCTCCTTCGCCGCCACATGGGCGTCGAAGGCTTTGCGGTCCTTCCAGCCCTCGACCACGGTGAAGTGGTTCGGCCGGTTGGTCTGCTGCCAGGAGTCGAAGCGCAGGTTGCCCGCTTGCTTGCGACTGTCTTCCGAGAGCTGCTTCACGGCGGCCATGCCGTTGTCCTTTTGCGGCGGGATGACGTCGACGTGGGTGACCGCGTAGACGCCGCCTTTGCCCGGCTGGGCCGCGGCGACCGACAGCGCGTTGTGCTGGCGCGTGTCGTTTGGAGCAGCAAGAAGCGGCGCGATCTTCTCGCTCATCTGCTTGGTGTGTGCCGCCGCCGCGTGTGCGTCGTAGGCCTTCTGATCTTTCCAGACGCCGAGCACCGTGAAGCGGTTCGGCCGGTCGATGCCGCGCAGAAGTTCGATACGCACCGCGCCGTCGTCCTTCCGGCCGGCGTCGCGATAGGCCTTCAGGATCGGGAGTGCGGCGTTTGCAGAGGCAGGTGCGGCCTCGACATAGGTTACCGTGTAAAACGTCGCTTCCTGGGCCTGCGATCCAACAGTCATTGCTATTAACGCCAGGCCGGCAGCAGCCAGTCGTCCGAACATATGCATTCTCCCCGGTTTATGATTTGTCGTTGATTGAACGTCACAGCGTCACCACCACATTTCCTAGCGCCTTGCCTTGCTCCACGGCTTCGTGAGCGGCGTGGATCTCGTTGAGCGGGAAGGTGAGGGCGATGTTGTTGATGAGCGTTTTGTTTTCCAGCATCCGTGTGATGCCGTTGACAGCGGATGCGCGCTCCTGCGCGGTCAACTCGTAGACGAAGATGTATTGGATGCCGATGAAGTTGGTCAGCATGAATTGCGAGGGGATCGTCGCCTCGGGCGCGCTGTTGCCGTAGACGACGAATTTGCTGCGCGGATGCAGGATCGCAGACGCAAGCTTCGCATTGGAGGAAAAGTCCATATCAATGACGGCATCGACGCCCTTCTTGCCGGTCGCGGCCATGACGTGCTCGCCGACATCCTCGCTCTTGTAGTTGATGCAATGGTCTGCGCCCGCGTCCCGTGCGAGCCTGGCCTTGGCGTCCGACGAGATGGTGGTCAGCACGGTCGCGCCGCGCGCCTTGGCGAACTGAATGGCGTAGTGGCCGACGCCGCCCGCGCCGCCGGTCACGAGCACATTGGAGCCTTTGCCCGCGGCTGAGACTTCAAGCGCGTGCCACGCCGTCATCGCCGGAATGCCAAGGCACGCGCCGGCTTCGTAGCTGACATGAGCAGGAAGCTTCACCGCAAGATCGGCTGGCAGAACGATATACTCCGCGCAGGTGCCGAATGGGCGTTTCCACTGTCCGTTCCAAACCCACGCTTTCTCGCCGACACGAGAGGCGGGAACGCCGTCGCCAACCATGTCGATGTCGCCCGCGCCGTCCGAGTGCGGGATAACGCGCGGAAACGCGATCTTCCGGGTGCGGCCTTCGCGCGATTTCACATCCGATGGATTGACGCCAGAGGTTTTCAGCTTCACGCGCACTTCACCGGGGCCGGGCTTGGGCGTCTCAACCTCGCCCAGCATCAACACTTCGCGAACAGCCCCGTTTTTCTCGTAGTAGGCGGCGCGCATCGTTTCCCCCGGTATCTATCGTTGCCATATTGTGGCTCCCGGCCGATGCCGCGGCAATGGTGTCAGGAGGTTCGCGATGCCCACTCCCAGATTCGAGCCCAAGTTCGAAACCGCTTTGATCGTGGGCGCCGGTGCCGGGCTCAGCGCATCTTTGGCGCGCCTGCTCGCGAAGGAGGGGATCAAGGTGGCGCTCGCCTCGCGTTCGACCGGCGATCTCGATGGTCTTGTGCAGGAGATCGGCGCAAAGACCTTCGCTTGCGACGCCAGCAAGCCGGTCGATGTCGCAAAGCTGTTCGCCGATCTCGAAGGCTCGATCGGCGCGCCAAACATCGTGATCTATAACGCGAGCTATCGCACGCGCGGGCCGTTTGCCGATCTCGATCCGGCCGAAGTTGAGAAGTCGATCGCGGTCAGCGCCTACGGCGGTTTCCTGGTGGCGCGGGAAGCGGTGCGGCGGATGCTGCCGAAGCAGCACGGCGTGATCCTGTTCACTGGCGCGTCGGCGAGCGTGAAGGGCTACGCGCAGTCCGCGCCGTTCGCGATGGGCAAGTTCGCGCTGCGCGGGCTGTCGCAAAGCATGGCGCGCGAGCTTCAGCCGCAGGGCATTCACGTCGCGCACATCGTGATCGACGGCGGTATCAAGAGCGCGCGGCGTGCCGAGCCCGCGGACAATCCCGACAGCCTGCTCGATCCGGACGCAATCGCGGTCAATTATCTCAATTTGATCTATCAGCCGCGCAGCGCATGGTCGGCGGAGCTCGAAGTCCGCCCGTGGACCGAGAAATTCTGAAGACTGCTCAGGCCCGTCTGACTTCTTGTAACCGGCACTCTGCCAGGCGATCTGAAGCTCTGATGCTTGCGCAGGGCTTTCGACCGGTTGCCGTAAGTCATTGATTTTACGTAATTTTCTAATGGTTTCGATACGCGTCAGGAAAGCTGCTGACGGGTGATTTTCTCCCCCAAGGCTGTGGATAACCTGCTATAATTCCTGAACGGGCATTCATGGGCAACAGGGGCGTGAGTGTCATGCGTAACGACAATCAAAGCAGCCAAAAGCGTGTTGGTGACGGGAGACGTCGCGTGTTGAAGACTCACAAGTATTCAATCGGCCAGAGCGTGCGTTACACCTCCGGGCCGGGCCGCTTCGGCGCTGGCGGCTCGTTCAAGGTCGTGAAGCTGCTTCCGTCCGATGGCGACGAACAGCAGTACCGGATCAAGAGCGTGGGCGAGGCATTCGAGCGCGTCGCCAAGGAAAGCCAACTCGACCGTGACCACTGAAGTTGCTTGCGTTGAAATGAAAACGGGCCCCGAAAGGGGCCCGCTCTCGTTTAAGCGCTCAGCTCTGGACCTTTTGTGACAACATGGTCCAGGTTTCGCGGGCGCGATCGCGGACGATCCGCCAGTTCGCGTCGACCACGTCCCAGTTCACCATTCGGCCGTCCGCAAGTGACGGAGACGTCGAGGCGGAACTGCCCGACCAATTGTCATGGACGAATGCCGCCCCGACGGTCAGAAACGCGCCAAGGATCATTCCGAACAGAACGCGCATCGTTCTCTCCCGCTACAAACCCGATTAACCAGCGGAAGAAAACGCACTAAAACCAAATTTGTTCCGGGGCGGGACAGGGACGCGAAACATGCCGATCTACATCACACAAGGGCGCTATACGCGCGAAGCCATCAAGGGGATGATCGTCCGGCCGGAGGATCGCGCCGAGGCGTTGTCGCGGCTGATAGCGAAGGCCGGCGGGCGATTGATCGGCTACTACGTGACGTTCGGCGAGTACGACTTCCTCAGTATCGTCGAAGCGCCGAGCGAGACCCAGATGGCGGCGGCTCTTTTGGCAGCGGCCGGCGGCGGCGGGGTCACCGACCTCCGCACCACGCTCGCTATGACCGCGATCGAGGCCAAGGGCGCCTTCGCAGCGGCCAGCGACCTCACGCGCGCGGTCAAGCCGCCCGGCGGCGCGAACGGAGCTTAAGGTCGCAGGGGAGCCGCTCCGCGCGTGCGGCGTGTTAGGAAACGCGCGGCTGCGGCAATGGAATAAGTCGCGGCCGGGGGCGTTTGTCCCGGTATTCCACTGCCGGGCTCTATGGAGGAAACAATGAAAAATCTGGCTCGCGTTGCCGCAGCTTCGATGATGCTCGCGTCGGCGCTGCTCGCCGCGCCCGCGACTGCGCAGGATTACCCGAACCATGCTGTGAAAATCATCGTACCGTTCGGTCCGGGCGGCCCGGCCGATGTGTTTGCGCGCCAGCTTGCGCAGCATCTCTCGGACGGCCTCAAGCAATCCTTCGTGGTGGAGAACCGTCCTGGTGCGGGCTCGATCATCGGCACCGATGCGGTCGCGAAGTCGCCGGCCGACGGCTACACGCTGCTCTTGATGTCCAACACTCACACCACCAACGAGTCGCTCACGCCGCAAAAGCCGTTCGTGCTGATGCGCGACTTCGTGCCGGTGGCGGCGATCAACTACTCCGATCTGGTGATGGTCGTGCATCCATCGGTGCCGGCGAAGGATCTGAAGGAGTTCATCGCGCTCGCCAAGAAAGAGCCGGGCAAGCTGAACTACGCCTCGTCGGGGATCGCTACGCCGTATCACATGGCCGGCGAGCTGTTTAAGGCGATGTCCGGCACCGATATTGTCCACGTGCCGCACAAGGCGTCCGGCGAGATGCGCTCGTCGGTGATCGGCGGCCACGTTCAGATGGCGTTCGACGCGGTCACAACGATGACCGAGAACGTCAAGGCTGGGCAGGTGCGTGCGCTCGGCACCACCGCATCGAAGCGTTCAACCGTGCTGCCGGAGGTGCCGACCATCGCCGAAGCGGGCGTCCCTGGCTACGAGGCCACAATCTGGCTCGGCGTGATGGCGCCGGCGAACACGCCAAAGGCGATCGTCGACAAGCTCAACGCCGAGATCAACAAGGCGACGCAGAAGCCGGAGGTGAAGGCTGCCTGGGACAAGCAGGGTGCGGTCGCAATGCCCATGACACCGTCGGAGTTCGATGCTTATCTGCGCAAGGATATCGAGAAATGGGGCAAGGTGGTTCGGGACGCCAATCTCAAACCACAATGATTACCGTTCCGCGCAGAATTCGCCGCTAAATCTGGGAGAGCCGCGGAGTTCCGCGGCTCTCGGTTTCAGTGGCCTCATTTCGGTCGCTACGTCATACTAAAGAGGGTCGCGCTTGTTCTTTTCTGTGGCTTTGCTGGGGCGTGATGTCGGGTATCGACCAATGGACTTCGGGCCTCGAGTCCGCGAACGGTGTTTCGCCGCTGATCTTGGCGGGCGGGGTGCTGTCGGCGGGTGTCCTCGTCGTTGCACTCGTGATGATGGCGCGCGGCCGCCGGGTTAAGATCGCGCCCCCGCATTCCGAACCTGTGATGTCCCAAAGTCCTTCCCGTTTTGGCATTGCCTGGCCCGTCGCCATTGTGATCGCAAGCCTTGCGATCGCATGGGTGCTGACCGTCCGTCCGGGTGGTGATCTATCCGCCGCGCGCCGTTCGTTCGAGACCCGTGCCGCCGAGCTCACCATGCGCGCGCTCGCGCCCGGCTCGCCGCTTGCCTGTCTCGACGCCGTCGGCAGCGCCGCGGTCGAGGCGGTTTGCGAAAAGTCACTGTTCTCGTCGCCCGAAACACTCGCCGCCGCACTCGCTTATGTCGACGCGCGCCTGAGCCTGTTCGT
This sequence comes from Pseudomonadota bacterium, assembly GCA_040756555.1. Classification (GTDB taxonomy): domain Bacteria; phylum Pseudomonadota; class Alphaproteobacteria; order Rhizobiales; family Xanthobacteraceae; genus Z2-YC6860. The sequence continues at coordinate 158,395 of JBFLYS010000010.1, read as the reverse complement.
CGAGGGCAGCGAGATGGGCCGCAACTCAGGGGCTGGGGACTCTTTTGAGCGGCTGCGCCGCGCCATCGAGACTGACCGCTACGGCCTCGTCGCCCATGTGCTTACCACGCGCGGCTGCGATGCTGACAATTGCCCGACTCTGAAACTGTTGCGCGACGACAGCCACGTTCTCGCCAACCTGAAGGATCGCACCTTCGACGCCAACGTGGTGCTGCACGCTGGAACCTGGCGCAGCGATGTGTCGTCGCTCGCCGCAGCCCCCGCAACCGCGCCGACGCTCGCATCCGTGCCGCCCGCGCCGATGCCGCCAGCATCGACATCGACGGCGCCAGCGGCTCCAACGCCGTCGTCGCCGAGCAAGTTTGAATTCCCGTCGTCCGCCTCGATCCCGGCGGTCAGCATCATGAGCCCAGAGCCGCCGCCGCCAGCGGCCCCGAAAGCCGCCGAGCAGCCGACTGCTCCCGCACCGGCCGCGAAACCCACGGCGTCGCGCCGCCAGAGTGCGCGGGAAACAACAAACCAGGCTCCAGGCCGGCCCGTACAGATCGCACCGTCGAACGAGCCGCCGGCACCCGCCGGGACGCTCGCCAATCCCGGCGCGGCCCGCTGAACTTTGGGCTGACGACAAGCCGCGTCTGCGGTGATGTAATACCCGCATGTTCGCCTCCGTCCTGATCGCAAACCGCGGCGAGATCGCCTGCCGCGTCGCGCGCACCGCCAAGCGTCTCGGGCTTCGTACCATTGCGGTTTATTCCGAGGCCGACAGCGGCGCGCTGCATGTGCGGATGTGCGACGAGGCGCATCTGATCGGACCCGCGCCGGCGGCGGAAAGCTATCTCGTCGCCGAGCGGATCATCGAGATCGCACGACAGACGGGCGCGCAGTGCATCCATCCGGGCTACGGCTTCCTCTCGGAGAACGCCGCGTTCGCCGAAGGCTGCGCCACGGCTGGTATCGTGTTCGTCGGGCCGCCGCCCGCGGCGATCCGAGCCATGGGTTTAAAAGATCGCGCCAAGGCTTTGATGGAAAAGGCGGGCGTTCCTGTTGTGCCCGGCTATCACGGCGAGCGGCAGGAGCCCGCGTTCCTGCGTGAGAAAGCCTATGAGGTCGGCTATCCGGTGCTGATCAAGGCGGTTGCCGGCGGCGGCGGCAAGGGCATGCGCCGGGTCGACAAGCACGCCGAGTTCGAAGCCGCGCTCGAAGGCGCGCAGCGCGAGGCCAAGGCGTCGTTCGGCGATGCCCGCGTGCTGATCGAGAAGTATGTCGCTGCGCCCCGCCACATCGAGATGCAGGTGTTCGCAGACGGTTACGGCAACGCGATCCATCTCAACGAGCGCGACTGCTCGCTGCAACGCCGCCATCAGAAGGTGATCGAGGAGGCGCCTGCGCCGGGCATGCCGCCGGAGGTGCGCGCCATGATGGGGCAGGCGGCGGTGAAGGCTGCGAAGGCGGTCGGTTACGTCGGTGCGGGGACGGTCGAGTTCATCGCCGACAGCGCGAAGGGACTTAGGCCCGAGGGCTATTGGTTCATGGAGATGAACACGCGGCTTCAGGTCGAGCATCCGGTGACGGAAGCCGTCACCGGCTTCGATCTGGTCGAATGGCAATTGCGCGTGGCATCGGGCGAGAAGCTTCCGCTGACACAGGAGCAGGTGCCGCTCAACGGTCACGCGGTCGAGGCGCGCATCTATGCCGAAGACCCCGAGCGCGGCTTCCTGCCGTCCACCGGCACGCTGGTCGCGCTGAAGTTCCCCGAAGGCGTCCGCGTCGACACCGGCGTGGAGCAGGGCAGCGCCATCACGCCGTATTACGATCCGATGATCGCCAAGATGATCGTACATGCGCCGACCCGTGAGATGGCGCTGGATCATCTGGCTATCGCGCTCGACCGGACGATTGCCGCAGGGCCGCGTACCAATCTCGGGTTTCTCGCTGATCTCTGCCGCGCGGGTGAATTCCGCAAAGGAGCATTCGACACAGGCTTCATCGACCGCAATCTGGCGACGCTGTCGGTCTCCGATCACAGTGCCGCTGCCGCCTTCGGTGCGGCGCGTCTATTGGTGCAGGACACGGCCCGCATCGCGCGGAACCTCGATCCTGCATCCGACACCCCGGTTTCGCCTTGGGACGCAACCGACGCGTTCCAACTCTCCGGTCCGCGCACGCTCGAAGTGCCGCTGCTGGTCGATGGCGAACCCGTGTCGGCCACTGTCACCTACGGTTCCAACGGCACGTCGGTTGCTGTGGATGGCGTCCCGGCCGCCCTTGATGCCATCGCGGTCGAAGCACCAGATGCCATCTACGTTTTACGCAAGGGCCGCCAGACCCTGGTCCGGCGGGCCGATGTCGGTGCGGGCGATCTCGACCACACCGACGGCGGCGGTGAGATCAAGGCGCCGATGCACGGCAAAGTTCTGGCGCTTCTGGTCTCGGCAGGGGACAGCGTGGTGAAAGGTCAGCGTTTGGCCATCATCGAGGCGATGAAGATGGAGCACGCGCTTGTGGCTTCACGCGACGGCAAGGTGTCCGAAGTCGCGGTCCTAGCCGGAAGCCAGGTGGCCGAGGGCGCGCGCCTGATGACAATCGATGAAGCGAACTGAACATGGCTCTGCATCTGATCAAGCTCAGCGTTGGTACGGACTCGATCGAGGACCTCGAGGACTGGATCAAGCTGAAATACAAAGAGCAGAAGAAGCGCGGCGTGAAGAAGCCCGAGCGCTTCCACACCACCCGCATGGTGCCCAAGCGGGTGGATGAAATCCTCGATGGCGGTTCGATCTACTGGGTGATCAAGGGCGAGATCCTCTGCCGCGAGCGCATCCTCGACATCCGCCCGTTCACCGACAAGGACGGCATCGGCCGCTGCCGGCTGATCCTCGATCCGAAATGCGTGCCGGTGCGGCCACGGCCCTATCGGGCGTTCCAGGGCTGGCGCTATCTCGATCCGAAGGACGCACCGCCCGATCTCGACCGTGTGGCGAAGGGGACGTCCAACATGCCCGAGCCGATGCGGCGCGAGTTGCGCGAGCTGGGTCTGCTCTAGACACCAATATTATCGATCAACCGGGTCTTGCCGAGCTTCGCGGCGACGAGGAGCCGCAGGGGGCCGTCCTTCAACGTCTGGACCGGCGCGAGCGTGTTGGCGTTGCGCGCCTCCAGATAATCCAGCATGAAGCCGACACGTTCGATCTGCGCGCGACCGACCGCGAGCGCGTCGACGAGCGGCCGCCCGTCCTTGATATGTTTGGCGCAGTCCTTCAGCGCGCGGTTAAGCGTCGGCGCGATCTGCCGTTCCTCCGCCGACAGGTAAGCGTTGCGCGAGGAAAGGGCCAAGCCGTCCTTTTCGCGGATCGTCGGCAGTCCGATCACTTTCACCGGAATGTCGAGGTCGCGCGCCATCGTGGTGACGACCTTGAGTTGCTGGAAATCCTTCTCGCCGAAGATCGCAAAGTCCGGAGCGACTTGAAGGAAGAGCTTCGACACCACAGTGGCTACTCCGCCGAAGTGATGCGGGCGGAACTTGTCCTCCAAGCCGGCGAGCGCAGGCCCCCCTGGTGCGATCTTGGTCGAGAAGCCCTCCGGGTACATCGCCTCCGTGGTCGGCGCCCAGATCAGATCGACCTTCATGGCGGACAATGCCTTGAGATCGGCATCCCAGGTTCGCGGGTAGGAGCCGAAGTCCTCGTGCGGGGCGAATTGTGTCGGGTTGACGAAAATCGACACGACCACGCGCTTTGCCTTCTTCTTGGCGAGCGTCACCAGCGCGAGGTGACCCGAATGCAGCGCGCCCATCGTCGGGACGAGCGCGACGGTGTCGCGTTTCCACTGGTCACGTTTGCGGCGGAGGGCGGGAACGGTTCGGGCGACGTCGGGTTTTTTTGAGGGATTCGGCATGCTGCGAAGTTAATCATAATTCCCGGCGTGATTTGTGTTAAGCTTGACGTCACGCGGGGCGGATATGAGTTTGGCCCCGCGAGGGGTGTCATGTCTGTTCAGAGTGGGGGGCGATCCGCTCACGTTGTCGTCCTCGGCAACGAAAAGGGCGGTTCCGGCAAGTCCACGGTCGCCATGCACATCGCAGTGGCGCTGATGAAGGCTGGTCAGCGGGTTGCGACCATCGACCTCGACTCCCGTCAGAAGAGCTTCACCCATTACATTGAGAACCGCCGCCGCTGGGCGGTGCGCAACCGGCTCAGTCTCGAAATCCCCGAGCACTATTGCGTCGCGCGCGCCGACGGGCAGATGGTGGCGGACAACGAGGCCATCGAGTTCTCCGGTTTCGCCCATGCGGTGGAGTCGATCGAGCACACCCACGATTTCGTGGTGGTCGATACGCCGGGGCACGACAGCTACCTGATGCGATTAGCCCATTCGATGGCCGACACGCTGATCACGCCGCTCAATGACAGCTTTGTGGACTTCGACGTGCTCGGCACCGTGGACCCGCAGACCTATGCGGTCACCGGCACCAGCCATTTCGCCGAAATGGTCCGTGAGGCGCGGCACCATCGCCGCGTGGTCGATCAGGCGACGACGGATTGGGTCGTGGTGCGCAACCGGCTCTCGATGCTCGGCTCCCGCAACAAGAAGCTGGTCGGCGAGGCGATGAATGAGCTGGCATTGCGGCTCGGCTTCCGCTGCGTGGACGGCTTCGCGGAGCGGGTGATCTTCCGCGAGTTCTACCCGCGCGGATTGACCGCGCTCGACGATCTCGACGAGCAGACGCTCGGCACCCGCCCCAGCATGTCGCATGTCACCGCCCGGCAGGAGGTCGAGAGCCTGCTCTCGACGCTGAAGCTACCATTCGACGAGCGCGGGCTGCGCCGCGCCGCGGCCAAGCAGGAATGGTTCGCCAATGCGGGCAATCCGCTCGAATTGCACGATATTTTGACCTGATCACCGGGGCCGCCGCGGCTTTCGCGCCCATTGAATTGAGGCCGCGAATTGTCACCTTATAGGCGCATGTCCAAGGACCGAACGCCGGCGCAGACCGGCACGAACCAGCCGGCCGTGACCTCGTCGCGGTCCGAGATCGATGCATTCCTGAACAAGGTCAAATCGCTCGGCCCGGCGACGGAAGCCGGCAAGCGCGGGCGTCTGATTTTTGCGCTCGACGCCACCATGAGCCGCCAGCCGCTGTGGGACACCGCCTGCACCTTGCAGGCCGATATGTTCCGCGAGGCGGCGGCGATCGGCGGTCTCGACGTGCAGTTGGTCTATTACCGCGGGCTCGCCGAGTGCCGCGCCTCCAAATGGGTGTCGGACGCCCGCCAGCTTGGTTCGCTGATGGAGAAAATCGATTGCCGCGGCGGCCATTCCCAGATCGGCAAGATTCTGGCGCATACCCGCCGCGAGAGCGAGAGGCAGAAGGTGCAGGCGCTGGTGTTCGTCGGTGATGCGATGGAAGAGCCGATCGACGACCTCTGTGCGTCGGCCGGGGGCCTCGGATTGCTCGGCGTCCCGGCCTTCATGTTTCAGGAGGGCCGCGACCCGGTCGCCGAGAACGCGTTTCGCGAAATCGCCCGGCTTTCTCGGGGAGCCTATTGCAAGTTCGATCCAGGCTCGGCGGCGCAGCTCGCAGAATTGCTGCGTGCCGTTGCGGCCTATGCGGCCGGCGGTATGAAGGCACTCGCCAATCTCCGCGGTCAGCGCGGTGCCCTGAAACTCCTCGAGCAGTTGAAGTAACGATGCCAACCCTGATCGTAGGCGCCGCGGTGCTGATCCTCGCTCTGTGGGCGATGAACGTCTACAGCAAGGCCGATCCCAAAATGCTGGCCAAGCTCGCGGTGAAGCTGCGTCCCGTCGGCGGCGCCATTCTCGTTGTGCTTGCGGGGCTGGTTGGCTTTCGCGGGCATTTCGAGGTGGCTATTCCGCTCGGGCTGTTTGGCCTCGGTATGATGGGTTGGGGGCCGCTCGCGTCGAGCACGCTGTTCCAGCGCACGCAGAAGACGCCGGGACAGACCTCGCGGGTGCGCGCGGCCTTTGTCGAGATGGAGCTCGATCACGACACCGGCGCGATGCGCGGTCGCATCCTCGCGGGGCCGCACGAGGGCAAGTCCCTCGACATCCTCGATGTTCAGACGCTGCTTGGTCTGCTGCCGGATATCGATCCGGAAAGCCGGGCGCTAATGGCTGCTTATCTTGACCGCAGGGAGCCCGGCTGGCGTGAACACGCGGAAGGTGGTGCGTCGGCGGGGACCAGCGCTCCGAGCAGCGGAAAAATGACCGAGGAGGAGGCCTATCAGATCCTTGGCGTGAAGCCGGGAGCCTCGGCCGACGAGATCGGACGGGCCCACCGGGCGCTGATGAAGAAACTCCATCCCGACCAAGGGGGCACGACCTACCTTGCGGCCAAAATCAACGAAGCCAAGGACGTCCTTCTGCGCCGCCATCACTGAACACTCGACACTTACGCAACCAGACAACCGGCGCTGAACGTCAGCGCCGTCAGAACTTCAACCCATCAAATCTTCAGCGCCATGCAGGCCATGTCGCTACGCTTGAGCTGCTTGCAGGCGGCTTCGGCCGCGTCGCGGTCGAAGCCGGCGAAGCGGGCGCGGTAGTAGGTCTTCGCGCCCTTCTGCGTGCGCTCGGTGTAGGCGTCGGCCTTGCGAAGCACGCCGGCCGCCTTGGACTTGGCGTCGGACAGCTTCTGCTTGGCTTCGGTCTCGCCCTCATAGGCGCCGATCTGGATCGCCCAACCGGAACGGGCGGTGGCCGGCTTCTCGGCCGAACGCTCATTGGCGGAAGCCGAAGGAACGATCGCGGAGCCGGCCGCGGCAACGGCCGCGGGAAGCACGCCGAGAATGCCGGGACGCGAGCCGGGCGCCGGCTGCGGCACGGTCTTGGTCTCGACCTTGGCGATCTCGGTCTTCACGATCTCAGGCTTCGCAGGCGCAGCCTTCGCTTCGGTCTTGGCGGCGTGCTGCTGCTCCATCTCGAGGATGGGCTCGTAACGGGTGTCGAAGCGCGTATCTTGCAACGCCATCGCCGAGTCCGGCATCGACGGAGCAGGGGCCGGAGCGACGACCTTCGGAACCGCAACCGACGCAGTGTGGACCGGCGGCGCTTTCGGAGCGGGCGCCGAAACGGTCTTTGCGGCCGCGACCTTCACCGCCACGGTCTTCACCGCGACGGGCTTGAGCGGCTCGGAGGAGCCAGCGCGCGGCGCGGCATCGTGCACCGGCGGCGCCAGCTTGACCGGCATGGAGATCGCGGAGGCCAGCATCGGTGCAGCAGGCGCGGGCTTCGCAGCACGCGTCTCGACCGCCGCCACGACAGGCTCAGACGCCGCCGTCGTCGGAACGGTGGTTGCGATCTTGGTGGTCTTGAGCGGTTCCGCGTCGGCGATGTTGTTCTCGAGCAGCGAACGCATCCGTGCATCGCGGGCGCCGCCGGACGTGCCGCCGAGAACCACGGCCACCACATGGCGGTCGCCGCGGCGCATCGAGGTCACGAGGTTGAAGCCCGAGGCGCGGGTGTAGCCGGTCTTGATGCCGTCCACGCCCTCGACGTTGCCGAGCAGACGGTTGTGGTTGCGCATCGCGCTGCCGCGATAGACGAACGACGGCGTTGCGAAATAGCGGTAGTAGCGCGGGAAGCGATCCTGGATGGCGAGGCCGAGTGTGGCCTGATCGCGGGCGGTCGTGACCTGCTCGTCGTTCGGCAGGCCCGAGGCGTTGCGGTAGACCGTCTTGGACATGCCGAGCGCGCGAGCCTTGCGCGTCATCTGGGCGGCAAAGCTTTCTTCGCTGCCGCCGAGGTACTCGGCGATCACCACAGCGGCGTCGTTGGCCGACTTGGTGACGAGGCCCTTGATGGCGTCCTCGACCGCGAGCGTCTGGCCGGGGCGAAGGCCGAGCTTGGTCGGCGCCTGAGACGCTGCCTCAGCGGAGACTTCCATCTGACTGTCGAGGCGAACCTTTCCGGCTTCGAGCTTCTCGAACAGCAGGTAGAGCGTCATGATCTTGGTGAGCGAGGCCGGATGGCGCAGGCCGTCGGGCGCAGACTCGTGCAGCACGTCGCCGGTCTTGGCGTCGATCACGATGTCGGCGTAGCGCGGGCTGTAGCTCTCGCTGACCGTCGCCTTCTTATAGACGTGCCGCTTGCGGCGGCTACGCGCGTCAGCGGGATCGGTCGTTACAGCGAGAAGAGCGACAACAGCGGCGAGGGCCGAAACTCCGAAGCGAAGCCCGCGAGTGGCTTCGCGCGGTACGCGATACATGGTCCGTTCCCCGTTCTAGAGCCCGTCCGACATTCCCCATGCCGGTGGGCTTTTTCACATCCCTGCGTGCCCCCACAGCACTACCGAAGAGGAGGCCGCCGATTGTTGAGGCAACCCGTGGCTATTTCGGCACAGCACTCAAAACTATGCCCATGGGGTTGCGAAAAAGTTAAAGCAAATCAAGGCAAAATCTGAGCTTTCGGGAACCTGCCCAAATTTTTAGATGCAGCGCAAAAATTGGCTTGCCTTTTTTGTGCGGTGCAATATATTGCCTTTCAAGCGAGCGGTTGAGCGAGCTAGGTCCAGGCAAACCCCAAGGCAGCAGCCGCAATACGCGGCCGGCGGAGAGAGATCACTATGATCAAGAATTTTGAGGACGTGCAGAAGTTCAGCAAAGACAACATGGACGCCACGATGAAGTCGTTCGGCGCCGTGACCAAGGCGACGCAGGCGATCGCGGCCGAAATCACCGACTACTCGAAGAAGTCCTTCGAGGACGGCTCCAAGGTTCTCGAGAAGCTGTTCAGCGCCAAGTCGCTCGACAAGGCGATCGAGATCCAGACCGACTACGCCAAGACCTACTACGAAGGTTTCGTCGCCGAGGCGACCAAGCTCGGCGAGCTCTATGCCGATCTCGCCAAGGAGACCTACAAGCCGTTCGAGGCGTACGTCGCGAAGGCTCCGGTCGCCAAGTAAGGATTTCCTCCCAGGAAGTGTGACGTTGCGTTTGTAGCGTCGCGTTTGAACTGAGCCCGGCCCACTTGGCCGGGCTTTTGTTTTGCGGGCAGGGCGGCCGCATCACTTCAGATTCAATTTTCAAACAGCCTGGTCTTGTTCAGACACGCCAATTCGCTCCGGGGCTGGTTGCGGCGCCCGGTCGCCGTCTTCCTCTTTCCCCTTCGGACAAAAAAGTCCGAGGGATGGAGCGCCGAACAGCGCCACATCTTTCATCTACGCCTTTCGGCGTCGCGTCCCTGAAGAAGGACGCCCGCCACCCGGCGCTCCATCGCGGCACTTTTCAATCCCGGGCCACGCTTTCCAGAACGGTTTTGCCGTTCCGATCAGCCAGCTCCTGGCGGGGGGATCCTAGTATCCCCCAGGTGGAGCCCCGGTACGCCCGGAGATGGGTTTGCGAGACCCATCCGCAGGAGCCGCATCCGATCCCGCTGAAATGACGCCTCATGACAGCGCCCTCGGTTGGATCGGATAAGACTATTTACCCAAGGATAATAGTCCTGTCAAGCGGTCTGCCGGCGGCGATAAGGCGTCCCATCGTTCGATTGAAGATCTGCACGGAAGTGGTTGCGTGTGAGCTTGTCGAACCTTCCGGTGCGCTGCGGCGACGACATCCAATACTGAGGAGTGCGGCACAATGAGCGCGGTGGCCCCGACGATCGAGCAAGCGCAGCCCCGGCGGTCGCGGATCGTTGCGGCGCTATTGACCCTGATCGCGCCGGGCAGCGGCCATGTCTATGCCGGCCACATCCGGCGCGGGCTCGTTCTGTTCGCAACGCTGCTCGCGACCCAAGCGGTCACGACGGCGGCTGCGGCGCTCTTGCCGCCCTCGTTCCTTGCCATTGCGATCTATGGCAGCGGAAGCATGCTCGTGCTTCTGGCGATCTATTTGTTTGGGATCATCGACGCGGCACGGACGGCGCGGCGGCCAGGGGCCGCTCCGCGCTGGTACGTGGTCGCAGGCATCATGCTCGCAGTGTGGCTGGCAAGCTTCGCCGTGAGCGAGGTTGCCTCCCGCATGAAGCCGTATTTTCCGTGGCGGGCGTTCAACGTGCCATCCACCAGCATGGAGCCGACGGTGCGGCTCGGTGAATGGTTCCTTGGCGACATGGCGTATTTCCGCAGCCACGAACCCGCGCGCGGCGACGTCGTCATTTACCAGCCCCCGAGCGATCCCGACACGTTCTACATCAAGCGGGTACTCGGTCTGCCTGGCGACCGCGTGCAGTTCCGCGAGGGGCGCGCCTTCATCAACGGCGCGGCGGTCAATGAGCCCTACGTTCGCGCCGGCGATCCCAGGGCGGTGGTCAACAACACGCCGGAGTTCGTGGTGCCTGCCGGTCATTTCTTTGCCGCCGGCGACAACCGCGCCAACTCGCTGGACAGCCGCACGGCTCAACATGGTTTCGTTCCGGTGCAGAGTTTGGTCGGGCGCGCGACCGAGATCTTCTGGAGCAAAGGCGCAGGCCGGGAAGGGCTGTGGGTCGGCACGCCGCGCGATAGTCAGTTCTGGTCCGATTGGCGGCGCCACAATTCGCCAATCGCGACAGCCCGCGTATCTTGAAATCCACACCGCTCAAATTTGCGGTGGGAATAATCAAGCCATTGGCGGAATAGGGTTTCCGTCGTCGTGCAGCCGACACATAGTCGGTCTAACAGACACCGTTTTGATGCTTGCGTGACGGGCACAAGTTCAACGGGCGGACGGCGTTTCATGAGAGTTCTGCGTTTTTGCGCCGTTGCGGCCGGCGTTGCGTCAGCATGGTGGAGCGTTGGCGCGGCGAATGCCGCGGACGCCACGCCAATGCCCGTCAAAGCCCGGCCGCTCGCGGACACGTTCGACTGGACCGGCGCCTATTTTGGCGGTCACGTGGGCTATGCGCGGGGCCGCGTGAACAACACGCTGTCCGATCCGGCGCCGGTGTCCTCGAGCAGCTCCTACGGCGCGCTCTATGGCGGCCTGCATGCGGGCTACAACTATCGCTTCCCGTCCGGCTGGCTGGTTGGCCTCGAAGCCGATCTCTCGTTCCCGAACTATCTCAGCGCCGACGATGTGGTCTGGTCGCGCACGACGGCGGCGGGCGACGTCACAGAGCAGATGGATTACATCGGCACGGTGCGCGCGCGCGTCGGCCACACGTTCGGGCGGACGCTGGTTTACGGCACCGGCGGCTTCGCCTTCACGCACGGCCGTTTCACGCAAACGCCGGGCGTCGGCGACGACAGCAACAAGCTGGTGCGGTATCGCTTCGGCTGGGCCGCGGGCGCGGGCGCCGAGATGGCGATCGCTCCGCTGTGGACCGCGCGGCTCGAATATCTCTACACGCGCTTCGGCGACACCGATGTGCTGTTCCCCTCGGGCACGCGGTATCAGTCCGCGATCGACCTGCATCAGGTGCGCGTGGGCATGAGCCGCAAGATCACATCACTGGCGCAGGACGAGCGAGCGGAAAAAGCAGCAGGCGCTTACGGCGGACCGGAATGGGAGGTGCACGGGCAGGGCACCGCCATCATGCAGGGTTATGGCCGGTTCAATTCGCCGTACGTCGGACAGAACAGCTTCACGCCCTGGCCGCAGGCGCGCAGCACCGTAACCGCAACCGCCTACCTCGGCATGAAGCTGTGGCAGGGCGGCGAAATCTACTTTGCACCTGAATTCCTTCAGGGCTTCGGTCTGCAAAACACGACCGGCGCCGGCGGTTATCCGAACGGCGAGGCGCAGAAGTCGAACTTCGCTTATCCGCACTATCACACGTCGCGGCTGTTCCTGCGTCACACCTTCGGTTTCGGCGGCGAACAGGAGAAGCTGGACAGCGAAGCGGGCCAGCTTGGCGGCAAGGTCGACGTGTCGCGGCTCACCATCCAGGCCGGCAAGTTTCCGGTGGTCGATGTGTTCGACGATAACGCCTATGCGCGCGACCCGCGCAGGGATTTCATGAACTGGTCGATCTGGGCCGCGGGCGCGTTCGACTATGCCGCCGACAAGGTCGGTCTCGGCTATGGCGTGGTCGCGGACTTCAATCAGAAGAATTGGGCGCTGCGCACCGGCTATTTTCTCGTCGGCTCAGAGCCGAACGGCAACAACTTCGACATGAATATCGGCAAGCGCGGCAGCTACGTGATCGAGCTTGAGAACCGCTTTTCACTGTTCGGGCAGCCCGGCAAGCTGCGCACCATCGGCTGGGTCAACTCGACCTTCTCCGGCAGCTATCGCGAGACGCTCGACAACCCTGCGCTCAATCTCGACATTGCGCAAACGCGGAAGACCCGGATCAAATACGGCTATGTGTTCAACGTCGAGCAGGCGATCAACGAAGACATCGGCCTGTTCGGGCGCTGGAGCTGGAACGACGGCAAGAACGAGATCATGGCCTTCACCGACATCGACTCCAGCCTGTCGGGCGGCGTGTCGATCAAGGGCACGAAGTGGGGCCGCGCCGACGACCGCATCGGCATCGGCTACGCGATCAACGCGCTGTCGAAGGATCACCGCGACTTCCTCGCCGCCGGCGGGATCGGCATTCTCATCGGCGACGGCCGGCTGAACTACAAGACCGAGCGGGTGCTGGAGACTTACTACTCGCTCGCGATGACCAAGGAAGCGTCGCTCACGCTCGACTATCAGCTCCTGGTGAATCCGGCCTACAACGCCGACCGCGGGCCGGTCTCGATCTATGCCGCGCGCGTGCATTGGGAAAGGTGAGGGCGTTATTGCTCGCCTCATAGAAAAAGCCCGGCCGCGAGGCCGGGCTTTTCAGTTGCGGGAGACGTCTATGCGTTACTGTGCGATGCGCAGGTTCGAGAGCGCTGTGCCGATCTGCGAGAAGGTCGAGACGATCGCACTCGATGAGGTCAGTAGGAAGAATTTGTCCGACGTGCTGGCGCATTGCTGGAGCAGCGTCGAGGTCGGATCGCCGCCGGTGTTGACCTGCACGGTGTAGAGCGTGATGCCCGCCGCCTTGATGTTCGCGCAGGTGGTCGCTTGACGGTTGTCGATCGAGTTCTGGCTCGTGTACCAGCGGTTCTGCGTGTTCAAGCCGTCGGTCAAGAGGATGATGACCTTCGAATACTTGTAGTTCGGATTTTCCGGGGGGGGAGCCGGATAGGGGCCGCCGCCGACGAGAGACATCCAGGCGTGCTGGAGACCGATGCCCTGGTTGGTGTTGCCGTTCGGGTACATGTTGTTGACGAGCGTGGTCATCGCCGTCCAGTTGTAGGACAACGGAGACATCGCCAGCGGGCAGTAGCTGTACTGCTCGGCAGGGAACATCGTGTAGGTCTTCGTGATGTCGACGCCGGTGACGTTCTGGTCGGTGTTGAACGAGCTCGGCGCGCTCGAGTTACCGCGGTCGGTGACGCAGCCGTTCCAGGTGTTGTGGTTGCTCGGCGTCCACGTCGGATTGCCATTCTGACTCAGACAGCCCGATTTGGTGCTGGCCGACCAGCCGCCCTTGCTGCACGAACCGTTGTTGCTGTCCCAGTCGGTCCAGTCGATCCAGTTGGCATTGTAGCTCGCGCCGCCAACGTTGACGTCCTTCGAGAACGGGATGATCGATACGTAGACGTCGCCGTCGTTGGTGGCGGCGTTCTTGAGTTGCGTGAGCAGGTTGTTAGTCGCGGTCTTGAGCGCGCCGATCTTGCCGTCGTCTTGCATCGAGCCGGTGTTGTCGAGCGCGAGCGCGACGCGCAACTTGGTGTTGCCCCACTTCACTTGCGAGTTGACGCCAACGGCAAGCGAGGGAAAGCCCATCAGGGTCATGAAGCTGGTCTGCACGTTGCCGGTCGCGTTGACGACGATCTGCGAGCCGGAGGTCGTGGTGTAGGTCGCGGTGACCAGTAGGCCCGTGACATTGCCGCGCGTGTAGAGCGCGTTGAAATAGCTGTTGGCCTGGGTCTGAATTTGCGAACTGGTGAGCGAGGCGGCGGTCTTCGACAGCATCAGCGCGGTCGAGTCCACGGCGGCCTGCATCGAGGCCTTCACCGCGTTGGCGTTGCTGTAGTCCACGGCGGCGCCGACGAAGCCGACCATCGGAACGGTCGCGAGCGCGAAGGTAATCGTGACGTTGGCCGCGTTCGCGTTGCGGAATTCCTGCGCTCGTTTCTTCAGGTAGCGAAAGAGCGCGATGGATGAGTTTGCCATGTTTGACCGCCAGAAGCTGGAGCCCAGTTACGATATTTCTGGTTCACCATTGATTGGCTCCTGTCGTAAACGCCACGTGTTAAAACACGCTAAAGTCAATCGCAGAAACTCCAGCAAATGCCGGCGATCGCGGCGCGCGGGCGGCCTGTCGTCGAATGTTGTAAATGCGCGTTCAACCGATCGCGAAATATCTCGCGATCGCGTTCACGCCTCGGCAACCATGTGCGAGTGGTAACTAATTATTGCGTGATGCGCAGGTTGGCGAGGTTCTGCGCGATCGAGCCGAACACGCCGTTGAGCTGGCTGGCCTGGCTCACGTCGTAATACATCGAAGGTTTGGAGGCGCAGCCTTGCAGCAGCACCGCGTCGCCGTCGAGCACGCGCACGGTATAGACGCGAATGTTGGCGGCCTTGATGTTGTCGCAGACCTTGCTGGTGCGCACATCGATCGCCGACTCGCTGGACGTCCAGCGGTTCTGCGTGTTGGTGCCGTCGGTCAGGATCACGATCACCTTGTCGAGGTCGGGCGCGGGCGCAGGCGCGTTGAACGGCGCGACCGGCGACAGAAGCTGGAAGCCCCAGGCAAGGCCGATGGTGACGTTGGTGTTGCCGGTCGGCGTCATCGCGTCGACCTTGTTGTTTAGCGCAGTCCAGTCGTAGCCGAGCGGCATCATCGCGACCGGGCAGGCGCTCGCCTGATGCGCGCGGAACAGCGTCGCGGGGCTTCCTGCGACCGGCACGGTCGCGGCGATATCGTTGTTCTGATCGCGATCGTAAACGCAACCGTTCCACTGGCTGTGGGACTTGGGCGTCCAGATCTTGCCGTTGGCGACGCACGAGCTTTGCGAGGTGTAGCTCGACTTGCTGCACGTGCCATTGGCGGCTTCCCAATCGGTCCAGTCGATCCACGAGGCGTTGACATAGTTGGTGCCGACGTTGACGTCGGTGGCGAACGGCACGATCGCGACTTGCACGTCGCCCGGCTGCTTGGCGGCGTTCTGCAGTGTAGTCAGAAGGTTGTGCGCCGCCGTCTTCAGGTTGGTCATCTTGCCGTTCTGCGACATCGAGCCGGTGTTATCGAGCACGAGCGCGAGATTGAGCTTCTTGATGCCCCACAGCACCTCGGTCGAGGCCGAGAACGTGACCGACGATTGACCGAACAGGTTGGTGAAGATGGTGTTGGCGGTCGCGCTGCCGGTGATCTTGAGCGAGAAGTTGCCGGCCTGCGGGCTGGAGAACTGCTGCGTGATCTGGACGTTGGTCGCCTGCGGGTTCGTGAACAGCGCATTGAAATAAGTGCTGGCCTTGGTGCCGATGTCGGCGCCGCTCATGCCTTGCGCTTCTTTGGAAAGCATCAAAGCTGTGGCGTCGAGCGCGCTCTGCATCTCGGTGCGGACGGCCGCGACGCGGCCATAGTCGATCGCGGCGCCCACGGCGCCGAACAGCGGAAGGGCGGCGATCGCCAGGATCGGACTGACGCCACCGTCGCGGTTTCGCCAAAAGCGCTTGAACAGCATCATCAACCCCCGCGGGTCCTAAGTTCCGAGACACTTTTCGTGGCGCCGTTGTCAGGCGCCGGTTTCCGGAGGCCGTTTGTTACGGCTTTTCCCGTTCGTACTTTTCCGGATCATCGGGGGCGCGGCTTGAGATTGGGTGATCGCGGCGGCCCTGTTTTTCGGCTCAATTGGCGCGAATTGTCCGCATTTGCGTTACCGTCCGGCGACACTATCTAGTGGCTGGGGCCGGTTCCAACCGCTTGGAATCGCGGTTTTCAGCCTGTGCATGACGGGTAAGACGCGATTTGGCAGGCCGGTCGGGCCGCCCTTATGATGTGGTGGTTTCGACCGTTGGGAATCCCTAGCTTGCTTGCCATGTTGCTACCCGTAACCAATGCCGCAGATCCTCAGTCCCGCCGTGCTTTCGCGCGGGTTTGGGGCCGCTTGGCAGCCGAAAGGCTGGCCGGCGAGCAGATGGCCGGGGATGACAAGCGGAAGGGCGATCCGGCGGGGCCGGGCGGGCCTGGCACTGCGGTCATCACCAAGACCAAGCCGCAGACGAAACGCCCGAGCCTCTACCGCGTTCTTCTCTTGAATGACGACTACACGCCGATGGAGTTCGTCATTGCCGTGCTGGAACAGTTCTTCAACAAGGACCGCGAAGCGGCCACGCGAATCATGTTGCACGTGCATCACCACGGCATCGGAGAATGTGGCGTTTTCACGTATGAAGTGGCCGAGACTAAAGTGACGCAGGTGATGGACTTTGCGAGGAAACACCAGCATCCTTTGCAGTGCGTCATGGAGAAAAAGTGAGCCACAAGCACTGCAGCGACAGAAAATAGAAATGGCTTGGACTGAAAGGCCCTGGGGAGGGCGCCCAATACAAATGAGAATGGGACTCTAATGCCGACGTTCTCGCGCAGTCTCGAACAATCCCTCCACCGCGCTCTGGCGCTCGCGAACGAGCGCCATCACGAATACGCAACCCTCGAACACCTGCTGCTCGCGCTGATCGACGATCAGGACGCGGCCGCTGTCATGCGTGCGTGCAACGTCGATCTCGAAAAGCTCAAGCGCAACCTCGGCGGCTATCTCGAGTCCGAACTCGAGAACCTCGTCACCGACGGCGGCGAGGACAGCAAGCCGACCGCAGGATTCCAGCGCGTGATCCAGCGTGCGGTGATCCATGTGCAATCCTCGGGCCGCGAGGAGGTGACCGGCGCCAACGTGCTGGTCGCGATCTTCGCCGAGCGCGAGAGCCACGCTGCGTATTTCCTGCAAGAGCAGGACATGACCCGCTACGACGCGGTCAACTACATCAGCCACGGCATCGCCAAGCGGCCGGGCCTTACGGAGTCGCGCCCGGTGCGTGGCGCTGACGAGGAGAACGACGCCAAGGGCGGCAACAGTGCCGGCGGCGGTGAGGAGCCCAAGAAGAAGGGCGACGCGCTCGAAGCCTACTGCGTCAACCTCAACAAGAAGGCCAAGGAAGGCAAGATCGACCCGCTGATCGGCCGCGACACCGAGATCAGCCGCACGATCCAGGTGCTGTGCCGCCGCCAGAAGAACAATCCGCTGTTCGTCGGCGACCCCGGCGTCGGCAAGACCGCGATCGCGGAGGGCCTCGCGCGCCGCATCATCCACGGCGAGGTGCCGGATGTGCTCAAGAACGCGACGGTGTTCGCGCTCGACATGGGCACGCTGCTCGCGGGCACGCGCTATCGCGGCGACTTCGAGGAGCGCCTCAAGCAGGTGATCAAGGAGATCGAGGCCTATCCGGGCGCGATCATGTTCATCGATGAGATCCACACGGTGATCGGCGCGGGGGCGACCTCGGGCGGCGCGATGGATGCGTCGAACCTGCTCAAGCCTGCGCTTGCGGCCGGCAACGTCCGCTGCATCGGCTCGACGACTTATAAGGAGTACCGCCAGTACTTCGAGAAGGATCGCGCGCTGGTCCGCCGCTTCCAGAAGATCGACGTCAACGAGCCGTCGGTCGCGGACGCGATCGAGATCATGAAGGGCCTGAAGCCGTACTTCGAGTCCTATCACAAGCTGAAATACACCAACGACGCCATCAAGGCGGCGGTGGAGCTGTCCTCGCGCTACATCCACGACCGCAAGCTGCCGGACAAGGCGATCGACGTGATCGACGAGTCGGGCGCGGCGCAGATGCTGCTGCCGGAGAGCAAGCGCAAGAAGACGATCGGCATCAAGGAGATCGAGACCACGATCGCCACGATGGCGCGCATCCCGCCAAAGACCGTGTCGAAGGACGATGCCGAGGTGCTCCAGCATCTCGAGCAGACGCTCAAGGCGGTGGTCTATGGGCAGGACAAGGCGATCGAAGCGCTCGCCGCCTCGATCAAGCTCGCCCGCGCGGGCCTGCGCGAACCGGAGAAGCCGATCGGCAACTACCTGTTCTCGGGCCCCACCGGCGTCGGCAAGACCGAAGTGGCGAAGCAACTCGCGGCGAGCCTCGGCGTCGAGCTGATCCGCTTCGACATGTCCGAGTACATGGAGCGCCACACGGTGTCGCGTCTCATTGGCGCGCCTCCGGGCTATGTCGGCTTCGACCAGGGCGGCCTGCTGACCGATGGCGTCGACCAGCATCCGCACTGCGTGCTGCTGCTCGACGAGATCGAGAAGGCGCACCCGGATCTGTTCAACGTGCTGCTCCAGATCATGGATCACGGCAAGCTGACCGATCACAACGGCAAGCAGGTCGACTTCCGCAACGTCATCCTGATCATGACGACGAACGCGGGCGCGGCCGACATGGCCAAGGCGGCGTTCGGGTTTACCCGCAGCAAGCGTGAGGGCGACGACCAGGAGGCGATCAACCGCCTGTTCGCGCCGGAGTTCCGCAACCGTCTCGACTCCATCATCACCTTCGCGCACCTGTCGCCGGAGGTGATCTCGAAGGTCGTCGAGAAGTTCGTCATCCAGCTCGAGGCGCAGCTCGCCGACCGCAACGTCACGATCGAACTCTCGGACGAAGCGTCGCGCTGGCTGATCGCCAACGGCTACGACGAGCTGATGGGCGCGCGGCCGATGGCGCGCATCATCCAGGAGCACATCAAGAAGGGCCTCGCCGACGAGGTGCTGTTCGGCAAGCTCAAGGGCGGCGGCCACGTCCGCGTGGTCGTGGTCAAGGACGACAACGGCCGCGACAAGCTCGGCTTCGAGTATCTGGAAGGACCGGTCACCCCGAAGCCCGAGAAGATCCCCGAGGCCAAGCGCGCCAAGCCGAAGCGGCGTTCGCCGCCGAAGCGCAAGCCGCCGCAGAGCCCGCCGGACGATGGCGGAGGCGACGGCCCCAGTGGCCGCGGCTCGGTGCCGAAGGTGCCGCTCGTGAAGGCGTAAGCCGTTCAATATGCAATCGACAAAGAGACGGCCCGGCGGAAACGCCGGGCCGTTTTGTTTACGGCCAGCTTCGCCAGAGGATCATTGCGAAAACCGCAGCGGCGACGAGGAAGCCGAGCACCACGAGGACTTTCTCGACCGGCTCGCCCTTGTGCCGTGCAGTGGGCTTTTCACCCTCCGCGGTGCGCCATGCGCCGATCTCGATGCGGTAGTGATCGAGGATCGCGAAAGGATAGGCGAGCATCAGAATGGAGGCCGCCGCGCAGCCGGCGCGCGCGAAGGCGTAGACGCGGACGCCAGGATGCTGGAAGAACATGAGAGGCTGCACGACGCAGGTGATCGCCACCACAATAGCGGCGAGCACCAGATAGTCGGCCCACGCGAGCCAGTTGGGCCAGTTGGGATGTTGGCTGCGCACCTGCAATTCGCGCTGAATGCGAAACATGAACACCGTGATGCCGAAGCCTGAAAGGAGGCCGGCCACGGTCAGATAGGGTTGCGGGATCAGCACGGTGTCCATCGACGCCATCCGCTCCGGTTGCGCCAAAGATTGCGCGGGACGCAGCCTAGCTCTTCATTTTTTCCGCAGGAAGCCACCCGGAGGTGGATTGCGCGCAACCGCGTGTCATGTGACGAAAAGGAGATGTCCGCGCCGCCGTCCGAACCATCGACCCATCCCGCCGTCGCAGGCTTCTGGCTCGGCGTTCGGACCGCAAGCACCTCAGTCTTCGCCTTCGTCATCGTCGTCACCTACATCGGTTTCGGCGCGCTCTGCCACGACTATGGATTTCCGGTCGGGTGGGCGATGCTGTCGACCGTGCTGCAATGGGCCGGGCCTGCGCAGGTGATCCTGGTGACGGCGCTCGGCAGCGGCACGGCAGCGGTCGAGACCGCTGTGGCGGTGGGACTGTCGAGCGTGCGGCTGCTGCCGATGGTGGTTTCGCTGTTGCCGCTGGTGAGGACCGAGCGCACAAATTCGCGGCTGCTCGTGATCCCCGTGCACTTCATGGCGGTGAGCGTCTGGATCGAGTCGATGCGGCTTGCGCCCAATATTCCGCGCGAGCAGCGCATCGGCTTTTGCAACGGCCTTGGCACCACGCTGGTTGGTATCGGCGTGATCTGCACCGGCATCGGCTACTACATGCAAGGCGTGTTGCCGCTGGTGTTTGGAGCCGCGGCGATGTTCATCACGCCGATTTCGTTCCTGACGTCGGCGGTCCGCGGCGCGCAGCTTCTGATGGAGAAGGCGGCGCTGGTGCTCGGGCTCACGGTCGGGCCGCTGCTCGCGCTCAATCATGTCGAGTTCGACTTGCTCTGGACCGGCGTGATCGGCGGCACGCTCGCTTACGGCATCCATCGCGTCCAGCGCATGCGGAGCGCGGCATGATGACAATGGAGCCATATCTCGCGCTGGTTCTGCTCGGCTTCCTGCCGAGCGAGGTGTGGCGCTGGCTCGGCATGCTGGTCGGGCGCGGGCTCGATGAGGAGTCCGAGGTCATCCTGTGGGTGAGGGCGGTGGCGACCGCACTGATCGCCGCGGTGGTGGCGCGGATCGTGCTGATTCCGCCGGGCGCGCTGGCGGCTGTGCCGCTGTGGGTGCGGCTTGTGGCGCTCGGCGGCGGCGTGGTTGCATTCTACGGCATCCGCCGTTCGGCGTTCGCCGGGATGATCGTGGGCGAGGCGATCCTGGTGATCGGCATGCTCGCGTTCGGGAACTGAGGCGCATGGAGGCGGCAGAGACCATTCCGCCGCGCAGCGCGATGCAGGCCTTCCGCGACGGTGTGGTGGCCGCGTGGACCTCCGTGTTCGCGCTGGTCTTACTCGGCAATTATGTCGGCATCGGCGCGCTGGCCTATGAGTTCGGCTTCAGCCTGAACTGGATGCTGCTCTCGACGCTGCTGGTATGGGCCGCGCCCGCGCAGGTAATCCTGATCTCGACACTGAATACCGCGACGCTCATCGAGGTCGCGCTCGCGGTGACGCTGTCGAGCGTGCGTTTTCTGCCGATGGTGGTGGCGCTCCTGCCGATGCTCAAGACCAAAAGCAACGGCCCGCGTCATCTGGTGCTGCCGATGCATCTCACGGCGATCAGCGTGTGGGTCGAGGGCATGCGGCTCCTCCCGGGCAAGCCCGAGTCCGAGCGCGTGCCGTTCTACAACGGGCTCGGCATCGGGCTCCTGGCGGCGGCGCTCGTCGCCAGCATCGTGGGCTACGTGCTCGCGGCGAAGCTGCCGACTTCGCTCGCCGCGGCGTTGCTGTTCCTGACGCCGATGGCGCTTCTCATGTCGGTGTCGCGCAACTCCAAGACGCTGATCGACAAGCTGGCGTTTGCCTTCGGTCTTGTCGTCGGACCGGTGCTGGCGGCGCAGAAGATCGGCCTCGACCTGATGTGGACGGGGCTCATCGCGGGCAGTGCGGCCTACGTCATCCATCGCATCCGCGAGGCGGCGCAATGAGCATGACCGCGACCATGATGGAGATCGGGCCGATCTTCGCGCTCATACTCGTGGGCTTCCTGCCGAACGAGGTGTGGCGCGTGCTCGGCCTCATGCTGGTGACCGGGCTCGACGAGGACTCGCAGATCCTCGTGTGGGTGAGGGCGGTCGCGACCGCGATGCTCGCGGGCGTGCTGGCGCAGCTCGTGCTGTCGTCGTCGGGTGCGCTCGGCACGGTGCCCGTGGGCGTGCGGATCGGTGCTGCGCTGCTCGGCTTTGTCGCATTCCTGATCGGAAAGCGTTCGGTGTTCCTCGGCGTGCTGACCGGCGAGCTTGCGATCGTGATCGGGGCGCTGGTGTTCGGCTAGCCCTTCAGCGCCGCCGCGAGCTTCAGCGCGTGCTCGACCAGCACCTCCGGCTTTTCCTTCTCACTCGCCGCGGGCTTCATCGGCACGCCCGCCTTGCGAGGAATGATGTGCAGATGCAGGTGGAACACCACCTGTCCGCCGGCGCCCTCATTGAATTGCTGAACGGTCACCCCGTCGGCGTTGAACACCTTGACCGCGGCCTTGGCGACGCGCTGGCCGACCAGCGCCACGGCGGTGAGGTCTTCCGGCTTGATGTCGAGGATGTTGCGGCAGGGCGCCTTCGGCAGCACCAGCGTGTGACCCGGCGCACGCGGCATGATGTCGAGGAACGCCAGCACGCGGTCGTCCTCGTAGACCTTGTGACAGGGCAACTCGCCGCGAATGATCTTCGCGAAGATGTTGTTGGGATCGTAGCTCGCCATTCGCCAGTCTCCTCAATCCTGTTCTATTAAATCCTTGCGGAACGGAGCCGCCGCCGCAAGCTCTTCGCCCGCCGCTTCCACATAGGCGCGCTCGCGCTTGAGATAATCGGCGATGGCCCGGCGCAGGCCCGGATCGGCGATATAGTGGGCGGAATAGGTGATGTTCGGTAGATAGCCGCGCGCGAGCTTGTGCTCGCCCTGGGCGCCGGCCTCCACACGCTTGAGCTTATGGGCGATCGCGTAGTCGATGGCCTGGTAGTAGCAGATCTCGAAATGCAGGAACGGGTGCTGCTCGATGCAGCCCCAATGGCGGCCGAACAGCGTGTCCGAGCCCACGAAATTGATCGCGCCCGCGATCCATTTGCCGGCGCGCTTGGCCATCACCAGCACGACCTTGTCGGCCATGCTCTGGCCGATCAGCGAATAGAATTCGCGCGTCAGATACGGGCGGCCCCATTTGCGCGAGCCGGTCTCCATGTAGAAGCCGAAGAAGGCGTCCCAGACGTCTTCGGTGAGATCCTTGCCGCTGAGCCAGTGGATGGTGATGCCGTTCGCGACTGCGTCGCGGCGTTCACGCTTGATGGTCTTGCGCTTGCGGGCGGAGAGGGCCTCGAGGAACGCATCGAAGGTCGCGTAGCCGTCGTTCTCCCAATGGAACTGCTGGTCGGTGCGCTCGAGGAAGCTGCGGCCCGAGAGATAGCGGCACTCGTCCTCCGGCATGAAGGTGACATGCACGCCGGAGGCGTCGTGGCGGCGGCAGAGCTCGGTGAGGCCTGCGGCGAGGCCGGCCTTGATGCTCTCGGCCGTGGGGCCCGGGCGGACCAGGAGGCGGCGGCCGGTCGCCGGCGTGAACGGCACCGCGACCTGGAGCTTGGGATAGTAGTTGCCGCCGGCGCGCTCGTAGGCCTCGGCCCAGCCACGGTCGAAGACGTATTCGCCGCGCGAATGGGACTTCAGATAGCAGGGTACGACGCCCAGGACGGTCTCGTCCGGCCCCTCGGCGATCAGGTGCTGCGCCTGCCAGCCGGTGCGGGCGATGGCCGAGCCTGAGGCTTCGCAGGCGTAGAGAAAATCATGAGAAATGAAGGGGTTGTAGGAGGTTATTTGAGTCTTTGATCTCAGTCCTTCGAGCCCATCGTTAGGCCCCTCGCGCTTCGCTTCAACAACAGGGTTGGCGCAGGCATCCCATTGCGCCGCGGGCACCTGATCAATCGAGGAGATCACACGGAGGCGGAGTTCGTCGGTCATCAGGGCCATTGCAAGTCGGGACCGAACCGGTCCGCCAATTCTATATCGGACGGGTGGCTCCCAGGAACAACCGTCCGGAACCGTCCCGTCAGGGCCGGAACCCCTCGAAGATCATCTGATCCGCGTAGCGCGCGGCGCGGGAGCGGTCCTCGGGTGTCCGCACGGTCCAGGTCAGGAGCGGCAGGCCGAGGATGTTCCGCGCGGTGGAGGGGATCACGGTGCCGAGGTCCTGCACCCGGTAGGCAAGGAAGTTCAGCCGCGCCGCGAGTGCCTGCATCACGAATCGCGTGGCCGAGGGGCCGGACGAGGCCGGGTTGCTTCCGCCACGCTGCATGGCGACGAGGCCGCGCGGCAGCGCAGAGGCAAGATCACGCAACGCGCCGATCGGTTCGGGATCGAAGGACATGACGGCGGCAGGGCCCTTGTAGGCAGAGAGCACCTTCGCCGCGCGCGAGGCGAGGCGGAGGTCGCTGTCGAAGCGGCTCTTCAGCTCGATCACCAACGCGACCTTGCCGGCGGTCAGGTCGCACAGCTCTCCGAGTGTGAGCATCCGGTCGGTGGTGTTCTTGAACGCGACCCGTTTCAGCTCGGCGGCGGTCTTTGTCTTGAGTGCGCCTTCGCCGTCGGTGAGGCGGCCCAGCGCATCGTCGTGATGCACCATCGCCTCGCCGTCGGCGGTGATCTGGATATCGCACTCGATGGAATAGTTGCCGGCGATGGCGGCCCGGAAGGCCGCCTCGTTGTTCTCGATCACGCCGGACGAAGCATCGTGCAAGCCGCGATGGGCCACCGGTCGAGCGGTCAGCCAGTCGGGCATCGCTTGTGGTCCGATTCTAACATTCGCATCCCGTTTCAGTATGCACGATTGCGAATGTTAGAATCAAAGGACCACTAGCAAGTATTTGGTGCTAGTGGAGCTTTGGATTTGACATTCGCTTGCGAGCTCGCAGCGGGCGGGTGGCGAATGTCAAATCCGCTCCACTAGGATCAGCTCACTTCGAACATGCCTTCGACTTCGACCGCCGCATCGGCGGGGAGCGCCGCGACGCCGATGGTGGTGCGGGCGTGACGGCCCTTGTCGCCGAAGGCGGTGACCATCAGATCCGACGCGCCGTTCATGACCTTCGGGCCGTCGACGAAGTCGGGCATCGAGTTGATGAAGCCGCCGAGACGGACCACGCGCACGACCTTGTCGAGGTCGCCGAGCGCGGCCTTGAGCTGGGCGAGGAGGAGGATGGCGGAGGCCTTCGCGGCCTTGGCGCCGTCTTCGATGGAGACGTTGCCGCCGAGCTTGCCCTTGGCGACCAGCTTGCCGTCGTTGTCGAAGCAGATCTGGCCGGAGATCACCAGCACGTTGCCGGTGCGCACGAAGGGCACGTAATTCGCGACCGGGGCGGTCGGCGTCGGCAGCGTGATGCCGAGCTCCGCAAGCTTCTTTTCAACCGTTCCGGCCATCGACGTCTCCTTTAACTGACTGCCTCAAAACTAGGCGCCCAAGATGGCGCGCCCATGAAAATGCCGCCTTTCTCTTCGCTGATCCCACCCCGGCTGGCAAGCGCTCGCGCCGGGCGGCAGCGTTGCGGCCGGTACAACCTAGCCCTATGTTCGCCGCGTGGCGCGACGAGGAGATTCGCAATGAAAATGGCTGTGGCGCCCGTTCGTTTCACCCTGGCCGCCCTTTTGATCGCCGCCTGCGGCGGGCCGGTGGTGGCGCAGGGCGCGGCCCAAAGTGCGGGTTCGATAGCGCTCGCCTCCCATCGCGCGGTCTACGACCTCAAGCTCGCCCAGACGCGCGGCAAGCGCCCAATGAATTCGGTGCGCGGCCGTATCCTCTACGATTTCTCCGGCAGCGCCTGCGAGGGCTATGCGCTGCAATTCCGCCAGGTGTCCGAACTCGACTCGGGCGAGGGCAAGACGATGGTCAGCGATCTGCGCGCGACCACCTTTGAGGAGGCCGGTTCCAAGAGCCTGCGCTTCCATTCGCAGAACTTCATCGATGACCAGCTCCGCGATGCCGTGGACGGCCAGGCTGAACGCGCACCCGAGAAGAAGGGTATCGTGGTGAGGCTGACCGAGCCGACCGACAAGTCGTTCGATCTCGGCGTCGATCTCATTTTCCCGACCGAGCACGTCCGCCGCATCATCGAAGCGGCGAAGCAGGGCAAGACCATCCTGGAGGTTGCGGTCTACGACGGCTCCGAGAGCGGTGAGAAGACCTACGACACGCTCACCGTGATCGGCCATGCGATTGCGCCGGACCCCGCCAAGAAGCTGGACGATGCAGCCGGCAAGGAAAACGCGCTTGCCGGTCTGACACGCTGGCCGGTGACGATCAGCTATTTCGACAAGGGCAAGACCGGCGGCGAGCAGACGCCGATCTATGCGATCACGTTCGAACTCTACGAGAACGGCGTCTCGCGCTCGCTGCTGCTCGATTACAACGACTTCGTCGTGTCCGGCGAGATGACCTCGATCGAGATGAAGAACGAGAAGCCCTGTCCGTAACGGCTTCACTCCTCCTCGTCGAACTCCAGACCTTTCACCATCGCATCGTGGCCGAACTTGTCGCGCACGCGATCGATCGCGCGTTCGGCGGCGGCTCTCCGTGTCGCGTCCTGATTGATCAGGTCGGCGGGGTCGGCTTCCTCCGCATCGGCGAGAGCGGATACGCCAACACCGAGAAGGCGATAACGCGTGCCGTTGATCTCGCGTGCGAGCAGCTCGCGGCTGACCGAGAAGATGCGCCCCGCGAGCTGGGTTGGGCTTTCCAGCGAGCGCGAGCGGGTCAGGATGCGGAAGTCCGCGGTCTTGAGCTTCAGCGTGACCGTTGAGCCCGACAGCCCCTTCGCCTTGAGGCGGTCCGAGACCTCCTCAGCCGCGCTCCAGAGCCGCTTCTCCAGCGGGCGGAACGAGGAAATATCGCGCTCGAAGGTGTTCTCGGCCGACACGCTTTTCCGCTCGCGGACAGGATCGACCATGCGGGCATCGCGGCCGTGGGCGAGGCGGTAGAGCCGCTGGCCTTCGCCGCCATAGCGGCGGATCAGGTCGCGCTCGTCGGCGCGCTGGAGGTCCACGATCAGGCGGAAGCCGTCCTTGTTGAGCCTTTGTGCGGCTACCTTGCCGACGCCGTAAATGAAGCCGACCGGCTTGTCGGCGAGGAAGCGCGCCGCTTCGGCCTGGCCGAGCACGGCGAAGCCGCGCGGCTTGTCGAGGTCCGATGCGATCTTGGCGAGGAACTTGTTGGCGGCAAGCCCGATCGACACCGTGATGCCGATCTCCTTCTCGACCTGGGCGGCAAAGCGCGCGAGCGACTTCGCGGCGCTCATGCCATGCAGCCGCTGCGTGCCCGCGAGATCCATGAAGGCCTCGTCGATCGAGATCGGCTCGACCTGCGGGGTGAGGTCGAACATGAGGTTTCGGACCTGCCGGCTGACCTCGGCGTATTTCTTCATGTTCGGCTTGATGATGGTGGCCTGCGGGCAGAGCCGCCGCGCCTCGAACATCGGCATCGCCGAACGCACGCCGGAGATGCGCGCGATATAGCAGGCGGTGGTGACCACGCCGCGCTGACCGCCGCCGACGATCAACGGCTTGTCGGCAAGCGAAGGATCGTCGCGCTTCTCGATGGTGGCGTAGAAGGCGTCGCAATCGACGTGGGCGATGGTCAGCGTGTCGATCTCGTCGTGCCGCGCGATGCGCGGCGAGTGGCATTTCGGGCAGCGTGCACGATCGCCTGCTTCGGTCAGACAGTCGCGGCAGAACGCGCCCATCAGGGGATGTCCCGCTCCCAGGCGCCGCCGAGCGCGGCCCGCGCACGCTCGATCTCGGTGGGCTTCACCTCGGCGTGTTGGGCGAACTCGATCAGCAATTGCTCGTCGCTCGAAATATGCTCCAGCACGCCGGCGAGGAAGTGCGGCTCCTGGGCGGCCTCGCGCACGTCGCCCGGCCCGATGCCGGTCAGCGACAGAAAGCGGTCGAACCGCTCGGGCTCGGCGGCGAGAAAGGAGAGGGCGGCGATGGCGAGCGTCTCGGCGCCTTCGCGCTTGCTCTCGTTCGCGCTCCCGTTTTTGCCGGTTTTGAACCGGCCGTATTCGCGAGTCTTCATGTCTGATGCTGCTTTCGCGGCTGCCGGAAGCCCAGCCGGCCTGTGGACAACTTGTGTATAGGGCTGGGGACAACCCAGGGGATCGTTTGGGGACGGTGTTCGGTTCGTGGTTTCGGATCAATGTGCTGCATCGGAGGGCCGCCGGATCGGCTTTTGGGGTGTGCTCTCCTCGGCCCGTCGCGCCCGGTCAAGGAACGCGAGGCGGCCGGGACTCGGGCACCATCGACGCTAATGCGCGTTAACACCTGAGGCGAGTCTGCAAAACGCGTGAGTCATCACGGGTTTTGCAGGTTCCATTTCCCATTCCGTAACAATTGCTGACTACCTTTTTAAGCAATATGCACCGGCGCGTTGCGACGGCCATGCGGCGCTCGCAAGAGGCGCCGCAAGCCGCGTTTCGGCCTGTTGCGAGGCGAAGCGGAGCGGGGAATGCCTAAGACCGTCCTGATCGTGGAGGACAACGAGCTCAACATGAAGCTCTTCCACGATTTGTTGGAGGCTCATGGCTATCACACGATCGGGACGCGCAACGGCATCGAGGCGCTCGAGCTTGCGCGCAAGCATCGCCCTGATTTGGTCCTGATGGACATCCAACTTCCCGAGGTGTCGGGTCTCGAAGTCACTAAGTGGCTGAAGGACGATCCGCAACTCAGGGCGATCCCGGTGGTGGCCGTCACCGCGTTTGCGATGAAAGGCGACGAGGAACGCATCCGCGAGGGCGGCTGCGAGGCTTATCTTTCGAAGCCGATCTCGGTCGGCAAGTTCATTGAGACGATCCGTCACTTTCTCGGCAATGCGTAAGGAGAGTCGCGAATGACTGCCCGCGTTCTTGTCGTCGATGATGTCCCGGCCAACGTGAAGCTGCTCGAAGCGCGGCTCTCGGCCGAATACTTCGACGTCGCGACCGCGATGTGCGGCGCCGATGCGCTCGCGATCTGCGAGAAGGCGGAATGCGACATCGTCCTGCTCGACGTGATGATGCCGGACATGGACGGCTTCGAGGTCTGCCGCCGCCTGAAGAGCAATCCGGCGACGCACCACATCCCGGTGGTTATCGTGACCGCGCTCGACCAGCCTTCGGACCGCGTGATGGGGCTCGAGGCCGGTGCCGACGATTTCCTGACCAAGCCGGTTTCGGACATCGCGCTGATCGCCCGCGTGCGGTCGCTGGCGCGGCTCAAGATGATGACCGACGAACTGCGCATGCGCGCGCTGACGTCGCGGGAAATCGGCATCCAGAATCCTGAGATCGAGGCGATCGCCGATGCGGGCCGGGCGGGGCGCGTCCTGATGGTCGACGACCGCCCGTCGTCCTACGAGCGGATCGCCGCGATGCTGAAGACGCAGCATGCGGTGGACATCGAGCCGAACCCGAGTGAGGCGCTGTTCCACGCGGCCGAGGGCAACTATGACCTCGTGATCGCGTCGCTCGCGCTCGAGAACTACGACGCGCTGCGCCTGTGCAGCCAGCTCCGCTCGCTGGAACGCACGCGCAACCTGCCGATCCTCGCGCTGTGCGATCCCGAGGACAGTGCGCGTATGATGCGCGGCCTCGAAATCGGCGTGAACGACTACCTGATGCGCCCGGTGGACAAGAACGAATTGTCCGCCCGCGTGCGCACCCAGGTCCGCAAGAAGCGCTACACCGACAAGCTGCGCGATAACGTCCAGCAGTCGATCGAGGCCGCGATCACCGACGCGCTCACAGGCCTGTACAATCGCCGCTACATGGAAAGCCATCTCGGGACGCTGGTGGAGCAGGCGGCGTCGCGCAGCAAGCCGCTGACCGCGCTGGTGCTCGACATCGACTTCTTCAAGTCGGTCAACGACACCCATGGCCATGATGCCGGCGACGATGTGCTCCGCGAGTTTTCGACCCGCATCAAGAAGTCGATTCGCGGCATCGATCTCGCGTGCCGGCTCGGCGGCGAGGAGTTCGTCATCGTCATGCCGGAGACCGACATGGCGGTTGCGACCATCGTGGCCGAGCGGCTGCGCCGCCGGATCGCGTCGGAGCCTTTCGTGATCGCGGGCGGCGAAAAGAAGCTCGATGTGACGATCTCGATCGGAATCGCGACGCTCGACGCGCCGGACGACAACGCCGCCGCGATCCTCAAGCGCGCCGATCAGGCGCTCTATCGCGCCAAGCGCGACGGCCGCAATCGCGTGGTCGCGGACGCGGCCTAAAGGCAAATTTCGCGTCGAGAGCCAGTGGTTGCACGCGATCTCATCTGCGTGTTGCGCAACGCTCCCCGTACTTTAGGCGAATGCCCCGGTCGGGCCGCCGATTTGCCCTTGAAATGCCGCGCGGCGCGGCTGCATGGTCGCGGTGCCGGGAGCCGCGCGGACGCATGACTTATCTGATGCTGATCTTGTCGTTCGCAGCGGTGTTCGCGCTGTTCGTGACCGTGTGCGGTTTGATCTGCTGGGCGGTCGTAAGACTGATGCGCATCGCAATTCGTGCGTATCGCGAGCCACCCAAGTATGTGGGCATCGTCGAGCGGTATCGGACGCCGTACCTGCAGGAAGATTTCAAGCGCGCCGGCCAGTAGGCGCGTTCACCGTCGCATCTCCACGCGAAAGATCGTCCGGATTCCCGTCTCGATGATGGCTTGCGCGCGTCTGCGCGGCTTTGTTGTGTTAACGCGCCGCGATTAAGCATAACCCTTTAGGTTGATTTTGCGTTTCCGCAAAATGCGGCGTTTTAAAATTGCAATCGCAGCCCCATCCAGTAGCGTCGGAACCACTACGAGGGGCGGCCGGAAATCGACAGAGGCTCCGTCGATTTCAACTTGAGGCACGGACGCTCTTCAGCACCATAACCCTACGATTGCTCAGGTCCGCCGCATCTCCTGGGTCCGTAGGGTTCGGCCGGCCTGGGAGCGATGCGAGTGGCCTCCTCATGACATCGCTCCCGGCCGGCCACCTCTTTTCACAATCGAAATGAAAACGCCGCCGGGTTGCTCGGCGGCTTTGTGCGTTCAGATCGAGCAGGCGCGTCGCCGGGCGCGCAAAACAAAAAGGGCGCTCTCGGAGCGCCCTTTGTCCGTCTGCGCGCCAGGGGCGCGAATTACTTGATCTTGCCCTCGCGGAATTCGACGTGCTTCTTCGCGATCGGGTCGTACTTCTTCATGACCAGCTTCTCGGTCATGGTGCGCGAGTTCTTCTTGGTCACGTAGTAGAAGCCCGTGTCGGCGCTGGAAACGAGCTTGATCTTGGTGGTGACGGCCTTGGCCATAGGGAAACCTCAGTTTTCTCGGATTTGGCGGCGAAACTAGTCAGGACGGCGGGAAAGTCAAGGAAACCCCGAAAAATGGGGTTTTTCAGTGGGAAACGGGCCGGGCCGGGTTCCCAACGACGGTCGCGCCGGCCGGAACGTCCCGCGTGACGACCGCGGCCGCGCCAATGACGGCGTCGTCGCCGACGGTGACACCCGGCAGGATGATCGCTCCGCCGCCAATCCAGACATTGCGGCCGATCCGCACCGGGCAGCCGAACTCCAACCCCGCCGCGCGTGCTTCGGGATCGCGCGGATGATCCGCGGTGAGGATCTGCACGCCGGGACCGATTTGCGTCTTGTCGCCGATCGACACCGCGACGACGTCCAGGATCACGCAGTTGAAATTCAGGAAGACGCCGTCGCCGGCCTCGATGTTGAAGCCGTAGTCGCAATGGAACGGTGGGCGGATGTTGACGCCATGCCCGACACGGGCGAACCGCTCGACGAGCAGGGCGCGGCGCTCGTCCGATGTTGCACCCAGCATCGCGTTGTAGCGGACAAGCCACGCCATCGCCGCGCGGTGGTCCGCTTGGATTTCGGCGTCCGACGCATCGTAAAGCTCGCCGGCGAGCATCTTCTGTTTTTCAGTTTTCAACGTCGACCTACAGCAGTTCCCGAGACCGTTTGCCATGAAGCATCCGGTAGAAGGGAACAGGAAGATCATGGCCGAATCCGGCCTCGATGCGGTCGTGCAAATCTTCCAGCGCGATTTCGGTGATGGCGAGGAGGTCGAGCCGCTTGATGTCCTCGAGCGGCTGCCAAACCAGTTCCGTGAGCTCGGTCTCGGGGCCGACGATGCCGTCGAGCTTGTGCGCGATGGCGGAGACGTCCGCGGTAAAGAAGCGCGTGTCGTAGCGCCGGGCGCGCCGTGGCGGCGTGATGGCGCGGCAGATGAAATGAACCGACGAGAGATCAGGCGAGACCATATGCTTGGCGAACTCGGCCCACGGCCCGCCGGGCGCCTTCGCCGCGGTGTCGGTCTTCCTGCCGAGCAGGAGGCCGGTCTCCTCGAACGTCTCGCGGATCGCGGCGAGTGCCAGCGCCTGCGCGTAGGTATGGGTGGGACGCTTCACCTTGAGCATCAATTTGGCTTCCGCGACAGGATCGAGCGGCACTGCGACCGGCATCTTGCGGTCGAGCGGATCGATGCCGCCGCCGGGGAACACAAATTTGCCGGGCAGGAAGACGTGGCCATGATGGCGCTTGCCCATCAGCACCTTCGGCACCTTGCCGCTGCGGTCGAGCAGGATCAGCGTCGAGGCATCGCGCGGGGTGACGTTGGGATGGCCGCTCGGCGCTTCCTTGGCGAAGCGTTTGGCGAGGTCGTCGTTCATCGGCGCTTCCCGTAACGTTTCTTGCCGCGAAATTTGTTCTCGGGCTTTGCCCGTCCGCCGGGCTTGGGCCCATGCGAGCGGTCGGGGCGGGGCGGACGATGCTGCTTCGACTGTCTGCCCTCCGAGAGCATCTCGAAGCGCAGCGCGCCGGCGACGGGAGCGGCTTCCACCAACTTCACGGTGACGCGGTCGCCAAGCCGGAAGGTCTCGCCTGAGCGGCTTCCGACCATGGCGTGACGGTCTTCATCGTGATGGAAGAATTCGCTGCCGAGCGTGCGTGCCGGGACAAAACCGTCTGCCCCGGTGTCGTCGAGCTTGATGAACAATCCCGCGCGGGTGACGCCGGAAATCCGGCCTTCGAACGATGCACCGATGCGGTCGGCGAGGTGGTGCGCGATCAGACGGTCGTTGGTCTCGCGCTCGGCCTTCATGGCGCGGCGTTCGGCGGCGGAGATTTGAGCCGAGATATCGGCGAGTTCCTCGTTGCCCTGTGCTTCTGGCAGTCCATCCGACCCGAAGTGCCGAGCGCGGATCAGACCGCGGTGAATGACGAGGTCCGCGTAACGGCGGATCGGCGAGGTGAAGTGGGAGTAGCGGCGCAGGTTGAGGCCGAAGTGGCCGTAGTTCTGTGCGGCGTATTCGGCCTGCGACTGCGAGCGCAGCACCACCTCGTTGACGAGCTTCTCGGCATCCTGGCCTTTGATCTTCGAGAGGATGCGGTTGAACTGCTCCGCTCGCAGCGCGCCCCCCTTGGAAAACGAGATGTGCAGGCTTTCGAGGAATTTGCGCAGGCCCTCGATCTTCTCAACCGAGGGCTCGTCGTGAACGCGGTAGATCTGCGGCACGCGCGCCTGCTCCAGCGTTTCGGCGGCGGCGACGTTGGCGAGAATCATGAACTCCTCGATCAGCCGGTGCGACTCCAGCCGCTCCGGCGTGATGACGCGGTCCACGGTGCCGTCGTGCTTGAGCATGATCTTGCGTTCGGGCAGATCGAGGTCGAGAGGTCCGCGTGCGTCGCGGGCGCGTTTGAGCGCGTCGTAGGCGGCGTAGAGCGGCTTCAGGATATTGTCGAGGAGAGGGCCGGTCGTTTCGTCCGGCGTGCCGCCGACCGCGGCCTGTGCCTGCTGATAGCTGAGCTTGGCGGCCGACTTCATCAGCACGCGGTGGAACGTGTGCGATTTCTTGCGGCCATCGGCTGCGATGATCATGCGCACGGCCAGCGCTGCGCGGTCCTCGTTTGGGCGGAGCGAGCAGAGGTCGTTGGAGATGCGCTCCGGCAGCATCGGCACGACGCGGTCAGGGAAGTAGACCGAGTTGCCGCGATGGAGCGCCTCGCGGTCAAGCGCGGAGCCGGGCTTCACGTAGTGCGCGACGTCTGCGATGGCGACGGTGAGGATGAATCCGCCCGGATTGTTCGGGTCGGGGTCGATCGCAGCGTGAACCGCGTCGTCATGGTCCTTGGCGTCCGCGGGGTCGATGGTGACGAGGGGAAGCTTGCGCCAGTCCTCGCGGCCTTCGAGCGTCGCGGGCTTCGCCGTGTCGGCCTCGGCTTGCGCGGCGACCGGAAACACATGCGGGATGCCGTGGGCGTGGATCGCAATCAGCGACACCGCGCGTTCGCTTTTCAGCGAGCCGAGCAGTTCCTCGACCTGCGCGACCGGTAGGCCGAAGCGGCCGGTGCGGATAACGCTCGCGGCGATCAGGTCGCCGTCCTTCGCGCCCTTGGTGGCGCTGGCGGCAATCGCCATCTCCTTGCCGAGCTGTTTCTTATCGACCGGCACAAGCCGCGCGCCGCCGCTCGGCAGCTCCCGGAATACGCCGATGACGCGCGGCGCGGCACGCTCGATCACGCGAATGATGCGGCCGTTGTAGGCGTTGTCGTCCTCGCTGGATGGCTCGACGCGAAGCACCGCGCGATCGCCGATGCCGGCGGTCTCGCCGGGGCGCGGCTTGCGCGGAATGCGGATGCGGATTTTCGGGGCGGGGCCGTGCTCGGCTTCGTCCCATTCGGTCGGTATAGCGATCAGTTCGCCGTCGTTGTCGCGGCCGGTGATGTCGCCTTCGGTGATCGAGGGCAGCGCGCCGGCCTTGTGCAGCTTGCGGCGGGTCGAGGCGACTTGGCCGTCGTCGGCGAGATCGCGAAGCAGGCGCTTCAGTTCGGCGCGGCGGTCGTTCTTCAGATTGAAGGCGCGGGCGATTTCGCGGGTGCCGACCTTGCCGGGCTGGCTCGCGATGAAGGCGAGGAGCTCTTCCTTGGAGGGAACAGCGGAATGTTTCTTATGGGGTGTTTTAGCCAATGAGATTCTCAGGCGCGTAAGTCGCGCTCATACAGGTTGAATTTAAGGAGCGCATGACGGATTTGCCAGCGCATCCGCGCTGGCTCCGCATGCTTGGTTCGCGGACGTCCGCGGGCCTATTCGGCAGCCGATGCCTTGGGGGCTTTCGACTTCTTGGCCGATTTGGCGGTGCTCGCCGCTGCCCGCTTCTTGGGCTTTGCCGCCGCAGCCTTCGGGGCAGGGGCCGCCTTCTTGGTGGCCGCCTCGCCGCGCGCCGGACGCTTGCGGCGCGCCGTCGAGCCGCCGCCGGTCTTCTCGGCACGCGCGTCGATCAGGCCGACCGCCTCGTCGAGCGTGACCTGCTCCGGGGTCTTGTCGGCCGGCAGGTTGGCGTTGACGCCGTTGTGACTGACATAAGGCCCGTAGCGGCCGTTCTTGACCACGATCGGGCCGCCCTTCTGCGGGTGGTCGCCGAGCGTGCGTCCGGGGTCGGCGCCGAAGCGGCGGCCTTTGCCGGGATTGGCCTTCTTCTCTTCGATCAGCGTCACCGCGCGATTGAGGCCGACCGTGAGGATGTCCTCGTCGTTGCCGATGTTCGCGTAGGTCTTGCCGTGCTTCACGTAGGGCCCGAAGCGGCCAACGCCGCCGATGATGTCCTCGCCGTCATCGGGATGCTTGCCGATGGTGCGGGGGAGAGCGAGCAGCTTCAGGGCGCGGTCGAGGTCCATCTCGTCCGGCGCGACGCCCTTGGGCAGGCTTGCCCGCTTGGGCTTCACGGCATTGCCGTCCGCATCCTTGGTCGGCTCGCCGAGCTGGAGATACGAGCCAAAGCGGCCCGAGCGCACGGTGACTTCAAGACCCGTCTCCGGGTCCTCGCCGAGTTTGCGCATGCCGCCCGCGCCATTGGGGCCGACGGTGAGCTGGCGGGTGTATTTGCATTCAGGATAGTTCGAGCAGCCGATGAAGCCGCCGAAGCGGCCGAGCTTGAGACCGATGCGGCCGTTCTCGCAGTTCGGGCACTTGCGCGGATCGCTGCCGTCCTTGGCCGGCGGGAACAGATGCGGCGCAAGCATCTCGTCGAGCGCGTCGATCACCTGCGTGATGCGCAACTCCTTGATGCTGCCGATGGCGGCCGTGAAGTCCTTCCAGAAGTCGCGCAGCACGTCCTTGTACGGCAGCTCGTTGTTCGAGATCAGGTCGAGCTGCTCTTCGAGCGTCGCGGTGAAATCGTATTCGACGTATTTCTGGAAGAAGTTTTCCAGGAACGCAGTCAGCACGCGGCCCTTGTCCTCCGGCTGGAGGCGCTTCTTCTCAAGGCGCACGTAGCCGCGGTCGCGCAGCACCTGCAGGACCGAGGCGTAGGTCGAGGGACGGCCGATGCCGAGCTCTTCCATGCGCTTGACGAGCGAGGCTTCCGAATAGCGCGGCGGCGGCTCGGTGAAGTGCTGGGTCGCTTCGATCTCACGCTTCTGCAGCGCGTCGCCGGACTTCATTTCCGGCAGGCGGTTCGAATCCTCGTCGTCGGCCTTGTCGTCCTGATCCTCATTATAGAGCGTGAGGAAGCCGTCGAACTTCACGACCGTGCCGGTGGCACGCAGATCGATCGTGCGCGCGCCAGCCTTCGCGGTGATGTCCACGGTGGTGCGCTCGAGCTCTGCGGACTCCATCTGCGAGGCGATGGTGCGCAGCCAGATCAGTTCGTAGAGCTTGGCCTGATCGGGTTCGACCACCTTCTTCACATGAGACGGAAGGCGGGCGAGATCGGTCGGGCGGATGGCCTCGTGAGCTTCCTGCGCGTTCTTGGCCTTCGACGTGTACTGGCGCGGCGAGCCTGGCACATACTGCTTGCCGTACTCGGACTCGATCACGCGGCGTGCGGACTGGATCGCTTCCGGTGCGATATCGACGCCGTCGGTACGCATATAGGTGATGAGGCCGACGGTATCGCCGTCGATATCGATGCCTTCATAGAGGCGCTGGGCGAGGCGCATGGTGTGCGCCGGCGCGAAGCCGAACTTGCGGCTCGCTTCCTGCTGAAGCGTCGAGGTCATGAACGGCGGATAGGGGTTGCGCCGCGCTGGCTTGGCTTCGACCGAGTTGACCGTGAAGGCGGAGCTTTCGAGCGCCTTCTTGAAATCCTCGGCCTCTTTGCCCGAGCCGATATCGAGGCGCTGGATCTTCTGGCCGTCGGCGCCGACGAGGCGCGCTTCGAAGACTTCGTTCTTCGGCGTCGCGAGCTTCGCAACCAGAGACCAGTATTCGCGAGCAACGAATTTCTCGATCTCGAGTTCGCGGTCGCAGACCAGGCGCAGCGCCACCGACTGCACGCGGCCGGCCGAGCGCGCGCCCGGCAGCTTGCGCCACAGCACGGGGGAGAGCGTGAAGCCGACGAGATAGTCGAGGGCGCGGCGCGCGAGATAAGCGTCGACCAGCGCGCCGTCGATCTGGCGCGGGTGCGCCATGGCCTCGGCAACGGCGTTTTTTGTGATGGCGTTGAACACGACGCGTTCGACCGTCTGCTTCTTCAGCGCGTTCTTCTGCTTGAGCACCTCAAGCACGTGCCAGGAAATGGCTTCGCCTTCGCGATCCGGGTCGGTCGCGAGAATGAGGCCATCGGCGTCCTTCACGGCGCGGGCAATGTCGTTCAGGCGCTTCTGGGACTTGTCGTCGACCTCCCAGAGCATCTTGAAGTCGTGCTCGGGGTCGACCGAGCCGTCCTTCGCAGGAAGGTCGCGGACATGGCCGAACGACGCCAGAACCTCGTAGTCAGGTCCCAGGTACTTGTTGATCGTCTTCGCCTTTGCGGGCGATTCCACAACGACAATTTTCATGTATTTCCAGACGGTTAGCGGCCGACTGCCGCCCTAAAAGAGCGGAATCGACCGCGCTTATTGCCGGGGAACATGGGTAACACAAGCCCACCTGTCAAATTGCTAAGACCCGGCTGAGGCGGTTCTGAGGCTTATCAGGGGCTTAAAAAGGCGAGAGCTCAGAACAACTTAAACGATAAAACTCAATCGGATGCATCATTTTGGATGCCTTGCGCTCCCGGTTCGTTTGGGAAGGGAACCGGTCTGGATTGGCCGATATTATACTTTAGTCTTATGTCGAGGCGTGTCGATTCGGCCGTGGACGCTGCGTTGGGGCGAGCATGGATCCATTTCGCGACAACGTCTTCTATCTGCTGCTTGGGCGCGCGTTGCTGGCGACGCTGATCGGGGTCGTGCTGATGGTCACGAACCATCTCGAGCTCGGACCGACGCTCTTTGCCGCCGCGCACCTCGCACTTCTGTTTTCGCTCAGCCTGGTCGCCTGGGCAGAGTGGGTGAACGAAGACCGCGTCTCCAAACTCGAAGCTTGGCGAAGGTTGGCCGCGAGGCAGAGGCCCGCCGGGCCAGTGGGCCGGCTTCGCGCGTGCATTTGCTCCAAGGAGATCGGGCTTCGGTTCGCCGAGGTCTCGTCAGCGGTGGCGATCACTCTGGCTGTTTCGTCGATCGTTTTGGTCGGCGGGCCCTAGGCCGGAGCTTTGCTCATCGGGCGGTGCGCTCGAAAAATCACTGCCGCTTGATCCCCATCTTGTCGAGCAATGCTGCGTTCGGGTGACCGTCGGTGACGAGGCCGTATTTCTTCTGTTCGGCGCGCACGAAGTCGCGCATCTTGAAATCGATGTGCGCCGAGAAGCGCTTCTGGTCATAACCCAATTCTGCGAGCTTCTTCTGAAGTGCGATCCGGTCGTCGCGCGGAAGCTGTGTCCCGTGTGCAGGCCAGGGCGTCTTGAACGGTCCGCCGCCTTGCATCAGGTCCGACAGATGGCCGATCGCGAGCGCGTAGACGTCGGAGTCGTTGTAGTCCTTGATGACATCGAAGTTCGGCGTGACGATGAAGGCGGGGCCGGGCAGGCCGGTCGGAAAGAACAGGATGCCGTCGCCGGTCTTCGGGAACGGCTTGCCGTCCGCGCGTTTGACACCAAGCGCGGTCCACTCGTCGAACGTGGCACGGCTCCTCATCAGGTCAAAGCCTTTCGGCACGATGACTTCGAAACCCCAGGGCACGCCCCACTTCCAACCGCCGACCGCTTTGGAGAAGTAGTTCGCGGTCGAGGCCAGCACGTCTGGCACGTTGTTCCAGATGTCGCGCTTGCCGTCGCCGGTGAAGTCGACGGCGTAGTCGACAAAGTTGGTCGGCATGAACTGGGTCTGACCCATCGCGCCGGCCCATGAGCTCACGAACTTGTCGCGCGAGATGTGGCCGTCCTGGATGATCCTCAGGGCGATGAGGAGTTCGTCGCGGAAGTAGGGATCACGGTATTTGTAGAACGCCAGCGTCGCGAGCGAGCGGATGCCGTCCCACTTGTCCTTTAGTGCGCCGTAGGACGTTTCCATGCCCCAGATCGCGAGGATGACCCAGCGCTCCACGCGGTACTTCTTCTCGATGGCGTCGAGCGTCTGCCGCCACTCGGCTTCTTTCTTGAGGCCGTTCCGCGCATTCAGCGGCGAGGCGATCGAGTTCACGTAGGCGCCGGCTGGCTTGTTGTATTCCGGCTGGCGCTTGGTGGTAGCAATCACGCGCGGGTCAGGCGTGACGCCGGCGAAGGCGTTGTCGAAGGTCTTCCTGGTGATGCCCTTCGCTTGCGCGTCCTTCCAGAGATCGGCGAGGAATTTCTGGAATGCGGGGTCGGGCGCAGGTTGCGCCGACACTTGAGCACACAAGGCTAGCGACAAGGCGAGGGCGGCAACGATCCGGAGAATCATCCGGAGAGTTTACACCAGCGAGACAAACCCGCCGCCGTGGCGTTCGAGCCGTCCGGCGATATCGAGTTCGAGCAGCACGGTGCGCACGATCGCCGGCGACGATTGTGACAATCGTACGAGATCGTCGATGCCGACCGGCGTCGGTCCGAGCAGCGCGACGATGCGCTCGCGTTCGCTGCCATCGGGCTCCGGGAGCGGAGCGACGCTGTCCGGTTCTTCGATGGCGAGCGGCAACTGTTGGCCGAGGATGGGCCGCAACACCGCAAGCACGTCTTCGGCTTCGGTGACGAGCGTCGCACCCTGCTTGATGAGGCCGTTGGTGCCTTCGCAGCGTGGATCGAGCGGCGAGCCAGGCACAGCGAACACCTCGCGGCCTTGTTCATTTGCCATGCGCGCAGTGATGAGCGAGCCCGAGCGCTGCGCCGCCTCAATGATGACGACACCCACCGCAAGTCCCGAGATGAGGCGGTTGCGGCGAGGGAAGTCCTGTGCGCGGGGCGTCCAGCCGAGCGGCATTTCGCTCACCGCTGCGCCATTCGGTAGAATCTGCTCCAGCAGCGGCACGTTCTCCGGCGGATAAACGCGGTCGTGACCGCCAGCGAGCACGGCGACCGTGCCGCTTGTCGCAGTGGCGCGATGGGCGGCGGCGTCGATACCGCGCGCAAGCCCCGACACGACGACGAAGCCGGCATCGCCGAAATCGCGTGCGATCCGTTCGGCGAATTTCATGCCGGCAGCGGAGGCGTTGCGCGAGCCGACCAGCGCGATCATCGAGCGGGCCAGCGTGGCGTTGTTGCCGCGCACGGCGAGCAGCGGCGGCGCGTCGTCGATCATGCGAAGCCGCGCGGGATAATCGGGCTCGCCGAGCGCAATGAACGACACACCGAGCTTTCGCGCGGAGGCCAATTCTTGTTCGGCTTCCTCGAGCGAGCAGATGCGTCCGGGCCGCGATGCACCGCCGCGGCGCGCCCAGCCGGGCAAGGCATCGAGGGCGGTGCGCGCGCTGCCGTAGTGATTGAGGAGAGAGCGGAAGGTGCGCGGTCCGATGTTCTCGGACCGGATCAGGCGCAGCCAATCGAGCCGCTGCCCATCGGTCAGCCGAACGCCATCTTGCACCCTGTTCGACACCACACGCCCCCGAAACCGGAGCAAGAATGGCGCGATTTAGGGACGAAATACAACCGCAAGTCGCAGTTGATTGTCAGCTTTGCGGGGCGGACTTTTTCCCGATCTTCGGCTCGGTGCCGGCAACCAGCCGCGCGATGTTGGCGCGGTGCATGATCCAGACCAGCGCGGAGAGGACGGCGAACAGCAGCGCCGGCCGGTTACCGACGAAGTACCAGAGCAAGGCGGGTGTCATCGCGCTCGCGATCAGGCCGGAGAGCGACGAGTAACGCGTGATCGCTGCGACCGCGCCCCAGATCACGCCGAAGGCAGCGGCGATCGGCCACGACACGCCGATCAGCACGCCGATGTAGGTCGCGACGCCTTTGCCGCCCTTGAACTTCAGCCAGACCGGGAAGACGTGGCCGAGCACGGCGGCGAGGCCGGCCACCAATCCGAGATCGCTGCCGCCGTACCAACGCATCAGCAGCACCGCGGCGGTGCCCTTGAACATGTCGCCAAGGAGGGTGGCCAGCGCCAAGCCCTTGCGGCCTGTCCGCAGCACGTTGGTCGCGCCGATGTTGCCCGAGCCGATCGTGCGCACGTCCGTGCCGACGAGCTTGCCGAGCACGAGCCCGAACGGGATCGAGCCGAGGCCGTAGCCGACAATCAGAGCAATGATGACGTTGGTTGCGTTCACGTGCGGCTCCCCCGACGAGAGCCTATCACACGTATTCGTAGACCGTGCGGCCGGCCACGATGGTCCGCACGGCGCGGCCTTGCAGCTTGGCCTCGTCGAACGGCGTGTTGCGGCACTTGGACTTCAGCTCGTCGCGGTCGAGCACCCAGGGCACATCGGGATCGATCACGATCACGTCGGCGGGTGCGCCGGGACGCAGCGTGCCGCCGGGAAGGCCGAGCAGTTCGGCGGGCCGCGTTGAGAGCGCCTTGAGCAGCGTCATCAGCTTGATCTCGCCGTTGTGCACGAGGCGGAGCCCCGCCGGTAGCATCGTCTCGATTCCAACCGCACCGGGGGCCGCCTCCGCGAAGGGCAGGCGTTTCACCTCGACGTCCTGCGGATTATGATCGGACATCACGACATCGATCAGTCCGCTTTCGACGGCTTCGATCAGCGCCTTGCGATCGCGCTCCGAGCGGAGCGGGGGCTCCATCTTGAAGAAGGTGCGGTAGGGGCCGACGTCGTTGTCGTTCAGCGTCAAATGATTGATCGATGCAGACGCGGTGACCTGGTGTCCCGCATCCTTCGCGCGGCGCAGCACGTCGAGCGACTGCTCGCACGTCACGGAGGCCGCGTGATAGCGCCCGCCTGTCAATTCGACGAGGCGCAGGTCGCGCTCCAGCATGATCGTCTCGGCCGCGGTCGGAACGCCGATCAACCCGAGGCGGGAAGCGAACTCACCTTCGTTCATCACGCCTTCGCCGACGAGGTCGGGGTCTTCGGTGTGATGCACGATCAGGGCGTCGAAGTCGCGGGCGTAGATCAGCGCGCGACGCATCACCTGCGCGTTGGTCACGCTCTTGGCCCCATCAGTGAAGGCGACGGCGCCCGCGGCCTTGAGGAGGCCGATCTCGGTCATCTCCTCGCCCTTGAGGCCCTTGGTGAGGGCGGCCATCGGATGCACATGCACGATGCCGTTGTCGCGCGCGCGCCGCTGCACGAAGTCGACAATGGTCGGATCGTCGATGGCGGGATTGGTATCGGGTTGGCAGATGATGGTGGTGACGCCGCCGGCCGCCGCGGCTTGTGTGGCCGATGCAAAGGTCTCACGCGCTTCCGCGCCGGGCTCGCCGACGAAGGCGCGCATGTCGATCAGGCCCGGCGTCGCTATTCTGCCACGGCACTCGACGATTTCGGTGCCTTCGGGCACGCCGGCGGCGCCAATGCCGCGCTTGGCTTCGCGCACCACGCCGTCAGCGAGCAGCAGGTCGCCGATAAAGTCCATGTCGCGGGACGGATCAACGATCCGCGCGTTGGCGAGGAGGATCGGGCGGCGGTCGCGGCGGTCAATCAACATTTCTTATGCGTTCGGCAGGTTTCGCGACAGCGCCTCAAGCACCGCCATGCGCACGGCGACACCCATCTCGACCTGCTCGCGGATCAGCGAGGAGGCTCCGTCCGCGACAAGCGAGTCGATCTCGACGCCGCGATTCATGGGGCCGGGGTGCATCACCAGCGCGCCGGGCTTGGCGTAGGCGAGTTTTTTCTGATCGAGGCCGTAGTAGGCGGCATATTCCTGCACCGAGGGCACGAACGAGCCGTTCATGCGCTCGCGTTGCAGGCGCAGCATCATGACGATATCGCAGCCGTCGAGCCCTTCGCGCATGTCGCGCGTGACCTCGACGCCGAAGCGCTCGATGCCGGGCGGCAGAAGAGTGGAGGGAGCGACGACGCGGACGCGTGCGCCGAGCGTGCCGAGCAGGATGATGTTGGAGCGTGCGACGCGCGAATGCAGGATGTCGCCGCAGATCGCAACAGTGAGGCCCTCGATATGGCCCTTGTTGCGGCGGATGGTCAGCGCGTCGAGCAGCGCCTGGGTCGGATGCTCGTGCTGACCGTCGCCGGCGTTGATCACCGAGCAATCGACCTTCTGCGAAAGGAGTTCCACAGAGCCAGAGGAATGGTGCCGCATCACGATCAGGTCGGGATGCATCGCGTTGAGCGTCACGGCGGTGTCGATCAGCGTCTCGCCCTTGCGGATCGAGGACGACGACACCGACATGTTCATGACGTCGGCGCCGAGCCGTTTGCCGGCAAGCTCGAACGAGGCTTGCGTGCGCGTGGAGGCCTCGAAGAACATGTTGATGAGTGTGCGGCCGCGCAGTGAGGCGGTTTTCTTCTCGATCTGGCGGTTGAGCTCGACGAATTCCTCGGCGAGATCGAGCAGGCCCACGATGTCGGCGTGAGAAAGCCCCGCGATCCCCAACAAATGCCGTTGGCTGAGGACGAAAGTCGACTTGGGCGCAATGTTCATTAAAGCGCTGTCTTAGGCCTGCGGGCGTCCGGCGGCAAGGCCGTAATCCCACGGGTCCACAGCCGGCAGCGGTCAATCGATACCGTGGTAAACTGAAAGTCTCGCGGACGGTCCACAGGAGCCGACCATGGGTGCCGACGCCGACGAGTTGCTCAACCAGTCGCCGCC
The DNA here is from genome assembly GCA_040756555.1 of Pseudomonadota bacterium. Classification (GTDB taxonomy): domain Bacteria; phylum Pseudomonadota; class Alphaproteobacteria; order Rhizobiales; family Xanthobacteraceae; genus Z2-YC6860. Next base: position 114,947 of record JBFLYS010000010.1, on the reverse strand, counting down.
CTTTGTGGACGTCGATCTGTTCGCGAGCGACAGACCTTTGCAGGAGATTGTGGCGGCCAACGGCGCGGGCGGCGAGGCCGCGGCGCTTTCGGCCTTCGGTCGGCGCTGGGGGACCGCCGATATGTTCGAGCAGGCGCGGCTCGCCAATGTCCACCCGCCGCGATTGTCAGGCGAGCGGGTCGAGTTCCATCCGGCCTATCACCGCTTCATGGCCGAGAGCATCCGCGACGGCCTCCATGCTTCGACCTGGCGTCCGGACGCGACGCCTGCGGCGGCGCCGGCAGAGGTCGTTCGCGCCGCACGCTTCTACATGGTCGCGCAGGTCGAGAACGGTCACATGTGCCCGGTCACGATGACGCGCGCCGCGGTTGCCGCGCTTGCGGCCGAGCTTGCGCTGGCCCGCGTGCTGCTGCCCAAAATCCTGTCGCGCGACTACGACTCGAGCTTCAAGCCGTGGACGGAGAAGAACGGCATCACGCTCGGCATGGGCATGACCGAAAAGCAGGGCGGCACGGATGTGCGCGCCAACACCACGCGCGCCGAGCGATCCGGCAGCGCGTACCGGATCACCGGACACAAGTGGTTCATGTCGGCGCCGATGTGCGATGCCTTCCTCGTGCTGGCGCAGGCGCCGGGCGGGCTGACCTGTTTTTTCCTGCCGCGCTTTCGGCCTGACGGAGAAGTCAACGGGCTGAATTTTCAGAAACTCAAGGACAAGGTCGGCAATCGTTCGAATGCATCCTCGGAGGTCGAATTCTCCGATGCTTATGCGTTGCGCGTCGGCGAGGAGGGGCGCGGCATCCGCACCATCTTGCAGATGGTGCAACTCACGCGGCTTGATTGCGCAATCTCATCTGCGGGCATGATGCGCGCGGCTCTTGCTCGCGCGCTGCATCATTGCCGCCACCGCAGCGTCTTCCAGAAGCGCCTTGCCGATCAGCCGATGATGCGGATGGTGCTTGCCGACCTGGCGCTCGAGGTGGAGGCCGCGGCGGCGCTGGTCATGCGGCTTTGCCACAGCTTCGATACGAACGCGGCGGCGCGGGTGCGGCTGCTCACGCCTGCGGTCAAATATTTAGTTTGCAAGCGCGCGCCGGCCTTCATCTATGAGGCGATGGAGTGTCTCGGTGGCAACGGCTACGTCGAGGACTACGTGCTTGCGCGGCTTTATCGCGAGGCGCCGGTGAATGCGATCTGGGAGGGTTCGGGCAACGTCATGTGCCTCGACGTGCTCCGCGCCATGGGGCGTGACGCGGATGGCAGCGGTGCGGTGCTCGCAGAGCTTGTTCAAGAGGCGGAAAACCTTCCGGGCGTGACAAGAACTGCCGCCGATCTCGCAAAATCGATTACCGATGCATCGACAGAAGCCAACGCGCGGGGGGCGGTCGAGCGTCTGGCGCTGATCGCAGCGGCAGCTGCATTGCAGACCAGCGTGCCGAGCGCGATCGCGGAAGCGTTCGCGCGCACACGGCTTGCTGGGCGATGCAGCGTGAATTTTGGCGCAAGCGAATTGAGTGCCGCCGAAGTGGATTTGCTCTTGGAGCGCGCGTTGTAAAGCGCAGGTGAGTCGCGCAGTCGCCCGCCTCGGTCCGGCCTTATTCGGCTCCGGCAGAAAATATTACCGCGCACAGTGTTGTGATCGGAACGCCCGTTGCGATGCAGCGTTGGGGTGACGACCTCGCGGCTGTTAGGCGCGTGGGATGAGCCTGCGTGTCCATACGAAGCAGCATGGAGTCGAACGATGAAAACAATGAATAAGTTCGTCAAATCGGCCGCGTTGCTGGGTCTTGCAGCCGCGGTGACGGTCAGCGCACTGGCCTCGCAGGCGGAAGCGCGCAGCAATCGCGCTGCGGCCACGAACTCCAACGCCAGCAATTATTATGGCGACGGATATGCGTATGGGACGGGCCCGGCTTTTGTCGCACCCGGCTACCCGTACGGGCAGAACAGCTACGCCTATGCGCCTGGCTATTACAGCGGTGCTCCGGTGCGCCCCAACGACACCTTCACCACGATGCAACGCCACCTTGATGGCACGGAATGAGGAGAGGCAGCGTGCGCCTGAACAAGGCGCACGCTGAACAACACTGAGAGGAAACAGAGGAGAAAGACATGAACAAGTTCGTCAAACCGATTGCATTGATGGGTCTTGCCGGCGTCCTGGCCGTCGGCGCTTTGGCTCCACAAGCTGAAGCCCGCAACGGCCGTTGGGTTGCGGCTGGCGCGGGCTTTGCGGCGGGTGCGCTGATTGGCGCGGCGGCGGCGAATGCCAGCTACTACAATAACGGCTACTACTATGGCGGTCCGGGCTACGCGTATGCGCCGGCCTATGACTCTTACGCTTATCAACCCACTTATCCGGCCCCTGTGTATGGCGGCTATCATTATCGCGACTACGGCTGGAACGCCGGGGTCAACCGCCGCAATGACAGCTACGCGATCAAGGAACGTCATCTGAACGGCACCGAATAGCGAAGTCCGTTTCTGCGATGAGAGAGAGCCGGCGAAAGCCGGCTCTTTCATTTTGCGAGATCAACGAGCCGATTGCGTACGCCGATATTGGCGGCGTGCATCCACTGCGACAGGATCACGGCTGTTATGCCGAAGAAACATGCGCAACTCGCAAGGCCATTGCTTGTGTGTGTCTCGTCGGGCGCCGTGGAATTTTTCTGTCAAACGTCGTGTCGCTGAAAAGATTCTATCGTCGATACGCGTGTTGCTGGAATGGCGCACTCAAGTCACGCAGCCGTCATTGCGTGTGAGACCGCCGGGCACGCCGTTGTGATCGGGCCGCTTATTGCGATGCAGCGCTGGCAGCACGATCTCCCGGACGTGAGCGAGGCACCTGCACGCTCACAAGAAACAACACTAAGGAGTTTTGCTATGAAGACGTTCATCAAGCCGATTGCGCTGCTGGGTCTCGCCGGGGCGCTGACGGTCGGTGCGCTGGCCTCGCAGGCTGTGGCGCGTGACGCGACGGCGAATACGAGCGCGAACAGCTCCAACTATTACCTCAACGGCGCTTATGCGTATGAGACCGCGCCTGCTTCTGTAGCGGCCCCGACGTATCAACGTGGATCCGAGGCTTTCGCCTACGCGCCTCGCGCCTTTGGCGCCCCGGTTCGCGCCGATGACAGCATCACGGCGCAGCAGCGTCACCTGAACGGCACGGAATAAGTCTCAAGCGTTCCGTATCGCAGTCACAAGAGAGCCGGCGAAAGCCGGCTCTTTAATTTTGCAGATACTTTGCAAGCCTCACTTTGCAAGATTGGCGAGCCGATCGAGCGCGCCTTGCAGAATGAAAATCGCCGCGTGCTGATCGATCACCGCAGCGCGCTTGGCGCGGCTCACATCTGCTGCGATCAAATCGCGCTCGACTGCGGCGGTCGAAAGCCGCTCATCCCACAGCGCGATCGGCAACTCCGTCAGCTTGGCGAGATTGCGTGCGAAGGCGCGGGTGGATTGTGCGCGCGGACCTTCGCTGCCGTCCATGTTGATCGGCAGGCCAAGCACGAAGCCGACGCTGCGGCGCTCCCCGGCCAACGAGAGCAATCGCTTGGCATCGAGGGTGAATGTCTTGCGCTCAATCGTCTCGACGCCGGTCGCGAGCCGCCGCTCCGGATCGGAAGCGGCAACGCCGATGGTCTTTGTCCCCAGGTCGAGCCCCAGAAGTCCGCCGCGTGGGGGCAGATGAGGGGCTGCTTCGGCCAAAGGCAGGATCAAGGCGGGCATGGTTTCGGCCTAGCATGAGGTCAAAGGCGAAACACGCCAAATTCCAAGCCGATACGGAACTTTGTCCACAAGGCCATCGAGAGTCCGTGATCGGCTTAAGGTCCACTTAATTCCCGAGGCATAGCCTTTCCGCGGGGCTCTTGTCGGGCGGATTTTTATGCGCGTTGTGTTGGTTGATCCGGATGCCGAGGCGGCGGCGCATGTCACACGCCTTCTCGAAGCGCGCCATCATGAGGTGCGGGCCTTTGCGGACGGGCGCGAGGCGCTCGCCTATATCCAGGCGGACACCAAGGTTGGCGCGGTCATCACCGGCACCGAGCCGTTGTCGATCTCCGGCCTTGAACTGTGCTGGGAGGTGCGCCTGCTCGCATCCGCGCAACGCCCCATCTATGTGATCCTGATGGCGGGCAAGGACGACGATCAGATGATCGTCGCGCTCGACAGCGGTGCCGACGACTTTCTCCATACGCCGCTTGCGTCCGAGGAGTTGTACGCGCGGCTCCGCGCCGCCGAGCGGCTGGCGCGGATGCAGAGCGAGCTGATCTGGCTGGCGACCACGGACTCGCTGACCGGCACGTTCAACCGCCGCGCCTTCTTCGACAAGGCGAAGGAGTTTTGTGCGCGCGCGGAAGCGGGCGAGCCGTTCTCGGCCATCATGGTCGACGTCGATCACTTCAAGAGCATCAACGATGCGCACGGCCACAAGGCCGGCGACGAGGCGATCTGCGCGGTGGCGCAGATGCTGTCGGCCGAGCGTGGCGTTGTCGGGCGGCTGGGCGGCGAGGAGTTCGCGCTGCTGCTGCGCGGACGGGGGATGGCGGAGGCGGTCGACGTGGCCGAACGGCTGCGAACTTCGCTCGCCGTGCTTTCGGTCGGCAGCGCCGGGGTTGCGCTGACATGCAGCTTCGGGGTCGGCGAGTGGCGGACAGGAGACACCATCGACTCGCTGCTCAAACGCGCCGACATGGCGCTCTATGACGCCAAGCTCGGCGGCCGCAACCGCGTCATCGCCGCCGACCATCCGGCGCTGGCGCCGACCTATAGCAGCGCCGGGCGCACGATCCGCGCCGAGCCGGTCGACGCCTGATCCACACACCCAGTTCCGTTGCCGGACTCCAGGCTCTATAAATGAGCCCGGAGTGGGGGATTTCCGATGGCGAATAGCATCGACATGCGTCAGTTCGCGAAAAGCGCGGGCACCAATCTGACGTTCAAGGCCGGCACGGTCGTGTTCAGCAAAGGTGACGCGGGCAACTGCATGTACGTGGTGCAGTCCGGCGTCGTCGAGATGGTTCTGGGCGACAAGGTGATCGAGACCTGCGGACCGAACGAGGCAATCGGCTTCATGTCGATGGTCGACGAGGCGCCGCGCTCCTCGACCGCGCGGGTGAAGGAGGATTGCGAGCTGTCGGTGATCGACGCCCGCAAATTCCGCTTCATGGTCGACGAGGTGCCGAACTTCGCGCAATACGTCATGGGCGCGATGGCTCGCCGCATCCGCGGGATGGGGCAAGTCCTTAAGTGAGTATCTGAAGTAATTGCTTTTAAAGTAGCGCTTTAAGTCTTCACGAGGCGGACGCGGGTGCCCCAAGGGTCGGTGGCCTCGACGCCGTTTGGGATTTCGGCCACCGGGGCGCCCGCCGCCTTGAGGCGGGCTTTCGCTTGATCGAGCGCCCGATTGTCGGCCGCTTCCATGGCGAACCACGCGAGGCCGGAGCGGTCGTTTGTGCGCGGGCCGGCCCCGTCGCTATGCCAGACGTTCGCCCCGACGTGGTGGTGATAGCCGCCGGACGACATGAAGGTCGCGCCGCCCCGCCGCCGGGTCAGGTCGAGCCCGATCGCGCCGCGATAGAACTCCTCGGCTTTCTCGACATTGCCGACGCGAAGATGGATGTGGCCGATGCGGAGCCCGCCTGGCGCTTCGGTGTAGCCCGCGACGGGATCTCCGGCACGGATCAGATCCTGAATATCGAGCTGCTTGGTCGGCATCACGATGAGATCGCCGTCGCGCTGCCAAAGCTCCGGAGGGCGATCGTTGTATACCTCGACGCCGTTGCCTTCGGGATCGTCGAGATAGAACGCCTCGCTGACGCCGTGGTCCGACGCGCCGGTGATTTGCACGCGGTTGCGCGCGATGTGCATGACCCAGCGCGCGTGGTCTGCGCGGGTCGGGAACAGGAAGGCGGTGTGATAGAGGCCCGCGGTGCGCTCGTCGTCGGGCTTCAGATCCGGTCGCTGCTCAAGTTCGAGGAGCGCAACGCCGCCGGCGCCGAGCCGCGACCGGCTGGAGGTGCGGTCGATCAAAGAGAGACCGAGCAGGCCCTGATAAAACGCTTCCATCGTGTCGAGGTCGCGGACAGCGAGCCCCACCGCGCCAATGTGCAGGGGGGCGCGGTTGGCGCCCGTCGGAACGGAGGAAGGGTTTGGTGCGTCCATGAACCCTATATTGGACCCGCGCGCGGGCGTTTCAACAGACTCTTGAGGCAGCAAAACTTACCTTCGCCCGATACGAATGCGCGGCGTCGCGGCGCTATAGCGGTCTTGGCGAAGCCGGATCATATTGCGGATCATCAGTCGCCTTGCCGGGAGACAGGCCATGTGGCCCAGCCGCCGTATCATCGACCTGTTCAAGATCGAGCATCCAATCGTACTCGGACCGATGGCGGGCTCCGGCGACGCAGCGCTTGCCATCGAGGTTGCCGAGGCGGGCGGGCTTGGCTCGCTGCCGGTTGCGACCTTCAACGAACAGCAGATGCGCGAGCAGTTCGCGAAGATCCGCGCGGCAACCAAGAAGCCGATCAACCTCAACTTCTTCTGTCACAAGCCGCCGGTGCCGAACAACGCGCGTGAGCATGCTTGGCGTGAGCGGCTGAAACCCTACTACGTGGAACTGGGCATCGACCCCAACGCGCCGGTACCCTCCAGCAACCGCACGCCGTTCGACGCGAATTTTTGCGCGGCGGTGGAGGATTTGAAGCCCGAGGTTGTGAGCTTCCATTTCGGCCTGCCGGAGCCGGCGCTCCTGAAGCGTGTGAAAGCGACAGGTTGCCTGGTGATCAGCTCGGCGACCACGGTGGAAGAGGCGCGCTGGCTCGAAGCGGGCGGCTGCGACGCCATCATCGCGCAGGGTGTGGAAGCGGGCGGCCACCGCGGCATGTTCTTGACAGAGAACATCGGGACGCAGGTCGGCACCTTCGCGCTGGTGCCGCAGGTGGTGGATGCGGTGAAGGTCCCGGTGATCGCAGCGGGCGCCATCACCGACGGGCGCGGGATCGCGGCGGCCTTCGCGCTCGGTGCGTCCGGCGTACAACTCGGCACCGCCTATCTGTTCTGCCCGGAGTCCAAGATCGCGCCGCCGCACCGTTCGGCGCTGAAAAACTCCCGCGACGACGGCACAGTGCTCACCAATCTCATGACCGGGCGGCCCGCGCGAGGCATCATCAACCGCGTGATGCGCGAGATCGGGCCGATCAACCCGATCGCGCCGGAGTTTCCACTGGCGGGCGGGGCGCTCGCGCCGCTCCACGCCAAGGCCCAGTCCCAGGGTTCAGGCGATTTCTCCTCCATGTGGTCGGGGCAGGCGGCGGCCCTCGGTCGCGAAATGCCGGCGCGGGCGCTGACCGCGAAGCTGATTTCGGAGGCCCAAGCCGCCTTGCGTCAATTGACCCAAAATTAGCCGCTTGTGAGGACCGGGATACCGCGCTCAAATCGGCGCGTTGCCCCGATTCATCGCGAGCCTCGATGCCAATCCTTCAATGGTCGAAATCGTTGGCGACGGTTGCTGCGCTGCTCGCATGGTCAGGCGCGGCGCTGGCGCAGTTCGAGCGGCCGCCGAACTTCGCCGCGAATAAAATTCCCGGCATCAAGATCGGCGACGAGAACTATTCGATCCAGGACCCGGTGCGCAGCGACGGGCTGCTTCGCCTCTACACGCTCGGCACGCCTTACGGTGACGTCAACGTGCAGGGCGACCAGATGTTGAAGATGCGGATCGTCGAGCTTGCCGCGCTTCGCGAACTGGAAAAGATCAGCGGCTCGGAGAGCTTCGGCAAGGCGCTCGCCGAGGCGGGCCTGAGCCCGCTGAAATACACCGGCCGCCTTATCACGAACCCGGCGCAGACCGTCCAGGACACGTTCTCCGGCATCGGCAACATGTTCGGCCGCATCGGCGCGAACATGAACAACATGGGGAAGACGAACGAGAACGCGGTGGCGAGTCTCCTCGGGGTGACCGAACAAAGGCGGAAGCTTGCGACGCGGTTCGGCGTTGATCCTTACACCGATCTTTCGCCGCTCTCCGCAAAGCTTGAACGGCTGTCGGAAGCGGCAGCGACCGGCGGCCTCACAGTCTCCGGTGCGCTGTTCGTGGTGCCGGGCGCGGCGGGAATTGTGGTGTCGAACCTGTCGACTGCGAACCGGCTGGGCGACGCCAAGCTTGAAGACCTCGCGCGCGATTACACGCCAGCGCAGATCATGGACCTCAACCGCCAGCGGCTGAAGGCGATGGAGGTGGAGCCCGAACTGATCGAGGCGTTGCTGGTGAACCGCAACTACACGCCGATCGATCTCGCAGCGACCGTGGCGGCGCTCGACAGCATGAACGCGGTCGCCGATCGGCGACTGTTCTTCCAGCAGGCGCAGAACGCCAACTCGCGCGGGATCGCGTATTTCACGCGGAAGCGCGCCGAGATGATCGCGGCCCATCGCGGCGGCCTCACGCAATTCATCATCCTGGGCGGTTACCCATTCAACCTCACGCGTGACGGCCGGGTGGTCGGCATCATGCCGGTCGACGCGCTGTCCTGGACTGAAACCACCAGTAAGGCGTTGAGCGATGCGGCAGCGGATGCAAAGCGGAGGGTGCCGAACGCCCGCGGGGAACTGCGCATCTCCGGACAGGCTACTGCACTTGCGAAGCAGAAGCTGAAAGCTCTCGGCTGGAGCGTGGTCGAGAACGTCCGGTTTTGAATGGTTCCGGGCTGAAGTGGGGTCGCGTCCCGGCGCACAGACGCTTATATCTAGCCCGGCTTATCCAGTAGCCAAGCTGTCTGAAGGACGACCTCATGCATACCCATTCCCTCGACCATTGGCAGCACTCGCATCAGTTTCTGGGCGAGAAGCACGACGCGCACGAGCGCCGCACATGGCTCGTCGTCGCGCTGACGTCTGTGATGATGGTCGCGGAGATCATCGGTGGCACGGTCTATGGATCGATGGCGCTGGTCGCCGACGGCTGGCACATGTCCACGCACGCGGGTGCGCTGATGATCGCGGCGATGGCCTATCGCTTTGCGCGGCGCCACGCCGACGATCCGCGGTTTTCATTTGGCACCGGAAAGCTCGGCGAACTCGCGGGGTTTGCGAGCGCGATGATTCTTGCGATCGTGGCGCTCCTGATCGGCTACGAGTCGGTGATGCGGCTCGCCAATCCGGTTCGGATCGATTTCGATCTCGCCATCGGCATTGCAGTGGTGGGCCTGCTCGTCAATCTCGTCAGCGCGTGGCTTCTGTTCGATGAGGATCACCACCATCATCACGAGGAAGACGATCATCACCACCATCACGGCGATCACAACGCACAGGCGGCATATTTCCATGTGCTCGCCGATGCGTTGACCTCGGTGTTGGCGATTGCCGCACTGCTGGCGGGGCGGTTTTACGGCTGGGTCTGGCTCGATCCCGTGGCGGGCGTTCTCGGTGCGCTGGTGATCGCCCACTGGTCGTTTGGGCTCCTCCGCTCGTCGGGGGCGGTGCTGCTCGACGTGATGCCCGGCTCCGCGATGGCGGATGCGGTTCGCTCCCGGCTCGAGGTGGGGGATGACCGCGTCAGCGACCTGCACCTGTGGCGGCTCGGGCCGGGGCATGCGGCGGTGATCGTCTCCGTGGTGACGCACGATCCGCAGCCGGCCTCGCTCTATAAGGCGCGGCTGGTGGGGATCGAGGGCCTGTCTCACGTCACCGTGGAGGTGAACCGCTGCCCGGACCACCCGTAGTTGGGCCACTATCGGGGTCCGTTGCGGGCCGAAACGGCGGTCTGCTATAGCCAAGCCCGAAACTGATTTGCCCCGAAGGGGTTTCCAAGGGTTCCTATGTCCGTTGACGCCCCAACAGTCCGCCGTATCGCGCATCTGGCGCGGATCGCGGTTGCCGACGAGGAGGTTGAGCACCTGCGGGGCGAGATCAACTCGATCCTCGCCTTCGTCGAGCAGCTCTCTGAGGTCAATGTCGAGGGCGTCGAGCCGATGACCTCGGTGATGCCGATGGTCATGAAAAAGCGCCACGATGTGGTCAACGATGGCGAGAACGCGGACGCCGTGACCCGCAACGCGCCGGCGACGCAGGATCACTATTTCATGGTGCCCAAGGTGGTCGAATAGCCATGTGCATGGCCTGTGACGAGATGAACATGTTCTACGCCTATCTCGACGCGGTCGAGCAGGCGAAGCGCATGGCACAGCCATGGGAGTGCGAGGTGACGCTGATCGGAGACGATGGCGTGCCCAGGACACTGCCTCAGACCGTATCCAAGCCTGCACCGGTTGAGGCAGCCACGGGCGTGAAGTCCGGTTTCGTGTGCGACGATCCTGAATGAGCGAACTCACCCATCTCACGATCGCGGAAGCGCGCGCGGGGCTCCACAAAAAGAAATTCTCCGCGGCCGAACTCGCCGAGGCCCATCTCGCTGCGATCGAGAAGGCCAGCGCGCTGAATGCCTATGTGCTCGAAACACCCGAGCGCGCGCATGCGATGGCGAAGGCGAGCGACGCCCGCATCGCCAAGGGCGAGATGCATCCGCTCGACGGCATCCCGATTGCCGTCAAGGACATGTTCTGCACCGAGGGCGTGCGCACAACCGCGTGCTCACGCATCCTCGACAACTTCGTGCCGCCGTATGACTCGACCGTGACCTCGCAGCTCTGGCGCGACGGCGCGGTGATGCTCGGCAAGACCAACAACGACGAGTTCGCCATGGGCTCGTCGAACGAGACCTCGTTCATGGGGCCGGTGACGTCGCCGTGGCGTCGCAAGGGCTCCAACGCGAAGGTGGTGCCGGGCGGCTCGTCGGGCGGCTCGGCTGCGGCGGTCGCGGCCCATCTCGCGCTCGGCTCGACCGGCACCGACACCGGCGGTTCGATCCGTCAGCCCGCCGCGTTCACCGGCATCGTCGGCATCAAGCCGACCTACGGGCGCTGTTCTCGCTGGGGCATCGTTGCGTTCGCATCTTCTCTTGATCAGGCCGGCCCGTTCACGCGCACCGTGCGCGACGCGGCAATCCTTCTGCGCTCGATGGCGGGATACGATCCGAAGGATACCACGTCCGTCGATCTCAAGGTGCCGAACTACGAAGAGGCGGTCGGCAAGTCCGTGAAGGGCATGCGGATCGGCATTCCGAAGGAATACCGCGTCGATGGCATGCCGGCCGAGATTGAGAAGCTCTGGCAGCAGGGGCAGGACTGGCTAAAGGCTGCGGGCGCCGAGCTTGTCGAAGTGTCGCTGCCGCACACGAAGTACGCGCTGCCGGCCTATTACATCGTCGCGCCGGCTGAAGCTTCGTCGAACCTCGCGCGCTACGACGGCGTGCGCTACGGGCTGCGGGTGCCGGACCGCGATATCATCGGCATGTACGAGAAGACGCGCGCCGAAGGCTTCGGCAAGGAAGTCCGCCGCCGCATCATGATCGGCACGTACGTTCTCTCTGCGGGATACTACGACGCCTACTACCTGCGCGCGCAAAAGGTCCGCACGCTCATCAAAAAGGATTTCGAAGACTGCTTCGCGCAAGGCATCCACGCGATGCTGACGCCCGCGACGCCGTCGGCTGCGTTCGGCATCGGCGAGAAGGGTGGGGCTGATCCCATCGAGATGTATTTGAACGACGTGTTCACGGTGACGGTGAACATGGCGGGCCTTCCTGGCATCGCGGTGCCTGCCGGACTCGACGGGCAGGGGTTGCCGCTCGGATTGCAGTTGATAGGACGCCCGTTCGACGAAGAGACTCTTTTTTCTCTCGGTCAGGTCATCGAAGATGCAGCGGGGCGGTTCAAACCGCATCCGTGGTGGTGACGATGTTCGACCCACGGAGCGTGCCCGCCTCTGGGGAGAACAATGAAGTCGGACGAAATCCGGGCTCTGCTGCATCGTTCCTATGACGCCTTCAACAAGGGCGAACGGCTGTTCGTCCTCGATCTGTTTCACGACGACATCGAATGGATCATGCACAGCCCGCCTGAGGCGATGCCGATCCCCAATCGTGTGCAGGGCAAGTTCAATGTGCTCGCCGCGCTGAAGCGGATCGACGATGTGATCGAGGCGGTGCGCACCGATCTCGAGCTTGTCGTGGTTGAGGACGATCGCGCGGTCGCGATCTGTGACAACGCGCTGCGCCAGCGCGGGAGCGGACGTATCATCCGTTACAAGAGCGCCACGTTTCACCAGTATCGCGACGGCAAGCTGATCCAATACCAGGCGTTCTTCGACGGCTTCGATATACTCCAACAGGTCTTGGGCCGAGAAATCCCGGTGCCGCAGGTGTATCCGTCGTGATCGCGAGACAATGCCCGTGCGATGACGCCCGCAGCCTTCAAGCGCAGTCTGTCGAACGCAGTGCCGCCGAGGGCGGTGAGCGCGGCGCTTCAGGGGCTGTGGTGGGCGAGGAAGGGCGACTGGGACAAGGCGCACCGGCTGGTGATGGATGAGCACTCACCGGAGGCCGCGTGGGTGCATGCCTATCTGCATCGCGCGGAGGGGGACCAGGGCAATGCCTTATACTGGTACCGCCACGCCCGCCGTGCTGCTGCGGAGGGGCCGATCGAGGCCGGATGGGACGCGATTGTGGCTGCTCTGACTACGGGTTCGGCCCGGCGTTAGCGCCGCAATTTCAAACATTTGTTGTCGGTTTTTGAACCCATTTCCGCTCCCTTGACCGGCTAAAAACCTCGCCGATATAGAGAATCTCTTCCGGGGAGTCGTAGGGGGCTGTTGTTGGGGATGATGTTCCTCCGCAATCTGATGGGCGCTGCGGTCGTTTTCGCGGCCGTTTCCGGTTGCGCATCGATCCACAACGAACCGCTCAACCAGCCGCTGGCGCCAGGGGACAGTCTTGCCGCGGCATTCGGTGCGGAGGGGGCATCCTCCGGCGACGAACTGCTCGTAGGCCTGAGCTTTTCCGGCGGCGGCACGCGTGCCGCGGCATTCGCCTTCGGCGTGCTAAGCGAGATCGAGCGCACACGAATGCCCGGACGCTCCCGATCGGGGTCGCTGCTCGATCAGGTCGATTTCGTCTCCGGTGTGTCGGGCGGCTCTGTGCTTGCCGCGTACTACGGATTGAAGAAACGTGCGGCGCTCGCCGACTTCCGAGAGCGCTTCCTGCTGCGCGACGCCGAGGAACAGCTCTCGACCGCACTCAATCCGGTGAGCATCGCCCGCGCCTTCGCCGGCGGTGTGAACGACTCCACCAACTTCCCGCGCTGGCTCGACCAGAACCTGTTCGAAGGCGCGACGTTCGGGCAACTGCGTCGCCAGCGCCGGCCGCAGGTCTGGATCAATGCCTCCGACATCTACAATCGCACGGCCTTCGTGTTCGGCCCGACGGCGTTCGCTGCGATTTGCAGCGACCTCGATTCCTATCCGATCGCGGAGGCAGTCGCGGCGTCCGCCGCGGTGCCGGTGATCTTTGCGCCGGTGGTGATCCGCACCTATCCGGAGCAATGCAACACGCCGCTGCCGGCCTGGATCGAGCGCGCGCGAAAGAACCCGGCAGCTCCACCGATGCTGAAGACCTTTGCCGACGCGATGGCGCGCTACCGCGACGGCTCGATGAACTTCATCAAGCTCCTCGACGGCGGGCTGGTCGACAACTACGGGCTCTCGGGTGTCACCATCGCCCGGCTGTCGTCGGAGACGCCTTACAGCCCGCTGACGCCGCTGCAGGCTGTAAAGCTGCGCCGCGTGATGTTCGTCGTGGTCGACGCTGGCCGTGGCCCCTCCGGTAACTGGACGCAGACCGTGCAGGGGCCGAATGGTGCCGAGCTTGTAATGGCAGCAGCCGACACCGCGATCGATGCGAGCGTGCGTGCGAGCTTCCAGGCGTTCGACGCCACCACCCGGGATTGGGAAACCACGTTGATCCGCTGGCGCTGCGGACTGTCGGCGGAACAGCGGCAGCGTTTCGGCGTGGCGGCCAATTGGAATTGCCGCGATGTGCGCTTCTATGTGAATCGGGTCGGTTTCGACCAGCTCGGGCAAGAGCGCGCGGCGGTGCTCAACGCCGTGCCGTCGCGCTTCAAGTTGGCGCCAGAGCAGGTCGACACGCTGATCGAGGCAGGCGGCGAGGCACTGCGGATCAATCCGGTGTTCCGCGAATTTCTGGCGAGCGTCGGCGCGGTGGGGCCGCGTGCGCCGCGTCATCTGCCGCCGTTCAAGCGGACACCCGCGGCGCACGTTGCCGAGGCGTCGGCGCAGTAAGCGTCAGGCTGGATCCATCCCGCGTTTCTTGTAAGCGCCTGCCGCTGCGGGCGAGGTGATGAACTTCACCAGCGCCTTTGCGGCTTCAGCTTCCTTCGCGCCCGCGACGATGCCACTTGAGAACATCGTGTAGCTCTGGATATCGGCGGGCAGGGGCCCGACATAGTCGATGCCGGGGAAGTGAGACAGCTCGCTCACCTGCTGGACGCCGAACTCGACCTCGCGGCTCGCGATGATCGTGCCGACGAATACGCCGGTCGGGGTTTGTTTCAGTTTCGGTTTGACTTCGTTGGCGACGCCAAGCTTGTCGAGCAGTGTCAGGAAGTAGTTGCCGCTCGGACCGGTCGAATAGCCGATGGATTTTGCCGTAAGCAGGAGCTTCTTCACGGCTTCGGTGGTGGAGATATCCGGCTTTGGCGCGCCCTTCGGCACGGCGATGGCGACGCCGGATTTAGCGAGATCAACACGGCTGCCCGCGGCAAGCTTGCCGCTCTTCAAGTGTTCCTCGATCGAAGGCGCCGACATGATGATCATGTCGTAAGTTTCGCCCGCGGCGAGCCGTTTGTTGGCGTCAAGCGTGCCGGTGAAGATCGTCGTGACCTTGTGGCCGCTTGCCTTCTCGAACGCCGGGATCAGCTCCTTGTAGGACTCTTCCGTCGCTTGAGTGGATAGAACCTTGATCTCGGCGGCCTGCGCGACACCGGCCATGAAAAAGATCGCGGCGATGGCCGCAGCAAGACGAATACGCATGACGTTTCCCCAATGCATTTTGTTGATTGGGGAGCAGTCTAATCCGGCGCCTCAGCGCGCGGTAGCGCAAAAGGGAAAGAGAATGAGAAGCACGGCTACGCCGCTTCCAGTCCAGCCTTCTCGATCACCGGCTTCGCATTCGGTCCGGTGAGGAATTGCACCAGCGCCTTGGCCGCAATCGCCTCCGGTGCCTGCGCATGAATGCCGCAAGAGAACACCGTGACGTGCTGCACGTCGGGTGGCAGCGGGCCGATGTAGTCGATGCCTTCGACGTGGCACAACTCGCTGATCTGTTGGAAACCGAGTTCGGCTTCGCCGGTGACGATGATCGAACCGACGGTGAGGCCGGATGCCACGGTTCTGGTCTTGGCTTTCACCTCCGGGCCGATGCCCATGCGATCGAACAGACCGGCGAGATAGACGCCGCTCGGACCGGTCGAATAGCCGACGGTCTTGGCCGCGAGCAGCGTTTTCTTCAGATCGGTGCCCGACTTGATCGAGGGACGCGGCGCGCCCGCGCGTACGGCGATGCCGATGCCGGTCCGCGCCATGTCGGTGCGACTGCCGGCCACGATCTTGCCGAGCTTGATCAGCTCGTCGATGGCGCTGCTGGAGGCGACGAGAAGGTCATAAACCTCGCCTTCGGCCATCCGCTTCATAATGTCGACCGTTCCAGCCCAGGTGGTCGCGATCTTGTGCCCGGTGGCCTTCTCGAACTGCGGGACCAGTTCCAGATAGGCCTCTTTGGTGGCAAGCGACGACAGGACTTTGATTTCCGGCATTGGTGGACCTTGCTGAAAATGGGGAGAGAACGAGGCTACTTCGGCATTCCGTAACCGACAATCTGGCAGAAATTGCCCGAGACTTGACGGGACCGGCTGCGAGCGCGATTTGAAAGGCCGGTAAGGGATTTTGGCGATGAACATTCAGAGCAAGCCGTCGAAGCTGATGAAGGGGGCAACCGGCGACTGGGAGGTCGTGATCGGCCTGGAGGTCCATGCCCAGGTCACCTCCAACGCCAAGCTGTTCTCCGGCGCCGCGACCGCGTTCGGCGCCGCTCCCAACGAGCACGTCTCGCTGGTCGATGCCGCGATGCCGGGCATGCTGCCGGTCATCAACGAGGAGTGCGTGAAGCAGGCGATCCGCACCGGGCTCGGGCTGAACGCCAAGATCAATCTGAAATCGGTGTTCGATCGGAAGAACTATTTCTATCCCGATCTGCCGCAGGGCTATCAGATCAGCCAGTACAAGTCGCCGGTGGTGGGCGAGGGTGAGGTGGTCGTCGATCTGCCGGGCGGCGACAGCGTCACGGTCGGTATCGAGCGGCTGCATCTGGAGCAGGACGCGGGCAAGTCGATCCACGATCAGCACCCGACCATGTCGCTGGTCGACCTCAACCGCTCTGGCGTCGCCTTGATGGAGATCGTCTCGAAGCCCGACATCCGCTCGGCGGAAGAGGCGCAGGGGTACGTCTCCAAGCTTCGTTCCATCCTCCGTTACCTTGGCACCTGCGACGGCGACATGGAGAAAGGCAACCTGCGCGCCGACGTGAACGTGTCGGTGCGCAAGCCCGGCGGCAAGCTCGGCACCCGCTGCGAGATCAAGAACATGAACTCGATCCGCTTTATCGGGCAGGCGATCGAGGTCGAGGCGCGCCGGCAGATCGAAATCCTTGAGGACGGCGGCGCCATCGATCAGGAGACGCGGCTGTTCGATCCAAGCAAGGGCGAGACCCGCCCGATGCGATCGAAGGAAGAGGCGCACGACTACCGCTACTTCCCCGATCCGGATCTGCTGCCTCTCGAATTCAATCAGGCCTATGTCGATGACCTGAAGGCGCATCTGCCGGAGCTGCCGGACGAGAAGAAGGCGCGCTTCGTGAGCGAACTTGGCCTCTCAGCCTACGACGCGGGCGTATTGGTCGCCGAGCGCGCCAACGCCGATTATTTCGAAGCGGTGGCCAAGGGCCGCGACGCAAAAATTGCGGCGAACTGGGTAATCAATGAGCTGTTCGGCCGCCTCAACAAGGAAGGCAATGACATCGCGCATTCACCCGTCAGCGGCAAACAGCTCGGCGCGGTGCTCGACCTGATCAAGGAGGGGGTGATCTCCGGCAAGATCGCCAAGGATCTGTTCGAGATTGTCTGGACCGAGGGCGGCGACCCGCGTCAGATCGTCGAACAGCGCGGCATGAAGCAGGTCACCGATCTCGGCGCGATCGAGAAGGTGGTGGACGAGTTGATTGCCATGAACCCGGATAAGGTCGAACAGGCCAAGGCGAACCAGAAGGCGATGATGTGGTTCGTCGGTCAGGCGATGAAAGTATCCGGCGGCAAAGCCAATCCGCAGGCCGTGAACGACCTTCTGAAGAAAAAACTCGGTCTCTGACCTCGTTTGAGCGTCGTGGAATGCCACGAGGGCGCCGCCGATGACCTTCGGTGGCGCTCTTTCGCGTTCATGAACGCCGCTTCCACGCGCTCGAACGGTTTCGAACGCGCCTTGGATGCGCTGCACACACCCGCAGCATCATCGGGCACCAAAAACTTTCATCCGATGATGTGCGGGGACGTCTCGCGATCGGCTGTCGGGTTGTCTCGCGGCATCGAGACCGCGAATCGATTCTCCCGATTCGCTCGTTTTTGATCGTTTGACCGTCCGTGAAGCCCCGGATTCAGTGGCCTGTGCAAAATTATTTTTGGCATGTGCAAATTCACCACACGCGTTCGATTTTGAAATTTGAGAACGCGCGGCGCGCGATTTTCCGTTTTTGCTTTTTTGCGTGCGAAAATTTTTCCACATGCAAAAAGCCCTTATGTCATCGGCATTTTTGCAATTCGGAAAAACTCTCTCGCAAACGCGCTCTTGCATTTTCGAAGTGCAGACGCGCGCTGACTTTGCGAACGATCGATCGGCGAAGGTGGGCATTTTTAAGCTCGCGTACACCGTTCGAGCAGCGCGGTAAGTGTTTTTTTCGTTGTGCTGGTGTAATCGAGAGGGAGTGCACGTCGATTCGCGGCGGCACTGATCCGACATCGCCACTCAATCATGATGTGGCTAGGAGGGCAGCAAAATGGCGAAGAAGAGAAAGACGGCGAAGAAGGCAGCGAAGAAAAAGGGCAAGAAGCGCTCTTAATCTTTCTGCTTGATCTTCGGCTTTCTACTTTCTGACTTCGTCGAAGATCACGTCATACGGACCGGTGAGTGTCCCATGTCGGTTTGCGCTATGCGATCGATATGACGAACTCCCGGTCCGGAAGACGACAGAGGGCGTCGGCGAGACCTCCAGTCTCTCCGACGCCCTCGGTCGTTTCAGGATGTTGTTTGTGTGATGCTGATGGCTGGTTCAGCCCTTGAGACAGGTCTTCATGAACTTGCGGTATTCGGCGCGGCCTTTCACGTTGTTCGCCTTCTTGTAGTCCGCCCACTTCGGCCCGCAGTCCTTCATCTTCTGCTGTTGCGGCGTGAGCTTCTTCTCGGCGTAGGAGGGCGCGGCGGTGGCAGTGATCAGAGCGGCGGCGATGGCCGCCGAGAGGATGGTCTTCAACATCAGGATGTCTCCCTTGCTGGCGCGGGACCGCGTCAAGCTTGCGTGATAGGCCTACGCTAGAAGCCTACGATTGATCCTGGGGCTGCGGAAGCGGCCAAGAAGCGCCAGGGAGGGGTTTCCGATGGCCAAACGAGCGCCGAGCGAGCGTACATCGAAGACAAAGGCGGCGAAGCCTGCGCGGCGGGCGCACCCAAAGCCGATCGAGGTCTACTACTGGCCGACGCCGAACGGCCACAAGGTCACGATCATGCTGGAGGAGTGCCGGCTCCCCTATAACGTGATCCCGGTGAACATCGCCAAGGGCGAGCAGTTCGAGCCTGCGTTCCTCAAAATCTCGCCGAACAACCGGATGCCGGCGATCGTCGATCCGAACGGGCCGGGCGGCAAGCCGATCTCGGTCTTCGAGTCCGGCGCGATCCTGCAATACCTCGGACGCAAGACCGGGAGGTTCTATCCGGCGGCCGAACGGGCGCGCGTCGAGGTCGATCAATGGCTGTTCTGGCAGATGGCGAACCTTGGGCCCAAGGCGGGGGAGGCGAACCACTTCCGCCGCTACGCGCCTGAGAAGATCCCCTATGCGATCGAGCGCTTCTCAAACGAGATGAACCGCATCTACGGCGTGATGAACACGCGCCTGAAGGATCGCCGCTTCCTCGCGGGGGCTTACTCCATCGCCGACATGGCCTGCGTGAGCTGGATCCGCCATGCCGAGCGGCAGGGCGAGGCATTCGCAGATTTCCCGCATCTCAAACGCTGGCTCGATGTCGTGCGGGCACGGCCTGCGGTCGCCCGCGGCATGCATATCCGCGTCGAGGCGGCGAACGAGGTGAACGTCGGCGACCCGAAGGTGAGGGCGGTGCTGTTCGGGCAGCGGGCGCGCTAATTCGTACGCGTCCAGCTCTTGGTCTTGCAGATGATCGTGACGCAGCCTTGCACCTTCAGGGTATTGCCGGCGAGCACGATGTTGCCCGAGTAGGTTTTGCCGTCCTCGGCGTTGTAGAGTTGGCCGGACCATTTGTCGTTGCCGTCCGGCTTCATCGACAGCACGACGGGGGAGCCGATGATCGGACGGTTGCGCAGCGACGCGTCCGCGTTGTTCTTGTCGGTCTTCGGCTTGTTGGTCGCCTTGTCATTCGGCTCTTTCAGCCACGCGATCGTTCCGCACATCGCGCTGCCGCACGCCGCAACCTTGATCTTTGCTTCGCCGTCTTCGGTGAGCCACATCCCGGTCGGATCGCCGGCGAGTGCGGGCGTTGAGCTGAGCGCAAGCGCGGCGAGTGGCGCGAGCAGAATGCGTTTCATCGAGAGCCCCCAGACACATGCGAGTGAGATGGGCGGGCGAACGTGCCCGCGATGACGATGGTTATCACAGCGCCAACGCGGAGCGTTAGCAACCCATCAACACGGACCGAAAAATGCGATTCCAGTGGGGTTTCGGTGGTTAGCGGAACCTTGCGCCGGTTCTCGCAAAGCCTTGTATTCACGAGTGATTCATCGCGATGCTTAAACTGCCATTCAAATTTTAGCCCGATGATCCTCGCGTCCGAACCGAAAAGCGGTCGGAGAGCAGCGTGGCGCCGAAACAGGGGAGGCGCGCGCCAGGGACAGGGGATTGCAATGGCACGTTTTGAAATGACCGCCGACGTCGCGGGTCTTGCCGAAGCGCCGGCGACCGCCGACACCATGTTCGAGCTTGGGATGATGTACTCGAGCGGACGGTCGGTTCCGGCCGATCTCGTCATCGCGCACAAGTGGTTCAACCTCGCGGCGATGAAGGGCAACGCCGAGGCGATCCGTTTGCGCCGCGAGATCGCGGCCGAGATGACGGACGCGCAGATCGGTCAGGCTCAGCGCGCCGCGCGCGACTGGCTGAAGGCTCATCCGGAAGCCCCGAAGGTGGTTCCAAGCCTCCGCGCAGCGGCCTGAAAACCCACAGTTTTCAGTCACATCTTGTCAACGCCACAGTCGTCGGGCATACCCGGCCCGACGGAGAGGTGGCCGAGTGGCTGAAGGCAACGGTTTGCTAAATCGTCATACGGGTTACACCGTATCGAGGGTTCGAATCCCTCCCTCTCCGCCATTTTCCCCCCAGAGCGCAGAAAGCATTTTGCGTTTGCACGGCGGCCGCGGGTAGGGCTGATGGCCCATCGTGCCGCCGGACAGGGTTTCCTCCGTGGATGACGTGTTGCGGCGCATTATTTCAGCGCTTCAGACTGGGCAAACGCTCGACGCCGAGAAGCTTCTCAGGAAACTTCTCGCTGCTCAGCCCCGACATGTCGCCGGTCTCAATCTGTACAGCATGCTGCTCACGCAGCTCGGGCGGTTTGAGGAGGCCGAGCGCTACGTGAAATTGGCGCTGCGTGAAAACGCAACCTCGGATGCCACTTTCTATAACTACGGGATCATCCTCAAATCGCTTCGCCGGTCCGGGGAGGCGCTGGAGCAATTCAGCCAGGCCTTGCGGATCAATCCATCGGTCGCGGACACCTGGAACAACCGCGGCACCGTTTTCAACGATCTGGCGCGCTACGAGGAGGCGATCGCCGATTTCGACAAGGCGATTTCGCTCAACGCCAATTACGCCGGCGCTTTTTACAACAAGGGAAAATCGCTGGCGCAGCTCAAGCTCTACGATCAAGCGCTGAGCGCCTACGACCGCGCGCTAGCGCTGAAATCCAATCTCGCAGAGGCTTGGCTCGGTCGCGGTAACGTCTTCATCGAGACGAGAGACTACGGCGAGGCCTATGCCGCGTGCGACAGGGCGCTTTCGCTCAATTCCGACTTGAAATTCGCCGCAGGCGCGCGGCTTCAGACGAAAATTCAGTTGTGCGACTGGACAAATCTTGCAGCGGACATTCACAACCTCGCCGCCGCAACGAGACAGCGGCGGCTGCCAAGCATTCCGTTCACGCTGCTTGCCGCGTTGTCATCGCCGGCCGATCAGTTGATCGGTACCAAACGATACGCTGAAGAACAGCCGGTTTTTCCCGCGATTTGGCGCGGCGAAAAATACAGCCACGATCGTATCCGCGTGGCGTACCTCTCGCCCGATTTGTCGGACCATCCCGTCGCCCGGCAAATGGTAGGAGTGTTCGAAGAGCACGACAGAGCGCGGTTTGAAATCACCGCCATCTCGCTTGGACCGAATTCGGAATCGGATTTGAGCCGCCGCGTCCAATTGTCGTTCGAGCGGTTTTTGGATGTTCGGTCGCAAAGCGATCAAGAGATCGCGGATCTGATCCGGCGTCTCGAAATCAATGTTGCGGTGGACCTGACCGGGTTCACCCAAGGCTGCCGTCCAAACATTCTGGCGCGGAGGCCTGCCCCCATTCAGGTGAACTACCTGGGTTATCCGGGGACGATGGGAGCGGATCACATCGACTACATTCTCGCGGATGAAACGGCGATCCCGCGAAATCATCTCGAGTTTTACAGCGAGCAGGTTGTTTGGCTCCCGGGCACCTTTATGGCCGCGGATGCGCGGCGCGGCATTTCGGAACGAACCCCGACGCGGAGCGAATGCGGGCTGCCCGAAACCGGATTTGTGTTCTGCTGTTTCAACAACGCTTACAAGATTCTGCCCGATGTCTTTCACGTCTGGATGCGTCTGCTCAAGGCGACGGAGGACGGTGTCCTTTGGCTCGCACAGGCAAATCCGGCTGCCGTGGAGAATCTGCGTCGAGAGGCGGAAAAATCGGGTGTTTCGCCGGAGCGGCTGATCTTTGCGCAGCGCGTTCCGACCAATGCGGATCATCTTGCGCGTCTCCGGCAGGCGGATCTGTTTCTCGATACGCTGCCCTACAATGGCCACGCGACGACAAGTGATGCGCTTTGGGCTGGAGTACCGGCGCTGACCTGTCTCGGTCCGACTTTCGCGGGGCGCGTCGCGGCAAGCCAACTCAATGCAGCCGGACTGTCTGATCTCATCGCAACGTCACTTGAGAGCTATGAGGCGTTGGCTTTGAAGCTCGCGCACGATCCATCGCTCATTGCCGCGTTCAAGGACAAACTCGCGCATCATCGCGATCAGTTGTTCGATACGGCGCGGTTCACGCGCCACATCGAGTCGGCTTACGCGACGATGCACGACCGGCATCAAAGGCAGACAAAGCCGCAAAGTTTCGCGGTTGATCTCATCGATTGAAGCGCGATCGTGGCGTTGCGTGTTCGCTTGCGAGACTTGCTTGTGGGTGAGGTTCCTTGGAACCGGGGAACAATCGGGAACCGGGAACAACACGTGCCTTGCGTGCCGCCGAATGATGGAAAACCGCTCATTGCCGCGTTTTGATGCAACCGGCTTCGCGCGATCCTGAGCTGGGTTCTCTGCCCAAAACGTCCCCATCAGGAGTGTTGCCGGATAGCCACGCTGCCTCATTTCCATCTGCTTCAAAATGAGACAGCGTATGGATTTTCGGGAAATTGATGTTCTGATGGGCGGCTTCGCAGCCCCCTTGAAATGACGCGAATCGATTGATTCAAAAGGCGAAGTCCAGATCGCTTAATAATTTCTTAGAGTTGTGCACAGGCCTCGTGCCTTTCCAGCAACACCGCCCGGAATAGCGAGTTTGGGGCTGTGAAAACGGGCCCTTCTTCGTTGCCTGCTGAACCTCCTTCGCTAAGGTGATCGTGCGACGGAGGGGGGCAACCCCAGTCGCCCCGTTCGGACTTCTTGCGTGTGTATTGGGGTGTCCGAGTGGTCGGGGAGATAAGGGGACCTTCCAGGGGTGCTGAGCACCCAGCGGGGACCGGACCCTCCCACCGAAGTCAATAATGGAGGAACAAAATGAAGATGGTGAAAACGCTTCTCCTCGGTTCGGCCGCTGGTTTGATGGCTGTTGCCGGGGCGCAGGCTGCCGATCTTCCCGTTAAGGCCAAGCCGGTCGAATACGTGAAGGTTTGCTCCCTGTACGGCGCTGGGTACTACTACATCCCCGGCACCGATATCTGCATGAAGGTCGGTGGCTACATCCGTTACCAGTCGAACTGGGCCAACGGCGGCAACAGCATCTCCAACGGTCCCGCCGAGGGCACCGGTGGCCGCGATACCCGCACGGACTCGGCCGACTGGGCGCAGCGCACCCGCGCTGTCGCGACCTTCGACACCCGCCAGCAGACCCAGTACGGCACGCTCCGTACCTACCTGTTGATGGGCTACCAGCAGGACACGACGGGCATTGCGCCGACCACCTCGCCGAACGTCTACATGACCCGCGGTTTCATCCAGATCGCCGGCTTCACGTTCGGTAAGGCGACGTCGTTCTACGACTTCTTCCCGCGCGCGGCTCTGGCCTATCACGCCGGCAGCATCTTCGCGGCGGACACGGGCGACGGCGGCCAGATGCTTGCCGCTTACACCGCCCAGCTCGGCAACGGCGTGTCGGCCTCGATCTCGGCCGAACAGTCGCTGCGTCGTCCGACGATCCTCGCGGCGGCTGCCACGTGGTCGCCGGCTGCGGCGGGTAGCGGTGGTCTCGGCTCGACGCTCCCGGCCAACAACCTTGGCCAGGGCGGCAGCACGACCGCCAACACCGGCAATCCGGACATCGTCGCCAACCTCCGTTGGGACGGCGCCTGGGGCGCTCTGCAAATCTCCGGCGTCCTGCATGACGTGAGCGCCGGCTACTACGGCGCCACGGAAACCACGGGTCACCCGGGCAACAAGTGGGGCTTCGGTGTCTCGCCTGGCATCCGCATCAACACCCCGTTCATCTCGGCCGGCGACTACTTCATCGCCGTCGCGAGCTACACGCAGGGTGCGATCGCGTATGCCTCGAGCACGAACTCGCAGAGCAAGCTGATCTGGAACGGTCAGAATGTGGCGTTCGGCTTCATGACCGACGGCGTCTATGGCGCCATCGGCGGCGTCGGCACCGACGTTCAGCTTACGACCGCCTGGAGCGTTGCTGCGGCCTACGAGCACTACTGGACTCCGGCCCTGCACACCTCGTTCTACGGGTCCTACATCAAGGTCTCGTACAACGACACGGCGAATGCGTTGATCTGCGCGAGCGGCTCGGCGCAGGTTCCGTGGGCTGCTGGCTGCAACGCCGGCTTCGCCCAATGGAACGTGGGCTCGCGCTCGCAGTGGGACGTCACCAAGGGTCTCTACCTCGGTGTCGACGTGCTCTACACCCGTCT
Source organism: Pseudomonadota bacterium (assembly GCA_040756555.1). Lineage (GTDB taxonomy): Bacteria > Pseudomonadota > Alphaproteobacteria > Rhizobiales > Xanthobacteraceae > Z2-YC6860. The sequence continues at coordinate 90,316 of JBFLYS010000010.1, read as the reverse complement.
GCAGTCGGCTCAGATCAACACGACCAACATCTTCACGACGACCGCCGCTCAGGGCGCGAAGGGCGCGGGCACCTACACGGTGTCCGACCAGTCGGCTTGGACCGCGGCGTTCCGCATCCATCGCGACATCGTTCCTTGATGATCGCGTAGGATCGGCAGTGCTGATCTAACCAACAGCCCCCGGCGGGAAACCGCCGGGGGTTTTCTTTGTCCATGTGTTGGAGGCAGTGGGCGACCTTGCATCTCGCGGCCTTAGCCGCGCGTACGCTCGCTTAGGAATTCGGTTGGTTCAGCGTGCCTTCGCGGCGTCGCAAGACTCCACGAACGTCGCGATCCGGCGGATCGTATCGGCCTCCGCGAGCAGCGGAGCGTGGCCTTGGTCCGGTACGATGAGCGCGGTCGTGGCCGGATGCCGCTCGCGCATCGCGGCGACGGTTTCTTCGGACAGGATATCCGAATTGGCGCCGCGAATGACCATCAGCGGCACGCCGGCGAGCGCGTCGAATTCCTTCCAGAGCGGCGGCAGCGGCTTGTCGAATTCGATGCCTTCGAGCGTTTTTGCGAGCCGCACGTCATAGGTCGGCGCGAGAGCTTGGCCCTCTTGCTTGTAAGTGCGCCGTGAATAGGCGAGCCAGTCGTCCGCCGTGAGCTTTGGAAACTGGGAGTCGAACAGCCGCCGCAGGATCTCCGCGCCTTCCTCGAAGCTCGTGGGCTGCGGCAGCTTGCCGACGTAGCTCTTGATCCGTGCGAGCCCCTTGGGCTCGATCACTGGGCCGATGTCGTTGAGCACCGCGCCTGCGATCGCGGTCGGCCGCGCCACCGCCATCAGCATGGTCAGCAAGCCTCCGCGCGAGGTGCCGACGAACACCGCAGGCATCGCGTTCAGCGCAGTGAGCACCGCGATGGTGTCGCCGAGCTCGGTCACAAGCGTGTAGTTCAGCGGATCGCGGTCGTAGTCGGAGAGCCCGCGGCCGCGATAGTCGAGGGCGTAGACGCGGCGTTTCCCATCGGCCACGAGAGCAACAGCGAGTGCCTCGAAATCGACCGCGGTGCGGGCCAGACCTGGCAGGCACACGACGGGCAGGGCGCTTGCCCCGCGCGGTCCATAGGCGCGGACGTGCAGCTTGAGACCGTCCGGCGCTGCGATGAACAGGCTCTCCGCACCGCTGCCTTGATCTGCCATGAAATGGTCCGCGCCGGGGTGAGAGCTAGTTGGTCAGCGCGCCGCGGCGCAGATCCGCCTCGATCAGAAGACGCGAACCGCCGCCGAAACGGACGCGATAGACCTGCGAGTTCTCCATCACGCGCTGCACGTAGTTGCGCGTCTCGGCGAAAGGAATGCGCTCCACCCAGTCGATCGGATCGACCTTGGGATCGCGCGGATCGCCGTAACGGCCGATCCATTCCTTCACGCGGCCCCGGCCGGCGTTGTAGGCGGCAAAGGCCAGGATGTAGGAGCCCCGGTAATCCTTGATGACGTCGCCGAGCTCCGCCGCACCCATCTGCAAATTGTAGACGTTGTCGCTGAGCAACCGCTTCTCGTCGTAGGTGACGTTGAATTTCTTGGCGAGATACTTGCCGGCTTGCGGCGTCACTTGCATGAAGCCCATCGCCTTCGCACTGGAGATGGTTTTCGGATTGAACCAGCTCTCCTGCCGCGCGATCGAATAGACCAGCGCCGGCTCCACCTCCGGACCGATCGACGTGTAGCCCGGCAGGCCCACGGTCGGGAAGGCGGCATGCTCGAGCGGATGGCCGCGGCCGAGCGACAGCTTGCCGACGAGCAGCATGCCGCGCGGGTCTTCGTACTTCGCCGCGACATCGGCGAGCGCTTGCAGCGCGCCGGCGTCGTCCGCCTTGTCGCCGAGATCCGCCAGGAACGCACTGACGTGGTCGCGCGCATCGACCGCGTAGAGAATTTCCGCCGCACGCACGACCTCAAGCTGGGAGAGGCGGGCCTTTTCGATGCTTGTCAGCGACGGCGGCGGATTCAGTGTCAGCTCATTCAGGCCAGCCTTGGCGCGGGCGATCTGGCCGTAGTAGGCGGTCGGGTACTTTGCCGCCTCCTGATACCGTGCGCGCGCCTCCGACGTCCGGTTCATCGCCTCAAGGGCGCGGCCTTGCCAGTAGGCTGCACGCGAGAGCGCGATCGGATTGTCGTTGCCGTCGCCGATCTTGGCGAAATGCGCGTAGGCGGTCTTCGGATCATGCAGGAAGCGCAGCGCGATCCAGCCGGCTGTGAACTGCTGTTCCGAACGATAAGCGTCGCGCTCCGGGATCGTTGCGTCGCGTGCGACCTGATAGGCGCGTTTGGCGTCGCCGTCGTCGAGCAGCTTGCGGGCGAGGAGACGCCGCTCCACCCACCACTCGTCGAGATCGTGGCTGGCGTCGAGCTGCGGAATGGTCGCCATCACATCGGCGGCCTCGGCATGCTTCTCGGTCCGGCGCAGATACTGGATGCGGGCGAACTTGTAGCCGATGTCGTTGCGTGAGGCCGCGGGTACGGCATCGAGCGCCGCCTTGTTCGAGCCCCTGTCGATCATCGCGATGCGCGCCTTGGCGATGGCGGGCTGGTCGCCGCCGAGGCGGTTCGCCGCGCGCATGCCGGCTTCGGTGTCGTCCTTCTCGTAGAGGCGGCGGTCCATCCGTGCCTTGTGGTCCTCGCGCGTCAGCAGGTCGCTGAACTGCTCGTAGACGCGGGACTCGACGTCGGCGGAGAAGCCGTCGTTGCGCCAGGCGTCGCGCACCACCGTTTGCGCACCCTTGGTGTCGCCTTGCGCTTGCAGCGCGCGGGCGAGCGCGAACTTGCCCTTGGCGGAGAGCGGCTTGTTGCTGGCGAAGAACGCGGTCACTGTCGCAGGCGAGGGACGTTCCTGGAACAAGAGCGCTTCGGCCTTGCGGCGCAGGGTCGTCATGCTTGGCCAGCCTGGGCTGGCGGAGATGAAAGCGGCGTAGCGCGAGAAATCGACCGTTGCGTCGTCGCTGCGCAGGATCAGCCATTCGACGAGTTTTTTGGCGACCGGATCGCCGATCGTGTTCTTGACGTCGCCCGCGTCGGACTGGCGGCGGTTGCGAACGAGTTCGACCGCGCGCTTGACGGCAGCGACGTCGATTGCAGGCGTCGCCATCGTGGTTGACGCTGCGAGCTGAACGCGCGGCTTCGCGGGAGCGGCAACAGCCGGAGGAGCGGGCGATGGAGCGGCGCCGAGGTTGTGTCCGCTCTGGGCAGGAAGGGCTGCGGGAGCCGCAGCTTCCTTCTTATCCTTGCCGTGCTTCTTGGTGTGTTTCTTCCCGGTCTTGGCGTCCGGCTTTTTGTCGGCCGATTTCGCATCGGCCTTCTTGTCGGCCGGCTTGTCCGCGGGCTTGGCCTCAGCCTTAACGGTGTCCTTGGCCTTCGTATCCTTCGCCTTCGAGTCCTTCTTCGGCTCAGGCTTGGTCTCTGTTTTTTTGGCCTCCGCCTTTTTGGGCTCCGCTTTCTTGTCCTTCTTGGCGTCGACCTTCTTTGATTCCGTGCTGGCCGCAGGAGCCGCGGACTGGGAACTCGCGGGTGCGGCAAAAGCGACCACGCCGAGCGCGATGGTGCCCAGCAGCGCGGCAACGCGTGCGCGCCATGTCTTCGAGCGTAATGCCTTCGACCTCGCAAGTCCCTCGCGTATCAATCTGCACTCCCCGGTCACGCGGCCCCACCCGAGCGGCCGCCGTCAGCTATTCCGTTGAAAAGATTGATGAAAGGCAATTTGACGAGCAATTGAGGCTACACTTCGACGTCGAATCAAACGTACAAACAGAATGAGGCGTAAACCTATCAGGGCGCAGGGCTTTCATCGACCGCGCCCTAGCCCTATTTTGGGCTATCTTTAACGACCGGCCACCCGCGGGGTGGCTCTCTGAACTTGAGGAACTGCCATGGCCGCCAAGACGAGATTCCGGGGCTCCTTCACCGCGCTCGTCACGCCGTTCAAAAACGGCGGGGTCGACGAGAAGGCGTTCCGCGACCTTGTGGAATGGCAGATCGCCGAGGGCACCAACGGCCTCGTGCCGGTCGGTACCACGGGTGAGAGCCCGACGCTGTCGCACAAGGAGCACGAGCAGGTCGTCGAGTGGTGCGTCGATCAGGCCAAGGGCCGCGTGCCGGTCGTGGCAGGCGCGGGTTCGAACTCGACCGCCGAGGCAGTGAGCCTGTCGAAGCATGCCGAGAAGGCCGGCGCCGCCGCGGTGCTGATCGTCACGCCGTATTACAACAAGCCGACCCAGGAAGGGCTCTACCAGCACTTCAAGGCGATCAATGATGCGATCGGCATTCCGATCATCATGTACAACATTCCGGCCCGCTCGATTGTCGACATCAACGTCGACACGATGAAGCGTCTCTATGAGCTGAAGAACATCGCCGGCGTGAAGGACGCGACCGCCAACATGGCGCGCGTGTCTCAACAGCGCGAGGTGTGCGGCGAGGACTTCAACCAGCTTTCGGGCGAGGATATCACTGCGCTCGGCTTCAATGCGCACGGCGGCCACGGCTGCATCTCCGTGACGTCGAACGTGGCGCCGCGGCTTTGCTCCGAATTCCAGGCGGCGTGCCTGAAGGGCGACTACACCACCGCGCTCAAGATTCAGGACAAGCTCGCGCCGTTGCATCAGAACCTGTTCGTCGAGACGAGCCCGGCGCCGATCAAGTACGCCATGTCGCTGATTGGCAAATGCGACAACACGGTGCGCCTGCCGATGGTGCCGGCTTCCGAGAAGGCGCAGAAGGCTGTGCGTGAGGCGATGGTTCACGCCGGTCTGATCAACTGAGGCGTCCGGCAATCGAATCTGACGGGCCGGATCGCTGATCCGGCCCGTCTTCGTTTCGCCATTCAAAATTTTGATGCGGTGCGTTTGCGGCGCCGAAGCTCTCGACCTCGACGCGCAGAAAGTTAAAGTGCAATCGTTATGGCCGCCAAGACCGAAACCAATCAGAAGCTGATCGCCGACAATCGCAAGGCGCGCTTCAACTACGCCATCGGCGACGTGTTCGAGGCGGGCATTGCGCTGACCGGCAGCGAAGTGAAGTCGATGCGCAACGGTCGCGCCAACATCGCGGAATCCTACGCGAGCTCGCGCGATGGCGAGTTGTGGCTCTACAATGCGAATATCTCCGAATACAAGCAGGCCGGCCGCGACAACCATGCGCCGAAGCGGCCGCGCAAGCTGCTGCTGCACAAGCGCCAGATCAACAAGCTGATCGGCGCGGTCGAGCGCGAGGGCATGACCGTCGTTCCGCTTAAGATCTACTTCAACGCGAAAGGTATGGCCAAGGTTGAGCTTGCGCTCGCCAAGGGCAAGAAGCTGCATGACAAACGCGCGACAGACCGCAAGCGTTCGTGGGAGCGTGAGCGCGGACGTCTGATGCGCCAGAAAGATTGACCGACGATCGAGGGCCGCGGCGATGGCTGAACGTCTGATTGGAATGCTGATTTTTCCGCGTCTGACTCAGCTCGATATGACCGGGCCTTACGAGGTGCTGGCGCGGCTGCCCAACACTAAGGTCCATCTGGTTTCGCATACGATGGCGCCGGTGAAGACCGACCGCGGCATGGAGATCGTGCCAACGATCACTTACGCCGATTGTCCGCAGCTCGACGTGGTCATGGTGCCAGGCGGGCCGGGCCAGCAAGACCTCATGGAAGACCATGTGGCGCTTGGATTCTTGCAGAAGCAGGCGCCAAGCCTGAAGTACCTCACGTCGGTCTGCACCGGCTCGCTGGTGCTCGGTGCGGCGGGTTTGCTCAAGGGCAAACGTGCGACCTGCCACTGGGCGGCGCTGGAACATCTCAAGCCGCTTGGCGCGACACCTGTCAGCGAGCGCGTGGTGGTGGACGGCAATATCGTCACCGGCGCAGGTGTCGCGTCCGGTATCGACTTTGCACTGAAGCTCGCCGCGATCCTCGAAGGCGAGGAAACCGCCCGGCAGATCCAGCTTCAGATCGAATACGACCCCGATCCGCCGTTTGATTCCGGCTCGCCGAAATCGGCGAGGCCAGAACTGGTTGCGGCGCTGCGAGCGCGGCTTGCTGCGCTGAACGAGCAGCGCCGCGAGGTGGCAAACCGCGTCGGGCGGAAGCTCGGTATTTCGTAACGTTCAAGGGTGAAGTCATGGCATTGCCGACCAAGCTCGATCATTGCGTGATCCATGTCTCGGACTGGGAGCGCTCCAATGCTTTCTATCGCAACGTGATGGGCGCGGAGCTGGTGGCGCGCGAGAAGGGCTGGGCCTATCGCTTCGGCGACAAGCAGCTCAACGTGCACGGTGTCGGCGTGCGGCCCGCCGAGGTGGCGCGGCTGCCGGTGCAGCCCGGCAACAGCGATCTCTGCTTCGAATGGGGCGGGCCGATCGCGGACGCGATCGCGCATCTGAAGAAGCACAACATTCCGGTCGAGGCCGGACCGATGCAGCGCTTCGGTGCGAAGGGCGAGGGGACCAGCGTCTATTTCCGCGATCCGGATGGGTCGCTGATGGAGTTCATCGTCTATGGCCGCTGACATGCGCCTTGTCGCACTGACCGTCGTTGCTGCTCTTGCGTGGCCCTCTGCTGCGATGGCCGAGGTCGAATGGACGCTGCGCAAGGAGAAGGGCAGAGCCTTTCTTCAAGGGATGCAGAACGAGTCCGAGGTCGACTACGAATTCTGGGCGCGCTGTCGCGCCGACGGCGACATCGATGTCGGCATGGGTGCTGAAAGCCATGTCGGCAAGGGCAAAGGCGAGAAGGTCGAGCTGACGCTCACCAGCGGCGCGCAGACCGTCAAGGTCGCAGGCATCTCGCGTGACAGCGTCAATTCGGAAATGACCGGCGGCGTCGAATTGCAAGGCAAGGTGAAGCGCGACGACAAGCTGTTCGCCGTGCTCGCGACGGGGCAGCCGATCACGGTGACCGGGCCGATCAAGACGTTGAAGTGGGGTGTGAAGGGCTTGAAGGCCAAGGTCGATACGTTCCTGAAGTCCTGCAAATAGGTGCGGCATGGCCGGCGTATTGCACGATCCGAACATCCTCCCCGACGATTTGCCGGCGCCGCAGGACGACGGCGCAACGCGCCATCTCGAGGGCACGCGGCTGCCGTCGATCACGCTTCCGGCGACCGATGGCACGTCGGTCGATCTGTCGAAGCTGAAGGGCCGCACGGTCGTCTACGTCTATCCGCGCACGGGCCGGCCAGGGCGGGCGCTGCCGACCGGCTGGGATGGCATTCCCGGCGCGCGGGGCTGCACGCCGCAGTCCTGCGGCTTCCGCGATCACTTCGCCGATCTGAAGGGGCTGGGCGTCGCCCAGCTCTACGGCCTGTCGACCCAGGACACCGCGTATCAACGGGAGGTCGCCGAGCGGCTGCATCTGCCGTTTGCGATCCTGTCGGACGAAGGTATGGCGCTGACCCGCGCGCTGAAGCTCCCGACCTTCACCGTGGACGGCATGACGCTGATCAAGCGCATGGCCTGGGTGATCGACGACGGCACGGTCACCCACGTTTTCTACCCGGTGTTTCCGCCCGACCGGAGCGCCGGGGAGGTGGTGGATTGGCTTCGGAAAGCGCGGTCCTGAGCGGTCCGCCTCAATCGTAAACGATTGAGTAACCATCCGGGCGCAGGCTTGGCGGTCTGGGGACTCCCAGGGGGAAAGCCAATGACAGAAGTCACCAACGACTCGGGCCAGGATGCCGCTGCGCGGTCGCCTGAAGAGCTTTACGAACAGGCGCGCCGCTGGATCGCCGATGCGCGTGCCCGCTGCAAGGACGAGGCTGCGATCGAAGAGTGGAAGCGCGAGATGCAGGACTGGGGCTACGACATGAGTCCGTCTGCGCGCGATCATCGGCTCGCCGGTGCGCCGAAGGCTGCTCCGGGGCGGCAAAACGCGTTCCAGGCGATCCTGCGGGCGAAGCGTTAGCGGTCGAGATATTTGCGGACCGCAGCGAACACGCTGCGGAACATCTCCGGCGTCAGCACGCCGGTGTTCGTGTTGTAACGCGAGCAGTGGTAGCTCGAGAACAGCGCGATTTCGCCGAGCTTGGCCTTGGCACCGTGGCTGAACGGCGCAGCGGCTCGTTTTCCGCCGAGCGCCTTCACCGTCGTCTCGTGAGCAATTCGTCCGAGCACGACGATGGCGCAGATCTGCTTCATTTCGGCGATCGTCGGTCCGAGGAACGCGCGACATGTGTTGATCTCGGCCGGCGTCGGCTTGTTTTCCGGCGGCACGCAGCGCACGCCATTGGTGATGCGGGCGTCGATCAGCTCAAGTGAATCGTCAGGATGAGCCTCGAACTCTCCGCGCGCAAAGCCGAATTCCTTCATGGTCGCGTAGAGGAGGTCGCCGGCATAGTCGCCGGTGAACGGGCGCCCGGTCCGGTTCGCGCCTCGTAAACCCGGAGCCAGTCCGACGATCAGGAGACGAGCATCCACCGGCCCGAACGAGGGCACCGGCGCGTTGAACCAGGACGGCTCATTGGCGCGCCAGGTTTCGCGGAATTTTACAAGCCGGGGGCAGCGGGGACAGTTGCGGCCGGCTTTGGAGGTGGATCGGCCAGCCATGACCGCGATTGTGCGGGAAGGGCGCGGGCGGGGGAAGCGCCTGAACGGCGCTATCCCCGCCGCAAAACGCGATCAGTCTTCGTAGTCGTCGTCGGCGCCCGCGCGCTGCGGGACGGCGGCGGGGCCACGCTGAAGGAACTGCGGCGTGTGCTGCGGATGGTCGCCGCGCGGCTCGCGGGGGGCCCGCTCGGACGGGTCACGGCCGATCTGCTGGCGGAGCTGCACGATGTCGGTGAACACGTCGGCCTGGCGGCGGAGCTCGTCGGCCACCATCGGCGGCTGGGTCGAGATCGTCGAAATCACGGTGACACGCACGCCACGGCGCTGCACGGCTTCGACCAGCGAGCGGAAGTCACCGTCGCCGGAGAACAGCACCATGTGGTCGATGTGCGGGGCGAGCTCCATAGCATCCACGGCGAGCTCAATGTCCATGTTGCCTTTGACCTTGCGGCGGCCGGTCTGGTCCACGAACTCTTTGGTCGCTTTTGTAACGACCGAATAGCCGTTGTAGTCGAGCCAATCGATCAGCGGACGGATCGATGAATATTCCTGATCTTCAATGACAGCAGTGTAGTAGAACGCCCGTATAAGATTACCGCGCGATTGAAATTCACGCAGAAGCCGCTTGTAGTCGACATCGAAACCCAGCGATTTGGCAGTGGCATAAAGATTCGCGCCGTCGATAAAAAGCGCGATTTTCTCAACTTGTCCGGACATTGAACCCCTCGTTGCCGAAACTACTGGCCGATCCTTCCGCGAATCCGGCTGGACGCCGGTATCGTTCTTCAAGATGGCCGCTTTTAGGACTGCGCGGCGCGCTACCGGAAAATCGAGGCTTCCGCGCCGTATCTCTAGAAAGATCGCTAGAGGATATAAAGTCGCTTTAATGTTTTTGGTTCCCGGTGACCTAACAAAGCCTGTTTTAGGAGCCAAGTTAATTCACTGAAAGGAAATGCATTCCACCCTTGCGCTTTTGGCCGCAGGGCGATAGTTACAACGCAACTTTTCAGACAACGTAACGTTGCAGGAGCGCGCCTTATGGCCCGTGTGACCGTCGAAGATTGCATCGACAAAGTCGAAAACCGCTTTGACCTCGTTCTGCTCGCGAGCCATCGCGCGCGGATGATCTCGTCCGGCTCGCAGATCACCATTGATCGCGACAACGACAAGAACCCAGTCGTGGCGCTGCGGGAAATCGCCGAAACGACGATTTCGCCCGAGGATCTCAAGGAAGATCTGATCCATTCGCTGCAGAAGTATGTCGAAGTGGACGAACCGGAATCCGACGTGCCGCTGATCGCGGGCTCCGGTGGTTCGGTCGACGCCGACGACACCGACGTCGCGATGGAGCACATGAGCGAGGAAGAACTGCTCAAGGGCCTCGAAGGCCTCGCGCCGCCCGAAGAGCAGCCGGAGCCGGACGACGCAGAGTAATCGTCGCGCTGAGAACCAAATTTGCGAATGGCCCGGCTCTGCCGGGCCATTTTCGTTTTGAGTGCTGGGGTGCCTGCCGGCGAAGCCAAGCGGGCGGGGTGGCCGGACCCGTTGCGGGTTCGTAACCCATTTACCGCCGCGCCCTTGCGGGAGCGTCGAATCCTCGTGATATCTTGGGGAGGACTGCCCCCGGAACCACGACCGGTGGCGGCATCATTCAAGCTCTGGCCGGTCCTTGATGGCGCGTTCGAAGACCGATCTTCCTCGGATGCAGAACCCGGCGCGAAGCCGGGTGCCGCTCGAGCGCGGCTTGAATGTCGCCACGCAAGTCCTTGAACGTCCCGAAAAATCCGAAAAGCCCGAGAAGAAGTCCGCTGGTATGATGCGGCAGTACGATCTCGTCGAGCGGGTGCGGCGGTACAATCCGAACACCGACGAGGACCTGCTCAACCGCGCCTACGTCTACGCCATGAAGGCGCACGGGGAGCAGAAGCGCGCCTCGGGCGACCCTTATTTTTCCCATCCGCTCGAGGTCGCGGCGATCCTGACCGACCTCAAGCTCGATGACGCCACGATCGCGGCGGCCCTTCTGCACGACACCATCGAGGACACGCCGACGACGCGGGCGGAGATCGATCAGATCTTCGGTCCCGACATCGGCCATCTGGTCGAGGGGCTGACCAAGCTGAAACGGCTCGACCTTGTCTCTCGCGAGGCGAAGCAGGCCGAGAATCTTCGCAAGCTTCTGCTGGCGATCGCCGACGATGTGCGCGTTCTTCTCGTCAAGCTCGCCGATCGCCTGCACAATATGCGCACTCTTCAGCACATGCCGCCGGAAGGCCGCAAGCGCATCGCGCAGGAGACGCTCGACATCTACGCCCCGCTCGCCGGCCGCATGGGTATGCATGGGTTGCGCGAGGAGCTCGAAGACCTGTCGTTCCGGGAGCTCAACCCCGACGCCTACTATGTCGTGACCGACCGGTTGCTCGATCTCGGCGAGCGCAGCAAGGATCTCATTTCGGAGATTGAAGAGCAGCTCACGCGGAAGCTTGCGGATTCCGGCATCATCGCGTCGGTGCTCGGCCGCCGCAAGCGCGCCTATTCGGTGTGGCGGAAGATGGAGCGAAAGTCGGTCGGCTTCGAGCAGCTCTCCGATATTTTCGGATTCCGCGTCGTCGTGAAGACGGCTGAGGAATGTTATCGCGCGCTCGGAATCGTGCACACGACCTGGCCGATGGTGCCGACGCGATTCAAAGACTACATCTCGACGCCGAAGCAGAATGACTACCGCTCGATCCACACCACCGTGATCGGTCCCGGCAAGCAGCGCGTGGAGCTGCAGATCCGCACTGAGGAAATGCACCAGATCGCCGAATACGGCATCGCGGCGCATGCGCTCTACAAGGACGACATGGGGTCGCCCACGGAGATGCTGTCGCGCGAGTCCAGCGCCTATGCCTGGCTCCGCCGAACCATCGAACTGCTGGCGGAAGGCTCAAACCCCGAAGAGTTCCTCGAGCACACCAAGCTCGAACTGTTCCACGACCAGGTGTTTTGTTTCACGCCGAAGGGCAAGCTGATCGCGCTGCCGCGGCTCGCGACGGCGATCGACTTCGCCTATGCGGTGCACACCGACGTGGGTAACCACGCCGTCGGCTGCAAGATCAACGGCAAGATCGCGCCGCTGGTCTCGGAGCTGAACAATGGCGACGAGGTGGAAATTCTGACATCGAAGGCGCAGAGCGCGCCGCCGGTCGCCTGGGAATCCATCGTGCTCACCGGCAAGGCGCGGCTCGCGATCCGCCGCGCCACCCGCAACGCCGTGCGCGCCCAGTACGCACAGCTCGGCCGCCGCATCGTCGAGCGGCTTTGCCAGCGCGCCAAGCGTGAATATTCCGACGAGAAGCTCCAGGGCGCGCTGCCGCGGCTGGCGCGCAGCTCGATCGATGACGTGTTCGCGGCGGTGGGCCGTGGCGAGATGCGGCCTTCGGATGTGGCCCGTGCCATGTACCCCGACTACAAGGAGGAGCGCATTGCGCCCATCCAGGCGCCGAAGTCGGAGAGCGGCTGGTTCGGGCTCAAGCGCGGCCGCGCGGTGAAGTTCAAGGTGCCGACCGCCGAGGAACAAGGCTCGGCCATTCCCATTCGCGGCATCAACTCAGACCTCCCGGTGAGCTTCGCGCCGAACGGCGGGGCTGTGCCGGGCGACCGCATCGTCGGCATCATGACGCCGGGCGAGGGCGTGACGATCTATCCGATCCAGTCGCCGGCGCTGAAGGAGTTCGAGGATGTGCCGGAACGCTGGCTCGATGTCCGCTGGGACGTCGACGGGCGCAACCCTGAGCGCTTCCCGGCGCGGATCCAGGTGCAATCCGTCAACGAGCCCGGCACGTTGGCCCAGATCGCACAGGTGATCGCCGAGAACGACGGCAACATCGACAACATCCGCATGAACCGGCGGTCGCCGGACTTCACCGAAACCACGATCGATCTTGAGGTCTACGATCTCAAGCACTTGAGTGCCATTATCGCGCAGCTCCGCGCCAAGAAGGTTGTCGCGCGGGCCGAGCGGGTGAACGGCTGAACCCGCTCTCCAGAACAACACGAGGTCAACGGTGTCTGCGGTTTCTGTTCTGCGGCTTGGGGTCAACATCGATCACGTCGCCACCATCAGGAATGCGCGCGGGGGGCGGCATCCTGATCCCGTGCGTGCAGCCAAGATCGCGATCGACGCTGGCGCCGACGGCATCACCGCGCATCTGCGCGAAGACCGCCGCCATATCAGCGACGACGACATCGCGCGCCTGAAGGCGACGATCGCGAAGCCGCTCAACCTCGAAATGGCGGCGACGCCGGAGATGGTCGCGATCGCGTTGCGCACCAAACCGCATGCGGCCTGTCTCGTGCCGGAGCGGCGTGCCGAGCGGACCACCGAAGGCGGACTTGATGTGGTCGGCGGCGGGGCCGAGTTGAAAACGAAGATCGCGCAATTGCTGGCGGTGAATATCCGGGTGTCGCTGTTCATCGCGCCTGACCCGGCGCAGATCAAAGAGGCCGCTGCGTTTGGCGCGCCGGTGATCGAAATCCACACCGGCGCCTGGTGCCACGCGCTTGCCGACGGCGACAAGGCTGCGGTCGACACCGAATGGAAGCGCATCCAGGAGGGCGCGAATCTTGCCGCGAGCCTCGGTCTTGAGGTTCACGCCGGTCACGGGCTCGATTACCAGAGTGCGGAGACGATCGCTGCGGTACCGCAGATCGTCGAACTCAACATCGGGCATTTCCTGATCGGAGAGGCGGCTTTCGTCGGCCTTGCCGAAAGCGTCAAGACGATGCGTGCCGCAATGAACCGCGGCCGCGCGCGGGCCACGGGCTGAGCGAGGGAGAGGCGCGATGCGCAAATCCTTGGGAGTTGTCGCCGCACTGCTCTTTGCGATGCTTGCCTCGGTTTCGGCACAGGAAGCCGCGCCTGGATCGGCGCCGGAGACGAAAAAAGAAGAGCCGGTTGAACATCGCGTTACCCCTGACGACATCGACAAGCGCATCGAGGCGCGGGCGGCTGAGATTCAGAAGCTCGCCCCGAAGGGCGCGGCGCGCTATGTGGTCTACGATATCGCGTGGCCCGCGGCGGCGGAGGAATACCGTGCTCTCGGGCGGCACGCGATCCTGTTCATCAGCGCGGTGAGTCAGAAAGACGAAGAGCTTCCGCTGAAGCAGGTTTATACCCGGCAGGGCGGCAAATCGTTTCCGCTCAAGCAACTCTCGAGCAAGCGCCGCGACGTGCCGCCGGGCTCGCTGACGCACACGATGTTCGGCCCCTATCGCGAGGACAGCTTTTACCTGCTGCCCGTCGGCGCGCTGATGCAGGAGTGGAAACTGCTCGCGGATTTCGCGAAGAACCGGAACGAGTTTTCGATCAGCCTGTCGCAGCTCAATCCACCACGGTTCATCCAATCCGACCGCAGCCGCAATGCCGGTAAGGTCGATCCGGCCGCGCTGAAGACAATGCTGGCGCGCGAATTCCCAGGCTTCGAGGCGACGCCGAAATGATCCCAACATGATCCTGGGCATCGGCTCCGATATCACCGACGTGCGGCGCGTCGCCAAGGTGATCGAGCGGCATGGCGACCGCTTTCTCAGTCGCGTCTTTACCGATGTCGAGCGGGAGCGCGCCGAGCGGAAAAAGAACCGTGTCGAAACCTATGCCAAGCGCTTCGCCGCCAAGGAGGCGTGCTCAAAGGCGCTGGGGACGGGAATCCGTGGCGGCGTGTGGTGGCGCGACATGGGCGTGGTCAACTTGCCATCCGGCCGGCCGACCATGAAGCTCACTGGCGGCGCGCTTCGCCGGCTCGAAACCATGGTGCCGCCAGGGCACGAGGCGCGCATCGATCTGACGATTTCCGACGAGGGGTCGCTCGCTATCGCCTACGTCATCATTTCGGCGGTGCCGAAAGCTTAGACTTCCGAGAATCGCCTGCTTCCGGCTGGAATGGCAGCGCGGAAGGCTTAGGTATCGGAGGCTACCGTGTTGTGTTCCCTGGTCCTGCTGCGTCAAAGAACCTGGTGCAACTCGCTGGAATCATGACGTAATCCCCATCATCAAACGGTCAGGGCGCTTGATTGCGCCATGGCCCCCCAGCCGCTACAAGGGCGCGGGGTGCGTGCCCAGGGACGAGAGGCCAATGAGCGTGACCAGCGGAGCCAAGCGCAAAGAAGGCGGCATTGGGGAATTTGTCCGTCTTTTGATCCACGCCGGCATCATTGCACTCGTCATCCGCACCTTCTTCTTCCAGCCCTTCAACATCCCCTCGGGGTCGATGAAGGCGACGCTCCTGGTCGGCGACTACTTGTTCGTGTCGAAATACTCCTACGGCTACAGCCACTATTCGCTGCCGCTGTCGCCGCCGATCTTTTCCGGGCGCATCGGCGCCTTTGCGAGACCCGACCGCGGCGATGTCGTGGTGTTCCGCCTGCCCAAGGATGACTCCACCGATTACATTAAGCGCGTGATCGGCCTGCCGGGCGACAAGATCCAGATGATCGACGGCATCCTCCACATCAACGGGAAGCCTGTGCCTCGTGAGCGCATCGAGGACTTCATCGACGAGGACGAGGGGCGACGCACGACGCGGGTGCGGCGCTGGAAGGAGACGCTGCCGAACGGCGTCAGCTACACGACGCTCGATCTGCCGTACAACCTTCAGTCCGACAACACCGAAGTCTTCAACGTGCCGCCGGACAACTACTTCATGATGGGTGACAACCGGCACAATTCCACCGACAGCCGCTTCCCGCAGGTCGGCTTCGTGCCGTTCGAGAACATCGTGGGCAAGGCGCAGATCATCTTCTTCTCGGTCGCGGAGGGCGAGCGGGCCTGGGAAATCTGGCGCTGGCCTTGGACCGTCCGATGGAGCCGTCTCCTTTCAATTGTCCGATGACAGCAGTGCGCGTTACGCGGCGGCCAGTGTCGCGATTTGGACGTTCGCTTGAACTCTCGGCGCATCCGGAAGCGAACGTCCAAATCAAAGCGACACTGGCAAAGCTCATGATTCTAGTGTCCCTTTGAACCCGAAGTTCGCAAAGGTGCTCGCGGCACATTCGTGCGAACTTCGGGTTCGGGACACTAGCGCGCTGCGTGACGGAGCGGTGGGCGGCCGATGAGCGCATTGCCACAGACCGAGAAACAGAAGTTCAGCTTGGGCGAGGCAATCCGCCTCTGCGTCGGTTATGCGGTGGGCATCTTTCTGCTCTACGC
>JBFLYS010000010.1:17365-74467 GCA_040756555.1 Pseudomonadota bacterium | reverse complement strand
GCGCTGCGTGACGGAGCGGTGGGCGGCCGATGAGCGCATTGCCACAGACCGAGAAACAGAAGTTCAGCTTGGGCGAGGCAATCCGCCTCTGCGTCGGTTATGCGGTGGGCATCTTTCTGCTCTACGCGTTCCTGATCCAGCCGTTCTACATCCCGTCGGGCTCGATGAAGGGCACGCTCCTGGTCGGTGACCGGGTGATCGTGACCAAGTTCAGCTACGGCTACAGCCAATATTCGATTCCGTTCCAACCGATCTCGTTCCCCGGCCGCTATTTCCCGACGCTGCCGGAGCGCGGCGACGTGGTCGTGTTCCGCGCCGAGCTCGACGACACCGACAGCGACTTCGTCAAACGCATCGTCGGCATCCCCGGCGATACGATCCAGATGATCGATGGCGTCCTGCACATCAACGGTCAGCCCGTGAAGCGCGAGCCGATGGAGGATTTCGTCGGTGAGGACGCCTGCGCGGGCGGCACGACCACGGTGGTCACGCGCGTCAAGCGCTGGAAAGAGACGCTGCCGAACGGTGTCAGCCACGCGATACTCGACTGCATGGAGCGAGGCCCGCTGGACAGCACGCCGCCGATCATTGTGCCGGCCGGGCGCTACTTCATGATGGGCGACAACCGCGACAACTCCACCGACAGCCGTGTGCCGGAGCCCGACGGTTTCGGGACCATCCCGTTCGAGAACATTTTGGGCAAGGCGCAGATCATCTTCTTCTCCATCGCCGAGGGCGAACCGGGGTGGATGTTCTGGCGTTGGCCTTGGACGGTGCGCTGGAACCGATTGCTGGCAATCGTGCGATGAAGCGGAGCGCGAAAAATACCGAAGCGCCGGCGGAAGAGGCCGCGCCTGTTTTGTCGCCCGCGAAGCGCCGCGCGGCACGCAAGCGCGCGGAGGCGGCGACCGCTCTCGAGACAGCCATCGGCTACGAGTTCAAGGATCACGATCTGCTGGAGCGCGCTCTGACGCATATCTCGGCGCTCGGAGGCGGCAGCCGCACCGGTAGCTATCAGCGCCTGGAGTTTTTGGGCGACCACGTGCTGGGCCTGATCATCTCGGACATGCTGTTCCGCGCGTTTCCCAAGGCGGATGAGGGCGAGTTGTCCCGGCGTCTCGCCGATCTGGTGCGACGCGAAAGCTGCGCGGAGGTGGCGCGTTCGATTTCGCTTGGTGAGGCTTTGCGGCTCGGCACCTCGGAAGCCGGTTCTGGCGGGCGCACGCGCACGGCAATCCTCGCCGACGTGTGCGAGGCCTTGGTCGGTGCGGTGTTTCTCGACGGCGGCTATCCCAAGGCCGAGGAACTGGTGGAGAAGCTCTGGGGCGAACGGCTGCGCGCGCCCGTGAAGCCGCTGCGCGATCCGAAAACCATCCTTCAGGAATGGGCGCAGGCGCGCGGTCTGCCGACGCCGTCGTACACCGAGGTGGAGCGCACCGGCCCGCATCACAATCCGCTGTTCCGGATCGAGGTGGCGCTGCCGAACCGCGCTCCGGCGGAAGGCAAAGGTCGCTCCAAGCGCGCCGCCGAACAGGCCGCCGCCGACGCGATGCTGAAACGCGAAGGCATTCGTACCGATGGTTGAAGAAGCGACCCGCTGCGGCTTCATCGCGCTGATCGGCGCGCCGAACGCCGGCAAGTCGACGCTGACCAATGCGCTGGTCGGCTCCAAGGTCGCGATTGTGACGCCGAAGGTGCAGACCACGCGCACGCTTCTGCGCGGCATCGTGATGGTCGGCAATGCGCAGCTCGTGTTCATCGACACGCCCGGCATCTTCGCGCCGAAGCGGCGGCTCGACCGCGCTATGGTGACGACGGCCTGGACCGGCGCCCACGACGCGGATTTGGTCGGCGTGCTGATCGACGCCAAGCAGGGACTCGACGATGAGGCGGAGCGTGTGCTCAAGCAGTTGAGCGAGGTGCGCCAGCCCAAGGTGCTGATCCTCAACAAGGTCGATATCGTCGACAAGGAAAAGCTGCTGACGCTTGCGCAGGCCGCGAACGCGAGCACGAAGTTCGAGACCACGTTCATGATCTCGGCGATGACCGGCGACGGTGTTGAGGACGTGAAGAACTGGTTTGCGGCGCACGTGCCGGAAGGGCCGTGGCATTTTCCTGAGGATGAGGTGTCCGACGCGCCGCTGCGAACGCTCGCCTCGGAGGTCACCCGCGAGAAGCTCTATCTCAAGCTTCACCAGGAGCTGCCGTATCAGTCCACGGTCGAGACCGAGGTCTGGAAGGAGCAGAAGGACGGCTCGGTCCGCATCGAGCAAACGATCTACGTGGAGCGTGAAAGCCAGCGCAAGATCGTGCTCGGCAAGGGCGGCCAGTCGATCCGCAACATCGGCGCGGCTTCGCGCAGGGAGCTGATGGAAATCCTGGAGCGGCCGGTGCACCTGTTCCTGTTCGTGAAGGTCCGCGAAAGCTGGGGCGACGATCCGGAGCGCTACCGCGCGATGGGCCTGGAGTTTCCAAAGGAATGAAGGCGAGGGCCGCCGGCGCGCTAATGTTTGTGGCGCTGATGGCCGGGATGGCGTCCGCGCAGGAGCGCAGCCGTCAGACGTCGCCGCGGGTCACCACCGGCGACAGCGAGGTGACGGATGCCTTGCGCACGAGCTCGCTTGCGATCGACGATCCGCTCGCGGTGTTGTCGTTCGTGCTGTCGAGCCTGCCGGTGCGCGTGCAGGTCTTTCCGACCGAGAACTATTTCTACTTTCGCTTCCTGCACAACGGTCTGCCCTATACGGGCAACATCCGGCTTTCTGTCGCCGACCGCGATGAGGGGAAGCTGCATTTCTCCTACGGCGTGCAGCCGACGGACTGGAACAGCGATCCGCCGGTCAAATACTCGGTGCTCGATGCGGGCAAGGGCGTCGCTGTGCGCAAGCTCGCGCCGTTTGAATATCGCGTGGCTTACGGCGACAAGGCCGTGATCTTCGTTCTGAATGACCTGTCGCAGGTGAAGCCCCCCACGGGCCTGCTTCGCACGGACGAGACATTCATCGGGCCGGTGTTCGATGAGTCCGCGGTGCGGTTCTTCCTGATCTTCAATGCGAAGGCCAAGGTCTTCCATTATCTGCTCGATGAAACGGTTGCGGTGCCGGACCGGCTTGCCCCGCTCAAGAGCAATGATCGTATTCTTGTCGGCCAGCGTACCGGCTTTGCTTTCTATCGCGACGGCGATCGCAAAATCCTGATTGGCGTGAACGAGCGCAACTCGCGGCTCAACACTTATTTCGATGGTCCGTTCGACCAGTTGCCCGAGAACTTCATCGAGGGCGAGACGCTGCGCGAAGCAATCGTTGCTGCCGCGCCCGAAGTCAAAGGCAAGATCGACCGGCTCGGCACTTTCTCCGACGGTTCTGGCCGCTTCCTGATCAATCCATACCGGCTTTACCGCACCGACGCAGACCTCGCTTTGTTCCAGGCCTGCCTGACGAACAAGCGGGTCAAGGAGGCCGACCGGCCTCGCTGTTTCGTGATCTCCGACGACCAGGCACAGCGGCGCAATCCGGTGCCCTTGGCGCTGGAGAGGCGTTGAGGACTCAACGCCGGAGCACTAAGACTCATCGTATGGAATGGACCGACGAAGGCATCGTGCTCGGCACGCGCCGCCATGGGGAGGCGAACGCCATCCTCGAGGTGATGACGCGCGAGCACGGCCGGCACCTCGGCTTGGTGCGGGGCGGGATGGGCTCAAAGCTCCGCCCGGTGCTCCAGCCCGGCAACACGGTGCGCACGGTTTGGCGCGCGCGGCTCGACGAGCATCTCGGCCATTACACGGTTGAGGCGTTGCGGCTGCACGGCGCGTCGATGCTGGCGGCATCTCATGTCGTCTACGGCGTGACGCATCTCGCCGCGCTCTGCCGGCTCCTTCCGGAGCGCGACCCGCACGCCGACGTGCACGACCACCTTGCGGCGATGCTGGACCACCTCGACGATCCGGCCTCGGCGGCACGACTCGTCGTTCAGTTCGAGCTTCTGATGCTGGCCGAGCTTGGCTTTGGGCTCGATCTGTCCGCCTGCGTCTCGACCGGGCAGGAGACCGACCTGAGCTACGTATCGCCGAAATCCGGCCGCGCGGTTTCACGCGTCGCCGGCGAGCCGTGGCAGGACCGGCTGTTGCGGCTGCCGAGCTTCCTGTCGGAGGAGGCGCATCCGTCGGTGGACGACCTCGCGGACGGCTTCCGCCTCACCGGATTTTTCCTGATGCGCCATGTGCTCGAGCCGCGCGGGCTCGCGTTTGCGGACGCACGCGAAGGCTTCGTGGCCGCGGTGCTCGGCCGCCGCGGCAGCGCCAACGACCCTGTGCGGGCGATTCGCTAAGGCCCCAAAAAGCGAAACGGCCCGCCTTTCGGCGGGCCGTCTCTGGTCCTTGAGCCTTAGCGCTTGCTGCCACTCATTTGCCAGCACCAAAGCTTGCCGCACTCCTGACGCACGCAATTCGCGGGCACGTCCGAGGAGGAGGAGCTCTGCGAGGAAGAGGCCGAGCTATAGTTGCGCGCGCCCTGAGAGGACGCCGCCATGCTGCTCGACATTCCAAGGATGCTGAGGCCCGCGGCTAGGCAGACGACAAACACTCTTTGCACGTCACTTACTCCAAAGCCCAGGCGCCTCTTCCTGGGCTCACTCGACGCCGCATTAACCATATTTTGCCCGACCAAGTTGCCGTAGGCAAGCCTAAAACCAATGAAAAAGGCGGACTTGCCAGGGCAAATCCGCCTTTAAATCAGAGATTTAGCGAGACTGGTTCACCAGCGACGATATCCACGGTAGCCGCGATAGCCATAGCCACGATAGCCGCGATAACCACGATAGCCGTAGTAGCCGCCGCCGTAGCCGTAATAGCCGCCCGGACGCCACCAGCAGACCCGGCCGGAGTTGTAGTAGCGGTGGCGGCAGACGTAGGCGACGTCCTCGATCAGATTGCCGTCTTGAACGGCGGATTGGATGCCGTAGGCGGCGCCAGTGCCGATCGTGATGGCGTTGGCGGGGGTGAGCGACGCAGCCGACACCAGGGCGGCGGCGGCGGCGAAAGAGAGAACCAAGCGACGCATTGTGACCCTCCTAGGCTTGTTTGTTTTAGTGGGACGACACGTTTTTGTTTCTTCGTACAGCCGTCTCAACACATGAGAGTTGGCTGTAGTTCCAGGTATTTAACGCCCTGGTTCCTGAATTCGTTGTGGGCTTTCCGTTCATCCCTTGTTCATGCCCAGAAGCCGGGTTAACCGGGTTTCCATGGGAAAGAGGCTGATTCCACCAGAACCGTCCGACGTCCAGGAAATCGCGCTCCGCGAGGCGCTCGAGGAGCGCTACCTCGCCTATGCGCTTTCCACGATCATGCACCGCGCGCTGCCCGATGCGCGCGACGGCCTCAAGCCGGTGCACCGGCGGCTCCTCTACGCGATGCGGCTGCTCCGGCTCGATCCGGGCCAGGCGTTCAAGAAATCGGCTCGCGTCGTCGGCGACGTCATCGGCAAGTATCACCCGCACGGCGACCAATCGGTCTATGACGCACTGGTGCGTCTCGCCCAGGACTTCGCGCAGCGCTATCCGCTGGTCGACGGGCAGGGCAACTTCGGCAACATCGACGGCGATAACCCGGCCGCGATGCGTTACACGGAGTCGCGGCTCACCGAAGTGGCGAAGCTCCTGATTGACGGCATCGACGAAGATGCGGTCGATTTCCGCGCCACTTACGACGGTAGCGAGAGCGAGCCGATCGTCCTTCCGGGCGCGTTCCCCAATCTGCTCGCCAACGGCTCGCAGGGCATCGCCGTCGGCATGGCGACCGCGATCCCGCCGCACAATGCGCATGAGCTGTGCGACGCGGCGCTGTTCCTGATCGACAATCCGAACGCGCGCGCCAAGACGCTGCTCAAATACGTCAAAGGCCCTGACTTTCCGACCGGCGGCATCATCGTGGATACGCCCGACACGATTGCCGAGGCTTATTCGACCGGCCGCGGCTCGTTCCGTGTGCGCGCAAAATGGCACAAGGAAGAGGGCGGTCGCGGCACCTATCAGATCGTCGTCACGGAGATTCCGTGGCTCGTGCAGAAGCAGCGCCTGATCGAGCGCATGGCGGAGCTGTTCAACGACAAGAAGCTGCCGCTGATCAACGAATTCCGCGACGAGTCCACGGAAGACGTGCGCATCGTCATCGAGCCGAAGTCGCGCACCGTCGATCCCGGAATCCTGATGGAATCGCTGTTCAAGCTGACCGAGCTTGAGAGCCGCATTCCGCTCAACATGAACGTGCTCTCCAAGGGCAAGGTGCCCAAGGTGATGGATCTCGCGGAGGTCCTGAAGGAGTGGCTCGATCACCGCCGCGACGTGCTGATCCGCCGCTCCAAGCACCGCCTGGCCGAGATCACGCATCGCATCGAGGTGTTGGGCGGTCTTCTCATCGCCTATCTGAACCTCGACAAGGTCATCAAGATCATCCGCACCGAGGACGAGCCCAAGCCCGTCCTCATGAAGACCTTCAAGATCACCGACGTTCAGGCCGATGCCATCCTCAACATGCGGCTGCGCAACTTGCGCAAGCTGGAGGAAATGGAAATCCGGCGCGAGGACAAGGAACTCCGCGAGGAGAAGTCCGGCCTCGAAAAGCTGCTCAAGTCCGAAAAGGAGCAGTGGGCGACGGTCGCGGGTCAGATCAAGGAAGTCCGCGAGAAGTTTTCCAAGAAGACCGAACTCGGCAAACGCCGCACCGAATTCGCCGAAGCCCCGGAGCATGACGAGGCTGCGATCGAAGAGGCGATGGTCGTGCGCGAGCCGATCACGGTCGTCGTGTCTGAGAAGGGTTGGATCCGCGCGTTGCGCGGCATTCAGACCGATCTCTCGGGCGTCACGTTCAAGACCGACGATAACCTGCGCTTCGCGTTTCCAGCGGAGACGACGTCGAAGATCATCGTGTTCTCGACCAACGGCCGCTTCTACACGATCGATGCGTCGAAGCTGCCGGGCGGCCGCGGTCACGGCGAGCCGGTGCGCCTCTTTGCCGACATGGAACAGGAGGCCGATCTGGTGGCCGCGTTCCGCTATCAGGGTGGGCGCAAGTTCTTGGTTGGTTCGAAGGCCGGCAAGGGCTTCGTGGTTGCGGAGGACGAAATCCTGGCCACCACCCGCAAGGGCAAGCAGGTGCTCAACGTGAAGGCGCCGGACGCAGCCGTCGCGATCGCGCCGGTGCTGGGCGAGCTTGCCGCCGCTGTCGGCGACAACCGCAAGATGGTCATCTTCCAGCTCGATCAGGTGCCGGAGATGACGCGCGGCTCAGGCGTGCGCTTGCAGCGTCACAAAGACGGCGGGCTGTCGGACGTCGTGACGTTCAAGGCCGAGGATGGTCTCACCTGGATCGGCGAGGGCGGGCGCGTGTCCAATCTTCCGATCAAGGAGCTTGCGGCCTGGCGCGGCAACCGTGGCGACGCGGGTCGCGTGCGGCCGGATCGCTTCCTTGCTAACCTGAAGTTTGGTCATCCGATGGATACCGGCAAAGAACCTGGCAAGAACGGGAGCGGCGACGCCAAGTAACGGTCGCCGGAAGCACGCATGGTTTCGCGTCTGGCTGCCGCGATTGTTCTGACGACGCTGCTCGGCTCCGGCGCTGCCGTGGCTGATTGCCTGAAGGCGGAAAAATCGGATCAGGTTGCCGAGGGTAAGCTCACGTCTTCGCGCTTCACGACCGAAGCGTACCGGCTGACCGAGCAGGCCTACATCCTGCGCCTGCGTTCGCCAGCCTGCCTTGAAGGTTCGGACGAGTACGACAAGGTCGAAAAGACCGACCGCATCCATGTGTTCTCGATGGACGCGGCGATGCTGAAGCGGATGCGCGGGCTTGTCGGCAAGAACGTGCGCGTCACCGGCTCGCCCTTTGGCGAGCACACGGCGCACCACCACGCGCCAATCGTCATGAGTATCAGCACGATAGACCGGCGTTAGGCTCTTCCGGGCTCGGACTGGCGCGGTGTCGCTTGACGCCCGTGATCTGCAATTGCAAATTATTCGCAACAAGCTAATCTGATTTGCTGGAAGCCGCTGGTGGCCGGGTAGGGAAGGGTCTGTGACTGTGCTGACGCAAACGCCGAGTGAGGTGACGCCAGCCAAAGGCGGTTGGCGCCGCGAACGGGAGCGGCCGTCGCTCTCCGAAGTCTTCGGCAGCATCCGCACGCGGCCCACGGGCTCGTTCTGGAGCAAGCTCGTCGCGTTCCTGGGACCGGGGTATCTCGTCGCCGTCGGCTACATGGACCCGGGCAACTGGGCGACCTCGCTCGCGGGCGGCTCGAAGTTCGGCTACGCGCTGCTGACCGTCGCG
The DNA here is from genome assembly GCA_040756555.1 of Pseudomonadota bacterium. Lineage (GTDB taxonomy): Bacteria > Pseudomonadota > Alphaproteobacteria > Rhizobiales > Xanthobacteraceae > Z2-YC6860. The sequence goes on along the minus strand of JBFLYS010000010.1, from coordinate 66,150 downwards.
CTGCTCTCCAACCTCATGGCGATCCTGCTGCAAGCGCTGTGCGCGCGGCTCGGCATCGGCGCAGGCCGCGATCTGGCGCAGGCCTGCCGCGATGCGTTTCCGCGTCCGGTCGCCTATCCGCTGTGGCTGTTGGCTGAGATTGCGATCTGCGCGACGGACCTGGCCGAAGTCATCGGCACGGCGATCGGCCTCAATCTTCTGTTCGGCATCCCGCTCGAGATCGGCGTGCTGATCACTGCGCTCGACGTGTTTCTGATCCTGTGGCTGCAAAACCTCGGCTTCCGCTGGATCGAGGCCTTCATCGTGACTTTGCTGGGCGTCATCGCCCTCTGCTTCGGCATCCAGATCGCAATGGCGAACCCGGATTGGGCCGCGGTCATCAAGGGCTTCGCGCCGACCACGCAGGTCGTCACCAATCCGGACATGCTCTACCTCGCGCTCGGCATCCTCGGCGCGACAGTGATGCCGCACAATCTCTATCTGCATTCGGGTGTGGTGCAGACGCGTTCGTTCGGCGGGACCGTTCCGGAGAAGCGCGAGGCGATCAAGCTCGCGACAGCGGACTCCACCATCGCGCTGATGTTCGCGCTGCTCATCAATGCATCCATCCTCATTCTTGCCGCGGCGACCTTCAACAAGGTCGGCAAGACCGACGTAGCCGAACTCGGGCAGGTGCATTCGTTCCTTGCGCCGCTACTCGGCTCGGCGATCGCGCCGACGCTGTTCGGCATCGCGCTGCTCTGCTGCGGTCTGAACTCGACGGTGACTGCGACGCTCTCCGGTCAGATCGTAATGGAGGGCTTCATCGATATCCGGCTGCCGTCCTGGGCGCGGCGGCTCATCACGCGCTCCATAGCGATCGTCCCGGCGGCGATCGTGACCATCTGGTACGGCGAGAAGGGCACCGGGCAGCTTCTCATCCTCAGTCAGGTCATTCTCAGCCTGCAACTGCCGTTCGCGGTGGTGCCGCTCGTCATGTTCACCGCTGACAAACGGAAGATGGGCGAGCTCACCGCACCGCTGTGGGTGACTGCGCTTGCGGCTCTCACAGCACTCATCATCATCATTCTCAACATCAAACTTCTTGTCGATCTAGCGACGGGCTAACGGGGCTTCCAGTGTTGTTGCGTCAGGAGTGCGCGATGCTCTCGCGCAAACGGCGAAGCTTTGCCTTGAGGGCAGGCACGGGCGTTGCGGCGCTGGCGTTGTCGCTGAACCCTGCGATTGCGGTCGATCAGCTTCCGCTCAAAGCCAAGCTCAATACCGAACCGTTCAACTGGACCGGCGCTTATGTCGGCGGCTCGGTCGGCTATAGCGTCGGCAGCGTGAATAACACCATCTTCGATCCGGCGGCGTCAGGTGGATCGGAACGATTCAGCAGCACTTATGGCGGCGTGCAAGCCGGCTACAACCATCTCCTCAATTCGCGTGTGCTGCTTGGCGTCGAGGCCGATATCTCGTTCAGCAATCATCTCTTGCCGAACCAGGTGATCGCGACGCGCACTACCGCGGCGACGACCGTCACCGAAACCCTCGACTATCTTGCGACCTTCCGTGGCCGCATCGGTTATGCATTCGATGGTTGGATGATCTACGGCACCGGTGGTCTTGCCGTGTCGCAGGGGCGCTTTGTGGAAGCGCCCGGTATCACTGAGGACGAAGACAAGAAGCTACGCACGCGGATCGGCTGGACCGCTGGCGCGGGCGCGGAAATGCCGATCGCGAAATATTGGACCGCACGGATCGAGTATCTCTACGCGAACCTGGGCTCAGTGACGGCGGCGTTTCCGTCCGGCAATCAGTACCAATCGACCTACGACATTCACACGGTGCGCGTCGGCCTGAACCGCCAGCTCAAGGCAGGCGAAGACGGCGCATTCTTCGGTCCGAAGCTGAGCGACGACAATGGCCTCGGCGGCGACTGGAACGTGCACGGCCAGTTCACGGTGATCGGGCAGGGCTATCGCGCCTTCCGTTCGCCGTACGAGGGCGCAAACAGCCTGTCCGGCGCAAACCAGGTGCGCAACACCGGCACGCTCACGGCCTTTCTCGGCATTCGCCCGTGGCAGAACGGTGAGATCTATTTCAACCCCGAGATCATGCAGGGCTTCGGCCTGAGCGACGTGCACGGCGTCGCGGCGTTCCCGAATGGCGAGGCGCAAAAATCAAGTTTCCCGGTGCCGCGCTTCAATATGGCGCGCATGTTCTATCGCCACACGTTCGGGCTCGGTGGTGAGCAGGAGAAGATCGAGGATGGTCCGAACCAGCTTGCGGGCAAGCAGGACATCTCGCGCATCTCGTTCACGGTCGGAAAGTTCGCCGTGCCCGACTACTTCAATCTGAACGCCTATTCCGGTGAGCCGCGCACCGGCTTCATGAACTGGCAGATGTACGGCGGCGGCTCCTACGACTGGACGATGGACCGGCTGAGCTGGTCCTGGGGTGCGATGGTGGACTTCAACCAGAAGAACTGGGCGTTCCGCGCCGGCTATTTCCTGCTGCCGCGCGTGTCGAACGTCGACAACTTGGACATGCAATTCGGCCGTGGCCAGTACGTCGCAGAGCTGGAGTTCCGTTACGCGGTGTTTTCGCAGCCCGGCAAGTTCAGATTCTTCGCCTGGCTCAACCACGGCAACATGGGCAGCTACGCCGACGCGCTCGCGCTGCCGGTGACGAGCCCGGACTATCCGGACATTACGCTGACGCGGAAGGTCCGCAACAACTACGGCTTCGTTGCGAACTTCGAGCAGGCGATCAACGACGATTTCGGCGTGTTCTCGCGGCTGACCTGGAGCCCCGGCCAGATCGAGTTGATCGGCTGGACCGACGCGCATCACACAGCGTCGCTCGGCGGCGTGCTGAAAGGCACGGCGTGGGGACGGCCGAACGACAAGGTCGGCCTCTCGGGTATCGTCGAAGGACTGTCCGACGAAGGCCGCGCCTATTTTGCCGCGGGCGGCATGGGCATCCTGATCGGCGATGGCCAGCTCAACTACAAAATGGAGCGAGCGCTCGAGACCTACTATGCCTACGCGATCAACAAATGGAGCACGTTCACGTTCAACTATCAGCTCGTCGTGAACCCCGGCTACAACGCCGACCGCGGGCCGGTGTCGTTCTACTCGCTGCGCTATCACGCGGAGTGGTGAACTAGAACGCTGCGTTGACGCCGAGCTGCCCGCCGTAGACGGACACCTGCCGCTGGGCGAATTGCCCGCTTAGTGCCAGGAGCCCGCTGACGCGGTCGCCAATCTTGAACGAAGTGCCCGCGACGGCGGAGCCCCAATCCTTGCCTGCGATGACCGCGGGCATCGTGTAAGACGGCGCGGCGATGGTCGTGAGCGCGGCCAGCACATCGCGGTTGGTGTTGGCGAGTTCGTGGTTCCAAAGGATGCGGCCGAACGGGCGCCAGCGCTCGAGATCGACAACCACCTGATAGCCGAGTGCGCTGACCGCGGAATTGCGCGTCTGGTCGCCGAAGCTCAGGCTCGTGAAGCTGCCGCTTTCGGTGAAGCCCAAAACCTTCACGCGCTGGAACGTCATGCTTGCAATCGGGCCATGCGTGACGTTGCTGAACACGAGGTCGTAGCCTGCGCTTGCGGAGAGCGAGAGATTGCTGCCGCTCGTCGAGCCGGCGTTGGGCTGCACGGTGATGCCGATCGGCACGGTGCGCTGGACACTATAGTCGATCAAACCGGCGGTGCCGATCAGCGAGCCCCAGAGTGGGCCGTGGCGTGTCAGGCCGTAGCCGCTTAGGGTGACTTCGTTCTGGCGGAAATTCCCGAAATTCTGATCGAACTTCGCGGTTTGGGTGCCAGCCGATATCGCCGCGCCGAACAGCCAGTCTCGCGTCTTGTAGTCGATGCCGGCGATCAACGTCGCGGGAACGCCGGGATCGTTCGGAAACCCTTGTGTATTCTCGATCTTGAGATTGGCGAGGTCGCCCGTGACCCAGGCGTTGAAGCCGTTTGGCCCGCGCTGGCGCTGCGACAGCATCATCTGGTTCTCGATGGCCGAAATGGCACCGGCGCGCGTTTTCACCGGTGCCTCGGCAAGCATCGAGATCATGCTGGGTGCGACCAGCAGGCTGTACTCGTAGTCGGCGACGATCTTCTGTCCCGCCGACGTGAGGTGGATGTCATCGGCGAGAAGATGCGTGTTCGGCGCGTCGGGTGTCACGAACGTCGAAACCGTTGAAGTCGCCGAACAGAGCGATGCCCAGCCGGAGGTGATGCCCGCCGGTTGTGTGCAGGCCGGACCGGTCGCGGTGAAGCCGAACGCCGAGTTGCCGCGCACCGCCAGAAACACGGCGTTGATGTCCGCCGGAATGAAGTTGATCCCAGCCGCCGCGAGCCCGTTCCAGAGCGTGTTGTTGTAGAGCGTGCGCAGCGCTTGCTGGTTCGCGGTGCCGATGGATTGAGGCTGGTTCGGCACGATGAAAATACGTGCGCCTGCGTTCCGCAGCTTTGCGGCGGCTGCGACCAAATCGTTCGCAGCCGTCGTCACATAGGCGTCGCGCTGGTTGGCCGCGAGGTTCGACAGCGCAAAGCCGACGTCGTTGCCGCCGGAACTGATGAGATAGAGCGCCTTGCTATTGGCCGCGCCGCCGTTGGCAGCGAGATAGTTGTCCACCTGCGTCGAGGTCGGTACCGCACCTTGCAGCCCGCCCGAGGCCAGGTCGTTGACCTGATTGTTGCGTGCCCCGCCGGTCGCATAATTGGTGCCGCCGCCCGGCTGATTGGCCGGGTTCGCGGACAAACCAAGTGCGCCCGCGAGATATTCGGAATAGACGAGGCCGGGGCTGGTGGTCGCCTTGCCGGCACCTTGCGTCACCGCAATCGCAAAGCCGGCGTTGAAAGCGGCGTTGTCGGAGAGCGGAAGCGCGTTGCGATACCAGCCGCTGTCGACAGTTGAATCGCCGAACACGACGAACTGATTGAATGGCTGCGCAACGGCGCTTTCGGGCGCGCAGACAAACACCAGAGCCGCGGCAATTGCGGCCAGCACGCCCAACCACGAACGCACGCGACGATCCTCGAAGCGTCAGCTCTCGACGCGCATCCAATTGTCCGGCATCAGCCGCTCCTGCGGCAGGAAGCGGCTCTTGTAATCCATTTTGCGCGAACCGCGCACCCAATAGCCGAGATAGACGTAAGGCAAACCCATGCGCGCGGCGCGCTGGATGTGATCGAGGATCATGAAGGTGCCGAGCGAGCGGTTTGCCTCGGCGGGGTCGAAGAACGAATAGACCATGGACAGTCCGTCGTTCAGCACGTCGGTCAGCGCCACGGCGAGCAATGGGCCTGCGCCTTTACCGTTGATTGACGAGTCCGGACCGCGCTTGCGGTACTCGACGAGCCGCGTCTTCACATGGCTGTCCTCGACCATCATCGCGTAGTCGAGCACGGTCATGTCGGCCATGCCGCCATCGCGGTGGCGAGAGTCGAGATAGGCGCGGAACACCGAATATTGTTCCGAGGTCGGCACCAGCGCGCGCATTTCGCCGATGATGTCGTCGTTGCGCTCGGCGACGCGCTTCATGCTTTTGGTTGGGCGGAACTCGTCCGCGATCACCCGGACCGAGACGCAGGCGCGGCAGGCTTCGCAAGCCGGACGATAGGCAATCGACTGGCTGCGACGGAACCCGCCGTGGGTGAGGAGATCGTTGAGACCCGGCGCGCGCTCGCCGACGAGGTGGGTAAAAACCTTCCGTTCCTCCTTGCCCGCCAAATAGGGGCAGGGCGACGGGGCGGTCAGGTAGAACTGTGGCGTATCGCGCGAATGCTGGGTCACGGATTCCAAGTTCGTTTAAGGCCGCTTTTGGCCTATTCCGGCCCTAACTTTCGCCCGAAGGCGGCCGTTCGTCAAACCACCGGTCAGGCGGCAAACCTTAAGGGCTAGGTCTGCGGGAAGCTCGCAATGTGCTCGCACGCGCCTCGTTGTTGATGACGATGGTGCCGACCAGAATGTCATGCAGGCACCGCCGCCGGTCATTGAACAGGCACACCAGGAGTACGAACGGCGTCAGCACCGACACCGTGATCCAGAACACGATCGCGTGCACCGCGCCGAGCACGAAGTAAGCCGGCGCGCCGTACCAGGTGCGCATCTCCAGATCCATCACGCGCATGCCGAGCGTCGCCGAGCGCGGGCTGCCGAGCGTGATGCCATAATAGAACAACGCCCACAGCACCATAATCGGGCTCAGCAGGGCGTAGAGAACGAAGCCGAACCCGAGCGTCACGACCCCGATGACGAAGATGAACATCGAGAGCAGCACGATTGGGGTGGCGAGGATGATGAGGTCGATGATGAAGGCGACGATGCGCCGCGCCAGCACGCCGTCGAACAGCTCGGGGCTGGTCGCCGGATCATAGGCGTGCGGCTTCACTTCGAAGGAAACGCCGATCCGTTTGGGTTCGCTGGTGGACATGATTCGACACCCGCTCCCTTCCGATGTGGCCAATAATCATGGCGGATGCAAGAGGCCGCAATGCCGCCTTTGGGCTCAATCCAACGATGAAATAGGCGTAACGGTTCCTGGCGCGGGCAGGGCTATTCGGGCTTCACACCGGCCTTTTCCACAATCGCTGCCCATTTTGTCATCTCGGCGCGGATGTAGTCGCCGAACTGCTTGCTGTTGAGCGGTGTCACAATCGCCCCCATTTCGGTGAGGCGTTTCTTCACGTCCGGCATGGCCAGCACTTCCACCAGCGCTTTTTCCAGCTTGGCGGTGACAGCGGGCGGGGTGCCCGCGGGCGCCACGAGGCCGAACCAATAGGAGGCGTCGACCGGATAGCCTGCCTCCGCCATGGTCGGCAGGTCGGGCAGGATTTCGAGCCGCTTGTCGGCGGCGAGCGCCATGCCGTTCAGCTTGCCGAGCTTGATGTTCTCGAGCCCGATGACGGGGCTCAGGAACATTGTGTTGACGTGGCCCGCGAGCAGATCGATCAGCGCGGGCGCGCCGCCGCGATAAGGAATGTGTTGGAGCTGCACCTTCGCAACGTCGCCAAGCATGGCGCCTGCAAGGTGGCTCGCGCTGCCGACGCCGACCGAGGCGTAAGTCACTGTACCGGGCTTTTCCTTGGCGAGGGCTATGAGGCTTTTGACGTCCTTTGCCGGCACGCTCGGATGCGCGGCGAAGACGAGCGGCGTCGAACCGACGAAGCCGATCGGCGCAAAGTCCTTCACGCTGTCGTAGGGAATGTTCTTGAACACGCTCGGATTGAGCGCGTGGTTGTCGTTGATCATCATCAGCGTGTAGCCGTCGGGCTCCGCCTTCGCGACGGCTTGGGTCGCGATCGTGCCGCCGGCACCGGGCCGCGCCTCGATGATGAACTGCTGGCCAAGCTGCGCGGACAGCTTCTCGCTGACGACGCGCGACACGGTGTCGAGCAAACCGCCGACCGGGAAGGCGATCATGATTTTCACCGGCCGCGAGGGGTAATTGTCCTGTGCGTGCGATGCAGTCGCGCCGATAGCCAGCAGAGCGGCGACGAGCGCCGCGGTTGTCTTTCTCACGATGGTCCTCCCTCGCGCCGGTTTCTTTGGTCCGGCCTTCGAAATTCAGATGACTTTCTTGGTCCTCAGTTCGGCGATTTCATTCGCGTTCAATCCCAGTTCGCCGAGGATCTCTTCGTTGTGCTCGCCGAGCACCGGCGGCGGAGCGATCGGGCCGGGGCGCTCGCCATCGATGAACACCGGCGGGTAGACGCCCCAGACGTCGCCTTCCTTGGGGTGCTGCACCTTGTAGAAGGTTTCGAGATGGCGCACCTGCGGATCGTCCATCACCTCCGTGACGTTGTGGACGGGAGCGTATGGCACGTCTTGCGCTTCGAGGCGCTGCGTCCATTCGGCGCGCGGGCGGGTGACGAAGGTCTTGGCGAGCTCAGCGCGGAGCTTCGTGTAGTTCGCGATACGGAGCTCGCGGGTGTTGAAATCCGGATGGGTGTTCAGCTCGGGCCGTTCGATCGCCGCGAGCAGGCCTTCCCAGAATTTCGGCTGCGACGACATGTGGATCGCGATCAGCTTTCCATCCTGGCAGCGCCACGCATAGGACTGCGAGGCGCTGACGCGCGTCAGCGGACCGACGTCGATGCCGTAGCGCTTGTAGTTGATGAAGGCATCCGGCGCGAAGGCGATGGTCGACTCCAGCATCGAGGTCTCGATGCGGCGGCCCTTGCCGGTGCGGTTGCGCTCGAACAAAGCGCCCATGATGCCGTAGGCGGCGTAGAAGCCGGTGATGTTGTCGGCGATGGTCGGGCCGGCTGGTTGCGGGTCTTGCGGATCGACGAACTGACTCAGCACGCCGCTCAGCGATTGCGCGACCGCGTCGTAGGAGGGGCGGTCGACGTAAGGGCCGTCCGAGCCGAAGCCGGTGAGCGAGCAATGAATGAGCTTGGGGTTGGTCTTGGTCAGCATGTCGGCGGTGAAGCCGAGACGGTCCATGACGCCAGGCCGGAAGTTGTCGATCAGGACATCGGCGTCCTTGATCAAGTTTGTGAAGATCTCTTTGCCGCGCGCGGAGCGCAGATCTAGCGTGAGACTGCGCTTGTTGCGGTTGTAGGCGATGAAGTGTCCGCCGTAGCGGCCGCCGCGGAAGTAGCGGAACGGATCGCCACCCTCCGGATTCTCGATCTTGACGACGGAAGCGCCAAGGTCGGCGAGCATCATCCCGGCCAGCGGGCCGGTGATCATGGTGGTCAGTTCGACGACGCGGACGCCGCTCAGCACGCCGCTCATGTCAATGCGCTCCCGGCACGAAGCCTGCGGGCGTCGCACCATCGTAGGTGATCGCATTGTCTCCCGCCTCGGACAGCAGGAAGCCAATGGGGCGCATCTGCTCTTCGACGAGGTGCGCGATAAGGCTCGCAGTGCGCGCGAGGATCGGCACGCCCTTGAGGCCAGAGACCGGGAAACCGGCGTCGAGAAGAACGGCAGGAATCGCGCCCGATACGTTCAGCACGAGGCTCTTGCCGACAACGTCCTTGATTGCCGCCTCGATCGCGTAAGCCATCTCGATATGTTTGCCGGCGCCGCCATTCTCCTTGGCGACCGCGACCAGCCGCGCCGCGCGCGGATCGGCGTCCTTGTGCAGCGGATGGCCGTAGCCGGGGAAGGGAAGCTTCTGAGCGCGATACTCCTGCACGAGCGCGAGTGCTGCGGCTTTCATATCGCCACCCGCTGCGCGCTCCAGCGCCTTGGCGATGAACCGTCCAGCATTCTCCGCGCTGCCGAGGATCACCGAGCCGCAACCGAGAATGCCGGCGGCGACCGCGCCCTGCATCGCCTCAGGGCCGGCGGCATAGGTCATGCGCGCGGCCTGGACGCTGGGCACGAGCCCATGCTCGGAAATCGCGACCATGCAGGCGTCGAGCACGCGGCCTTGTGCGGTACTCGCACGCTGCCCGGTCGCCAGCAGCCAGAAATGCTCTGTCAGCGAGACTTGCCCGATCAGGTCTTTGCACAGGTCGAAGCCGCGAACGACGATGGTTTCAGCGTTCGACGTGGCAATCGAACTGTTGGGATTGTTGTTTTTTCCGATCTTCACAAAAGTCTCCGTGCGCGTATGTTCGCTAGTGTCCCGAACCCGAAGTTCGCACGAATGTGCAGCGGGCACCTATGCGAACTTCGGGTTCAAAGGGACACTAGAATCATAGCATTGCTGGTGTCGCTTTGGTTCGGAAGTTCGCTTTGATCAGCGCTGAGAATTCAAGCGAACTTCCGAACCGCGACACCAGATGATTTCACAGGCGGTCTGAGGATGGAAGCGGCGCAATGACACGCGGCGAAAAGCTTTGAACACCACAACCGCAATTACCCTTGCCCACATTCGGGCGGCGCAGAAGGTCATCGAGGGCCATGTGCTGCCCACTCCCATGCTGCTCGCGCCGAAGCTTTCCGCGCTGACGGGCGCGGAGGTGTTCGTCAAATACGAGAATTTGCAGGTCACCAACGCTTTCAAGGAGCGCGGCGCGCGTGTGAAGCTCGCGTCGCTCTCGGCTGACGAGAGAAAGCGCGGCGTGATTGCGATGTCGGCTGGCAATCACGCGCAGGCGGTTGCCTATCATGCGGCGAAGCTCGGCATTCCCGCCTGCGTGGTGATGCCGGTGCCGACGCCGTTCGTGAAGGTCGCGGCAACGCGCGCCTACGGCGCGGAAGTGGTGCTCGAGGGTGAAACGCTCAACGAGGCGCAGGCGCGCGCCGAAGCGATGGCGCGCGAGCGCAACCTCACATGGGTGCATCCTTATGACGATCCGCATGTGATCGCGGGGCAGGGCACCATAGGGATCGAAATGCTGGAGGCGGTGCCGGAGCTCGATACGCTCGTGGTGCCGATCGGCGGCGGCGGGTTGATTTCCGGCATTGCAATTGCCGCGAAGGGGCTCAAGCCGTCCATCGAGATCATTGCGGCGGAAGCGGCGCTTTATCCGTCGTTCTGGAATGCCCTGCACAACGAGCAGCTTCCATTTGGCGGAGCGACGCTCGCGGAAGGCATTGCGGTCAAGAATGTCGGACAACTGACGCTGCCGATCGTGCGCGAGCTTGTCTCCGATATCGTGCTTCTTGACGAAGTGCACATCGAACGCGCGGTGAACGCCTATCTCACCTTGCAGAAGACAATGGCGGAGGGCGCGGGCGCGGCGGGGCTCGCGGCGTTGCTCGCCAAGCCCGAGCGGTTCAAGGGCAAGAAGGTCGGTCTCGTGCTCTGCGGCGGCAATATCGATCCTCGTCTTCTCGCGTCGATCATGATGCGCGAGCTCGAACGCGAGCAACGGATCGTCTCGTTCCGCCTCACCATCACCGATCGGCCGGGGCTCCTGGGTCAGATTGCAACGATGCTGGGCGAGCTGGGCGCCAACATTCTGGAGGTCGAGCACCGCCGGCTGTTCCTCGACGTGCCGGCGAAGGGCGCGCGGCTCGACGTCACCATCGAGACGCGCGACGCCGCTCACGCGCGCGAAATCCTGGCGGCCTTCGATGCAAAAGGATATTCGCCGGTGCGGATCGATAGCGGCGCGACGATGGAATGATCAGTCTTGCTCGGTCGCGCCGGGGCGCGGGCGCGGCAGCGGCACATTGCCCCGCACGATCGCTGACGAAATGCGCGGACGCGGCGGTGGCAACGGAATCGGTCCTGCGATCGGTTCGCTGGCATCGCGTGTGCTGCCGGGCGGATTGAACATCGGATCGGCGGAGGCGTAGGCCGGAGCGGGCGAGGTGCTCGGCCAGACCGACGCGGTGTTGAGGCCGGACATCATCGGCAGCGGCCGGGACGGTTCTGGCGCAGCTTGCGGAACAGGCTCGTCAGGTGGCGTGCGTTCGACAGCAGCGGGGGCGGGCGGCAGGTAAGACGCAAGTTGCGCCGGCTCGGCGATGCTGACCATCGGCGGCGCGACATAGGTGCGGATGAACCAAGCCGCTCCGCCGCCGATGACAACGATGGGAAGGATGATCGCGACAGCAGCCCACAGACGCCGGTTGCGCGGCGGTGCAACGCCTGTCATCGCGTCGATGTCCATAACCGCCCCCTCAGCGCCCGGCGGAATGGAACAAGTTTAGGCTGATTTGCGGAGCCGATACAGCCCCTGCGGACCGCGGGCTATTGCTTCTCGATCACTGTTTCTCAATTTTGGCGTCGTCGATGACCTTCGCCCATTTGGCGATTTCGGTCTTCATCCGGTTGCCAAGCTCAACGGGTTTTCCGGGTAGGGGCTCAAGGCCCAGATCGAGGAAGCGTTTCTTGAGATCGGGGTCGGCGAGCACGGCTGCGATCTCGCGGTTCAGCAATTCGACCACGTCCGGCGGCGTCTTGGCTGGGGCAAAGAAGCCGTTCCAGGTCACGACCTCGAAACCCTTCACGCCCAACTCATCGATCGTCGGCACATTGGGCGCGTAAGGCGTACGCTTCGCCGTGGTGCCGGCAAGCGCCCGAAGCTGCTTCTCTTCAACGGCGGACTTTAGCGCGCCATAGGACTGGATGATGGCATCCACGTCATTGCGAATTGCCGCAGTGACAAGATCGCCAGGTGTGCGGAACGGCACAATCACGAAATCGAGCCCGGTCATCGAGCGGAACAGCGTTGCCGCGAGATGATTGGTCGAGCCGACCGTGGTGGTGCCGACGTTGAGCGTGCCGGGCTTCTCGCGCGCCGCCTTCATGAAATCGGCAAGCGAGGTGTGTTTCGAGGTGCCGCTCGTCGCGATGATGTTTGCGAAGGTCGAGGCCCCCGACACCGGCACGAAGTCGTTCACCGGGTCGTAGGGCATGTGCTTCAGCAGTGAGACGCTGATCGCGGTCGAGGACGACAGCACCACGAGCGTGTAGCCGTCCGGGTTCGCGCTCATCGTCGTGGTTGCGGCGGTGATGCCGCCAGCGCGCGGCTGGTTGTCGATGATGACGGGCGTGCCAAGCCGCGCGGAGAGCTTGTCGGCGAGGATGCGGAGTGTCACGTCGGACACGGAGCCCGCCGCGAACGGCAGCATCACGCGGATCGGATAAGCGGTCGGGAATTTCTGTTGCGCCGCACCCGGCACGGTCATCGCGAAGCAGAGCGGCAAGACAAGCGCGCTGGCCGCCAGCAGGGTGCGAAGGAATTTCACGTTTCCGCCACCACGCGGTTGCTCAGCGTGCCGATGCCGCTGATTTCTATTTCTATCAAGTCGCCCGGTTTCAGGCTCTGCGGCAATTCGTCGGTGCCGAGCCAGACCACGTCGCCGGGCGAGAGCGTGTTAGTTTTTGAAATGTCGCTGATCACTTCGCCTGCGCTGAACAGCATGTTGCCGGTCGCAAACGTGTGCAGCGTCTTGCCGTTGAGGCGGACATTGGTGGTCATGTCCTTCGGGTCGATGCCGGTCGCGATGAACGGGCCCATTGGCTTGAACGTGTCGGCGTTCTTGCCGCGCAGGTTGGTCGGGTCGTTCTTCTGCCAGTCGCGCTCGGTGATGTCGTTGCCGATGGTCCAGCCGAAGATGCCTTTGGTCGCTTCCTCCGGCGACACATTGCGCATGGTCTTGCCGACCACGGCGACCAGCTCACCCTCGTATTCGAAACGCGGGCCGGAATCCTTCGGCTTCACGATGTTCGCGCCGCTCGGGATCAGCGCGCTGTTGGCGCGATAGCCGACGCGCGGCCGGTCATAGAACTTTGGCTCGTTGAAGCCCTTGACCTTTGAGCGCTCGATGACGTGGTTCCGGTAGTTCGAGCCGATGGCATAGAACGTCGGCGGGATCACCGGGACGAGGAGCTTCACATCGGCGAGCTTGTATTGAACGCTGGTGCGCTCGTAGCCACGGAACGGATCGCCTTCGATATCGAAAACATGATCGCCCTCGACGATGCCGTAGGTCGGCCACCCGTCCTTGTCGAAGCGGCACCAGAGCATGCAGGGGCTTCCCAGAGAGGACTAGCGGGCCTTGAGCAGCTTCTCGGCCATGCGGGGCGCGAAGTAGGTGAGGACGCCGTCAGCGCCGGCGCGCTTGAAGGCGGTGAGGCTTTCGACCATGGCCTTCTCGCCGTCGAGCCAGCCGTTTTGCGCGGCGGCCATCAGCATCGCGTATTCGCCCGACACCTGATAGGCGAAGGTCGGCATGCCGAACGTCTCTTTAATCCGTGCGAGGATGTCGAGATAGGGCATGCCCGGCTTCACCATCACCATGTCGGCGCCTTCGGCGATGTCGAGCTCGACCTCGCGCAGCGCTTCATCGGTGTTTGCCGGATCCATCTGATAGGTGCGCTTGTCGCCGGTGAGCGTTGCCGATGAGCCGACCGCATCGCGGAACGGGCCGTAGAACGCCGAGGCGTACTTCGCGGCGTAGGACATGATCTGCACGTCGACGAAGCCCGCTTCGTCGAGGCCTTCGCGGATCGCGCCCACGCGGCCGTCCATCATGTCCGACGGCGCGATGATGTCGCAGCCGGCTTCGGCCTGGACGATCGCTTGCTTCACCAGAACGGTGACGGTCTCGTCGTTGAGGATGACGTCATCACGCATCAGGCCGTCGTGGCCGTGGCTGGTGTAGGGATCGAGCGCCACGTCGCAGAGAATGCCGATGTCGGGAGCGGCTTTCTTCATCGCGCGTACGGCCTGGCACACGAGGTTGTTCGGGTTCAGCGCCTCGCTGCCTTGTTCGTCGCGCAGGTTCGGATCGGTGTAGGGGAAGATCGCGATGCACGGGATCGTCAGCGTCGCGGCCTGCTCGGCGACACGCGCCATGTCGTCCACCGAGAGGCGCTCGACACCGGGCATGGAAGCGACCGGGCCGCGCTTTCCCTCGCTGACGAACACCGGCCAGATCAGATCGTCCGTCGTCAGCACGTTCTCGCGCACCATGCGGCGCGACCACTCGCTGCGCCGGTTGCGGCGGGGGCGGATGGTGAGATCGAGCGAAGCGGGCGCGGTCTCGGCCGGGACGACGCGGACGCGGCTTTCGAGCGGGCGGCCGTATTTGATCGCCATGATTGGGTTCCTCGGTGCTGGGGCGGTTTTAGCCCTTTCGGACGGAGGCTTCCAGCGGCTCGCCAAATGCTATGGTTTGCCACGATTCAATTTTCCTTGAGCCGGGCGGCATTCGATGGATTTCGATCTCTCCGAGGACCAGCGCGCGTTCCAGGCGACCGCGCGGCAATTTGCGCGTGAGGCAATGATGCCCAACGCGCGCGACTGGGACGAGAACTCGACCTTTCCCGTGCCGGAGTTGCGGCAGGCCGCGGAGCTTGGCTTCGGCGGCATCTATGTGAAAGACGATGTGGGCGGTGCCGGGCTGACCCGGCTCGACGCGACCGTGATCTTCGAAGAATTGGCGCAGGGCTGCACCTCGACCGCTGCTTACATCTCCATCCACAACATGGCTGCCTGGATGATCGACGCCTATGGCGGCGAGGCGGTGCGCCGGAAGTTTCTGCCGAAGCTCTGCATGATGGAGTATTTCGCGAGCTATTGCTTGACCGAGCCGGACTCGGGCTCGGACGCCGCGAGCCTGAAGACCCGTGCGGTGCGCGAGGGCGATCACTACGTGCTGAACGGCTCGAAGGCGTTCATATCGGGCGGCGGTGTGTCAGATGTCTACGTCTGCATGGTGCGAACCGGCGGCTCGGGCCCGAAGGGCATTTCCTGCATCGCGGTCGAGAAGGGGACGCCGGGTCTGTCGTTCGGCGCGCAGGAGAAGAAGCTCGGCTGGAAGTCGCAGCCGACGGCGATGGTCAATTTCGA
The DNA here is from genome assembly GCA_040756555.1 of Pseudomonadota bacterium. Lineage (GTDB taxonomy): Bacteria > Pseudomonadota > Alphaproteobacteria > Rhizobiales > Xanthobacteraceae > Z2-YC6860. Next base: position 50,938 of record JBFLYS010000010.1, on the reverse strand, counting down.
GAATTGCCGCGTGCCGGCCGAGAACCTGATTGGAAAAGAAGGCGACGGCTTCAAGATTGCGATGGCCGGGCTCGACGGCGGACGGCTCAACATCGCGGCCTGCTCGATTGGTGGCGCGCAATTCTGTCTCGACCGCACCATCGAATACATGCGCGAGCGCAAGCAATTCGGTTCGAAGCTGTCGGATTTCCAGGCGCTGCGCTTTCGTGTCGCCGATTACGCGACGGAGTTGGAAGCCTCTCGCCTGATGGTCCGCCGCGCGGCGCTGGCCGTCACCAACAAGGAGCCGAACGGCACGAGGCTCGCGGCGATGGCAAAGCGGCTGGCGACCGATTGTGGATTCGAGGTGGTGAACGGCTGCCTGCAACTGCACGGCGGCTACGGCTACTTGCGCGATCATCCCATCGAGCGCGTCTTGCGCGACGTGCGGGTGCACCAGATCTTGGAAGGGACGAACGAGGTCATGCGGCTGATCGTCAGCCGCGACATGCTGGACAACTGACATGATCGTCGGCGAATTGGCTTTGATCGTTGCCGCGCTGTTTGCGGGCGCTGCAGTCATCATCAACGTCGCGGAGCAGCCGGCGCGGCTTTCGCTCGCCGACGGTCCGATGCTCGCCGAATGGCAGCAGAGCTACAACAAAGCCGCGCCGATGCAGGCCGGTCTGGCGCTTGTCTCATCGGTGCTGGGCTTCATCGCTGCGTGGCAGACCAAGGATATGCGCTGGGTTGTCGGAGCGATCCTGATCCTCGCCAATTGGCCCTATACGCTTCTCGTCATCAAGCCGATCAACGACCGGCTTCATGCGACGAAGCCTGAGAACGCCAACGCCGCGACGCGCGAAATGATCGTGTCTTGGGGCCATCTTCACGCCGGCCGCAGCGCGTTGAGCCTCGCGGCGGCAGCGGCTTATTTCTGGGCCCTGCACTAGCCGGCGTTGCAACGGCGCGCGGTCCCGGTTAGCTCTGCGGGGATGAGTTCTTCCGAACCCGAGATCCTGTTCGAGCGGCGCGGCACCGCCGGTCTCGTCACCCTGAACCGGCCGAAGGCGCTGAACGCCGTCACGCTGAACATGGTCCGGCTGATGATGGTGCAGCTCAGCGAATGGGCCGCCGATCCGTCGGTCACGCGCGTTGTGGTGTCGGCTGCGGGCGGCAAGGCATTCTCGGCCGGGGGCGACATCCGCGCGCTCTACGATCTCGGCCTCGCGGGGCGGCACGCTGACATGCTGCCGTTCTGGCGCGAGGAGTACGTCCTCAACGCCTTCATCAAGCGATATCCGAAACCCTATGTCTCGCTGATCGACGGCATCTGCATGGGTGGCGGAGTGGGGGTCTCGGTGCATGGCTCGCATCGCGTCGCCGGCGACAAATTCCTGTTTGCCATGCCGGAGGTGAGCATCGGCTTCTTTCCCGATATCGGCGCGACCTGGTTTCTGCCGCGCATGTCCGGCGAACTCGGCGCCTATGTCGCGCTCACCGGCGAGCGGCTCGCCGCAGCCGATAGCGTAGCGGCGTCGATCGCCACCCACCGCGTGCCGTCGGCGCGCTTTCCGGAGCTGGCTGACGCGCTTTGCGGCGCCACCTCGGTTGATGCGTTGCTTGCCGCCTTCGCGGAACCAACCGAAGCGCCCGTTGCAGTGAAGCGCCCGGCCATTGATCGGCTGTTCAAGGGCGATAGCGTCGAGGGCATTCTCGCGGCGCTCGACGCCGAGCAGGGCGCGGACGCCGATTTCGCGCGGGCCACAGCAGCGACCATCCGTGCCAAATCGCCGACCTCGTTGAAGCTCGCGCTCGCGCAGGTGAGGGCCGGCAAGACCCTCTCATTCGATGCGTGCATGCAGACCGAATTCCGCATAGTGTCGCGCATCATCCATGGCCATGATTTCTATGAGGGGGTGCGCGCGGTGATCGTCGATAAAGACAACAAACCGCGCTGGAATCCGTCCGCGCTGGCGGGCGTCACGCCGCAGGACGTCGCGCATCATTTCGCGCCGCTTCCGTCTGCCGATGAATGGACGATCCCGAATGGCTGAGGATATCACCAACGTCCAGCAAAACACCGATCCCGCCAAGATGGAGCCGGTGCATGCCGAGCAGCCGCAGGAGAACGACGGCCGCTGGACCGCGCGGCTCGTGCTGTTCCTGCGCATCATGGCCGGCATCTCCATGCTCAAGGGTCTCTATCACTGGGCCGCGGTGGTCGGCATCGCGGGGCCCGCGGAGGGCTTCGAAGCGCAGCCGCTGGCGTGGCAGACCGGCACGGTGTTCTTCGCTGTGATCGATCTCGTGGCTGCGGTCGGACTGTGGCTTGCCGCAGCCTGGGGCGCGGTGGTGTGGCTCACCGCTGCGGTGTCGATGGCTGCGGTCGAGGTATTGTTTCCGCAGGTTTACGGCGGGCGCGTCATCGTCGTGCTGTTCGAAGGCGCGTTGCTGTTCGGCTATCTCTTCCTCGCGATCCAGTCGGCGCGCGAGCATCCGCAGTGAAATCCGGTCTATAGTCTGTCGTTCTGTGAGTGGGAGTTCTGGAATGCGTCGCTTCGGTCTGTGCGGTTTCGCACTTGTGCTTTCGTTTGTTGTTCTGCCGGCTGCGGCGCAGGATTGGCCCGCCAGACAGCCGATCCGCGTGATCGTGCCGCTCGGCGCCGGCAGCGCGGTGGACATCATCCCGCGCACCGTGATGGAGCAGGTCTCCCAGCAGATCGGTCAGTCGATCGTGGTCGAGAACCGCACTGGCGGCGGCGGCTCGATTGGAGCCGCGGCGGTCGCGAAGGCCGACCCGGATGGTTACACCGTTCTCGTCCACTCCAACGCGCACACCATCGCGCCGGCCGTGCTCGGCAATCTCTCCTACGACGTGATCAAGGATTTCGCCGGCATCACGCCGCTCGGCAACCTGCCGACCGTCATGATCGTGTCGCCGTCGCGCGGCTGGAAGACCGTGCAGGACTTCGTTGCCGCTGCGAAGGCAAAACCCGGCTCGATGAATTACGCTTCCGGCGGCACAGGCACGCCGCCCCATCTCGTGGCCGAACGCTTCCGTGTCAGCGCTGGCTGGGAGGGCACGCACATTCCTTTCAAGAGCGCACCGGAGGCGATCACTGACGTTCTTGGCGGCCGCTCGGATTTCTATTTCTCGCCGATCCTGCCGGCGCTGCAATTGATCCGCGAGGGCAAGCTGGTGGCGCTTGCCGTCGGCAGTTCCAAGCGTTCGTCCGTCCTGCCGGATGTGCCGACGACACTCGAGGCGGGCTACGCGAACTCCGACTACAATTTCTGGGCCGGCATGTATGTGCCGGCGAAAACGCCGCGTCCGATCGTAAACCGTCTCAACGAGGAGACGGTGAAGGCGCTGCGCAATCCCGTCATCGTGGAAAAGCTTTCCAAGCTCGGCGTCGATCAGATGATCATGACTCCGGAGCAGATGGACGCGATGGTGAAGGCCGAGGTTGAAGCAGCAGGACCGCTGGCGAAGGCCGCGGGCATCGCCGCCAAATAAACGCAAAATAATAAACGAGAGCGGAAACGCTCGACAGGAAGACCGGGAGGACGTCATGGCGAAGATTGGATTCATCGGCCTTGGCAACATGGGCCTGCCGATGGCGCTGAACCTGGTTAAGGCGGGCCATTCCGTCACCGGCCTCGACATCAACAAAGGGCAGGTCGATCAACTGGTCGCGGCCGGAGGCGCCGCGGCCGCAAACATCAAGGATGCGGCTTCCGGCGCCGAGGTCATCGTCACCATGCTGCCGGCGGGCCAGCATGTCAGCGAGATCTATCTCGGAGCGGACGGCATTCTCGCCCATGTCGCCAAGGATACGTTGCTGATCGATTCCTCGACCATCGATGTTGCGACGGCGCGCGGCGTTGCGACTGCTGCGGCCAAGCAGGGTTTGCCGATGCTCGACGCGCCGGTTTCGGGCGGTGTCGGCGGTGCACAGGCCGGTACGCTTACCTTCATGGTCGGCGGACCCGACGCCGCGTTCGAGCGCGCCAAGCCGCTTCTGGAGAAGATGGGCAAGACCATCGTTCACGCCGGCGGCGCGGGCAACGGGCAGGCGGCGAAGATCTGCAACAACATGATCCTCGGCGTGTCGATGATCGCGGTGTCCGAAGCCTTTGTGCTTGCCGAAAAGCTCGGGCTCGACGCGCAAAAATTGTTCGACATCGCGTCGAAGTCGTCGGGGCAATGCTGGTCGATGACGACTTATTGCCCGGTGCCGGGACCGGTGCCGACGTCGCCTGCGAACCGCGACTACCAAGCGGGCTTCACTGCGGCGATGATGCTGAAGGATTTGAAACTCGCGCAGGATGCGGCGCAGACCGCGGGCGCGAAGACACCGCTCGGAAAAGGTGCGACGGCGGTTTATTCGGAGTACGTCGCGAGCGGGGAGGCGGGCAAAGATTTTTCCGGTGTCATTCAACACATACGGAAAACCTGAGCACTGCTGGAACAAAGTTCCGTTTCCGCGCGTTCCATCCGCCGACACGATGAGAATGTGCGGAGGTTACCGTGGCCGCCACGGCTGTTGCCAACCCGGCGCCGAGCCGGAAAGTCCCCTGCGAGAAATGCCCGCTGCGCGGCAAGGCGGTTTTTCGAGACTTCACACCGGAAGAGCTCGCCTTCATCACCAACTTCAAATCCGGCGAATTGCACGCTGAAGCCGGCACAACGCTGTTCTTGCAGGGCACCAACAGCGCACACCTCTATACGATCCTGTCAGGCTGGGCGTTCCGCTACAAAACACTACAGGATGGCCGCCGTCAGATACTGAACTACGCGCTTCCCGCCGATCTGATCGGGCTGCAAGGTTCGATCGCCAACGAAATGCAGCACTCGGTCGAGGCGCTGACCGATGTGTTGCTCTGCGTCTTTCCCCGCGAAAAGCTTTGGAACCTCTACACCGGTTATCCGGCGCTTGCTTTCGACGTGACGTGGCTCGCGGCGCGCGAGGAGCAGATCCTCGACGAGAATCTGCTCAACGTCGGCCGCCGCACCTCACTCGAACGCATCGCGTATTTGCTGCTTCATCTGTTCACGCGGGCCGAAGAGGCCGGGCTGACCAAGGGCGACACGGTGCAGTTTCCATTCACGCAGCAACATCTCGCGGATACGCTCGGCATGTCGCTTGTCCATACCAACAAGACTTTGAGGCGGCTCACGGCCACCAAGACGATGCGTTGGAAGGATAAGAAGTTCGAAATTCTCGATCGTGATGGGCTCGCGAAAATTGCTGGCTTCGACCCCGTAACCCCGCACGCAAAACGGCCTTTCGTCTGATGTTCGCGTTCTGTCGCGGGGCAGGGCGCGTGCTTCGTCTCATTTCGGCGCATGCGGCGGTGCCAGGGTAAACCGCGCGTAAAAGCACCTGTTCAAGTTGAGACAGGATCAGACGATTTTCTGAACGCAATAAACCTTCTCTTCATTTTACAATTTAAACCGATCTTAGATCGTTGCCCGTATTGTTCGGTCATAGACGGGAAAACAGGGCCCGTCGAATACGAACAAAAACTACGGGAAGGCGTCATCATATGAAGACCGTTATGAAGACGGTTGAGCCCGCCGATCGCCAGGCGAAGTTCGATCACATCCGGCCGCTCTATCTCGACGCCTTGACGTTGGTCGAGCGGCTCCATCGCCGTTTGCTCGACGTTATCAAGGACGAGTTCGACCGCCGTGGCCGCGCCGACATCAATTCGGTGCAGGCGCTGTTGCTCTACAACATCGGCGACAAGGAGCTGACCGCGGGCGAGCTGCGCACGCGCGGCTACTACCTCGGCTCGAACGTCTCCTACAATTTGAAGAAGCTCGTCGAGATGGGCTTCCTCGATCATCAGCGTTCGCGCGTTGACCGCCGGTCGGTGCGCATCCGTCTGACCGACACGGGCCGTGAGGTTCGTGACATCGTCGAGGAGCTCTATCAGAAGCACGTCCGTACGGTGGAGCAGGTCGGCGGCATCAACGCCGACGAGTTCGCGACCCTCAACAAGTCGCTGCACCGCCTCGAGCGCTTCTGGACCGACCAGATCCTGTACCGGCTCTGAGCGACTCCCAGGGATTGCCGCGCGGCTTTTAAGGCCGCGCGGCTAAACCCGGGCCGCCTTCCGTTTCTGCGGCCGTTACACACACCATCTTCCGCCGCGACCAAGCCTCCGGGACTCTCCTCCCTCGGGGGCTTGGGGTGTTTGTGGTCGCGCCCCGCGGATTGTCACAAAATCGCCCAGTCCCGCGCCTACCCGATACCGAAGCTGTGAAGTTCCGTGACTCGCTCGTCTCTTGCGGGTTGCAGGGCTTTGGCCTTTGGTGGGGGCGGCAGAGCCATTGGCGGATTCGGGTGGGGAATGATCAAGCGACCTTTTGATGGGGCGGGAATCTTCACCCGCCGGACGTTTCTGCGCACGGCGGCTGCGGCCGGCGGCAGCGCGATGGCCTCCCAGGCGTTCGGCCAGGATGCGGCCCTTCAGGCCCTCATCGACCAGAATCAGGGCGGGGAGATCGGCCAGGATTTCGACTCCGGTTCCCGCACCATCCAGATGCCCAAGGCATCGCTGCCGACGCTGTCACCCGCGACGGTTCAGCATACCGAACAGGCTATCCGCGAATACGAAGGCATCGTCGGCCGAGGCGGCTGGCCGCAGATCGGTAACGTCGAGCGGCTGCGTCTCGGCTCCCGTCATCCGAGCGTGCCGGCTCTGCGCCAGCGGCTCATGATGACCGGCGATCTGGCGTCGAACGCCGGGACATCCGACGTTTTCGACTCCTACGTGGAAGCCGCGGTGCGCCGTTATCAGGCCCGCCACGGCTTTTCGGTCGATGGCGTGGTGCGCGATCAGACGCTCAAGGCGCTCAATGTTCCGGCGCAGGTGCGGCTTGCGCAATTGCGCACCAACCTCGTGCGCCTGCGCAGCATGAGCGGCAACCTCGGCCAGCGTTTCGTGGTCTGCAACATTCCGGCGGCCCGCATCGAGGCGATCGAGAATGGCGTGGCGGTGTCGCGTCACACCGCGGTCGTCGGCAAGCCCGACCGCCCGTCGCCCGACATCAACTCCAAGATCGTCGAGATCAACTTCAACCCGTACTGGACCGTGCCGGTGTCCATCGTGCGGCGCGACCTCATCCCGAAGATGCAGGAAGAGCCGGACTATCTCACCAAGAACCGTATCCGCATCCTCGACCCGCGCGGCGAGGAGGTCACGCCCGCTCAAGTGAACTGGTATTCGCAGGAGGCGGTGAACTACCGCTTCAAGCAGGATCCAGGCGACTGGAATTCGCTTGGCTCGATCCGCATCAACTTCCCGAGCAAGGACGGCGTGTACATGCACGACACGCCGCTGAAGAACCTGTTCGGCGAGGACCAGCGCTTCCATTCGTCCGGCTGCGTGCGCGTGCAGAACGTGCGCGAGCTGGTGAACTGGTTGCTGGTGGAGACGCCCGGCTGGTCGCGTGCCGACATCGACGGCGTCATCAAGTCCGGCGATCGCAAGGATGCGCGCGTCCACAAGCCGGTGCCGCTGTACTGGGTCTACGTCACCGCGTGGGCGACGCCGGACGGTGTCGTGCAGTTCCGCGACGACATCTACAACCGCGACGGATTGGGCTCGATCGCGGCGACGCAGCCCGGTTAAGCAGAAAGCTAGCTGCTGACGGTGATGGCGGCGCTGCGCGCCGCCACTTCCTTGCGCACCACCGGCGCGACCTTCGTCCCGAACAACTCGATCGAGCGCATGGTCTGTGCGTGCGGCATCGAGCCGACGCTCATCTGCATCAGATAGCGCTGGTGGCCGAGCCGCTCGTGCTGGAACAGGATCTTCTCGATCACCTGCTCGGGGCTGCCGATCATGAGATGCTGGCGCAGGCCCAGTGATGCGTCGAACCGGTCGCGCGTCATCGGCGGCCAGCCGCGCTCCTGGCCGATGCGGCTCATCTGGGCAGCGTAGCTCGGGTAGAACTCGTCTGCGGCCTGCTGCGAGCTGTCGGCCACATAGCCGTGGGTGTTGATGCCGACCGGCAGATTCTCCCAGTCGTGCCCCGCCTGCCGCGCCGATTGCCGGAACAGGTTGATGAACGGCAGGAATCGTTCCGGCATCCCGCCAATGATCGCGAGCGCCATCGGCAAGCCCAGCGCGCCGGCGCGCACCGCAGACGGCGGATTGCCGCCGACCGCGACCCAGATCGGCAGGTCGGATCGGGTGCGCGGATAGACCGGCTGGTCGTGGAGGGGAGCGCGGTGCTTGCCCGACCAAGTGACGCGTTCGTTCGCGCGGATTTGCAGGAGCAGTTCGAGCTTCTCGGAGAACAAGTCATCGTAGTCCTCAAGATCAAAGCCGAACAGCGGGAAGGACTCGATGAAGGATCCACGTCCGGCCATGATCTCGGCACGTCCGCCGGAGATCAGATCGAGCGTGGCGAACTGCTGATAGACCCGCACCGGATCTTCGGAGGACAGCACCGTGACCGCGGTTGTGAGCTTGATCTTCTTTGTCCGCTCGGCCGCCGCCGCCAGGATCATCGGCGGCGCGGAGGCCGAAAAGTCGGCGCGGTGATGCTCGCCGATGCCGTAGACGTCGAGACCGACCTGATCGGCGAGTTCAATCTCCTCAAGGAGATCGCGGAGCCTCTGGGTGGTGTCGATGGTTTTGCCGGTTGCGGGGTCGGGGGTGGTTTCCGCGAAGGTGTAGACGCCGAGTTCCATGGCCCCACACATAGTCGAACTGGCGTTCCGGCGCTAACATCCGCCTATGCGGATTCGGGGCGACACCGCACACAGAACGGGGGCCTGACGCTCATGAGCGAGCGGGAGGTCTATTTCGAATTCCTGGCGATCGGCCAGACCGTGAAGGTCGTGGCGATCGACAGCGTGACGGCCATCGAGGTTTCGGTGATGGGCCCGGTCTCGGCCTCACAGGCCGACATGAAGCGGCTCGCGCTCAACAAATTGAAGGCCCGGCTGGCCCGCGAAAACGGCAAAGAACCCTAGATATTGCGGCCTTGGGGATGCCCCAATCCCAGACGTTGCGCCGCACTTGGCGGGTTTTGACCGGTGTGCTAAGCGAAAACCTCCCTTGGAGAACGCAATGTCACCGACCGAAACCTCCGCGAAAGCGGTGAAGGCGGACTCGCTTTTCACAGCGTCGCTCGCCGAAACCGACCCAGAAGTCGCCGCCGCCATCCGCCAGGAGCTGGGTCGTCAGCGCGACGAGATCGAACTGATCGCGTCCGAGAACATCGTGAGCCGCGCCGTACTCGAGGCGCAGGGCTCCGTACTCACGAATAAATACGCCGAGGGTTTGCCGGGTAAGCGCTATTACGGCGGTTGCCAGTACGTCGACATCGCCGAGAACCTCGCGATCGACCGTGTGAAGAAGCTGTTCGGCGTCAATTTCGCGAACGTTCAGCCGCATTCCGGCGCCTCCGCGAACCTCGCGGCCTTCATGGCGCTGATGCAGCCCGGTGACACGTTCATGGGCCTGAACCTCGCCGCGGGCGGGCATCTGACCCATGGTTCGCCGGTCAACTATTCCGGCAAGTGGTTCAAGGTCGTGCCTTATGGCGTTCGCCGTGACGATCACCGCATCGACATGGACGAGGTGCGCAAGCTCGCCGAGGAACACCGCCCGAAGGTGATCGTCACCGGCGGATCAGCCTATCCTCGGATCATCGACTTCAAGGCCTTCCGCGAGATCGCCGACAGCGTCGGCGCGAAGCTGATGGTCGACATGGCGCACTTCGCGGGTCTCGTGGCGGGCGGGGTGCACCCGAGCCCGTTCCCGCATGCCCACGTGGTGACCTCGACCAACCACAAGACGCTGCGCGGGCCGCGCGGCGGCTTCATCCTGACAAACGACGAGGAACTGGCGAAGAAGATCAATTCGGCCGTGTTCCCGGGCATGCAGGGCGGACCTCTGATGCACGTCATCGCGGCCAAGGCCGTGGCCTTCGGCGAGGCGCTCCGTCCGAGCTTCAAGTCTTACGCAAAGAACATCGCTGACAACGCGAAGGCTCTGGCCGAAGTCCTTAAGAACAAAGGATTAGATATCGTTTCTGGTGGCACCGACACGCACCTGATGCTGGTCGATCTGCGGCCGAAGCGGCTGACCGGCAAGATCGCTGAACAAGCCCTCGGCCGGGCCCATATCACCTGCAACAAGAACGGCATCCCGTACGATCCGGAAAAGCCGGCAATCACCTCGGGCATCCGGCTGGGCACGCCCGCGGGCACCTCGCGCGGCTTTGGCATCGCGGAGTTCCGGCAGGTCGGCGAGCTGATCGTCGAGGTGCTCGATGCGCTGTCGCACAAGAACGCCGAAGAGGACGCGGCGGTGGAAGCCGCGGTGCGCGAGAAGGTGAAGCGGCTGATCGATCGGTTCCCGATCTATCAGGATTAAGCGGGGGCTGAAGGGGGACGCATGCGCTGCCCGAGCTGCGGGAGCCTGGACACCCAGGTGAAGGATTCTCGGCCGACCGAAGACTCGGCCGCGATCCGTCGCCGCCGGGTCTGTCTGACATGCAACTTCCGCTTCACGACCTTTGAACGTGTGCAGCTCCGCGAACTCGTGGTGCTCAAGCGCAACGGGCGCCGTGTTCCTTTTGATCGCGACAAGCTGCTCCGTTCGCTTTCCATTGCCTTGCGCAAACGCCCCGTCGAGCCAGAACAGGTCGAGCAGCTGGTCTCCAAGATCGTCCGCGATCTGGAAAGCATCGGTGAGAGCGAAATCACTTCCGAGACCATCGGCGAAACCGTGATGGAAAATCTTCGCGGGCTCGACGACGTGGCCTACGTGCGCTTTGCCTCGGTCTATCGCAATTTCCGCGAGCCCAAGGACTTCGAACAAGCCCTGGCTGAATTGACCGAGGACGAGGTCAAGTCCTCGCCGGAACCGGCGCGAAAATGACCGACGCTCCGGCATCCGCACAGCCGAGCGCCCCCGAGGCCGATCAACGCTTTATGGACCTTGCCTTGGCGCTCGGCCGCCGCGGGCTGGGCAACACCTGGCCCAATCCGGCGGTTGGAGCGGTGGTGGTGAAGGACGGGGTGATCCTGGGCCGCGGCTGGACCCAGCCGGGCGGCCGTCCGCACGCCGAAACCGAAGCGCTCAAACGGGCAGGCCGCGCGGCGCGGGGCGGGACGCTCTACGTCACGCTCGAGCCGTGCTCGCACCATGGCAAGACGCCACCCTGCGTGGACGCCATCGTCCGCGCTGGCATCACGCGAGTGGTATCTGCGCTCGAAGACCCAAACCCGGAGGTTGCCGGGAAGGGCTACGCGCATCTGCGCGACCGGGCGATCGCCGTCGATGCTGGGCTCGGCGTGGAGGCGGCCGCCCGCGCTCATGCCGGCCATGTGCGGCGGATGCGCGAAGGCCGCCCGAACGTGATGCTCAAGCTCGCGGTTTCGTCCGACGGCAAGGCGGGCGCGGCGGGCCGCAAACCGGTCGGTATCACCGGCGAGGAAGCCCGCGCACGCGTTCATATGATGCGTGCGCAGTCCGACGCGATCATGGTCGGCGTCGGCACAGTGCTCGCCGATGACCCGCATCTGACGTGCCGTCTGCCGGGCATGCTGGATCAATCGCCGGTGCGCGTCATTCTCGATGCAAGGTTGCGGGTGCCGCTCTCGACGTCTGTGATCGCGACAGCGCGCGAGACGCCGACATGGGTGGTCGGCGGGACATCGGCATCCCAGATGGCGGAAGACATCCTGAAGGCCAAGGGCGTCGAAGTGCTGCGCGCGGACGCCAAGGACGGCCGTTTCGATCTCGCGCAGGTTCTCAAGCTGCTGGGCGAGCGTGGCGTCACACGGCTGATGGTGGAGGGCGGGCCGACGGTCGCGGCAAGCTTTGCCAAGGCCGGGCTGGTTGATGAGTTTGCGCTGTTCCGTTCGAAGAAGATCGTGGGCCTCGACGGCGTCGGTGCGCTGGAAGGCATGCAGCTTTCGGCGTTGACCGATGACATGAAGCTCCTTAGTTCCGAGGCGATCGGGGCCGACACGTTAGAGTTCTACGAGCGCGCGTAATGTTCACCGGAATTGTCACGGACGTTGGTGAGGTGCTGTCGGTCGAGCCGCAGGCCGAGGGCCTGCGCCGTCTCAAGATCGGCACATCCTACGATCCCAAGACCATCGCGATGGGTGCGTCGATCGCCTGCTCGGGCGTCTGCCTGACGGTGGTCGAGGCCGGTGTCGGCAACGCCCGCAACTGGTTTGCGGTCGATGCCGCAGCCGAGACGCTCGCGATCACCACGGCTGATAGGTGGCAGTCTGGGACGCGACTAAATTTGGAGCGCGCTCTCAAAATTGGCGACGAGCTTGGTGGCCATATCGTCGCGGGTCACGCGGACGGCATCGCGGAACTCGTCTCACGCGAGGATCTGCCGGATATGGCGCGGCTCTCGTTTCGCGCGCCGCTGCCGCTGATGCGCTTTGTGGCGCAAAAGGGCTCGGTCGCCATCGACGGCGTTTCACTCACCGTTAACGACGTCACGCGGGAGACGTTTTCGGTCCTGATCATCCCGCACACGTTGAAGGTCACGACCATCGGAGCGCTCTGGCCGGGCGATCAGATCAACCTCGAAATCGACCTGATGGCGCGCTATGCGGCGCGGCTGATGGAGACGCGCTGATAGCGCTGATAGCGAGCTTGTTCGCAGGCGCAGCACTTGCTACTGACGCGGCCAACAGAGAGAACAGAGTTCATGGCCGCACCAAAAAGAAAACCAAACGCCAAGCCCGCCAAGCCTGCGGGCGCGCGCATCCTCGTGGTCGAGGCGCGCTTCTATAACGATATTGCCGACGCGCTTCTGGCGGGAGCCTCGAAGGCGCTCGACGAGGCGCAGGCGAGCTGGGACAGTATCGTGGTGCCGGGCGCGCTCGAGATCGCATCGGCCATCGCCATTGCGCTCGATGCCGCCGAGAAGCAGAAGCAGCCCTACGACGGCGTGGTTGCATTGGGCTGTGTGATCCAGGGCGAGACGTTCCATTTCGATATCGTGGCGATGCAGTCCGCCCGCGCGATCCTCGACCTTTCGATCGAGCGCCGGATTCCGATCGGCAATGGTATTCTCACCGTCGATACGGAGCCACAGGCCTGGGCGCGGGCGCGCCTGACCGAGGGCGACAAGGGCGGGGATGCCGCGCGCGCCGCGCTTGCACTGATCGATATCAAGCGCGCGCGTTCCAAGAAGTAGGCGATGGTCAAGGCGCCCCAACCGAAAGACGGACGCCGAGCCAACCGGCGCGGCGCGGCGCGGCTTGCCGCCGTGCAGGCGCTTTATCAGATGGACCTCGCGTCCACGCCGTTGAACGACATTCTGGCCGAGTTCGAGAGCCACTGGATCGGCCGCGAGGTCGAGGGCGAGCAATATTTGCCCGCTGAGGCTGCACACTTCCGCGCTGTGGTCGGCGGTGTCGTCGAGGAGCAGCGCAAGCTCGATCCGATGATCGACGCGGCGCTCGAGAAAAAATGGCCATTGAAGCGCATCGAGACGATCCTGCGCGCCATCCTGCGCGCGGGCGCTTACGAGCTCGACAAGAAGCGTGATGTGCCGGCGCGTGTCGTGGTCTCGGAATACGTCGATGTCGCGCATGCGTTCGTCGAGCGCGACGAGACCGGATTGGTCAATGCCGTGCTCGATCAGATCGCGCGGGAGCTGCGCGCAGAAGAGTTCGGAGCCGCGGCTGGCTAAAGCTGCTAGGTTGAGCTGATGGGCAAGCGCGCGCGTTCAGGGGAATCGGGTGAAGACCGACTGATCGCGCGGCATTTCAAACCGATTGCCCAGCATCCTGGCGCGTTCGATCTCCTCGATGACGCCGCGGCGCTGGCGCCGCCGCCTGGGCATGAACTGGTGCTGACGGTCGATGCTGTCGTCGCGGGTGTGCATTTCTTCGCGAACGATCCGGCGGATGCGGTGGCGAAGAAGTCGCTGAGGGTGAACCTGTCCGATCTCGCGGCCAAGGGTGCGAAGCCGGTCGGTTTTCTGCTGACGCTGGCGTTGCCGAAAGGCGTCAGTGAACGCTGGCTCGATAAATTCGCCGGCGGTCTTGCTTCGGACGCCAAGCGTTTCGGCTTTCCGGTGCTCGGCGGCGACACGGTGCATACGCCGGGCCCGCTCACGATTTCGGTGACTGCATTCGGCGCGTTGCCCAAGGGCACGATGGTGCATCGCTTCGGCGCACGGCCGGGCGATCATGTGTTCGTCACCGGCACCATCGGCGACGCCGTGCTCGGACTGAAGCTGCGGTTGGGCGAGGGGAAACGCTGGAGGCTGAGGGCGACCGAGCGAAAGCATCTCGCCGCGCGTTATCTCGTGCCGGAGCCGCGCAATGCGATGGCCGATGCCGTGCGTGCGCACGCGACTGCGTCGATGGATGTCTCTGACGGGATCGCGGGTGATCTCGCGAAATTGTGCCGTGCGTCGGGCATCGGCGCACACATCGAGGTTGAGCGCGTGCCGTTGTCGAAGGCGGCGAGGGCGGCGCTTGCGAGCGACGGCAAGCTGATACAACCGATGCTCTCAGGCGGCGACGACTACGAGGTGCTCTGCACGGTGCCGCAGCGCAAGCTCGCCGCGTTCCAGGCGGCGGCGCGCAAGGCGAGGGTTCCGGTGACGGCGATCGGCCGCATCGTCAAGGGCGAGGGTGCGGCTTTCCTCCGCGCGGATGGCAAACCGCTCCGCTTCAAACGCGCCTCATTCAGCCATTTTTGATTTCGCAGGACGCGCTATACTCGCGCCCGTAACTGTTGGGGTTGGAACATGCATGACATCACGGCGCGGGCTGCAGCCATTCCTGGATCGACCAGGAGCCCGAATTTTCTGAAACACCAGCGCTGGTATCCGACCATCTACGATCTTCGCCGCGGCGCGGAGCGGCGGCTGCCGCATTTCGCCTTCGAATACGGCGACGGTGGCGCCGGCGACGACACCGGCATCAAGCACAACTGGGCAGCCCTCGACGCCATCGAGATGATCCCGCGCTACGGCGTGATGCCGGCGTTGCCGCCGGTGAACGTTGAACTGTTCGGCCGCAAATATGCTGCACCGATCGGCGTGGCTCCGATGGGCAGCCCCATCGTGGTGTGGCCGGGCGCAGACAAGCTGCTCGCCAAGGCCGCGCAGCACGCGCGGGTGCCGTACACGCTCGGCGTCGCCGGCGGCGCGACCATTGAGGAGATCGCTGAGATCGCGCCGGATGTGTTCTGGATGCAGCTCTATCGCTTCGCCGGCAATGATCACGCCATCGGCTTCGACATCATCCGCCGCGCGGACGCCGCCGGCGCGCATGTGCTGATGCTGACGCTGGACGTGCCGGTGCGCACCGTGCGCTCACGCGAGGTAAAGGTCGGGCTGGGCGGTGGCGGCAAGTTCAAGCCCGACTGGCGCATGGTCGCAAGCATGGCGAAGTGCCCTGGCTGGGCCATCGCTATGCTGCAAAACGGCCAGCCTCGCTTCGCCAACATCCAGCCGTATGCCGGACCGGGCGCGAGCCTCAACGACACCATCAAGTTTGCGCGCAAGGAGATGGGCGGCGCGTTCTCGTGGGACGAGGTCGCGCGCTACCGCGACAAGTGGAAGAGGCCGATGATCGTGAAGGGGCTCCTTCACCCGGCCGATGCGGAGAAAGCAGTTTCACTTGGTATCGAAGGTATCTTGGTGTCGAACCACGGCGGCCGCCAGATCGAGGCGCTGCCGCCGCCGATCGATTGCGTGCCGGCGGTGGTGAAGGCGGTCGGCAGCAAGGCGACCGTGCTGTTCGATTCCGGCGTGCGCAGCGGCACCGATGTGGCGCGGGCGCTGGCGCTTGGCGCATCGGCGGCGCTCGCGGGCAAGGCCTTCCTGTGGAGCCTCGGTGCGCTCGGCTCCGAGGGGCCGGGCCATGCGATCGACCTGTTCATCGACGAATTGCAGTCGGCTCTGGGCCAGATCGGCGCGCATTCGCCCGATGAGGCGCGGAGCGTGCGGGTCCGGCATCCGGGTGCGTTGCACCTCTGACCCGCGTTCCCAGCAGTGGCGCCCGCAGGCCGCCGTCGCTAGAACGGGCGGCCTGCCGGGAATCGCGTCATGTCGGTGATTGCTCCAACGTCCGCCGTCGTCGTTGACGACAGCCTCGCCAAGCGCAACGCGCTGGTGCTGGCGGTCGCGCAGGGGCTCGCGGGCGGCAACAACACGGTGATCGTTTCGACCGGCGGCATCGTCGGCGCGATGCTCGCGCCG
The DNA here is from genome assembly GCA_040756555.1 of Pseudomonadota bacterium. GTDB lineage: Bacteria > Pseudomonadota > Alphaproteobacteria > Rhizobiales > Xanthobacteraceae > Z2-YC6860. The sequence goes on along the minus strand of JBFLYS010000010.1, from coordinate 34,731 downwards.
GATCGCGGCCTCGCGACGTTGACGATCTCCGTGATGGTGTTCGGCATGTGGATCGGCACGGTGCCGGTCGGCATCCTGTCGAAGCGCTACGGCCGCCGCTTCGCGCTCCAGGTCGGAACGGTATCCGGCGTGCTCGCGGGATTGATCTGTTGCTCCGCGGTGCTGATCGGCTCGTTTTATCTGTTTCTGTGCGGCAGCATTTGCGCGGGATTTTACGCGGCCAATCATCAATCGTATCGCTTCGCCGCGACCGACACCGCGAGCGACGCGTTCAAGCCGAAAGCAATTGCGTGGGTGTTGGCGGGCGGCGTCGCCGCTGGATTCATCGGCCCGCAGATGGTGATCTTCACCAAGGACCTCTGGCCGCCGTATTTGTTCGCAGCGAGCTACATCGGTATGGCTTCGATTGCGGCGCTTGCCGGCTGCGTGCTGATGTTCCTGAAAATTCCGAAGCCGACTGCGGCGAGCCGCGCCAATGTCGGCCGTCCGCTCGGCGAGATTGCGCGGACGCCGCGCTTCATCGTCGCCGTGGTCTGCGGCGTCGCCGCGTATTCGATGATGAACCTGGTGATGACGTCGGCGCCGCTCGCGATGGTCGATTGCGGACACTCGATCACGGACTCGACGCTTGGCTTGCAATGGCACCTGCTCGGCATGTTCGCGCCGAGCTTCATCACCGGCAGTCTCATTGCGCGCTTTGGCATTTTCCGCATCATGCTGCTTGGCTTTGCGACCATCATCGCGGCCGCGCTCACGGGCATCGCGGGCATCACCGTGGCGCACTTCTGGGTCGCGCTGGCGCTTCTTGGGGTCGGTTGGAATTTCGCCTTCATCGGCGCAACCACGCTGGTGACGCAGGCGCACCGGCCGGAGGAGCGCAACAAGGTTCAGTCGTTCAACGACTTCCTGATCTTCGGCACCATGGCGATCGGTTCGTTCGCCTCGGGCAAGGTGCTGGCGACGCTTGGCTGGAGTGCGGTGAACGAGGTCATCTTCCCGCCGGTCCTGCTGGCCGCGACGCTGCTCGGCTGGCTGATGTTGCGCGAACGCCGCCGGGCCGCCTGAGGCCGGAAAGCCCTTCCACAATGCTGGGTTGAGCCTCTACGATGCCTGCCTCAAGCATGGAGGCGGGGACATGCTGCGGTTTTTCATCTGGGCCTTTGCTGTTGCGTTGCTGAGCGCGCCGGTTGCGGCGCAGGCGCAGAACTATCCGAACAGGCCGATCGTGATGGTGGTGCCGTTCGCGGCGGGCGGCACGTTCGACGTGATGGGCCGCATCATGGCGCCGCGCATGGCCGAGCTTCTCGGCCAGCAGGTGATTGTCGAGAACACGACGGGCGCGGGCGGCGTCATCGGCGTGAACCGCGTCGTCAACGCCGCGCCCGACGGCTACACGCTGCTGCTCGGATCGACCGGCACGCACGCCTACAACCAGACGATCTACAAGAAGCGGCGCTATGACGCCGTGAATGATTTCACGCCGGTTACTCTGTGGTCCGAGCAGCCGATGGTGCTGGAGGCGCGCAAGGATCTCCCCGCCAACACCATCCCGGAGTTCGCAGCGCTCTTGAAATCCAACGGCGCCAAGATGCAATTCGGCTCGGCCGGTGCGGGCTCCACCACGCACCTCGCTTGCTCACTGTTGAATGCAGCGGTTGGCGTCAAGGTCACGCACGTGCCGTACCGGGGCTCGGCGCCCGCCGCGAACGATCTGATCGGTGGGCAGATCGATTATCTGTGCGGCAATCTCGGAGCGGCTGCGCCGCTCATCACCGGCAAGCAGGTGAAGGCGATTGCGGTGCTGTCCAAGGAGCGATCGCCGTTGATGCCGGACCTTGCCAGCGCGCATGAGCAGGGGCTGAAGGATTTCGACATCACCAGTTGGACCGCGTTCTTCCTGCCGAAGGGCGCACCAAAGGCAATCGTCGACAAGCTCAACGAGGTCGCTCACGCGACGATGGAGACGCCCTTGGTGAAGCAGCGGATGCTGGAGGCCGGGGTAACGGGCGTTGGACCGGAGCGCCGAAGCCCGGAGTATCTCGCCAACTTCGTCGCCGAGGAGGTCAAGCGCTGGGAAGCCCCGATCATCTCCGGCGGGCTTCAGGTGGACTGATCGCCGGTCAGCCGGCCTCGCAAGACCTGAGTGTGCCTTTGAATTCAGTCGAGCCCTTCGGGCTCTGAACTTTGAGCACATAGCGCCCTTTGTATTGCGCGATGTCGTCCTTCGGCTTGCCCTGCTGCGCGATGATGACGAGATAGGCCGAGACCTCCTTGATCTCGTCCGTCATGAAGCCGATGCGCAGATCCTTCTCGTAGGTCCACTGCTGGACCAACTGGCCCTTCTCGACGCTGAATTCCATCGCGTCGAACTTGCCGCGCACCGCCTTCAGCTTGATCGTGCCCTGCGTGAGCTGAAGGGCCGCACCGTCGCCCGAGCCGATATTGCCATGCAGTTCGACCGTCGCGTTCTTGTCGTCGATCGAGCAGTCGAACGACGCGGTCGCGCGTGCGGAACCGCAGGCGAGGGCAACGAAAGCAGGCACGAGAATCGATTTCAGGCGGCGGGACATGGCGTGGTCCGGTTCAAATGTGGCGGCCGCGCAATGTCCGGATTCGGCCTTTCCAGCGCAAGGGCAGGCGTATCTTGCTGTAAAATCCGCTGAAAACCGCGAAAAGTCGGTTCATTTCGGCCCTTCCGGCGTTGCGTCCAGGGCCACTTTTTGGCATATCCGCGCCACATTCCGCCGGGTCGGGGCCCCGCTCGGACGCCCCATCACAATCGAGGATTCTATGACAACTTTGGGATTGATCGTCGTCTGCGGCCTGCTGTCGGTCGTTTACGGCGTGTGGGCGATTTGGTCGGTGCTGCAGGCTGACGCCGGCAGCGCCCGGATGCAGGAAATTGCAGGCGCGGTGCGCGAGGGCGCGCAGGCGTACCTCAAGCGTCAGTACACCACCATCGGCATGGTGGGCGTTGTGATCTTCGTGGTGGTCGGCCTGCTGCTCGGCTGGCTCGTCGCGATCGGCTTCGCCATCGGCGCGATCCTGTCCGGTGTTGCAGGCTTCATCGGCATGAACGTCTCGGTGCGCGCCAACGTGCGCACGGCGCAGGCGGCGATCAGCTCGCTCGCGGGCGGCCTCGAACTCGCCTTCAAGGCGGGCGCGATCACCGGCATGTTCGTTGCCGGCCTCGCGCTGCTCGGCACCGCGATCTACTACTGGGTGCTCACCGGCCCGATGGCCTTCGCGCCCAACTCGCGCACGGTCATCGACGCGATGGTGGCGCTCGGCTTCGGCGCTTCGCTGATCTCGATCTTCGCCCGTCTCGGCGGCGGCATCTTTACCAAGGGTGCGGACGTCGGCGGCGATCTCGTCGGCAAGGTCGAAGCGGGCATCCCGGAGGATGATCCGCGCAACCCGGCGACCATCGCAGACAACGTGGGCGACAACGTCGGCGACTGCGCCGGCATGGCGGCCGACCTGTTTGAGACCTACGCGGTGACCACGGTCGCCACCATGGTTCTCGCAGCGATCTTCTTCGTCGGCACGCCGCAGCTCACCAACATGATGCTGCTGCCGCTGGCCATCGGCGCGGTCTGCATCCTCACGTCGATCGCGGGCACGTTCTTCGTGAAGCTCGGCGCGAGCCAGTCGATCATGGGCGCGCTCTACAAGGGCCTGATCGTGACGGCGGTCCTCTCGCTCGTCGGCATCGCGGGCGTGATCCATTACCTGTTCGGCTTCGGCGCGCCGCTGAAGACCTCGGGCGGTCTCGCCTTCACCAGCACGTCGCTCTACTACTGCGGCATCGTCGGTCTCGTGGTCACCGGCCTGATCATCTGGATCACCGAGTATTACACCGGCACCGACTATCGCCCGGTGAAGTCGATCGCGCAGTCGTCGGTGACCGGCCACGGCACCAACGTCATTCAGGGTCTTGCGATCTCGATGGAGGCGACGGCTCTTCCGGCCATCGTCATCATCGCGGGCATCCTGGTGACCTACGCGCTCGCCGGCCTGTTCGGCATCGCGATCGCCGTGACGACGATGCTGGCGCTCGCCGGCATGGTGGTCGCTCTCGACGCCTTTGGCCCCGTCACGGACAACGCCGGCGGCATCGCGGAAATGGCAGGCCTGCCGAAGGAGGTCCGCAAGTCCACGGACGCTCTCGACGCGGTCGGCAACACCACGAAGGCCGTCACCAAGGGCTACGCGATCGGCTCCGCCGGTCTCGGCGCGCTGGTGCTGTTCGCGGCCTACAATGAAGACCTCAAGTTCTTCATCGCCAACTCCGGCACCCACAAGTACTTCGCGGGTGTCACCCTCGACTTCTCGCTGACCAACCCCTACGTCGTGGTCGGCCTCCTGTTCGGCGGCCTGCTGCCGTACCTGTTCGGTGCGATGGGCATGACCGCGGTCGGCCGTGCGGCCGGCGCGATCGTCGAAGAGGTTCGCCGTCAGTTCCGCGAGAAGCCCGGCATCATGAAGGGCACGGACAAGCCGGACTACGGCAAGGCCGTCGACCTGCTCACCAAGGCTGCGATCAAGGAAATGATCATCCCGTCGCTGCTGCCGGTGCTGTCGCCGATCGTCGTCTACTACGTGATCTACTTCATCGCGGGCGGCGGTGCGGTCGGCAAGTCGGCCGGCTTCTCGGCGGTCGGCGCGATGCTGCTCGGCGTGATCGTGACGGGTCTGTTCGTCGCGATCTCGATGACCTCGGGTGGCGGCGCGTGGGACAACGCCAAGAAGTACATCGAGGACGGCCACTTCGGCGGGAAGGGCTCTGACGCCCACAAGGCTGCGGTGACCGGCGACACCGTCGGCGATCCCTACAAGGACACGGCGGGTCCGGCGGTGAACCCGATGATCAAGATCACCAACATCGTGGCGCTCCTGCTGCTCGCCGTCCTCGCGCACGGCTAAGCCAAGCCAACGATCCGAACTGAGAAGCCCCGCGGAGCGATCCGCGGGGCTTTTTCTTTGTCAGATGTGGTGATGTCACAACGCTCGTGGCTTCGCCGCTCCCACACCGCCATTAACCGCGCCGCTTTTCGTAAGTCGCTCTGCGACTACAAATTTCGTGATCCGTCACGCCGATCCGTGATGGTCCGATTAACCATGCCGCAATGCGGGCGATGGTACGTGAATACACGTATCAGTTGCTTCTTGATTCCATCTTTTCCCATTGCGGCCGGGGGGCTGCAACGGCGCGACGGCGTTCCTGGTGGCTCGGAGAGGCTCTTGGATATTTCATTCGAGCATCAGGACGCCGTCGCGTCGACTCACCCGCCCGCATTTCTGTGCGGTCCTGCCGACGTTCTCGCTGCCAATCGCAAACACCAATCCAGAACCACACGTTCAAGATGCCGGAGATTGAAATGACCATTGGACGCCGCAGCTTCATCCGGATGGCGGGCTTGGGTTCTGCCGCGGTCTGCATGCATTGCCTTTCGGCTGCGCGGGCCCTGGCGGAGGCGGCGCACCCGACGGCAAGCGGGGCGCAAGTCGCACCGCATTGGAGTTACGCCGGCAATACAGGTCCCGATCACTGGGGTGAGCTGCAACCCGACTTCAAAGTTTGCCAGCTCGGCCTGGAGCAGACGCCAATCGATCTTAACGGCGGCGTCAAAGGCGAATTGAGCGCGGTGACGTTGGACTACAAACCACTGCCGCTACGTATCCTCAACAATGGCCACACCATTCAAGTGAACGCCGACGCGGGCTCGTCGTGCACCATCGGCGGCAGCAAGTACGATCTGCTGCAATTCCATTTCCACCATCCGAGCGAGCATCTGCTCGCGGGCAAGGCGTTCGATCTTGAGTGCCATTTTGTGCACCGTGCGTCGTCCGGCGCGCTCGCGGTGGTCGGCGTATTCATCAAGCCTGGCGCGCGCAATGCGGCGCTTGCACCGCTGTTCGATTCGATGCCTGCCCAGGAAGGGCCGGAGCGCAAGGTGTCCGGGACCATCGACCCGGCGGCGCTGGTGCCGAAGTCGAGCACCTACTTCCGTTACATGGGGTCGCTCACCACGCCGCCGTGCTCGGAAGGACTGACCTGGACCGTTTTCAAGGAGCCGATCGAGGCTTCGAGCGAGCAGATCAAACAATTCGCCATGCTGTTTTCCAACAACGCACGGCCGATCCAGAAGCAGAACCGGCGTTTCGTGATCGAAACGAACTGATCCGCATCAACCCCCACGAGCGAATCCGAAGAGCAAAGCCATGTCCCAAGCCGTGCTCCATGCCCACACCGTAAAGCGTTCCAGCAGTCTGATGATGCTGTTCCACAATCGCAAGATTGCGAGCAAGATCGCGATCGGATTCACCTTGGTGCTCGTCATCACCGCGGCGATTTCGGTGATGGCCTATTCGTCTTTCATGAAGGTCGAGCATGGCTTTGAGACCTTCAATCAGCGCGTCACGGTGGTCGGCATCGCCCGCGAGCTCGATCGCGAGTTTCTCGCCTTTCGCCGCTTCGTTCGCGAGTACGCGGTGACCGGTAACGAGGACGACGTGGCGGCTGCGAACAAGGGACGGGAAATTCTCAAGGTCGCGATCGGCAAGGGGCTTGCCGAAATCAAGAACCCGGAGCGCGCGGCGAAGATGAAGCACATCGCCGAACAGTTCGAGGGTTATTCAAAAGGGTTCGACAAGCTGATTGTGCTCCGCCGCGAGCAGATCAAGATGATCAGCGAGGTGCTCGACCCGACGGGGCTTCGCCTGCGCAACGACATTGAGCAGCTTCAGACCTGGGCCGTCGGCAAGGCTGGAAACTCCAACACAATGATCCTCGCGGGTGAAGCGCTCAAGCAGCTCTTGCTGGCGCGCCTCAACGTCAACAAGTTGCTGGGCCGCCACGACGAGTCGGCCGCGCAGGGCGCGGACAAGGCATTTGCGGATCTCAAGGTTGCGATGACGGGGTTTGCAGCGGCCGCCAACAACCCCGAAGTTCGCAAGCTGTTCGACGAGGTCAACGCGAACGTCGAAAAATACAACCAAGCCTACAAGAAGGCCTCTCAAGATGCCCATGAGATCGATGGGCTCGTCAATGGCGAGATGAAGAAGATGGCAGAGGCCATTGCCGCCGACGCGCAAGCGATCAAGGAGGCCGGCATCTCCGAAGAGAAGAAGATCGAGGAGGAGTTCATCTCGACCATCGGCTTGACCGAACAGTTCATCATGCTGTTTGCGGTCGGCGGCCTCGTCCTTGGCGGCGTTCTTGCCTGGCTGATCGGCCGGGTGATTTCGAAGCCGGTCGTCGCGCTGGTCCCGCTCCTGAAGAAGCTCTCCGATGGCGATTTCAATGTCACGCTGCCGGGGCTCGGCCGCAAGGATGAGATCGGTCATATCTCGGAGGCTGCGGAGATGATCGTAGAGCGCTTCGGCGACACCATCTCCGGCGTCAAGCGTTCGGTGGGCGAGGTCAGCAACGCGTCGGCCGAAATCTCGAGCAGCACCACCGATCTGTCGCAGCGCACCGAAGAGCAGGCCGCAAGCCTGGAAGAGGTCTCCGCGTCGATGGAAGAGATGACCGCGACAGTGCGTAAGAATGCGGAAAACGCAAAGGAGGCCAACGAGCTTGCCACCAGCACGCGCTCGGTTGCCGACCGCGGCGGCCAGGTCGTAGCCGAGACGGTCGAGGCGATGGCCAAGATCGAGGAATCCTCGCGCAAGATTTCCGACATCATCGGCGTGATCGACGAAATTGCGCGGCAGACCAACCTGCTGGCGCTCAACGCTGCGGTCGAGGCCGCGCGGGCAGGCGAGGCGGGCCGCGGTTTCGCGGTGGTGGCATCGGAGGTGCGCAGCCTCGCGCAGCGCTCGTCCCAGGCTGCGAAAGACATCAAGGAGCTGATCACCAACAGCACCGCCCAGGTGAAGCAGGGCGTCGACCTGGTGAACCGCGCGGGCACCGCGCTGAACGAGATCGTTGTCTCGATCCGCAAGGTGAACGAAGTGGTGTCCGACATCGCCAACGCCAGCAATGAGCAATCGACCGGGCTCGATCAGATCAGCAAGGCGCTAGCGCAGATGGACGAGGTGACGCAGCAGAACTCCGCGCTGGTCGAGGAAAATGCGGCAACGGCGCGGACGCTTGAGGAGCAGGCGCGTGCGCTGGCGGCGGATCAGCGGATCGCCTTCTTCAAGCCGCGCGGCTCGGCGCAGAGCGAGGGCGCTCCTCAGGCCCCCGTGCCGGCTCATGCGAATGAGCACGCGCCAGAAGCGCAGCACGTGGCAAAGATCGTGCCGGCGCCGCAGCCCAAGGCTCACGCGACGGTGGCCAGACCGGCGATCATGCCCGGTCCGGCGCGCCGGATGCAGACCGCGCTCGCAACGGCTTACAAGCTGGAACCGGAAGAGACGTTCTAGTTCTCACGCGATGCGAATTGCTCTGAGGTTGGACGATGCCCTGCGACGTTAGGGCATCGTTCGTTTTGGAAAGACGCTAGGCGTACGTCAGACCCAAACCTAAGCTTGCGCGAGCTTCCGTTCGAGGAGCTTTCGCATTGCCGTCTTGGGGGAGGGACGTCATGCTGCATTCGATCCGATGCATTTTCGTTTTTGCGTCTGTCGCGTGGTCCGCGGCTGCTGGCGCGCAATCCTACCCATCGCAACCGATCAAGATCATCGTCTCGCTCGCACCCGGCGGCGTGGCCGACATCGTCGCACGTGCCTTCGCGGCGAAGCTCGGCGAGAGCGGCAAGACGGTGATCGTCGAAAACCGCACCGGCGGTGGCGGCACGATCGGCGCTGAAGCGGTCGCGAAGTCGCCGCCTGATGGTTACACGTTCTACATGGGTTTCCATGCGACGCAGTCGATCCTGCCGCATCTGATGCCGAAGTTGCCCTACGACGCGGCCAAGGATTTCGTGCCCGTCGTTTTCATCGCGACCTCGCCGAACATTCTGATCGTACATCCGTCGGTGCCGGTGAAGACTCCGAAGGAGCTCGTCGACTACATCAAGGCCAACCCCGGCAAGCTGAACGGCGGCTCGCCCGGCGTCGGTAGCTCCGGTCATCTTGCCGGCGAGCAGTTCAGGCAAATGCACAATCTTGAGATCCAGTACGTGCATTATCGTGGCGCTGCGCCCGCGTTGCAGGATCTTGTTGCGGGCCATGTGCAGATGATGTTCGACATCGTGCCGCTCACCAAGGAGCAGCTTGCCGCCGGCCGCGTTCGCGCGCTTGCGGTGACTGCGGCGAAACGCGAACCGGCGGTGCCGGATGTGCCGACGATGGCGGAGGCCGGAATGCCGGGTGTCGAGGGCGGACCGTGGTTCGGCCTGTTCGCGCCGACCGGCACGCCGCGCGCCGCAATCGACTGGGTCAATGCTGAAGCGAACAAGGCATTTTCGGCGCCGGACTTGAAGGCACGGCTGGAGGGGCAGGGCCTGACACTGCCGCTGGGCAGCCCGGAGGATTTCGGCCGGCATGTTGCAGCCGAAACCACGCGCTGGGGCGAAGTCATCCGCAAAGGCAACATCAAGATGGAATGAGGTGCGCGCCGCTCTAAGATGATGCCGCCGGACGATCCGGCGGATTGGGAGCGGCCGATGCAGCGAACTGGCGCGATTTTCTTTGCGGCCATGCTGCTGGCATCCGCACCTCACGCCTGGGCGCAAAGCACCTACCCCAACCGGACGATTCACATTGTGGTGCCCTCGGCGGCGGGCGGCACGACCGACATTGTTGCACGAGCGGTCGCGCAAGTGCTCACCCAGCCACTCGGCGTGAGTGTCATCGTAGAGCAGCGCGTCGGCGGCAACACCAATATCGGCTCGGCATCGGTCGCACGTGCCGCGCCCGATGGCTACACGCTCCTGGTCAACACCGACACGCTCACCTCCAACGCCAGCGTCTATCGTGATGCGGGCTACGATCCGGTGACGAGCTTCTCGCCGGTGACAATGCTGACGCGTGCGCCGGGTGCGTTGGCCGTGCGGAAGGATCTGGGCGCGGCAACCATCGACGATTTCGTGGCACTCGCAAAAGCCAAGGGCAGGAATTTGACGGTCGCCTCGACCGGCACGGGGACCGTGAGCCATCTCACCGGCCTGATGTTTCGCCAGCGCATGGGCCTGCCGGCGTGGACGGATGTGCCTTATCAGGGGGCTGCGAAGGCGGTGACGGATCTTCTCGGCGGTCACGTCGATGCGATCTTCTCGACCGTGGTGCCGCTCGTGCCGCACGCGGACGAAGGCCATCTCAAGCTTCTCGCTGTGACCAGCAAGGTGCGCTCGAAAGCTGCGCCCAACGTGCCGACGGTCGCCGAGCGCACGGCGCTCAAGGATTTCGACGTCACCAATTGGCTTGCGCTATTGGCTCCGGCCGGCACGCCGCAACCGATTGTCGACAAGCTCGCGGCGGCGACAGCGGCTGCACTGAAGGACCCCGAAGTTGTCCGGAAATTTGCGCTGCTCGGGATGGAGGCGGCGGGTGAGGGACCGCAGCCTCTCGCGGAAACGCTCCGCGCTTCCACCGCACAATGGCGCGAGGTGGTGCGTGAGGCCGGATTGAAGTTGAATTAGCTGCCGATCGGCTTGGTTAGGGCGAAGACGTAACCGAGATAGTTCAGCTCGGCGCCGCTGGTCGGGGTCGTACGGCTGACGAAGTCGAAAATCTTGCCGTCCTTCAGAGCGTAATTGGCAAGCCGTTCGACGCGGCGGTTCTTGTCAAAATAGACCGCGACGACGCGCTGGTTGACGACCTTCGGATTCATGAAGGTGACGGCCTGCTCGGCGCGCTGGGTGATGTAGTAGAAAGCCTCACCACTGACGGTTGCGACGGTGGAGGGCGTGCCGAGCACGATCAGCACCTGCTCCTGGCTCGCGCCGATCGGGATCTGCTCGAGCGAGCCTTCCTGGTAGACGTAGCCGCGCTGATAGACCTGCGTGAAATAGTCGGTGCCACAGCCCGCGAGTGCGAAGCCGAGCGCAGCCGTGAGGAACCAGGCGGCAGGGCGGGCAGCTTTGCTGTTTTCAGAGTTGCGTTTCGAGGCCGTCATTTCGCTTGCATCCAAGGCGCTGGCGGGGGTACCCGAGGTACCTTGCAATTGCAACGCCGGGTCCAAAAGCCCGGGTATCACCAGCGAACCCGATGATTCCGCTCCCCTTTCGCCGCCCCAAGCGCAGCGCCACCATCGATGCCCTCTATGGCATGATCGTGGCGCAGGCGCGATCCCCTTCGTTTTATCGTGGTTACGGGGTTCCCGACGCGGTCGAAGCCCGCATTGATATGATCATGTTGCATCTGGTCCTGGTGTTTCGTGGCCTGCGCGGTGGTCAGCCAATGGCCGATCAGAATCGGTCAAAGGCCCAGCAAAATCGTCCGTTGGCCCAGGAATTGTTCGACTGGTTCTGTCAGGACATGGACGACAATTTCCGCGAGATGGGCGTCGGCGATCTGACCGTGCCGAAGGAGATGCAGCGCATCGCGGAAGCGTTCTATGGGCGCGCCAAGGTCTATGATGCGGCGCTCGATGCGGGCGATATCGCGGGGCTTGAGACCGCGCTGGCGCGCAATATCTTCAACACGGCAGAAGTTACTGCCGGTGCGCGGCGGCTTGCCGCTTACGTGTGCGAAGCCGCTCGCACGGTCGGGACGCAAGACGCCTTGTTGCGCGGCGAGGCGCGCTTTCCCGATCCCGAGACCATCGCGCCGCTCTGAGGAATGAAGGCCTGATGACGGATCGCAAAGCGCAAGAGAGCGCACACGGGCACGGCGATGCAGCGTTAAAAGCCGTGTCGTGGAAGGCGCCGGTGTCGATTTCCGAGGTGCCGCCGACGGGCCGGCACGTCGAACTCAGGCCGGATGCAGCGACGCGCGAAGCGATCGCTCAGGCTGCTGACGTTCTGGCGCTGCCGCGTCTTGAAGCCGTATTCGACCTGACCCTCCACGGCAGCGACAGCTTGCGCGTGATCGGCCGGGTGGCGGCGACGGTCGAGCAAGCCTGTGTGGTGACGCTTGAGCCGCTTAAAAATGAGATCGACGAGGAGGTGGACCTGCTGTTCACCCCGCCGCGCGATTTGCCGAAGGCTGCGGCTTCGGTGGACGACAGCGGCGAGGCTGCTGGGAGCCCGGCGGTTGATGCCCCGGAAGAGCTCGACAACGGCGCGGTCGATTTGGCGGCGGTGACGGTGGAGTTCCTGATCCTCGGAATCGACCCCTATCCGCGCAAGCCGGGGGCGGTTTTCGACGCGCCGCAGACAGGCGAGCCAGGCCCGCATCCCTTTGCGGCCTTGTCGGCCCTGAAGAAGGACCGTTAGGGCGCATTTTGCGTGCAAAAGGCCGTTTTCACGCTGTCTGATAGAACTTCGGCCCTATTGTGCCGCCCAACTGACAGGCTATTGTCGCCGCTCACCCGGTCAATTCCGTACGACCGATTCCCGGCGTCCGAGCGCCGCCGCCAAGGCTGATCCATGCCCCAAAAGGTCCGTATCGCGCTCGACGCAATGGGCGGTGACCACGGTCCCTCGGTTGTCGTGCCTGGGGCGGAAATCTCCCTGACACGGCATCCCGATACCGAGTTCATCCTCTTTGGCGACAGCGCCCAGATCGATCCGCTATTGGCCGCTCAGCCGCGCCTGAAAGGCGCCGCACGGGTGGTTCATACCGATGTGGCGGTCCGGATGGACGACAAGCCGAGCCAGGCGCTGCGCAATGGCCGCTGGAAGTCGTCGATGTGGCTTGCCATCGATGCGGTGAAGAAGGGCGAGGCCGACGTCGCGGTCTCGGCTGGCAACACCGGCGCGCTGATGGCAATGGCAAAGTTCAACTTGCACATGATGCCCGGGGTCGAACGCCCTGCAATCGCAGGACTTTGGCCGACATTGCGCGGCGAATCCATCGTGCTCGATCTCGGCGCTTCGATTGGCGCCGACGCCGAGCACTTGGTTGCGATGGCGCTGATGGGCAGCGAGATGGCGCGTGTGCTGTTCGATATCGATCGGCCGACAGTCGGCCTTTTGAACGTCGGTGTGGAAGAGATCAAAGGGTTGGAGCCGGTGCGCGAGGCCGGGAAGATTCTGCGCGAGGGAACGTTCCCGCATCTGGAATATTCCGGTTTCGTCGAGGGCGACGACATCGGCAAGGGCACGGTCGACGTGGTGGTGACCGAAGGTTTTGCCGGCAACATCGCGCTGAAGACCGCCGAGGGTACGGCGCGCCAGTTTGCGACGTATTTGCGGAGCGCGATCGAGCGCACGTGGATGGCTAAGATCGGCTATCTGTTCGCGCGCGGGGCGTTTGCGATGTTGCGCGAGAAGATGGACCCGCGCAAATCGAACGGCGGCGTGTTTTTGGGCCTGAACGGAATCGTGATTAAGAGCCACGGCGGGACCGATCCCGAAGGCTACGCCGCAGCGATCGATGTAGGTTACGACATGGTGCGCTACGAACTGATGAACAAGATCAACGAATCCATCCACGCGACGGCGCGGCTTGTACCGACATCTCAGGCCGTCGGAGGGGCGGCCTCGTGACGGTGCTGCGTTCCGTAGTGCTCGGCGCCGGCAGTTACCTGCCGGATCACGTGATGACCAACGCCGAGCTGGCGCAGCAAGTCGAGACAAACGACGAGTGGATCGTTCAGCGCACCGGCATCCGGCAGCGCCATATCGCGGCGCCGGGCGAGGTGACGTCCGATCTCGGCATCGCGGCGGCCAAGGCCGCGCTGGCCGCGGCCCACGTCGATCCGCAAACCATCGACCTGATCGTGCTTGCGACCTCGACCGCCGACAACACGTTTCCGGCGGCGGCGGTGACGATCCAGGCTGGGCTTGGAATTACCCGCGGCGCGGCGTTCGATTTGCAGGCTGTCTGCTCCGGGTTCGTCTATGGCCTCGCCATCACCGATGGCTTGCTTCGCACCGGCACCTACAAGCGCGCGCTGGTGATTGGCGCGGAGACCTTCTCGCGCATCCTCGACTGGAAGGACCGCACCACTTGCGTGCTGTTCGGCGACGGCGCCGGTGCGGTGGTCCTGGAAGCGCAGCAGCAGGCGGGCGATCGCGACGATCGCGGCATCCTGACCACCCATCTGCGCTCCGACGGCCGTCACAAGTCGAAGCTCTATGTCGATGGCGGGCCGTCATCGACCCAGACGGTCGGCCATCTGCGGATGGAGGGGCGGGCGGTTTTCAAGCATGCGGTCGCCATGATCACCGACGTGATCGAGGACGCCTTCCGCACCACCGGCTATACGGCTGCCGACATCGACTGGTTCGTGCCGCACCAGGCCAACAAGCGGATCATTGACGACAGCGCGCACAAGCTCGGCATCGCACCCGAGAAGGTTGTGACCACCGTGCAGATGCACGGCAACACTTCGGCGGCTTCGATTCCCCTGGCGCTCAACGTCGCGATCAAAGATGGGCGCATCAAGAAGGGCGATCTGGTCCTGCTCGAGGCCATGGGCGGTGGATTTACCTGGGGATCGGCCCTAATTCGCTGGTAATCCACTGTGGATTGGCCGGATTGGCCCCTTAGGCCCAAATAACGCGGTATTCCGGGCCTGTTGCATCCGAGACGCGCGCCCACGAAAAGGCGCTTTTGGCGTATCCAGGCCCCGTTGACCGCCCCCCTCCGAGCTAATATCGTCGTGAAAACAGCGGGATATAAGAACCCGCTCTGGGGTTGGCGGTGTCGGGAAAAACCATCACACGAGCAGACCTATGCGAGGCGGTCTACCAGAAGGTCGGCCTGTCGCGGACGGAGTCGGCTGCGCTGGTGGAACTGGTGCTCCAGGAGCTGACGGACTGCCTCGAACGTGGCGAAACCGTGAAGCTTTCGTCGTTCGGCTCGTTCGTCGTGCGTAAGAAGGGCCAGCGTATCGGCCGCAATCCGAAGACCGGCAAGGAAGTCCCGATTTCGCCGCGCCGGGTGATGGTGTTCAAGCCGTCGGCAATCCTCAAGCAGCGCATCAACGCTCTGATGGACGGCAAATAACACCTCAAGGTACGCCTTCTTATCGCCGATAGTTCTGCGTTCAGTACCGCGTTCACGACATCGAAGTTTCCCCTCGTTCAGCGGGAGTGAGCGGCATTGGAAAAAGCGCCGGACGCATTCAGGACCATCAGCGAAGTCGCCGACGAACTCGACGTGCCACAGCACGTTCTGCGGTTCTGGGAGAGCCGCTTCCCGCAGATCCGGCCGATGAAGCGTGCCGGCGGGCGGCGCTACTACCGGCCCGAGGACGTCGATCTGCTGCGCGGCATTCGTCATCTCCTCTACGGGGAGGGCTACACGATCCGCGGTGTGCAACGCATCCTGCGCGAGCAAGGACCGCGCTTCGTTCAATCGGTGTGGCAGCCGGGCGCGGCGCAGCCGGTGCTTCAACCGGATGAAGACGCTGCGGCGGAGCCGGAGCAGCTTCCGCCCGACGAGGCCGCACGCACGATCTTCGGCCTCTTGAAATCTCCGCTCGGCAATCCGGTTGCGGCGACGCCGACACAAGCCGAGAGCGATGAAGACGAGTCCGAGGAAGCCGCCGACGCATCGCCGCGCGTGGTTGCGGCGCCAGTCGGTGGATTGGCGCGCGACGACGTGCGGCGTCTGCAAAGCGCGCTTCACGAGCTCGGCGAGTGCCGTCGTCTGCTCGAGGATGCAGTGAAGGAAGAGGCGGCGTAGTCCGTTCTTCCAAGCCAGTCGCATCGCAGGATTGCCGCTGTTTCATCGAGACGGGCGCACGTTCTCCGTTGCCGACGCGACGGGCGGCTTCTGCTATGCTCTCACCCGGTCTGGGAATGATCCAGGCGGGGGCGCTTGGGAGGGAACGGATGCCAAAAAGCTGTCGGATCGCCATTGTCGGTGGCGGGCTCGCCGGACTCGCGACCGCGAACGCGTTCAAGACTTTCGGGATCGAGGCCGAGGTGTTCGAGCAGGCGCCTGCGCTCGGCGAGATCGGCGCCGCGGTCAACGCCAGCCCCCAAGCGGTGAAGGCGCTGCAGGCGATCGGAGTCGGCGACAAGGTCGCCGCGGTCGGGCATCGCTCGCTCGGCATCTACACGCGCAACATGCAGACCGGCGAATTCCTCGAATTCAACGATCGCTTCAAGGCTGCCGAGCGTTACGGCGCGCCGTACTACACCTTTCATCGTGCTGATCTGCTCGACTCGCTCGCGAGCGGCCTCGATCACACCCACACGCATCTCGGACATCGTCTCGTCGATCTCGAGGAGCGCAGCGACAACACGCTTCTCAAGTTCGACAACGGCGTGGAGGTCGAGGCCGAGTACGTGATCGGCGCCGACGGCGTGCGTTCAGTGATCCGTCGCGCGCTCTACGGCGCGGACAATCCGACCTACACCGGCCAGATGGTGTGGCGTGCGCTGCTCAACAGCAGCGACGTGCCGGCGGAGATCATGGAGCCGAAGGGCCATGTGCAGTGGGTCGGCCCCGGCTGTCATTTCATTGCCTATTACATCCGCAACGGCAAGCAGGTGAACATCGTCACCCAGCAGGACACCGACAAGTGGGTCGAGGAGGGCTGGTCGACGCGCGGCGATCCCGAGGAGATGCGCGCGAGCTTCCCGAACCCGGAGCCGCGCCTCGCGAAGTTGCTCAGCCTGGTGAAGGAGTGCTCGAAATGGGGCCTGTTCACGCGGCCGCTGACGCAGAACTGGGGCCGCGACCGCATCCAGCTCATCGGCGACGCGGCGCACGCGATGCTGCCGAACGCCGGGCAGGGCGCGTGCCAGGCGTTCGAAGACTCCTACATTCTTGGACGCTGGCTCTCGACGTTGAGCGATCCGGTCGAGGCCTTTGCCAACTTCCGCCGCGTCCGCATTCCGCGCGTTCACGGCGTGCAGCGGCTTTCGCTCTCCAACGCGCGCTTCAAGCACATGCGCGATGCCACGGCGCAGAAGGATGCGATTGTCACCGGCACCGGCAGCGTGCACGGCACCTCGGAATGGGTGTGGGGCTTCGATCCCGTCCGCGAGTGGGACAAGGACCCGACCGTTCCCAACGTCTACGCGGCGTGAAGGATCAGTCGATCGACAATTTCGCTTCGCTGATGAATTTGCCCCAGCGTTTCTCGGCGTCCGCGAGATAAGCGGAAACGTCGTCGGGCGAGGCAATGCGCGCCTCGGCGCCCAGGGTGTTGAAGACCTGCTTCACCTCTGGCGAGTCGAGCGCGGCTGCGGCGGCCTTGTTGATCTGCTGCCGGATCGCGAGCGGTGTGCCGGGCGGCGCGACGATCAGGCTCACCGACGAGGTGACAAGCTGATCGTATCCGCTCTCGACCATCGTCGGCACCTCGGGAGCGAGCGCGCTGCGGGTTGCACCCGTCACGGCGAGCCCCTTGAGACGTCCCTCGCGCACATGCGGCAGGATTTGCACGAGCGTCGAGAACAGCACCTGAA
>JBFLYS010000010.1:0-17265 GCA_040756555.1 Pseudomonadota bacterium | reverse complement strand
CTCTCGACCATCGTCGGCACCTCGGGAGCGAGCGCGCTGCGGGTTGCACCCGTCACGGCGAGCCCCTTGAGACGTCCCTCGCGCACATGCGGCAGGATTTGCACGAGCGTCGAGAACAGCACCTGAACCTCGCCGCCGAGAAGGCCGATCAGCGCCTGACCGCCGCCGCGATAGGGCACGTGGACCATCTGGATGCCGGCCGCGGTCTTGAGGAATTCGCCCTCGAGGTGCGGCAGCGTGCCGACGCCGGCCGAGCCGTAGCTCAACGCGCCGGGCTTTTCCTTCGCGAGCTTGACCAACTCCTGCACGTTGTTCGCCGGCACGGACGGATGCACCGCGAGCATCTCCGTGCTTTCCGCGACGCGCGCGACGGGTGCGAAGGTCGAAGCGGTATAGCCTGCGTTCTTATAGAGGAGCGGCGCGATGAGGACGCTGCTCGTGCTTCCCATAAACAGCGTATGCCCGTCGGGCTCCGCGGTTGCGACCGACTTCGCGCCGATGATGCCGCCGGCGCCGCCGGTACGGTTCTCGACGATCACCGGCTGGCCCAGCACTGCGGCCATCTTGTCGGAGAGAAGCCGCGCGATCTGGTCCGGCGGTCCGCCCGCGGGCGAGGGCACGACGATCTTGATTGGGCGGTCGGGGAAGGCCTGCGCGCCCTGGAGTGCGAGAAGCTGCGCGGCGACAGCGACCAGGACGGTGAGCACTTTCTGTTTCATCATTCCTCCCCAGAGGCGCCCGGACTTTTTCTGCTGACGAACCGGCCGGTGAGCCTGGAGGTACTCTACGACAGCGATCGCAGGCTGCGCTATCGTCTCGGTCTACTTCTTCTCTTGTGTCTGATCGAGCCCGAATTGGGCGCGATCGACCTTGGCCTTGGCGGCCTCATCCAGCGTTTTCTGTTTGAGGTGCTCCCACGGCCGATTGATATCGAACTCCTCGGGCTTGAACAACTCGGGCTCGTCCATCACGACGATGTCGCGCGACAGCAGCAGCGCCTGCGTCTGCATACGGGCATTGATGTCGACATAGGCCGCATAGACGACAGCCTGCTTCACCGACGATCCAGTCACGACTTCGCCGTGTCCACGCATCAGTGCAACCGGGTGGGAGGACAGCGTACGGGCGAGCGCGGCGCCGCGGGCACTGTCCGTCACCTGCATGCCGCGATCGCCGCTCTTTCGAACCTCGCGGATTTCGAAGTTTGGAGTCTCCGGCGGCAAGAAGCCTGCTTGCGCGACCACGGGCTTCATCTTGATCGCGGTCAGGCTGAGCGGGATCACGGCTTGGGAATGGGAGTGAATGACCGAGATGACGTCCGGACGCGCCTTGTAGATCTCGCCGTGGATGTAGCGCTCGCCGTTGACGCGCCGCCCCTTGGGATCGACCGGCTGGCTGTCGGACACCCGCAACTCCATGATGTCATCCTGCGAAACGAGGGCGGGCGGCATCGCGCGGGGCATGAAGAAGATGTTCGGATCTTTCGCCGAGCGCACCGAGACGTGGCCGAAGCTGTCGAGGATGCCTTCATTCACCAGAATCTTGTAAGCGGTGACGAGGTCTGCCTTGCGCTGAGCGTCAGGGTCGCCTGTCGCCGTTTGCGCGCTGGCGGGCGGGCTTACGGCGGCGACAACCGCAACGCATTTCAAAAGTTTCACCAGCGCTCGCCACATAGCCGATCCCTCCCGGAGAAGCCGCGGTTCAGCGTGACGAGCCTCTATTCGAGGGTCAAGACCAGGCCTCGGGTGGTTTCCTAGTTTTCAGATGTGATCTACGAGCGACCTAAGAAAATCGCCGCCGCGCAGGCTGCGCGGCGGCGATGATGTTTTCTTCAGTCTCGTTCTGCGCGCGCTTCTATGCGCCACTTCCGAACAGGAATTCCCGCTTGCAAGTCTTGAGGATGATTTTCACGTCCATCCACGGCGACCAGTTCTCGATGTAGTTCAGGTCATGGTCGACCCGACCGATGGCGTCGGTGGCCTTTGTCGTGTCGCCGCGGAATCCGTTAACCTGCGCCAAGCCGGTGATTCCGGGTCGCACTGTGTGGCGCTGGAAATAGTACGGCACCAACTCCTCATAGAGCATGCCGTTCGCAAGCATGCCCGGCACGTGCGGGCGCGGGCCGACCAACGACATATCGCCCTTCAGGACGTTGAGGAGTTGCGGCAGTTCATCGAGGCTGGTGCTCCGCAAGAGGCGGCCGATTCGGGTCACGCGCGGATCGTCGCGTGTGGCTTGCCGCGTTCCGGCGCGATCGCCGAGATGCATATGCATCGTCCGGAACTTGTAAATGCGAAAAAGCCGGTTGTGATAGCCGTAGCGATGTTGGCTGAACAACACGGGGCCGGGCGAGGTGAGTTTGATTGCGATCGCGATCGAGAGGAATAGAGGACCGAAGAAGATCAACGCAGAGCCGGCTCCGATCACATCGATCGCTCGCTTCACCGAAAACAACGCGGAGTCCGCGGCAGCCGCAGAGTTCCGAACTTCGTAGCCGCTTGGGTAGACGCTCTTGACCGGAACTTCTTTGAGAAATTGCGGCCATCTCTGATGCCACGCAGGCGCACTGGCGCTTTGCGATATGGATGCTGTCATCGTCATCGGCTCGCTCTCCATCATCATCCGCGATATGCGCGACGGCGCCGCGGCATCATTGAGCGCATTGCACTGCACAATCGTGACAACACAACGGCATTCGAAAAATGTTGGTGTGTGAATTTATTGTGGCGCGTTGCTTCGAGCACTCTCATGTCGTGATGCGTCCGTTGCCTAACATGTGTCGCTCGCTGCCTTCGATGTGTGCACGAGCATACGTAGTTGGTGTAGAGTCGATGCGTCCAACACTCCAGTTGGTAGTCGTCGCACTTGTTTTCTGCGGACGGTGCTCGTTCGAACAGCATTTGTTTGCGGAGATGCGCGACAAGGAACTTTGTCGTGGTGCGTTTTCCAGAGTTGTTGTCTGATAAAGTGACTTAGGCGCCAGATTGTCTGGAACCGATTGGCCTCGGACGACGATGAGCAATCAACCTCACGCTGCAAGCCCACGTAGAAATACTGCGGCGGATGACAATGGCGGCGGCGGCGACGACCGGGAGGTTGAGGTGGCAGTCGTTTCTGACGTTAGGCGAGCAAGATGCCTGCGGAATGGACTTATCTTGGCCAATGTCGTGGTGTGGATCGTCATTCTTGTCGGTTTGAAGATATTCTTTTTCGGCTGAAGCCCCCGCTGTTCCCGCGGAACAGGTTCTTCGTCAGCGCGTTGCCTTCCGCGTAGTTGCGTGTTGACGGAGGGGGTTATGTTACCAAGTCGCGTTCTTGTGCTCGCCGCTCTGCTGAGCTTTGTCGGTCTCAGCGCTTGCAAGACAATCGCGGAAGACCCAGATGGCCTGATGTTGAGCCGGGCCCAAGCCAGTGAGTTCTCGTCACGGACATCTTACGGGGCATACGCGATTCGTCCTTCGGACCAGATTCGGATTCAGGTCTATGACGATCAAAACATCACCGGCGAATATCAAGTCGATAGCAGCGGCTACATTTCGATACCGCTTGCGGGTCGCATCAAGGCATCAGGTCTGACACCTACACAACTCGAGCGCGCGATTGTCGCGAAGCTGACCAACGGCGTTCTGACGAAGCCCAATGTGACCGTACAGGTTATGACGTACGGACCGATTTATGTGCACGGTGAGGTCAAACGCGCCGGCGAGTTTCCGTACAGACCGGGGTTGACCATTATGGATGCAGTTGCGCTCGCGGGCGGCTACACCTATCGCGCCGATGAAGCTGCCGCATTTGTGACTCGCGCAGGATCAACGGTCGAGCGTGGTTATTCGCTTGATCGTTCCATTCGAGTTTATCCCGGCGACAACATCAGAGTACCAGAACGGTTCTTCTGATCGTTGACGATCGTGCTCTCGCCTCGCTGCACGCGTGGCACTCAGCGGGATCGCATGAGCGCCGCATCCATCGTCGCAATTTTTTTGCCGCGGTGCGGGAACGCAATCCGCATGCAGTTTGTTGCAATGCAGGATGATGGGGTGCGTGCGTACGCGGCGTTGTCGAGTTCCGTACGCGTAGTGTCGGGAGTGGAACTCACGCGGATCTGCTTGCAGCGAACTGCGGCAATCGCAGCGGCGAGTCTGACGTGGCTCATCGCAAACGGAGTTGGTGTGGCGACAGCACAAGTGGTGCTGCCTTTGACTCCGGAAATGGAGTCGCCGTGGAACACGCAGCGTGTGTTCGAGGCGGTTCCGTTCGCGCAACGGTGGGGAATGAGTGGTGTTGATGAGATTCTTCCGGAGGACACACCTGTGAAGACGCGCATCCATCCAGGTTATGAACCGGTGGGTGTGCGGGCTGGTACGTGGATGTTCGTGCCATCGCTGAGCGTCGGCGGGCTTTACACCAGCAACGCCTTTTCTTCGCCGACGAACAAGCAAAGCGACACGGTGCTTCAGGTGAAGCCCAGCCTGCGCGCCTACACGCTGGGCGAGGGGAACTCGCTCGCCGTGCAGGCCGACATGCAGTCCGATACCTATCGCAGGAATCCCGGACTGGATCAGGTCGACGCCAGCATCAGAGCGCGCGGTCGCTATGAACTGTGGCACGATGCTGCAATTCTGACCAATTTCCGCGCGGCGCTGTTGCACGACGCTGTCGGCAGTTTGACCTCGCCGGCCGGGGCCGTCGAACCCACTCCTTATTCTTACATCGGCGGCGACGCGACCTTCTGGCAGCAGTTCAACCGGCTCGCGGTGTCGGCCGGAGCGCGCGTGGAATCCTACAGCTACGGTTCAACGCGCGCGCAGGACGGCAGCATCATCAATCAGGACAGCCGCAGCGGGCAGATCTACAGCGGCCACGGTCGCGTTGAATACACCATTGCTCCAAGTTTCGGCGTGTTCGGATCCGTGGAAGGCAACCGGCGCGAGCTGCGTGGCACACCGACAACGCCACTGGGTTCTGACGGCTATCGCGCGCTCGGCGGCGTCAACATCGAGTTCTCGAAGCTGATTTGGGGTGAGATCGGCGTTGGCTACGCGGATCAGCAGTTCGATTCTCCAACCATTTCCCGTATCGCGGGTCCCGCCTATCGCGCAATGCTCGTCTGGAAGCCCACACGCTCCATTGACGTCAAGCTCAAGGCGGAAAGCATCGTAACCCAGGCCGTCGATACGGACGCGACCGGCATTCGCGCTGATGCCGTGCAGATCGGCGTGGACTACGAATTCCGCCGTAACGTCGTCCTCTCGCTCGCTGCGATCTACGAGAAAGACCGTTTTGTCGGTCAGTTCCGGACGGACAAGGTTTATTCGACGCTTGCGGAGATCAAGTACCTGTTCAACCGGCACTGGTCGATTTCAGCCCGTCATCAATACACCAATCGAGACAGCAACATTCCGAACTTCGTCTACGACAAGCATGAGATTGGAATAAATGTCGCAGCGCAGTTCTGAACATACGCAGCTTATTGTACGTCCATTCTCCGATCTTTCTGTCCCGGACGCGGGCGGACTTCACCGTATCGACCTGCGAGAAATTCTGCGCATCCTCCGCCGCAGGATGAAGCTGATCGCGGTCACCACGGCCGTGCTGGTCGCGCTGGCGCTGGTGTTCGTGGCGGTGGTGACGCCGCTCTATTCGGCGACCTCGACGGTGTTTATCGATCCGCGCCGCTCGAGCGTCGTCGACAACAGCAATCCCGTGCTCGGTAGCTTCGGAACGGATGATGCTTCCGTCGAAAGCCAAGTTTCGCTGATCCAGTCGCTTGCCGTGATGCAGCGTGTCGTCGATGGTCTCAAGCTCAAGGACGATCCGGAATTCGTACCCCCACCCAATACGCTGGATTGGGTTCGCTCGTTGTTTTCACGAAGCGGCGCTTCGTCCACGAGCGCGGATGACATCGCCCGGGCGCGGGCGATGGATACGTTGCAGAAGCGATTGAAAATCCTGCGCCAGCGCTCGACCTTCCTCGTCGACATCACCGCCAGCACCCGCGATCGGGACAAAGCGGCGTCGATCGCCAACGCCGTGGCCCAAGCCTATTTCGTGGAGCAGGTCCGGTCCAAGTTCGACGCGACCAAGATCGCGGCGGGCTGGCTCAATCAGCAGCTAGATGAACTCAAATCGCGGGTGAGTGTCTCCGAAAAGGCGGTTCAGGATTTCCGCGCTGAGAATAATCTGGTCGTCGCGCAGGGCGTCACGATCAACGACCAGCAAATGGGCGATCTCAACGGCAAACTGGTCGAGGCCCGCACGGAGGCGGCGGAGGCACGCGCCAAGTACGAGCAGGTCGATCGGTTGGCAAAGAGCGGCGGTGATTCAGGATCTGTGGCCGAGGCGTTGGGCTCGGACACGATTGCCCGGCTGCGGTCGCAATATGCGGATCTCGCCAAAACCGAAGCCGATCTTTCCACCAAATTCGGGGCTCGTCATCCGCAGCTTGCGACCGTTCGGGCTCAGTTGCGTGAAACCAAGCAACTCATCAACGAAGAGATTCAACGCATCCTCCAGTCCCGGCGGCACACCTACGAGGTTGCCGCCGCCCGTGAGGCGTCGTTGCAGAAGAGCCTTGGCGATCTCACGAACATCTCCAATGACTCTGGGCCGGCGCAGGTGCGGCTTCGTGAGTTGCAGCGCCAGGCTGACGCCAATCGTACGCTCTATGAAAGTTTCCTGGCGCGGTACAAGGAGACCAGCGCGCAGGAAAGCCTGGAATTGCCCGACTCGCGCGTGGTCACGCCGGCCGACTCGCCGATCAGTCCGTCGTTCCCGAAAGTGCCGCTGACGCTTGGATTGGCACTGGTCATTGGCCTCATTCTTGGCAGCTTGCTTGCTCTGGTGGCTGATTATCTGGACCGGCGCATCAAGACGTATCAGCAGGTCAAGGCATCGGGATTGCCGAGCATTGCGGCGCTTCCGAATATCACCGCTCGCGAGCTTGCAAGCATGGCGAAGCAGGGCCGCGTCGATCTCAGTCGTTACGATCCACGGACGACGCGGCTTCTTCCGGCAGGGTTGCAGCCGCCGCTGCTTCGGTACGCGATCACCCAACCCATGTCGCAGTTTGCGGAGGCCGTTCGCTCGATCCGCTTTGCACTCCACAACGTCGCGCGCACGAGAACCACGCAGGTGATCGCGATCACGTCCGCCGTTGGAGGCGAGGGTAAATCGACGCTTGCGGCCAATCTGGCGATGTCATTGGCCGCTGTGGGTGTCAAAACCCTTCTGGTCGAAGGCGATTTGCGCAATCCGCAATTGTCCCGCTCGCTGGCTCCCAGCGTGCGAACAGGGCTGCTTGAGGTGGCGCTGGCGCAAATGCCGCTTCACCAGGCGATCCTGGTCGATCCGGAGACCCGTCTCGCGTTTTTGCCCGCGCCGCTTCCAAAGGATGCCGCACTGCTGACCGAATTCGCTTCGTCGGAAGGAATGAGTGAGGTCCTCAAGGAGCTGAGAAATCATTTCGACATCATCATCGTGGATTCGCCGCCGCTGCTGCCGTTGATCGACGGGCGCGTGCTGGCGGAGCAGGCGGATTCCGTCATTCTGACCGTGGGGTGGGATCGCACGCCGGAGGACGTGCTGTCGCGGGCGGTCGACCTCCTGGCTCCGGTTCAAGATCGCATCGTGGGAACGGTCCTGACGCGGGTCGATTTCGCCCGCTTCAAGTTCTACGAGCCCTACGACAGCGACACCTATGGCTCGTCGTATCTTCAGCCATCGCTGCTGCGGGAGGGGGCAAAGTGAAATGGCCGCCCGCATGCATGGCGGTGCTCGCCTTGATCGGAACGGTCGGAATGGCGCAGGCCGAAAGCTGCACCAAGAGCCGGGACGCCATCCTGACCGCCTCGTCGGATCTGCCGCAAAAGCCGAAAATCTATCAGGCACTGTTGCGGGATTGTCTCGACACGATGACGCTCCCCAACGTGCAGGACGCGTTCATTCTAAAAGTGGGCGCGATTGCTGTGTTGCCGCGCCGGGATACGGTGCCGGCCACCGCGGTCACTCTTGCGCAGTTCTGCGAGAGGTTTCCCCACGGCACGCTGCATTTCGTCGGCAAGAAGGAGCGCGCCAAGGTCGCGAACGTCACGCGGGCTGTCGAATGGTCTTCGCCGCATTCGACGGCTTGCGACCGGATCAGAGGCGGAGGATAGCGTGATGTCCATCCAGAGCATTCCAGAAATATCGCCTCGGCCATCGGTCCTTCTAGAACAATGGCCCTCGGCGCAGCCGATTGCGTCCGCCGATGCCACTGCCGGCCGCAAGGTCGTCTTGATCTCGGACCACGATTACCGCACCGCCAGGCGCGCCAATATGCATCCCATCGCGGATGCGCTGGTCGGTCTGGGCTACGATGTCACATTCGTTTCCGTGCGTTTTAGCGCGCTCACGCGGTTCAAGAAAGATTCACGTGATTTTCTGCGGGATCGTGCCAACAAGCCCGAACTGACGAACAACGTGCGTTGTTATTTGTGGAAGACGGCATTCCATCCCATCAACCTGAACAACCGCCTCCTCAACAAACTGTCCGCGCCGCTCTACAAGCTGTACGCGCGGATGCCGTGCGAGTTTCTCGACGACGCTCTCCGGTCCGCATCGCATGTGATTGTCGAATCCGGACTCGGGGCGGTCTTGCTGCGGCGGGCGCGGGCGCTGAATCACGCGGCGAAGATTGTTTACCTTGCCTCCGACGATCTTCAGACAGTCGGCGTGCATCCTTGCGTTCAAACGGAACTGACGAAGGCTGCCCGTTTGATCAATTTTGCATGTGTTCCGTCGCGACGGATGGCGCCGGGTTTCGAATGGGCGGGCAATCGGCTGTTTTTCGTGCCGCACGGTCTTCACCACGCGGATTTTGAGGTGCCGGGCCCCAATCCATATTCGGCCGAATTGAGCGCCGTTTCGGTCGGTTCGATGCTGTTCGATCCGAGTTTCTTTCAGATCGCGGCGGCCCAGTTTCCCGAGATTCAGTTTCACATCATCGGGGCGGGCCAGAGGTTCGATGCTCCGGCCAACGTGATCCAGCATGCCGAGATGAATTTTCAGGCGACGCTGCCGTACATTCGTCATGCCACGTTTGGCGTGGCGCCTTATCGATCCGCGCGTCATGGCGATTACATCAGCGACACCAGCATGAAGCTGATGCAATACGAGCATTGCGGCATCCCCGCCGTGTGTCCGACTTTTGCCGCCGGCGACAGCCCCAATCGCTTCGGTTATACGCCCGGCAATCGACCTTCGATCGAAACAGCGATCGACGCCGCGTTGGAACGCCGCAACGACATCAAGCCGCGCCGTTTCCCATCCTGGGAGGACGTCGCCTGCCGTCTTCTCGACCCACGCGAATTCGACGACACGGCAATTGAATTGCCGCGCTCGTAAGAGACGATCATTCTCGGGAGACCATCATGGATCTGCGCAATCTGGCGAAAGCCTACCTTCCGACGCCGGTGGCCGATGCCATCAAGATGGCGAAATACAATTTCGAGCTCCGGACCTTTCACAAGCGGATCGTATCGCACCGCTATGGCGATCACGATTTTCAAATGCATATCGAGGATCGGATCGCCAAGGAGTGGTACGACAAGGATTGGGACCTTCCGCACGAAATTCGTTTTCTTGCCGGACACGGCCTGAAGTCCGGCGCGCTTGTCTTCGACCTCGGTGCTCATCAATGTCTGATCGCGATGCTGCTTGCGAAGCAGGTCGGTCCCAATGGTCTGGTCGTGGCTGTCGAAGCCAACGAGCACAATGTCGATGTGGCCGAGCGGAACCTCGAACTCAACGACGTGTCGAACGTGAGCGTTATCCACGCGTTGGTCTCGAGCTCGGTCGGGACAGATCGTGCGAGCACAAGTTTCAATTCCAGCCGGGACAGCAGCGCCATTGCCAGCGACATGGTCAGCACGCTCACGATCGATGATATGGCGCGCCGCCTGGGCGTGCCGAACGTCATTTTCATGGACATCGAAGGGTTCGAGATCGAGGGGCTTAAAGGCGCGCAGGAGACATTGCAACAGCGCTGCACCTGGTTCGTCGAGCTTCACGGCGATGCGCAGCTATCGCGCTATGACGCAGTCAACGAAGACATCCTGCGCTATTTCCCGCGCGAGGCTTACACGGCCTTCGTCTGCGAAGAGAGCGGGACGGCCTTTCAAGCGCTGCGAGGAAACCTCCCCAAAGATCGCTGCTTCCTGGTGTTTGCGCCGGCACAGGAGGCGAGAGGACAGCCGTGAACTGCGGCAGGCTGGCATGCAAGTCATTTATTATCGGAGCCCGAGCGGCAACTTCGGCGATGACCTCAACGCCGTGTTGTGGCGCGAACTGCTGCCGCCTGCCGCGTTCGAAGCAGATGACGCGGTTCTGCTCGGAATAGGGTCCATTTTCCGCGACGACTTCCTTTCGAGGGAGGCAACGGAAGGCAAGCGCGTCTTCGTTCTCGGTAGCGGTGCTGGGACCGGACCGTTGCCAGCGCGATGGCCAGAGCCGGAATGGTCGATCCTCGCCGTACGGGGCCCGCTGACAGCGGCGCTCATTGGTGAGCCCTCGGCCGCGGTAACGGATTCTGCAGCGCTGTTGACCGTTACGAATGGTTCGAAACCGGAAACGCTCGGGGGCGGGGATGTGGTATTTTTTCCGCACTACAACTCGGTGAATTCGAGCCGCTGGCCTGATATCTGCGAGCGGCTGGGATTTGTGTTCGTGGATGCGCACTGGTCGCCCCACGTCATTCTGCGGGTTCTCGGCGGGGCGCGGCTGGTCGTCACCGAGGCCATGCACGGCGCGATCGTCGCCGACACCTTGCGCATTCCGTGGATCCCGGTCGTGTGTTCGCCCGAGATTGCAACATTCAAATGGCGCGATTGGACGGCTTCGCTTGATCTTCCCTATCGGCCGGTCGAGATTCCGCCGAGCTCGGGTTGGGAGGCGTTGAAGCACCGGAAGATTCGGCTGGTGAATCCGGAAATGCAGGGCGCAGGCCCAGAGTCAACGGATGCGGAACTCATCGGCGATTTTCACCGCCGTTTCGGCAATGGCGTCGCCGATTCCAGATCATCAAATGGTCGGAAGCTGGCATCGTCCGCGCTTCGCAAGGCTCTGGCGGCGTTCGATCCATTGTTCATGGATCGTGCCGCCGCAGCCTTGGAGAGAGCAGCCAAGAGCGAGGCTTATCTCAGCGGCGAGCGCGTGCTCGCCGAACGCGTTGAACGGCTCCAGGGCGCCGTCATGGACCTTCGGCGCGCGCTCGCCGTGTAGCTATTTGCTGAGGATGCCCATGCCGTATGCGTAGCGTTCCTCGCAGCCGTTCTCGCGGCAGAAGGCGCTGTATCCGAGGCGTGCTTTCCAGCTTCCGCCATCCTGGCAGTCGTCGACCAGAATGAAGCCGCCCGGCGTCATGCGCGGCCAGAAGCGCTGGAGCGCGATGTAGGTCGGTTCGGTGAGGTCGACATCGAGCAGGATTCCCGAACACTGCTCGGGAATCTCCTCATCCGGAACACGAGT
Organism: Pseudomonadota bacterium; assembly: GCA_040756555.1. Classification (GTDB taxonomy): domain Bacteria; phylum Pseudomonadota; class Alphaproteobacteria; order Rhizobiales; family Xanthobacteraceae; genus Z2-YC6860. Next base: position 5,763 of record JBFLYS010000010.1, on the reverse strand, counting down.
CACGTCGCCTTGCACGAGGTCGACGTCACCACAGCCGTGCCGTTCCATGATCTTCGCCACCAGCGCGCGGGAGTTTCCCGAGAACAGGTTCTGATCCTTGGCGGGCGTGCCGAGGGCCGCGTCGGTCTCGAACTGCTCGCTGACAAAGCCGTCGAACGTATCGATACAGACATATGGCTTGTTAACGCCGAGGCGATCGAGCATCCGCTTGCAGATCACGGCGGTGCCGCCGAGGTTGCAGCCGATCTCTACGACCGAGCCGGGCACGTCTTTGGTCTGGATCAGATGATGCATGTACAAGTAGAGCCGCTCCGGCGCCAATACAAAGGGCGGATACCGATAGAGCAGAGGCACCAGCGCTTCGCGCGTCATGCGTTTCAAGCCATATCGGATCGACATGAGAGTCACCTCGCAAGAGAGCTGCTGGGAGAGCTGCCGGATTGGGCAGCGAGTGGAGTGTGTGAAGACGTACCAAGGCGGTAGAAGGCGGCGTACATGACCAGCGCCGTGCCGGCGGCGTGCGACATCGCGTAGGCCCAGAGGATGCCTTCGGCCGGCCATAGGCGGCCGAGCGCTATCGCGCCGGCGGCGAAGACCGAAATCGCGACCAGACGAGACATGAACAGCGGTCGCGTCACGTTCAGTGACAGAAGCGCCATCGACGATCCCTGCCGCGCGGATTCCAGAATCATCGCAAGTCCGAGCGGCCACAGCAGATAGGCGCCGGCGGCGATCTCCGGCTTGCGATAGAGAAGGGACAGGATTGCCTTGGACTCGCTCATCACCAGCCCGGCGTAGATCACGACCAGAGCGACAAACAGCGCCGTGCTGTACATCGCAAATGTGCGTGCGTAGCGCTGCCCGGCGGTGACGACCTTGTCGGCAACGCGTGGAAGGATCGCAAGGTTGAGCGCGGCGTTGAATTGGACGATCGGCGTGAAGAGGTTTTGAAGCGCGCGGACCACGCCGGCGGTTTCGAGGCCCGCTGTTGCCGCGATGAGGGGAAGCACGCCCCAGGTGGTGGCCCAATAGCCCATCGCTGCGCCGATCAGCCAGCGTCCCGAAAGCCACAGCCGCCGCGCCAGCCACATCACATGCGTCCGAACCGGGCGGCCAGGGCATGCGAGGCCCATCACATAGACCGCCGTCACGGCCACGCCGTTGGCCAGTCCCCAGATCAGGATGACGGTGTGGACCGCCAAATGCCCGAGCAGGAACAGGACGCAAGCCCCGCCCAGCAGCGTCGCGCTATAGGCAAACGAGGCGGCCGCCGCGATATCCTGACGGTCGCGGATGTAGCAGAGCCTGCGGAAATACAGGTAGAGGCGCTGAAACAGATTCGCTGCGGCGAGGCAGAGGATCGGCAGGACGAATTCCGGAGCCCAGATCGCGAAGCCAGCCGCGCTCGCCGCCAGCAGGATGCTGGTGAGGACGCCATAGAGCAGGACCACCCAAAGGCCGGCGACATCCAGCCGCTTGCGATTGCGCTGGCCGTATCGCGCGACGATGGCAGGCATGGCGTCGAGAATGAGCGAGGCCTGGGCCGTTTCGATCAGCAGCGAGATCGACCACACAATCACGTACCGGCCGAACTCATCGAGCGGCAGCCAGACGATGCACAGGATGGTCAGCAGGAAATTGGCGCTGCTGGCGAATCCTTGATCGAGCACGGCGTAGAAGATGCGGCCCTTCCACCGCCGTGCCATCGACCAGGCTGTGGTCAGCAGCGAGGTCTTGCGCTTGGACTCGTCGGCGTTCGCGCGCGAGACCGCGTAGTCCGTCGTCTTCGCGGTCGAGTCGATCGACATCAGCGCTCCGCGCTGGCGACGCGCGGTCCGGCGAGCCATTGGCCGCCGACGCGCAACAGGAAAACCGGCATGCCGACGAGATAGCGCCGCCAGAGCCGGCGCGGCTCTTGCAGCATGCGATAGAGCCACTCCATGCACAGGGCTTGAACCCATTGCGGGGCGCGAGGAACCTCCTGGGCCATGAAGTCGAACAATCCGCCCACCGCGAAGCCGAAGCGGCATCCGGTCGCTTCGAAATGGTTCTTGAGCCAGAGCTCCTGCATCGGATCCCCCATGGCCACGAGCAGGACATCCGCCTTGGAACGGCGAATTTGGTCGGCCACGCGGGCGCCGTCGGCCTCGTCGAAGTAGCCGTCGTGACAGCCTGCAATTTCATGCCGGGAGTCGACGCTCATCAGACGCTGTGCAGCGCGCTCCGCGACGCCTGGCTTCGAGCCGAGGAAGAAAACGCGCAGGCGATGCCTGGTGTGCCTCAAATAGTCCGGCATGAAATCGGTGCCGTTGAGGTTTTCCGGAAACCACTTTCCGAACAGAAGACGGCTGGCCAGATTGACGCCGATGCCGTCGTTGAACACGATTGAGTTCCGTAACGCGGCGCGAGCCTCATCGTTGGTGAACGTGTTGTTCAGCGTGTGGGCGTTGGCGAACACGACCGTCGCCGGATCGCCTTGGGCGAAGCGATCATCGAGGCGCTGGACGGCATCGTTGTAGGTGTGGACGTCGATCGGGATATCCAGGATCGCGCGGGCCCGATCGCCGAGAACCGAGTGATAGCAACCCTCGTATTTCTCGCTGACCTGCGCCCACGCGTAGTTCGCGCTCGCCTCGATGGCGCTCCGGCGGGAGCGCGCGTAGCTCCCTTCGATCTCCCGCCATTTCGAAAGGAACCTCTCCGCAGCCGCGTCCGCATTCGAAAAATCGGTGAGCAGCCCGATGTCATGCCGCTCAAGCAGGTGGCGAAAGGGCGGGATATCGTTGAGGAGCGGGAACAGCCCCGCCGACATACCCTCGACGGCCGCAAGGCCGAACCCCTCGTAGCTTGACGCGCTGGCGAATACCGAACACTTGCCCATCAGATGACGGACCGCTTCATCGAAGGGAGAACTCAGAATCTCGACCGCATCTGCAACCTCATTCCTGGCTGCGATTTCTCTCAAGTCGGCGGCGCTCAGGTCGGCCGGTCGCCCGGCAATGATCAGCCGCCATGCAGGGTCGTGACGCCGCAGTGCTGCAAGGAATGCGATCGTCCGATCGAGACGCTTGTTCGTTGAAAATCGGCCGAGCGTGAGAATCGATTTCACCGGCTTGCGCGCGCCGGCGTCGGCGTACTTTTCGATGTTGACCCCGTTCTCGATGAGCGAGGCCCCATGCGACCGGATCGAGCTGAACAAGGTCTGATCGGCGCCGCTCACCGTCACGACGCCGCCGTACCAACTGAGCGATGCGCGCGTGAGCGTCGGAAAGAAGAGTTTCTTAAGAGATGCGGCGAACGGCGTATGAAAATACCCGCCGTGCGTCGATACCACGAGCTTCCGCCGGTGCAACGGTTGAGTCCAGGCAAGGAAGTCGAAGAAGAAGTCGACGCCGTGCACGTGCACGATGTCGGCGCCGCCGATGTGCCGAAATACATTCCAGGCAATCGGGTACCGATTCGATCCGAAGTACGGAACTCGAACGACTTCGATCCCGCGCACAAACTCGCGCGCTGAAAGCTTTTCCTGCGGCTTCTCAAATCTCCGGTTGAGTGTCACCACGCGAACCGCGTGACCTTTCGCGATTTGTTCTGAAGCAAGTTCCAACACCACGCTTTCCATTCCGCCGATCGCGGGATGAAATTGTCGTACCACGTGAACAATTCGCATGCGTGCAGCCTCTCCCGGACAGTGACTCCCGGATACGGCAACGCACATCCCTTTTGTTCGTTTCGCATCTGCAAAAAAATCGATGCCGAATTTTTTTCAACAGCTTCGCTCCCGCATCGCATACGTGGCGTCGATGCGGTGTTCTTGTGTTGGAGAAAGACGATTGCAAACTCGGCGCGCAACGCGCTTAAGAATTCGGCAGGTTGACACAAACATCCGAAAAGTTTCTCGGATACGGAATGGAACAACGCGCCACGTTTGCGTTTGTCGCGCAGAGCCGAAATTCATCGATCGCCGCATCTTCCACACACTTGAAGCAATACTCGACGCTTGCGGGAACATGGAGCAGTTCATTGATGGTGCGTGTAGGGAAGCTCTATCGTCTTCGTGCCGTGCTGATGGCTTGTATACTGATTGCGGGTGCTTCATCGGCAAATGCCGCAGCGCTTCGTTTCACTGGTGTGAATATTGCAGGTGCGGAATTCAATGGACGAAAACTGCCGGGGCGTCCTTCAACGGACTACTTCTATCCGTCGAAAGGCATGATCGACTATTTCGTCGCCAAGGGAATGAACACGATCAGGCTTCCGTTTCTTTGGGAGCGGTTGCAGCCTGCACTCGGCGCTGAATTTGATTCAGGCGAATTGAAACGGCTCGATGATACCGTTCGATATGCCACGGGGCGCGGCCTGCACGTCGTGTTGGATGTCCACAACTACGCGGCCTATCGCCAAGCGCCGATTGGAACCGGCGACGTTTCGGCGGCTGCGTTCGGCGATTTGTGGCGACGCCTGGCGCAGCATTTTAAGGACAACCGCAACACCATCTTCGGACTGATGAACGAGCCGAAGGGGCTGATGACCGAAACTTGGCTCGAGGCTGCGAATGCTGCGATCGCCGCCATTCGCGCGGCCGGTGCTCAAAATCTGATCCTGGTTCCCGGAAACGGCTGGACCGGCGCGCACAGTTGGGTGAGCCGCGGCTACGGTTCGCCGAACGCCGAGGTGATGCTCGGTGTGGTCGATCCTGCTAACAACCACGCCTTCGAGGTGCATCAGTATCTCGACAAGGATTATTCCGGAACTCACCCCGAATGCCGCAATGAGCAAGCCGGTGCAGCAGCGCTACAGAAATTCACCGAATGGCTGAAGACCAATCGCAAGCGGGGTTTCCTCGGTGAGTTCGGCGGCGGCTCAGATCCGGTTTGCCTTGCGGCTCTGGATGGGATGTTGACGCACATGGCGCAGAACAGCGACGTCTGGCTCGGCTGGACCTATTGGGCCGCCGGCTTCTGGCCGTCGAGTTATTTCACCAGCGTGCAGCCGGTCGGCGGCGAGGATCGGCCGCAGATGTCGGTGCTGCTCAAGCATCTGACGTCGTCCGCCCGCCGCGAGTCGAAACCGAAGTAGGGGCGTATCGCTGATGTCCGTGAGCCCAAGAGTGATACCAAGAGTGAGCCAAAGCTCGTCGCCGGTTTTCGTCGTGCCCCATGTTCGGGCTGTCCCTGCGCTTGGACCGCTGCTGCCCTCCGCGCTCGTGCTTGGCGCGCTCACGTTCAACATGGCGCTCTGCTTTGCCAACACAAACGTGATGGGCGTGAGCGACCTTCACGTTATTCTATGCGAGGCCGTCATCCTCGCCGTGGTGTTTCTCACGGCGTATCGTGCGCTTTCCGACGTTCATCTGATCCTGCTTGGTTTTGTCGTGGTATGGCCGCTGCTTCTGGCGTCGATCCGCTACGTGACGGGAAACGACACCACCATCGACGTGAAGATCGTGCGCGATCTTGCCATTCCGATCGGGTTCTTTCTTCTCGGCACGGCTTCCGCCAATCTGAAGACGGCTGATCGTATCGTCGCCGCTTCCGTCGCGATTGTGATCGTCGTTGCGTTGTTCGAGTATTTCTGGATCGAGACCTTCACCCGTTTTTTCAACGTCGCGAAGTACTACATCGCGCGCGGGTCGCTCGAAGCGAAGCAGATCTACCAGAACTCGGACCTGTACATCAGCGGCATGCGTCCGGCGGGCAATCAGGGCGGGCGTAATCTCCTGCCGTTCCTCGGCGATCATCGCGTGTCGTCGGTGTTCCTCGA
>JBFLYS010000009.1:152298-180110 GCA_040756555.1 Pseudomonadota bacterium | reverse complement strand
GGAGTTACGAATTCCGCCCGCAGGCTTCCGCATCCGCTCCCGCTGAAATGACGTCTCATGACAACGCCCTCGGTTGGACCGGACAGATATAGGATTATATACAGTAGGAATTCAGTCAAGAGGCGGGGCGTAATTTATTTCGGAGGCAGCCACACATACCGCCGTCATGCCCGGCCTTGTGCCGGGCATCCACGACCTACTTCTTTGATCCGCCTGAAAGGAAGACGTGGATCGCCGGGACATAGGCGAGCGAAGCGACGCCGTCCTTCGGACGGCTATGCCCGGCCATGACGTTGAGAGAGTGGAGTTTGCTGCACGAAGGTCCCCGCCTTCGCGGGGGACGACACCAGAGGTTGTTGAGAGCGCGCCTCGCGCAGAGCCTTCACCCAACAATTCGATTGGCCCGGGCGCAGCGCGCCGGTTAAATCCTCGCGCCATGTCCGACATTGCCGCTCAGCCGCCTGCCGCTCCGCAAATTCCCACCCACGCCGACCTCTTCCTCGCCTTCGCCAAGATCACGCTCTCCGGTTTCGGCGGCACGCTGCCGTGGACCCGGCGCATGTTCATCGAGGAAAAGCGCTGGCTGACGGAGGAGGAGTTCAACGAGATCTACGCGCTCTGTCAGTTCCTGCCGGGTCCCAACATCGTCAACGTCACCGCGGTGTTCGGCTCGCGGATGCGCGGCTGGACCGGCGCGATCGCGGCCTGGGCAGGATTCCTGACCTTCCCCTTTTGTTTCATGGTCATTCTCGCGGCGCTGTACACGAAGTTCGGCGATCTCGACGTATTGCGGCGTGTGCTGACCGGTCTCGCGGCTGCGGCAGCCGGGCTTTTGATCGCAACGTTGCTGAAAATGGCGGCCCCGATGTTCAAGAGGTTCGGGCCGGCGCCGTTCGTGCTGATCGCAACTGCGCTGTCCATCGGCGTTATGCGCTGGCCGCTGGTCTGGGTCATGCTGGTGCTCGTGCCGGTCAGCATCGGGCTGTCGTGGTGGGTGCGCCGATGAGGGACGACAGCATTCTTCCGACGCTCTTTATCCAGTTCGCCATCATGGCGATCCTGGCTCTCGGCGGTGCGAACGCGGTGGTGCCGGAAATCCACCGTCAGGCGGTCGAACTCCGAGGCTGGATGACGGAACGGCAGTTCGCGGACATGTTCGCGATCTCGCAGTCGCTGCCGGGCCCGAACGTGATGATCGTGACCCTGGTGGGTTATCATGTCGCAGGGATAATGGGCGCGCTGGTCACGACGGTCGCGATGTGTGGCCCGACTGCAATCCTCGCAGCAATTTTTGCGCGCTTCTGGGATCGCTTCAAAGATGCACCCTGGCGCGCGATCATTCAGGCCGGGCTTGTGCCGATTTCGGTCGGACTTGTCACTGCAAGTGCGATCGTGCTCACAAATGTTGCAGTGACGAGCTGGGTCGCCGGTATCATTACGACGGCCACCGCTGCCATAACGTATTACACGCGTTGGAACCCGCTCTGGTTGATTGGCATCGCAGCATTGGCGGGTTTTGCCGGACTGGTGTGAGAACGGGAAAGCTGTTTTGACCGTTTCTCCCGGTTTGCGAAAGTTGCCTTTCGTTACAAAAACCTGTCTGCTAAGAACCGGGGTGAGGCGACAGTTATCCTTAGGTCTAGGGGAGTGGCGTTAATGTCTGACGGAGTGCTGCCTTCGGGGGGATCGGCACGTTCACACTACGATTTGTACGGCGGCATCGTGCTGGCAGTGCTAGCGGGTCTGCTGTTCGCGTGGACGTTCTACCAGAGAACTCCAGTTCCGCTTGCGGTGCAGGCCTCGATCATTGTGTTCGCCGCAGTCGGCATCGCGATCGCGGCTCATCTGATCCGCGTTCAGAACCAACAAGATTTCTACGGCGGCATGGCGCTGATCTTCCTGGCGCTGATTGCCTTCGTGGCGTCGAACGATCTGCCCGGCATGCGCGGCTTCGCGTTCGGCCCGGGCACTGCACCACGGCTGTTCGCGTTCGCGCTGGCGCTGCTGAGCATCGTCGTCGCGGTCGGCGGAGTGTTGGTGAAGGGACCGCAGATCGAGCCTTACAAGCTGCGTGGTCTGATCCTCATCACAGCGTCGATTCTGGTGTTTGCGGCGACCATTCGTCCGCTCGGTCTCATCATCGCGAGCTTCGCTTCGATGATGACCTGCGCGGCGGCCGCTGAAGACATCAAGTGGCGCGAGTCGATCCTGTGGGCGGCCGTGCTGACGGCGTTCTGCGCCGTGCTTTTCCCGTACGGCTTGAACTTGCCGTTCCAGCTTTGGCCCCGGTTCTAAGTAGCGGCGAGCACAACCATGTATGATCTTCTGTCCAACCTGTGGCTCGGCGCGGGCGTAGCGCTGACGCCCATGAACATCCTGCTGTGCCTCGTCGGCGCAACAGTCGGCACGCTCATCGGCGTGTTGCCGGGCATCGGCTCGCTCGCGACCATCGCGATGCTTCTGCCGATCACCTTCGGTCTGCCGCCGGTCGGCGCGCTCATCATGCTCGCCGGCATCTATTACGGCGCGCAGTATGGCGGCTCGACCACATCGATCCTGGTCAACATTCCGGGCGAAAGCTCGTCGGTGGTGACCGCGCTCGACGGTCACCAGATGGCGAAGCAGGGCCGCGCTGGTCCCGCGCTCGCGATCGCCGCGATCGGCTCGTTCTTCGCGGGCTGCGTCGCGACGGTGCTTGTTGCCGCTCTCGGCGCTCCGCTCACCAGCCTCGCGCTGCTGTTCGGTCCGGCCGAATACTTCTCGCTGATGGTTCTCGGCCTGATCTTCGCGGTCGTGCTCGCCAAGGGCTCCGTGCTCAAGGCGCTGACCATGATCCTCGCCGGCCTGTTGATGTCGATGATCGGCTCGGACCTCGAGACCGGCGCGGAGCGCATGAGCTTCGGCCTGCCTGAGCTCTCCGACGGCATCGGCTTCGTCGTGGTCGCGATGGGCATGTTCGGCTTCGGCGAAATCCTGCGTAACCTCGAGCAGCCGGGCAGCCGCGAGATCGTTCAGGCCAAGGTGACCGGCCTGATGCCGACGCTGCCGGACCTGAAGGCCTCGGCGGGTGCGATCGGCCGCGGCACGATCATCGGCTCCATCCTCGGCATTCTGCCGGGTGGTGGCGCGATCATCGCGTCGTTCGCCGCCTACACCTTCGAGAAGAAGATGTCGAAGAATCCTGAGCGCTTCGGTCGCGGTGCGATCGAAGGCGTGGCCGCGCCGGAAAGCGCGAACAACGCCGCCGCCCAGACTTCGTTCATCCCGCTGCTCACCCTCGGCATCCCGCCGAACCCGGTGATGGCGCTCATGGTCGGCGCGATGACCATTCACGGCATCGTGCCGGGCCCGCAGGTGATGACCAAGCAGCCCGAACTCTTCTGGGGCATGATCGCCTCGATGTGGGTCGGCAACCTGATGCTGGTCGTCATCAACCTGCCGATGGTCGGCGTGTGGGTGCGCTTGCTGCGCGTGCCGTACCGCCACCTGTTCCCGATGATCGTCATCTTCTGCTGCATCGGCGTGTACTCGCTGAACAACGCGCCGTTCGACGTGACGATGACCGCCATCTTCGGTGTGGTCGGCTACTGGCTGGTGAAGCATGACTTCGAGCCTGCGCCGATGATCCTCGGCTTCGTGCTCGGCCCGCTGATGGAGGAAAACCTCCGCCGCGCCATGCTCATCGCCCGTGGCGACGCGTCGGTCTTCGTGACGCGTCCGATCTCGGCGCTGCTGCTGGCGATCTCGGCGGTGATGCTGATCATCGCGGTTCTGCCCATGATCCGGGCCCGCCGCGACGAGGTGTTCACCGAGTAATCGCAGCCGAACTGCGACAAAAGGCTAACCCCCGAGGAGAGCGAAAGGCTCGCCTCGGGGGTTTCTTATTTGGTACGCCATTTCCGGAAGTTGCCTTCGGAAAAGGCGTACCTAGGGAGCGACAGATGTTCTCGTTCAAGCGTATCGCCGGCCTTGCCGGCGCATTGATGCTCGCCGCGGCCGCGATGCCGGCCTCCGCGCAGGATTACCCGAACCGTCCCATCACCATCATCGTGCCGTTCGCGGCCGGCGGCCCGACCGACGTTATCGCCCGCATCGCCGCCGATAACATGGGCAAGACGCTCGGCCAGACCTTCGTGATCGAAAACGTGGTTGGCGCGGGCGGCACCACCGGCTCGACCCGCGCGATGCGCGCGTCGCCGGACGGCTACACGATCATCATGGGCCACATGGGCACCCATGCGGCGTCGGTCGCGCTCTATCCGAACCTCGCCTACAAGCCCGATGTGGACTTCGAGACGATCGGGCTCGTCGCCGGTACGCCGATCCTGATCCTCGCGAAGAAGGATTTCCCGCCGAAGGATCTCAAGGAGTTCGCGGCTTACGTGAAGGCCAACGAGACCAAGCTGAACGCCGCGCATGCGGGCGTCGGTTCGGTGTCGCACGTCACCGGCTTGCTGCTGAACCACGTGCTCGGCGTGAAGCCGACGCTGATCCCGTTCCAGGGCACGGGCCCGGCGATGAACGCGCTGGTCGGCGGCCAAGTCGACTACATGACCGACCAGATCGTCAACGCGGTTCCGCAGGTCAACGGCGGCACCATCAAGGCGTACGCAATCGGCACGCCGGAGCGCAATCCGTCGCTGCCGAACGTGCCGACCTCGAAGGAGGCCGGGCTGCCGGACTTCCAGGCCTCCGCATGGAACGCACTGTTCGCGCCGAAGGGCACGCCGAAGCCGATCCTCGACAAGCTGTCGGCCGCGCTCGACAAGGCGCTCAGTGACGAGACCACCCGCAAGCGGCTGCTTGAGCTCGGCTCCGACATTCCGGGTCCGGATCGCCGCGGCCAGGCGGCGCTCGCCACTCTCGTGAAGAGCGAGATCGCCAAGTGGACGCCGATCATCAAGGCAGCGGGTCCGATGTAAGGCTTTCAGCCTGAAATCAGGCTGTTGATTGTGGGAAAGAGGCGGCTTCGGAGCCGCCTCTTTTCATTTTCGTGCCTATATAGAGGCGAGCGGCTACCTTCGCGGCAAAGGCGACCGGCGGTAGAATCCCGTGAGTCGCGGAGAAAGTTCCCCGAGAGGGTGCAATGCGCCAATACCTCGAGCTGATGGAGCATGTGCTGGCGAACGGCGTGCAGAAGCACGACCGCACCGGCACGGGCACGCAGTCGGTGTTCGGCTATCAGATGCGTTTCGATCTCAGCGAGGGCTTCCCGCTGGTGACGACCAAGAAGCTGCACCTGAAGTCGATCGTCCACGAGTTGCTCTGGTTCCTCGCTGGCGACACCAATATCAAATACCTGAACGACAACGGCGTGCGGATCTGGGACGAGTGGGCGGACGAGAACGGCGAGCTTGGTCCGGTGTACGGGCAGCAGTGGCGTTCGTGGCCTGCGCCCGACGGCAAGACGATCGATCAGATCGGCAACCTGCTGGCGATGATCCGCAAGAACCCGGACTCGCGGCGGCTGATCGTGAGCGCGTGGAATCCGGCGGAGGTCGACAAGATGGCGCTGCCGCCGTGCCACACGATGTTCCAGTTCTACGTCGCTAACGGCAGGCTGTCGTGCCAGCTCTATCAGCGCTCGGCGGACATCTTCCTTGGCGTGCCGTTCAACATCGCGTCCTACGCACTGCTGACGATGATGGTCGCGCAGGTGACGAACCTGAAGCCGGGCGAGTTCATCCACACGTTCGGCGACGCGCATCTCTACTCGAACCACATCGAGCAGGCGCACTTGCAGCTTTCCCGCGCGCCGAAGGCGCTGCCGACCATGCGGCTCAATCCGGACGTGAAGGACCTGTTCGCGTTCCGCTACGAGGACTTCACGCTCGAAGGCTACGAGCCGCATCCGCACATCAAAGCCGCGGTGGCGGTGTGAGCGCGGCAACTCCGCGGATCGCCATCGTCCTGCTCGCCGCCGTCGCCGACAACGGCATCATCGGCCGCGACAACGGATTGCCGTTCCGGCAGAGCTCCGACCTCAAGCGCTTCAAGGCGCTCAGCATGGGCAAGCCGCTGGTGATGGGGCGGAAGACCTTTCTCTCGATCGGCAAGCCGCTGCCCGGCCGCACCAACATCGTGGTGACGCGCGATCCGTCGTTCAACATGCCGGGCGTCGTGACCGCGATGAGCCTCGACGCCGCGATGACCGTGGCGCGGGGCGACGCGCTGCGCAGGGGGGGCGATGCCATCGTGGTGATCGGAGGCACGGACATCTTCACGCAGACCATGCCCCTTGCCGACCGGCTGGAGATTACCCACGTTCACGCCCGGCCGGAGGGCGATGTGTCCTTTCCGCCGATCGAGGAGACGCGTTGGCGCGCAACGGATCGCAGCAACCACCCGGCGGGACCGCAGGATGAAGCCAGCTTTTCGTATGTGACCTATTTGCGGGCGTGACGCCCGAAAAGTGCCGAAAATTGAACCAGTTCAATAGGGTGAGCCGCGTCAGAGGCGCGCGTTGTAAGCCTCCGGCCGGTCCCCTATAACCTCACCCGACAATTCAGACCGGCTTGGGGATGGCCGGCCTCTCAGGAGAAAATGCATGCCGTGGAGCAATCAGGGCGGTGGTCCCTGGGGATCGGGTGGCGGTTCGAAAGGCCCTTGGGGCGGCGGACCACAATCATCCGGCCCGACGCCGCCGGACCTCGAGGAATTGCTCCGGCGCAGCCAGGACAAGCTGAAGAGCGTTCTGCCCGGCGGCGGCCTCGGCGGCCGCGGCCTTGCGCTGATCGCGGCGCTTGCGGTCGTGCTATGGGGCGCGTCCGGCTTCTTCCGCGTCGAGCCCGACGAAATCGGCGTGGTGCTGCGCTTCGGCAAGTTCGACCGTGAGCTGCAACCGGGTCTGAATTACCACTGGCCGTACCCGATCGAGACCGTGATCACGCCGAAGGCGCTGCGTGTGAACAAGATCGACATCGGCATGCGCATCGTCGACGACGTGCGCCGCGGCTCGACCATTCGCGATGTGCCGGAAGAGAGCCTGATGCTCACCGGCGACGAGAACATCGTAGACGTGGATTTCTCGGTGCTCTGGAAGGTGAAGCCGCTGCGCGTCGGCGACTTCCTGTTCAACATCCAGAACCCCGAGGGCACCGTGAAGGCGGTCGCCGAAAGCGCGATGCGCGAGGTGATCGGCCGCTCGAACATCGAGCCGGTCCTGACCGGCGCGCGGCAGAACATCGAGAACGGCGTGCAGGAGCTGATGCAGAAGACGCTCGACTCCTATGGCGCCGGCATCACGATCCAGCAGGTGCAGTTGCAGAAGGTCGATCCGCCGACGCAGGTGATCGACGCGTTCCGCGACGTTCAGGCGGCCCGCGCCGACGCCGAGCGCGCGCAGAACGAAGCGCAGACCTATGCCAACCGCGTGGTGCCGGAAGCCCGCGGCCGCGCGTCGCGCATCATTCAGGACGCCGAAGCCTATCGCGCGCAGACGGTGGCTGAAGCGACCGGTCAGACCGCGCGCTTCCTCCAGATCTATGAGCAATACAAAAAGGCGCCGGACGTCACCCGCCGCCGCATGTATCTCGAAACCATGGAGCGGTTGTTCAGCGGAACCGACAAGATCATCGTCGATCCGGGCAACCAGCAGGGCGGCGGCGTTGTGCCGATCCTGCCGCTCAATGAGCTGCTACGGCGTCCGGCCGGGTCCGGCACAGGCACGACCGGCGCGGCCGGTGCGGTGGGAGGCGCCCAATGAGGCTCAGCATCGCCGGCGGCATCCTCGCCGTTCTCCTCATCATCGCGCTGATCCTCGGATACAGCTCGGTCTTCACCGTCTATCAGACGCATCAGGCGCTGGTCGTGCGGCTCGGTGAGCCGATTCGCCCGATCACCACGCCGGGCCTGCACTTCAAGGTGCCGTTGATCGATAGCGTCATCACCATCGACAAGCGCATCCTCGATCTCGAAGCGCCGGCGCAGGAGGTGATCGCCTCCGATCAGAAGCGTCTCGTGGTCGACGCCTTCGCGCGTTACAAGATCACCGATCCGCTGCGCTTCTATCAGTCGCTCGGCTCGATCGCCGGCGCCAACTCGCAGCTCGCCATCCTGCTGAACTCCGGCCTGCGCCGCGTGCTCGGCGAGGTGACGTTCATTCACGTGGTGCGCGACGAACGTGCCGGATTGATGGGGCGCATCCGCGAACTCGTGGATCGCGAGGCGCAGAACTACGGCATCTCGGTGGTGGATGTCCGTATCCGCCGCGCCGATCTGCCGGAGCAGAACAGCCAGGCGGTCTATCAGCGCATGCAGACGGAGCGTCAACGCACGGCGGCTCAAGAGCGAGCGCAGGGCAACCAGGCCGCGCAAGAAATCCGCGCCAGGTCCGATCGCGACGTCACCGTGCTGATCGCGGAAGCGACCGCGAAGGCCGAGCAGACGCGCGGCGAGGGCGACGGCGACCGCAACCGCATCTTCGCGGACGCGTTCGGGCGCGATCCGGACTTCTTCTCGTTCTACCGCTCCATGCAGGCGTATGAGACGGGGCTCCGTCACAACGACACCCGCATGCTGCTGCGGCCGGACTCGGAGTTCTTCCGCTACTTCGTCGATCCGAACGGCAAGAGCCGAGACAACGCGGCGGCTTCGCGTGCGCCGGCTGCGCCCGCGGCTCCGGCGGCGCCCCGGCAATAACGGGCGCCGTGGGGGGACGTCTCACGACGGTGCGGGCCCATGAGTGATTTTCTGGCTGCGCTGGGGCTGGTGTTCGCGCTGGAGGGAATCCTGTTCGCGGCCTTTCCAGCGGTGACCAAGCGTGCGCTGTCGCACGTCATGGACACGCCGGACAGCATGCTGCGCATCATGGGAATCGCGTCCGCCGCCATCGGTGTGGTGATCGTCTGGCTGGTGCGCGGGTTGTAGGCCTTGGCTTGAAGAACTGCGGGTCCGGGCCGCTTTTCCGCCTGAATCCGCCGATTGATTGAGGCAACGCCGACGTTACTTGCATCCCCGTCTGGACAGATGCACTGTCCGGACATCCCTTTTTCAAGGAGAATCGACGGCTATGGCCCGTTTCTTCACGTCTCTTGCCCGCTCCATCCGCCGTCCGGCGTTCGCCGCGGCCGCCGTAGCGGTGTTCGCGCTGCCTACGATTTCATCGCCGTCACTGGCGCGCGGACCGGACTCCATCGCCGACGTCGCCGAGAAGGTGATCGACGCTGTGGTCAACATCTCCACCTCGCAGACCGCGGACGCGCGCGGCGGCGGCGGTAGCACCGGCCCGCAGGCGACGCCGCAGTTGCCGCCCGGATCGCCGTTCGAGGAATTCTTCGAGGAGTTCTTCAAGAACCGCCGCGGCCAGGACGGCCAGGCGCCGAACCGCACGCCGCGCCGCGTCAACTCGCTCGGCTCCGGCTTCATCATCGACTCGTCCGGCATCGTGGTGACCAACAATCACGTCATTGCGGACGCCGACGACATCACCGTCATCCTGAACAACGGCACGCGCCTGAAGGCGGAGCTGATCGGCCGCGACACCAAGACCGATCTCGCGGTGCTCAAGGTCAAGAGCGACGCGCCGCTGAAAGCCGTGAAGTTCGCCGACTCCGACAAGGTGCGGCTCGGCGAGTGGGTGATCGCGATCGGCAACCCGTTCAGCCTCGGCGGCACCGTGACCGCGGGCATCGTCTCGGCGCGCAACCGCGACATCAACTCGGGCCCGTACGACAACTACATCCAGACCGACGCCTCGATTAACCGCGGCAACTCGGGCGGCCCATTGTTCAACCTCGACGGCGACGTCATCGGCATCAACACCGCGATCATCTCGCCGTCGGGCGGCTCGATCGGCATCGGCTTCGCCGTGCCGTCGAAGACCGCGATGGCGGTGATCGATCAGCTCCGCGAGTACAAGGAAGTGCGGCGCGGCTGGCTCGGCGTGAAGATCCAGCAGGTCACCGACGAGATCGCCGAGAGCCTCAACATCAAGCCGGCGCGCGGCGCGCTCGTCGCCGGCATCGACGACAAGGGCCCGGCGAAGCCGGCAGGCATCGAAGCCGGCGACGTCATCATCAAGTTCGACGGCAAGGACGTGAAGGAAATGCGCGATCTGCCGCGCATCGTCGCCGACACCGCCGTCGGCAAGGCCGTCGAGGTGATCATCGTCCGCAAGGGCAAGGAAGAGAAGAAGACCGTGACGCTCGGCCGTCTCGAGGACGAGAAGCCGCAGCCGGCGTCGGCGCGGACGTCTTCGCCGCCGGAAGACAAGTCGGTCGTGCAGAAGTCGCTCGGCCTCAATCTCGCAGGCATCACGCCCGAGCTGCGCACCCGCTACAAGATCAAGGACTCCGTGAAGGGCGTCGTGATCACCGGGGTGGATGCGTCCTCGGTCGCCGCCGACAAGCGGCTGGTCGCGGGCAGCGTCATCGTCGCGATCGAGCAGGAGCAGGTCGGCACGCCTGCCGACGTGCAGGCCAAGGTCGATGCGCTGAAGAAGGCCGGCAAGAAGACCGCGCTTCTCCTGGTCGCGACGGCGGAAGGCGACATGCTGTTCGTCGCGCTGCCGCTCACCTGATCGCGGCTGAAATCGAAAACGAAAGGGCGGCCTGTGTGGCCGCCCTTTTCATTTCGGAATGACGAACTCAGAGCGCTTGTAGCCCTGAACGAACAGCAGCGCCGAAAGATCGCCGTGGTCGATCTGCGCCGGGGCAGCCGCGGCGACGGCGGGCTTGCCGTGATAGGCGACGCCGAGGCCCGCGCCCTGGATCATCGGGATGTCGTTGGCGCCGTCGCCGATCGCGAGCGTTTCCTCGCGCTTGAGATGGAAGCGGGCGCTCAGCTCGTGCAGCGTCGCGAGCTTGGCCTCCTTGCCGAGGATCGGCTCGGTGACGGTGCCGGAGAATTTGCCATTGGCGATGTTGAGGACGTTGGCGCGGTCTTCGTCGAAGCCGATCATCGCGGCGATGCGGTGCGTGAACAGCGTGAAGCCGCCGGAGACAAGGCAGGTGTGCGCGCCGTTCGCGCGCATGGTGGCGACGAGAGCGGGGCCGCCGGGCGTGAGGCGGATGCGCGTCTTGATCACGTCATCGACCACGTCCGCGGACAGCCCCTTCAACAGCGCGACGCGCTCGCGGAGCGCCGGCTCGAAGGCGATCTCGCCGCGCATGGCGCGTTCGGTGATCGCGGCGACATGGGCCTTCACGCCGACATAGTCGGCCAATTCGTCGATGCACTCCTGGCCGATCATGGTGGAGTCCATGTCGGCAAGGAACAGCCTCTTGCGCCGGTTGGCGGCGGGCTGCACGACCACGTCGATGAGATGGGGCCGAAGCGCCGCGCGGACATCGGCCGCCAGCGCGCTTTGGTTCTTTTCCGCGGCCGGGGTAAAGGGAATGTCTGCGGCCGCGCCCGGATCGAGCCATACGGGCTCGCCCGACGCGGGCAGCGCCGCGCGCGCGAGGTTCAGCACCGCATCATCGAGCGGCGCGGACGCGGGATTGGAGATCAGGGTCGCGATATGAGTCATGGTGAGCGCAAATCTGCTGGGCGCGATAAATCCAGAAGGCCGGTGCTTATTGCAGGCCCGACCTCCAGCGGCAAGTCGGCGCTGGCGCTTGCAATTGCGGCAAAGGTCGGCGGGGCGATCATCAACGCCGATTCCATGCAGGTTTACCGCGATCTCCACATCATCACGGCGCGCCCAAGCAAGGCTGACGAGGTGGCAGCGCCGCACCTTCTTTACGGGCATGTCGATGCGGCGGAGAATTATTCCGTCGGCCGGTGGTGCGCCGACGCCGCGCAGGCGATCCGGGATGTGGAGGGCAAGGGCCTGCGTCCGATCCTCGTGGGCGGCACGGGGCTTTATTTCAAAGCGCTGACGCAGGGGCTCTCGGCCGTTCCGCCGACGCCGCCGCAGATCCGCGACGCCGTCCGTGCGCGCATCGCGGCCGAGGGTCCGCAGGCGATGCATGCGGAGCTCTCGCGCCGTGACCCGGCCGGAGCCACGCGTATCCGCGAGGGCGATAGCATGCGGATCGGCCGCGCACTCGAGGTGCTGGAGGCAACGGGGCGCTCGCTGTCGGACTGGCACCGCGATGGGATGCCGGCAGAGCTCGATCCGGACGATGCGGTGAAGGTGTTTCTCTCGGTCGATCGCGGCGAGCTTTATCGCCGGATCGACGTGCGGTTCGATGCGATGCTTGCGGCCGGCGCGCTGGAGGAGGTGCGGGCGCTCGCCGCGCGCAACCTCGATCCGCTGCTTCCGGCGATGAAGGCGCACGGCGTGCCGTGGCTGATCCGGCATCTCAAAGGCGAGATGACGCTCGCGGAGGCTGCCGACGAGGGGAAGCGCGACACCCGCCGCTACACCAAGCGACAGCAGACCTGGTTCCGGAATCAGATGCCGGGATGGCGGGTGGTCACGCCCGAAACGGACCTCGCCGACGTGTTGAACTGACTGTCGAATTGCCGATTGTGACGATTTTTTTGGACACGATGCCGCATCGGAATCGAACGATGCGTCATTCGACATTGCCGTGCGATGGCAGATGCCGTCTGCGTTGCCGCGAAATTGGTCACGTGCGCAACGCTATTTTCAAACCGCGATGTTAATCGAGATTGTTATTCTCGCCGGACAAAACCAGCCGGTGCAGAGACAACATTAGACAACCATTCACGATTTTAGCGTTCCTATTCACACTCGATTGACGGTTTAACCATGTTTCGGGTGTTTCAGGATGGGGCTGAAGGGGAAGTTCGGCGGCATCAAAATTTCGACGCGCATTGGATTGGCCTTTGCGCTGGCGATGCCGATCACCATTTGGGCGCTGCTCGCAGAGACCAATCGTTCGCTTAATCTGTATCGCACCGCAGAGGTCGCGGACCGTCAGAACGCGTCCGCCAACGCGCTGATCGCGGGCGTCTACAACATCCTGATCGAGCGGCAGTTCGTGAACAATGCGTTGCAGGCGGCGCAGCCTGCGAGCCCAGCCGACCTCAAGAACATCCAGGACTATCGCGTCCCCGCGATTGCGAAGATCGACGCCGCCTTCAACGATCTGCTCGCCCAAGATTTCCCGAACAAGGACGCGCTGGTCACGGAGTTCAAGGCGGCGCGCGACAAGGCGTACGCCTATCGCGCCAAGGCCGACAACGACATCAAGCTCCCGAAGGACAAACGCGATCCCGACGTCGTCAAGAACTGCTATGCGGTGATGTCCGTGTATGTGGAGACCGCGCAGAAGCTGTGGAACGGCGTGCTCAATAACACGAGCGGGCTTGATCCGGAATTGTCCCGGCTCGCGAACATCCGTGTTCTAGCCTGGAACATGCGCGACACGGCCGGCCGAGAGCGCGCAACGATTGCCGGTGCGATTTCGGCCAAGGCGCCGATTTCGCCGGAGAATTTGACGAACATCGCCTCGATCCGCGCGCAGGTCGGCTTGATGTGGCGTCTCTTGCAAAACAACATCAGCCATCGTGAGCACGATCTGGTGTTGAAGGGCGTGCAGTCCGCGAAGGACGGATATTTCGCGAAATTCCAGCCGCTCGCGGACCAGATGCGCAAGCTCTCCGCCGAAGGCGCGAACTATCCGATGAACAACGGGCAATGGGCCGACGCCACGACGCCGCTGCTCGCCACCATCCTCGACGTAATGGAAGGCGCGAGCACCGCGAGCGAGAACTATACGGCGGAGCTCAAGCGCAAAGCCTGGAACACGCTGGCGCTGAGCGCCGGTCTGCTGGCCGCGAGCGTGTTGCTGTTCGTCGGCGCCATCGCGTTCTCGGTGTGGACGGTGGCGCGGCCGCTTCGCGCGCTGACCAAGCCGCTCAATGAGCTCGCCGGCGGCAACTTCATGGTCGCGGTGCCGGGGCTCGGCCGCGGCGACGAGATCGGCCAGATCGCGCAGGCGGTCTCATCGATGGCGGGCAAGGTGCGCGAGACGATCGCCGAGATCAAATCCGCGGCGCGCGAGGTCACCAACGCCTCGGTCGAGATCGCGACCAGCACGACGAACCTCTCTCAACGCACCGAGGAGCAGGCCGCGAGTCTGGAAGAAACCTCGGCCTCCATGGAGCAGATTTCCTCGATCGTGCGAAAGAACGCCGAGAACGCGCAGGAGGTGAGCCGCTCGGCCGCGGAGACACGCGACATCGCGGCGAAGAGCGGCGCGGTGGTCGGACAAGCGGTCGAGGCGATGGCGAAGATCGAGGATTCGTCACGCAAGATCTCCGACATCATCGGTGTGATCGACGAGATCGCGCGCCAGACCAATTTGCTGGCGCTGAACGCAGCGGTGGAAGCCGCTCGCGCCGGCGAAGCGGGCCGCGGTTTCGCGGTGGTCGCCTCCGAGGTGCGCAGTCTTGCGCAGCGGTCGTCGCAGGCAGCGAAGGACATCAAGGACCTCATCACCAAGTCCAGCGGACAGGTCCAGGACGGCGTCCAACTCGTCAATCAAGCAGGCTCGGCGCTGGGTGAAATCACGGTGTCGATCAACAAGGTCACGGACATCATCGCGGACATCGCTTCGGCGAGCATGGAGCAGTCGACCGGTGTCGATGAGGTCAACAAGGCGCTGACCCAGATGGACGAGGTCACGCAGCAGAACTCCGCGCTGGTCGAAGAGAACGCAGCGACCGCGAAGGCGCTGGAACTTCAAGCCCAGACCATGGACGACCAGGTCGGTTATTTCCAAATCGAAGCTCGCGAAGACGCAACCGATGAAGCGCCTTCCGCAAAGCCCGTGCTGCCGGAACCGCAACGCGCGAAGCGAAATTTGCGGCTGCGTGCACGAGCCGCCTGAGCCCGCCCGGCCGCTGTAAGTAACTTCGCGTACACCGCGCGACGTTATTCTTCAGCAAGGAATCGCAAGCCCCCCGTTCAAATTCTCATTCGGAGAGAATGATGTTGAGCCGCATTTCCGTCAGCGTGCTGTTGAAATCCGTGATTGGGGCGCTCGCCCTTGGCGTTGTGCTCCTGCTGTCGATCTCTGCCTGGGACTCCTGGAGTCGTTTGTCGACAGCGAGTCGGATTTCGAGCATCACGGATGCGACGGGGCATCTGTTTACCGCATTGCACAATCTTCGCGTTGACCGCGCCACCACCATGCGTGAGCTCAACAGCGAGCAGGTGGCCACCGGGATTGGCCCGCTGTTGAAGCAGGTTCGTGATGCCGACATGCCCGCGCTGAAGGCGGGCGTCGCTGCGGTTGACGCCGCCACCTTCCCCGAACGTCAGACGGCGGTGGTCGCACTCGCACAGGCGATCAGCAAGCTCGAAGCGCTGCACAAGGAAACGGCGGATGCGGTCACACGGCCGAAGGCGCAGCGCCGCGGCAACCTCGCGGACGAATACTTCCAGCACACCACGGCGCTGATGGATCAGATCGACAAGATCTCGAACCAGATGGCGCGTTCGGTGAAGCTCGAAGACTCGTTCACCGATCAGCTGTTCCAGATCAAGCAACTGGCCTGGGTCGCCCGCAACTCGGCCGGCGACGCTTCGGTGATGCTCTCGAACGGTCTTGGCGGCATTCCGCTGCCGCCCGAGCCGATGATGAAATACAACGTCAATCTGGCGAAGCTCGATACGGCATGGGCCGCGCTTGAGGAATTGGCCGCCGGCCTTCCGCTGCCGCCACGCATGATCTCGGCAATCGAGAACGGCAAGAAGGAGTTCCTCGGCAAGGACTTCACCGACCTGCGCCTGAAGATGTTGAACGCGCTCATCGCCGGACAGAAGATCGACATGAAGGCCGACGATTGGTCGCGCAATTCAGTGGCCAAGCTCGGCTCGCTGCTCAACGTCGCGGAGGTTGCGCTTGACGTCACCAACGAGCATGCAGCCGCGCAACGCAGCGCGATGCTTCGCAAGCTGTCGATCGAGATCGCTTTCCTGACGCTGGCACTCGCGCTCGCGGTCAGTGTGATGGTGATGGTCTCCCGCCGCGTGGTCGCCCCACTGCGGGAAATTCAAAACGCGATGGGCCGGATTTCCAGCGGCGACTTCGCCGTGGACGTGAAGCCCGTCAAACGCAACGACGAAGTCGGCCAGATCGTCAATGCGGTCAGCTCGATGGTCGCGAAGGTCCGCGATACCATCGCCGACATCAAGCTGTCGGCCCGTGAGGTCACCAACGCTTCGGCGGAAATCTCGACCAGCACGACCGACCTGTCGCAGCGCACGGAGGAGCAGGCGGCCTCGCTCGAGGAAACCTCCGCATCGATGGAGCAGATTTCGGCGACGGTGAAGAAGAACGCCGAGAACGCCCAGCAGGCCAATCAATCGGCGATGACCACGCAAGAGGTGGCGGATCGCGGCGGCGAGGTGGTTTCCCGCGCGGTCGGCGCGATGGCGAAGATCGAGGAGTCCTCGCGCAAGATCTCCGACATCATCGGCGTGATCGACGAAATCGCGCGCCAGACCAACCTGCTGGCGCTCAACGCCGCGGTCGAAGCCGCGCGTGCTGGCGAGGCGGGCCGTGGCTTCGCGGTGGTTGCCTCGGAGGTCCGCAGCCTGGCGCAGCGTTCGTCCCAGGCTGCGAAGGACATCAAGGACCTGATCACCAACTCGAACAGCCAGGTGAAGGACGGCGTCGACCTCGTCAATCAGGCAGGCTCCGCGCTCAGCGAGATCGTGGAGTCCATCAAGACGGTGGCGGCCATCGTGTCCGATATCGCCAACGCCAGCGGCGAGCAGGCGACCGGCCTCGAACAGATCAACCGGGCGCTGAACCAGATGGACGAGGTGACGCAGCAGAACTCCGCGCTGGTCGAAGAGAATGCCGCGACCGCCAAGACGCTGGAGACGCAGGCCGTGGCGATGAGCGAGAGAGTCGCCTTCTTCCAGATCGGCGCAGCCGACGAGAGCGTCCCGATGACGGCGCCTCGCGAGCCAGCGAAGCAACAGGCCAAGCCCGCGTTGGCGGTCGCGCACCGATCCGCCGCTTGATCCCGGCCGATGCATAAACACGAGTTGCGCCCCGCCATCCCTAGGCGGGGCGTTTTTCTATATCTGGGAAGGAAGTGACTGACATGTTCGACCGAATTTCCGTGAACGTCATCTTGAAGTCGATGTTCGGACTCATGGCAGCGGCCGTGGTCATCCTGCTGTCGTTCGGCGCTTGGGATTCATGGAGCCGCTGGAAGGCCACGAGCCAGATGACCAACACGGTCGACGTGTCGATGCATCTGTTCGCCGCGCTGCATAACATGCGCTCCGATCGCTCGGGCACGATGCGTCAGCTTGCCGACGAGAAGACGGGTGCGCCGAACCAGAATTTGTTGCGTTTCCGGGCCGGCGAGATGGCTGGGTTGCAAGGCGCTCTGACGGCTCTGCGGCTCGTCGAGTTTCCCACCGGCAGCACCGCGGTTGCCGATTTCGAAAAGAGCGTGAACCGGCTGGTCGCTCTTCAGAAAGAGGCGGACGCCGCCCTCCAACTGCCCAAAGCGCAGCGCCGCGTCGGGCTTTCCGACGAGTTTGTGAAGCACATCAACACGTTCATCGAGCAGATCGAGCGCCTTTCGAATCAGATGAACCAGATGGCGCGCCTGAAAGACGGTTACGTCGATCAGTTGATGCATCTGAAAGAACTGGCTTGGGCCATGCGGCAAGCGGCAGGGGACGCTTCGAACACCGTGTCGAACGCGGTCGCCGGTATTGTCGCCCCCGATGCGCTCACGCGTTTCAACGTGAATATCGCGAAAGCCAAGGGGACTTTTGCGATGGTCGAGGATTTCACCGCCGGGCTGCCGCTTCCTCCAAGCTTCAAGGCCGCCATGGATGAAGCCAAGGGCAAGGGCGGCGTGTTCAGCGATGAGCACACCGGAAATCAGTTCGATGTTCTGAAAAGGATCATCGCTGGCGAGAAGCTCAATATCGATGTCGCGACCTGGAGCCCGGCTTCGATCGCGAAGCAGACCGTGCTCCTGACGGCCGCCGAGATTGCGCTGCAAACGGCCAAGGACCATCTGGCCGAACAGAACGCCCAGGCCTGGCGCAGCTTGATCGTGCAACTCGGGCTGCTTGTGCTCGCGCTGGCAATGAGCGGCATGGCCGTGCTGGTCATCTCGCGCCGCATCACCAACCCGTTGCTGATGCTGCAGAAGGTCATGGGCCAGATCGCGGGCGGCGACTTCAACGCGTCGCTGCCGAAAATGGATCGCCGGGACGAAATCGGTCAGATCATCGCGTCCTTCAATACGATGGTCGGGCAGGTGCGGGCGACCATCGCGGGCGTCAAACAATCGGCGCGCGAGGTGACCAACGCGTCGAGCGAGATCGCCGAGGCGACGACGGACCTGTCGCAGCGCACCGAAGAGCAGGCGGCTTCGCTCGAGGAAACCTCCGCATCGATGGAGCAGATCTCGGCAACGGTGCGAAAGAACGCCGAGAATGCCCAGCAGGCCAATCAATCCGCGATGGCCACGCAAGAGGTGGCGGATCGCGGCGGCGAGGTGGTCGGCCGCGCCGTGACCGCCATGGCGAAAATCGAGGAGTCCTCGCGCAAGATCTCCGACATCATCGGGGTGATCGACGAGATCGCGCGCCAGACCAACCTGCTGGCGTTGAACGCCGCGGTCGAAGCAGCGCGTGCGGGCGAGGCAGGCCGCGGCTTCGCGGTGGTCGCCTCGGAGGTCCGCAGCCTGGCGCAGCGTTCGTCTCAGGCCGCGAAGGACATCAAGGACCTGATCACCAACTCGAACAGCCAGGTGAAGGACGGCGTCGACCTCGTCAATCAGGCGGGCTCCGCGCTGAACGAGATCGTCGAGTCGATCAAGACCGTGGCGGCGATTGTCGCGGACATTGCCAACGCCTCCGGCGAGCAGGCCACCGGCCTCGAACAGATCAGGGGTGCGCTGAACCAGATGGACGAGGTAACGCAGCAGAACTCCGCGCTGGTCGAAGAGAATGCCGCGACCGCCAAGACGCTGGAGACGCAGGCCGTGGCGATGAACGAGCAGGTGGCCTTCTTCCAGGTCGATGCAGCCTATGCCGAGGAGGTTGCGCCGGCGGCGCATCGCAGGCCAGCGCGTGTCGAGGGCGTTGCGCCACAGACTGCGCGCGCCGCCTGACGCAGGGCGTTTGAGAGGGCCGGGCGCTCCTTCGGGATCGTCCGGCCTTTTCGTTTGGAGAGCTATTCCGCGGCCACGTCGAGCGGCTCGGCAGAAGCCGGCTGTGGTTTGCGCTTGCGATTCAGCCAGGTCTGGAAGCGGTCGAGATACAGATAGACGACCGGCGTGGTGTAGAGCGTCAGCACCTGGCTGAGCGCAAGCCCGCCCACCATCGCGTAACCGAGCGGCTGGCGCATTTCCGAGCCGGTGCCGTTGCCGAGCGCGAGTGGAACGCCAGCCAGCATCGCGGCGGCGGTGGTCATCAGGATCGGACGGAAACGAAGGAGGCAGGCTTCGCGGATCGCCTCCACCGCCGGCAGATGGCGGTCGCGCTCGGCGCTGATGGCGAAGTCCACCAGCATGATGCCGTTCTTCTTCACGATGCCGATCAGCAGGATGATGCCGATGATGCCAATCACGGACAGGTCCATGTTGCCGGCGCGCAGCGCGAGCAGCGCGCCAACGCCGGCGGACGGCAGCGTCGAAAGGATCGTCAGCGGGTGGATGAAGCTCTCATAGAGCATGCCGAGGATGATGTAGACGACGACCAGCGCCGCAGCGATCAGGATCGGCTCGCTCGACAGCGAGTTCTGGAACGCCTGCGCGTTGCCCTGGAACGTCGGCAGCACCGACGACGGCATGCCGATCTCGCGCGCTGCCTCCGTAATGGCATCGACAGCCTCGCCGAGCGCCACGCCGGGCCGCAGGTTGAACGACAGCGTGACGGCGGGGAACTGTCCCTGGTGCGACACCGACAGCGGGCCGACCTTGCTGGAATCGACGTCGACCAGCGTGTTGAGCGGCACCGCCGCGCCGGTGAGCGGCGATTTGATATAGAGGCGGTTGATCGAGGCGAGATCGCGCTGCAGCTCGGGAAGGATCTCGAGGATGACGAAGTAGGTCTTGAGCTGGGTGAAATACTGCGTGATCTGCCGCTGACCGAAGGCGTCGTTCAGAGTGTCGTCGATCGCTTGCGGCGAGATGCCGAAGCGGGCGGCTTGGTCGCGGTTGATGGTGACCTTGAGTTGCGGCGCGTTGGCAAGAAGATCAGTGCCGACGTCGGTGACCTGCGGGAGAGTCCGCATTTTTTCCATCATCTTGCCGGACCACTCGGTCAGCTCTTCGACGTTGGAATCCTGAAGCGTGTACTGGAAGCTGGCGCGGGCGATGCGGCCGCCAACCGTGATGTCCTGGCTGGGTTGGAGGAACAGGTTCGCGCCTTCCACCTTGGCGAGCTGGGGCCGCAGCCGGTCGATGATCTGCAAGGCGGTGAGGGTGCGTTGGTCGCGCGGCTTGAGCACGATGAAGCCGCGGCCGGTGTTGGCGGTCTGCGCGCCGCCGGAGCTGCCGGTGAAGGCGCCGAAGGCCGCAACGTCCGGGTCGCGCAGCACCACGTCGCTCAACTGCTGCATCAGCCGCATCATTTCCTCGGGCGCGGTGTCCTGCGCGGCTTCGGCGAAGGCCGAGATCACGCCGGTGTCCTGGATCGGAAAGAAGCCCTTGGGAATCTGGATGGCGAGGTACGCGGTGAACGCGATGGTCGCGAGGAACACGCTGATCGTGGCGCGCTGATGCCGCAGCACGATGTCGAGCGTGCGCCGGTAGAACGACAGCATGGCGTTGAAGCCCGCTTCGATGAAGCGGTAGACGCGGCCGTGCTCGTGAGCTTCGCGATGCATGAAACGCGAGCACATCATCGGCGCGAGTGTCAGCGAGACAAGCGCCGAAATGGCGATGGCGGCCGTCACCGTCAGCGCGAATTCGCGGAACAGCCGGCCGATGATGCCGCCCATGAGCAGCAGCGGGATGAACACCGCGATCAGCGAGAAGGAGATCGACAGCACGGTGAAGCCGATCTCGCGGGAGCCTTGGAGTGCCGCTTGCATCGGCGAGGCGCCCCCCTCGATGTGGCGGTGGATGTTCTCCACCACGACGATCGCATCGTCCACGACGAAGCCGACGGCGATGGTGAGCGCCATCAGCGACAGGTTGTCGAGGCTGAAGTTGAGGAGGTACATCGCGGCGGCGGAGCCGGCGAGCGCAAGGGGCACGGTGACGCTCGGGATGAGCGTCGCCCAGAAATTCCGCAGGAACAGCATGATCACCATGACCACCAGGCCGATGGTGAGGGCGAGCGTGAATTGCACGTCGGCGACCGAGGCGCGGATGGTCGTGGTGCGGTCGAGGATGGTCTCGACCTTGATCCCCGGCGGGATGCGCGCCGTGAGCTGCGGCAACTGCGCCTTGATCTGATCGACGGTGTCGATGACGTTGGCGCCCGGCTGCTTGAACACGGCGAGGATGATGCCGTCCTTGTTGTTCTGGTAGGCGGCGACGTTGCGGTCCACCGCATCCGAGACCGCCTGGCCGACGTCGCGGACGCGGATCGGCGCGCCGTTGCGGTAGGCAATGACGACGTCGTTGAACTCCTCGGCCTTGGTGATCTGGTCGTTGGCGGCGACGGTGAAGCTGATTTTCGGTGTGTTGATCGTGCCCTTGGCGATGTTGGTCGTGGATGTGACGAGCGCCGAGCGGATTTCCTCAAGCGTGACGCCGGACGACGCGAGTTTCGCCGGATCGACCTGAATGCGGATCGATGGCGTGCGATCGCCGAAGATCGAGACCTGCGCGACGCCGGGGACTTGCGAAATCTGCTGCGCCAGGAACAAGTCCGCGTAGTCGTCCACGGTGATGAGCGGAATGGTATCCGACCGCAGCGCCAGCATGATGATCGGTGAGTCGGCCGGATTGACCTTCTTGTAGCTCGGCGGCGCAGTCATCGACTGCGGCAGTGTCTTGGTCGCGACGGTGATCGCGGCCTGCACGTCCTGCGCGGCGGAATCGATGTTCCGGTTGAGGTCGAACTGGATCACGATCGTGGTCGCGCCGAGCGCGCTGAGCGACGTGAGCTGCGACACGCCCGGAATTTGCGCGAATTGCCGTTCGAGCGGGGCGGCGACCGAGGTCGCGATGGTCTCGGCGCTGGCGCCCTGCCAGGTCGCTGTCACCTGGATGGTCGGAAAGTCCACCTGCGGCAGCGGCGCGACCGGCAGGAAGGGATAGGCGGCGATGCCGACGAAGGCGATCGCGGCCATCAGCAGCGTGGTGGCGACCGGGCGGCGGATGAAGGGTTCGGAAATGTTCATGGGGCACCGGCCGGCGCGTTCGCGCTCACATTCACGGTGCTGTTGTTCTGGAGCTTGTACTGGCCGCCGGTGACGACGTGTTCGCCGTCGTTGAGGCCGGAAACCACGACGGTGATATTGCCGGTGGTGTCACCGGTCTCGATCGGCCGCGGTTCGACCTTGTTATCCGGCTTCACGACCCAAGCGAACAGGCCTTTCGGTCCGCGCTGCACGGCGGTGTTGGGGATCACGACAGCGTTCTTGCGGGTGTCCACCAGCACGCGCGCATTGACGAACTGGCCGGGCCACAGCCGCTCATCCTCGTTCGCGAATGTCGCCTTGAGGCGATAGCTGGCGGTGGTCTGGTCGATCATGTTGTCGATCGTCTCGAGCGTGCCGGTGCTGATCGCCTTGCGATTGTCGCGGTCAAAGGCGATGACCTGGACGTCGCCGCGGGCCTTGGCGTTGCGCACGTCGTCGAGCGTCTGGGCGGGCAGGGTGAAGGTGATGAACGTGGGCTGCGTGCGCACCAGCGTTGCGATGGCGGCGGTGTCCGAGGCATGGACCGTGTTGCCCGGATCGATCAGGCGCACACCCATGCGACCATCGCTCGGCGCGGTGATGTTGGTGTAGTCGAGCTGGGTCTCCGCGGTCTCGATTGCAGCGGCGTCGGCTTGGATGGCCGCCTTGGTGGTGTCCACCTTGGCTTGCTGCTGATCGATGTTCTGCTGGGTGTCGTAGCCCTTGGCGCCAAGCGAGGTGAAGCGCACCAGATCCTTTTGCAGGCCGATGAGCTGCGCTTCGTCCTGTGCCTTTTTGGCCTTGGCCTGATCGAGCGCGGCCTGGAACAGGCGCGGATCGATCTTGGCGAGGAGGTCGCCTTTCTTCACGCGCTGACCTTCGGTGAAGAGGACGTCTTGCAGCTTGCCGTCGACTTGTGTGTGGATGCTGACCGTGAAGGAGGCCTGCACGACGCCGAGGCCGGTGAGATAGATCGGCAGGTCCTGGCGAACGGCAGTCGTCGCGGAGACGGGGATGGCAGGCGGCGGGAGCGTCGCTTGCGCGGGCCGGACGCCGGGGCGGACGAAGTAGAAGGCGACGGCCGCCGCGATCAAAAGGGCGCACACGGCGGCAGCGGCGATGCGGAGCCGTCTGGAGCGCGGTTCTGCGCGCTTCGGAGAACCCTCTTGGGCCGAATTGGAGTCCACAGGCACCATCCTGAGCCTTGGTCAAATTGTCGCAGTTCTTTCTGCGGCGCACCACCTTTCCGGCATATTGCCGCCGGATGAAATGAAGGCCATCCGGCTCACAAAAGTGTGGTTTTGCGCGGATCGGGTGGGTTTGGCGGCTTGGAAGGACTTTGCGCTTGACCTGTGGAAAGCGAGTTCGTATATACCGCGCAACTTTCGGGCTATCTGAGATGGAAATGCGCAACATTATTATCGTACTCGTAACGAGGTGCACCGCCTGGGTGGGCTAAGCCAACCCTTGGGATAGGCGGTGCGCAAAAGGGGCTTTGGGCCCCTTTTTTCATTGGGAAATGACGGCAAGCGAAGCGAGTGGAGCGGACAATGACAAAGGAAATGACCGGCGCGGAAATGGTGATCGAGGCGCTCGCCGATCAGAACGTCGAGCACCTGTTCGGTTATCCGGGCGGCGCGGTGCTGCCGATCTATGACGCGCTTCATCAGCAGCAGAAGGTCAAGCACGTCCTCGTCCGCCACGAGCAGGGCGCGGTGCATGCCGCCGAGGGCTACGCGCGCTCGACCGGCAAGGTCGGCTGCGTGCTGGTGACCTCGGGCCCCGGCGCGACCAACGCCGTGACCGGCCTCACCGACGCGCTCTGTGATTCCATCCCGGTCGTCTGCATCACCGGCCAGGTGCCGACGCATCTGATCGGCAACGACGCGTTCCAGGAGTGCGACACGGTCGGCATCACGCGGCCGTGCACGAAGCACAATTACCTGGTGAAGAACATCGCGGACCTGCCGAGCATCCTGCATGAGGCGTTCCACATCGCTTCGAGCGGACGCCCGGGGCCGGTCGTGATCGACATTCCGAAGGACATCCAGTTCGCCAAGGGCACCTACTACAAGCCCAACACGTTCCATCATCAGGGCTACAAGCCGCGGATGAAGGGCGATCCCATGCGCATCAAGCAGGCGGTCGAGCTGATGGCGAAGGCCAAGCGGCCGGTGTTCTACACCGGCGGCGGCATCATCAACTCCGGCCCGCAGGCGAGCACGCTGCTGCGCGAACTGGTGAAGCTCACCGGCTTCCCGATCACCTCGACGCTGATGGGTCTCGGCGCGTTCCCGGCGGCCGATCCGCAGTGGCTCGGCATGCTTGGCATGCACGGCACCTACGAAGCCAACTGGGCGATGCACGACTGCGATCTGATGATCTGCATCGGCGCGCGCTTCGACGACCGCATCACCGGCCGCGTCGATGCGTTCTCGCCAGGCTCGACCAAGATCCACATCGACATCGATCCGTCGTCGATCAACAAGAACGTCAAGGTCGACGTGCCGATCGTCGGCGACTGCGCCAACGTCATCACCGACATGCTGTCGGAGTGGCGGGCGAAGAAGGCGCAGCCTGACAAGAAGGCGCTGGACGGCTGGTGGAAGCAGATCGACAAGTGGCGTGCGCGCAAGTCGCTCGCCTACAAGCGCTCGGACTCGATCATCAAGCCGCAGTACGCGCTGGAGCGCCTCTATGCGCTGACCAAGGACCGCGACACCTACATCACCACGGAGGTGGGCCAGCATCAGATGTGGGCGGCGCAGTTCTATCACTTCCAGGAGCCGAACCGCTGGATGACCTCCGGTGGCCTCGGCACGATGGGCTACGGCCTGCCGTCGGCGGTGGGTACGCAGCTCGCGCACCCGAACTCGCTCGTCATCGACATCGCCGGCGAAGCGTCGGTGCTCATGAACATGCAGGAAATGTCGACGATCGCGCAGTACCGGCTGCCGGTGAAGATCTTCATCCTGAACAACCAGTACATGGGCATGGTGCGCCAGTGGCAGGAGCTGCTGCACGGCGGCCGCTATGCGGAGAGCTACACGCATTCGCTGCCGGACTTCGTGAAGCTTGCCGACGCCTATCACGCGGTCGGCATCCGCTGCGACAAGCCGGCCGATCTCGACGCCGCGATCAAGGAGATGATCGACACGCCGAAGGCGGTGATCTTCGACTGCGTGGTCGATCAGGCGGAGAACTGCTTCCCGATGATTCCGTCGGGCCGCGCCCACAACGAGATGCTCCTGAGCGACGCCGCGGAGAAGCTCGAAGACGCGATCACCGAAGAGGGCAAGATGCTGGTGTGACGCGCCTGCGCGTCACACTTCGTCGCCTCGCAACAGAGTTCAAGCTATGTCCACCACCACTTCTGCCTCTCACTATCAGGCCGCGCCGGCCTCGCAGGCCATCGAGCAACACACGCTCTCGGTCATCGTCGACAACGAGCCCGGCGTGCTGGCGCGCGTGATCGGTCTCTTCTCAGGCCGCGGCTACAACATCGAGTCGCTGACCGTGTCGGAGACCGAGCACGAGAAGCACCTCTCGCGCATCACGATTGTCACCCGCGGCACGCCGATGGTGATCGAGCAGATCAAGAACCAGCTCGAGCGCCTGGTGCCGATCCACCGCGTCGTCGACATGACGACGTCGGGCCCGTCGATCCAGCGCGAGCTTGCGATGGTGAAGGTGCGCGGCACCGGTGAGCCGCGCGTCGAGGCGCTTCGTCTCGCGGACGCGTTCCGTGCCCGCGTGATCGATGCCGGCACCGAGAGCTTCATCTTCGAGATCACCGGCGCGAGCGACAAGATCGAGAGCTTCATCAACCTGATGCTGCCGCTCGGCCTCGTCGAGGTGTCGCGCACGGGCGTTGTTGCGATCGGCCGCGGGCCCGACGGCATGTGATGTCCCTTGAGACGCTCCTCGCGATGGTGTCGTTCGCCTTCGTGATGGCGTTCACACCGGGCCCCAACAACGTGATGCTGACTGCTTCAGGCGTCAATTTCGGCCTGGCGCGCACGACCCCGCACATGGTCGGCGTGGTGATCGGCTATGCCGTGCTGCTCTGCGCGGCGGGGGCGGGCGTGGGCTCGCTGATCGTCGCGTTTCCGGCCATCCAAACGGTGCTCAAGATCGTCGGTGCGGCTTACATGCTGTGGCTGGCCTGGAAGGTTGCGAGCGCCGGCAAGGCGAGCGACGAAGGCGGAGAGGGGCGTCCGCTGACGTTCCTGCAAGCCGCGGCCTTCCAATGGGTCAATCCCAAGGGGCTGATCATCGCCTTCGGCGCGGTGGCCTTGTACGTCCACCCGGAGACCGCGGTGCGCGACTTCGCGGTCATGCTGGTCGTGTTCACGCTCGCGACGCTCGGCTCCACCATCACCTGGGCCGGTTTCGGCGTGGCGCTCCGCAAGGTGCTTCAGAACGAGCGCCAAGCCCGCATTTTCAATGTCGTCATGGCGCTGCTGCTGGTCGCGAGCATCGTGCCGATGGTCCTCTAACCGCTTGCCAAGGCAGGCATATTCGCTGATCCCCCATCGCGCGGGGAGCACTTGTCGGGCGTCTCCCGGCGTCCTAGAAGCAAGGCCGAAAAGAACGGGATAAGGGGTAAAGAACCATGCGTGTTTATTACGATCGTGACGCCGACCTGAACCTGATCAAGGGCAAGAAGGTCGCCGTTGTCGGCTATGGCAGCCAGGGCCATGCCCATGCGCTCAACATGCGCGACAGCGGCGTGAAGGAGGTCGTGATCGCGCTCCGCAAGGGCTCCGCCTCCGCCAAGAAGGCCGAGGGCGAGAAGTTCAAGGTGATGGAAGTCGCCGAGGCCGCCAAGTGGGCCGACGTGGTGATGATGCTCACCCCGGACGAGCTTCAGGGCGACATCTATCGGGATCATCTGCACGCCAACCTCAAGCAGGGCGCGGCGCTCCTGTTCGCGCACGGCCTCAACGTCCACTTCAACCTGATCGAGCCGCGCGCCGACATCGACGTGCTGATGGTCGCGCCGAAGGGCCCGGGTCACACCGTGCGCGGCGAGTATCAGCGCGGCGCGGGCGTGCCGT
This sequence comes from Pseudomonadota bacterium, assembly GCA_040756555.1. Classification (GTDB taxonomy): domain Bacteria; phylum Pseudomonadota; class Alphaproteobacteria; order Rhizobiales; family Xanthobacteraceae; genus Z2-YC6860. The sequence continues at coordinate 152,848 of JBFLYS010000009.1, read as the reverse complement.
GCCTTATCGCGATCCACAAGGACGCGTCGGGCAACGCGCACGACCTCGGCCTCTCGTATGCCTCGGCGATCGGCGGTGGCCGCGCCGGCATCATCGAGACGACCTTCAAGGAAGAGTGCGAGACCGACCTGTTCGGCGAGCAGGCCGTGCTCTGCGGCGGCGTGGTCGAGCTGATGAAGGCCGGCTACGAGACGCTGTGCGAAGCCGGCTACGCGCCGGAGATGGCGTACTTCGAGTGCATCCACGAAATGAAGCTGATCGTCGACCTGATCTACCAGGGCGGCATCGCCAACATGAACTACTCGGTGTCGAACACCGCCGAATACGGCGAGTATGTCACCGGACCGCGCATCATCACCGCCGAGACCAAGGCCGAGATGAAGCGCGTGCTCGACGACATCCAGTCCGGCAAGTTCACCCGCGACTGGATGCTGGAGAACAAGGTCAACCAGACCTCGTTCAAGGCGACACGCGCCAAGCTCGCCCAGCACTCGGTCGAGCAGGTCGGCGCCAAGCTCCGCGAGATGATGCCGTGGATCAAGCAGGGCGC
>JBFLYS010000009.1:0-152198 GCA_040756555.1 Pseudomonadota bacterium | reverse complement strand
ACTGGATGCTGGAGAACAAGGTCAACCAGACCTCGTTCAAGGCGACACGCGCCAAGCTCGCCCAGCACTCGGTCGAGCAGGTCGGCGCCAAGCTCCGCGAGATGATGCCGTGGATCAAGCAGGGCGCTCTCGTGGATAAGAGCAAGAACTGATCCACGTCTTTTGGTGGACGGGCTCGCTCGCGCGAGCCCTATGGATCAAACAGGGCGCGCTGGTCGACAAGAGCAAGAACTAAGCTCGGTCTCAGGACCGGCTACGAAGCCTCCCGCCTCGGCGGGAGGCTTTTCGTTTGGGCGGTCTCTCGATCCGCGATCAGAGTTCCAGGCTGCCCATCGAAGATGCAGCCCAACCACCTGATTGGACTAAATATTTTTGGACCGCCCGGGTTTCCGAGCGGTCTTTTGTTACCGGCTCTGTTACAGTTCGATGACAACAGACCGCCATGCCCCCAGCCCTCGCGTTTTTGAGCCGCAGTTTTTCCGCCGCCCGCATCGGCGAGACGCATCGTTTGGCGTGGGCGATGCTTGCGGTGCTGCATCTCGCAGCGCTTGCGATGCTCGCGTGGTCGGAGGCCGATCTCGTCGGGCGCATGGCGTTCGTCTTCACCTGGGCGCTGATCAACTGCATCTTCATTGCGATCCTGCGCCGTCCGCTGCCGGCCGCAGCGCTGACGCTGATGCTGTTCATGCTGGTCGTGCTGCTGTCGCGCTTCAAGCACGGCGTGCTGCTGATGACGGCCAATTTCCTCGACGTCATGATCATCGACAGCGACACGGTGTCGTTCCTGCTGACGGTCTTCCCGAACCTGTGGAGCATGGTCCTCCTCGCGGCGGCCGTGGTGCTTCCGACAATCGGGTTCCTGTGGTGGCTCGATCCGTTCCGGATGCGCACGTGGCTGGCGCTCTCGGGAGCCGGCATCAGCTTTGCGTGCTTGTGCGCGGTCTCGCTCGGCGTGCCGAGCGATCTCTACGAGGAGTTCACCGACACCAACTATGTGTCGAAGTTCGCGCGTTCGGGTGTGACGGGCACGGTGGATTTGTTCACGCGCGGCTATCTGGAGTCGGATGCGACCGTCACCGAACATCTGGGCGCGACAGCGGATGCGGTGTGTCGCACCACGGTGAAGCCGCCGCACATCGTGATGGTGTTCGACGAGTCGAGCTTTGACATCACGCGCGTGCCAGGCGTGAAGGTCGCTGCCAACTATCAGGATCACTTCCGCTCGTTCGACGGCAAGTCGCGCACGTTCCTCGTGGAAGGGGCAGGCGGTCCGAGCTGGTACACCGAATACAACGTGCTGACCGGGCTGTCGGTGCGCTCCTACGGACGCTTCGCGGATTTCGTCACGCGCATTGCTGCGGGCCGCGTCGAGCGCGGCTTGCCGCAATCGCTGAAACGCTGCGGCTACAAGACCTTCAGTCTCTATCCGATGTGGGGCGCGTTCGCGGGCGCGCGATACTTCCAGAAGACCACGGGCATCGAGAACTTCCTCGACTCCAAGGACCTCGGCACCCGCGGCATCGAGCCCGATGCCTTCTATTACGACAACGCCGTGAAGGTGATGACGCGCGAGCGTGGCGACAAGCCGCTGTTCATGTTCGTCTATACGGCGGCCAACCATTTCCCGTGGACCTATCGCTTCCGCGGCGACCGGACGCCGGACTGGAAGGCGACGAGCAACGCGCCCGAGGTGGATGAATATCTGCGCCGCCAGAGCATGAGCGTGACGGACTACAAGGCCTTCGTCGAACGTCTCAAAAAAGAATTGCCCGGCGAGCCGATCCTGATTGTGCGCTTCGGCGACCACCAGCCGAGCTTCGCAAAGCATATGGTCGATCCGGCGCTCGACGACACGGTGCTGGCGCGGCGCATCGCCGAGGCCGATCCGCGGTTTCTCGCGACCTATTACGCGATCGAGGGAATCAACTTCAAACCCGCCGACCTCTCGTCCGCGCTCGACGTGCTCGACGCGCCTTATCTCCCGATCGTCGTGATGGAGGCGGCCGGTCTGCCGCTCGATCCGTCGTTCGCGGAACAGAAGCGAATCCTGAAGCGTTGCAATGGATTGTTCTACCGCTGCGCCGCGGGCGGCGAGGCGAAGCGGTTCAACCGGCTCCTGATCGAAGCCGGACTCATAAAACGGCTTTGACAATGTCCCTCAATCCGCCTCGCTGGCTGCGTCTTGCGGCCCTGGTTGCGCTGCATCTCGCCGCGCTCGGCATCCTGTATCAGACCGAATACGGCCCCTACGGCCAGACGCTGTTCGTGCTGGCGTGGGTGTCGCTGAACTGTGCGTTCCTCGTGCTGTGCCGCAGGCCGGGTATTTCGGCGGCGCTGTCGCTCGCGCTGTTCTCGCTGGTGATCGTGCTCTCGAAGTTCAAGTTCGACGTCACCTGGATGACGCTCGGGTTCCTCGATTTTCTGATCATCGACGCCGACACTTTCTCGTTCCTGCTTCAGATTTTCCCCGATCTGCGCAGCAAGCTCTTCATCGGCGCGGTGGTGGGCGTTCCCGCTGCTCTCCTGATCTGGCGGTTCGACCCGTTCCGTGTGCGGCGAGTGCTGGCCGCGATCCTCGGCATCGCGTGTTTCCAGCTTCTGGTCGCGATGTCGCTCGCGGTGCCGGAAGAGCCGACCGAGCCGTTCCAAGGCGTCAACCACATCTCAAACGTTGCGCGCTCCGGCGTGCTGGCGGCCTATGAGCTTGCCACGACGGGATGGATCGAGGCCGACAAGTCCGCCGACCGGCTGCGCGGTGCGCTCGACGCGCCATGCCAGCCGCAGGAGAAGCGGCCCAACATCATCCTGATCCTCGATGAGGCGAGCTTCGACATCACCGCAGCGCCCGGAATCAAGGTGCCGCCGGGCTATCGCGAGCACTTCAAATCGATGGACGGGAAGGAGCGCATCTTCCTCGTCGAAGGTTCGGGCGGCCCGACCTGGTACACCGAATACAATGTGCTGACCGGATTGTCGGCGCGCTCCTACGGCCGGCTGAAGTTCTACGTCACGCGCATCGCCGCGGACCGCGTGGAGCGCGGGCTGCCCCAGGCCTTGCGCCGCTGCGGCTACAAGACCACCACGTTCTATCCGGCTTATGGCGCGTTCCTGAGCGCGCGGCGTTTCCAGGCGACGGCGGGCGTCGAACGCATGGTCGATCAGGAGGAGATGGGCGCGCGCTACGTCGAGCCGGATGCCTATTACTACGACCGCGCGATCAAGACGCTGCGGAGAGAGACCGACAAGCCTCAGTTCGTTTTCGTCTACCTGACCGCCAATCACTTTCCCTGGTACGAGCCAAATTTTCCGGAGCGGACGCCGGGCTGGAAGCCGCTCGGCAATTCCGATCAAGCCGACGAATACATCCGGCGGCAGGTGATGAGCGCGCAGGACTATCGCGCGTTCCTCGAACGGCTGAAGAAGGAATTTCCCGGCGAGCCGTTCCTGATCGTGCGCTTCGGGGATCATCAGCCCTTCATCTCGCAACGGATGATGCAGCCCGGTGCGGACGACAAGACCGTGGCGAGCGCGCTTGCGAGCTACGACCCGCGCTATTTTTCGACCTACTACGCGATCGATGCGATCAACTTTCCGCAGGTCAACCTGTCCTCCGCGCTCGATCCTCTGGAGGCGGCGTATCTGCCGCTGGTGATCCTGGAGGCGGCGCGCCTGCCGCTCGATCCGACCTTCGTCGAGCAGAAGCGCATCCTGGAACGCTGTAAGGGTCTCTTCTATTCCTGCGCCGCGGGGGCTGAGGCGCGGCGGTTCAACCGCATGCTGGTCGATGCCGGGTTGATCAAGGGAATGGTGTCCCGCTAGTTTCCGGCGGGGACGAGAGGGAACGATGGCTGAGAGTTCGGCCGCCAAGGCCGGTGTACAAGAGGCCGGCGCGCAAAATCGCAATGGCGCCGCTGCGGTGGCGCTGTCCGACGTGAGCATTGCATTCCGGCTGACCGGCGGCGGCACCTACGAGGCCGTCACGGGCGCGTCGCTGAATGTGGCGGACGGCGAATTCGTCTCGATCGTCGGTCCCACCGGCTGCGGCAAGACGACGCTGCTCAACGCGGCCGCGGGCCTGTTTCCGCCATCGAAAGGCAAGGTCGAGATCTTCGGCGCGGGATTGAGCGGTCTCAATCCGCAAGCCGGATATCTCTTCCAAGCCGAAGCGCTGTTTCCGTGGAAGACCGCACTGGAGAACGTCGCGATCGGTTTGGAGATCGCGGGCACGCCGCAAGCCGAGGCGCGCGAGCGCGCGCAGCACTGGCTCGGGCGGGTGGGCCTCGGCGCGTTCGGTCCGCGCTATCCGCACATGCTGTCCGGCGGCCAGCGCAAGCGCGTCGGGCTCGCGCAGGTTCTGATCCGCGACCCGAAGATACTTCTCATGGACGAACCGTTCGGTCCGCTCGATGCGCAGACGCGGCAGATCATGGGCAACCTGCTGCTCGATCTGTGGAGCGCCGACCGCAAGGCGGTGATGTTCGTCACCCACGATCTCGAAGAGGCCATCGCGCTCTCCGACCGCGTCGTCATCATGTCGGCGGGACCGTCGGCGCGCATCATCGGCGACTGGCGCGTGCCGTTGCCGCGTCCGCGCGACATCGCCGAGATCAAGAGCGAGCACGCCTTTCACGAGCTGCATCGTGAAATCTGGATGAAGCTCAAGGACGAGGTGATGAAGGGCTACGCGCAGACCGGCGGCGGGTGAACTTTTTCAGCTGGATGTGTGGAAAACAGGTTCCGCAAGTGCCTGTCCCTCAAGGCCCATTTCATTCTTTTGGGGCGCATCAATCTCTTTGAACAACTCACTGTTAACCCGTTAACGCGCCTGGGCGAACCTGAGCTTCGGGGATCGATTGTGATTCAAGGATTTGACGATGGCGCCAGCCGCGCCCTCCAAACCTTTGACCGGCTGCGAGTTGGCGGCGGCGGTCATGGTCGGAATGTTGACGCTTCTCGGCTTGTCTGCCTTCGCGCTTGCGCCGCGGGCGGGTGAGCCGGTCGCCGTCTTCGCGCCATTCATGAGCGCTGACCGTGTGGCGGGCATTGTCGCGGCCGCCGGCGGGGCGCTTCTGGCCGTAGGCGGACGTTCGGACGTTGTGATTGCGACGGCACCGGACGCTGGGTTTTCCGCACGCCTTTATGCAGCGGGAGCCTTGCTGGTGCTCGACGCGCGGGCGGCGCCGTGGTGCCGACAGCCGGTCACACAGCGCGGCAAAGGGCTGTCGTAATGAATCAGCTCGAAACGCTTCGCACCCGGTTCAGCTACGTGTTGATGATTTTCCTCTGGCTCAATGTGCCAGTGGTGGCGTTTCTGGCTTGGACCGCCGATAGCGTTCGCATCATCCCCAGCACGGTCATGGCGACGTGCCTGCTCTTGATCACGACGCTGTTCTGGCTGCGCGACCACACCGCTCCGATCACGCGGGTGGTGACGGGGATCGCCGGGGCCGGACTGCCCGCGTTGATGGTGCTCGTCCTCGAGGGGCATCCCTGGCAGCCCGACATGCACATGTATTTCTTTGCGGTGCTCGCGATCCTCGCCGCCTGGTGCGACTGGCGCGTGCTGTTCGCGAATTCCGCCCTGATCGCGCTTCACCATCTGTTCCTGAATGTTGTCTATCCGTCTGCGGTCTATCCGGGTGGTTCGGATTACGGGCGCGTGGTGCTGCACGCCGTGATCGTGGTGGCGCAGTTCGCGATCCTGGTGTGGCTCACGCGCTATGTGGTGGCGGCGTTCGGCGCAACCGATGTCGCACTCGATCAGGCGCGCGCCGCGGAGCAGCGGGCACGCGCTGCCGCCGACGTGGCCAACAGCGCGGCGGAGCGGGAGACCGAACGGCTCGCGGAATTGGCGCGGCTCGCGCCGAGGTTTGATCGGTCGGTGCGCGGCGCCGTGCATAACTTCGGTTCCGCGATCGTGCGGCTCGGCTCGACGGCGGGCTCTGTCGCGTCCTCAGCACGCGAAGGCCGCGAGCAGACCGATCGCATCCTGGTCGCGGCGGAAACCGTGTCCATGAGCATGAAGGGGATCAGCGAGGCGGCGGGGCGTCTCGATTCCTCCATTGCCGAGATCAGACGCCAGGGCGAAGCGGTGGCGGATGTCGGCGTCGAAGCCTCGACGCGCATGGATTTGGCCATGAACACGGTGGCGAGCCTCCTCGACCGCACCGAGGCCATCCAGCGCGTGGTCGGCTTGATTGCGGCGATTGCCGGGAAAACCAACCTGCTGGCTCTGAATGCCGCGATCGAAGCCGCACGCGCGGGCGAAGCAGGACGCGGCTTCTCGGTGGTCGCGCAGGAGGTCAAGGCGCTGGCGCAGCAGACCGCGCGTGCGACTGAGAATATCTCGGAGGAAGCTGTGACGATCCGCGCAACGACAGGCTACGCCTCGCACGAGATCGAAGGCGTGCGTGAGGTGGTCCGCCAGCTTGCAGAGAATTCCGCAGGGATCGCCAACGCGATCGAGTATCAGAGCGAGGCCACCGCGGAGATTGCGCGTAACATCATCGCGGCGGCGACGCGCGCCAACGAGGTCGCCGCCACCATCGGCTCCGTGCGTGCGACGATCGCCGAAGTCGACGCCGCGGCCGGCGAGGTGGATCGCCTCGGCCAGGCGCTCAACGGCGAGGCGACGACGCTGAGCGGTACCGTGGACGAGTTCGTTGCGTCGATCCCGGCCGCCTGACGGCACCGCCGGGCGAGGGCACCCCGCCTTGATCTGATCCCGACGCCCGCTACACTCTGCGCCGCTTCAACATAACGAAACCACCTGCTAACGAAACCGCCTGGGGAGAAGCGTCGTGAAACATCAAGTTGCGTCTTTGTTGCTTGCTGGAGGCGTCGCGCTTGCGTCCGCCTCGTTCGCGCAGGCCGCCGAGCCTTTCATGCTGACGTCGTCATCCTTCAAGGATGGCACGATGTTGGCTGTTAAGAACGCCGGCAACATCAAGTCTAATCCGAACTGCGTGGGCGAAAACGTCTCGCCGCCGCTCGCTTGGAAGAACGCGCCGGAAGGCACCAAGAGCTACGCGCTGCTGATGGTCGATCCGGAAGGCCGCAACGGCCTCGGCGTGATCCACTGGCTTGCCTACAACATTCCGGCCTCGGTGACGGGCTTCGCGGAAGGCGAGACCAGCAAACCGTCGGACAAATACACCGGCGGCAAGGGCACCGCGGGTCAGCACATCTATCTCGGCCCGTGCACGCCGCCCGGCACAGACGTGCATCACTACACCTTCACGCTGATCGCCACCGATCTCGAGCCCGGTGCTTTGCAGCCCGGCCTGACCCATCCGGAGCTGATCAAGGCGCTGGAGGGGCATGCGAAGCAATCGGCCGGTCTGGTTGGCCTGTTCAAGAAACCGTAAGCCGATCTTGATCGACAATTGCACCATAAGATAAGAGGAGCGTGACGTGTCCCGCGGAACGCTCCTCACCTTGCAAGCCCTCGTGGCGATCGTTTCGATCGCGGCGTGGCATATTCTGACGACCGATCATTTCTTCGGCGCGAAATTCTTCGACACTGCGATCCTGCCGCCGTTTTTCTTCTCCACGCCGACCGACGTGGCGCAGAAGGTCATCAAGCTGTTCTCCAGCGGCATGATCTGGAAGCATCTCTGGATCACGCTGACGGAATCGATGCTGGCGTTCGTGATCGGCTCGATTGCGGGTGTGCTGGTCGGCTTCTGGTTCGCGCGTCAGCCTGTCGTCGCCGCGATCTTCGATCCGTATGTGAAGATGATCAACGCGTTGCCGCGTGTCGTGCTGGCGCCGATCTTCACGCTGTGGTTCGGGCTGGGCATCTGGTCAAAGGTGGCGCTCGGCGTGACGCTGGTGTTCTTCATCGTGTTCTTCAACGTCTATCAGGGCGTGAAGGAGGTGAGCCCTACGGTGCTCGCCAACGCCCGCATGCTCGGCATGAACGAGAAGCAGCTCATGCGGCACGTCTATTGGCCGTCGGCGCTGTCGTGGATGTTTTCCTCGCTGCACACCTCGGTGGGCTTTGCCGTGGTGGGCGCAGTGGTGGGCGAATATCTCGGCGCGGCTGCGGGCCTCGGCTACCTGATCCAGCAGGCCGAGGGCGTGTTCGACGTGGCCGGCGTGTTCGCGGGCATGTTCATCCTGGCGGTGTTCGTGGTCATCATCGACTGGATCGTGACCCTGGTGGAACGCCGTCTGCTGGTGTGGCGCCCGGTCGCGTCGGAAACGCGCACGGCCTAGGGCGTCCGCTCTAGGCAGGTCCCGGCCGCTGGCCTAATGTGCCCCGAAATTCGCTAGGGAGACCCCAATGAAAGCTTTGTTCATGCGCTGGATTCTGGCGCCGCTCGCGGCCCTTGCGCTGATGACCGGCGCGGCCTCGGCACAGATGAAGGTGAAGATCGCGGTCGGCGGCGCGGGCTGCCTCTGCTACCTGCCGACGATGCTCGCGGAGCGGCTCGGCGAATACAAGAAGGCCGGCCTCGAGGTCGAGCTGATCGACTTCAAGGGCGGCTCGCAGTCGCTCACCGCGGTGATCGGCGGCAGCGCCGACGTGGTGTCGGGCTATTTCGATCACTGCGTGAACCTCGCCGCCAAGAACCAGGCGCTGGAAGCCTTCGTGGTCTATGACCGCTATCCGGGCCTCGCGCTGGTGGTCGGGCCGAAACAGACCGGCAAGATCACCTCGGTGAAGGACCTCAAGGACAAGAAGGTCGGCGTCAGCGCGCCGGGTTCCTCGACCGACTTCTTCCTCAAATATCTCCTGGCCAAGAATGGCGTCGATCCGAACTCGGTCGGCGTCATCGGCATCGGTCTCGCAGCGACGGCGGTGGCCGCAATGGAGCAGGGCTCGGTCGATGCCGCGGTCATGCTCGACCCGGCGATCACGCAGCTCCAGGGCCGCAACAAGGATTTGAAAATCCTGAGCGATACGCGCACGGCGCACGACACGCTCGAAGTGTTCGGCGGCGAGTATCCGGGCGGCGCGCTCTATACCAAGAGTGCCTGGATCGCCTCGCATCCGAAGGAGACGCAGGCGCTCACCAACGCGATCGTGAACACGCTGAAGTGGATCCACTCCCACTCCGCCGAGGAGATCATGGCCAAGATGCCGGACGAGCTGATCGGCCCGGACAAGGCGCTTTATCTCGCGGCGCTGAAGAACACGATCCCGATGTATTCGCTGACCGGCAAGATGGACCCGAAGGGGGCGCAGGCCGTGCTGGACGTGTTCAGCCAGTCGTCGCCGGAGGTCAAGAACGCCAAGATCGACCTGTCGAAGACCTACACCAACAAGTTCGTCGAGCAGGCGAAGTAGGCTCATCAATCCGATCGATCGGTCGATCACAACAATCGACTGGAAGTTTGGCCGCGGCGGGGACATGGTTCCCGCCGCGGTGCTTTTTCAGGGGCCGGTGCGGTGAACATTCTCTCGATCCAGTCGCATGTCGCCTACGGCCACGTCGGCAATGCCGCTGCGGCCTTTGCCTTGCAGCGGCTCGGCATCGAGGCGTGGCCGGTGCTCACCGTGCAGTTCTCCAATCACACCGGCTATGGCGCGTGGCGCGGCCGGGCCTTCGATGCGGGGCTCATCCGCGAGGTGATGCAGGGCATCGGCGAGCGCGGCGTTCTACCGTCGTGCGACGGTGTGCTGTCGGGCTACATGGGCTCGGCGGAGATCGGCGGCGCGATCCTTGACGCGGTGGCGGCGGTGAAGGCCGCAAATCCGAAGGCGCAATATTGCTGCGACCCGGTGATCGGCGACGTCGGGCGGGGCGTGTTCGTGCAACCGGGCATTGCGGAGTTCATGCGCGACCATGCGGTGCCGGCGGCGCAGATCGTGACGCCGAACCATTTCGAGTTGGATCATCTGACCGGCAAGACCACGACGGCGATCGCCGATGTGCTCAAAGCGGTCGATGGCCTGCGCAAGCGCGGGCCGCGCGTCGTTCTCGTGACGTCGCTCGTTGCTGAGGAAACGCCGGACGATTCCATCGATCTGCTCGCCTGCGACGACACCGGGCGTTATCGCCTTCGCACACCCAAGCTGCCGATCTCGGTGAACGGCGCCGGCGACTCCATCGCCGCGCTGTTCTTCGCGCACCATCTGCGGACGGGCTCCGCCGCCGAGGCGCTGTCGCGTGCGGCCTCCTCGGTCTTTGGTATTCTCAAACGCACGGCGGAGGCAGGATCGCGCGAAATCCTATTGATCGAAGCGCAGGACGAGATCGTCAATCCGAGCCGGTTGTTCCGGCCCGAGCCGGTGTGAGGACTTTATGCGCCGCCGTTTTGTCACTCTCGATGTGTTCACGAGCACGCGCTTCGCCGGCAATCCGCTCGCGGTGGTGTTCGAGGCCGGCGGTCTCGACACGGCGACGATGCAGCTCATTGCGCGCGAGTTCAGCCATCCGGAAACGGTGTTCGTGCTGCCGCCGGACAATCCGATGCATCGCGCGAAGCTCCGCATCTTCACACCGGCGGCGGAGTTGCCCTTCGCTGGACATCCGACAGTGGGGGCGGCGGTGGCGCTCGGACGACTTGATAAAAGCGGACCGAGCGAGATCGTGGTCGAGGAAAACATCGGGCCGATTCGCTGCAAGATCGAGCCAACCGGCGCGGACGGCGGCCGCGCGACGTTTGACGTTCCGCGCCTGCCGGAACCGGCGGGCGTTGCGGCGGACATAGCCACGATTGCCAAGGCGCTCGGTGTTGACGAATCCGACATCGGCTTTGACGGTCTTGAGCCGTCGCGCTGGAGCGCTGGCAATCCGTTCACCTTCGTGCCACTGCGTTCGATGGCGTCGATCAAGGTCGCGCGTCCGGACCTGACGTGTTTCGACGCGCTCGGCGCAGGCGGGCGGGCGACGGCCTACCTGTTCTGCCGTGAGACCGCCGAGCCGGATAACGACTTCCACACCCGCATGTTCGCGCCGGCCCTCGGCGTGCACGAGGACCCGGCAACCGGATCCGCCGCCGCGGCGTTTCCCGGTCTGCTCGCGGCAAGCGGGCAGTACCGCGACGGCGAGCATCGGCTGCGCCTTGAGCAGGGCTACGAGATGGGGCGGCCGAGCCTGATCGAACTGTCCTTCACGATGCGCGGCGGCAAACTCGCGGCGGCCTCGATCGGCGGCAGCGCCATCGTCGTCACCGAAGGGGCGATCGAGGCTTGACCGCGCGCCGCCGTTGCGGTCCATGTCCCACATGTCCGAGCCCGGCCTGTCCGAAACGCGCGTCGTTCCCGTCGATCGTCTGGAGCTTTCCTTCGAGACCCATTTCTGGCTGTTCGCTGACGAGCGCCGGGCACACATCGACGCCCATTGGACCAAGCTCGTCCGCGAAAAGCCGTCGATGTGGAACGGCCAGGTTCTGATGATGCACCGCTGGGCGGTCGAAGACCGCGTGTTTCGCGGCGCGCACTTCGCCTGCGACTTCGCGAGCTTTCTGGCGTGGCGCGACTGGGAGTTCCCGGACGACACCGTCAGGAACGGATTCGCCGCTGCCGCGATCCGCTGCTCCGATGGCGGGTTCCTTCTCGGCGTCATGGGCGATCACACCGCCAGCGCCGGCGCGATCTATTTCCCGTGCGGCATGGTCGATATGAGCGATGTGAAAGGCGGGTCGGTCGATCTCGGCAGCAACGTGTGGCGCGAGATCGGCGAGGAGACCGGCCTCGGCAGAGCAGACCTCACCGAAGAGCTCGGCTGGCACACGGTCTTCATCGGTCCGCGCATCGCGCATATCAAGGTGATGCATGCGCGCGAGAGCGCCGACGTTTTGCGCGAGCGTATCTTGTCTTTCATGGCGAAGGACAAGGAGCCGGAGTTGGCGAACATCCTGATCGCGCGCAGGCCCGCCGATTGCAACGACCGCGTCGCGCCATTCGTGACGGCGTTTCTTCATTCCGCCTGGGCCGCTTCCCGCTGAGCGGAACGAGGCTGGCTTCCCTTCGCCTGTTGCGCCTACGTTGCGTTCGTATAGCGTGAGCGGCGATGGAATTCGGAATTTTCGACCACCTCGATCGCAGCGCTCTTCCGCTTGCGGACTACTACGAGGCGCGGCTTGCCGTCGTCGAGGCGATCGACCGCGCCGGCTTCTATGCTTACCACCTCGCCGAGCACCACTCGACGCCGATCGGCATGGCGCCTTCGCCGAGCGTGTTCCTCTCCGCGGTCGCGCAGCGGACGAAGACGCTTCGCTTCGGGCCGATGATCTATGCGCTGCCGCTCTATCATCCGATCCGCATGATCGAGGAAATCTGCATGCTCGATCAGATGAGCGGCGGGCGGCTCGATGTCGGCTTCGGGCGCGGCGCATCGCCAATCGAATTGCAGCTCTATGGGCAAGACCCGGACAAGGCACGAGAGGTCTACGACGAGGCGCTTTCCGTCGTACTGCGCGGGCTCACCGAAAAGAGCGTCAGCTTCAAAGGCAAGCATTTCAATTACGACAATGTGCCGATGGAGATCGCGCCGGTGCAGCGGCCGCACCCGCCGTTCTGGTATGGCGTGCATGCGACCGACAGCGCTGCGCGTTGTGCGCGTGACAACATCAACGCGGTGACGCTCGACAGTGTCGAAGCGACGAAGGGCTTCGTCGAGTCGTACAACAAGACCTGGGCTGATCTCGGCCGGCCGAGGTCGGTGCGGCCGAAGTTCGGGCTCGGACGTTTTGTGGTCGTGGCCGATACAGATGAGGAAGCGCATCGCATCGGCGAACGCGCCTATCCGAGGTGGTTCGAGAGTTTCTATTTCCTGTTTCAGAAATATGGGCGGATGCCGAAGCATCCGCGCCCCGCGAAGTTCTCCGAGATCATTGCCGACGGCCGCGCCGTCGCTGGCTCGCCGAAAACAGTGACGGAGATGATCCGTGCGCAGATGTCGGAGACGGGGTGCGATTACTTCGTCGGTCAGTTCGCGTTCGGCGATCTGACGCAGGAGGAGACGCTGCACTCCATTGACCTGTTCGCCAACGGCGTGATGCCCACGCTCCGTGGTCATGCCCGGGCATCCTGAAAAACGCCTTCCAGCGGCCCTTGCGGCATCCCCGGGTGATCCGCTACATAAGAGCTCATCGAGAACCCCAAGGTTAACGCTCGGTTAACCCGAATCCGGGACCTTGGAGCCTCGAAAACGAGGGTTTTTGAACAGCAATGCCGACGCGCCACGATATCTGCGCGATCGCTCCGGGGGCCGCTCAGGCCCGGCCGGATGCTGCCCTCATTCTCGGCGGGCTGCTGCTTCTTATTCGCCCCTGAGGGCCGTCTGGGCGTTTGCGCCTGGGCACTCAGGGGACTGATCCAAGAAGCCACAAACCCCTAGAGCGCCTGACCTGAAAGGGCGCAAACGAGAAGGACTAAAATTCATGACCACGCCAGCGAAGTCCGAGAAGGACCGCGTCGTCATCTTCGACACCACCTTGCGCGACGGCGAGCAGTGCCCCGGCGCCACCATGACCCATGAAGAAAAGCTCGAGGTCGCGGAGTTGCTCGACACCATGGGCGTCGACATCATCGAAGCCGGCTTCCCGATCGCCTCGGAAGGCGACTTCGCCGCCGTCCACGAGATCGCCAAGCGCGCGAAGAATGCCGTGATCTGCGGCCTCTCTCGCGCGGCAGCGAAGGACATCGACCGCTGCGCCGAGGCGATCAAGCCGGCCAAGCGCAAGCGCATCCATACGTTCCTCTCCACATCGCCCGTGCACATGAAATACAAGCTCCAGAAGGAGCCGCACGAGGTCTACGAAATGGTGATCGCGCAGGTCACCCGCGCGCGTTCGCACACCGACGACGTCGAGTGGTCGTCGGAGGATGGCACGCGCACGGAGTTCGACTTCCTGTGCCGTTGCGTCGAGGCCGCGATCAAGGCCGGTGCCACGACGATTAACATCCCGGATACGGTCGGCTACACGACGCCGGAGGAGTATTTCAATCTCTTCAAGCGCGTGCGCGAGAACGTGCCGAACGCGGACAAGGCGGTGTTCTCCACGCATTGTCACAACGACCTCGGCATGGCGGTGGCGAATTCGCTCGCCGGCGTGATGGGCGGTGCGCGGCAGATCGAATGCACGATCAACGGCATCGGCGAGCGTGCGGGCAACGCTGCGCTCGAAGAGGTCGTGATGGCGATGCAGGTGCGCAACGACAAGTTCCCGTTCGCGACCGGCATCGACGCGACGATGCTGACGCGCGCCTCCAAGCTGGTGGCGGCGGTGACGTCGTTCCCGGTGCAGTACAACAAGGCCATCGTCGGCCGGAACGCCTTCGCGCACGAGAGCGGTATCCATCAGGACGGCATGCTCAAGAACGCGCAGACCTACGAGATCATGACGCCGGAGTCGGTCGGCGTGAAACAGACCTCGCTGGTCATGGGGAAGCACTCCGGACGCCATGCCTTCGTGCACAAGCTGGAAGAACTCGGCTATCAGTTGGGCAACAACCAGATCGAGGATGCCTTCGTCCGCTTCAAGGCGCTCGCCGACAAGAAGAAGCAGATCTACGACGAGGACATCGAAGCGCTGGTCGACGAGGAGATCGCGCACGCGCACGACCGCATCAAGGTGCTGTCGATGACCGTGATCGCGGGCACCATCGGTCCACAATCGGCGACGCTCTCGCTCGACATCGACGGCCAGCACGTCACGACGCAATCGACCGGCAACGGCCCGGTGGACGCGATTTTCAACGCGATCCATGCGCTGGTGCCGCACGAAGCGAAGCTCGAGCTCTATCAGGTGCACGCGGTGACCGAAGGTACCGACGCGCAGGCCGAAGTGTCCGTGCGTCTCTCCGAGGACGGCCGCTCGGTGACGGCAAAGGGTGCCGACCCCGATACGCTCGTCGCTTCCGCGAAGGCCTATCTCGGTGCGCTCAACAAGCTGATGAGCCGCCGCGTGAAGGGTGCGGCGGTTGCGGAGCGCCGTATCCATTCGACGGACGCCGGTTAAGCCTATCGATTCACCAAACGCATAGGCGGAATGGTGAATCCGCATACGAAAGAAAATGCCGCGCTCACGCCGAGCGCGGCATTTTTCTTCGCGAAATTGGCCTGAAGAGACACATTCTCGCCACATGAATGATCGCGAAGCGGCGTGAACGCTGCGGAACTTTGATAAATGGAACCGCGACGCGTTTATTTTAACTCACGACAAAATTTTGGGTTGTGACATTGCGTCGCTTCATGTACTTGCGGCGTATCAGCCATCACAATTTGATGAGGTCTGCATGTGGAAGGCAGCGCTCGTGGGCGCGGTGGCGCTCACGACGGGGACGATTTTGTCGGTGTCGGCTCAGGCTCAATCCTTTGCGGTTGATTCCTACGAGAGCCATATGCCGGCACAGCGCGGCCCGGTCATCACCGAGGGGCATATTGCACGCCTCAAGTCGGCTCTCAATCTGACAAGCGCTCAGCATCAATATTGGGCGCCCGTGGAATCTGCGCTGCGCGGGCTTGCACGTTCGCAACGTGAGGAAAATTCGAATGCGGGCTTTGTGCGCCGCATGACCGATCGCGCGACTGCGATGGCGAGCACTGCGGTGCAGATGCGCCGTCTCTCGGCTGCTGCGGGTCCGCTGATCCGTTCGCTCGACGACACACAGAAGCACAACGGCATGATGGTTGCGCGCCGTTTCGGCTTCGAGCGGTACGTCGCTGCTGCGTTCTGATGAACGTTTGTTTGGCTTACGGAAACGTAATGACCAAACCTTAACTTGCTGAGCGGCCACCTCCGTCATTTACTGGTGTCATCAACGACGCCATTGGAGGTGGCACCATGTCGAATAAGAAAATCTGGAACGCTCTGATCGCTGGTACGGCTGCGATGACGATCGCAGGCGGAAGCCTCGCTCTCGCGCAATCGACGCCGCCGGCACCCCCCGCACAAAATCAAAATGCCCCCGCCGACGCGCAGCGGTATCGCGCGACGCCGGAAGACCGCGCCGCTTTCACCGACGCGCGCATTGCCGCGTTGAAGGCGGGCCTCAAGCTTACCGCCGAGCAGGAAAAGAACTGGCCGGCTGTCGAGGCCGCGATCCGCGATCTTGCCAAGCAGCGCGCCGATCGCGCAGCTGCGATGCGCGATGGCCGCAACGCACAAGCGCAGGCGCCGGATGCGATCGCGCGGCTCCGCCGCGCCGCGGACATGGCGACCGAGCGCGCCGCCGGCCTGAAGAAACTCGCCGATGCCGCCGAGCCGCTCTACAAGACGCTCGACGAGGGCCAGAAGCACCGCTTCGCGATGCTGATGCGCATGGGTGCGCAGGGTGGCCCGGGCATGATGGATCGCGGCGGGCAGGGCCCGCGCTGGCACCACCGCCGGGGCTGAGCGCCCCGCCGCAACGCCTAACCGGCGTCGGACGGTCGGTTTCCTCCCCGACGACTGTCGCGACGCCAAGAAGCCGCCGGTTGCCCCCGGCGGCTTTTCTTGTCCGTAGTGGCTTTTTGGGGCGGCTTTCCGGGGTCGATTTCCTCAAATATTTTCTATGGATGGAAGGGGTTTCCGGCGTGCCTGTTTGCTGGACAGCCCATCTTCGCTTTGCTACACGAACCCGACTTGCGGGGCTTCCCCGCGTTGGTGGCCCGGGCGCATAGCTCAGTTGGTAGAGCAGCTGACTCTTAATCAGCGGGTCCTAGGTTCGAGCCCTAGTGCGCCCACCAATATTCCGGACCTGAATTCAAGGACTTGGTGCGTTGCGGCTTTGTCGGCGGCGCTGCCGTAGGACGCCGAAACGGCGTCCTATGTCCTACGGCGTCCTACGCCTGTGCTGCGTCCGTTCGCGGCTTGTCCTGATGGACGGCTGCCAGTGCATCACAGCGAGGAAGCGAGCGCAGCTGTCGAAGTTGCCATCGGTAGGATCGCTATGTGGTCCGGCGGCAATCCGGCTTGGTATCGCCGATACATCGCCTCATAGGCGGCTTCGAGATGTCGGGTGAATAGAGCCGCGTCGAACAGCGGTGCCGTCAAGCGGTTCCTGTCGAGTTTTTCCTTGAGATTCAGAAGCCTCTCGCGATCAAGCGCCAGCTCTGTCGCGAGTGCCTCATACTCTTCTCGCGAATGAGTGATCAGCTCAGGCAAACCGACCGCATTCAGCAAGCTCGCAGCCACACGCCCCGGCAAGGTTTTCCCGATTTGAGTCAGTACAGGCAATCCCGCCCACAGCGCGTCGCTCGCTGTCGTGTGAGCATTGTATGGCAGCCCATCAAGAAACAGGTCTGCCTGGCGGTGGCGAGCCAGGTGTTCGGGCAACTCTGCGCGCTTGGCGAACACGAGGCGCTCGGGATTGATCCCTCTTGTTGCCGCTTCTCTCCGGAGATTTTCTGCGGCGGCCGGGTTGCATTCCAACAGCCACAGCACGCTACGGTCGGAACGACCGAGAATGCTCATCCAGGAGTCAAACATTGCGGGCAGAATTTTGTAGTTGTTGTTGAAACAGCAAAAAACGAACCCATCGTCCGGTAGCCCGCACTCCTTGCGGGTCGGCATCGTCTTGGCGATTTGGCGCTTTCGATCGTTGGGTTGATAGCTATGAGGAAGCCGAACCAGTTTTTCGGAGTAAGCCTTTTCATCGGATAGATCAAAAAGCGTCGTGTCGCCGATAATATAATCGATGTAAGGCGCGCCCATGGTTCCCGGATAACCGAGATAGTTCACCTGTACCGGGGCGGCGCGCTGCGCAAAAATATTCGTATGTGAGTCCTCGGTGAATCCTTTCAAGTCGACGAGAATATCGATCCCGGCATCGAAGACTTTTCTGGCAATTTCCAAGTCCGAAAGGCTTCGGCAGTCAATAAACTCATCGAATGATCTCATCAAACGCTGGCGCATATCCGATTTGTCATCGGGGCCCAATGAGAGCGCTGCAATATGGAATTTGTTTCTATCATGGAGTTCAAAAGCCTCGGCCATGAGAAATGCAGTCGCGTGCTTGTGAAAGTCGGCGGAAACGTAGCCGATGCGGATTTTATCGCGGTGATGGATCTCGCCTTGCCAGATCGGCTTCGTGGAAGGCGGGTGGTTGGCGGCCGCCCAGGTGCGTGCGCAGAGCAATTGATCCTCAGGAGATTCGGTTAAATAGAGCAGCGTGAAGGGCAATGAAATTGGCTTGCCGCCTCTCACAGAAGCGCTCAGATGCGCGATTTCGTCTGTAATATTTTCCCAATTGCAGATGAGCGCTTTTGATTCGAGGCGAGAGCCTTCCACACCCGGCAAATCAGGTTTCAGTAATAGCGCCTTGTCAAAAGCAGCGAAGGCTTCGTCATAGCGCTTGAGCTGGAGCAGAGATTTTCCTTTGTTTGCATAAGCGTCGGCGTAGTTTCGATTCAGGTCTATCGCGCGATTGAAGTCGGAAATCGCAGATTCATATTCTCTCAAATCATTCCGCGCGGTGCCCCGATTGTTCCATGTCTCAGGTACATTCGGATTCAGCTTCAATGCGTTGCTGAATTGTTCAACCGCTAGCTGGGGCTTGCTCAGCAGCTTGGCAATCAAGCCGTAATTGTAAAAGGAAACGTCCGAGTTGCCGTTGAGCGTAACCGCGTGCGCAACAATTGGTTCGGCATCAGCAAACCGCCCCATACTCATGAGAACAACAGTCAGAAGGTTGAGAGCCGGAACGTGCGACGGATATGAATTAAGGACCTGTCTGCACTTCTCTTCGGCTCTCTCGAAGTTGCGATTGTTTAAAGCGGCAATCGCTTCGTTGAAGACCGCTGCAATGTTGTTCATTAAAAAACTGCGCCAATTTCGTCAGCGACTCTTCGATCCCAACGCGCTGTGTTGCGATCAGCGTTGGGCGACCTGTTAAGGCACGGGCATCTCCAAGACTATCGCCGGCTGTGGAAATTCGTCCAGTCGCCGTTCGTGGCGGCGGTGACTGCACGCGGTGACTGCGGGTTTCTATGCCACGATCAAATCGGCCGCGGCTCAAGCTCTGCAAAATGAGTGAATGGCGTCACCGCCGGACAGGCACTTCTGCGCCGTTTGATACCTAAGTATCTGATTTGTCATGTTAATGGGCCGGCCCACGATGAACGTGCTTCAGATCCGGGTCTCGGCACCCCGCCAATCTTTCCAAAGACTTAGACCCGATCACGGTATATTAAGACGCACGCGTCCGCCGCGCGTTCTATAGTTTTGTTCGCGCTTGGACTTTCGTCACGACAAGCTCCGCAAGCCCCGATTGCGACCCCAGCAGTGGCGTCGAGAATGAATTTTTAAAGTTACGCAATGCCGGTCTTCAGACTGCTTGTCGCTCTCCTTGTTCTTGCCGCTTCGCTCGCGCCCGCCCGCGCGCAGCAGCCATGGCCGTCACAGCCCGTACATTTGATCGTGCCGTTCGCGGCAGGCGGGACGACCGACATGTTCGCGCGGCTCCTGGCGCGTCACATGCAGCGGACGTTCAACGTGCCGTTCGTGATCGAGAACCACGGCGGCGCCGGCGGCAACATCGGCGCGGCGATGGCGGCGAAAGCGGCGCCGGACGGCTACACCATCCTGATCGGCACGGCGAGCATCTTTGCGATCAACCCGTTCGCCTATTCCAGCTTGCCATTCGATTCCGAGCGCAGCTTTCAGCCCGTCAGTTTGATCGCGCGGGTCCCCAACATCCTTGTCGTGCATCCGCGCGTGCCAGTGACGACAGTTCAGGAACTCGCCGACTACATCAAGGCCAACCCGAACAAGCTGAGCTATGGCTCCTCGGGGCCGGGCACCTCGCAGCATCTCGCAGGAGCGTTGTTTGCGATGCTGACTGGCAGCGCGATGACGCACGTTCCCTACCGCTCGTCCGGCGAGATCATGAGCAACCTGACGGGCGGCCACATCGATTTGGCATTCGATAACATTCCGCTCGCGCTGCCGTTGGTGAACAGCGGCGCGATCCGCGCGATTGCGGTGACAACGGCCGGCCGCAGCGCGTCGGTGCCGAACGTGCCAGCGATCGCTGAAACATTCCCCGGCTTCGATGCTGCGGCCTGGCATGGCGTGTTCGTTCCTGCAGGAACGCCGCGCCCGATCGTGGACCGGCTGGGCGCGGAAATACACCGCATTCTCGGATTGCCTGAGGTGACCGAGCAATTCTTCAAGGTCGGTGCTGAACCGCGGCCGATGACTCCGGAAGAGTTCTCGTCCTTCATCCAGATCGAGCGCGGCCGATGGCGCGAGGTCGTGCGGGCGTCGGGCGTCAAGCTCGATTGAAGCGCCGGCTTTTTCCTATTGCGGCAGGCCGGCCTTTCGCAGGCCATCTTCGTATCGCGCCATGTCTTTTGGATGGTGAACCGGCGTCAGATTCCTGAGGTCCGGCACCCGCAAGCCTGGATCGATGTCGAGCAGACGGCCGATAAGCGCCGATGCGCGGTCCCCATGGCCCAACAAAGCGTAGCTTGCGGCTGCGATGCGCAGCGCTGGATGGCACATGGGCCGTTCGCGCAGCGCATGCTCCGCCCAGACTGAAGCGTCATCATAGCGCGCGGCAAAGAAATTCGCGAAGGCGACGCCCGTCTGCATCATGAAGGTCAACGGATCGAGCGGACTGAGGCGCATCACGTGGGTGAATTCCGCGATCGCAGCGTCGAGGTCACCGAGATAGGTCCGCACCCAGCCGCTGAAATACAAAGCCGACGCGAGATTCGGATTAAGGCTGCGCGCCCGGTCGATGAAGATCACGCCGGTCTCGCAATCCTTGCCGAGACGGGCGAGCGCGTAGCCTGCGCTGCACAGCGCGACGGCGTCGTCACGGCCCAGCTCGATGGCGCGCCGCGCCAGATGGGTCGCTTCGTCGATCTCTGCGCGATCGGTCATCCAGCGGTTGGTTTCGCGCTGATTGTAGCACCACGCCGCCATGCCATAGGCGGACGCGAAGGTCGGATCGAGTTCGATCGCCTTCTTGAACAATTGCAGCGCTTCGCTGTTGGCGTCCTTCGACCATTCGTGGAATTTCGCCATTCCGCGCAGGAAATAGTCGTAGGCGTTGAGATTGTCAGTGTGCTTGCGCTGCGCGCGCTCGATTTCGGCCTGCTCGAGGCGGGGCGCGATGGCGCCGATGGTGCTCGATGCGAGTTTGTCCTGCAGATCGAAGATGTCGGAGAGCGGGCCCTCGAAGCGGTCAGCCCATAGATGCGCGCCGGTTTCGGTGTTGACGAGCTGTGCGGTGATGCGCACGCGGTCCCGCGTGTGGCGCACGCTGCCCTGGAGGACGTAGCGTACGCCGAGCTCTGAGGAGACCTGTTTCAGATCGACCGTTCGGCCCTTGTAGGTGAATGTCGAGTTGCGCGCGATGACGAACAGCCAGCGCATCCGCGACAGTTCGGTGATGATGTCTTCGGTGAAGCCGTCGGCGAAATACTCCTGCTGAGGGTCGCCGCTCATGTTGGTGAAGGGCAGGACCGCGATCGAAGGCAGGTCGGGCAGCGACAGGGATTGCTGTACGGGGACCACCCCGGTCGCGCGGACGAGGTTTTCTTCGCGGACATCGCCGACGAAACGCAGGCCTTTGCGGGACACGGTGCGGATCAGGCGCTGCTGGCTGCCGGTGTCGCTGATGGCCTTGCGGACGGCGTTGAGGCAGCTCGTCAGCGTGGAATCCGAGACAATGCGCCCGGCCCAGACTGCATCCAGAAGTTGTTCTTTGCTGACGACGTGATCGCGGTTCTGAAGGAGATGAAGCAGCAGGTCGAAGACCTTGGGACCGACCGGGATCAGCTCTGTGCCCCGGCGCAATTCCCGGCGGTCCGTATCGAGCGCAAAATCTTCGAACAGAAACGGCACGCCGGCCTCAATTCCACCAGTTGGAAGCGGCAGTTTCCCGCAGTAACCAGCGCTTGCAAGTCAAAACCTCGCGCCAAAATTCCCCCCGATTCGACAACGGCTTACAAGGCATCGCACGATTTCTGTGCGCCGGTAGTCCATTGGCTTGGACGAAAATCCAAGAAAATTCGGAGGTCATAGTCACCTTCACCCAAAGTCTTTCGCACGCCCGCGCCGTACACCTCATCAACATACCCCATAAATTTTGACACAGCTCGGTGAAGGGATTGCAGCGATGGGTCGGCTCAGAACGCCACGCTCAATCGGTTTGGTGGCGTCAAAGCGGAGCGACAGCGGAGGAGTGAGTGGACCGTAAATGCCGCGGACGGTCCGCGCGTGCCCATCACTCGAGCCAAACGCCCGCCGCACCGTCCCTCAGAAAGAACAGAAACGGCCAAAGTCGCGTCTCCAGCCCGGTGCGAACCGAGTGGGCAGCGTCGCGTCTTGCCGATCGTTTGCTGATCGACGGCCGTTCGCTTCGCATCACTGCTGCGGCGATGGTCTTTGTGATGACTGTCGCGCCGTCGCTCTCGTTCGCACAGAGCGTGCCGCCCGGCGTTACGCAGATCGTGCCGGATGGCCGGACCGCGACGACAGTCACGACGAACGGCAGCGTCAGCACCGTCACCACGAATACGGTCAGCGGCCCGAACGCGTTCAACTCGTTTTCGCAGTTCAGGATTGGCGCAGGCAACACCGGCAACCTGATCCTGCCGAACGGCACCAGCAATCTCATCAACCTGATGAACAGCAACGATCCCGCTGTCATCAACGGTGTCCTTAATTCCTATAAGAACGGGCAAATCGGCGGCAACGTTTACTTCGCCGCGCCGGGCGGCTTTGTCGTCGGCAGGTCGGGCGTCGTGAACGTCGGCTCGCTGAACGTCTCCACGCCGACGCGCGAATTCGTAGACGGCGTCATCAGCCCCTCGGGGCAGATCAACCAGGGCTCCGTCAACAACCTGCTCGCCGGCACTGTGCCGCTTTCGCCCGATGGCAACATCCGCATCCGCGGCCGCATCAACGCCATCGATGCGGTCCGCCTGACCGGCCAGAACGTGTTCGTCGGCAATAACCGCGAGGCGATCAACCGCGCGCAAGCGACGAAATTTGCCTCGACCGTCAATTCCAAGGGCCTCCGCAGTGCAAGCGCCATCGTTGTTCGCAACGGCTCGATCCAGATCGTCGCCGCCGACAAGGCCCGCATCAACGGGCGGATGACGACGGCATCGCGCACCAAGAACGGCGGCAACATCAGCGTCACCGCGCGCGACATCAAGATTTCCGAGAAGGCCAAGCTGTCGGCGGCGAGCCGCGACGGCAATGCCGGTCAGATCCTCGTGTACGCGACCGACAAACTCGAGGTGAAGTCGGGCGCGCAGGTCGACGTCAGTTCGGCCAAGGGCAACGGCGGTTTCGTCGATCTGAGCGCAAAGAACGTCGTCACGCTCGGCGCGATCAAATTCAGGCTGGCGGCCCCGAATGGCGCGGGCGGCACGGTGCTGGTCGACCCCACCGACATCATTATCACGGGCGATGGCCAGAACTATCAGAGCGGCAACAGCCTCTATAGTGCCGGCGGCAACATCATCCTGACGGCGACCGACAGCATCACCGTCACAGCGACCGGCGTGATCGACAGCCGGAACGTCGCCGACCACAGCAGCCTCGTCAGCGCGACAAACCCATCGCTCGGAAATTCAGGCAACATCACGCTCAACGCGCCGACCATCAAGATCTTCGGCAAGGTCCTGGCGGACGTCTACAACACCGCCGGCAACTCCTTTACGGCGGGTGACGTCACGCTCAACGCCGTGTCGTCGGTCAACATCGTCGCCGGATTGGCCACGGCCAACACTCTTATCCAGATCGGCTCAGGCGCGCAGATCTGGGGCAAGAACATCACGTTGAATTCGAATGCCGAGGCGATCTCGTCTTATACGGATTCCACGCTCGGCATCCTGGCTCTGATTGGCCAGTCGGCGGCGGCAGCGGCCATCGGGTTGAACGGCGGCTACGTCGCGGGCACCGCGACCTCTACGGTGACCGTGGAAAACAACACGACGATCAACGGGTCCGGAAACGTCACCATATCGTCGTCGGCCAAGGAAAGGGCGGTCGATCCCGCCGTGTCGATCGGCGGCGCGTCGCCGGTCACGGTCGCCGTGACGGTCGGCGAAATCAACGGGACGGTGAACACCACCATCAAGAGCGGCGCGAATATCACAGCCGGCGGGAACCTCAATATCACCGCGCAGAACGACGCGGGGCTCAACGTCATTGCGGTCGGATTGTCCTCGGATGCGCAAGCGGCGATTACGGTGGCCTACGGCACGGCCAGCGTCCAGACCAACGCGATCGTCGAGAGCGGCGCCAATCTTTCGGTCGGTGGAAATCTTTATCTCGGCGCACGGAACATCAACAGCTTCTCGGTCAGCGCGACCTCGTATTCGCTCGGTCAGTCCGGCAAGGCCGGCGCTGCCGTCGCCTATAGCGAGATCAGTACAGCGGCCACCGCTACGCTCGGCGCCAACATCGGAAGCTCCACAACGTCGATCCCTGGCTCGGTCACGGTCGAGGCGAATTCCGGCATGCCGAGCTCGTCGTCGGACGCGACCAACACGACGAGCGCGACGGCCGCCGCGGGCAATCCGATTTTGATCGACAAGATCGCGCAGGCCGGCGCATCTGCGGTCGGCGCGGCGTTTGACGACTTTGTGGTGCGGAAAGCGCCGTCATCGACGGTGACAGACCTCAAGTTGGCGGGCGCGCTCAGTCTTGCGTCGAGCGACCAGTCGGCAACGGCGTCGATCGCAGCTACGCCCAGCGGCACCGCGCCGTCGATCTACTCGGCTGGCAATGTTGCCGTGATCGCCAAGGTGTCCGATGTCGGGGTCAGCAGCCTCGCGGACGCCAGCACGAATTCTCAGGAAGTGGGGGACAGGACACAGTCCAGCACCCAGAGCGCGGCCAAGACCGGCGTGTCCTTCGGCGTTGCGGTGGGCACCTACGGACATCATGCCAACGCCTTCATTGGGCAGGGCGTCACCGTCTGTTGCTCCAATCTCGGCGTTTCGGCGACGACCGAGATGCCGATCACCATCACCTGGCTGACCTACGACAGCCTTGGCACCTGGCTTGCGAAGCTCAACGGCAATCTCGGCACCGTCAATCAGGTGCTGACGAGCTACGCCAATGCGGCCTCGCAGGCGCAAGATTCCACCCGCGTCGGCGCCGCGAACTACTTCGAGGTCGACAACACTGCGACGGCCTGGGTCGCATCGAATGCGACCATCACCCGCAACTCGGCGACCGCGCCGGCAACGTGGTCGACCACGCTCGCCGACGGATCGTCGCTCGCCTGGGATCAGGCGATCTCCGTGCAGGCCGCCACGCGGACCGCGAGCATCGACATCGGCGGCAATTTCAGTTGGCTCGGCCTGACCGGCAGCTCCGGCCAGCAGAACGGCAATGGACAGAGCCAGGCCGAGGCCATCGGCGGCGCCACCAACGTCGTCATCTACAACAACCGGACCTACGCTGGCATCAGCGACGGCGTCACCATCAATTCAAACGGCGCGCTGAGCGTCTCGGCGAAGAACGAGAACGCCATCGTCGCGGTGTCGCCGACGTCCGGCGCGGGCAACGCGGCGTCGTATAACGGCATCGTTGCGGTGGCGATCGTCGATGACGTGGCGCATGCGTCGATTGCCAATTCGGCAAAGATTTCGGCGACGGCGGTCAACATCAACGCCAACGAGGCGATGTCGGTGTTCTCGGTCGGTGGCGCGGTCGCCTCGGCGCAGACCGACGCGGTCGGTATTGTCATCGCGGTCAACCAGATCACGGGCAACACCGCCGCCTACATCGGCGACAACCGGGGCGACATCACCGGCAGCCGGGACGCCGCCAACGATCCGGGCAGCGCGTCGGCCGCCGCCGGTTATGTCGACACCGACAATCTTCAGGTTCAGGCTCAAACCTATGGCGTCGTCACTGCGGCGAGCGTCGCAGCGACAAAGGCCTCGGGCTCGCCAAGCACAGGCTCGACCTTCCTCAACAAGTTCATCACGGCGGTCAACAAGCTCCGCGGCAAGGTCGATCAGTCCGGGAGCAAGGGTGACGATGCCGCAGGCGGCGCCACGCCAAAACTGAGCATCGACGTCGCGGGCAGCTCGTCCGTCAACGTCAGCGCGATGACCACCGACGCCTATATCGACGGCGCGGTGATCGACAAGAACAGCGCAACGAACGCGACGAGCGTTCAGGCCGTCAACAACACGATCCTGCAAACCGGCGCGGGCTCGGCGGCGCTCGACATGGCGAAGGTCCAGGGCTCGAAGAGCGCGGCCATCGCCGGCGCGCTCGCGATCAGCCTTTCCGGCAACGCGACGCGCGCTTACGTCAACGACACCCAGATTTCCAACGCCAGTGCGTTCTCGGCGCTCGCCTTGTCCGGTGGCGAAGAGACGACCGTTGCTCTCGGGCTGGCGCTCAATCAATCGGCTGATCAGAGCAAGGCGGCGTCGGTTGCCGGATCGGTGTCGATTGCCAGCATTACGGACTTCGTCGCCGCCTCGGTCGTCGACTCGACGATCGCCGCGGCGTCCTCGATCACGCCAACCTACGGCACCAACAACGCTACGGTCGCGGCCTATCAGACGACGGACATCGCCATCGGCGGCGGCTCGCTCTACAAGGGCGGCAAGACCGGCTTTGGCTTTGCTCTCACCTATGCCGAGATCGTCGATCCCGACGGCGGCAAGGCCGTCGACGCGCATGTTTCGGGCTCGAGCATCACCGGCTTCTACAACGCCACGGTCAGCGCATCCGACGCCAGCCGCGTCGGGGCGGGGGCCGGTCTGTTCGGACAGGCGCAGAATGCTCTGGCCGTCTCGATGGTCATCAGCGAGATCAGCCCGACCATCAGCGCCGTCGTCGATGGCGGCTCGATCATCACCGTTTCCGGGACACAGCAGAGCTATCAGAAAACAACGTCCTACTACATCACCAGCACAACGGATCTGACTGATACGGCCAACATCGATTACACCCTGATCTATCAGATCGGTTCGTATCGCACGTATAGCGCCGTTCGCACCGACACCGTGCAGGTGACCAGCGACGTTACGGTCTCGTCGAATGGTGCCCGCAACGCCACGTTCGATGCGGCCATCGCGAACGCATCGCAGGTCGGCGCAACGCCGGTGAACTCCGGCCTGATCGATTTCAGCGGCAGCGCGGTGGAGGCCGCGAACTCGCAGTCCGGCGCTTCCATCATCGCGGTCGCCGGCGTGGTGCAGGGCGGCCAGAACTCGCTGGGCTTCGCGATCACCGCGAACACCATCAATCAGAGCAACATCGCGCAGATCACGCATGCCATCGTGACCGCCCAACAGGGCGACGTCATCGTCACCGCGGACAGCAGCGCGACCATCCTTGGCGTCGCCGTCGGCGCGGCACTATCGGGCAACGATGGTGCGGCACAGGGCAAGTTCGCCGGGCTCAACTCGACCGCCGTCAACCAGATTAACAATTCGGTGAGCGCCACAATCGGCGACAGCACCGCCACGACGACCAATACGACAATCAATACGACCGACGTGGTGGTTCGCGCCACGGACGGTTCCAGCATCCGCGGCGCAGCCGGCACGCTGGCGATCAGCACGAGCGGCTCCTCCGCCGGTCTTTCGATCGTCTACGACAAGATCGCCAATGCGGTCGTCGCGGGAATCGACGGCGCCAAGGTCACGGCGTCGGGCGACGTGATGGTCAATGCGGCGTCGGATGCGTCGATCCTCACCGTCGCGCTTGGCATCGCCGCGTCGAAGCAGGTGGGAGTCGCGGGTTCGGTCGCGGTCAGTCTTCTTAATACGAACGTGACGGCCAGTATCACTGACGGCGCCGACGTCAGCGCCACCAACAATGTCGGCGTTCTGGCTCATAACTACGATATCATCTCCGTCGTCTCGGGCGCCGCTGGAATTGGAGCGACATCGACCGGAGTCGGCATCTCGGTCGTCGTCAACGAGGTCGGCGGCACGACATCGGCCTTCATTAGTGGTCCGAACACGAAGGTCGATGCCTACGCCGCGGGCTCGTCGACGATGTCGGTCAATAGCGGCACGCTCAACAACGCCTTCGACGTCAGTTCCGCGGACAGCCCGAACCTTACGCCGCCGGACCTGAGCGAACAGCAGCGCACCGTTCACGGCCTCGCCGTGGTCGCGACCTCGCATCAGGCCGTCGATGGCGTCGCCGTGACCCTCGGCCTTGCCGCAGGCGGATCGGCGTTTGCGATCAATCCCGAGACCACCCTCATGGGCGGCCAGACCCTGGCCTATATCGACGGCGCCCAGATCGACACACGGGCTCCGACCAGCCCGAGCAGCTCGACAGGGCAGGGAATCTTCGTCGGCGCGAGCAGTCAGACCTATGCGCGCAGCCTCCTGCTTTCCGTCGCCGCGTCCGGTGGCAGCGGCGCTGGCGCCGTCGCGGTCGCGGCGACACGGTTCGACCGCGAGACCTACGCTTACATCAACAACTCCAATGTCGGCACGTCTTCGCGCCGGCTTGGCGACGTCGCCATCA
Source organism: Pseudomonadota bacterium (assembly GCA_040756555.1). Classification (GTDB taxonomy): domain Bacteria; phylum Pseudomonadota; class Alphaproteobacteria; order Rhizobiales; family Xanthobacteraceae; genus Z2-YC6860. The sequence goes on along the minus strand of JBFLYS010000009.1, from coordinate 123,833 downwards.
ACGCGTCGTCCGCGCAGGTCGCCCAGTACACCGCCGTTGGTGCCGCGGTCAGCGGCAGCGCGTTCGGCGGCTCGATGATCGTCGATGTCTTCAGCGCCGACACCCAGGCCTATCTGACGCATGGCAACCTCTATGCGTCTTCTCTCGGCGTCACCGCGACCAGCCAGAACGGACAGAACGCCTCGGCCGGTGCAGGCGCGGCCTCCGCCTCGAACGGTGTCGCAGCGAGCTTCGTGATTGGTGCGAGCCAGAACAACACGCTCGCCTACATCGGCGACAACAGCGCGTATACCAGCGTCGACCTGACCGGCCCGCTCTCGGTGACCGCGACCTCGCACAACACGTTCTACAGCCTCGCGGCTGGCGGCACCGGCGCCGGCGGCAACGGCATCGCCGGCATGGTCGACTTCACGGTTCTGACCGACACCACCAAGGCGATCATCGATAATGCTTCAGTCACGCAGACCGGCGTTGGCTCCGGCGTTACGGTCAGCGCCAACGAGGATGTCACCATCCGCGTCACCACCGGCTCCGGCGCGCTGGGCGGCAACTTCGGCATCGGTGCCGCGATCAACGTCGTGGTCCTGAAGAGCCAGATCGCCGGCGCGATCATCGACAGCAATATCAACGCTCCGGGCACTGTCTCGGTAACCGCGACCGGAACCAAAGACATCGACATGCAGGCGATTACGTTCGGCATCGGCGGGACCGCCGGTCTCGCGGGCGCGATCAGCCTGCTGATCGCCGGTATCAACGCGCCGGGCGACGCCGTCAATCAGATCGGATCAACGATCGTCGTCATCGACAATGAGACCTCCAACGTCGGCGCCGATAACGGCATTACGCAGTCGGGCGTCCCGGGCAACATCGACACGGCGGGCTCGCGTCCGGCCGACTACAGCCTTGCAACGGCGCTCAACGGCGGCAATGACGCGGTCTCCGCGGAAATCACCCGCGGAACCACGGCGGCAGGCAGCGTCAACGTCAGCGCCTCCGGCAGCGTCAAGACGAAGAACCTCGCGACCGGTGTCGGCATCGGCGGCGTGGCCGGCGTCGGCGCCGCGCTCGGCTTCTCACTGGTCTACGACACCATTGCGGCCTCGGTGAGTCACGGCGTCGTCCACGCGTCCACCGTGACGGTCAACGCGTCGATGCAGGACAACGGCGGCCACGCAGTCGAGGTCGACGCTTATGCGGGCGCCGGTGGCGCCGCGGCCGCCATTGGCGCGGCGGTTGCGATCGGCACCGTGAACAACACCGTCACGGCCCAACTCGGCGGCACCATCATCGGGCCGGACGCGGCCGGCGCGACGACGGTTTCGCTCAACGCCTCCGACAGCTCCAGCGTTTACACCCAAGCGGTCGGCGCAGCCATCGCGACGGATGGCATGGCACTCGGCGCTTCGATCGCGACCACCACAAAGTCGAGCCTGATCTATGCGGCCGTGATCGAGGGCGCGTCGATCAGCGGCTATAGCGGCATAACCGTGACGGCCGCCGGCAGCGGCAGCCTCGGCGCGGACTCGGCTGCCGGCGCAGGCGGTGTGTTCGCGGGCAGCGGCGCGATTTCGACGGCGACGGATCATGAAAACGTCATCGCGGAGATTGGCACGGTGGCCGCGAATGCTGCCATCGGCGCTCCAGCCTCGACCGCAGGTGCGCCCGCGATCACGGTCGGCGCACAGGGGCTTTACGTTCACGCGACAAGCACGCCGGATGTGAACACCAGCGCCATCGGCGTCGCCGTCGGTGCGGCCGGTGTCGGCGCGTCTGTCTCGACGTCGACGGTCGACGCCACCGTCAGCGCGCTGGTCGATCCTTACTCCTCCATCACCACACAGGCGATTACGTCCGGCACTCCGGCGGTCATCAGCGTCGGCCAGCTCAAGGTCATTGCCGAGATGCTGCTGCCGGGCGGCGGGACATCGGCATATGCGTTCTCGGCGGCCGGTACGGGCGGCTTCGTCATCGGCGCCAACGCCACGGTCTCCACGGCGACCAACAATGCCACGGTTCACGCCGCGATTGGCGACTATGTCGTGCTGCCGATGGGCGACGTCATCGTCCAGGCGAACACCACCACGTCGCAGTCGGCGAGCACGACTGGCGTCGCCGCCGGATTCGTCGGCCTGGGCGTGGCGATTGCGTTCGCCACGGCCGATACGAATACGACCGCCGAGCTCGGTCAGTCGGTGACGTCCAGCGCCTCACGCACCGGCAACCTGCTGGTGAACGCGAACGGCAAGGACACGGTTTCGGCCGATGCGACGTCGGGTGTCGGCGGCGTGATCGCCGGTAACGGCGCGGGCGCGAACCCGACGATCAACTCATCCACCACTGTCAATATCGGCCAGGATTCGGACTTCACAGCAGGCACTATTGGCCTCCTTGCCGCGCACACGAGCACTTACAAGGGCAGCGTCAACACGGTGAACGCATCGCTCGCCGGCGCCAGCGGCGCGGCAGCGGTGAACGACATTACGTCGGACGTGTCCGTCAACATCCACAAGAACGTGCGGATGACGGCGCTGATGAATGTCTGCGGTAGCTCGACATGCGCCGCAGCAGTCAACGTGGTGGCACAGAACGATTTCGTCGAGAGCGGCACGGGCGATACGGCAACTGGCGCGGGTGGCGGCGTGCTCAACGGCGCGGCGGTGTTCGGCGTCACTCATCTCAACGGTACCGCGTCGATCGTCATCGACGACTCCGATGACGCTGCGCATCAGACGACCATCACCGCCGGAACCGATCCATTCAACAATCCCGGCGGCATCCGTATGACCGCCTTCAGCACGTTCAATGCAGCTGATACCGTCAGCCTCGTCACCGGCGGCGCAATCACCAGTGCCGGCGTCAACACGACCGTGGACGCCACTCTCTCGAACAGCGTCACCGTCGGCAATTACGCCAGGCTGCAAACCTTCGGCAGCATCGGGATCGGCACCTTCACGCAGGCCGCGGTCAACACGGGCGCCTATGTCAGCACCTACGGCATCGCCGCGGTTGGATCGGCGGCCGCTTACGTCTATCTGACGGACAACGAGGCGGTCACGATCAAGGACAACGCGACGCTCACCGCCTTCGGCAACGTCAATCTGACACCCGGCCTCGACCCCGGCGGAAACTACCAGAGCGTTCTGATGGTTGGCACCTCGGACGCGCAGGCCTATGTCCGCGGGCTGATCGCGATTCCGGTGGCCACCGGCGAAACCAAGCTCACGACGTCGGCTGACCTCTCGATCGGTTCGTCTTACATCGGCGCGGGTCAGAATGTGACGCTCGGCGCGTATGAAGGCACGCAGACGCCGGTGTCGCATGGTGATGCGCACGGCTACATCCTGTTCCTCATTCCGGTCACCACCAGCGACTCCAGTGCGAGGTCGGTCCAGAGCTCCTCCGTGACGCTCGCCTCGGGCGCGAACGTCGTTGCCGGCCAGTACTACAACCAGCAGATCACGATCGATTGCGGTGCGACGGCTTGCGGCCCGAATTCGACGCCGACCGTACGGCTCTTGTCCGGCGCGCCGGTGACGTATGTCGACAACACGTCCGCGGGCAGTCTGTTTAACGCGGCCGACTATGTGACGAAGAACTTCGATCCGGATGTCAGCAGCACGCTGCTGGTCTCGATTGCGAATACGCCGGTGCCGGCGTTCCAGCTCAGCCCGCTGTTCGCTTCGGGCGGCAGCGTCACCATCAACGCGCGGACGATCATCGGCACGGGCACGGTGACCGCATACGGCTCGCCGAAGATCAGCGTGGTGGCCAACAGCCCGGCCTATCTGCTGTTCAACGGCGCCTATATCCCCGACATCGTCGGCGGACAGGTCTCGTTCACAGGCGCCGCCACCGACGCGCCGCAGGGCATGACTATCAACCGGGTGGCCGGCGACGGCATCTCCTCTATCAGCATCGCCAATAATTTTACCGGGAACACTGGCTCAACCGGTGTCGGCCCTGCGATGCTGTTCGCGGGTGACGTCACCAATCTCGGCGGCACGATCACGATCTCCAATCTCGGCGGCTCATACGGATCGATCGCCAACACCAATGCGCAAAGCATCGAGCTGAACGTGCCGAATGGCGCCGCGGTGATCTCCAACCCCGGCGCGGGCGGCTACTACGGTCCGAGCAACGCATTCGGCGGCTTCGACGGCCTCGCCGTGCAATATCCCGGCGGCACGCCGTCGGGCGGCACGGCTGGCGCCAATATCGGCGCGGAATACGTCGCCAACATCCTGTTCCAGCCGCTCGTCGGCACCGGCGCAGGCCAGTTCCCGGATCTGACTGCCGCGGCTTATGGGTTCCTCAACGCCGGATCGGACCACTTCTTCCCGAACACGTCCAACGCGAAGACGTCGACGCTCTTCTTCAGCAATTGTCTCCCGGGCATTTCCGGCGGATGCGCGACGACGGGTTACGTTCCAAACTACAATAGCAACAACTATGTCTATGCATCCGACGGGCGCTACTTGCTCGGCAACCTCGGCGGCGCCGCTTATCTCTACACGCCGATCGCCTATCGGGCGCTGAGTTACAGCACCAATAGCGCCTCTCTGCCCGCGAGCAGCCTGGTGCAGACCTTCGGCGGCGGCAATGTCGCCATCAAGGCGGCGGTCATCGACGTCAATGCGAAAATCGTCGTCGGCCGGCCGGCCGATCAATCAGTGGTCATCCCGGCGGCGGTTCAGAGCACGTTGTCGACCTATCGGCAGCAGTACCTTGCGAGCGTAGGGGCGGGTGGCGCGCCCAACCCGATCTACAATATTCCGGGTCTTCTAACGCCGGTCGAGGCCGCGACTCGCGGTGTCGGCACCGCCGTCTATGATGCCGCCCACGATCAGATCATCGTGACCGACACCAATGCATCGTCGAGCGGCGGCCGCCTGACGATGAATGGCGCCATCATCAGCACCAGCACCTTCGGCAACATCGAGGTCAACGGCGGCCTCGGTCAGGTGACGATCAACAACCAGACGACGATTCCGATGGTCGTCAACAAGGTCAACACCGGCAATCTCGGCCTTGACGGCACTGTCGTCAGCACCGTCAAGATCACCGATACGCTCCGGCCGGTTGCGACCAACACCACCACCTACCGCTACACGGCCGGACAGGGCGTGCTGACTTACGTCACCGGCAACGGCGACGACCCGATCCTCACCGGACCGAACGCGACGCAGGCTTCGCCGCTGAACACGTCGGGCCTCCTCCAATACAATCCGGTCACCGGCGCGCGGCTGCAATGGGTGCAGCAGGCGCAGCTCACGCGCGCGTTGACGGACAACGGCGCCGGACAGTGGAGCTGGGTGACTTCGGCCGACCAGCCGAACAATCCGTGGTTCTTCGTCACCGCCGATGCGCTGACCAATCCGAACTACAGCGCCGCCCAGATGACCGCGCTTGCGAACGTCGTCTCGCAGGCCCACCCGCAGGGCATCGTGATCCTGACGGGCAATGCGAACAGCGCGAAATTTACGCAGACAATCACCGGCGGCGTCACGACGCAAACGTCCAGCACGCAAAACTACTTCTTCTCTGGGTTTTCCCTCGCGGGAATTACCAGTTTCGTCGCCACGTCGGCCGTCGGTCACAACGGCGACGCGGACGACACCACGCACACCTTCAACCTGCCGACCGCACTGTGGCTGAAGGTGACGAGCTCGGTGAAGGCCGACAATTCGTTCAACGTCACCTTCAAGGGTGGCACGACCGGCGCGGTCAACATCAACTCGAACGCGGCGGTGACGCTCGCCGACCAGCTCACCAACTCGAGTGGACAGACGAAGATCACCGCCGCCGGCAGCATCACGCAGGGCGGCGACGCCTTCGTGCGCACCAAGAGCCTGATCCTCGACGCGACCGGCGGGCAGGGCGCCGCCGCCAACAATACGACGAGCGGTATCGGCACGTCGGCGCGGGCGTTTGCGGCGACGATGAACGGCGGCGTCGTGACCGCGCTGGGCGGCGCCGATGGCATCTACATGAACCTGTCGGGAACCTCCACCGTCGGCAAGATCGCGGCGGTCGATGCACGCGGCTACGGCGATATCACCTACACCAAGAGCGGCGACATCCTCGCGGCCTCCGGTGCCGACGCTGTACCGGTCAATTTCATCGGTAGCAACATCACGCTGAACAGCGTTGGCGGCCAGGTGGGTACGTTCGGGGCGCCCATCGTTCTCAGCGCCAACAGCAAACTCGACCAGAACCAGATCATCACCGGCGGCGTCGTCAACATCAACGCGCAGAGCGACATCAACATCACGCAACAAAGTGTGGACCCCAACCAGCCGCGGCTCGACTTGAGACTCGGCACGCTGACCTCGCTGTCCGGAGACGTCAACGTGACAGTCGTTAATGGCGCGCTGGTGGATGCGCGCGGTCAGACCTCTGCGAGCGCGCTCACCCCGGATCAGGTCAATGCGATTGCCCAGTTGCTGCATCTCACCGCGGGCGCCGGTGCGACCCAGGCCGCGATCGATCGCTCGGTGAAGCCGTTCGAGGCTTCGATCACCAACAACTATGGCCGCTACTTCCGTCTCAAGAGCGATGCCTGCACGACCGGCTGCTCGGTCTTCGTGGTGCCGGCGTCCGCGATCCAGCTCTATCGTCCGCTCGCGGCGGCGGCGTTGCAGAATGCATCGCTGACCGACGCCCAGGTCGCGGACTACATCACGACGCTGCATCAGACCAACGGAACGCTCAATCTCTCCGACAGCGCACTCGCGCTGTACCGGCCGCTCGCGCAGGCCGCGCTCGGTCTCACCAGCGTGACCGACGATCAGGTTCGCGCTTACGCCGACTCCCAGTACCAGGGCATTGCCCAGAACTTCCAACGCGCCTATGGCGCGGGGTGGGCGAGCCTCTCGCAGTTCACGACGCAACGCGCCAACTTCGTCTTCACCGTCAACGACGCCGATGCGTTGCCGGGCTTGCAAGCGTCGCTGACCGCGCGCGCGGTCTGGGATCCGGCGCAGCTCGTCGCCGGCATCGACCAGACCGCGTTCCAGCCGGTGTCACCGACGGTCGGCAACGGAACGCCGAATATCGTCGGCCGCAACGTGACGCTGAATGTCGGCGGCAGCCTTGGCGTGCTTGCCGCGCCGGTGCCGATCGCTTTGAGCTCGCTGGTCGACGGCGGCAACGGCCTCAGCCTGACCGATCAGCAGAAGGCTGCCATCGCCGCCGCGAACACGCCCGGATCGGTCGTGCCGGTCGGCATCGACAGCAACGGCGCGACGGTGAAGGGCTTCTCGATTTCCAGCATCCCGGCCGGCGTGACGGTGACCGGCGTGGAAATCAACCAGCAGGCGCCGATCTTCGTCGCGGCGAGCGCCTCATTCAACGCCAACGCAACGGCGACGGCCTTCGTGCAGAGCACCGGCTCGTCCGATTTCAAGATCGGCCAGGTGGTCGCGGGTGGCGACGTGGCCCTGACGGCCACCAAGAATCTGGTGGCGGCGTCGAGCAACGGCGTTGCGCTGTTCGCCCAGCAGGTCATCACGAACGGCAACCTGAGCCTGACCGCCGGCAACGGCGATATCGGCGGCTCCGGTCTGGCCTTCGGCTACAAGGCTGACGGCCATCTGACCGCCGCGCAGGCAAGCGGTAATGTTTACGTGGCGTCCTATGGCGCCGCGTCCGGCCCGGGCGGCGATATGACGGTGGGTCGTGTCTTCGCGAGCGGCACCGCCTCGCTGACCGCCGTGACCGGCGACATCCTGGGCTATCTGAGCGGTCTTGCGATCACCGGACATGATGTCGTGCTGAACGCCGTGGTTGGCAGCATCGGCGCGGCCAACAGCCCGCTCCAGATTCAGACCAACGGCGGCCAGCTCACGGCCACCGCCGCCTTCGGAGATGTTTACGTGTTCAGCCCGACGGTGACCGGGCAGGTGCCGGTGCCGCTGTCGATTGCCTTGATCACCGCGAACGGCGCAATCTCGGCCACCGCGGACGTTGATCTCACGGCCCAGAGCTTGGTTTCGGCAACGGGCAACATCACCGTCGGTTCGGGTGGCAAGGTCAAGGTCGTCAGCGCGGTGACCTCGGCACAGGGTGGCAGCGGAGCCATTACCGTGACCGCGCTCGGCGATATTGAGATCGGCTCGTTGACGGCACCGGGTCTGGTCAAGGCCCAGGCGAACGGCGCATTCACTCTTGATGCCGGCGGTGCGCTCACCTCTTCGCGCGCCGGTATCGACCTGCGCGCTGCGTCGGTCACGATGCAGGCCAATACGGTGATGTCGGCGGCGAGCACGGTGACAGTTGTCGCAACCGCAGGCGACGCCGTCCTAGGCAAGCTCGTCAGCCTCCTCGCGCCGGCGTCGCCCAATACGACAGCCATCAGCGTCACTGCGGGCGACGCCACGCATCCGGGCCAGATCCTCGGCAACGGCGATGGGCAACTGAACTTCGCGACCCAACGGCCGAACGCGGCCGTCGTTCTCGCGAGCGCCAGCGGCATCGGGACGGAAGCGCGGCCGATGACCATGGATGCGAACTGGCTGTCCGCGAGCACGACAGCCGGCGAAATTCATATCGCCGCTCTCGGCTCCATTCACGTCAAGAATGTCTCGGCGCCTGGCGGCATCGACCTGACCGCCACCGGCGGTGTGTCCTTCGACGAGGTGAAGGGCGACAGCCTCGTCCTGAAGTCGAACGGTGCACTTGATCTCCAGAATGTCGAAGTAACGACGTCGCTGACGCTCAGCGGCACCAGCATCACGGGCACGATCATTCAAACGCCCGGCGCACCTGGGCCGCTGATCGTGTCGATCACCGGCCCGAATGGGACGGTTGCCCAGAATGTGTCGCTCGTGATCGACCCGCCGGCGACGGTCATTCCGCAGCTTCTTGCGGTCGATGCGACCATCACCAACGTCGGTCCGAGCTTCACGATCCTCAACGGCTATATCGCCGGGCAATTTACTCTGAACATGCTCGGCCAGACCTACGTCATGAACAATCGCAGCCCGGTGCCCATGGGGTGGCCGACGGTGCAGCTCTACCAGTTCAACGGCGCGCCGTTCACGTTCTCGCAGAACGGCAACTACACCACGACCAGCGGCTTCGTCGTCGACTATGGCCTGTTGGCCAATACGACGGCGCTCAACGTGTTCAACGGCATCAGCCTCGTGCGCGACGTGCCGCGGGACATGTGGAATGGCAATCCGTTCGAGCAGGAGGACGGGACCGAGAAGAAGGGATCGACCGGCCGCATCTGGGGCGCGACGCCGGCGGCGGTCCTGGACGGCCTGAAGCTGCCCAAGGCGGTCGAAACGATCGGCAATGGGCCGGCGGTCAATATCAAGGGTCTCCGGTGAAGGCGGAGCGGCGTCATTCGCCCCGGACGAGACCGATGCTGAATGTTGCGGAGCGGTGGACAGATGCGCCCGTTCGCTCGATTTCGGTGCGCGCGCCCGATAGATTCTCGGGAGAATCAGCATTCCGGTGGACGTTGCGTCCGCGTCCGGACCTTCATTGGTAGTCGGATGCGCAGTGCTCATTTCATTCTCGTTGTTGCCGGCATCGTGTCTGTCGTGCCTTCGTTGGCGCGTGCGCAGGTGTCGCCCGGGCAGTTCAATCCCGCTCAGATCGAGAGAGACGTCGAGCGCCAGCAGCGCCGGCTTGAGCAGCGCGAGCAGGTGCCCAAGCAGCAGGGGCCGGGTGTCGTCGGTCCGCAGCGCGCGCCCGCGGTGAAGATCCCCGGCGGCGGCCCGCGCTTCAAACTGCGCAAGGTGATCTTCGACAAATCCAAGTTCATCACTCAGGAGGAATTGGACGCGATTGCGTCGAAGTATGTCGGCAAACAGGTTGACATCGCCGGCCTGCAAAACCTCGTGTCGGAGATCAACGAGCTCTATGGAAAGCGGGGGATCGTGACGGCGATCGCCACCTTGCCGGAGCAGACCGCCGACGGCGGCGTCGTGCGCGTAAAGCTCACCGAAGGCCGCTTGCAGAAAACGAGCGTCGAGGGCAACCAGCAGACTTCGAAAGATTATATCCTGCGCAGCGTCGATCCGCCGAAGGGCGAGGTGCTCGATGTTCCCAAACTCAACCGCGACGTCGTCTGGTTCAACCGCACCAACGACGTGCAAGTCCGCGCTCTGCTTCAACCCGGCACCGATTTCGGATTGACCGATCTCCAACTTGCCGTCACCGAGCCGCCGCGCAACACACTCCAGTTCTTCTTCGACAACCAGGGCGTCAAGACCACCGGCCAGAATCAGGGCGGCGCCTATTACAAGCTGCATGGGCTTGCAGGCATCGACGACCGCTTCACCTTCTATGGGGTAAAGGCGCAGGGCAACATCAACGGCAACATCGCCTATAACGTGCCGGTCAATCCTTGGGGTGGGCGTCTCGGTGCCAGCTACACGCAGGGCAAGATCAAGATCATTCAAGGCCCGCTCGATGGCCTTCAGGTGACCGGAAAATCCAATCAGGCCGCCCTGAACTTCGGCCAGCCGCTCTGGGTCACCGACGCCTGGCTTTTGCAAGCGAACGCGGCCTATGCCTACGGCAATTCGGAAACCGATTTTGCCGAAGTCGCCACCGTTATGGATCGCTACTCGAAGATTACCGGTGGCTTTGCACTGACGGCTTCGGGCACTGAGTACACCGCAACGATCTCGCCTGCGTTCAATCGCATCAACTGGCACGACAAGATTCTCGGCGGAGAGCGCAGTTTCGAGACATTCACCGGAAGCGCCAACGCGCTGGCGAAGCTGCCGCAGCAGTTCAGCGTCACATTCCTCGCAGGCTGGCAATACACCTGGGAGAAGCTGCTTCCGGGCGATCAGGTGTTCGTTATCGGCGGTCCCACCACGGTCCGCGGCTACCCCACAAACTCAGTGTCCGGAGACAGCGGCTACTATTTCAATCTCGAACTGCACCGGGACATGTCCGAGCTTCTCAAGGGGCTCGATGTGTATGCCTTCATCGACAGCGGCTCGACCTACGCGACGTTTCCCGCAAGGACTCAGTTGGACTCGTCGGGGGTGGGCGCTTCCTGGACGCCGATTCCGTCGTTCACGTTGGAAGGCAGCGTTGGATTTCCGTGGCGCATGGCGATCCCGGATCGGCCGCGCGAGCAATTCTACGGGCGCGTCATCTTCAGGCCGCTGCTGCTTCTGTGAGGCGCGGGGCCGTTCGCATCGAGTATGAGTTTGAAAAGGAGAAGATCATGAGCCGATATCGTCTTGGTGTCGCGTCGCTGATCGGCGCAATTGTTCTGCTGGGATCGCCGGTCGCTCTGAACGGCGCCTTGGCGCAAGCCGCGAGAAAGGATGCTCCGGCAGCGCCGGCAGGCGCCGCGAATGTGATGCCGCAGACCGCTGATGTCGCGGGCTTCCGTTCCGCCAGATTCGGCATGTCGGAGAACGATGTGCGCAATGCGATCACAAAGGATTTCAATATCAAGGCCGATGCGATCCGGTCCGAGAACAATCCGAGTGAGCAGACCAAGATACTCACCATCAAGGCGGCGGATGTGCTGCCGGGTGGCGGCACCGCTGAGGTGTCCTATGTGTTCGGCTTCAAGTCGAAAACGCTCATCCAAGTCGGCATCGCCTGGTCGAAGGCGGTCGACGAGAAAATGACGCCGGAGCAACTGTTCTCGAACTCGACCGTGCTGCGCACGCATTTCCTTGCGGCGGGATACAAGCCCGACTCCGTCGCAACCAACATGCCGGTCAACGGCGGCGTGCTGATGTTCCGCGGCAGCGACGCCAAGGACCGCACCACGATGCTGATCCTTCAGGGCACGTTCGCGCAAGGCGAGAAGGACCAGCGCATCCTGACTCCGACCGGGCTGGTGCTGTTCTATGTCGCCGATGCGAAGAGCCCGGACGTCTATCGGCTTCCGGCCGGTTCCTTCTGATCGCGCCGACGGATTTCGAGTACAACACCCGGCCGCGAGGCCGGGTGTTGCGCATTCGCAAACGCCATCAATCGCCCTTGATATTCGCCGTGCGAATGACGCCAGCCCACTTGTCGATTTCCTGGCGCTGAAACTTCGCAAACTCCTCGGGCTTGCTGCCGATCAGATCGAGGCCCAGTGTCTTTGCCCGTTCGGCGACGTCGGGCTGTGCGATCGCGTGCGCGACCTCCTGGTGCAAGCGTTTGATGATCTCCGGCGAGGTGCCCGCGCGCATGGCCATGCCGTACCAGTTGACCACCTCGAATTTCGGCAGCGTCTCGTTCGCAGCGGGCACATTGGGCAGGGCCGCCATGCGTTTCGTTCCGGTGGTTGCGATCGGCCGGAGCTTGCCCGCTTCGATGTGCGGCTGGGCGATCGCGAGCGCGTCGAACATGAAGTTCACCTGACCGCTGATCAGATCGGTGAAAGCCGGCGCGCTGCCGCGATAGGGAACATGGAGCGTCTTGATCCCGGCTTGCAGGTTCAGCAACTCGCCCGACAGATGCGGCAGGCCTCCGTTGCCGCTCGAACTGAACAGCAGGCTGCCGGGTTTTGCTTTCGCAAGCTCGATCAGCTCTTTCAGCGAATTCGCCTGGAGCGATGGATTGACCACCAGCACGAAGCCGAGCGAGGCGACGTTGGAGAGCGGTGAAAAATCCTTCTCCATGTCCATGCCCGGCTTGCCGGCGTAGAGCACCGGATTGACCGCAAGGTTGCCGGTTGTGCCGAACAGGATGGTATGGCCATCGGCGTCGGCCTGCGCCACGCCCTGCGTCGCGATCAGGCCGTTGGCGCCGGGCCGGTTCTCGACCACGACCGGCTGTCCGAGACGCTCCGACATCTTGGGCGCCATCAGCCGCGCCAGGATGTCGATGCCGCCGCCCGGAGGAAATCCGATCACGATGCGGATCGGCCGCGACGGAAATCCGGACTGGGCGATGGCTGGCCGGGCTAACAGCAGGGGAGCCGCTGCGGCGCCCAGCATAAACGAGCGGCGCGTCATCGAAGTGGCCATCGCGTTTCTCCCGTGGGCCCTGCTTGCCTGGATCGGGCAGCGGAGGCATTATTGAAATTTCCCAAATGATGGGATTGTTTATTATCCCCGGTCAAGGCTCGCGGTTGAGGAGGGACAAGGTGACACAGACCACGCCCAGCAACGCAGAGGTGCACGTCTATGCCGGCACAGCCGGACACTCGGCCTGGTTCAGCGACGACCGCGGCGAAACCTGGATCCATCCGAACAGCCACTCGGGCATGTATCTCGAGCAGCGCGTGTGGGCACTCGCGAGCCATCCGAAAGCACCCAGCCGGCTTTTTGCCGGGACGGACGGCGGCGTGTTCCGCTGGGATGAGGCGACCGCGCGCTGGGCGCATTTGCCATCCCCGATGAATGACGTCTGGTCGATCGCGCTTGATCCTGCCGATCCCGACGTGCTGATTGCCGGGACGCGGCCGGCTGCGCTTTATCGCTCCACCGATGCTGGCAAGACATGGAAGGCTGTCACGCCCCCCGGTGTGATCCCGCTCTCGGACGTCAACGCCGGACCGACGCGCGTCACTCAGATCCTGTTCGATCCGGTGGATGACGGAACGGTCTGGGCATCCATCGAGGTCGGCGGCATCTATCGCAGCAAGGACCGTGGTCAGACCTGGGAGTACAAGGACAAGGGGCTCGTCTCCGGCGATGTGCATGGCCTCGCGGTGATGAAACTTCCCAGTGGCGGCAAGGTCGTGTTCGTCACCACCAACCGCGGCTTGCATCGCAGCGAGGACAACGGCGAGACGTTCGTTGTGCAGGAGATTCCGTCGCCGTGGCCCTATACGCGCAGCATTGTTCCGCGTGCGGACAATTCCGGCGTGGTGTTTCTGACCAACGGCAACGGTCCGCCCGGCAATGACGGTTTCCTGTTGCGCTCGCGCGATTACGGGAAGACCTGGGAGGATGCCAAGCTGCCCGGCGCGATCGAGAGCACTGTGTGGTGCGTCGCGACCGACCCGGCCGATCCGACGCTGGTGTTCGTTTGTACAAATCTCGGCGAGCTGTTCCGCTCGATCGATGGCGGCGAAACCTGGAAACGCCTGCCTCATCTGTTCGGCGAACTACGCGCGTTGCACTGGCGCAAGCTCCCGGCGGGCACGCGTCAGGCCGTGCATTCGGTGACGCGTCCGGTGTTGAAGGCCAAGCAAATGGGTTGGGCCGCGGTATGAGCAGCGTATCTGACAAACCACTCCGGGTCGGCCTGATGGTGCCGGCCAACAACACGACGATGGAGATCGAGCTAGCGGCCTGGCTGCCCGTGGGGTCGTCGATCACGACCGTCAAGATTCCGCGCGGGCAGGGATTGCTGACCAAGGAAACGCTCCCGGCCTATCGCGACAGCGCCATTGCTCTCGCGCGCCAACACTTTGCAGATGGCAAGCACGATCTCATCGCCTACGGCTGCACGGCAGCAGGCTTCATCTCCGGTCCGGCCGGCGATGCTGAATTGCAAGCGAAGCTGACGGAAGCCACCAGCCTGCCGGTTGTCACCACCGCGCGCGCGATGGTGAGCGCACTCCAGCATGACGGCGCCAAGCGCATCGCAGTCGTCACGCCGTACCACGACATGGTGAACCAGCAGCTTGCGGCGTTTCTCGCCGATGGCGGCATCAGCGTGATGCGGATGGACACGTTCCGCGCGCCCGATGTGGTCGCGCTTGGCAAGATCACCGCTGAACAGGTGCGCGATCTGGCCCGCGCGACGATGGGATCGGATTGCGATGCGATGTTTATCGGCTGCTCGCAACTGCCGACGCACGCCATCCTTGACGAGCTTCAAGCCGAGTTCAAACGGCCGACCTGGTCGTCGATCTGCGCGACGGCGTGGGACGCCAAACGGCTGCCGGTTGCAGCTTAGCGCAAACGCTAAGCTGAATAGCGAGAGTCCGCGGCGTCGAGCCAGCGGGCCGATAAAGGGAGGATGAAATGCGGTCGTTTCGACTGGCGCTTGCGGCCGGGCTGCTGGGCGCGCTGACGCTTCAGGCTGGCGCGCAGAATTTTCCGGATCGGCCTATCCGCCTGATTGTCCCGTATGGCACGGGCGGCATCACGGATATC
This sequence comes from Pseudomonadota bacterium, assembly GCA_040756555.1. GTDB lineage: Bacteria > Pseudomonadota > Alphaproteobacteria > Rhizobiales > Xanthobacteraceae > Z2-YC6860. The sequence goes on along the minus strand of JBFLYS010000009.1, from coordinate 108,807 downwards.
GTCGCGCGTATCGTTGCGCCGGCGATGGGCGATCAGCTTGGCCAGCAAATATTCGTCGACAATCGCGCCGGAGCTGCGGGCATCGTCGGCTTCGGCGCAACCGCCAACGCTCCCGCCGACGGCTATACGCTGGTGCTTGCGACCACGGCGCTTGCCGCCAATCCCATCCTGTTCAAGTCCATTCCTTATGACGCGCGAAAGAGCTTCACGCCGATCAGCATGGTTGGCGTTGTCCCGATGGTCGCGGTGGTGCCGTCGTCGTCGCCGGCCAAGACGCTCAAGGAGTTGGTGGAGCTTGCGCGCACCAAGAGCAGCGAGACCAACTACGGCTCCGCGGGGAACGGCAGCGACAATCATTTGACTGCGGAGAATTTCAATTATCTCGCGGGCATCAAGGTCACGCACGTGCCGTATCGCGGCGGCGGTCAGGTGATGACGGACCTTGTGGCGGGGCGTCTCTCTTATGTGTTTGCGACCATGCCGACCGCGCTGCCCTTCATCGGCGACGGGCGGCTGCGGGCGCTGGCCACGACGGGGCAGGAGCGCAGCAAGGCTTTGCCGGACGTGCCGACGGTCGCGGAGACGATGCTGCCCGGCTTCTCGCTTTATGCGTGGCTCGGCCTGTTCGGGCCGGCCAATCTTCCGCCGGCTGTGGGCGACAAGCTCAACAAGGCGGCGGTTACGGCGCTTAGCCATCCCGATACGATCGAGCGGTTGCGGAAGATCGGCTTGGAGATCAAGAGCGGCACATCGCAGGAGTTGGGCGCCCATCTTGATCGCGAGCTCAACCGATGGGCCGAACTCGCTAAGCATGTGAAGATCGAAGTGACGGAGTAGGGCAGATCACCCCAGCGCGCGCGCCGGGCGCGCGGCTTGCGGCTGCTCTTGCGCGATCCGGCGGCAGGCGTCTTTCGCCGCGGCCATCACTTGCGCCGCCAGTGCGGCGCGTTTCTTGGCTGGCACGCGATGCGCTGCTGTGGCAATGCCGAGGCTGCCGAGCACGCCGCCCTCCGCGCTGAACAGCGGCGCCGCGATGCCGAGGATGCCCGGATTAAACTCGCCGATCGTGACGCAGTGGCCGGCGTCGCGGATGGTGCGGAGCGCCGCTCGGAACGCATCCCAATCCGCACCGAGGCCTGAGCCTGCAATGGCCGTGCGGTGGCGTGCGTATAGGGCGCGCAATTGATGCGGCGGCAGATGCGCGAGGATCGTCTTCGAGGCGGCGCCGGCGAACAGCGGGCGCCGCTGTCCGCGGCTGAACAGGCCTGCCGGGGCGCCGCCAGCCGCGGGCGCGTCGTCGACGCACATCACCGTTCCGCTGAACAGCACGCAGAGCAACGCGCTGTGTCCGGTTTTCTGTGCAAGCCGACGCATCGGCGGCCCGCCGCCGATGGACACAGGGTCGCACAACCGCATGGTGCGATCGAGTTCGATGATGCGCGGGCCGAGCATCCAGGCGCCGCCGGCGACCGGCGTGAGAAGGCCTGCGTCCTGCAACACCTTGATGTAGCGATAGCAAGTCGAGCGGGACGTGCCGGAAAGCTGGATCAGATCCTCCGTGGACCAGGCCGGCGCCGCGGCGGTGAAGACGTCCAGCAACGCCAGCATCTTTTCCAGGCTGCTCGCGCCGCGCTCTGAAGGAAATCCCACCATGCTGTACAAACCAATATCACGCCCGTAGCCTGTGCGGAATACGAAGCCGGTTTAACGGCTCCCCGGGGAGGAAGCGAAACAGGGCCATGCCGCGTAAGCGTCTGACCATATTGTCGGCGGCCGAGCGCCGCTATTGCGAGCCGCTGCTGCGCGGCTTTGCGGAGCGCCATCCGTCCGTCGAAATCGACTTCGTATTCGGCATCAGCACGGACCTGCACCGGCGGTTCTTGGCCGAGGCGGCTTCCGGAGGCGCGACCGCGGATTTGTTCTGGAGCAGTGCGATGGACCAGCAGATGGGGCTGGTACGCGACGGGCTCGCGCAGCCGCATGGCGTCAAACGCAGTCTGCCGCCTGGGGCCGCCTACGGCGATCTGGCGGTGGCCACGACCTGCGAGCCGCTGTTCACGCTCACGCGCGATGCTTCTGCCTTGGCCGGTACACCGGCTGAGATTGCCGCGCTGATCGCGAGCGATCCGCAGCGTTTTCGCGGACGCATCGCGGTGCCGGACATCGAGACCAACGGTCTCGGTTTTCTGGCGATGCTGTGGTGGTCGCTGACGGACCCGGCATTCGACGGTTTTCTCGGAGCCCTCGCGTCATCCGCGCCGCGCGCGGTTGGCTCCGCGCCCGCTCTTGTCGCAGCCGTATCGAAGGGTGGCGAACTCGCCATTCATCTCCTCGGCGCCTATGCGACGCGCGCTGCCGCAGCCGATCCGGTGTTGAAGATCGCGCGATCTTCCGGACCATCCATGGGTGTTGCACGCGTCGCCTTCATTCCGCGCCGCGCGGCCAATCCTGAGGCGGCCTCCGCATTCCTCGATTACATGCTCTCACCCGAAGGGCAGGCCGCGATTGGGGAGGCGGGTCTGTTTCCGCTCGACGCGCCGCGCAGCCATCCGGTCGCGCCGATCCCGCTCGACGATCGGCTGCTCGACCCATCGCTGCGCGACTCCTTGCTGACACGCTGGCGCGCCGCGCTCGGCCGCAACCAAGATCAAATTCGGAGGAAACAAGCATGACCGCCCTCAGCCGCCGCACATTGCTTCTCGGCGCGGCGCTCTCGCCGTTGGCTGCTGGCGGCCGCGCTTCGGCGCAAGCGAATTGGCCCAACCAGGTGATCCGCATTGTCGTGCCGTTCGCACCGGGCTCGTTCACCGACGTTTCCGCGCGCCTGGTGGCGCAGGAATTGACCGAACAACTCGGCCAATCGGTGATCGTCGAGAACCGCGGCGGGGCCGGCGGCACCGCGGGGACCGTTTCGGTGGTTCGTGCGGCACCGGATGGCTACTCATTGCTGCTGACCGACAACTCGTTGTCGATCTCGCCGGGCCTTTATCCGAACCTGCCGTATGATCCGATCAAAGATCTCGTGCAGGTCAGCCGCATCGCTGACTCTCCGTCGATCCTGATGGTGCGCCCCGATCTCGGGGTGAAAACGCTGGCCGAACTCATCGCGCTCACCAAGGAGAAACCAGGCCAGATCACCTTCGGCTCCGGCGGGCCGGGCTCGTCGGCACATCTGGCGATGGAGTTGCTGCTCAACGTGGCAGGCGTCAAAGCGCTGCACGTACCGTTCCGGGGGGTCGCGGCGGCGATTGCCGACGTCATCGCCAAGCGCGTCGACATGGCGATCGCGAGTCTCGCGTCCGGTGTGGCGCACGTGAAGGCGGGAACGCTGGTCGGCCTTGCCGTCTCCGGCGACAAGCGGAACGAGCTGCTGCCGGACGTGCCGACCTTCGCCGAAGCGGGCCAGCCGCGCTACGGCATGTCCTATTGGTGGGGGCTCGCGGCGCCGGCCGCGACGCCGCAGCCGATCATCGACCGGCTGCATGGCGAGATCGTCAAAGCCTGCGCGCAGCCGCGTCTGCGTGAGGCGTTTCTCAAGAGCGCCGCACTCGCGGTCACCTCGACTCCGGCGGAGATGACGAAATTTGTCGCTGACGAGATCGCGGTCTGGCGCAACGTGATCAAGAGCGCCAACGTCACCGTCCAGTAGCGGAGGAAGGAAGCGGTCGCTGAGAGAGGCTCGGCAGTGAACGTCGTCGACCGCGATGCGCGCTCTCTTCGGAGCTGTGGTCAGGCGAGGCCGGAAATCCATTCCTCATAAAGGTGGTCCCCGGTTGCCAGTTCATTGCCTCTACGGTCGCGGGGTGCAGAAGAGAGCGCTGCTTCCCGCGCTTCGGATGGCGTCCGGCCGAATCTGGATTTGAATGCCTTCGCGAAATAAACCGGATCGTGAAAGCCCCAGCTATAGGCGATGTCGGCGATCTGGCGATGAGTGTTGCGCGCGGACAGCAAATCCGCCAGGCACCGGCGAAGACGTTGCTCGCGGATGTATTCCGCGACGCCGCCGATTGGCGCAAACAGCCGGTAGAGCTGGGCGCGGGACATGCCGACGCCCTCGGCGACAAACGTGGGCTCGAGCTGCGGCAGCGGCAGGCGTTCCTTGATGAAGTTCTGCACGCGCATGAGCTCCGCCTGCTGCGCGAGTTCGGGCAGGTCGCCGGTTCGCAACGCCACGCCGTTGAAGGCGAGGGCGACGAGATCCAGCAACGAGCGCGCGGCGAGGCTCGCTTCGGCCTGGCTGAGCGTGGGCGCCACCGAGAAAAGTGTGACCAGGAAGTTGGCGAGCAGCTTGCCCGATCCTGTTTCGGGATCGACTTGCGCCCCTTGCTGGCCGTCCGGGTTGGCAAGCAGCGGCGCCAGCCGCCGCCGCGGCACGATGATGGACAGCACGTCGAAGTCCGAATTGAACGTGTCCATCACGTCGCTCAGGTCGAACGCGATCAGGCCGCCGGTGGGCGCCACGAGGTGTTGTTCCCCGTGATCCATGTCGATGCGGCCGCCGAGCACCAGTTGGATCATGTAGTGGTCGATGGAATCACGTGCGATCTTGACCTCAGGGCGATCGAATTTCTGCGCGCTTGCCCTGCACCGCGAAAGAAAGACATCGTCGAGCAGATAGCCTTCGGCTTTTGCTTCGAACGCCGACGCGCCCGTTGACGGCAATCGTACGTCGAGAAACACGCCGATGCTGTTTCTCCAGGCATCGAAGCGTTTGTGCGGCTCGATGTGCTCCGTCGTGAAACGGGTGGCGGGAATTTTCGAGCGGCTCGTCCGATGGGTTTTGGAGTTGACTGACATGGAGGAGGAATTCAGCGCGGCTGCGCGTATATCCGCGGTTCTTTGACAGGTTAAATTCGATCGTCGGAAAGCGTTGTACCGGACATTTTTGACGGCCGCGTTAATAGCAGTCCCGCCGTGTTGAAAAGACCGATCCATCTGTAAGGGAACCCACAGGCGTAAACGGAAGCGCCGCTACCGATCGTCGCACGATACGGGCGTGTAATCGCCAAGACTCAACCGCTGAGATTTCAGAGTCCGTTTATTTTGCGCCAATAACGAAACGCTCGCGCCCGCAGGTTGAGACAGAACGACCGCAAATTGAGACGGGACGACTGCCGGTTCCTGCTGACCGCGGAAGCCCGGCGTGTCAGGAAAAGCGCAGATGGCCGAGGAGCGGCCAGTGGAAGACGCTGCGGGGGCAGCGGTGGTGTTGGGGGCGATTGATGACGGGTGGTTGTGCGTGCGACGGGGCGCCGTCGCACGAGGTTCGAAACAATGAGCGGCGTCTGGGCCGGTTGGGCCTGCTGCTGAGCTCGACGGCTCTCAGCGTTGGAATGGTTCTGGGGCAGGGCGCGTTCTTCGCGCCTATCAACGCAGCGGAGAGCACCGCGCGCTCGGATCGCGCCGCGATCAATACCGCGAAAGAGAAGGCGGGCAAACCGGCCAAAGCAGCCGTCCGAAAGCCTCTGCTGTCGCCGGACATCATCAACGCGCTCGATCTGTCGGCGCGTCAGGGCGTGCGCGGCGTCCTCGCCACCGTTTTTGACAATGTCTATCGCGATCCTTCCTCGCGCGACGCCGTTCTGGATTACGCCCGTGCACTGGCGCCGGGCGCGGTCCGCGATCTGGCGAAGGCCGCCGATCTCGGCGTGCTTACCGCCGGGCAGCGGCTCGTTCTGGCGCCGAATGCGGCGCAGGTGTTGTCCTCGCGGGCGCTCGCATCTTCGTCGATTGGCGCATCCGCTTACGCTGCGCCGGCATCGCTGGCTCCGATGGGCAACAACACGTCGCCCAATCTGCCCAGCCCGATGCCGAGCACGTTCGCTCAGACCTGGAACCTCGATCTCATCAAGGCGAGCACGGCCTATGGCCGCGGCTACACCGGCAAGGACGCCAGCAACAATCCGGTCTATGTCGCCGTTGGCGATACGGGCTTCGACACCGGCAACGCGGCGCTGGTCAACAAGCTCGATCTCAGCCGCGCGAGGAACTACGTCCTCAACAACGCCAACACGCCTTACGACCCGACCTTCGTCGGCGTTCAATCGGCCAACGACAAGCACGGCTCGCATGTCGCCGGCATCATCGCCGCTGAGAAGTTCGACAACGTCGACATGCACGGCGTGGCCTATGACGCCAAGATCGTTCCCATCCGCACGATTACCGGTGGCCGCGACGCGCCGAATGCGGTGATCGCGCCGGGCTTCAGCGAAGTCGATGCGATGAACTATTTCGCATCGCTCGCCAACGTGAAGGTTTACAACGCCAGCTATGGTCCGAGTCTTCCCGACGGCACGCCGCCACAGAAGGTGTGGGGTGTCGGCGCGGACACGCAGGCCGAGGTCGGTGCCATCACCACGGCCTTACAGGCGGACAAGATCATTGTCGCGGCCAACGGCAACGACCGCGAGGATCACCCGGCTGCGGGCCTGAACCCGAACGGCATCGCGCTCTATCCGTTTATCCGGCCCGAGCACGCGAACACCGGCGTTTACACCGACGGCGGCGCCAACCTCGATTACTCGCATCTGCTCGGCGAGAAAGGCATCATTATCGGCGTGATGTCGATCGGCATCCAGGAGACCGCGCCCGGCAGCGGCGTCTGGGTGAAGATTCCGGCGGCCTACTCGAACTTCTGCGGCGTGGCGGCGAGCTGGTGCGTCGCGGCGCCCGGCGGCAACCTTGCAACGGATCCTGGCATTTACGGTCCGGTGCCCGACAACACCTATGCCGCGCTGCAAGGCACATCGATGGCTGCGCCGACCGTTTCAGGCGCCATCGCGGTGCTGATCGGCGCCTTCCCCGACTACAATGCGAGAGACCTCGCGCGTCTTCTGTTCTCCACGACCGAAGACCTCGGCAAAGCCGGTCTCGATGCCGTGTACGGCTACGGTCTGATCCGGCTCGACCGGGCAACCGACGGCCCGACCACGCTGGCGGCGAACGCCACGCAAACCGTTGCCGCCGATACGACGGAGTATTGGAGCAAGCCGCTGACCACCTCGGGTGCGTTCAACAAAGACGGCGCCGGCATTCTCACCATCGCCGGACGCACGTCGGCGCCAGGCAATGTGACAGTCCTCGGCGGTGTGCTTTCAATCGACGGCACGCTGAGCGTGACGGGTGTCGGCAATTCGCTGATCGTCAATCAGGGCGGCACGGTCGCTGGCATGGGCGAGGTGAACGGCAACACCACGATCTCCGGCATCCTGTCGCCGGGCAAGATGGCCAACATCGGCGATCTCGTTGCCAACGGCGCAGTGGCGCCGGGCACGGTCTTGCACGGCAACTCGGCGGGCATGCTGACGTTCAACGGCAACGTTGCGTTGACCTCGACGGCCGTGACGGTCATCGACATCGACGGCAACCTGATCGTGCCGGGCGGCCCCGGAACCTTCGACCGCATCCACGTGACCGGCGCGGGCAACACCTTCACCGCCAACGGTACGTTGACGCCGGTGCTGCGCGACAGCGTCGGCACGCCGAGCAACTTCACGCCATCCATCGGTAACAGTTTCAAATTCGTGGAGGCGACCGATGGCGCGAGGACCGCGGGCGCGTTCACCTCGCTAACGCAGCCGGGCAGCGGTCTGCCCACCAACGGGCGCTTCGACCTGATCTATTCGACGACCTCGATCAGCCTGGCGGTGACGCCTGCATCGTTCGCAGGCATGACGTCGGGCCGCCCCCTGACGCAGGGACAGCAGGGCGTCGCGTCCGTTCTCGACAACAATCGTCCTGCTGCGGGCTCCTTGCCGAATTCGGCCAGCAAGGTGCTGTATGACGCGCTCTATTCTCTCACCTCGCAGAACGCCTACACGACGGCTTTGACGCAATTGAGTGGGCCGGGCCAGCCTGCGGCGAACGGTGCGGCTCTGAACTCGTTCACGGGCTTCATGGGCTCGGTGGCGGATCGGCAAGCTGCGCTTGCGAGCGGCGTGGCCGACAGCCAGAGCGGTTCGTCGCAGGCGATCGCGTTCGCCTATGACAATAAATCGATGAGCGCCGAGGCGCGTCAGGCGGCCAATGCCTTTGCGAGCGTGATGCCTGCAAAGCCAACTGAGCAGGGCTGGGGTGTTTGGGGTCAGGCGTTCGGCCGCTGGAGCTCGATCGGCGATTCCGGCGCGCTGCTAGGCTCGAAGAGCCGGAGCGGCGGTTTCACGATGGGTGCGGACCGCTTGCTGGCCAAGGACCTCATCGGTGGTGTCGCGTTCGGTTTCGCGCGCACCACGACTGACAGCAACGGTGCGACTGCGACCTCCGACACCTACACCGGCGCGCTTTATGCAAGCTGGACGCCCGGCCGTGCGGTGTTCGACTTCCGCGCCGCGGCGGGACCGACGCAGATGCAAACGTCGCGCAATATCAGCCTCACGTCGGGCGCCATCAACGGCAACGCCAACGGCTTCGGTGGCAGCGTCGGCGTCGAGGCCGGCTATCTCATTCCGGTCGCGGCCTACACCGTGAAGCCCTATGTGGGCTTGGTGTGGCAGGGGCTTCGCCGCAATGGCTACACCGAGACGCAGCAGCCGTTCGGTTTGAGCTATCCGGCGCAGTCGTTCGAGAAGCTAGCCAGCACGCTCGGCGTTGCGCTCAGTACGACGACGCGGTTGCCGACTGGCGTTTCGCTGATGCCAGAGCTCAAGGTTGGTTGGGGCCACGACTGGCGCGACAGCACGCTGGTCAGCCAGGCCGCGCTCTTGGACAACGCGTTTACAGTGAACTCCGCCGAGCCTGGCCGCGACGCGGCGCTGGTCGGTCTCAAGCTGGCGGGATGGACGCGCGAGTCGTTCCGGCTGTTCGCCGCCTACAACGGCGAATTCCGCAGCAACGCTGCAAGCCACCAGATCTCCGGCGGTGCGCGCTACACTTGGTGAGGTGTAGCGCCGCCCAAGATCGGTCGAAAGATCAGTCGAACGACTTCGCGCCTTCGATCGTCCTGATCCCGGCGGCAGCGACCTCGCGGTCCTGCGCGCCGGTGCCGGAGCCGACACCGACTGCGCCGATCACGCGGCCATCGACAATGACCGGAAGGCCACCCGGCAGATTGATCCGCTGGCCCTGCGTCGCGATCGCGAGCTTGATGTCGATGCCGGCTTCGATGCCGCCGGTCGGAAGGCCGTAGGAGGCGGCGGTCTTCGCCTTCATGTATGCGGTGTCGAACGACATCGCGAAGGCGCCGTCCATGCGCGCGAAAGCGAGCAGGTGGCCGCCGGCGTCAACCACGCAGATGCATTGAGGGACATTCATCGACTTCGCCTTGGCGATGCCGGCATCGAGTATCTTGCGCGCGCCATCGTAGCTCAGAACCTTGGTCGTGATGGTGTCGGACATTTCTTGCGTTTCCCGTTTTATCAATTTGATTGCCGATGCGCTTCGGCGCGCTCGTTATTTCTTCTCGTTCGGATCGCGGTGGATGGGGTCGACCCAAAGAACCGTCTCCGGCTTCTCAACCGGCTCGATGTCGAGGTTGATCGCGACGGCTTCGCCATCACTGCGGACCAGCACGCATTCGAGAACTTCGTCCGGGCTGGCGTTGATCTCCTGGTGCGGGACGTAAGGAGGCACGAAGATGAAATCGCCGGGTCCGGCCTCGGCTGTGAATTGCAGATGCTCACCCCAGCGCATGCGGGCCTTGCCTCGCACGACATAGATCACGCTTTCCAGATGGCCGTGATGATGGGCGCCCGTCTTGGCGTCAGGCTTGATCGTCACCGTTCCGGCCCAGAGCTTCTGGGCGCCCACGCGGGCGAAGTTGATCGCGGCCTTGCGGTCCATACCGGCGGTTGACGGCACGTTGGGATCGAGCTGGTTGGCGGGGATCACGCGGACGCCGTCGTGCTTCCAGCGCTCGTGGTGGTCGTGTTCGTGATGCTTATGGGAATGGTCGGCCATCGAAGTCAGTCCCGGTCCGCGCAGAGAGGTCAGGTCTCTTAATATGTGTCTAAGCCATCCGGCGCCAGTGCGTTGGGCGCGGCCCACCAGCACAAGTGATCGTTTCTTTTCTACGCTTTGAGAGAGGACTCGATAAAATTTACAAAATCGAGGGTTTTCGCGGGCAGTTGCTTGGACTTCGCGAAGTACACGCACATTCGCTCGGGAGAGAGCGAAGACTTTTTGAAAATGACCTCGAGCCGCTTGGCGGCAATGTCCGAATTGACCGAATGGAGCGGCACTCGGATGACCCCGCAGCCGCGAAGTGCCATCTGGACGAGGACATCATGGCTTGTCGACGACATCGAGCCCTTGACCTCGACGAGCAATGGCCGGGAGGCGGTTTGAAACGGCCACCTCTTCGGCCCGGAATAGAGATCGGCAAGACAGTTGTGATCCCGAAGCTCTTGCGGCGTTTTGGGGCGGCCGAATTTTCGGAAGTAAGCGGGAGAGGCGCAGACCACGTGCCGAATGGCTCCGAGGTCGCGTCCCACAAGACCCGGAAGCGATGGCTTTTGGCTGCTCACGATGACGTCGAAGCCGTCTTCTGTCGGCGCCGGATTGTCGGGCGCGACGGACAGATGAACGCGAACGCCGGGATGCTTCTCCACGAATTTGATCGTCAGTGGCGCGAGGACAGCCCCCGCATATTCGCCCGCGGCCTGCACGCGCAATGTGCCGAACGGTCCGGTTTCGAGATTGCGCCGTTCGGTGACGTAGTCGTCCAGCTTCACCAGCGTTTGCAGGCAATGCTGAAACAATCCTTCGCCCGCTTCCGTGAGGGCAAGGCCATGCGTCGAGCGGTTGATCAGCGTAAAGCCCAGCGACGCTTCCAGCTCCTTGATGCGCTTGCTGACAACGGAGGGTCTGGTGCGAAGCTCGGCCGCGGCTTTGGTGAAGCTCCGGTGCTGTGCGACCCGCACGAAGGTGTTGAGCTTGTTCAAGTCCCGGAGCGCTGCGGTGAAAAACATAGTTGAAACGATCGCTTCGATTCTGAATTCGGCGATTGAGATTCAGATTTAATCACGCCGTCTCGTCAATGGCGAAGCTTGAGCGGATGCGGCTTTGGGGGCGGCAGCCGTGCTGCATTGCGCCATGGACGCCGCCCGGGAACATCAGTTGTTCCCATTTGTGATCTACAAAGCCCCGATATTCACGATCTAGAATCCTTTGGTCTGCTTCGGCGGTTCGGTGCGCCCGTCGTAACGGCAAGACGTCGAAATTCAGGCCGCCCATGAAGGCGGACCATCAATCTGCTCAAGCCAGATCAAGGGACGAAACATGCTCAAGGAATATCACTACGACGATCTGATCCGCTGGCCCCGCGGCGAACGGGCCGCCGTGTTCCTCACGTTCGACTTCCAGGGCGGCGAGGACGTGAAGCCGGACAAGAACGGCATCCTCAACTACGAAATGTGGAGCCAGGGCGAGTATGGGCCACACCACGCGATCTACCGCCTCCTTCGGATTCTGAAGGAAGAGAACGTCAAGGCGACGTTCCTGACCTGCGGCGCGATTGCAGAACGCTTCCCCGAGGCTATCCAGGCGATCCTTGCGAACGGCCATGTCGTCGAGGGTCATGGATACAATCACGAGATCGCGCGCTATCTGCCGCGGGACCAAGAGCATGAGGTCATGCGCAAAGCGATCGCGATGATCGAGCAGAGGGCGGGGCGCCGTCCCGTTGGCTGGCGCTCGTGCACGCAAAGCACGAACACCATCGAGCTGCTGATCGAGAACGGGTTCGTGTTCAACACCAACTGCTTCCATGAGGAATATCCGTTCCTGTGGGAGAAGAACGGCAAGCTGCTGGTCGAACTGCCGCGGCAGCCGTTCGGCGACGGCACATTGTTCGGCCATCGTCACGGCGAATACGGCAATCCGTATCACGGACTCGAGACCTGGAAGGCCTACTTCGACGAGATGTGGGAGGAGTCCGCCCATCGGCCGAAATACATCCCGTTCACGATGCATCCGTACATCATCGGGCGCCCTGGTCGGACGCTGGCCTTGCGCGGCATTATCCAACACATGAAGAAGGCCGGAAACATCTGGTTCCCGACAGGCATCGAGCTTGCCGAATGGTGCCTCAACAACGTGTTCCAGGCTGAGTGCCAGAAGCTCCGCGCTGCGGCAGGTTAATAGCAGCCAATCGCCTTGTGACCGACGCAGCCGTGCGCCGGTCACCTCCTTGCTTCCTGGAATCGCGATCTACAGCCCGATGAAGGCAGGTTGCGATTCCGTGTTTGCGGCTTCGCCCGTCGGCGCGGCCAAGAACACAAGCTTCGTCTCATAACGAGGACCGGGGAGGACACGCGATGCGTAAGACAGCAACCGTCTGGCTTGTGGTCGGCGTCGTTGCGGCGCTGTTGATATCGGCCACGCCTTCGCAGGCCGACTCGGTTGCGGCATTCTATCGAGGCAAAACGCTGCGTCTGCTCATCGGCTATGGTCCCGGCGGCGGCTACGACATTTACGGTCGGCTCGTTGCCGAGTTTCTGCCGCGGCATCTGCCGGGCAATCCGACCATCATTCCCCAGAACATGCCCGGCGGCGGAAGCTTCGTCGCGGCGAAATACATGTACGAGGCGGCCCCCAAGGACGGCACGGTGCTCGGCAGCCTTGCGCAGACGCTGGCGCTCGACAGCGTCGTCAACCCGAAGACGAAAATCGATGTGTCCAAGATGCCGTACATCGGACGTGTCGTTACCAACATCGACACCGGCATCGCGCTTCCGAAAAGCGGCATCAAATCGTTCGACGATGTTCGTGCCAAGCCATATTCGGTCGGCGCGTCGGGTGGCGGCTCGACCACGGTCCTGTTCCCGAACGTGCTCAGTGCTTATGCGGGCGCCAAGTTCAAGCTGGTGCGCGGCTACGCCGGCACGATCGATATCGTGCTCGCGATGGAACGCGGCGAGGTCGACATCGTCGGCGCTTACGGGATTCCCGGCATCATGGTGACCAACCCGGGTTGGATAAAGCAGGGAACCGCCAACTTCCTTTATCAGGCGGCTTTGAAGCGCCATCGGCTTCTTCCGCATGTGCCAACGCTTCCGGAGCTCGCGCAATCCGAAGAGGGCCGCGAAGTGTTGTATGCGGCGGCCAGCACGGGCGAAGTCGGCCGCTCCATTCTCACGACGCCCGGAGTGCCGCCGGAGCGGCTTGCGGCGTTGCGGCGCGCATTCGAGGCGATGTTGAACGATCCGGATTTCCTCGCTGCTTGCGAGAAGCGAAATCTCATGATCGACGGCGCGAGCGGTCAGGAGATCGACAAGATCGTTCGGGAGACTTTGGAGTTGCCGAGCACGGTCGTGGAAAAAGTCACCCACCTGACCCAGTAACTCGGGATCGGCCAGCTCTACTCCGCTAAGGCGCGCAGGAATGCCACGAGCGCGGCTTTCTCTTCGCCTGTAAGAAAGAGCGGCCGGATCTGCGGCGAAAGATACGCGTTGGGCTGCCCGCCGGCGCTGTAGAACTCCACGACCTCTTCGAGTGTCGCGATGCTGCCGTCGTGCATATACGGCGGCGTGCGCACGCTGTTGCGCAATGACGGCGTGCGGAATGCGCCCCATTCAGACGGATTGCGCGTCTGCTCGTAGCGGCCGACGTCGGCCGGGCCGCCCGGCCGCTGACCGACGCCGATGTTGTGGTAGCGGAAATCCGTGAACAATGGACGGCCGCTCTCGCCGCCGACCGGAAAAATCTGATGGCAGCCGGCGCATTTCGCGCGCCGCGTGAAAACCTCGAAGCCATGACGCTCTTGCGGCGAAAGGCTTCCGGCTTCGTTGTTGACGAGAAAACGATCCACGCGGCTGTCGCGCGAGACGATCGTCCGCTCGTAGGCTGCGATTGCGCGCGCGATGTTGTCCGGCGTCGGGCGATCGTTGAACGCCGCGCCGAACAGCGGCGCGTATTCTGGGATGGTATTCAGCCGTTGCGCGGCATGTTGAATGGGATTGCCCATCTCGCCGCTGCCGAACGGGCCGAAGACCTGATGCTCAAGCGATGGAAACCGGCCGTCCCACATGAATGTCGAGAGAAAGCGCACATCCACCAGCGACGGAACGTTGCGCCGTCCGGGTTGACCGTTGTCGGAAATCGCAACGCGGCGTGGCTGCGCGTAGCCATATCGCGGATCGTGACAGCTCGCGCAGGCGGTCCGGCCGCTGCCGGACAAACGCTGATCGAAGAACAGCTTTTGGCCGAGGACCACCAATGGGTCATCGGCAACGGCCGGCGTTCCGGACAATGCAATGAAGATGGCAACGGCGGCACAGAGCGCGTGTGTCAAACGCACGATGCGGAGCATAAACGCCCCCCAACGATACGCCGCATCTGAACGGAACTTACACCAGCGGGCCGGCATCGGCCATACCCGTGACCCGGCGGGCCGGCGTCATTGTCTCAAAGAGAGACAATGTGAAACGAGGCAATGGGCATGTGGTTAGCGGCTGTTCAGGTTGCCGGAAAACAGGGGCGCTTGGGACGCTACACCGTCTCGACGGCGTGCCGCAGCTGCTTCTGACTCTTCTGATTCGCCGAGCGGCATAGGAATGCAGCGATGACGGCTTCGGCGCTCGCGATGAATTGTGCGCAGGGGCCTTCGACGCCGCTGCTCTGACGGCTCACCCGCGCGCCTTCGAACAGCAGCACGAGCGTGTCCGCAAGCAGCTCGGCGTCGGCGGCGCCGGCGTCCGCGCAAAGCTTGGCGAGGCGGTCGCGCTGTTCGCGCTTGAACTCTTCGATCACATGGCGGGCAGGGTGGTCGCTTTCCGCCAACTCCACGGCAGCATTGGCCATGTCGCAGCCGCGGCCGTTGCTACCGACGCATTCGACACCGCATTGGATCCAGGCGCGCAACTGCGCCAGGGGATCGCCGGGATGCTCGGCTTCAACCTCGTTCCAGGCCGCATCGACCTCGCGGCCGAAACTGCGCAGGCATTCCGCTACCAGCTCATCCTTCGAGCCGAAATGGCGGTAGAGCGTCATCTTGTTGGTGCCGGCAGCTTCGGCGATGGCGTCGACACCAATCCCTCGGATGCCATGGCGGCGGAACAGGTCGCGCGCGGTCGCGATGATGCGGTCCCGTGGCTTCAGCGGAAACAAGCGGCAGTTTTCCATCGCCAACTTTGTCACGCTCCCAAAATTTTGCTGCGTCGCACTTGACGGCGTGTGACCGGTCTGTCACATACATTGCACCTGTTACCGACCTGTAACACCTCATTGGAGAAAGTCAAGGCTGAAGAGCCCTGGCATTCGGGGGTTCGGTGTCTAGCTAACGACTTCGGGAAGGGCGACGTTCATGATCACTTGCTTCGAGGAGCCGACAGTCGACGAACTGTTGAGCGATCCGCTGGTCCGCCAGGTCATGTATGCGGACGGTGTTGATACGACAGCCCTTCGCTCCATGTTCAGCGTGCTCGCGAGTGAGATCGCCGCGCGGTCGACCCCCATTCCCGCCCGCCGCTTGGCTCCCGTCAGCGGCTTCATCCGTTCGCTTGTGATCCCGCAGAACGCGGCGTCCGGCCGGGCGTCGTGCTTCTGCGGAGCATAGCGAAATGGTCGGATTCTTCATTCAGCGTCCGGTCTTCGCGTCTGCCATCGCCGTCATCATGGTGCTGGCGGGCTCGATTTGTTATTTCCTTTTGCCGGTCTCGCAATTCCCCGACATCACGCCGCCGCAGGTCGTCGTTAGCGCCGTCTATCCCGGCGCGAGCGCGCAGGTCGTCGCCGATACGGTGACAACGCCGCTCGAGCAGCAGATCAACGGCGTCGCCGGCATGACCTACATGTCGTCGACGAGCTCGAACGACGGCTCCTCGACGATCACGATCACCTTCGATGTCGGCTATCCGCTGGCGATCGCCGCGGTCGACGTACAGAACCGCGTCACGCAGGCCGCTCCGCAGTTGCCGCCGATCGTCAATCAGGCCGGCGTCACGATCAAGAAGCAGAATCCGAACTTCGTCCTCATCGTCAGCCTCACCTCGCCGGACGGCTCCGTCGATCCGGTGACGCTCAGCAACTACGCCTTCCTTCAGATCGTCGATCCGCTGAAGCGCCTGCCGGGCGTCGGCGACGTGCAGATCTTCGGCGAGCGGCGCTATTCGATGCGCGTCTGGCTCGATCCGGACAAGATGGCGAACCTCGGCATCACCGCGGTCGATGTGCAGCAGGCGGTGGCCGAGCAGAACATTCAGGTCGCCGCGGGCAAGATCGGCCAATCGCCGGCGCCGCCCGGCACGCCGTTCGAGATGCAGGTGACGGCGACCGGACGCCTCAGCGATCCGCAACAATTCGGCGATATCGTCGTGCGCGCCAATCCGAGCGCGGGCTCGGTGGTGCGTTTGCGTGACGTCGGGCGCATCGAGCTCGGTGCGCTGCAATACTCGTCCACGGCCTTCTTTGGTGAAGAGCCGACCGTCGTGCTCGGCATATTCCAGATGCCGGGCTCGAATGCGCTCGATCTCCAGCAGGGCGTGAAGACCAAGATGGATGAGCTCTCGAAGCGCTTCCCGAAGGGTATCGAATACGCCATGCACTACGACACGACCCGCTTCGTGTCGGCGGCGATGAAGGACGTTGTTGAGACGTTGCTCGAGGCGTTGCTGCTCGTCGTTCTGGTGGTCTTCGTCTTCCTGCAAAGCTGGCGCACAACGCTCATCCCCGTCATAGCCATTCCGGTGTCGCTGATCGCGACGCTGGTGGTGATGAAGATGCTGGGCTTCTCGCTCAACATGCTGAGCCTGCTCGGCATGGTGCTTGCCATCGGTCTCGTGGTCGACGACGCCATCGTGGTGGTCGAGAACGTCGAGCGTCAGCTTGAAGCTGGATTGAAGCCGCTCGAAGCGACCCGCAAGGCGATGCAAGAGGTGACGGGTCCGATCATCGCGACGACCGCGGTGCTGATGGCGGTGTTCATCCCGGTCGCGTTCATTCCGGGCGTCGCTGGCCGGCTCTACAACCAGTTCGCATTGACCGTCGCGATATCCGTCGGCATCTCGGCCTTCAATTCGCTGACACTCAGTCCGGCGCTCAGCGCTGCGTTCTTGCGCCATCGCGGGCCGACGACGTTCGCGCCGTTCCGATGGTTCAACCGCGGCTTCGATTGGATGGCGCACGCCTATTCGGAGAGCGTGCGCGGGTTGATCCGGTTCCGCTGGGCCATGATGGCGGTGTTCGCCGTGACGATCGGCGCGACCTACTGGGTTTCGACGCGCATTCCCTCGACCTTCCTTCCGGTCGAAGATCAGGGCTACTTCTTCGTCGTCATCCAGTTGCCGGACGGCGCGTCGCTGCAACGCACCGACGAGGTGGCGAAGCAGGTCCGCAAGGTTTTGCAGGACACCCCCGGCGTCGAGATCGTCGGCTCGATCAGCGGCCTGAACTTCCTCACCAACGCGGCGCAGTCGAACTCGGCGGTGGAGTTCGCGATCCTCAAGCCATGGGATCAGCGGCCGCCGGAGCAGCACGCGTCGAAGATCGTCGAACAGGTTCGGCCTAAGCTGCTTGGCTTGCCGGGCGCGTTCGTGCTCGGCTTCGATCCGCCGTCGATTCCAGGCCTTGGCGCCACGGGCGGCTTCGAATTCCAGGTCGAAGACCTGAGCGGCCGCGGCAGCCAGGCGTTGAACGAGGCGGTGCAGGCCGTGATCGGAGAGGCGCGCAAGCAGCCCGAGATCAACCCGCAGCAGCTCTTCTCGTCGTTCAGCACGTCGACGCCGCAGTACAACTACGATCTCGACCGCAACAAGGTGAAGATGCTCGGTCTCAATCTGCCGGACGTGTTCAACACGTTGCAGATTTACTTCGGCTCGCTCTACGTCAACGACTTCAACGCCTTCGGCCGCACCTTCCGCGTCACGCTGCAAGCGGACAAGGACGCTCGCGCGATGGCCTCCGACTTGTCGCGGCTTTACGTCCGCAATCAATCCGGCGGCATGGTTCCGCTCAGCACCCTCGGGACGCTGAAGCCGATCGTTGGGCCGGAAACCGTTCCGCACTACAACAATTACGCCTCGGCGCTCATCAACGGCGGCGCAGCGCCGGGCTATAGCTCCGGCCAGGCGGTCGCGGCGATGGAGCGGGCGGCGGCGACGGCGCTGCCGCGTGACTTCGCGTTCGAGTGGACCGGCATCACCTATCAAGAGCTGAAGGCCGGTGCGATCGCGGATATCGTGTTTGCGCTCGCGATCGTGTTCGTGTTCCTGATCCTTGCCGCGCAATACGAGAGCTGGTCCATGCCCTTCATGGTTCTGCTCGCGGTGCCGCTCGCGCTGTTCGGCGCATTGCTGGCGCTGTGGCTGCGCGGTATCCAGATCGACGTCTATTCGCAGATCGGCTTCGTCATGCTGATCGGACTTGCGGCGAAGAACGCGATTCTGATCGTCGAATTCGCCAAGCGCCGGCGTGAGGAGGGGCTTTCCATCGTCGAAGCGGCGATGGAGGCGGGCCGCCTGCGTCTACGGCCGATCCTGATGACCGCCTTTGCCTTCATCCTCGGCGTGGTGCCGCTGATGATCGCGAGCGGTGCGGGCGCCGCGAGCCGCCAGTCGATCGGCACCACGGTGTTCGGCGGCATGCTTGCCGCGACCATCCTCACGCTCGCCTTCACACCCGTCTTCTACGCCATCATCGAACAGTGGCGGGAGCGTCGCTCAGGTGGCGAACCCGCACCGGCGCACGGTCACGCACCGGCGCAACCGGCGGAATAAGGAATAGAAATCATGCTTACGCGTCGTTGGACAATCGGTCTCGTGGCGATGACAGCCATCGCCGCCGTCGCCGTTCTGGTCGTTGCGCTTCGCAGCAACAGCGGCAGCACGGCAGGGGCGGCCACGCCGCATGGCGCTTTCGTCATGCCGGTGCCGGTGGCGAAGATCGTCAAGAAGACGATCCCGATCTATCTCGAATATTCGGCGCGCACCGAGTCGATCCGCAGCATTCAGCTCCAGGCCAAGGTGTCGGGCTACATCAAGGAGCAGCACGTCGCTGACGGTTCGGACGTGAAGGAGGGCGATCTCCTCTACACGATCGATCCGCGCGACTACGAGGCTGCGCTCGACCAGGCCAAGGCGCAGGTGCGGCGCGATGCCGCCGCGCTGGAATACGCGCGCGCCAACCTCGATCGCGGCTCATCGCTGGTGAAGAACGGCTTCATCGCTAAGGACACCTTCGATCAGCGCACCAGCAGCGTGAGCCAGGCTGACGCGACGCTTGCGATGTCGGAGGCCGCGGTGCGGACCGCCGAACTCAACCTTTCATACACGGAAATCCGTGCGCCCTTCGCCGGACGGCTCGGCCGCAACCAGGCGCCGATCGGTACGTTGATCAGCACCGCGGGGGCGCCGCTCAACACGCTGGTGCAACTCGATCCGATCTACGTCTCGTTCAACCCGAGCGAGACCGATCTTGCCGAGATCCAGAAGGCGCGTGGCGCCGGCAAGATCAAGTCCGAGGTTCTGCTTCCGGGCGAGTCGAAGGGGAGCCACAAGGGCGAACTGACCTTCGTCGACAACACGGTGGACCGTTCGACCGGCACGATCGTGG
Source organism: Pseudomonadota bacterium (assembly GCA_040756555.1). Classification (GTDB taxonomy): domain Bacteria; phylum Pseudomonadota; class Alphaproteobacteria; order Rhizobiales; family Xanthobacteraceae; genus Z2-YC6860. Next base: position 89,325 of record JBFLYS010000009.1, on the reverse strand, counting down.
CGCGCGCCACCATCGGCAACGCCGACTTCAGCCTGCTGCCCGGCCAGTATGTCCGCATTCGCCTCGCGATCCGCGAAGCGCCTGACGCGTTGATGGTGCCGCAGGCGGCGCTCGGTTCGAGCCAACTCGGCAAGTACCTCTACATCGTCGGCGAGGGGAATAAGGTCGAGCAGCGGTTGGTTTCTCTCGGGCCGACCGACGGCGATCTCATCATGGTGACCAAGGGCATCACAGCGAACGACCAGGTCATCAGCGGCAATCTTCAGAAGATCGGTCCTGGCGCGCCGGTGCAACCCCTCCCGCCGCAATAGGCCGTGTCCTGGCGGGCGGCGCTTCGGCGTCGCCTGCCACTCTTTTTCCCTCCATTCGCTCGTCAACCAACAGACGTGTGCGCTCGCTGCGTTGCAGCGCTGCCCGCCATCTCGTTATTACGCATACCGAGCCCCAGCGCTGTTCCGCTATTCGGGAAATGCCCGGCTCGCCGATCTGTTTGCAACTTTCGATCAGTTCGAAGGCCGCAGTGAACGTGGTAATCCGCTGACCTGGAACTGACGGCCTGCGCCTCGACGCGCTGCGCCGAAAGCAAAATCGGGTTGGGGATTGCCGAATGATCGACATGAAAATGGACGGCCGCTGCGCGCTGATCACCGGCGGCAGCATGGGGATCGGCTTTGCCGCGGCGGCGAATTTCATGCGCGCCGGCGCGAATGTCGCGATCGTCGCCCGCCGTCAGAACGTGCTGGAAGAGGCGCGCGAGCAGCTCAAGCGTGAAGGCAAGGGCAAGGTCGCCATCATCTCTGCCGACGTCAGCAAGGCCGAGGACTGCGCGCGCATCTTTGCGACCGCCGAGAAAGAGCTCGGTCAGGTCGATGTACTCCTCAACAACGCGGGCACTCATCAGAACGGACCGTTTGAGGCCGCGACCGATGAGATCTGGCAATCTGATTTCGATCTCAAGCTATTCTCGGCAATCCGCCTCTCGCGCGCGGCCTTTCCGAAGATGAAGGCGCGCAAGTGGGGCCGCATCATCAACACGCTCAACAGCGGCGCGAAGTGGCCGCGCCATGGCAGCGCGCCGACTTCGGTGACGCGCGCCGCCGGCATGGCGCTGACCAAGGTGTTGTCGAACGAGGGCGCCGAGCACAACGTGCTCGTCAATGCGGTTCTCGTCGGCCTGATCCAGACCGATCAGTGGGTGCGCGGCCACGCCGCTGAGAACAAGGGCCGCTCTTACGACGAATACATCGCCGAGATGGGTCAGCGCATTCCGATGAAGCGCGTCGGCACCGCCGAGGAGTTCGCCAACATGATCCTGTTCCTGGCGTCGGACGCCGGGAGCTACGTCACCGGCACCGCGATCAACGTCGATGGCGGCTTCTGCCCGGTGGTGTAGGATCGCGCCCGCTCAAGCGATGCGTTGCAAGGACAGTCCATGAAGATCGTGATTCCCGACGACTACCAGAACCTGGTCGATCAGCTCCCGAGCTATAAGCTGATCGCCCATCATGACGTGACTCGCTATCGCGAGCCGGCGCGCGACCTCGATCAACTGGTCGAGCGCCTGAAGGACGCCGATGTCGTCGTGTCGATCCGCGAGCGCGTTGAGTTCTCTCGCGCGCTGCTGGAGCGGCTGCCGAAGCTGAAGCTGATCGCTCTCGTGGGCCGCAATTCGCACATGATCGACTTTCCGGCCTGCACGGAGCTCGGCATTCCGGTCGCGACCGGCAAGAGCAACTCGCCGACGGCGCCTGCTGAGCTGACGGTCGCGCTGATCGTCGCCGCGCGGCGCAACGTGGCGCTCGAAGCGGAGCGCATGAAGAAGGGCGAGTGGCCCTGCACGCTGTCGCACCGGCTGCGCGGCTCGATCCTCGGCATCTACGGCCTCGGCCACATCGGCCAGCTTGTCGCCGAAGCCGGCAAGGGCATGGGGATGAAGATCCTGGTGCTCGGCCAGAAGTCGTCCGCCGAGAAGGCGAAGGAGCTTGGGTACGAGGTCGCCGCGAGCAAGGCAGACTTCTTCGAACGCGCCGACGTGCTCTCGCTGCACGTCCGGTTGCGGCCGGACACAACCGGGATCGTCGGACCGGAAGACCTCGCGCGCATGAAGCCGACCGCGCTGATCGTCAACACCGGCCGCGCCGAGCTGATCCAGCCGGGTGCGCTGCTTGAAGCGTTGAAGAAGGGACGTCCGGGCTACGCGGCGGTGGACGTCTATGAGAAGGAGCCGATCGTCAACGGCGATCACCCGTTCCTGAAGATGCCGAATGTGCTCTGCACACCGCACCTCGGCTGGGCGGAGTGGGACAATTTCGATCTCTATTTCAGCGAGATGTTCGAGCAGATCGTGGCTTACGAAAAAGGCGAGCCGCTCAGGCTCGCCAATCCGCAGGTTAAGCCTCGGACCTGACCCTTGCTCCGTTCGTCCCCGCGAAAGCGGGGACCCATGGGCCAAGAGCATCGCTTTTGCTTAGCTGGGCCCCCGTTTTCGCGGGGACGAACGGGGGAGAGAGTCCCGTTTAATCGAGAGAGCGCCTCACGCCGTCAGCAGCTTCTTCACCATCCGGTCGAAGCGGCCGCCAGCGACCGTCACCGTATCGAGCAGCGCCATATCCAACTCGTCGTCGGTCGATACGGTCGCCTTGCCGTAGCCGAGCCGCTGCACCGTGCTGCGCATGCGGATCGAGAGGAACATCGCGATCGCGCGGAACAGCCGCGCCGCGAACGCGGTGTCGCTTTCGATCTTGGCGTTGAGATTTGAGCGGTCGATGTGCAGGACGTTGGTCGGCTCGTTGACCACGACCGTGGCCGAGGGCGGGGCCTCGTCCACCAGCGACATCTCACCCAGAATTTCCCCGCTGCCGAGGCTCGCGACCTGGCCGACGCCCTCGATCTGAACGCTCACGTTGCCGTCGAGAACGAACATCAGCGAGTCGATCGGCTCGCCTTGCCGGATCAGTATATCGCCTGACGCATGCTGAACGCGGCGTCCGGCCGTGGCGATCCAATCCACGTCCTCGTCTGAGAGCTTGCTCAGGATATAAAGAACCTTCCGCATGGCACGACCTCAAAGAAGCTGTTTGCGGGCGAACTCAGCGAACGGGCCTTCCGCTTTGACCAATTCGTCGTAAGTGCCCGCCTGGACCACGTGGCCCTTGTCGAACACATAAATCCGGTCGGCCTGACGCACGGTGGTCAGGCGGTGAGCGATGACGATGCGTGACACCGCGAGCCGCGACAGACTCTGCGTCACCACCGCTTGCGTCACGTTGTCGAGCGAGCTTGTCGCCTCGTCAAAAATTAGGAGGCGCGGCTTGCCGACCAGCGCCCGTGCAATGATCATGCGCTGCACTTGGCCGCCCGAGAACGCGGCCGATGCCTCGGTGATGACCGTGTGCATGCCCATCGGCAGTGCTCGGATGTCCGGCTCGATACCGGCCTGCCGCGCGGCCTCCCAGGCATCGTCGATCGTGCCGTTGAAGCTGCCCATGATGTTCTCGAACAGCGTGCCGGGGAACAGCTTGCCATTCTGCATCACGACGCCGATCTGCCGCCGCACCAGTTCGGTGTCGAGGTGGCGCAGATCCTGGCCGTCGTACTGGATGGTGCCCTGGTTTGCCTGATCGAGGCCGAGCAGGAGCCGCATCATGGTGGATTTGCCGGAACCCGATGCGCCGACGATCGCGACGAATTCGCCGGCGGCGACCTGAAGCGATACGCCTTGCAGCGCGGGCGGGGCTTCCTGCGAATAACGGAACGAGACGTTGGTGACGTCGACCTTGCCGGACAGGCGGCCGGGATCGCGCCGCTGCGCGGAGCGCTCGGGTGTTGCTTTCAGCAGCGGCGCCGCGCGTCCCCAGGTGACATCGAGCGAGACAAGCTGGCCGGCCGCGCGCACGATCTGCATCGCGCTCGCCGCGAACATGCCATAGGCGAGGATGAAGGCCATGAATGCGCCGGTGGTGAACCCCTCGCCGGGGAACAGCGCCAGCAGCATGAAGATGCCGGCGAGCGCCAGCACCTCGATGGCCGCGAGCATGGTCTCGAACGTCGTCTGGATTTTGCGCGAGCGGTGCGAGCGTGCGCGCAGCTCGGCGAAGTCGACACCCCAGTGAGCGAAGGCGCGGATCTCGGAGCCGGTCGTGCGCAGAACGCCGATCGCCTGCACGAGTTGGAAGACGATGTTGTAGACGTCGGATTCGAGCTGCTCGCCGCGCTTTTGCGCCTCACGTTGCAGGACGGCAAAGAGTACGGAGAGACAGCCCAGCAGGATGAATGCGCCGACCGCCACGACCGCGGCCCATTTCGAGTAATAGAAGAGCAGCGCGCCGTTGAGCAGTGTCAGGAAGGCCGCGGGGATCAGGCTCAGGACCGTGCCCGATATCGCCTTGCGCACCTGATCCGCCGAGCCGAACCGCAGCGCCAGGTCCGCGGACCCGAATCGGATCGCGGATTCCGGCAGCCGCAGCACGCGGTCCATCACCGCGGCCGGATGGCCGCCCGCAGCGCGCCCGTCGACACGCAACGCCGCCTGATCGTAGGCGATACGGAACAGCGTCGAGATGCCGGCGGCGAGCGCGAGCCCGATCGCAAGCTCGAGGAGTTGCACCGCGTTGTGACCGGGAATGAAACGGTCGAACGCGAGCCGCATCGCCATCGGCGTCGCAAGCGCCAGTGTGGCGCCGGCGATAGCGGCAAAGATCGCGATGCCGAGATCGCGCTTGTTGCGGGTAAGCCCGAACTTGAGGAACTCCTTGAAGCCGATCGGCTTGTCCGGAAGCGTCGGGTAGAGCATGTGCGCGGTCGGAGCGATTTGCGCAGCGATCTCCGCGTTCACCTTCACGCCGCCATCCGCGACCGGATCGATCATGGTCCAGCGACCGGTTCCGGTCGGCAACAGCGCGACGGGCTTGCGGTCCTCGCCGATGAATCCGATCAGCGGCCCCATGTCCTCGCGCCACCAAGTGCCGCGCAGCGCAACCTGACGCTGGCGGAGCCGCGCCGAGCGGATCGCTTCGTCGACGCTGACGGCGCGGCTGATTTTCTCGGTCTCGCGCTGGGCGAGATCGAGGCCGATGGCTTCGGCGACGATCATGAACACCGCGATCAGCCGCTCGTCTTCCTGCGCGCCGCCTTGCCAGGTCTTGCGGCTGGTCTTCGCAACGCTGTGGAACGAGCCGATGACGCGCTCGGTGAGGCGTTCGCTGCTCTGCACGCGCGCAGCGATCCGCTCCTTGGTCTCGTTGCGCGCGGCCTCCATCGACTTCGCGATGGCGGTCAGGGTGAACTTGTGGAATTCGCGCAGCGCATCCGGCCACCACGGCGTGCCGAACATATCCAGCGTGCTGGTCGCTTTGACCTCGCCGTCCGCTGCCGCGGTGACCCAGGTGCCCGCCGCGACCGGAATGCTCCAGGCGCCGGCATGCTGGCTCACCGCGCTGCCGTCGCAATAGGTGAGGGCTGTGTCCTTGCTGCTGAGCCAGGCGACGCCCGTGCGGGTGGTGACGACCGCGTCGGCCTGACACGCGACCGTGTCGGGCGGAACGATCGCGCGAGCGCCGTCCGGCGGCACGCCGACCACCGGCGCCATCGCCGCAGCAACGCCCATGATCCATTGATCGATCTGCGCTGCGATTACCGGCAAATCCTGGCTGTGTAGCGTGGCCGCGCGCAGCGCCGTCGTGCCGACTGGGACGAGCTCGCTCGCTTGTGTGACCAGCAGCATCATCCTCTGCCCATCGAGCGGCTCCAGCAGCGGCATGATCACGCTGCCGGGCCCGACCTCGAACAGGAAACGCCGCTGCGACGCCGGTTTGCCGTCCTCGATCGCGATCAGGAACAGGTCGCCGCGCCCGCTCTGCACCGCCCAGCCGAGATCGGGCTGATCGAGGATAAGCTGCGTGCCGGCCGCTGCCGTGATGGGTTCGGTCTTGATGGGTTGTGCGGCGTTCATTGAGCGGCCACCAGCTTGGCGTATTGGCCTTTTGCCTCGAGCAGTTGCTCGTGCCGCCCGCGCTCGATCACGCGGCCCTTGTCGAGCACCAGGATTTCGTCGCAATCGCGTACAGCGCTCATGCGGTGCGCGATCAGGATGCAGGTGCAGCCGCGGCGCCGGATGTTATCGACGATGGCCTGCTCGGCGACGGCGTCGAGCGCGCTCATCGCCTCGTCCAGCACGATGACGATGGGATCGGAGACGAGCGCCCGTGCGATCGCAAGCCGCTGCCGCTCGCCGCCGGAGAAATTGCCGCCGTTCTCGGTGAGCTTGCTGTCGTAGGCGCTGGGCCGGCCCGCGATGATGTCGTGGACGGCGGCGTCCTTCGCCGCAGCCACGACGCGCTCGTCGGGGATGGCTTGATCCCACATGGTGAGGTTGTCGCGCACCGTGCCCGAGATGAGGTTCGTGGTCTGGTCCACATAGCCGACGGTGGAGCGCAGAGCGGTGTTGTCGATCCTGGTCAGGGGCACGTTATCGAGCCGGATTTCGCCGGACTGCGGGAAGGTGAGCGCCACCATCAGGCGGCCGAGCGTGGACTTGCCGCTGCCGGAACCGCCGACGATGCCGATCCGCGAGCCGGGCGCGATCGACAGCGAGACGTTCACGAGCTGCGGCGGCGTCACCGGCGAATAGCTGAACGACACGTTCTCGACATCGAGCCGGCCGGAGAAGCTCGGCAGCTTGTCAGCCACGCGGTTCGGATCGAGCATCGGGTCCTGCGGCTGGCGCATCACGTCGCCGATGCGGTCCGCATAGCCGTGCGTCTCCTGCAACTGCGCGCCGATGCTGATGAAGCTCGCGACCGGCGCGTTGAACGACGCCGACAGCGTCTGGAACGCCACCAGCATGCCGATCGAAATCACCCCCTCCATCACGCTGTAGCCGCCGAGCAGGACGATGGCGACGCCCGCGATGGCATTGAGGAACACCGGCACGTTGAACAGAAGCTTGCGCCAGTGGTTCATGTCCTGCTCGGCGCTGATCATCTTGGCTTGCGCGCCGGCCCAGCGGCGGAAGAACAGGTCTTCGGTGCCGCTGGCGCGATAGTTGTCCAGATGCGCGAAGCCCTGCACCAGCATGGCTTGCAGCCGCGCTTCGTCCTGCAGCGAGCGGCGATGCAGGTCGCGCAGATAGCGCACCATCGCCATCAGCAGCAGGAGATTGATCAGCGCGAAACTGACCACGAGCAGCGTCAGCCGCACGTTGTAAGTCACCATCACCACGGCATAGACCGCAATCGTCATCAGATTGACCAGCGCGAAACCGACGGGGCCGGAGAGCAGGTTCGAGAGTCTGTCGGCCGTGGTGGTGCGGTTCGCGATTTCGCCGGCGTTGCGCTGCGCGAAATAGGCGGTCGGCAGATGCAGGATGTGCCAGAGCAACTGTCCGTTCGACGACACGCCGAGCCGCAGTTGCAGCCGCGACATCAGATGCTGTTGCAGCAGCACCATCGACGCGCGAACGGCGGCGAGCGCCGCCAATGCCCCGAGCACCCACCATAGCCAGGAGTGCATCTTGGCGACGAGGTAGAAATCGGTGAAGGCGCGCTGGATGCCGGGAAGCAGCAAGCCGGGGATCAGCAGGATGAAGCCCGAAGCCACCGCCGCCATCACGCCGCCGCGCACTGTTTTGAGCCGTTCGGCAAGATTGCTCACCACGGTCGGCGGTGAGCCGCCGCGTTTGAACTCCGGCCCCGGCTCGAAGCTCAGCACCACGCCGGTGAACCCCTCATCGAACTCTTCGGCGGTGATGCTGCGCGGGCCGCTCGCCGGATCGTTGATCCAGACCTTCTTGCCGCTGAAGCCTTCGACGGTGATGAAGTGATTGAAGTTCCAGAACACGATGACGGGCATCGTCATCTCCGCAAGCTCTTCCGGCTTGCGGGTGAAGCCACGCGCCGTCATGCCGTAGATCTGCCCGGCGCGGATGATGTTGCTGGCCTTGGTGCCGTCGCGGTTGACGGCGGTGGCGTGCCTCAGCTCCTCCAGCGGCACCCAGCGTCCGTGATAAGCCAGCACCATGCCGAGGCAGGCGGCGCCGCACTCGGAGACTTCATGCTGGAGAAAGGTCGGCGTGCGTGTGCGCGAGGCCATGATGATCTCGCGGGGTCAGGATTTCGGCGACCAGATTTGCCGTAGCGGCGGAATGACGAGACTGAGCAGCGGCAGATCGCGCACCTCCACATCGGCCTGGGTCAGCGTGCCGCCGTTGATCTTGATGCTCGGCCCGCGCGACGACGACCATTTGTAGCCGCTGAAGGTCGAGGGATCGCGTTCCAGGTCCACGGCGACCTCGATGGGCGCCGCGTTGTTGGAGAGGTTCTGCACGAGCTGCTTGTTCTTGAGCGTATAGGCCATGCCTTCGGGCGTGGAGGGGACTTCCGCCACCCAGCGCACCTTGCCCATCAGGAAGCCGAATTCCTCGCGCGGTGCGGTCGATGGCGACAGCGCAACATGCATGCCGACCTTGATCTGCTTGCCGTCACCGGGCGGGAGATAGATCACTGCCGTCAGGTCGTTGAGTTCGTCCTTGCCGTCCTCGGTCGGGATCACCGTAAACAGCGAAGAGCCACGATCGACCAGTTCGCCAAGCTTGACCTTCAGCTCGACCACGCGGCCGGAATAGGGGCTGCTGACAGAGGTTTCGTTCTTGTACTGGTCGGCCAGCGTGCTGACCTTGCGTTCCGCCGTGCCGATCTTGATATCGATCTGAAGAAGCTCCTGCTCATCCAGTACGCGCGCGCGGGTCTCTTCGAGGTCGAGTTCGCGCAGTCCATTTTCCGCGCGTTGGCGCTGATCTTCGGCGTTGCCGATCTCAAGCTGCGTGTCGAGCACCTTCTGCGCGGCGGTGAAGCCCTTGGCGAGCAGGTCCCGGTTCGCCTTGTCGCGCTCGATCAATTGATCGATGCGAGTGTTGAGGAACTTGATGTTCTCCACGAAGGATTGCCGCTTCTGCGCAGCCGCTGCGGCCAGCATCGGACCCTTGCGCTTCTGGAAAGCGACGATCTGATCGCGTTCAGCGCGCATGTCGCGCAACTCGGCTTCCGCCACCGAAAGCTGCGTGCGGATCTCCGCCTGATCGAGGCGCGCCACTTCGTCGCCCTTCTTGATCCGGGCGCCGGGCGCGATGTTGAAGCTGATGACGCGGCCCTTGCTGGCGGTCGTGACTTCGAGCATGCCGCCGGGCTCCAGGAAGATGCCGCTGCCGGCAACCGTGATCGGCACGCGGATGGTGAGCGCCCAGATCGTGCCGCCGACGATCAGCGCGACCAGCGCGCCCAGGGCGATCCAACCCGCCGAGCCGACGATGGTGAGCCCTTGGTCGAGACGGTCCGGCGTGGACAGCCGCTCCAGCGCCGCTTCGCGAAAGATCGATTTTTCCGCCACTTCAGCCCCCAACCGCAGCCGTCAGCAGTTCCCAGCCCAATTGTAGATCACCGCCGAGCCGGCGGCCCAACCTGCTTTTGCGCTTTCGCGATCGCGGCCAATGGTCCGAGCATTGGCCTTCGCGTTGTTGCGAGCGAAACCGTTCTCAGCACCGAGCGCCGTTGCGCTGCACCTCGCACGCAAGCCAGAGGGCCTTGCGCCCGTGCACGGAGCAAGTGCCATTTGGTGGTCCCGCGATCCCAAAAGAGCCCGTACAACGATGCTAACCGGCTGTTCTGACAGCCAAAGCGACCGGGCGGGAGCATTCCCGCACAGCGCAGCTTCAGGAGTCAGATCGTAGGCTTCGTTCGCATCGCTCGCCAGCATCGTTGCGCTTATCGGCAATAGGTTGCTGTGACAAATCTCACACCGTGGGCCGACGCCATGACAAAACTCATGCATCAAGAGGCTAGTATCGCCGCAACGCCACACATTTTGCTGAGTGCCCGAGCCCGACCGATGCCCCGTGAAATTGAGACTCTGTCGCGCGTTCCCCTTTTCAGTTCGATGGACCGGGCGGCGATCAAGGCGCTCGACGCACGGTGCACGTGGCGCCGCGTCGCCGCCAAGGAATGGGTGATCGACTATCAGGACGAGGGGATCGACGTTTTCTTCGTCGTGAGCGGATCGGTGCGGGTGTTGATCTATGCGAAGTCCGGACGCGAGGTGATCCTCGCCGATCTGTCGGCCGGCGGCTTCTTCGGCGAGCTAGCTGCGATCGACGGCAAGCCGCGCTCGGCGGGCGTGCTGGCGGTGACTGACGCCGTGGTCGCGGCAATGCCGGGCCGTGTGTTCATGGAGGCGCTGACCGAGCAGCCGTCCGTCGCGATGCAGGTGCTCAAGCTGATGGCCGCTCGCGTCCGCACGCTCGACAACCGCGTGTTGGAATACTCGACGCTCAACGTGCGGCAGCGCGTGTATTCGGAATTGCTGCGGCTCGCGCGGCCGGACACGAAGGATGAACGGCAGGGCATCCTGTCGCCGCCGCCGATCCATGCCGAAATCGCGGCGCGCGTCTCGACGCATCGCGAGGCCGTGGCACGCGAGATGAAGCTTCTGGAGCGGCAGGGCCTCCTGCTGCGCCGCCGCGGCGCGCTGGTGCTGACGGACGTGCCCGGGCTGATGGAGAAACTCGAGAAGCAGGAGAAAGAGTAGGCGTCAGAGCGCCGCGATGCGGTTCATCTGGATCGCGCTCGCGGACATCGCGCCGATCTCTTCCAGCCGGTCGTAGAACCGCGTCAGCAGCGGGCCGCCCAGCGTCCGGCACGCCGCGATCGAGGCGTCGATCTCCCGCTTGCTGCCCTTCTGCAATTCGCTCAGGAGCTGCTTGTGGCAGCGTTCCAGCTCCTGGAACTCCGGCGTCTGTGCCAGTCGTTCGTCGCCGACCAGCGCGAACAGCTTGAGCGCCTGCGATTTTCCCTTCAGCGTGTAGTCGCCGGCTTCCAGCATGGCGAAGCCCGGGATCATCTGCGCCGTTTCGCTTGAGACGACGATGTCGAACCCAAGCAGCTTGCAATTGCTCTCGATGCGGGAGGTGACGTTCACCACATCGCCCATCGCCGAATAATTGAAGCGCCGCTCCGAGCCCATGTTGCCGACGCAAGCGGTGCCGGTGTTGATGCCGATGCCGATGCGGACCTTGCGGTCGCTCCAGCCATGCTGGCGGAATCCGAAAGCGTCCTGCTCGTTCAGCGTCTCGACCACGGTGCGCATCTTCAGCGCAGCGCGGCAGGCGCGCACCGGATGATCGGGAATATCGAGTGGCGCGTTCCAGAACGCCATGATGGCGTCGCCGATGTATTTGTCGATGGTGCCAAGCTCGGCCTGGATCGTGTCGCTGAGCGGGGAGAGCAGGCGGTTGATGAACTCGACCAGCTCGACGGCGGTGAGACCTTCCGAGATCGGCGTGAAGTCGCGCACATCCATGAACATCAGCGTGATCTGCCGCGTCTCGCCGCCGAGCCGCAGCATGTCCGGCGCATTCTCGATCTTGGCGAGCAACTCCGGCGCGACGTACTGGCCGAACGCCTGGCGCACGAATTTCTTCTCGCGGTCGGTCGCGACGTAGAGCACGCCGACCACGGCGAAATAGGCGAGCGACACCGAGATCAGCGGATAAACCGGATCGATCAGCAGGCCGATCTGCGTGAAGGCGAGCCACGAGCCGCCCGCGCCGAGCACGACGATGAGGGCGCCGGCGAGCGTCGCGAACCGCGCGCCGACTTTGAGCAGAAGCCAGGTCAGAAGCGCGCCGAGCAGGATGGTGGCGAGGATTTCCGCGCCGACCGTCCAGTCCGGCCGGTAGAGGAAGGTTTGGCCCAGGATCTGTTCGGTCGCGTGCGCGTGAACCGACACGCCGGGCACGAACTCGCCGAGTGGCGTCGGCCAGGAGTCGTGCAGGCCCGCCGCCGAGGTGCCGACATAGATGATGTGGCCTTCGAGCTTCGGCTTGAGCTCTGCCTCCTTGGTCGGATCGAGCACGTCCTTCGCGGAGACGTAGCGCTCCGGCCGGTCGTGGTCGAAATAGACCCAGATCTCGCCTTCGGCGGTCAGGGGCACCTTGAAATCGCCGATCCGCAGATCGACCAGCGCGCGGCCGCCGCCGGTGTCCACTTCGCCGCTCGCGCCGGTGCCGCGCACGACGATGCTCTTCTGCTGTTGCGCGACGCGCAGCGCCTCCGATACGAGGCTCGGGTAGAGCTTGTTGCCGTCGGTGAACACCATCGGCACGCGCCTTACGATGCCGGACTTGTCGCGGCTCGACAGGTTGAGGCCGCCGACGCCGCTCGCGGCCTTGTCGAGCAGGTCGAGATTGGTCGCGGTGCCATCGAACCGCGATTGAACCTCGGCGGGGGAAATGCCGGTCAGCGCGTAGCCCGCCTTCACCGAGGGGCGGCGGTCGTTCGGAACGCGCGCCGCGGCGAAGCCAAGAACGACCGGCGACTGCGCGATGGCTTCGGCGAACACGCGGTCGTAGTCCGGCAGTTGTGAGAGCGCCTCCGCCATGCGTTGCGATTCCGGCGCGGCGTTCCCGCGCATCGCGTTCGCGATCAGATGCGGCGAGGCGCGGTCGGGCTCGGCGAAGGTCACGTCGAAGGCGATCACCGCCGCGCCCATCTCGGTCAGCCGCGTCACCAGCTTTGCCACGATGTCGCGCGGCCAGGGCCATTGCCCGACGCTTGCGAGCGACGCCTCATCGATATCGACGATCCGCACCGGCAGTTCGCTGTTGTAGGGCCGCGGCCGGATGATCTGGAAGGCGTCGAAGGTGCGCTCGCGAAGCTGCGCGATCGGCACCGGATCGATGGCGCGGAGTGCTGTGACTGCAATCAACGCGATGGCCGCGACCAGGACGGCCTTTGCGGTTTTCGACGTCCAGAGGGATGCAAGGTTCACGGCATCCTCAATACCACACCGGCCGCTACGGCGCTCACTTGCAGACCGGCGGACAGCCTGGCGGTGGTGGTGTCGTCGGCGGCGTGGCCGCGGGCGTGCTTTGCGTCGCCGCTGTGCTGGAGCTCGATGTCTGCACCGATGTGGTGCTGGTCGTCACCGTCGTCGGCAGGCCGCCGCTGAACACGCTCGAGGCCGGATTGCTGAACAGCCCGCCGCCGGTCGACGCCGCGCCCGTCCCCGATGGACTCGTCCCGGCAAAGCCTGTCCCCGAGGGGCCCGTCCCTGTGGGAACGATCGGCACAGGGCCGGGCGCGGTCGAGCCCGGCGCCGGCGACGAACTCGGCGTGATCGAAACGGTCGTTGTCGTGTTTCGGCTGCTGGCGGTGGAGGCGTTGTTCGTGGTGCCGGGCGATGCGCCGCCGCTCTGGCCCGGCTGGCTCTGGAGCTGCTGGGTGTTGGCGTTCATCTGCTGCTGGGTCGTCACGGTGATCGTCGGCCGGCTGGCGCCGTCCGAGGTGCCGGTGTGCCCCTGCGGGATGGTGAAGGTTTGGCCCGCGCCGGGGCCTGTGGTCGGGCTCATCGTCACGACGCCGAAGGCGTTCGACGCGTAGATGTTGCTGCCCTGAATCCGGATGTCCACCATGCCGCCACGGATGCCGATGGTGGCCGGCGGCGTCTTCACGGTGGCGGAGCCCGTATGCGTGATCTGTCCGCCGACGAACCGCATCAATCCCTTGCCGAGCGAGACGGTCATCTGCCCGACCTTCTTGTTCGGATCGAACACGTATTCGTCGATGACGAGATCGCTGTTCGGTCCGATGCTCAGCGTGGTGCGGTCGATGAACAGCAACTGCACGGCCCCGCGTGCGTCGGTCGTGATCCTCTCCTTGTGCAGCACTGAAGCGCCGATCTCGAGCACGCGGCCATCGACCTTGGCGTCCTGATTGACCGCCGCGGTCTTGCCCACGGTCTGCTGCTGGGCGGTCGCAGGCGCTGCCAGAAGCGCGAACGCCAGCACCGAAATTCCAATTCCCGAAAATGCTGTCTTCCGCTTCATGATCAAGCTCCTAGAAGCGAGCGGTCGGACCGACGCTGACCGAGAGATTGTTCAGAACGTAGTTCGGCAAATTCGATTCGATCGCCGTGTACATGACCTGCGTGCGGATGCCGTAGTTCCCGTAGATCTGTGCATCCAGCATCAGCCCGGTGCGCCATTCGCGATCGCGGCGCACCACGTTTGCATCGACGTTGGGATTGGCTCGGCCGAACTGCGTGTGGCTGAAGCCGACCATCGGCGTAACGTAGTATTGCCGCGGCGTCTTGTCGAACCACGCCAGCGTAAAGGGGATCGGGAAGCCGATGTCCACCGAATAGCGGTCGTAGCCGAAATAGGAATAGGTGTTGTTCGCCATGTCCGCGCGGTCGAAGGCGGCGCGGCCGAACCAGGGCAGTCGCCCGAACAACACGCCTTCGCTCTTCACGGCGGCGGTGGTCAGGCCGCCCGATTGCTGGCTCGATGTGGGGAACGGCCCCGAGTTGTAGAATGTCCGCTCTCGATATTCGATCGATGGCTCAACCCGCGCGATGGTCGGGTTGTTGAAGATGAAACGCATCGACAGGCCGCCGCCGCCGCCCGCGAAGTAGGCCGAGTCGGCGAGCGTCGAGCCGGTTCCGATCGCATAGACGCGGATCGAGGTCGCTTTGCTGGCTGGCAAGAAGTTCGGCACGCTGAACCGCGGGCCGGTCTGCACCTCGATCAATCCGAAGTTGAACTGCTCCAGCGCGAACTGCCGCGCGTAGTAGCCGACGACCAGCGTCTCGAGTGAGTCCTCGTTGCCGTGCTGTAAATCGTAGATGTAGCTGGCGCCGAACAGCGCGAAGGCGTTCCAGTCGCCGCGTTTGGCGAAATTATCGCTCAGGAACGCATCCACGCCGAGCGAGCGGACGAGAGCGCTGTTCGGCCCGGCGTTGGCGTTGGTCTGATAGCGCAAGCCGGTCTGTGCGAAGACAGACCAGAAGTGCGGCGAGCGCGGCGCCTGCGGCATCTGCGCCGGCGCGCCTTGCTGCTGTTGTGCGATGCGCTGCGAGCGCGGCTGCTGCCGTTGCTCGATCGCGGCGATGAAGCGTGTGGCCTCGGCGCGCACGTCTGTCGGCGCGTCGGCTGCGCGCGCCTGATCGAGATAGCTTCGCGCCGTTTTGTAGGAGCCGAGCTTGAAGTAAAGCTGCCCAAGCTGCAGCTTCACGCGCGGCAGGTTCGGGTTGAACATCAGGACGCGTTCGAGCGCGCTCGCCGCGGCCTCGTAGTCGCCGAGCTTGGTCGCCTGTGCTGCGAATTCGAACGTCACGTCGACGTCGGTCGGGTTGTCGTACATGCGCTTGAACAGCGCTTCGTATTCGGGTGTCGTCTTCGGAACAGGAGGGCGCTTGGCCGCTTCAGCCGGCGAACAGAGGCAAGCGCCGACAAACAGGCACAGGCCTATGACCCGTGTCAGAACGCCACTGACAGGCACGCTCATTCCCCCGGTACGTAACCAATTTTAAGGCCTAACACCTGCACGGGCGAGATGCTTCCCGCTACGCGCAAAGGTGTTTGCGCCGCAGTATACTGCATAGCGCTAAGTGACCAATAACACTGTGATAATTCCCACATAGGTGAGATGGTGGATCAACTGATCCACACCCAAAGCGATCCAGAACGGATGGTCGGTGGGCGTCCAACCGGCCTGCTTGCCGATCCGCTCCTTCAGCCAGTCCGTATGGTAGTGGATCACAAATTCCGCAGCCGCGAGAATGAGCGTGATCTTGAGCGCAGCGCCGACGATCAAGAGGCACGGAATCGTTGCGATCGCATGGATTCCGGAATGCTCAATGCCGGCTGGATGGCCGTAAACGCCTTTGAATTGCACATGGCGGCTGGTTTGGAACACAAAGTCGCACAAGAAGTGCTTGACCTGGAGAAGCCCCAAAGCAAGCAGCGCGACAAAGATCGGCTCTCGCATTCAAATCGGTCCGTGGTCTAACGCTTGAACGAACGCTTGGGGGCCGGTTCCGAGTATTGTCGAGTTTCTATATCGCCGCAAGAAGTGCGCCCTGTGCGGAAACTCACTGCGCGTGGATAACATTACTCGGTAGCAGATAAGACCGATCGCAGCCGTTGTGCCGCTGCGCGCAATTCCGAAAGGGCTTGCTGGCGTTTTTTCTCGTTGAAACGGCTGATCAGACCTGATGCGGCGAGTGCGCCGCGAAAATGTTCTCCTGCATCGAACACGGGAACGGACACAGCAGCAACATGCGCGTCGCGTTCGCCCAGAGACACATAGTGTCCGCGCTCCAGCACTGATTTCTTTGACTTTGTGCGCTTGGCGTCGGAGTACGCAAGGAGAACATGTGCGCTGGCTCCTGCGCTCAACGGGAGTTGGACTCCTTCATCGAGATGATGCCGCGCCGAATGCGGCGAGTTTTCTCTGAACAAACAGATGCGCACGTCGCCCTGGCGGACGTAGAACGAGGCGGTCTCGCCGGTGGCTTCGACCACGCGCCGAAGCTCCGGGCGAATGACATCTTCAAGATTGAATCCGGTCCGGTAGAGCGCGCCGAGCCGCCCAAGCGTGGGGCCGAGCCGGAATTCGCCGCCCGCGTCGCGGAGCAGATAGCCGTTGCCCTCCAGCGAGCCGGCGAGGCGAAGGATCGTGCTCTTGTAGAAGCCGGTGGCCGCGGCGAGTTCGGCGAGTGACAGGCCGGGCTTACCCGTTGCGAACGCCCCCAAAATCGCCAGCGCCCGTTCGACCGCTTCGACCTTTTGACCGCTCATGACTGCGTCCTGCACGGGTCGCGGGATCGGGTCTTGCCCGTGCTGGCAAAAACCCGTATTCTGACAAACAGAATATCGTTCTATCTAATAGAACGCAAGAACAACGGCGCGGCGCGCGCTTGAACACAGGGGAGGTTGGAATGCCGGTCTTCGATCGCCGCTCTTTCGTATCCGCTGGCTTGTCCGTCGGCGCGCTGACGCTGTTCGGCCATCCCGCTGCCGCGCAGGCCTACCCGAGCCGCAATATCCGCGTCGTCGTGCCGTTCGCGTCGGGCGGCACAACCGACTTCGCAGCGCGCGTCGTCGCCGAGAAGATGAGCGAGATCGCGGGGCAGCGTCTCTTCGTCGAGAACAAGACCGGAGCGGCCGGCGCGATCGGACTGAAGGACGTCGCGGGGGCAGCGCCCGACGGCTACACACTCGCGGTGACCGACACGACCGTCGCGACCGCGCCGTCGCTCAATGCGAAGGCTGGGATTTCGCCCGCGCTGTTTGAGCCGGTGTGTCTGATCGCGGTGTTCCCGTCGGTGCTGGTGATCAACCCGAACGTGCCGGCGAACTCGCTTCCCGAATTGATCGACTACGCGAAGAAAAATCCCGGCAAGGTGAATTTCGGCTCCGGCGGCGTCGGAACGGGACCGCATCTGCAAGGCGAGTTTTTCAAGACCGCGGCGCAGATTCAAATCCAGCATGTGCCGTATCGCGGCGCCGCCGCGGCGTTGCAGGACGTGATCGCGGGCAACATCCAGATTCTGTTCACGGCGGCGCCGACCGCGATGTCGTTCGTGAACGGCGGCCAACTTAAGCTGATCGCGACGACCGGCGCCGAACGGCTTCCGGTTGCGAGCCAGGTGCCGACGATGGTGGAGGCGGGGCTGAAGGACTTCGTCTCCGCGCAATGGTTCGGCTTCCTTGCGCCCGCCAAGACGCCAGCCGCGGTCGTGGCGCGCGCCAACGCGTTCGCGGTGAAGGCGCTCGCCGATCCGGGCGTCAGCCAGCGCATTGTCGATCAGGGCGGATTCCCGAAACCGGGCACGCCCGCGGAGTTCACGAAATTCATCGAAAGCGAAGTGAAGGTGTGGGGCGATATCATCCGCACCGCCAACGTGACTCTACCGGATTGAGACGATGGGTAATCTGCTTCCTGGCGTTCGTATTCTCGACCTGACCAATGTGCTGGCCGGTCCGTTCTGCTGCTATCAGCTCGCGCAGTTGGGGGCGGACGTCATCAAGGTCGAGGTGCCGGGCTCCGGCGATCTCGCGCGGCAGCTCGGCGCCGATCCCGCATTGAACAAGAAGCACATGGGCGCGTCATTCCTCGCGCAGAACGCAGGGAAACGCTCGATCACGTTGAACCTGAAGCATCCGAAGGGCCGCGAGGCCTTTACGAAGCTGGTCGCGACCTCTGATGTGGTGGTGGAGAATTTTCGGCCCGGTGTGATGGAGCGCCTTGGGCTTGGCTACGAAGCGCTCAAGAGGGCGAAGCCGGATATCATCTATTGTGCGATCTCTGGCTTCGGTCAGGACGGCCCGCTGAAATTTAATCCGGCCTACGATCAGATCATCCAGGGCCTGTCGGGCGTGATGAGCGTCACCGGCGACGAGACGTCCGCACCGCTGCGGGTCGGTTATCCGGTTGCCGATACCATGGGCGGTATCACCGCGGCATTCGCGATTTCGTCCGCACTGTTCAAGCGCGAGCGCACGGGGGAGGGCGAGTTCATCGACGTCTCGATGTTGGAGTCTTCGCTGGTCGCGATGGGCTGGGCGGTGTCGAACTGGCTCATCGCTGGCGTGCGGCCTGCGCCGATGGGCAACGAGAACATGACGGCGAGTCCGTCCGGCACGTTCAAGACCGGGAAAGGGCTTTTGAACATTGCTGCCAACAAGCAGGAGCAGTTCGAGACGCTCAGCAAGCTGATCGGCCGCGAAGACCTCATCAAGCATCCCTGGTACGCCGGCCGCGAGGACCGCAAGCGTTATCGCGTGGCGCTGAAGAATGAACTTGAGATGGCGCTCGCGAAAAAATCCGCGGCCGAATGGTCGGCGCTGCTCAACAAGGCAGGTGTGCCCGCGGGCGAGGTGCTGGACGTGCCGTCGGTGCTCGAGCATCCGCAGGTGGTGGAACGGAAGTTGTTGCAGACGTTCGAGGGGGTGGAGGGTGTCGACCGTCCGGTGCGGGTGGTGCGCTCCGGATTCCGGCTGAAAAGCGGCGACCCCGAGGTTCGCACGCCGCCGCCGGTCCTCGGAGCCGACACCAAAGATTTGCTGTCCGAGCTTGGGTACACAAACGAGATCATCGACCAGCTCGCGCGCGAGGAAGCGACATGACAACACGTGTTCAGATGACGTCGGAGGACTGGTGGGCGACGTCGATCATCGACATGAAGCCGGGGATGATCCGGTTTCGCGGCTACGCCATCGAGGATCTGATCGGCCGGATCGGTTTCGCCGAGATGGTCTATCTGATGACGCGCGGTGAGTTGCCGCACCCGGACGCAGCCAAACTCCTTGAAGCGGCTCTGGTTTCCGCCGTCGATCACGGCCCGCAGGCGCCGTCGATCGCGGCCGCACGCATGGCGATCACCTGCGGGGTCGGCATTAACAACGCGATGGCGAACGCCGCCAACATGCTGGGCGACGTGCACGGCGGCGCGGGCGAGCAATGCGTCAGCCTTTTCAACGCGATAGCGGCGAGGATGGGCGAGAAATCGTCCGGCATTGAGGAAGCCGTGACGCTGGAAATGAACGCGCTGGCGCAACAGGGCGTCACCCATATTCCGGGCTTCGGCCACCGCTTCCATCCGCTCGATCCGCGTGCGCCGCGGCTCCTCGAACTCGTTGATGCGGCAGCAAAAAAGGGCGTCGTCAGCGGGCGCTTCGCGGCCATCGGGCGGACCATCGAGGCGGAGCTGGAGAAGCGGAAAAAGCGCAGGATTCCCATGAACATCGACGGCGCAACCGGCGTCGTTTATGCAGAACTCGGCTTCCCGCCGCCGCTTTGCCGGGGATTGTTCGTTTTGTCACGTTCGGTGGGCGCTTTGGCGCATTCCTACGAGGAAATGCAGTCCGGCGAACGCAACAAAGGGCCAATCCCAAGACACCTGATTTGGACCTACACTGGCCCCGCGCCCCGGGGACTTCCTCCGGACGCCAAGTAGAATTGATAAGATCAGCCCAAAGATTGGCCGCGCGAATAGGCCGAACAAGGTGATCTCGTAGAAGCTCGAAAGGAAACGTGCCCATGTTCTTCAACCGACGTGATCTGCTCCTCGGCGCCGCCGCCATTCCGGCCGCGACCCTTCTTCCGAACCTCGCCCAGGCGCAGGCGGTCGATCTTCTCAAGGTTTTCGTTCCGGCAGCCCCCGGCGGCGGCTGGGACCAGACCGCGCGCACCGTCGAGCAGGTGCTGCGCGCGACGCACCTGGTGAAGGGCGTGCAGATCACCAACGTCGGCGGCGCAGGCGGCGCGGTCGGCCTGCCGCAGTTCATCAACCAGTGGAAGGGCCAGAGCAATGCGCTCATGGTCGCCGGCATGGTGATGGTCGGCGCGCTCATCACCAACAAGAGCCCGTTCAAGATCACGCAGGTGACGCCGATCGCGGGCCTCACCGGCGAGTTCGAGGCGCTCGTCGTGCCGGCGCAATCGCCGATCAAATCGGCGAAGGAATTCGCCGCGGCGCTCAAGGCCAACCCGGAGAAGGTGCCGGTGGCCGGCGGCTCCGCGGGCGGCACCGACCACATTCTCCTCGGTATGATCGCCAAGGCGATCGGCGCGCCGCCCACGAAAGTGAGCTACGTCGCCTTCGCGGGCGGCGGCCCGGCCGTTGCGGCGCTGCTCGGCAATCAGGTCGCGGCCGGTATCTCCGGCTACGGCGAATTCTCCGAGCAGATCAAGGCCGGCAAGCTCCGCCTGATCGCGATCTCCGCCGACAAGCGCCAGCCTGGCATCGACGCCCCGACGCTGAAGGAGGAGGGCATCGACGTCGAGCTGTTCAACTGGCGCGGCGTGTTCGCACCTCCGGGCGTCAGCGACGCGCAGCGCAAGGCGATGATCGATATGGTCTCCGCCATGACGAAGACGCCGGAATGGAAGGACGCTTGCGAGAAGCGCGACTGGACGCAGATCACGATGCTTGGCGATGACTACAAGGCCTTCATCGACAAGGAGTCGGCGCGCATCGAAGCGATCCTGAAAGAACTCGGGCTCGCCTAACATGAGCAGCGGGGGGACAACGGGCGGCGGGCTTCGCCCCGCCGCGGGCGAAACCATCATCGCGGTCGGCGTGCTCGTGCTCGCTGCCGTGGTGCTGTGGCAGACGTTCGAGATTCCAGTTTCCCCGCTTTATGCCAAGGTCGGGCCGACGGTGATGCCGCTCATCACGGCATTCGGGCTCGGCCTCCTTGGCGTTCTGCTGCTGATCGAAGCTTTGCGCGGCGGCTGGCAGCCGGAGGAGGAAAAGGAAACCAAGCCCGACCATGTGGCGCTGGCTTGGGTCGCCGGAGGGCTGATCCTTAACGTGCTGCTGATCGGACCGCTTGGTTTCACGCTCGCATCGACCATTGTGTTCATCTGCGTCGCGCGCGGCTTCGGTTCCAAAGCAATCCTCCGCGATGCGGGCGTCGGCGCAGCCTTCGCGCTGATCGCCTATTTCGGTTTTGCGCAGACACTCGGCATGAATATCGGCTCGGGTTTGGTCGAAGGCGTCATCGAGCGCACGCTCGGATTGGGGAGCGTCTGATATGGATGCTTTCGCACAATTGATGCAGGGCTTCGCCGTCGCATTCACGCCGATGAATCTGGTGTGGTGCCTGGTCGGTACGACTCTCGGTACTGCGATTGGTGTGCTTCCCGGCCTCGGCCCGGCGCTCACCATCGCGCTGCTTCTGCCGATCACCTTCAAGGTCGAACCGACCGCGGCCTTCATCCTGTTCGCGGGCATTTATTACGGCGCGATGTACGGCGGCTCGACCACCTCGATCCTGCTCAACACGCCGGGCGAGAGCGCAACCATCGTCACCGCGCTCGAAGGAAACAAGATGGCGCGCAACGGCCGCGCCGGTGCGGCGCTCGCGACCTCCGCCATCGGCTCGTTTGTTGCGGGCACCATCGGCACACTCGGCATTACGTTCCTCGCGCCCATCGTCGTCGATATCGCACTGAAATTCGGACCAGCGGATTACTTCTCGCTGATGATCTTCGCGTTCGTCACGGTCTCGGCGGTGCTCGGCTCGTCGGCGGTGCGCGGGCTTGTCACGCTGTTCTTCGGCATCTGGCTCGGGTTGATCGGCGTCGATCTGCAAACCGGGCAGGCGCGCTTCACCTTCGGCGTTTCGGAACTGCTCGACGGCATCAACGTCATTATCGTTGCGGTCGGCCTGTTCGCGGTGGGCGAGACCTTCTACGTCGCCTCGCGCTACCGCTACGGCAAGGACGAGATCATTCCACTGCGCGGCTCGCTCTGGATGACGCGCGAGGAGTGGCAGCGCTCATGGAAGCCGTGGATTCGCGGCACGCTATTCGGCTTCCCGATCGGCGCGATGCCGGCGGGCGGTGCGGAAATCCCGACCTTCCTCAGCTATTTCACCGAGAAAAAGCTGAGCAAGAAGCCGGAAGAGTTCGGTCACGGCGCGATCGAAGGCGTCGCGGGGCCGGAGGCGGCGAACAACGCATCCGCCGCGGGCGTTCTCGTGCCGATGCTGACGCTCGGCCTGCCGACGTCCGCGACGGCGGCGATCATGCTCTCGGCGTTCCAGAGCTACGGCATCAATCCCGGTCCGATGCTGTTGCAGACGCAGCCGCAACTCGTGTGGGGCCTGATCGCGTCGCTGTTCATCGGCAACGTGATGCTGCTGGTGCTCAACCTGCCGATGATCGCGATCTGGGTGAAGCTCCTGCAAATCCCGGCGCCGCTGCTCTATGCCGGCATTCTCGTGTTCGCGACCATCGGCACCTACGGCATCACGCAGTCGCCGGTCGATCTCGTGCTGCTCTATCTGATCGGCGGTGCCGGCTATCTGATGCGTCGTTACGATTTCCCGACCGCGCCGGTCATCATAGGCATGATCTTGGGCCCGCTCGCGGAGCAGAACTTCCGTCAGGCGCTCACGATCTCGGCGGGCGACTGGACGGTGTTCTTCACGCGACCGCTGTCGCTGTCGATCTTGATTCTCGCCGCACTCGCGCTGGTGGGGCCAAAGCTCTACGCGGCTGTGCGGAGGCCGAAGGCCGTGGAGAGTATGCCGGGCGATGCGTAGCTGCCATTAGCGAGATGCACTGCTGTCATTCCGGGGCGCCGCCATAAGCGCGTTTACGCACGCCTTCGACGCGCCATGGCGGCGGGCCCGGAATCCAGAACAACGAGGATTGCGTGCGTTTCTGGATTCCGGGTCCGGCCCTTTGGTCGTCCCGGAATGAGAGTCCCGCCTGTTTCTAACGGATGGGCACAACTATTGCACTGCGGCAACTCGTGGTATGATCCGCGAAGTCGTTCTTCATCCGGAGAAAGCAATGTCGGCCCAGAAAATTACCGGTTCGTTCGTCGCTCTCATTACGCCGTTCAACAAGGACGGCTCGGTGGACTTCGAGGCATTCCGTTCTCTCGTGAAATTCCACAAGGACAACGGCACCGCCGCTCTGCTGTTCATGGGCTCGACCGGCGAGACCTCGATGCTGACGCCGGAAGAGAAAAAGAAGGTCATCGTCGAGACGGCCAAGATGAAGACGCCGGGCATGCCGCTGTTCTACGGTTGCACCGGCAACAACACCGAATCCACGATCGCCAATGTGAAGTTCGCGAAGGACAACGGCGCCGACGGCGCGATCCTCGCCGCACCGGCCTACATCTGTGCGCCGGAGGCGGACATCGAGCGCTTCTTCCTCGACATCGCGGACGCGACCGATCTACCGCTCGGCATCTACAACAATCCTCCGCGCGTGAAGAGCGATCTCAACTGGGATCATCTGCTGCGTATCTTCAAGCATCCGAACTACGTCATCCATAAGGAGTCGACCGCGCGCGTCGGCCAGGTGGCGCAGGTGCTCGCCGGCAAGCCGACCGTGTCGGTGATGTGCTGCGACTCGCCGAACCTCGGCCTCGTGGTGCCGACCATGAGCCTCGGCGGCCACGGCACCGCGAACATGACCGGCAACGTCGCGCCGGCGGAGCTTGCGACGATCTCCAAGCCGTGGACGAGCTACGCGGAGGCCGAAGGCTTCAAGAACGCCTATCTCGGCCTGCTGCCGCTCCTTCACTACACCTATTCGGCGATCAATCCGGTGGCGGTGAAGTCGCTGATGAAGGCGATCGGTCTGCCGGCCGGCGATCTCCGCAAGCCGCTGACGGGCCTGGAAGGCGAGGCGCTCGCCAAGGGCGTGCGCATCATCCAGGAGCTCGGCCTCGACAAGAAGTACGGCTATCGCGTGAAGCCGTTGTCGGCGGTGGCGGCGTAACTGGGCCGAGGCGTTCGCTCTTGCCACTTGCTCCGTCATGGCCGGGCTTGTCCCGGCCATCCACG
The DNA here is from genome assembly GCA_040756555.1 of Pseudomonadota bacterium. Classification (GTDB taxonomy): domain Bacteria; phylum Pseudomonadota; class Alphaproteobacteria; order Rhizobiales; family Xanthobacteraceae; genus Z2-YC6860. Next base: position 65,180 of record JBFLYS010000009.1, on the reverse strand, counting down.
TCTTACTTTCGGGAAGCGAAGGAAGGAAGACGTGGATGCCCGGCACGAGGCCGGGCATGACAGTAGAGTTTGTGGCGACGCTTCCCTGACAACCAACGGTTAGAGTCTTCCCATGGACCTCGGACTTCGCGGCAAGAATGCGCTGCTGAGCGGCGCGAGCCGCGGCCTCGGCCGCGCGTGTGCGTTTGCGCTCGCGCGGGAGGGCGTGAACGTCACCATCGTGTCGCGCACGCGCGAGACGCTGGAGAAGACCTGCGGCGAGATCGCGAAGGCGACCGGCGTGAAGGCGACGTTCGTCGTTGGCGACATCACGAAGAAAGAAACGCGCGTTGCCGCCGTCGCCGCGTGTCCCGCACCGGATATTCTCATCAACAACGCGGACGGCCCGCTGCCCGGCGACTTCCGCGACTGGTCGCGCGAAGACTGGATCGAAGCGCTCGACACGATGATGCTCGGCCACATCGACATGATGCGGCTCACGGTCGACGGCATGATGGATCGTGGCTTTGGGCGCATCGTCAACATCGTCTCGCGCAGCATCAAGACGCCGCAGTTGGAATTGGGTCTGTCGAACGGCGCGCGGTCCGGTCTTGCAGGCTTCGCAGGCGGGCTCGCGCGGCAGACGGTGGGCCGCGGCGTCACCGTGAACAATCTTCTGCCCGGCATTTTCGATAGTGATGCGCAGAAGCGTCATATCGAAGGTATGCTGGAGCCGGGCGGCAAGACTTACGAGCAAATCTGGAAGGAGCGCGCCGCCGCGAATCCTGCCAAACGATACGGCAATCCCGAGGAGCTTGGCGCATATTGCGCCTTCCTTTGCTCCGTCCACGCTGGTTACATAACCGGACAGAACCTGGTGATCGACGGCGGGAGTTTTCCCGGCGCGTTCTGACAGCGGGGAAGACGATGAAACGAATTCTTTTCTCGGCGCTCGCGGGCGCGGCAATCCTGTTCTCTCAACCGCTCGCGGCGCAGAATTATCCGAACCGCACCGTGACGGTGGTGGTGCCGTTCCCGGCGGGCGGTTCGGTCGACGGCGTCGCGCGCATTCTCGTGCAGAAGCTCAACGAGGTGCCGGGCTTCACCTTTGTTGTGGAAAACCGCGCGGGCGGGGCGGGCGGCAATGTCGGCTCCAACACGGTCGCGAAGTCGGCGCCGGACGGCTACACGCTACTGCTATCGGCGTCGATCCACGTCATCAATCCGTTCCTGTTCAAGAATGTGCCCTATGACGTGGTGGCGGATTTCACGCCCGTGAGCTTGCTCGCGGTGGGGCCGCTGATCGTCAGCACCACGCCGAGCGTGCCGGCGAAGAACCTGAAGGAGTTCTTCGATCTCGTGCGGGCGACGCCTGAGAAGTTCACCTTCGGTACGACGGGCGTCGGCTCGGCGAGCCACCTCGCGATCGAGTTGCTGAAGAAAGAGGCCGGCGTGAACACGCTGGTGGTGGCGTATCGCGGCACGTCGCCGGCGCTGACCGACCTGATGAGCGGGCAGATCCAGGGGCTTGCCGATCCGATTCTGTCGTCGCTGCCGCTCGCGCAGGGCGGCAAGATCAAGGCGCTGGCGATCACGAGCCTCAAGCGGATGCCGTCGGCGCCGGACATTCCGACGGTCGCGGAATCCGGAATGAAGGATTTCGAGTTCGTGTCCTGGTACGGCGTGTGGGGTCCGAAGGGCCTGCCGCCGGAGATCGTGCAGCGGCTTCAGGTCGAGATGGCGAAGGCGGTGAAGGACAAGGGCGTGCAGGAGCGCATGGCGGTGCAAGGATTCGAGGGCGTGGGTTCGACCGCGGATGAGTTCGCCAAATACATCGGCACCGAGATGGCGAAGTACGGCAAGATCATCAAGGACGCGAACATCAAGGTGGATTAGCTGAGCAACGCCGCCTCGAACGCGCTTTCGATCGCGGGGCGGCTCTTGCCGGGCGTGCGTGCGTCGCCGATCACCATGAATTTCTGGTTGGGTTTCGCCAGCGCCTTGAAGGTGCCGCCGGTCGCGACGCGGGCGCGGTGATAGAACCAGTCGCGGAATTTCGGGTTCGAGAAGATCTGCGTGAGGCCGGGCCAGCGGCCCGCGCCGATGTCGAGCATCAGGAAGGGCAGGCGGCCGAGGCCGAAGCGATACGACGCGCCGGTGGCGACGACGATACGGTCGAACGGGTTGAGCAGGGCAGAGTTCTTTGTGACGTCGGTGTTGTACTGGAACGTCACGCCCTTCGCGGTGCAGGCCGCGACCTGTCCGCGGATGTAGCGCTCGAACGAATAGTTTCGAGCGGCGACATCCTGAAACAGTGGCGCCTTGCCGGCGTAGCGGAACGAACCGCCGGGTGTGGCGTCACGTTCGAACACGGTCACATCATTGTATTGCGCGACGAGCGAGGCGTAGGTGAGGCCGGCAGGCCCCGCGCCGATCACGGCGATCTTCTCCGCGCGGGGCGGCATCGCGGCCTTGAACCGCGTTTCCTGACCGGCCATGCCGTTGACCACGCAACGAAGCTGCGTGCCGCCACGCATCTCGTTGATGCAGGTGTTGCAGGCGAGGCAGCGCCGCTGCGGCTCGCCGCGGTGGAGCTTCTCGACCCACTCGGGTTCGGCGATCGAGGTGCGGCCGAGCGCGATGAAGTCGGCCTTGCCAGTAGTGACCGCCTGCTCGGCCTGATCCGGATCGCCGAGGCGGCCGACGGCGATGACGGGCACCTTCACCTGGCGCTTGATGAGATCGGCGTAGGTGAGGAATGTCGCGTCGGGATACTCCATCGGCGGGATCATGCGCGCGCCTGACGGCAGCGAACGGTAGTGGCCCGCGGCGATGTGCAGCGCGTCGGCGCCGGCTTCGGCAGCCCAGATCGCGACCTGCTTGCCCTCGGCGTACTGTAGGCCTTCGGGGAAATAATCATCGACTGAAATTCGGAAGATCACCGGCATTCCTGGCACGGCGGCCTTCACCGCGCGCAACACTTCAAGGCCCATCTTCGCTCGGTGTTCCAGTGGCCCGCCATATTCGTCGGTGCGGCGGTTCTCGAACGAATTGAGGAATTGCGAGATGAGATAGCCGTGCGCGGCGTGGATCTCGACGACGTCAAAACCGGCCTTGCGCGCGCGGACCGCGGCGGCGGCATAAGCGTCGATGGTCTGCCGGATGTCGAGCGGCGACATCGCGCGGGGCACGATGGTCTGGTTGGTGACCTCGAACACCGGATGAGGAATGGCGGAAGGCGCAACCGGCGTCTCGCCGCAGATGTCAAAGCGTGTGTGTCCGCCGCCGTGGCCGAGCTGAATGGAGCACTTCGCGCCGCCGGAATGAATCTCTTTCGCAAGACGCGTCAGTCCTGGCAGAAAGCGGTCGTCGTAAAGGCCAAGCTCGCGGAAGCGATGGCGGCCGACGCGCGTGGGGGAGGCCATTTCGACCGTGATCAGGCCGACGCCGCCGCGCACGCGCGCCATGTAGTAGTTGATGCTGTCTTCAGTGACGAACCCCTCCTCGTCGGCGAGGCGCGTCGTCATGGGCGGCATGACGATGCGGTTGCGGATCTCGACCGATCCGATCCGCGCCGGCGTGAGGAGGATGTTCATTGCCGCATCAGCAGCCGCGGATTTCGCCGCCGTCCATGTCGATCACGGTGCCATGCAGCCAGCGCCCCTGCGGCGACGACATGAAGGCGATCAGGCCCGCGATGTCGTCCACGGTGCCGAAGCGCGTAATCTTGAATTCGTTCTGGAATTCGGTCCGCACCTTGGCCTCGTCCTGGCCGCTGGTTTTCACCCGTTCGCGGATGCGGCGCCACAAGCGCTCGGTCTCGACGCGGCCCGGATTGATGGCGTTGACTTGCACGCCTTCCTTCTTGCCGACGTCGGCCAGCGCCTTGGTCCAGGCGACGATGGCGGCGTTCACCGACGAGCCGATGCCGAACTCGGCCTCCGGCTCCTTGCCGCCGATGCCGGCGATGTTGACGATCGAGCCCTTGCTTTTGGTGAGGAGCGGCCAGGCTTCGCGGGCAAGCCGCATGTGCGAGAAGAACTTCAGTTCGAAACCGTCCTTCCAGTCCTGATCGGTGAGCTGGCGGAAGTCGCCGCGCTTGGTCGCGCCCGCGTTGTTGACGAGGATGTCGATCTTGCCGAACGCCTTCTGTGTCTCGGCGACGAGCGCCTGATGGGAGCCGTCCTTGGACAGGTCGTTGACGACGGTGATGGTCTTGCGGCCGGCCTTCTTCACGGCCGCTTCAACCTCCGCGAGCGCCGCCTGGTCGCGGCCGTGCAGGACGATGTCGCAGCCTTCTGCCGCAAGATACTCGGCCACGCCACGCCCGATGCCGCGGCTTGATCCGGTCACAACCGCGACCTTGCCCTTCAACCCCAAGTCCATGTTCGCTCCCTAAAATCCTTTGCCGACGAAAACTATCGGTTGGTTTTTACCGGCGCAATGGACGTATGCTTGGGTCCTATCGTGCAAGCCGGGGTCACACCGGACGCACCGCTGGGAAGGAAACGCCACCATGATGACGTCTCGTCGTGCATTTCTCGCGAGCACCGCCGCGGCGCTTGCCGCTTCCTCGATTCCAGCGTGGGGACAGGCCGCGCCGCCGACGCGCGTGAAGGTGATTGACGTCCACTCGCACTGGTATCCGCCGGAATGGCTGGAGTTGGTGGAGAAGGAGGCGGCGCAGAACGGCGCAAACAAGGTGGAGCGCAACGCACGCGGCTTCATGGTGATTTCCATTCCCGGCCTCGGCGTGACGTTCCAGCCGCAGTACACCGACATTCCATCGCGGCTAAAGGCGATGGACGAGAAGGGCGTCGCGATCCACGTGATGTCGCTGACGCAGCCGATGGTCTATTGGGCGAAACCGGAGTTCGGACTGCGGCTGTCGCAGGCGTTCAACAACGCCTGCTCGGAGCTGCACAAGAAGTATCCGGAGCGGTTCCTGGGCCTTGCAATGCTGCCGATGCAGGCGCCGGACATGGCGGTCGCGGAGCTAGACCGTGTGTCGAAGCTGCCCGGCATCAAGGGCGCGTACATGTCGACGCACGTGCTCGGCAAGAACCTCGACGACCCATCGTTCTGGCCCGTCTATGCGAGGTGCGAGGCGCTCGGCTTGCCGATCTTCCTGCATCCGACCAACACGCTCGGCGCCGACCGGATGCGCAACTACTATCTCCGCAACTTCATCGGCAATCCGGTCGAGACCAGCATCGCCGCCGCCTCGCTGATGTTCAGCGGCGTGATGGACAAGTATCCGAAGCTCGATGTGGTGCTGCCGCACGCCGGCGGCGTGTTCCCGTCATTGCTCGGGCGGATGACGCACGGGCAGACGGTGCGTCAGGAGGTAAAGGACCTGCCGCGCGCGCCAATGGAGTACCGCCGGCGCTTCCACTACGACACCATCGCTCACGATAGGGATACGCTGCTCAACCTCGTGCATCAGGTCGGCGCCGACCGCGTGGTGTGCGGCACGGATTTCCCGGCGGACATGAGCGATGTCGCGCCGGTGTCGACCGTCGAGCGGATGACGGAACTGTCGACGAAAGACCGCGATCTGATCCTGCGCGGGAATGCGGCGCGGTTGTTGAAACTCGAAGGGTAGCCCTGACGCCAAGGGCGTAACCCCTGACAGACCAGCCGATTGGGATGCCGCCCGCAAAGGTCTATGATGCGGCGTCATGCAGCGATTCTATTCGGTTGCCGTCGGATTGCTTCTGATCCTTGCCAGCGCGGCCGCGCCGGCATCGGCGCGCAGCGGCTTGCCGGCGGAGTCGCCCTGGAATGAGCAACATATCGGCGGGCTTCCCGACGAAATCCGCGGCGCGTTGGTGCGCATGTGCGGGGCTTCGCTGAAGGCGCAGCACTACTTTGCGCTTTATTCTCAGGACTCGCGCTTCATCACATTGCATTTCGAGCAGGCCCGCTGCGGCGAGCGCGGAATGATGTGCACGAGCGCCGGATGCCTGCACCAGGTTTATGAGCGCTCGGGCGGGCGGTATCGGCTGCTGAAAAGTTTTTACGCGCCGGGCAACGATTGAAAGGCGCGGGCCGGGGGGAGACGAACGGCCTCGTCGCTGCCGATGTTGGATCAGCGCTCAAAAGCCTCGATGATCGGGCATGGCCCTGAAGAACCGGAACCACACTCCTTCGCAAGATGATGGAGGGCGTTCCGGGCTGCCTTTAACTCGGCGATCTTGGCATCCAGGGCCGCGATCCGCTCGTTGGCGAGTGCATGCGCGCGCGTGCGATCTTCCGTAGAATCGAGCGCCAACAGCTCTGCGATCTGTTCGAGTGTGAATCCGGCCGCCTGGGCCGAGCGAATGAAGCGCAGCCGTTTGACGTCGCTGTTGCCATAGCGACGGATACTGCGGCCATTTTCGCCGCGCTCCGGCGTTTGGAGCAATCCGCGCCGCTGGTAGTAGCGCACGGTTTCGACCCCAACGCCGCCCTCGCGGGCCAGCCCTGCAATTGTTGTCATTTTTGGCCCTTGACTCCGTACCACGGTACAGAGGCTATCTAGGGTGGGCCAAACAGAACTGCAACATCGAAGCCAAGGATTTCGCGATGGCCCAGCAAGCTACGGTCTACAGAATGGTGATGGACAAGCACGATTGTCCCTATGGTCTCAAAGCCGTGGATTTGCTTCGGCGCGAGGGATTTGCGGTCGACGATCAGTGGCTGCGCACACGCGGAGAAGTGGATTCGTTCAAGGCCGAGCACAACGTCAAGACGACGCCGCAGACCTTCATCGACGGCAAGAGAATCGGCGGGTACGACGATCTGCGCCGGCATTTCGGCAAAACCGTCGCCGATCCGAAGGCGCTCACTTACAAGCCCGTCATTGCCGTCTTCGCGATGACCGCGCTGATGGCGGTGGCGGCGAGCTATGCCGCCTTCGGGGATCCGTTCACGGTCCGCGCAGGCGAGTGGTTCATCGCGTTCAGCATGTGTGTTCTCGCGATCCTCAAGCTTCAGAACGTCGAGACCTTCTCGAGCATGTTCCTCGGCTACGACCTGCTGGCGAAACGGTGGGTTCGCTATTCGTATATCTATCCGTTCGCGGAGGGACTCGCAGGCGTTCTGATGTTGGCCGGCGTGCTGCATTGGCTTTCGATTCCGATCGCGCTCTTCATTGGAGGCATCGGCGCCGTATCCGTCTTCAAGGCCGTTTATGTCGACAAACGCGAGCTCAAGTGCGCGTGCGTCGGGGGCGGCAGCAACGTGCCGCTGGGCTTCGTATCGCTGACCGAAAACGTGATGATGGTGGCTATGGCGCTGTGGATGCTGGCGGCAGTGGTGCACTTGAAGGTCTGAACCCGCGGGGGCCGGCGACGAACGGCTTCAGAGATTGAATGCAAATCTCTCCACGTCATGGCCGGGCTTGTCCCGGCCATCCACGTCTTAACTTTCTTTCGACACTTAAACGTGGATGCACAGCATCAAGCCTGCGCTCGGGCCGGCCAAAGGCCGGACCCGGGTGGCCGAACATGTCAGCGGAGCGTGGTGGCGGTTATGGACTCTCGTCCCGTCATCCTGAGGTGGCCGCCGAGGGCGGCCCTCGAAGGGTGACGGCGATAGAGCAGAGTAGGCAGAAAGAATGCCGCTTAGTGCCGCGAGTCGTCCTCGATCTGAAGCGGCAACCGCACCGGCTGGCCTGTCACGACGGCGCGCTCGATGGCGATGGTGGTCTCGAGGTTGATCCGCGCCTGCTGCGGCGTGGTGTGAACGGTCGTCGCGCCGGTCACCAGATGATCGAGCCACGCGCGCGTTTCGTTCGCGAGCGGTCCCCAGAAATCGCCGACGGCCCAGTCGCCCGCGGTGTTGCTGCCGAGGAACGCCATCTTCACGCCGTGGTCGGGAACATAAGCGTGCGGCACGCCCTTCTCGGAATAGAGAAGGTGGTCGAGATGATCGTCGTCGATGATCATGGTGCCTTCGGTGCCGAGAAGCTCGACGCGGTCGGACTGGCCGAGCGTCGGATAACCGGCGGGGAGGGCATAGCTGACGCCGAAGTTGACGACGGCGCCATCGGCGAAGGTCACGATGGCCCAGGTCACGTCATGGGCGCCGTAGCCGGCCTCCTTGAAGATGCCGTGCTGGCCGCGCGCCACCACCTCGACCGGCCGGTTGCCTTCGAGGAACCAGCACATCAGATCCACGTAATAGGTGAGGACGTCGATGACAGGCGTCGCGTGCGGATCGCGCTTGAGGATCGCGAACGCCTGGGCGCGCGAGTTGTAGACGCGCGCAGTGCCGCCGACGACCTTGCCCAAGCGATTATGCAGCATCTGCTCCTTGGCGCGCAGGAAGCACTCCTTGTAACGGCGGCTGTAGCCGACGCGGAGATCGCCCTTGGTCTCGTGCAGCACCTGGAGGATCTGGTCGGCCTCCTTGATCGAGAAGCCGATCGGTTTTTCGACCAGTACAGGCTTGCCGAGCTTGAGCGCCGCGATGATCGGCTTGGTGTGCTCCTGCTCCGGCGTCGAGACGACGACGGCGGTGACCTTCGGATCGTTGATGATGTCTTCGTTGCTGGCTGAGAAGCGATGGCCGCCGGCGGTCTTCATCAGCGCTTCGGCACGGGCCGGGTCCTTGTCGGAGATCGCCAGATAATTCACGCACGGATGCTTGCCGGCGAGGCGGGCGCGCAGCGTGCCGATGCGGCCAGCGCCGATCACGCCGATGCCGAGGTTGGTTTGTCTGGTCATGGTGTCAGGCGACTTTCCGTGCTGAGACGTCGCGCCGGTAGCGGCGCACGCGGTCTTCATCGACGTCGATGCCGAGGCCGGGGCGGTCGGAGACCGTCACGTGGCCCTGCTCGATGTGAAGGGGATGGGCGGTGATGTCGTCGGAGAGGCCCTGATGCGACACCGTCAGGCCCCAGTTGATCTGCGGCAGCGCCGCGGCGATGTGCAGGCCGGCGGCCCCCGCGAGACTGGACTCGCCGGTCTTGCACGAGACGTTCACCGACATGCCGAGCTGATCGCAAAGGTTGCCCGCGTTCATGACGTTGCGGATGCCGCCGAGCTTGATGGTCTTGAGGCTGACGCCGCGCGCGGCCTTGTGCTCGTGGTGGCGGCGGATGTCCTCCATCGAGTGGATGCTCTCGTCCGCGCCGATGGCGAAATCGGTCGCGGCGGCGGAGATCGCGGTCATGCTGTCGATGTCGTCGGCGTGGACAGGCTGCTCGAAGAACGCAAGTCCGCTGCCGGTGACGGCGCGGGTGTATTGCAGCGCGTCCTCGCGGTTCCAGCCCATGTTGGCGTCGGTGCAAAGGAGGAGATCGGGGCCGAGCAGCTTGCAGACCTGCCGTGTGCGCTCGGCGTCGAGCGCGGGCGCCTCGATGCCGACCTTGATCTTAAACGCCTTGTAGCCCTCGGCCTTCTTCTTCGCGGCGTCTTCGAGATCGCCAGCGAGCTTGCCGTTGGAAATGACGCCGAGCAGCGCAATGCGGTCGCGCTTCTTGCCGCCGAGCAGCGCGTGAACCGGACGGTTGGTGGCGCGGCCGACAAGGTCGTGCAACGCGATTTCGATGGCGGCTTTCGCGGCGTTGTTGCCGTACATGCGGCCGGTCATCGCGCGCGTTGCGCCTTCGATGTCTGCGGGATCGCGGCCGATCAGCGCGGGGAGAATGTAGGACGCTGCGGCGAACATGCCCTCGACCGTCTCGCCGGTCATGGTCGGCGCTTCGGCGGCTTCACCCCAGCCGACGGTGCCGTTGTCCGCCTCGATACGGATCAGGATGTTGTCGGCCTGCTTGATCTCGACGCCGGCCATGTAGACCGGCTTCTTCATCGGGAAGGCGACGGCGATCGGCTCGATGCGCTTGATCTTCACCGGACGCTCCTATTTGTGCTCTTCAAGCTCGACCAGTGCGCCGAGAAAGTCGGCGGGATGGATGAAGGCGATGCGCTCGCCGGAGACGTTCAGCTTAGGTCTACCGTCGCCGAGAACGCGGACGCCCTTGTCGCCGAGCGACTTGGTCGTCTCGTCCATGCTGTCGACACTGAACGAGAAGTGGTGGATGCCGCCCTTGGGGTTCTTCTCCAGGAATTTCGCGATCGGCGAGTCCGGCCGCGACGGCTCCATCAGCTCGATCTTCGCGTTGCCGCAGTCGATGTAGGCGAGGCGGACGCCCTGTTCGGCGTTGACCATCGGTGTCCCGGCCTTGAGTCCGTATTTCTCGCCGATCGCACGCGCCGCGGCGTCGAGGTCCGGCACGACGATGGAGACATGGGACAGGCCGGTGAGCATCAGATCACCTTCTCTGCACGCAGCTTCGCAATCGATTGTGCGTCGAGACCCAGTTCCTTCTCAAGCACCTCGTCGGTGTGCTGGCCGAGGAGAGGAGGCGGCATCCGCACCGAACATTCGGTGTCGGAGAACTTGAACGGGATGCCGAGCATCTTCAGCGCCCCGATGGTCGGGTGTTCGACGGTCTCGACCATCTTGCGGGCTTCGGTGTGTGGATCGGCCAAAGCGCCTGCGACGGTGTTGATCTTGCCGCAGGGTACGCCCGCGGCCTTGAGCTTCTCGACCCAGGCGTCGGCGGTGTCGGCCTTCAGCGCCGTTTCGATCAGGCCGTCGATGGTGACGCGGTTCTCGACGCGGGCGCGGTTGAGCTTGAAGCGCTCGTCCTGCGCCCATTCGGCGTGACCGAGCACCTCGGCGGTGCGCGCGAACTGGTTGTCGTTGCCGACGGCGAGCGCGACCATCGCGTCCTTCGCCTTGTACGTCGTGTAGGGCACGATGCTCGGATGGCCGTTGCCGAAGCGTCCGCCGCCCTTGCCGGAGACGAGCACGTTGGAGGCGACGTTCACCAGCATGGCGAGCGAGGATTCATAAAGAGAGACCTCGACCTTCTGGCCCTTGCCGGTGCGGGTGCGTGCGTTGAGTGCCGCGAGGATCGAATTGCAGGCGAGTATGCCGGTGCAGACGTCGACGATGGCGACGCCGTATTTGGTCGGCGTGCCGTCCGGCTCGCCGCAGATGCTCATCAGGCCGGACTCAGCCTGAAGGATGAAGTCGTAGCCGGGCAGGGCTGCCTTCGGCCCGGTCTTGCCGTAGCCGGTGATTGAGCAGCGGATCACGCGCGGGGCGTGCTTCTCGAACCAGGCGTCGTTGAAGCCCCATTTTTCCAGCGTGCCGACCTTGAAATTGTCGATCAGCACGTCGGCCTTCTCGATCAACCCGGCCAGGATCTTCTGGCCGGGCGCGACCGCCATGTTGAGCGTCATCGACCGCTTGTTGCGGTTGATGCCGAGGAAGTAGGCCGCTTCGCCCGCCGCGAACGGAGGACCCCAGCCGCGTGTGTCGTCGCCGGAACCCGGCGGCTCGACCTTGATGATCTCGGCGCCCATGTCGCCGAGCATCATCGCGCAGAAGGGACCGGCGAGGATGCGCGTGAGATCGACCACGCGCGTCCCGGCCATCGGACCGTTGTTGGCGGTTGAAGTCATCGGCTTAGCGACGCTTCTTCTTGCGCATGGACGGCGGCGCGTTGAGATCGCGCTCGCAACCGGCGAGGTACGACTCAAGCTCGCGCTTGTTCTTCATGCGGAACTTCTGGAAGTTTGGCTTGCGCCCCTGAAGGAAGGCGTTCATGCCCTCGAGGCTTTCCTCCGAACCCCAGACGTGCGCGAGCAGTTCCATGCCGTGCTGCCATGCGCCGTACATGTTGTCGGACTCGGCGTTGAGGCCCTTCTTGGTCATGCGGATGGTCTGCGGGCTGTGGCCCTTGATTGTCTCGCACCACTTCAGCGTCTCGGCGAGCAGATCCTTCTCCGGCACGGCCTTGTTGATGAGGCCGATCGCCGCTGCTTCCTTCGCCGAGAAGCGGCGGGCGCAGAAGATCATCTCGCGGGCGAGACGCTCACCGATGATGCGCGGCAAGTACTGCGTTGCGCCGACGGTCGGGCACGCGCCGACCTTGGCGCCGGTCTGACCGAGCATCGACTTCTCGGAGGCGATGACGAGATCGCACCACAGCGCAAGCTCGTGGCCGCCGCCCATGCACCAGCCGTTGACCATCGCGATGACCGGGATCGGCACGCCGCGAATTGCCATCGCGAGGCCCTGCATGCGGTCGTTCCACATCGCGCCGTTGGTCCAGTTCAGGCGCTTCATGGCGTAGAAGTCGCCGCCGGCAGAGAACGCGTCGTTGCCCGCGCCCTTGAAGACGATGGCGGCGATCGATGGGTCCTCGCGCGTTCCCTTCACCGCGTCGATCATCTCGTCGAGCGACTGCTCACGGAAAGCGTTCATCACGCGCGGACGGTTGATGGTGATCCAGGCGATCTGGTCCTTCACCTCATACAGGATGTCTTCGTACTTGCGCGCTTTCGCTCTGGCCTTCTTTGCCATCAGTCTCCCTTTCAGACGCAACATGCGCCGTTAGTCAGTCAGTGATCTTGAGGTCCACGTCCTTCACGAGCTTCTTGTGAAGCTCGAGCTGCTCGGCGACGAATGCGCCGAACTCGGCGGGTTTGGTGTATTTCGGCTCGATCCCTTGTGCACGAAGTGCTGCGACGACGTCCTTGTCCTTCACCGCGACTTCGACCGCCTCGTTAAGCTTGGCGACAATCTCCTTCGATGTGCCCGCCGGCGCCATCAGGCCGAACCAGCCCACGGCTTTGTATTGGGGCATTCCGGCTTCGGCAATGGTCGGCACGTTCGGCAGTGCGGGAGAACGAGCGTCGCCCGAGATCGCGAGGCCCCGGACCGAGTTGGCTTCGACGAAGGGCACCATGCCGGCGATCGGGCTGAAGAAGAACTGCGTGTCATTGGCCATCGTTGCGGTCATGGCCGGACCGCCGCCGCGGAAAGGAACGTGGACGGTGATGTCCTGGATGCCGGCCAGCGCGATGAACATGGCCACCGCGAAATGGCTGGTCGAGCCGGGGCCGCCGGAGGCGTAGTTGAGCTTGCCCGGATGAGCCTTCGCAAGCGCGATCAGCTCCTGCACGTTCTTCGCGGGTGTTTGGTTGCTCACCACCAGAAGGTTCTGCACAGTCGCGAGCAGAGAGATCGGTTCGAAATCCTTCACCGGATCGTATGACAACTTCTGCGAGACGGCGGGTGCAAACGAGTGCGTCGAGACCGACGCGGCGAGCAGCGTGTAGCCGTCCGGTGCGGCCTTCGCCGCGGCATCCGCGCCGATCTTGCCACCCGCGCCGCCGCGGTTATCGACCACGATGGTGCCGCCGAGAATGCCGGACATCTTCGCGGAGATGACGCGAACGATGGTGTCGTTGGCACCGCCCGCAGGGTTGGGCGAGATCAGGCGGATGGGCCGGTTGGGATAGGTGTCGGCGGAGGCTGCGCTGATTAATATGGGATGCGCGAACGAGGCGAGCGCAAGAGCGGTTACAATCCCTAGAAGCCGGTGCATTGGCACTCTCTTGTGGTCAAAGTTTGCGGCATCATAGGCATGGCGGATGGACAGGCAACCTTATGAGCCAAGATCAGCTATGCGCCGGGAACGCGGGAGACGAGCGAATGCAGGACCTTATGCCACGAGCCGAAAAGGCGGGCGCGCTGTTGAAGGAGCGCCGCGAGACCATCGTGATCGCAGAATCCTCAACCGGGGGTCTGATCTCGGCGGCGTTGCTCGCGGTGCCCGGTGCTTCGGCGTATTTTCTGGGCGGCGCCGTGGTCTACACAATAACGGCACGGCGCGCGTTGATGGGGCTGGAGATGCCGGAAGGGATGCGAGCTTCGACGGAGGCTTATGCGTTGCATCTTGCAAAGACCGCACGCCAGCGTTTCGAGGCGACCTGGGCGCTTTCGGAGAGTGGCGCGGCCGGGCCGACCGGGAACCGCTACGGTGATGCGGCGGGGCATTCCTGCATAGCGATCGTTGGTGCGAAGGAGCATGCGATCACCATCGAGACCGGCAACAGCGACCGCGCGGCCAACATGCGGGCATTTGCCGCGGCGGCGCTCGATGAGTTGGTGAAGGTGTTGGGCGCGCGGTGAGCACCGCTGTCATGCCCGGCCACCCGGGTCCGGCCTTCGGCCGGCCCGAGTGCAAGCTTGTTGCCGGGCATCCACGACTTCCTTCCTTACTGTATCAAGAAAGTAAGACGTGGATGGCCGGGACAAGCCCGGCCATGACAAATTGTGAGAGAGGTCGTTGTCTCTATTCGCTGAACTTCAGGTTCGCCTTTGCGATCACGTCTTTCCACATCTGTAGATCGCTCTGCATGTGGCGCGTGGTCTCTTCCGGTGACTTGCCGACCGGCGTGGTGGAGATCTTCTTCAGCTTGTTATTGGCGTCCGTGTTCATCACCACGTAGCGCAACTCGCTCGACAGCTTGTCGACAATCGGCTGCGGCGTGCCGGACGGCACATAGAGGCCGTTCCAGTTGGTGATGACCATGTCGATGCCGAGTTCCTTGAGCGTCGGAACGTCGGGCAGATCGGCGGAGCGTGTCGCGGTCGTGACCGCAAGCGCGCGCAACTTGCCCTCCTTCACGAGGTTGACGATGCCCGGCGGCGTAAAGAACGCCATCGACGCCGCGCCCGTCATCAAGCCGACCGAGCCTTCGGCCGCGCTGCGATAGGTGATGCCGACCGCGGGAATGCCCATCTTGAGCTTGAACAGCTCGGCAGGCAGCGTGAAGCCCGGCGCGGTGGTTGCGTAATTCGACTTGCCGGGATTGGCCTTCGCCCAGGCGACCAGTTCCGGCACGGTCTTCGCCGGATGATCGGCGGGCACCAGCAGGATAAGCGGCATCTCGATCGCGATGGTGAGCGGCTTGAAGCTTTCGATCGGCGAATAGTTCACCTTGGAGATCAGCGGGCCGATGGTCATTTCAGCGCCCGCCGCGATCAGCATCGTGTAACCGTCGGCCGGCTGCTGCGCGACATACTCGACCGCGATGCGCGCGCCGCCGCCCGGCTTGTTCTCGACGACGACCGGCTGGCCGAGACGTTCGGTCAGTTTGTCGGCGATGATGCGTGCGACCACATCGGTGCCGCCGCCTGCGGAATAGCCGAGCACCATGCGGACGAAGCGGTTGGGGTAGGGCGCGTTCGGCGCGCTTTGCGAGTTGGCCGTGACGCTTGGCGTCAGCAGCAACAGCGCCGCAACGGACATTCGGCCGAGCAAGTTCATGCACGTCCTCCCCGATATGATATCGCGGTTGGTCCCGCTGTTTTCCCAATCGTCGCGACCGAAACCGCGCTTGTCCAGTGCTCCAAAACGAAAGCGGCGGGCACGATGGCCCGCCGCGTATCATTCCGGTTGTGGAGGCGCGCTTAGCGCGCGTCCTGCTCGTCGGTGTACCAGTCCGGTTTCACCGGATAGTGCGGGCCGTCATAGACCTCGATCACCACGGTCTCTTCGTGCGCGATGGCCGGGCCATGCACGTTGCCCTTCGGATTGCAGTAGAAGCTGCCCGCGGTGAGCGTCACGCCGGTCGAGGTGTATTCGTACTTGCCCGACAGGCAGATCATGAACTGGTTCGAGGCGTGAAGGTGCGGCGAGGGAATACCCGCGCCCTTGGCGAACTTGATGAAGGCAATGGACGCGCCGGTCTCCTCGTTGCGCCAGAGCATCTTTTCCGAGATGCCCTTCAGCGACTTCTCTCGCCAGGGCATTTTCTCGACGTCGATCAGGATCTCCGCCAAGCTCGGCGCACCCTTCGGCATCTGGATCATGGGGTCCTCATTCTTGATCGAGGGATAATAAGAGAACCAGCTTCGTTATGAAAGCGGCGGTCCCATGCTTCGAGACGCGCGGCTTCGTCGCGCTCCTCAGCATGAGGCCGGACGGGGTCAACGCGTGTTGCTAGACCGGCAGCCTCTGGAAGTCGGTCGAGAACGAGTGCATCCGCCGTGCGCCGGTGTCGGTGATCGTGATGGTTTCGGCGAACACGCAGCCGGTTTCGCCGTTGTGCCACTTGGGATCGAACAGGTCGATGTTCATGGCGAAGACCATGCCGGTCTTGAATTCGTCGCCGATGGCTTTCAGCGCGTCGGCGTCGGCACCCTTCACGTGGTGGCGGTAGCGCGGGTATTCGAGCGAGGCGAGGCCGTGACCGTGGATGCCGGCCTCGCAGATGCCGAAGCCGGAGCCGGTGATGGCGTCACGGACCGCGTCCATCGCGGTCGAGATCTTCGCACCCGGCTTGAACAGGTCGAGGCCCTGCTTATAGGCGTGCAGGCACGCATCGTAGATGTCGAGATAGCGCGGCTCCGGCTCGCCGAGGCAGAAGGTGCGCTCGACATGGGTGTAGTAGCCGCCGAACTTCGGATGCATCTCGACGATGATCATGTCGTTCTTTTCAAGCGGACGCATGGTCGGCACGCGAAACGGATGCGGGTAGGGATGCTTGTCGGCGGCAAACAGAAAGAGCGTCGGCTCCTCGCCGCCGTTCGCGAGCATCGTTTCCATCATTGATGCGTAGACCTCGCACTCCTTTACGCCGGGGCGGGCACGGTCGCGGCAGGTCTGGAGCATCATGTCGCCGAGCTTCGCGGCCTTATCGAGCGCCGCGATTTCCTCGGGGCTCTTCACGACGCGCAGCTTTTCCATCATGTCTTCGAGATTGATGAGCTGCACGCCGGGCAGGCGATCCTCGATCTTCTTGTAGACGCTATGCGGGGTCCAACCATCCGGATCGAGGGGGCCTGCGAGGCCGTCGATGCCGACGCGCGCCTTGGTCAGCTTCAGGTCGGTGAGACGGTCGACGACGCTGTCGCCGAACGTGCCCTTGCGCGGGCGCACGTCCGCGACCCAGTTCTGCGCGCCCTTCCAGTAGTCGGTGAAGACCGGCGAGTAGATGAAGCTCGTCGGCTCGCCTTCGAGCGGGAAGATCACGATGTTGTTCTCGGCGTTGCCTCCGATCGGGCAGAGATAGCGCGCGTTCGCAATGTTGAAGTCCCACATCGCCGGCCAGCCGATCAGCACCAGACAATCGAGATTGCGGCGCTTCATCTCGGCGCGGGTGAGCGCCCAACGGCGGTCGCGCTCGGCGAGCGAGAGGATCGGGTATTCGGTGAGCTTGCGCATGGAATGTCCCTAGGAAATTTTCAGACGCCGAGCTGCTTCAGCGCAGCGAGATAGTCGGCGATGCCGCGTTCGAGATCGTACTCAGGCTTGTAGCCGAGTTCGTCTCTGGCGCGGCTGATGTCGTAAACGCCGGTCGCGGGATACGGAAAGCCGTAGAAGTTCAGGCCGCCGCCGATGTCCATTTGCGCGTCCGGGATGTGCTTCTTGATGACGCGCTCGAAGTCGCGCAGCGTCACGCCGACGCCGGTGCCGATGTTGAACACGCGGCTCTTGGTCTTGGGAACGACGGTCGCGAGATAGATACCGAGCGCGGAGTCCTTGTTGTAGATGAAGTCGTCCTTGTCATCGCCGCCCTTCTCGAGCTTGAACGGCAGACCGTGCGCCGGGTTCTCGACGATGCGGCTCATGACGGCCATCGGCCCATGGCGCGCGGTCTTGCCGGGGCCGTAGGTCGAGGCAAAGCGCAGCGAGATCGTGTCGAGCCCCATGTTGTCGTGATAGTAGGTGCAGACGTTCTCGCCCATGAACTTCGCCGAGTCGTAGATGCGCTTCGGCTTGGCGGGCAGGTCTTCCGACATCGGTTTCCAGGTCGGCGAGCCGTATTCGCCGGTGACCGGGCCATAGACGCCCTTCGCGCTGGTGAACACGACGCGCTGCACATCGAGCGCGCGCGCGGCTTCAAGCACGTTTACCAAACCCATCACGTTGACCTGGATGCTCAGCGCGGGATTCGCCGCCGACACTGCGCCGACGAAGGCCGCAGAGTGAACGACGTGCGTCACCTTGTGCTTCTTGATGGCCTGGAGGATGCGCGGCATGTCGAGAATGTCGCCAAGCTCGATGTCCACCTTGTCGGCGATATCGCCGATCAGGCTGTCGTCGCGGTGACGCGCGAAGATGACGGGCCGGTGGCCTTCTTTGACGAACTTGCGACTCGTTTCGGCGCCGATGACGCCCATGCCGCCGGTGATCAGAACTTTCATTTTGTCCTCAGTCGATCTTTGCGTTGACGGCGGTGATCAAGGCGGTCCAGTGCTTCAAATCGCGCTGAATGAGTTGCGCGAATTCCTGCGACGACAAATCGACGCGCTCGAAGCTGTTGGCTTTGAAGAACTGCTTGGTCTCGGGCAGATCCAGCGCCTTTGAAACGTCCGCCTGGATTTTGGCGAGAATTTCGGGCGGCAGTTTCGCCGGCCCCCACAGCCCGAACCAGACCGATGTCTGGAAACCCGGAATTGTTTCCGAAATCGTGGGGAGATCAGGCAATGCGGCGGCACGCTTGTCTGTTGCCGCAGCAATCAGCCTCACCTTCCCGGTCTTGGCATGTTCTTCGACGCTGGAGAGGTTCAGAAGCATGACCGAGATCTCATTGCCGAGAAGTCCGTTCAGCGCCGGAGCAGCGCCGCGATACGGCACGTGCTGAATCTCGACGCTGGTGCGCTGCTTGAAGTCCTCCATGCTCAGGTGGGCATAGGTCCCGGTGCCGAAGGAGCCATAGCTCAGCTTGCCCGGATTGGCCTTGGCATGGGCGACCAGTTCCGACACCGACTTCACCGGCAGCGACGGATTGACCATCAGCATCGGTGTGGCGCGGCACAGCACCGAGATCGGCGTGAAGCCCTCCGGATCGTAGATCAGCTTGGAGAACAGCGACGGGTTCGCTGTGAAAGTGGAATCCGGCGCAACAAGAAGAGTGAGCCCATCGGCCGGAGACCGTTCGACCGCTTGAGCGCCAACGCCGTAGTTGCCACCGACGCGGTTCTCGACCACGACCGTCTGCCCCCAGATTTCCTGAAGGCGCTGACCCAAAATGCGGGCCATCACGTCGGTGACGCCGCCGGCCGGCACCGGAACGATCAGCTTCACGGGGCCGGACGGAAAATTCTGCGCCGACGCGGTCGTGGCAAAGACCATCAGAACGGCGAATGCGATCGGTCGCATGAACCCGCGCATTGTATTCCTCCCTGGCTAGCTTGCGTTCTTCGTTCCGGTCACCGGCTTGCCGATGCCGAGCGGCTCCGCATCGACAAGAACGAACGCCACGCGCGCCCGTTTGTCGCTCCGGTTCGCCCACGCGTGGTTGGTGCCACGCTGGATCATGATGTCGCCGGCCTTGAGCTTGACCGTCGATGCGTCCATGTCCATTTCGATTTCGCCCTCGATGACGATCACGTAGTCGATCGTCTCGGTGCGATGCATGTGCGCGTGGTTGCCCGGAGGAAAGTCGATCACCGCGAACCGCGTGCCGTTTTGCGGGGGCGCGGTGCCCAGAATTTTCGCGCCCATGTCTTCCGGCTGCTCGCCGATTGGAATCGCCGCGGGTGCGCCGTCCGTGCACCACATCAAGGTCGAAACCTGGCCGGGCTGGGGATGCTTCGCGTTGGTTGCGGGTGCGTCGATCAGCACCTTCGCAACGCCGGCCGTATCGTGTCCTGTGACCACCCTGCGGATCGGCGGGTAACCCGTCTGCATGAAACCTCCCCACTTGCGCGCCGTCGAAACGGCGTCTAATTAACTAACCAGTTAATTTATTAACTGGACAGTTAACTTGGTGCATTTCCGGAGTCAACCGCGTGTTCTCGTCGCTTAGGCGCTGCTCAGGAGCATGATCGACCGATGAAATCGCGAAAATCCGCAGTGGCTCCGCAACGGCGCAACCCCGATGCCACGCGCATAAAGATCCTGCAGGCGGCTCTCAGCGAATTCAGCGAGCGCGGTTTGCCCGCGGCCAGCACCGATGACATCGCGGAGCGATGCGGCGTCAACAAGCGGATGATCTATTACTACTTCGGCAGCAAGGAGGGCCTGTATCTGGCTGCGCTGGAGTCCGTGTATGAGAATCTGGTCGCGCTCGAACGGGCGATCGATATCGAGCACCTCGAGCCGGCTGCCGCCATCGAGGCGCTCGTCAATCTGAAAATCGATTACTACGTTGAGAACCCTCACTTCGTTTCATTTTTGTCGATGGAGAATTTTTACAAAGCCAAACATCTTCGGACGTCGAAGAAGATCGACATGTTCAAGTCGCCGCTGACGGAAATGATCGCTCGGATTCTCAAGCGAGGCCAGCGCAGTGGCGAATTCAGGCACGACGTCGAACCGGTGGAGTTCTACGTGTCGATTTGTGCGCTCTGCATCATGTATTTCTCGAACCAGCACACGCTCGGTGTCATTTTCGAGCGCAAGATGGCGGGGGACGCCAACATCCAGCGGCACAAACGCACAGTCGTAGACTTCGTGCTCAGCTATTTGCGGGCATCGGATGAAGCGCGTCCTCGAAGAAGCCGCCGCGAACGCGTCGGGGATGCGTGTCTGGTTTCTTGAGGAACGCTCGCTGGAGGTTCATGGCGCCGCGTCGGCCGGTTCCTCCACCAGCGCATCGACGAGCGCCAGCGTATCGCGCGCGAGCCTGATCTTGTCGTCGGTGGTCCACATCATCGTGTTGCAGACCTTGACGCGGCAACCGAGCGCTTCGATCTCGGGCGCGAGGGCTTTGTCGGCGATGTCGATGACCCAGCCATCGACCAGGCGGCCATAGTGCCTGGCGATGCCGACCGGCGATTTCTCCAGACCCAGTTCGTCCATCATCTTGCCGAGCGGGCCTTTCACCGATTGGCCGCCGACGATGGGGGAAACGGCGACAACCGGACCCTGCCATTGCCGGAGCGCTTCGTCGACACCCGGCAACGCAAGGATCGGGGCGATGCTGACGAAGGGATTGGACGGCGTGATGACGAGCGCACTCGCCTGATGCAGTGCCGCGCGGAGCGTCGAACTCGGCTGCGCCTGTTCGATGCCTTCGAAGCGGACGCCCCGATAGGCCGGCTCGCATTGCCGCTTCACGAAGTACTCCTGGAACGGCAACGGGCCTTCATCGGTGTCGACGACGCTGTGCACCGGATCGTCCGACATCGGCGCGACCCTATGCTTGACGCCGAACCGTGTGGAGAGAAGCGCGGTGATTTCAGAGAGCTTGCGGCCTTCATTAAGTTGTTGTGTGCGGAAGACATGCGTCGCCACGTCGCGGTCGCCGAGCCTGAACCAGGTCTCGCCGCCGAGCTGCTCGGTCGCCGCCATGAAATTCCAGGTTTCGCCCGAGAGGCCCCAGCCGCGCACCGGATCGTTGAGGTCGGCGAGCGCGTAGAGGACGGAGTCGAGGTCGGGCGCGATGTGCAGCCCGAGATGCACGAAATCGTCGGCGGTGTTGACGACGAGAGCAAGAGACTCCGGCGGCAACGCCGCGATCAGCCCGCGCGCGAACTTGCCCCCGCCGACGCCGCCTGCCAGCGCGAGGATGCGGCGCTTGTGGTTGTTGTTCATCGGACGATCTCGTTCAGGGGGCGCCGCTCGCGGCGGCGGCCGGGCGTGGCGGGATAGCCGAGCGTGACGAGCGCCTGCGGTTCCCAATCGGTCGGAAGATCGAGCGCGGCTTTCACCGTGTCCGGACAGAACAGCGGCGCGCACATCCAGCAGGCGCCGAGCCCTTCGGCGTGGGCGAGGAGGAGCAGGTTCTGCACCGCCATTGCGGTGCTTTGCACGGCCATCAGGTGCTCGGCCTCGGCGCGGCGCGCATCGGGATACGTGTCCATGTCGGCGAGCGTGGCGCAGGCGGCAACAATGGCGGGCGAGGCGACGAGGCGCGCGCGTGAGGTCGCAACGTCGCGCTCGATCGCTTCCGAGTCATCGTTGTCGGCGGCGCGGTCCGCACGAAGGCGTTCGCCCATCGCCATGGCGAGACGCTCCTTATCTTCAAGCTTGTCGAGAATGGCGAAGCGCCACGGCTGGCGGTTGTGCGCCGAGGGCGCGTGACGTGCGCCATCGATCAGTTGCTCGATCAGATCACGCGGCAGCGGCTCCGGCCGATAGCGGCGGATCGAGCGGCGTTCGCGAATAAGATCGGAAAATGTCGCGAGCGGCTTGATCGAGAGAGGCGTCGTCATGGTGCCTCAGCGGAACAAGTCGAGTTCGCGCGGCCGGATCAGATCGGCCGCAGAGCCATCCTGTGTCGGAATCTTGAGCCCCCGTATCAGCACAACCGGCGTCCCCTCGCTGGCTTGCCCCATGAGCAGCGATGCCGTGGCCGCAATCTCATCGCCAATCCCGACATCTGTGTGGCGAAGCGCGCGGCCGAACAAGTCGGGCGTTCCGCGAAGATCGAGCAGGGCGCGAATTCCCGAGGAACCAAGGGCTGTACCGACGGTTCCATTGCGCCAGGCGCGGCCAAGGCTGTCGATGATGAGGACGCCGGGCGCAACGCCGGTGTGAGCTTCGAGCCTTTCGCGGATATCGCGGCAAGAGCGGTTGGAATCTTCGGGGAGAAGGAGAACGTGGCTGTCGCCTTCCGCAACGTTGGAGGCGTCGATGCCGGCGTTGGCGAGCACATAACCGCAGCGATGCGCGACGACGATCACGCCCTTCCTCTTGCGGACGACTTCGGTGGATTCGCGCAGGATCAGCTCGACGACGCACGGGTCTTTGTCAGTTTCCTTCGCAAGCGTGATGGCCCGATCCGAGGGGGTGACCGCGCGCAGATCGACCATGCGGCCTTCGGCCTTCGAGACGATCTTCTGGGCGATGACGACAATGTCGCCGGTTTGCAGCGACAAGCCGGAGCTTGCGAGACCGTTCAGGATCAGCGTGGCAATGTCGTCGCCAGGTTGCACCAGCGGGATGCCGGACAGCGCTGCGACCGTGATTTGCGCGGCGGGTTTCGCGGCGATCCGTGCGAGCGGCTCAACCATCGGCGGCCCCGGACGGCAGGCCGGTGATCGTGATGCCGGAGTGCTTGATCTTGTACTGGCGGTTGATGGTGATGAGCACGGAGGTGAGCGCTTCGGCGACGGCGGAGTTGGCAAGCGGACCAGCGTGGAATGCGCGCATGCCGGCGTCTTTCGCGAGCGCGATGACAACAGCACGGGCGTCCTTGTCGTCACCGCAGACGAGAACGTCGCAATCGATCGGATGGCCGATCTCCCTGAGGTGCTCGGCGGAGACGTTCTGGAATGCCGAGACGACCTTCACGTCAGGTCCGAGACGCTGCTGCGCTTTGACGACGGCGGAGCCGCCCTCTGGCAATTGCACGCGGCCGACGGCCGGCGGCACGAGCGGCACGGTGACATCGATCAGGATTTTGCCGGCGAGGGCGGGCTTCACCTCTTCAAGAGATGACAATTGTGCGGTGTAGGGAACCGCGAGGACGATGATGCTGGCCTCGC
The DNA here is from genome assembly GCA_040756555.1 of Pseudomonadota bacterium. Classification (GTDB taxonomy): domain Bacteria; phylum Pseudomonadota; class Alphaproteobacteria; order Rhizobiales; family Xanthobacteraceae; genus Z2-YC6860. The sequence goes on along the minus strand of JBFLYS010000009.1, from coordinate 41,966 downwards.
GCGCTGCGGACAGATTGTCCGCGCCCCTCGCACGCTCCGCGCCGATCTTGGTGTTGATTTCCGCTGCCGCCGCCACGGCCCGCTCGGGCGAGCGCGAGCCGATGACGATGCGATGGCCCGCGTGCGCCCACCGCAGCGCGAGGCCGGAGCCCTCCTTGCCGGTGCCGCCGAGCACAGCGATAGATTTCGGTTCCGTCATTTCAAATCACCGCGTGGGCGTGTTCAGGCTTTCTGAACACGAGCGGCGCGAACTCCGGCGCGCCACCGGATGCGCGACGACCCAGCACTCGATGCATTCACGGCGGGGCGCTTCACCCGACAGCAACAGTCAGACTCCCAACACGGCACCGACGATTATCTATAACGTCCGCCGGCGCGACTAGCCCGCAAACTTCACGGCGGTCTTCCTCGTTTCCACAGGACTGCGCAGGTTTCACGAGCGCAGCGGCTTGGCGCTTGTGCCGCTGCCAACGGCGCGCGCGGAAGTAGGCCATTCCGAAGGTGAGGGGCCGGGCGGCCACCCTCTTGCTTGGCCTTTAGGCGCTCTTCAACGAATGCTTGGCTTTGGTGCTCTTCAACGAAATTGCACTTTCCCGGACCGAGACGCACCGGCAGGAGCCACCCGGCGGCAGCGCGGGTTGCAACACCAAGCCGGGGGTATGCGGGGGCGTTTGCGGCCGGTCGCAGTCCAGTATTAAACGGGATTCATTCTGTGGAATTGTTCCGCAGGCCGGGGAGGTAAGATTTTAACGATCCATTAACTGTAAATAGTAAGCTTTTGTTAAGGCCAATAAGTAAACGCCGTTTAAGAAAGCCTTCCAATTTGTTAATTTAACTTTCGGCATTCGAACGATTGCAAAGGCGGAGCCCCAATTTCGGCGCGAGAGACAACGGTCGCGCAGCAGGACGCTTAGAGCCTGCCGCGAAGTACCTCTGCCGCATCGTTCATTGCTTGATTTTATTGACCATCAATAGTGAGGGCGTGGGAATGCGGACTGGGGACAAGGTTCGGGGCGTCGTCGCAAAGGTACTTTCTTCTTCCAGCGCAGCGTGCGGAGCAGGGACTCTTCTTTTCGCCGGCACACAACCGGCATTCGCAATTCCGTCACCTGAACTGGTGGTCGGCTCGCTCTCCAGCATTTCGCAACTGATCGCGCTCGCATCCGCGATCCTCGGCGGCGGCGCCGTTGCGGTCGGCGCGCGCGCCGCACGACGAGGGCAGGGCAAGGGTTCGCCGTGGCCGATGCGCTTTGCGCTCGGCTTCATGGGATTGTTTCTCGTCTCCGCTGGCATGAACGTCTGGCAATACATTTCACAGAAGAACGCGACGCAGACGCGCCTCGAAGCCACGCTGACGCGGCCGATGCCGCGCGCGGCCGGCGGCGCGAGCCTCGATCCGACGTTGAAGGAAGTGTCTTACGGGGATCAGCAAAAGCATCCGCGCGGCATCAGCACCGGCGACGTGGAAGCGCTGCTCGAAGCCAAACAGCGGGGCGAGCGCAACGACGTCTTCATGATGGACATTCGTGAGACGTCGGAAGTCGAGATGGGCAGTCTGCCGGGCTCGACCAAGGTGCGCTTCCCGGATATCCCGAAATCCAGCGTCGACTTCAAAGGCAAGACCGCGATCCTGTTCTGCCACAACGGCAACCGCGGCTACGAAACCTGCATGGCGCTGGCCGAGAAGGGCATCGATTGCCGCTTCATGATCGGTGGTCTGGAAAAATGGCTGGTCGAGCAGCGTTCGCTCACCGGGCTGCAAGCGCGCACGCTTGCGGACCTGCGCGCGCTCGCGCCGTATCGCAATCAGGAGAAATTGCTCGACACGCCGGAGGTGAAAGACCTCGTCGAGAACGAGAAGGCGGTGTTCGTGGACGTGCGCTATCCGGGCGAGTTTTCTTCCGGCGCGCTGCCGGGCGCGATCAATCTACCGATCCGTCCGACGCCGACGGAGGAGTTGAAGCAGAAGATCGCGCAGCTTCCCAAGGATAAGCCGATCATCGTGCCTTGCTACGACCGGCGGAGTTGCTTCTTCGGCGAAGTACTCGGACTCGAACTCGATCGTGCGGGGATGGATTTTCGCGGCCGTTACACCGTGCCGTGGGAGTATTTCGTCGCAAGCTCCCCGCGTCCGTACATTCAGGAGTGGCTCGATACAGCAAACAAGTCTTTGTGGGACAAAGCAGCCGATGCGCTTGCCACCGCGCTGCACTGGGTGGCCGACCGCACCGGCCTGATCGCAGCAATCATTCTGCTCGCGATGCTGTCGCGCTTCCTCGTGCTGCCGTTCTCGATGAAGTCCGAACGCGACCAGATCGCGACCCGCGCGGCGTCGGCCGAGTACGACGACATCAAGGCCCGCTTCAAGGACGATCCGCCGCGGCGCACCCGCGCGCTTAAAGCCTTCTACAAGCGCCACGGCATCACGCCGATGCGCAACATGATCGCCCTGTTCTTCCTGCCGGTCATGGCGCTGGCGCTGCTCGCAGTTCAGCACGTTGCGACGGCGATGGGTGGCAAGCTGCTCTGGATCCCGAACCTTGCCGAGCGCGATGAGCTGCTGATCCTGCCGCTGGTCTTTGGCGGGCTGATCACGCTCTATATCGATGTCGCGTTCGTCACCAAGCGGCTGCATCGCCTGCTGACGTGGCTGCTCGCGTTCCCGCTGCTGACCGCGACGGCCGCGCTGCTCAGCGCGGGCTCGGACATCTATCTTGTCACGAGCGCTGTTCTCCTGCTGGTCCAGCGCGCCTGGGTCAGCGGCATGTTCGCGGCTCTTGCGAGGAAGTGGCGCGATCGCGGCCTCGGCCCGCATGCCGTGCCACTCGATGAGCCGGAGCGTCTCGCCGGTCATGGCAACAAGGCGCATCGCCTCGGCCAGATGAAGGCCGCGGGCATGCCAGTGCCGGACGGCATCCTGCTCAAACCCGAGTTCATCTCGTGGTTCAACTCGATGCCGCGTGATGCACGCAGCCGCACGCTCGATCGGCTCTGGGCTCGGCTCGGCCGCCAGAAGCTCGCGGTGCGCAGCTCCGCCGCCGGCGAAGACAGCGCCAACCAGAGCTTCGCGGGCGTGTTCGAATCCGTGCTCGAAGTCGATCGCGCCGGGCTCGAAGCTGCCATCGAAAAGGTGCAGAAGTCCTACGAAGCCTCGCGTGTCGGCCACTATTCCGGCAACGGCGGCGTCGGCAGTGTGCTGCTGCAACAAATGGTCGATGCCGAATATTCGGGCGTTCTCTTCACGCGCGATCCGCAGGCCAGCGGCCTTTGCATGGTCGAGATGGTGAAAGGCACGGCGGAAAATCTCGTCTCGGGCACGGTGCGTCCGCAGACCCGCAGGTTCGGCCGCATCACCAAGCGCCCGTTCCGCGGCAGCCGCGCGCCGATCGAACTCGACGCGCTGCTCGCGCTCGGCGATCAGGCGGAGAAGCTGTTCGGCCGCCCGCAGGATATGGAATGGACCTATCGTGACGGCCGGTTCTTCCTGGTGCAGAGCCGCGACATCACGCGGACCGTCTCGGGCGGCGCAGAAGCGGACGCGGTCCAGAACGACCTCGCCCGCGCCATCGATCTCGCCAAGGATGCGAAGGCCGATGACACCGTGTTCGGCAAGAACGAGCTCTCCGAAATGCTGCCGCGGCCGACGCCGCTGTCGCTCTCGCTCATGGAATCGCTGTGGGCGGCGGGCGGAAGCGTCGACCGGGCGGCAAGTGTGCTCGGCTTCTCGTACAAGGTTGAAGAAGGCTCGACCTATCTTACCACGATCCTCGGCCGGCTCTACGTCGACAAGCGCGAGGAGAAATCGCGCTCGCTCGCCATCGGCCCGTTCGCCACGCGCCGCCTCATCCGCGATGCCGACAAGATCGAGCGCGAGTTCCGCGACAACTTCCTGCCGCGTTTCCTCACGGAGAACCGGCTGCTCAGCGTATCCGACCTCGACAAGCTCTCGACGGAAGAGCTGGTGGCCGAGCTCGCGCGCTTGCGCGAGCGTTTCGTCCACGATACGCACGTTGAAGTGGACGTCGTGAACATCGCCGCCGCCTTCTATCTCGAACGCGCGCGCACGGCGCTCGAAGCCGCGGGTGGTGACGCCTCCGGTCTCCTCGGCAATATCCCGGAGACCATCGAGGGCCACGCCATCGCCGAGATTGCGGCGCTGCCGGAAAAGAGCCGCCGTTGGCTGCTCCTCAAAGCCTTCGGTCATCGCGCGGTGCTCGATTACGAGCTGTCGGACCCGCGCTACTCCGAGGATCTCAACGTGCTCACCCGCATGGTCGCGGGCCGCGCGGAGGCCTCTCGCCCGGCGTTCCACGAGACGCCGGCGCTCAGCAAGTCGGTGGCCAAGGTCGTCGACATCGCCCGCCGCTTCCAGACGCTCAAGGAGGATGCCAAGCATCACTCGCTCCGCGAGATCGCCGGGCTGCGCCGCGCGGTGCTGACGCTCGATCGCCGGTTCGGACTGGAAGGTGGCGCGTTCTATCTCACCTTCGACGAGCTTCTGAGCATCAATGGCCAGAACGCGCCGGAGCTCCGGGACATCGCGGCGAAGCGCGAGGAACAGTCTTCGCTCCTGCGCAAGACCGCCTCACTGCCTTCGTCGCTCACCGCGCACGACCTCGAAGCCACCTCCGCCGGCGACGAATCCGAAATGCACTCGGCTCCGGACGTGATCCGCGGCACGCGTGTCTCGGGCAATGCTGTCGTCGAAGGCCGCGCTTGTGTGGTGTCCGAAGAGGACGCCGAGCACGGCAAGCCGCTGGAGGACTTCCGCGACGGTGACATCATCATCACCGCGATGGTGAACCCGGCTTGGCTGCCCTACTTCCCGCGCGCCCGCGGCTTCGTCAGCGAGGTCGGCGGCTGGCTCAGCCATCCGGCGATCCTGGCCCGCGAATACGATGTGGCGATGATCGTCGGCACCGAGGGACTCAACCGCATCAAGAACGGCAGCCAGGTGCGTCTGCATCTGGACGGCCGGATCGAGTTGATCGGTGAAGGCGAGAAGGTCGATAGCGTCGTCGCGGCATAACCTCGGCCGCGAACCAAAACAAAAGCGCCGCCCCAAACCGGGCGGCGTTTTCATTTTAGGGGAGCCACTGTCAGTCGAAGATGGCGTAAGCCACGTTCGCCGGTGTCTCCTGCTCGACAGCTTCGATCTGGATCGGCTGGGCCTTTGCGGTGACACCGGAATGCCGGTGCATCGGCAGCGCGACCAGCGGCACCAGAGCCATTGCAACGACCGCCGCCAGATTGGGCAGATTATAGCGAGCCAGCTGGAACGGCATGATGTGTCTCCCGCGAACCCCCTCGGTTCGCGGGCAACTTACCGGCGTGGTGTTTGGGGCGCGTAACACGGATCGTTAGGATTTTAACGATCGGCCATTTTCGCCGTTCGCAGACTGTTTCCCGGCCTTACATACCCAATTTCGCGGTTTCCACGGTCCGCGACGCATTGCGCGTTAACTCTCCGTTCACCACAAACGGAACCAGCACAATTGGCGCGGTTCGCTTAGCCCCCCGGTAATGAGCGATCACCTATTTTTGTGTTCTACGGGGAAAAGTGTCCGTCGCTTCTGGGGCTTAGTGAAGCGGGGGAACTGGGTGGACGCGATGAGTTGGACTGTGAAAGCGCGTGCCCATTGGATGCGAAGGTTGACGGCAGCGGCGGCAGTGATGCTGTCGGTTGCCGCATTCGTGTCACAAGCGGCGGCTGAGACCTTGATCGTTCAAGGGTCGTCGACGCTCAATCGTCGGCTGTTCGAGCGTCATCAAGCCGAAGTCGAGCAGCTCTCGGGCCACGAACTCACGATCATTCCGAGTCGCACCATGCTGGGCCTTATCGCCCTGATGGAGGGACGCGCGCATCTCGCTATGATCTCTGCGCCGCTCAAGAACGAGATTGCGACGCTTCAAAAGGCGATGCCGGGTCTCGCCTACGAACGACTCCAGGTCCACGAGGTTGTGGCGACGCGAGTCGGGATCGCCGTCCATCCGAGCAATCCCATTCGCAAGGTGTCGCTGGAGCAGTTGAAGCAGATCCTGCTCGGCAAGATCACGAAATGGTCGGAACTGGGAGGCAAGGATCAGCCGATTCGCGTCGTTGCGGTCGGCGGCGGCGGCGGCGTGATCGGCACGACCGAGGCGGCCCTTCTCGACGGGCAGCGCGTGAGCGCGCCCAACGTCCTCTATGTGAAGACGGCTGTGCAGCTTGTTCAGGTCATTGAACAAGAGCCGAATGCGCTCGGCATCGGCCAATTGTCGCTGATCAAGCAGCGCGGAATTCCCGAGGTCGTGACTGAACGTCCGATCGAACAATCCCTTGGTTTCGTCACGCTGGGAGACCCCACGCCAGCCATGAAGGCAGTGATCGATGCCGCCCGCAAAGTTGCGGGGAAAATGATCTAGGCTGCGATGAAGCCACGCTGGGCCAACCTTCGAGACATCCTGCGCCTGCGGAAAGGCATTTCCGCCAAGCTCTACTGTTTCGCGTTCCTCTCGCTGCTGGCGGTGACGTCGCTCGCGGTCGCGTCGATCTATTTCTCGCGGGTGACAGAAAGCGCAGCGCAGCGGGTTTACGGCGACGGTTTCGTCGGCGTACTGAACTCGACGCGGCTTGAGCTCTTGCTCGAACACCACCGCCGCATCGTCGAAGCCATGCCGTCGGAAGCAGACCGGCAGCGACTTCAAGCGTCACGCAAGGAGCTTGACCAGATCAAGCTGCGGCTAACCGAATTGCTCGACGATATCGGCTCCCGCGACGCGCTCCCGCCGGCGGCGTTGGAGAACCGGATCGCGACGAGCCTGCCGATGCTGTTCGAGGCGGCAGAGCGTGTTGCCTTCTACGCCTACGAATTCGCTCAGGACAAAGCTGTCGAGCGTGCCGAGGACTACACGCATATCGCGAGCGGCATTCAGCAGTTGATCCGGAATTACCGCGATCAACAAATTCAGGAGGCGCAGGAGTCGATCAGATTCGTCAGCAAGACCGCCCAGAATTTGACCCTATGGGTGCTGGCTTGCTCGCTGATCGCGTTCATTCTGATCGGTCCGATCGGTCTTGCGACCATGCATCGAGCGTTAAGGCGGCTTGGCGGCATCACGCAGGCTATGGTTCGTCTGTCGCGTCATGACACGACCACCGAAATCCCTTCGCTCAACGACCGCGACGAGGTCGGTGAGATGGCGCGCGCCGTCGAAGTGTTCAAGGACAACGCCATCCAGCTCATTGCGCGCGAGGTCGAACTGAAGCAGCTCAATCGCCGCGTCGACATCGCGTTGAACAACATGACGCACGGTCTTTGCATGTTCGACGTCGAGCAGCGGCTGATCGTCTGCAACGCGACCTATGTGCAGATGTACGCGCTACCGCCTGAATTGGCGAAGCCCGGCGCGTCGTTGCAGGCGATCGAGAACTATCGCGTCACCGTCGGCAATGCGGCGCTTGCCAACGCCGAGCAGATGGCGGTTGCATCCGCAACGCAGGCCACGCGCGAAGCCTCGGCCTTCACGCAGCAATTGATGGATGGCCGTTCGATCGCGGTGGCGCAGCGTCCGATGACCGACGGCGGCTGGGTGGCGGTGCACGAGGACATCACCGAGCGCCAGCGCGCGGAGGCCAAGATCGCGCATCTGGCCCGCCATGACGTGCTGACCAACCTGCCGAACCGTCTCCTGTTCCGCGAGCACCTCGAACAGACGCTGGCGCGGCTGCAACCAGGCCGCGGCTGCGCGGTGCTGTGCCTCGATCTCGATCACTTCAAAACCATCAATGACACGCTCGGTCATCCGGTCGGCGATGAGCTGCTCAAGGCCGTCGCGACGCGGCTGGTGCAGGCCATGCCGTCGTCGGATTTCGTGGCGCGCATCGGCGGCGACGAGTTCGCCTTGGTGCACACCGGCGTCGAGCGGCCCGAGCAATGCAGCCAGCTCGCTTCGCGCATCATCGACCTGGTCGGGCGGCCCTACGACCTCGACGGCCGCACCGTCAGCGTCGGCACCAGCATCGGTATTGCGATGGCGCCGAGCGACGGCACCAATCCCGACCAGATCATGAAGGCCGCCGACATGGCGCTCTATCTCGCCAAGGGCGACGGCCGCGGCACGCACCGCTTCTTCGAGCGCGAGATGGATAAGCGCCTGCAAGCGCGCCGCGCGCTCGAGCTCGATCTGCGCAAGGCGATGACCAACGGCGAGTTCGAGGTTCACTACCAGCCGATCGTCGATATCCAGACCGGCAAGGTCAGCTCGTTCGAAGCGTTGCTGCGCTGGAATCATCCCGAGCGCGGACAGATTTCGCCCGGGGAGTTCATCCCGCTTGCGGAAGAAACCGGCCTGATCGTACCGCTCGGAGAATGGGTGCTGCGCACGGCTTGCCAGCATGCGGCGAGGTGGCCGCAGGAGATCAGCGTCGCGGTCAACCTGTCGGCCATGCAGCTCAAGGGCAAGAACCTCATTCAGATCACGCTGAATTCGCTGGCCATGTCCGGCCTCGCGCCGTCGCGGCTCGATCTGGAGATCACCGAGTCCGTGCTGTTGCAAGACGAGGAAAACACCACGGCGCTGCTGCATCAATTGCGCGATATCGGCGTGCAGATCTCGATGGACGATTTCGGGACCGGCTATTCGTCGCTCGCGTACCTACGCAACTTCCCGTTCGACAAGATCAAGATCGACCGCTCATTCGTGCGGGACATGCTGGTGCGTAAGGACTGCCAGGCGATCATCCGAGCGGTCGTCGGTCTCGCGCGCAGCCTGCGCATCAAGACGGTCATCGAGGGCATCGAGACCAAGGAGCAGCTCGAAACCGCGAAGGCGGAGGGCTGCAACGAAGCGCAAGGCTTCCTCTATTCCAAGGCCATGCCGGAGCGCGAGGTCGCGGAATTTCTTACCAAGCATGCCCGCAAGGCGGCGGTCGCGGCGTAAGCGCCGCCAATCATGTCATCATCGCTGTCCAATTTAGTGGCACGATTTGCCGCAGGCATCGCCTTGACAGCCTCCGGCTCAATAGTAAAGTTGCTTTACTATTTTTCGAAACGTCCTTTCGGAGAAGCCTGCCGTGGCAGCGCCGTCCAATGGCCGATCGACCAATCGGGTGCTCGACGCTTCGCTGCGCGGGTATCTCGAGACCAATTCCGACGTCGTCACGCGCATCACCAAGCCGGTTCGCCTTGACGACATCGGCGCGCTGTCGGCGCAGAGCGACCAGCCGATCCTGTTCGAGAACATCGTCGAGAAGCCGGGATTCCGCCTCACCGACATCCTGGTGAAGACGCGCAAGACGCAGGCGAGGGCGCTCGGCGTCGGGCCTGAGAACTATCTGAAGACGTTGGCTTATCGGTTGCGGCAGCCACCGCGCGGGTTCAAGCCGGTGAAGACCGGTCCGGTGAAAGAGGTGGTGAAGCTCGGCGCCGACGTCGATTGGACCAAGCTGCCGATCCCGTTCCACAAGGACAAGGATACCGCGCCGTATGTGACGGCGATGAACATCATCAAGGACCCACAGACCGGCTTCTACAACTCCTGCCACGCCGGCACGCACGCGGTCGGCCCGCGCAAGGGGCTTGTGAGCTTTGTCACGCCGCACTCGCACGTCATCATGCGCAAGTACCGCGAGATGGGTGCGGAATACATGCCGATCGCTTATGTGTTCGGCGTGCCGCCGGCCTACGAGATCATGGCGAACTTCTCCGGCCTCCACATGGACATGTGGGGCGAGATGGAGATGGTCGGCACGATCATGGACCGCGACGTCGAGATGGTGCCGTGCGAGACGCTCGATCTTACGGTGCCGGCAGAGGCCGAGATCGTGGTCGAGGGCCGCATCAAGCTGAACGGCCGCACGCGCGTCGGTGATGTTACGTCGCCGTCGATGTACCATTTGCCGCATTACGAGGACTTGCCGGAGGTCGAGATCACCGCGATCACGATGCGCGGGGATCGGCCGATCTACCGCAACCATCAGACCACGCCGGACACCGATCACCAGACGCTGCCGCGGCTCTGTCACGAGGCGGTGCTGTACAACCGGCTGACCGAGATCGGTCTCGATGTGAAGGACGTGCGCTTTCCGACTTGGGGTGCGGCGCTGTCCTGCGTCATTCAGGTGACGGTGCCGCGCGAAGGCTTCATGAACGACGCGCTGATGACCGCGATGGGCGCGCCGTGGCTCAACACCAAGCTGGTGGTGGCGGTGAGCCCCGACACCGATCTCGACAATCCGGGCGAAGTCTATCACGCCATCGCCACGCGCTGCGATCCCTCGCGCGACGTCGTCATCGTCAACAACACCCGCGGTTCGCCCTACGACCCGTCGGCACGTCCGCTGGAAGGGCACTATCCGTGGCGCGTGGTCGGCAAGATGGGCATCGATGCGACCGCAAAATCGCGCCACGACCCGAAGGACTTCGAACGCGCCTGGCCCAAGAACTGGGGCAAGGTGAATCTCAAAGACTATCTCTGAGCAGGAGGACGATCATGGACGCCATCACCCCGCCGAAACCGAAAGTGCTGGTCGAGGCCGAACCGTTCATCCCCTACATGAAGGAAGAGAATTTCGATCCGCGGCTGAAGCCGGTTCTCGAACCTTACAAGAAGCGCATGGGCTTCCTGCCGAACGCGCTGAAGCTCTATGCCTACCGGCCGGAGATTGCCGAGACGCTGTGGAGCCTCAACAGCAAGATCATGCGCGATCCGACTTCGACACTCGATCAGTTCCTCAAGCGCAAGCTCGCGGCGGTCGCCTGTGCGACCAACGGCTGCGCCTACTGCACCGCGCACTCGTGCTCGATGCTGAAGAAGCCGACCCAGGCCGGTTTCGAAGGTTGGAGCATGAGTGAGAAGGAGTTGCAGGAGATCATCACCGGCGACTTCCAGCCGGCGAACGACATGGAAAAAGCCTGCTTCGACTATGTACGTTCGGCATCCGAGGACCCGACATCGGTGCCGGACAAGATCCTCGAGCAACTCAAGAAACATCTGACGCCGCCGCAGATCGTCGAATTGGCCTGCCTGGTCGGTTTCTGGAAGTTTTACAACACGGTCCACGACAGCTTACATATTCCAGTCGAGTCCGAGCTGTTGGGCGATACGGGGTATGTCAGTCTCTAAGCTGAAGCGCGGCCGCGCACGGCCTGAAAAGTCAGGCGCGGTGCGGGATTCCGAGGCGGGCACTTATGTCCTGCCGCCGACTGTGTCGCGGCCGGAGCTGCTCGATGGCGGCTCCGATCGCCGCTTTCGTACGCTGGTGGGTGATCTTCTGACGCTAACATCGCGCATGGAGCAGGTGCGCGAACACCACGGCAAGCGGCTCGGCATCAGTGGGCCGCAATACAGCGTGCTGGTTGCTATCGCGCATTTGCAGGGCAAGCATGGCATCAGCGTGGGCGCGTTGGCGCAGGCGTTGCATGTCTCAAGCGCCTTTGTCGCATCGGAGACTGGAAAGCTGGCGCGCCGCAATCTTCTTTTGAAACGAGTCAATCCGCTCGACCGGCGGGGCGTGCTGCTGAGCGTATCGCCCGCAGGACGGCTGAAGCTCGACCGGATGGCTGCGGAGATCCGCGCCGTCAACGATCTGTTCTTTGGGGTGCTCGATGCCGAGGCGTTCATGGCGCTGAGCAACGCGGTGTCCGGCTTGATCGAGGGGTCGAGCAAGGCGGTGCGTTTCATCGGCTCGATGAAAGGCACGCCGCAATCGGCGATGAGCCGCGCAGGTTGAAATGGAATGAACGTTGCATCGGCAAGAAGCGAACGCAGCGTCAAAATGCCGGTCCAAATGCTCTTGTGATCGTGGGCCGATATGTCAACGTGATTGCGGATTGGGCGGCGTTCGGATCGGTTGAGGACGTAACAAATGGTTTCGTATTTCGTGAGATACCGCGGCACGTCGCCCGACCCAGCCGCCTTCCAGGCGTACTACGAGACGGAGCACGCCGCGATCCTCCGCCGGTTTCCCAACATCCGCTCGCTCGTGCTGCACCGCGCCGCGCCGTGGACCGATCCGTTCCCCGTGCGACGAGGGGAGAGCATGCTGCTCGCGCAGATGACGTTTGACAGCGCGACCGATCTTGACTCGGCGCTGCGTTCGCCGGCGCGGCGCGAGGCGCGCGACGACTTCCACCGCTTCCCGCCGTTCGACGGCGAGGTGACGCACGAAGCCATGACCGGAACGGTCATCTTCTAGGGCTGGGCGACAACGGTAGATCGCGAGGCGCGCCATTCTTTCCCAGCAAATCGTCAATGGTCTGATGCTCGGCTCGATTTACGCCATGATCGGCGTGGCGCTGACGCTGTCCATCGGCGTGCTGAAATTTCTCAATTTCAGTATCCCCGGTCTGTTTATGATCGGCGGCATGATGACGTGGGTGCTGATCCGGCATGGCGTGCCGTGGCCGCTCGCAGCAGGGGGTGCGCTCGTGATCGGCGCGATGGCGTCGCTCGTCGTCGAACGCTTCACCTGGAGATGGATGCGGACGGCGCAGGAGTTCGTGCCGCTGGTGTCCTCGATGGCGTTTCTCATCCTGTTCGAGAACCTCGCCGTCGCGTACTGGGGCTCCGAGCTGCAAACCGTGCCGCAGCTTTTCGGCACGTCGGACTGGCGGATCGGCAATCTCGTCATCAGCATTCCGCAGTTGTTCGGGTTGCTGGCGTCGATTGCGCTGATCGCGGGGTTGTCGCTGCTGCTCACCAAAACGCAGTTGGGGCGCGGGCTTCGCACCATCGCCGAGGATTCCAACACCGCACTTCTTCTCGGCGTAAACGTCACCCGCATCGTGCCGCTGGTGTTCGTCATCAGCGGATTGTTCGCGGCGCTGGCGGGCGTTCTGTTCGCGCTGAATTACAGACAGGTGCATCCCTTTATGGGCGAGGCGCTGGGCCTCAAGGGCATTTCCGCGATGGTCGTCGGCGGCATGGGCAACATCTGGGGCGCCATCGCCGGCGGCCTCATTATCGGCATCGCCGAAGCGTTCTCGATCCGCTACTTCGGTGCGGACTTCGTTGACATCTCCGTTTACGGCCTGCTGCTGCTCATTCTCATCGTGCGCCCGACCGGCTTGTTCGGCGGCGCGGCGGCAGGAACGCGCGCATGAGCGGCTATATCGAAGGCGTCCTTGTCCTGCTCGCGATCAACGTCGTTTACGCCTACGCGGCGTATCTGCCGGTGGCGGCAGGGCAGCTCAATCTTGGCATCGCGGGCTTTGCGGCCATTGGCGGCTATTCATCGGCTTATATCAGCAACACCTTCGGCATGCCGCCGCTCCTTTCAATTGCAATGGGCGGCGTGGTGGCGGGTGCTATCGGCCTTGCAGTCGCGATTCCGGTGCTGCGGACGCGTGGCATTTATCTCGCGCTTGCGACCTTTGCGCTGGGCGAGATTGTGCGAGCCTCGCTCCTTAATCTTGAAGTGGTCGGCGGCGCAGCGGGCTATCCGGTGACGGCGTTCATCCGCTTTCCGACCGTGGCGGCGGTGGCGCTCGGCGTGACGGTCCTTGTTTGGCTGCTATTCGCGACCCGTTTCGGCATCGCGATCACCGCGGTCCATGACGACGAACGCGTGGCAGACCTCATGGGTCTCGACGTGCGTGCCTTCCAGGTCGCGGCTTTCACGATCGGCTCGGCGATCGCCGGGGTCGGGGGAGGGCTCTATGCGCACCACTTCTCTTACATCGAAGCGCAATATTTCTCGATCTCGCTGTCGATCTCCATCGTGCTCTATGTGCTGTTCGGCGGCACGCAGAGCGTGCTTGGTCCGCTCGTCGGTGCCATCGTGTTCACGCTGCTGCCGGAACTCCTGCGCGGCAGCGCGCAGTGGCGCTATGTGCTGTTCGCTGCGATCCTGATCGTGGTGATGGTGGTGCGGCCGCAGGGGCTGATCACCGGCGCGCAGGTCCGGCGCTTGCTCGGCCTGCGCAGCAAGGAGCAGGCGGCATGACCGGTCCGCTCCTCACCTTCGAGAACGTGAGCAAAAGCTTCGGCGGCTTGGCCGTGATCGAGAACCTCAGCTTCTCGGTGCGGCGCAGCTCCTGCACGGGGCTGATCGGCCCGAACGGCGCGGGCAAAACCACGGTGTTCAATCTCATCACCGGCGTCTATCCGATCGACTCCGGGCGCATCCTTCTTGACGGGGTGGACATCTCGAAGATCCCCTCGCGCCGCCGCATCCATCAAGGCATCGCACGCAATTTCCAGAACATCCGGCTGATGCCGCATCTGAGCGCACTAGAGAACGTGCTGGTCGGTCAGCACTGCCGCAACAGCGGCTTTCTTGGTGTGCTCCAGCCGGTCAACCTCTGGCCCGGCAACCGCTGGCGCGAAGAAGCGAGGGCGGCGCTGAACGACGCAGGTCTCAGCCAATACGAGCGCGCGACCGTCGGCAGCCTGCCATACGGTTTGCAGAAGCGGATCGAACTGGTGCGTGCGCTGATGGCGCAACCGCGGCTTCTCCTGCTCGACGAGCCGGCGGCGGGGCTGAACCCTTCCGAAACCGAGGCGTTGCGCGAGCGCATCACCACGATCTGCCGCGACCGCGGCATCACCTTGCTGGTCGTCGAGCACGACATGCCCTTCGTCGGCGCACTCTGCGCGGAGGTTGTGGTGCTCAACTTCGGACGGAAGATTGCCGAAGGCACACCCGACCAAGTGCGCGAAGATTCGCTGGTGCGCGAAGCCTATCTCGGCTCCGACGCCGATGCTCCTGACGAGCAACGCCATGCGTCTTGAGGTCAACGACCTTCATGTGCGCTACGGCCGCGTCCATGCGGTGCGCGGCGTCTCGCTCAAGGTCGAGGAGGGCGAAATTGTTGCCGTCCTCGGCGCCAACGGCGCGGGCAAATCGTCGCTGTTGAAGGCGCTGATGGGTCTTGAGCCTGCGGCCGAAGGCTCAATCATGCTTGACGGCGCGGACATCACACGCTGGCCGACCAGCCGCCGTGTGCGCGAGCATCTTGTTCTGGTGCCGGAAGGCCGCCGCATCGTCACCAGCCTGACGGTGCATGAGAACCTTCAGATGGGAGCCTTCGCCCGCAAGGATACCAGCGGCGTGGACCGCGAAATTGCGGAGATGTACGATCGCTTTCCCAATCTTGCGGCGCGGCGCAATCTTTCCGCTTCGGTGCTCTCAGGTGGCGAGCAGCAAATGCTCGCGATCGGCCGCGGCCTCCTCGCCAACCCGAAGCTGATGATGCTCGACGAGCCGTCGCTGGGCCTCAGCCCGCGCCTGACCAACGAGGTGTTCGCGCTAATTGGCGAGCTCAATCGTTCGCGCGGTCTTGCGATCCTTCTGGTCGAGCAGAATACTCATAAGGCGCTCGAACTCGCCAAGCGGGCATATGTGCTGGAGCTGGGCCGCAAGGTGATGGAGGGGTTGCCGTCCGATCTGCGCAACGATCCATCGCTGCGCGACGCCTACCTGGGCCGCGCGGACACGCGCAAGCAAGCTGCCGGATGACTTTGAGACTTCATGAAGACATCAGAGGAGCAAGGGCGATGACATCGAGAGTTCTGGGATTGCTGGCCGCGACCGCGTTGGCGGTGACGACCGGCGGAATGGCGCAGGCGCAGGAAATCCTGCTCGGCAACCTGTTCGCGGGCGCAGGCCCGTTCGCGACGCTCGCCAAGACCAACGAGATCGCGGCGCAGATGGCGGTCGAGGAGATCAACGCCGCGGGCGGCGTCGGCGGCAAGAAGCTGAAAATCGTGTCCTTCGACACGGCTGGCAAGCCGGAACAGGCTGTGGTCGGCGTGCGCAAGCTCGCCGAGGACGACAAGGTGATGGCCATTATCGGCCCGTTCAGTTCGGGCGAATGCCGCGTGGCATTTCCCGCGGGCGAGCGTTCCGGCGTCGTGATGATGTCGATGGCATCGTCGGCGCCGAAGCTCGCGGAGCCGTTCACCTATGGCCTCCGCAACACTTCGGACGAAGGCTACATGTTTCAGCGTGTCATGAAGACGTTGCAGGAGAAGAAGTATCCGGCCGCGACCGGCGCGATGGCCTACGCGACTGACGATCTGGTCTCCAAGACGATGGGCGAGGTCGTGCTGCCGAACATCATGAAGGCGGCGGGCGTCGAGCTGAAAGGCAGCGTGACCTTCCAGACCCAGGCGTTCGACCTGTCTGCCCAGGTCTCGCAGCTCAAGGCCACTCCGACCGATCTGATCGGTGTGGGCTCTGGGCCTGAGGCCGCGGTGCGGCTGGCGCAGGAGCTGCGCCGTCAGGGCCACACAGGCCGCCTGATCGCGGGTTCGACGATTGCCGACTCCGAGCTCGCGATCCGCATGGGCGCGAACGGCAACGGCACGGTGATCCCGACGACTTTCTTTGGCGGCATCAATGACAAGGCCAAGAAGTTTGAAGAGGAGTTTGTCAAGCGCGCGAAGGCTGCGGGCATTGAGCGCACGGCGGCGTCTCAGTTCGACGCGGCGGCCTACGACATCGTGATGTTCTATGCCCACGCGATGAAGGAGGGGAAGGTGACGGGCGAGCCGGCGAAGCTCGCGGAGGAGCGCACCAAGGTGCGCGACATCCTGCGCGCCATGCCGCCCTATCCGGCGCTCGAAGGCCCGATCTCCTTCGGCAAGAACGGCGACGCGCTGAAGCCCGTCTACATCATCGAAATGAAGGACGGAAAATGGAACCTGATCGGCACGCACGCCGCAGGTTCGTGACGCCACATGGAGCGGCATGGCGCTCCGGTGCCTCACCTATGCAAATAAGGATGGATCGCCGGGCGGTGCCCGGCGATGACATCCGGGAACCAGACGACTAAAAAGAAGGCGACGCGACAACAAGGAGACCGCGATGGGTTACGACAAGGGCCACAAGGAGTTCTTCAAGGTCGACATGAACGAGGGCTTCCACAAGGTTCCGGGCTATCCGCCGGGCTTCTGGGAGAAGATCATCGCGGGCGGCCTCGACGAGAAGAACAAGGTCGGCAACCGCACGCGCATCCTGAAGATCGAGCCGGGCGCCTATTCGACCGTGCCGTTCGTCCACGAATACTGGGAAGAGGTTTACCTCGTCTCTGGCGATCTGATCTGTGGCAACGACGACAAGGGGCAGGGCGGCGATCAGTACACCGGCCCGACCTACTGCGTGCGTCCGCCGGGCGTCTATCACGGCCCGTTCACGTCGAAGAACGGCTGCCTGCTGCTTGAGACGCACTATTTCGCCTGAACAGGGCGTTTTTCGCTGAATGTTCGGGGCGCCTCGCGGCGCCCCGGTGC
The DNA here is from genome assembly GCA_040756555.1 of Pseudomonadota bacterium. Classification (GTDB taxonomy): domain Bacteria; phylum Pseudomonadota; class Alphaproteobacteria; order Rhizobiales; family Xanthobacteraceae; genus Z2-YC6860. The sequence continues at coordinate 24,749 of JBFLYS010000009.1, read as the reverse complement.
ATTTAGTGATCCAGCAGAAGCGAGCCGAAGCCCTCGACCTTGTCGTTGATGCCGTTCTGGCGGAGCGACCACCAGTAGATGCAGGTGTTGATGGCGAGCACCGGCTTGTCGAGCCAGAACTCGGCAATGCCGGCGAGCCGCGCCATCGCGAGGTTGGTGCCGACCTGGATGATGGCGTCCACATCCGGGCCGTTCACTTCGATGATGGCGTCGCGCAGCTCCTGTTCGCTGACGTGAGCGATCAGCACCGGGCTCTGACATTTGAGGCCCTTCAGCTTCACGATTTCGAAGCCGCAATCGGTGAAGAAACGGCGCACCTGCTCGTCGCCAACTGGCATGTAGGGGGTGATGACGCCGATTCGCTTCGCGCCGTAGCACTTCAGCGCCGCCTGTGAGGCATCCGAGCCCATCGAAACTTTCACGCCGGCGCGCTTCTCGACGCGCTCCTGAAGCGCCTTGGAGCCTTCCAGACCATCCCAGAACGTCTCCGACGACATGCCCATGACCAGATAATCCGGTTCGCAGGTCATGACGCGGTCGACCGCCTGCATCATCTCTTTCCGGATGTTGTCCATGAGCTGGTTGAATTCGTCGTCGTTGTGGATCGGGTCGTTCGGGATGTAAATGCGGCCGAAGTGGTTGGTGACGCCGCGCGGCGCCATCGCGTCGAACTCCGGCTGCACGGACGTGTTGGTGGACGGCGCGATCACGGCGAATTTTTTGCGGAAGCCCAGGGAGTCGGTCATTCGTTCTCTGCTTTGCTGCATTTCCACGGCGTTCGAACCGTAGCGGCTCCATACCCGGATGCCAATTGCAGCCGCCGCATGGCTCCTGAGAATTGGCTCCCGAGAATCCAGCAAATACGCCATTTTGAGCGATTGACTACCTAATTAAGTTAGGTAATCTCATGAGGTAACGCGGATCAAGCTCATGGCGGTTGTCCGGCTCAAGCGGCCCGTATCATTGCCGGAAGACATTGCAGCGCTGCCGCTCAGCATCTCGCGCCCCGAGATCCTGATCGACGGCAGCGACGGCGATTTCCGGCGTTTGATCCATCGCATGCTGATCGGCTCCGCGCGGCTTTCCGCCGTTCGCGAGGCGATCGGCGAGCGTGTCGGCGTCAGCGGCGCAAACTACTCCATGCTGATGTCGGTGCTGCGCTTGCAGGGCACGGCCGGCGTGTCGATATCGGCCCTTGCCGAATATCTCGAAGTCTCCGGGCCTTACGTTACGGGCGTCATCAACAAGCTTTCCGCGCAGGGCTTCGTGCGCAAGACCGCGAATCCCAAGGACAAGCGCGGAGTGCTGGTGCGCCTCACGCCCGTTGGGAAGAAGCGTCTGCTGCAAGCCTTCGAGTTCATCTGCAACGTCAACGACCGGTTGTTCGAGGGCGTCGGACGCGAGGAATACCGCGCGGTCGCCAACTTCAACGCCAAGTTTATCCGCAATACCCAAGCGACGCTCGACTGGATCGACCGGCAATTCGGCGGCCGATCGCGTTCGCGTGCAGCCGATTTATAGGAAAGGGACGACCCATGCTGCGTACTGGCAAAGAACACCTGGAAACGCTGAGGGACGGCCGTGTGGTTTATGTCGGCGGTGAGCGCGTGGACGACGTCACCACGCATCCGGCGTTCCGCGAGGCGGCGAAAACGGTGGCCGGCATCTACGACCTCAAGGCCGATCCGGCGAACCGCGACACCATGACCTACGAGGAAAATGGCGCGCGGCATTCGATCTACTACCTCATGCCGAAGACCCGTGAGGACTTGCAGCGCCGCTCGAATGGCCATCGCATGATCGCGGACTATACGTTCGGCATGTTCGGCCGCTCGCCGGACCACGTCGCGTCCTTCGTCACCGGCATGGCAATGAAGCCGGATGCGCTGCCGGCGCCGCATGCCTACGCGGACAATCTCGTGAACTACTACAAGACCATCCGCGACAACGACACTTATGTCGTCTACGCGGTGGTGCCGCCGCAGGCCGCGCGCAACCCCGAGTTCTATCAGAAGAAGAACATCCCGCTGCCGACGCTGCGCGTCATCCGCGAGGAGGATGACGGCCTCGTCATCTCCGGCATGAAGATGCTGGCAACCGGCGCGCTCTACGCCAATGAGATCTGGATCGGCAACGTCATTCCGCTCGCGCCGGACCAGAAGAAGGAGGCGATCACCTGCGCGGTGCCGTGCAACGCCAAGGGCCTGTCGCTGTGGTCGCGCAAGCCCGCGTCCGTCGGTCTGACCTCGGAGTTCGACTCGCCGCTCGCCTGGCGTTACGACGAGAGCGACAGCATGGTGATGTGCGACGAGGTGAAGGTGCCGTGGGAGAAGGTGTTCGTCCACGACGACGCGCTGCTCTCTCGCGACGTCTACATCAAGACGCCGAGCCATTGCTTCGGCAATCACCAGTCGAACGTGCGCTACTGGTCGAAGATGAAGCTCTTGCTCGGTTTGTGCAGCCGGATCGCGAACGCGACCGGCGCGGACCAGGTGCCCGCAGTGCGCGAGACGCTCGGCAAGATGTCGGCGATCGAGGCGCAGATCGGCGGCATGGTCAACGGCCAGATCAACGCCTTCGAAAGCTGGCCGGAGGGCTATGTCTGTTTCAACCGGCGCTACATGTACGCTGCACTCGAATGGTGCACGCAGAACTACACGATGTTCATCGACGAGCTCCGCACGCTCTGCGGCGGCGGCGTGTTCCAGATGCCGGCGGATATTTCCGTGATGGACGATCCGTTCCTGAAGAAGCAGTTCGAGACCTACTGGCAGACGCCGCAGGCGGATTCGGTCACCCGCATGAAGCTGTTCAAGCTCGCCTGGGATCTGGTCGGTTCGGAATTCGCCGGCCGTCATCAGCAGTATGAGAAGTTCTACGCAGGTGCGTCCTTCATCATCCGCAACCATTCTTACCGTGAGACCAACTGGGCCGAGTTCAACGGCCTGATCGACAAGGTGATGGCGGGATACGACATGCCCGCCGGCGGCAAGGCCGTCGCGGCCGAGTGAAGCAGGGAGGGGCGGCGATGACGGATATCGTTCTTTACGACGGCGCAGGGACGCCGAGCCCGCGCCGGGTGAAGCTGTGCCTGATCGAGAAGGGGCTGCCGTTCAAGATCAAATGGCTCAACCTCGGCCTGATGGATCAGAAGAACCCGGAGTATCTGAAGATCAGCCCAACAGGTTTGGTGCCTGCGCTCGTCCACAAGGGTCGCGCGATCTACGAGTCGAACGTCATCAATGAATACATCGACGCGGTCTATCCGAACCCGCCCCTCGTGCCGAAGGACCCGTGGGGCCAGGCCGAAATGCGGATGTGGTTCGCTTTCGAGAACGATTTCGCGAAACCGTTCCGGGACTCGGCCTACGAGACCTTCGCCAAGGATCGTTTGAAAAGCTCCGGTCTGACGGCGGAGAAGGTGCGCGAAGAGATCATTAAACGCACGTCGAATCCGTCCTACGCCAACACGGCGGTTCAGGTGTTGAGCACGCCGCGCAATGAGGCGCTCATCCAGGACCGCCAGCTTCTGTTGCTCGAAAAGATGGAGCAGATGGAGAAGCGTCTGTCGGACGGCCGTCGCTGGTTGTGCGGCGACCACTTCACGCTGGCTGATATCGCCCTCGGTCCGCGCGTCGACATGTTCCCGGTGATCGGCGTGCCGGATATCTCCCAGCGCTTCCCGCGTGTCGGCGTGTTCATGGCGCAGCTCAAGGCGCGGCCGAGCTGGGAGAAATCGGCGCTCCGTCCCGAACTGGGCGAGACGGAGCGCCTGGTCGAAGGCAAGGTGCCGGCGAACGCTACTTTGCCGGAATGACCGGCAGCAGCAGGTAGGCGTTGCGTCCGGGGCCGGCGTGCAGCGTCACGTCGCCGCCGAACACGGACACCGGGCGGTCTCGCGGGTCGTCATGCTTGAACGGCCCGACGCCGGAGAACGAGCCGAGCGTCTTGAGGCCCGTGCCGCCGCCGCCCGGATAAACGTAGTCCTTGCCGCGTACCGACAATGCTAGGCGATAGCCCGCCGGCACGACGATGCAGGTCGGCCAGACCTCGACATCGACCTCGTAGACCTCGCCCTTCTTGAGCTTCTGCTCTTCGTCGTGTGTGTGGTACGGCCGGTAGGGCAGGCTGAGCTTCTTGTCGAGCTTGCGATGCGACACGCGCAGCCAGCCTTGCGCGAGCGGCGTGTGCGGATCGAGTGCGCCCTGGAACGTCAGCTCCTTCATGTCCGGCGAGAACGCGCGCACGACCAGGAACAGGTCGGCATCCTCGGTCGCGGACGATACCCAGAGCTTCGCGGCGATCGGGCCGGTGATCTCGGTGTCCTGTTTAAGTGGAGGCGTCATGAAGGTGACGCCATCGCTCAGGCCCTTGTAGGTGACAGACGCCTTCTTTGTTTGTTTCTTTGTCGAGAGCGAGAAGTCGGACGGATCGAGGAAGAATTTCGTCCACTTGGTGCTCTTGAGCGGCCATTGCGTCTCGGCGCGCTCGACGAACTTGTCCTTATGACGAACTTGCAGAAGCACTTTCGGCTGCTTCTCCCAGCCGGTCTTCTCACCTTTCAGGAAGTGGCCGAAGAACTTCTTCTGAAGGCCGAGGCCGTAGTCCGTGTAGAAGTGCGTCCAGTGCTCGAGGCCATGCGCCTCGAGCCACTTCTGTTTCGACGCGGCGCGCGTGAAGCCCTCGAAATTGCCGCGCGGATGCAGACCCTGTCCGCCCCAGTTCGCGGTCGAGAGCAGCGGCACCTTCACCTTCGACCAGTCCGGCATGCGCGATTGCCAGAATTCGTCGGTGTCGAGCTTGCGAGAGAGGCAGTCCTCGTAGAAATCGCGGCGGTTGGCGCCGAGCTCTTCCTCGGTCAGTTCCAGCGGGCCGGACACCCAGTCGCCGTTCATGCGGCTGCGGAAGCCGCGTGTACCGCGCCCATGTTGCACCGTCGTCACCTGCGAGCGCGACCAGTCGCGCGCGAAGGTGCAGAAGATGCCGCCGTGGTGCGCCATGTCGCGGTAGAAGTCGGCCGCACCCTCCCAGAGGCAGATCGCGGCGAGGTGTTTCGGTTGAAGCGCCGCCGCCTGCCACTGGTTCTCGGCGTAGTAGGAGATGCCGTTGAGGCCGACCTTGCCGTTCGACCACGGCTGCACGCCGGCCCATTCGACGCACAGCGCAAGATCCTGTGCCTCGCGCAGCGACCAGATGTCGACGATGCCTGGCGAGCGACCGGAGCCACGGCTGTCGACGCGGATGCAGACGTAGCCGTCCGGCACCCACTTCTCGGGATCGACGACCTCCCAGCACTGGTACTTGTTGGTCGAGCCGGTCGGCACGTCCGGATGGATCTCGCACATCCGCTGCCATTGCTCGTGATAGAGATCGTCGAAGTGCAGCCACTTGGCATAAGGGCCATAGGTCATGATGACCGGGTATTTCCCGGCCTTGACCGGCCGGTAGATGTCGCAGCGAAGGACGAGTCCGTCGTCCATCTTGATCGGCATGTCCCAATCGATCCGCATGCCGTCGCGGATTTCGCTGACTTCCCGGTAGCTCATGGTCACTCCCTAGGCGTTTTTATCGTTCCCTTATTCTGCCACAGCGCGGCTGGCTTCCAATATGCCGCGGAGCGCTTCGCTGCGGTTGTTATGATCGGTCATCAGATCGTCGACGGCCCAGGTCAGCGCCTTGTTCTTGCGATGCTCGATGGGCAGGTGTTGCTCGGTGAGATAGGCGCCGTCGCGCTGGCCCTGCTTCACGATGCCGCTGCCGAACGCGCCTTGCTCGCGCTGATATTTCGCGAGGCCCTTTTCCAGACCAAGAGTTTGGATGGAGTCGGCGAGGTGTTCGGCGTCCATCGCGGCCTTCGTCGTGCCGGCGCCCGGATGCGGTCGAGCGATGAAAGCGGCGTCGCCGAGCAGCGCCACGCGGCCGAACACGGTCCTGGGTGAATCGAGATCGAAGATCGGCTGGAAGAACGGCTGCGGATCGCGCTCGAAGATCTCGGCGACCTGCGGCGCGACCAGCGCACGGGCGGTGGCCTTCATCTCGGCGATGATCTTCGGGCGGATGAGCGGTGGCGGGATCGAGGTGCCGTAGTTGCGGCCGGTGGTGTCGGTGCAGAGATCGGTGAGGCGGCGCGGTTGCGTTGGGCGATACCAGACGATGTTGTAGGCGCGATGGCCCGGCTGGGTTTCGTTGTTCCGGCCCGGTACGGGATAGGCGAGCATCAATTCGCCGGGCGGCAGGCAGTAAGTGTAGCGGTCGAATATCTCGGTGTGGATCTGCGGCGGGATCTCTTTCTCGTCGAGCATCGCGCGCCAGGCGACATAGCCGGCGTAGCTCGGCAACACATCAGGCAGCATCTTTTCGCGCACAGTGGAGCGCCCGCCGTCTGCACCGATGAGGAGATCGCCGCGTTCGCGGTGGCCGTTCGCGAAGATCGCGGTGACGCCGTCCGCATCCTGCTCGACATTCACGAGGCTCATGCCGAGCCGGTAGGCGTCGGGCGGCAGCATGTCGCGCAGGGAACGGTAGATGCGGCCCCACGAGCTCATCACCCGCACGGTGTCGCGGGTGTCGTAGGTCACGCCCTTGTTGTCGATAAACACGACCTTGTCGACGCTGATCCCCATCGAGTCGTCGAAGGGGATTCCGAGCCGCTTCATCACATCATGCAATTGCGGATGCGTGCTGATGCCCGCGCCACGGCCCGCAAGCTCTTCGGCGTTGCGCTCGAACACGACCGCATCCCAGCCGGTGTCGCGCAGCATGTTGGCGGCGAACAGTCCGCCGACCGAGCCGCCGATGATGATCGCGCGCGGCTTTGCCATGCCCGGTCCCTAGCGCGTCATCAGATCGAGTTCGGCCATGTCGGCGGGCGTGAGCGCCCAGCCGGCGGCTTTCACATTCTGCTCGACCTGCTCCGGCACGCTGGCGCCGGAAATGACGCTGCCGATGAAGGGCTTGGCGAGCAGCCAGGCGAATGCAAGTTCGAGGATGGTGTGGCCGCGCTTTTCCGCAAAGGCGGTCAGCGTCTCGACCTTGGCCCAGTTCGCATCGTTGATGAAGCGGTCGATGTGGCGCTTGCTGAAGGAGAGTCTTGAGCCTTCCTGGACGACGCCCTTCCTGTGCTTGCCGGTCAGCATGCCGCTCGCGAGCGGGAAGTAGGGGAGAAAGCCGAGCCCGTGCTTCTCGATCGAGCGGAGCGCGCCGGCTTCAACCTTTCGATTGAGTAGGCTGTATTGGTCCTGCGAGGAAATGAAGGCCGAGAGCTTGTGCGTTTCCGAGGCGTCCATCGCCGCATCAAGTTGCGCGCCAGTGGCGTTGGAATAGCCGATGTGGCGGACCTTGCCTTGCTTCATCAGGTCATCAAGCGCGCGCAGCGTTTCCTCGATGGGCGTGTCCGGATCGGGATAGTGCATCTGATAAAGGTCGATCCAGTCGGTGCGCAGCCGCTTCAGGCTGTCTTCGACGGCCTTTATCACATAGCCGCGCGAACCGCCTGCGAGCTTGTGATTGCCGCTGACGTCGAGGCCGAACTTGGTCGCCAGCACCACATCCTTGCGGCGCGGGCCCAAAACTTCGCCAATGGCAGCCTCGGATTTTCCGTCCGGTCCGTAGGCGTCCGCGGTGTCGATTAGCGTGACGCCGCAATCGAGCGCCTTGTGGACGACGGCGCGCACTTGCGCCGTGTCCATCCGGCCGCCGAAGTTGTTGGCGCCGAGGCCGACAACGGACACCTTCAGATCGGACGGGCCGAGAGTCCGCTGCTGCATCACTGCGTGCGTTCCAGCCCCAGGATCTTGCGCGCCTCGGCGGGCGTGGCGACCTCGCGGCCGAGACGCTGCGAGATGCCGACCATGCGGTCGACCAACACCGCATTGTTCTTCGCAAATTCGCCCGGCGCGATATACGGATTGTCCTCGTAGCCGACGCGCACATGGCCGCCGAGGGCAACCGCGAGCGACAGGATCGGCCACTGCTTCTCCGGGTTCATCACGGAGACGTTCCAGATCGTGTCCGGCGGCAGGTTGTCGACGAAGAACTGCAGTGCGCGCTCGGTCGGCGGCATCCAGGTGCCGCCCGGCCAGCCGATGAACAGCGTGACGTAGGTCTTCTTCTTCAGGTAGCCGGCCTTGCGGACGAAATCGAGATGCCAGAACGCGCCGGTCTGGAAGCATTCGCACTCGAGCTTCACGTTGTGCTCTTCGGCGGCCTTGGCGTAGGCGATCAGCTCCTCGACCGGATGGATCGCCATCATGCGCTTCGGCGGCAGCGAGGGTACCGGCTGGAAGTATTCGTCATGGGCGTTGAATGCGACCGCCATCATGTCCGGGCCGATTTTCATCAGCTCGATCTTTTCCTCGATGCGGGCGGAGGCGACGCCGTACTGCATGATCGTGTCGACCCGGTCGGTGATCATGTGATGGAGCGTCTTCCAGTCGGCATGATGGATTTTCGAGACCATCTTGCCGTCGGCCTGGAACGTCGTTTCCAGCGTGCGCCGCCCGTGGATGTGGGAGATCGCGGCGCCGGCTTTCGCGGCGTCGACGTATTGCTGCGCGCAGGCCGCAATGTCTTCCTGGGGTGGACAGAGATCGTTATGCGGATAGGACGTGCGGGAGTCACCCGCAACGGTGATGATCAGCTTTTCCATGAATGACCCTCAAGGACGTTTCCTCAACCGACAGTTTCTAGTTTTTGACTCTTGCCCGACCGGACGATGGCGTCGAACACGGCCATGCCGTGCAGGACTTCATCGATTAACACCGGATAGGGCCGATTTTCCTCAATGCAGTGCGCGAATTCGACGAGCTGTGCGTTCAGCATATCGAAGGCGGGGCTTTCGATGATCTCGTCCGGCGGGGCGGTGACCGGGCCGGTGGGCGCGACCGTTGAGGTCGGGACGTAGCGGAAGCGGCTCAGGTCCGCCTTGGAGATTTCCGCGAGCCCCTTGCTGCCGTAGAGCGTAAAACTGAAGGTCGTCGCGGTCGCGACCGAGCAGAACAGCAGGCCAGTCGCGCCGCTTTCGAAGCGGAACATGATCGAGGTCGTGTCCTCGGAATGGCCGGGCAGGTAGCGCTTGGTCGTGCAGAGCACGTCGCGGACGCGGCCGCCGAATTCGATCATGTGGTCGATGGAGTGAACCCCGACCGCGGTGATGGCGCCGCCCGGCGCTTCCTTCTCGGTGGCGCGCCAGTTGTCGAGCGGGATGAACTGGCCGGTCGAGGTGGTGTGTTGGCCGATCATCGACATCACGGTGCCAAGGCGGCCGTCAGCGAGGCGCTTGCGGATCTCGGCAACGGAGGGATGAAAGCGACGGTTGAACCCGACCGCGAGAACGAGGCCGGCTTTCTTGATGGCTGCGACCGCTGCTTCCGCGCTTTTCAGGTCCAGCGTCAGCGGCTTCTCGCAGTGAATGTGTTTGCCAGCCTTCGTGGCGGCCGCCAATTGCTCGGCGTGCTGGCTGTGCGGGGTGGCGAGTACAACGGCGTCGATGGTCTTGTCGGCGAGGATCGCCTCGTAGCTATCAATGAACGGGATGTTCTTTTCGCGAAGGAATTCCTCCGCGCTCGCCCGCGTCCGCGAATGACCCGCGACGAATTGGATTGCGTCGGTCTTGCCTTGGACGGAATTGACGAGGGACTTTCCCCAGCGGCCCAGACCGACGATCGCTGCGCGAACCATGCTTATTTACTCGGGATAATCGGAAGAAGGACGTAGGGCGCTGCCTTCGGATCGAAGTGCAGCGTGTTCTTGCCGCCAAATATCTCCGGCGGGCGATCCTGCGGATGGGTGTGCGTGAATGGACCGACGCCCTTCATGGGATAGGGCGCATGCGGAAGTGCGATGTCGGTGCCGTCGTACTCGTAGTCCTTGCCGCGCACCGAGAGCGCGAGCCGATAGCCCTTCGGCACCACGATCGAGGTCGGCCAGATTTCGACATTGCACTCGGCCGGCACGCCGGGCTTGAGCGGTTGCGCCTCATCGTGCGTGTGATACGGGCGATACGGTTTGCTCTCCTTCGGATCGAGCTTGCGATGCGAGGCGCGCAGCCAGCCGAGGCCGACCGGCACGCGCGGATCGTTCGAGCCGATGAACACGACCTCCTTGCCCTGCGGATCGAACACGCGAAGCACCAGGAACAGGTCGGCGTCGGTGGTGTCTGACGACACGAACAGCTTGGCCGCGACCGGCCCGGTGATCTCCATGTCTTCGGTCATTGGCGGGGTGGAGAAGGTAAGGCCGTCGCCGGTCGTCTCGTAGGTGAGGGTGGTCTCGGACGACGGCGCGGCGGTGCTCAGGCCCTTGTCTGGCTGGAGATAGAACTTGGTCCACTGCGTGCGTGCGAGCGGCCATTCGTTCTCGGCGCGCGGCACGAACTTCTCGCCGGGATGGCGAACGTTGATAAGCACCTTCGGCTGCTTGTCCCAGCCGTTTTTCTCGCCTTTGAGGAAGTAATCGAGGAACTTGCGCTGAAGGTCCTGGCCATACTTCGCGTAGAACAGCGTGAAGTGTGTGTCGCCGTGCACCTCCAGCCATTTCTGCTTGGAAGCCGCGCGCATATAGCCTTCGAAGTTGCCGCGCGTGTGCAGGCCCATGCCGCCCCAGTTGGCGGCGGAGAAGATGGGCGTGTCGATCTGGTCGAACTTCGGTAGGCGCGGCTTGTAGTAATCGTCGATGAAATGGTGGCGCAGCGCGTCGCCATCGCAATCGTTACGGTTCTTGCGAAGCTGCTCGTCCGGCAGGGTCGGCGGACCGGCGACCGTTTCGCCGGTGACGACGCTCTTCGCACCCTTGTCACCGACACCGTGCTGCACGGCAGTGACCTGCCGCGGATACCAACTCGACAGGAAGTCCGAGAGAATGCCGCCGTGGCGCGCGAGCTCGCGATAATAGTCCGACGAGCCCTCCCAGATGCACAACGCGGCGAGATGTTTCGGCCTGTGGTGCGCGGCCTGCCACTGGTTCATCGAGTAGTAGGAGATGCCGTGGATCGCGACCTTGCCGCTCGACCACGCCTGTGTGCCGCACCAATCCACACAGTTGGAAATGTCCTTCGCCTCGCGTGGCGACCACACTTCGAGCTGGCCGGGCGAACGGCCGGCGCCGCGTGAATCCACGCGCACGAGGATATAGCCGTCCGGCACCCACTTCTCGGGATCAAACAGCTCCCAGTTCTGATACTTGTTGCTGGAGCCTTCGAGCACCTCGGGCGCGGCTTTGACGATCCGCATCCACTGGCTCTTGTAGCCCTCCTGCATCGAAAGGCCCTTGGCGTAAGGGCCGTAGCTCATGATGACCGGATATTTTCCGTTGCCGTTCGGGCGGAACACGTCGGCGCGCAGTACAGCGCCATCGTCCATTTCGATCGGGGCATCCCAATCGATTGTCATGCCGTCACGAACTTCGGATTTCATCTGATACAACGTACGCACTCCAGATCCGTCACCGACCCTCGAAGAATGACGGATCGAGGCGATTGACTTGCGCGTAAAGGCTAACACCAATACGCGACGGTTCTCAACGGACGAGAATGACGATGTTCAACAACGCCGCCATCATCGGCGTCGGCCAATCGGTCTACACGCGGCATCCCAAAGAGGGACAGACCGCGCACACGTTCATGCGCGATGCCGCAGTTGCTGCGCTGCGAGACGCGGGGTTGAGCGCGGCGGACGTCAATGGCATGGCTGCTGCGTCATTTTCGCTGGCGCCGGACACAGCAGTGGACTTCGCCTGGCGCATGGGTCTGTCGCTGCGCTGGCTGATGCAGGACACCAACGGCGGTTCCTCCGCCATGAACATGCTGGGGCACGCGCTGCGCGGCGTGGAGATCGGCGCGGCAGATGTGATCCTCGTGGTCGGAGGGGACGCGACCGGACTCGCGGGATACGCGAAGGTCGCGACGAATTTCAACACAGCGACGCGCGACCATTTGGCGCCGCTCGGGCATGGCGGGCCCAACGGCGTCTATGCGCTGGTGACGTCGCGGCAGATGAAGAAATACGGATTGGAGAAATCCGACTACGGCCACGTCTCGGTCTCGCAGCGGGCCTGGGCTGCCGGCAATCCTTACGCCGTTTATCGCGCACCGATGACGATGGAGGAATATCTCGCGGCGCCTTTGGTCGCCGATCCGCTGTCGCGTTACGACTGCGTGCCGGTGGTCGCGGGCGCGCAAGCGCTGGTGATCGCGAATCCCGACCGCGCGCCGAAGGGCAGGCCGGGCGTGCGTGCGCGCGCGATCCGCCACAGCTTCAATTACGACAATCAGGAAGGCGACGGGCTGGAGACCGGCATCAGCACGTTCGCGGGCGAGCTCTGGAAGCAGGCGGGTGTAGCTCCCGACGACGTCGATGTTGCAAGCGTCTACGACGACTATCCGACCATGGTGTTGGCACAGTTGAACGACCTTGGACTCATTCCCGGCAACGACATTGCGCGCTTCTGTCGCACCGAGTTGAGAGATCGCACGTTCCCGGTGAACACCTGGGGCGGGATGCTGTCGGCGGGTCAGCCCGGCGGTCCCGCGGGTGGCCTGAATGGGATCACGGAAGCGGTGCTGCAACTCCAGCATCGCGCCGGCGAGCGGCAGGTGAAGGATGCGCGGCTCGCGGTGACCACAGGCTACGGCATGACAATGTACCGTTATGGCGGCACGGGCGCAGCGGCGGTGTTGGAGCGCGGAGCATGAGCGAGGGTGTGCAAATCTGGCGCTGCGCCGGTTGCGGCACGGGTTATTTCCCGGAGCGGCTTCTGTGCTCGCGCTGCCGCGGTCACAAATTTAAGGCGGATCGTGTGAGTGAAGCAGTGGTCGAGGAAATTTCGGTTATCCGGCACATGCTTGGCCAGACCGACTGGAAACCGCGCAAGATCGCGTCCGTGCACACGCCGGATGGGTTGCGGATGACTGTGGGGCTGACCGACGACGCGGAGATTGGCACGACCATCGCGCTCTATCAGGATGGCACCGCGCCGTATGGGCGGCTGAAAGCCTAGCCGGCCTTCTTCCAGGCTGCGGCTTGGTCGAGTGCGCGTTTCGCAGCATTCGCCATCGCTACGTCGATCATCTTGCCGTCTACGGTGGTGGAGGCGTGACCCTGCTTCACCGCGGCGTCGAAGGCTTCGATGACGCGTGCGTAGTAGTCAAGCTCCTGCTGCGACGGCGCATAAAGCCGATTGCACGGTTCGATCTGCGACGGATGAATGAGTTTGCGACCGCGGAAGCCGAGGCGTCGGGAAAGGGCGGTGTCCTTCTCGAAGCCGTCCGGGTCGCGCACGTTGGCGAACACGCCGTCGAGTGGCGTCTCGATCCGCGCGGCGCGGGCGCATAGCAGCGTGTGGCAGCGCGCGTGCAGCATTTCCGGGCCGTCGAGCGACCAGGTGCAGCCGAGATCGGTGTTGAGGTCGCCGTCCTGCGCGCCGCCGAAGCTGGTGGATGCGACGCGCTTGGCGCTGATTGCCATGTCGTAAGAATTGAGAACGCCGAGCGCGCTTTCGATCGAGAGCACGAGCTTGGTCGCGTTCGGAGGAAGACCGCGCTGCGACTCCAGCTTGCCGATCATCGCATCCCAGCGAAGCACCTCTTCGCGGCTTTCGATCTTCGGCAGGAAAATGCCCGCGAGGTTCTTCAAGCCAATCACGGCTTCAAGGTCAGCCTCCGCGAAACCGGTTTCAAGCCCATTCACCCGCACCCACGCGCGGTCCCCCGAGGCTTTCGGCGCGTATTCACGGACACCCGCGCGTGCGGCTTCTTTCTCACTAGCGGGAACGGAATCTTCCAGGTCGAACAGCAGCGCATCCGCTGGCAGGCCCATCGCCTTTTCGAGGAACTTATCGCGGTTGGCCGGGACGTAAAGGAAGCTGCGGGGAAGCGGCATGGCGTTATTCCGCCGCTGTCATCTTCCGCACCGGCGCGGCGAGTTTCGTCACACCCGACGACACCAGCTTCTGGATTGCGTCCCCCGAATAGCCGAGGTCGCGCAGGATCTCCTCCGAATGCTCGCCGAGCATCGGGGAGGGACGCGAGAGGTCCGGGCCATCGTGGTCCATCAGGATCGGGTTGCGCGTGACCTGCATTTTTCCGAGGCGCGGATGCTCGACCTCCTGCACCACATTGCGCGCCACGATCTGCGGATGCTCGAACACCTGCTTGAAGTTGTTCACGCAGGCGCAGGGCACGCCCTGCTTCATCAGCTCGGCTTCGATATCGGCGGCGATCCATTCGCGCACCGCGGGTTCGACGAACGGCACCAGCGCGTCTTCGTTCGCCTTGCGCTTGGCGTAGGTGACGAAACGCGGATCGGCGACGAGGTGTTCGAGCTTGAGCGTGTGCATCAGCTTGCCGAACAGCATGTCGTTCGGCGTGCCGATGGCGACGTAGCGCTTGTCCTTGGTCTCGAACAATTGATACGGCGCGGTGAGGCGGTGCCGGTTGCCCATCGGCTGCGGTACCTGTCCGGTTTCGAGATACTCCGCGGCCTCCCATGCCGCCGCTGCGATCGACGCCTCGACCAGCGACACGTCGGCGATGCGGCCTTCGCCATGGCGTGCGGCGCCGACAAGGCTCGCGAGCGTCGCGTAGGTCGCGAACAGCGCGCCGAACACGTCGGCGGTCTGCACGCCCGGACGCATCGGCCGCTGCCCCGGCTCGCCGGTGACTGAGAGCGGACCGGCAAACGCTTCGACGATCAGGTTCACGCCCGCGCGCCTGCGGTCCGGCCCGGTCTGCCCGAAACCGGACACCGAGGTGTAGATGATCTTCGGGTTGACCTTTTTGATGTCCTCGGCGCCGAGTCCCATCCTCTCCAGCGCGCCGGGCCTGTACGCCTCCACGAGCACGTCAGATTTCGCCGCGAGCTTGCGGATGATCTCCTGAGCTTCGGGCTGTTTCAGGTCGAGGACGAGACTTCTTTTGTTGCGATTCAGCGCGGTGAAGCTGACGCTCTCGTCGTTTCGGATCGGCGGTGTTGCGCGGCCCATGTCGCCCTTCGGCGGCTCGACCTTGATGACATCGGCGCCCATGTCGGCGAGCAACGTGCCGCATAGCGGTCCCGCAATGAAATTCGCGAGCTCGATGACGCGGATGCCCGCAAGTGGCTTTGGCATGTGACTTCCCTGGACCTTCGTTATGCCGAGCTATTGTATCCTCAGCCCAGCTTTGTCGATGATCTCCTTATACATGGGCACCTCGCGCTTGACGCGGGCCATGAACTGGTCAGGACCCTCCGCGAGGACTGGCAGGCCGGACTTCGCGAACTTCTCCTTGATGTCGGGTTTCGCGAGGATCGCTGTGAGCTCTTTTACGAGCCGATCTACGATCGGCTTCGGTGTATTTCCGTGCACATATGCGCCCTGGAACGTGTCGGAATCGGCGTCCTTGATGCCGATCTCTTCCAACGTCGGAACGTCCGGCAGATCGGGCCAGCGCTTCCTCGCGGTGACCGCGAGCGGACGCACCTTGCCGCTCTCGATGAAGGCGCTCACCGAGCCGAGGTTCGCGGTGTAGAGATCGACCTGCCCGGCGAGGACGGCGGTGGTGGCCGGTCCCGCGCCGGGGAAGGGGATATGCTGCATCTGGATGCCGGTGCGGAGCTTGAGGAGTTCGCCCGCAAGCTGCGGCGTGGTGCCCGCGCCGGGGCTGGTCCAGTTCATCTTGCCGCCTGCGGACTTTGCCTTCTCGATGAATTCCTTCATCGACTTGATCGGCGATTGCTCGGGAACGACGAAGACGTTCGGCGACGCGCCCATCACCATCAGAGGGACGAAGTCCTTGTAGGGATCGTAGTTCGCCTGCGCGAACAGGCTCGGGTTCACGACGTAGGCGCTCGAACACACGAGGATCGTATAGCCATCTGCAGGTAACGCCTGCACCGCCTTGATCGCGATGTTGCCGCCCGCGCCGCCGCGGTTCTCGACCACGACCGGCTTGCCGAGCGCATCGCCGAGTTGAATGTTGATGATGCGTGCGGCGATGTCTGTTCCGCCGCCGGCGGCGAAACACACGACCATCGTGATTTGCTTTTCAGGCCAGTCCGCGCGCGCGGAATTCATCGCAACGAAAACGGCAAGCAGAGCCGAAAGCCACAGACGGCATTTGGACATTGGAGCGTTTCCCTAGAGCAGATTTTTTATGAGGCGTTACGGCAAGTATGGCAGGCGTCCGGGGCTTTGCCCACCGGCCTTGAAGTGCTTCAATTGACGCAAGGCAGGGAGGAAACGATGCGGACAACCGCACGACCGTTCATGCTGCTGGTGTTCGCCGCGGCGTGGCTCGCGTTGCAATTCAATCCGGCAAAGGCTGCGTGGCCGGACCGCACCATCACGCTCATTGTCATCTTCGCGCCGGGCGGATCGAACGATCTGCTTGGACGTCTGATGGCGGCGGAACTTTCGACGACACTCGGCCAGAGTGTTGTTGTCGAGAATCGTCCGGGCGCGAACGGCAACATCGGATTGACGGCTGGCGCGCGTGCAGCGCCGGATGGTTACACGCTCACGGTTGCATCAGGCGTTGTGTTCATCAATCCGAGCGTGAGCAAGGTCGCCTATGACCCGATCAAGGACTTCGCGCCGATTGCCTATCTCGGCGATTCACCGAACGTCCTGCTGACGCGGCCCGCATCCGGCATCACGAGCCTGAAGGACCTGCTGGAAAAAGCAAAAGCCAAGCCCAACACACTCACGTTCGCGCCGCCCGGGCTCGGCAGCGTGTCGCAGCTCGCGGTCGAGCTGATCAAGGTCCGCACCGGCGCGGAGTTCATCCATGTGCCGTATTCCGGCGCGGGACCCGCTGCGCAGGCGGCCATCGCGGGTACGACCGATTTCGCCTCGGTCAACATCGCGGGTCTGATCGGCCACGTTCAATCCGGCACGCTCAAGGTGCTGGTGCAGACCGGCAAGGAGAAGTGGCCGGACTTGCCGGACGTGCCCACGATGGAGGAGGCGGGCATCCCGAACGCGGTCGTGGACACGTCCCAGGTGTTCCTCGCGCCCGCCGGCACGCCGCAGGATATCATCGACCGGCTCGCCAAGGAGACGCAGAAGATTTTGCAAAAGCCGGACGTCCGCGAGAGAATGCTGAAAGCGAGCTTCGCGGTGAAGTATGAAGGACCTGAACTGCTCCGTGCCCGCACGGCCCGCGAGGTGCCGATGTGGAAAGAGCTCGTCGACAAGGCCGGAATCAAACCTCAGTGAAATGAACTAGGAAATTTATGTCCCAGGGCTTCGACACCATCATCGTGGGCGGAGGCGCCGCCGGTTGCGTGCTCGCCAACCGCCTGTCCGCACAATCGCACCGTTCCGTTCTGCTGCTGGAGGCCGGCATCGACACGCCGCCGGGCAACGAGCCTGCGGACGTGCTCGATACCTATGCGACGTCCTATTACAACGACTCGTATTTCTGGCCCGGCCTGCGCGTGCACTGGCGGCGGCGCGACAACTCGCCGCTCACTGGATACTCGCAAGCGCGGCTAATGGGCGGCGGCTCGTCGGTGATGGGCATGATCGCCTATCGTGGCACGCCGGACGATTACGCCGAATGGGAGCAGATGGGCGCGGCCGGCTGGGGCTGGAACGACGTTCTGCCGTTCTTCAAGAAGATCGAGACCGATTTTGACTTCGGCGGCCCCGAGCACGGTAAGGAAGGTTTGTTTCCGATCCGCCGCACCAAGCAGGAAGACTGGGCGCCGCTCTCCAAGGCGATCTATGAATATGCGCAGGAGCGGCAGATACCCTTCCTCGCTGACATGAACAACGATTTCCGCGACGGCTACGGCGCGGTGCCGCAGAGCAACTGGCCGGACAAGCGCGCCTCGTCGGCGATCTGCTACCTCAGCGCGGACGTGCGGGCGCGCAAGAACCTGACGATCATCAACGGCGCGCACTGCACGAGCTTCGTGTTCGACGGCAAGCGTGCGACCGGCGTGACCGTCCGCATCGATGGCGAAGAGAAGACGTTCTCGGCGCGTGAGGTGATTTGCTCGCTCGGCGGCATCCATTCGCCGGCATTCCTGATGCGTATGGGCATCGGCCCTGCGGCGCATCTACGCGAGCACGGCATCGAGGTGCGCCAGGATCTGCCGGGAGTCGGGCAGAATCTGTCGAACCACGCGATCATCTTCCTCGGCATGTTGCAGAACAGGGACTCGCGGCAGTCCGAGCGCATCCGCCCGCATGCGATGACCGCGTTCCGCTATTCGTCCGGCCTGCCGGGCACGCCGCGCAACGACATGTACATCAACGTGCAGTGCAAGACCTCGTGGAGCGCGCTTGGCATGCAGGTCGCGAACCTGGGCCCGACGCTGCTCAAGCCGATGGCGCGCGGGCAGGTGACGCTGAAGTCGAAAGACGCACCGGAGCCGCTGGTTGAGTTCAACTTCACCGGCCATGACACTGACCTCAAGCGTTTCATGCAGGCCTTCCGCAAGGCGGCGGAGGTGCTGGCCTACGAAAAGGTCCGCAAGATCATCGGCGTGACCTTCCCGGTGAAATTCAACGACAGGCTGCGGCGGCTGAACCGCATCAACACCAAAAACAAGATCCAGAGTTCGGTGATCGCCACGCTGATCGATATTTTCCCGCCGATCGCTGGCCCGATCTTCTCGACACTGGCAGACCGCAAGGTCGATCTGCAAGCGCTCGCCGCTGACGACGACGCGCTCGCCGATCACATCCGGGAGAACGTCGCGGGCACATTCCACCCGACCGGCACGTGCCGGATGAGCGGCGATCCATCGGATCGGGGTGCCGTGGTGGATTTGCAGGGCAGGGTGCGCGGCTTTGAAGGTTTGCGCGTCATCGACGCCTCGTTGATGCCGAGCATTTCGCGCGGCAACACCAACATTCCGACGCTGATGCTGTCCGAGAAGATTGCGGCGACGATCACTTCGCAATGATTTTCCAATGACCACGACGGTCGACATCCATGCCCACATGCTGCCGGAGGAGACGATCCGGCTGCTGGGCAAGGAGTCGCCGCGCGTTGCACCGAGGCTGATCACGCAACCCGATGCCTCCATCGACATGGAGATCGCCGGGAAGATCGTGCAGAAGCCGATGCCCAAGGAGATCTGGGACCACGATCTCCGGCTGGCCGACATGGACCGCCACGGCGTCGATATGCAGCTCGTCTGCGCGACGGTGCACACCTTCTTCTACAACGAGGAGGTGCCGCTCGCGGCCGCCTGCGCGGCGCTTCAGAACGAGCAGCATGCGGCGGTGGTGAAGCGCTATCCGAAGCGGTTCATGGGATTGGCGACGCTCCCGATGCAGGACCCGCAGAAGGCTGCGGACGAACTCCGCCGCGCGATGACCAAGCTCGGACTGCGCGGCGCCCAGATCGGTTCGCACGTCAACGGCAAGAACCTCGACGATCCATCGTTCGAGCCGATATGGGAGGTCGCGAATGAGCTTCGCGCCTTTTTCCTGATCCATCCGCATGGCGAGGTGGTGCCCGGTACCCGGCTGGGTTCCTATTACATGCGGAACTTCGTCGGCCTGCCGTTCGAGACCACGATTGCCGGCGCGTCGCTGGTGTTCGGCGGCGTGTTGGAGCGTTACCCGAATATCGCGTTCTGCCTCAGCCACGGCGGCGGCTTCCTGCCGTATCAGGCCGGGCGCTTCCTGCACGCTTATAATATGCGTGCGGAGCCGAAGAGCCGGTTGCGTGGGGCACCGGAAGAATCCATTGCGCGGCTCTATCACGACACGATCACGCATTCGCCGCGCGCCTTGCAATTCCTGATCGACACGGTCGGCGAGGAGCATGTCCTCCTCGGCAGCGACTATCCGTTCGACATGGGTAACTTCGATTGCGTCGCTCGTGTGCGCGACGCGGGCCTGCCGAGCGCCGTGCAGGCGAGAGTGCTCGGCGATCGCGCGATGGAATTGCTGCGCGACTGATCGCGTCAGCGGTTGTGGCCGACCGTCTTCATGTATTGCAGCGTCTCGTCGAGCGAGACCACATCGGCGTATTTGGCATTGAGGTCGAACAGGCTCTGCTCGTGGGCCGCGGTCGAGCGGTCGCCGACGGCTTCCTTCACCACCATCGGGCGGAACCCGTTCTGGACGGCGTCCACGGCGGTGGCGCGGACGCAGCCGGAGGTGGTGCAGCCAGTGATGATCAGCGTGTCGACCCGCTGGTTGAGCAGGCGCGGCACGAGATCGGTGCCGAAGAAGCAGGAAGCGTATTTCTTGGTCAGCAGGCTGTCGGTCTTCCGCATGCCGAGGCGTGGATCCACCTCGACCGCTTCGGTGCCGGCCTTCAGCGTCAGCGAGCCCCTCATCTTGATCGCCCAGAGGCCGGCGTCCTTCATGTCGGCCTCCTCATAGGACACCGTGGTGAAGATCACCGGAATCTTGCGTTCGTGCGCCACATCGATCAGCGGTTTCTGCGCTTCGATCTGGCTCTCCAGCGGCGCGCCGAGCGGCATGTCCGGGTTGGTGAAGCCCTTGATCATGTCGATCAGGATCAGCGCCGGCTTTTCGCCGAAGCCGATCTTCACGCCGAAGCCGCGCGCCCGGAAAAACTCCTCGTCCTCGCGTCCGCTCGTCATCTTGTCCTCCGTACGGGCAGGGCATCGCGGCCCCCGGTGTTGCTGTTTCATAGCAAAACCGGTGCCACCAGCACCAATGCGGAAATTTCAGAGAGCTAGTGCCCTTGCGGGGCAGCCGAGCGGATGCGCTCGTTATAAACGGGGAGGGTGAGACCGCAGACCTCGAAGCGGCAGAGGTATCCCATCAGGAATGAATTGACGCCCATGCGGTAGAGCCTTGCGACATCGCCCGCGAGCACGGCCTCGCGCTCCTCCTGCGTCAGATTGAGCGGCGCGAGCGCCGCCGCCGGATTGTCCTTCATCGCGGCGCGGAACTTGTGATCGCGGAGCAGCTCGCGGCACATGTAATTGACGGCATAGACGGACATGATGCGCTCCTCAGTTGCCTTGCCAGGCCGCATAGGCGTGGCCGTTCGGCATCTGCACCTTCACGAACAGCGGTTTCTTCGCGCTGATGGTGCCGAGCATGGCGATCCAGTTCAGGATTTCGCCGCCGACGTTGCCGGCCTTCTGCATCTGCTCCTCGGTTGATTCCTTCACGATGGTCGCGACGTCGCCCTGTTCGAGCAGGGTGCAGACGCGTTTGCACCAGTCGGGATCTGGCACGCCGTCGGTGCGACCCGGCGCGATGCGCGGTCCGAACACGTCGAGCGAGAAGCTGCCGCTGCCCATCGTCACGACGCGGAGCGGCTTCGGATAGGTCTCGATGGCGCGTTTCACGACGCGGCCCAGTTCGAACGCGCGTTGCGCCTTCGGCAGCGGCGGGATGTGGCCGTTGATGAAAATCGGGACCACCGGCACGCTCATGCCCGGCGTCATGAAGTGCAGCGGCACGGCGACCGAATGGTCGACGCCGAACTCCTGCACCAGCGCGAGATCGAAACCGGCGTCGATGCCGGTGCGGCGCAGATGGGCGCCGAAGTCCGCATTCGACGGGATGTCCTGAACGGGAACCTCACGCACCTCGTCGATCGGACCCTTGAAGCTGTCGGTAACGCCGACGCCGAAGATCGGGAGGTTGTCGAAGAAGAACGTGTTGAGATGGTCAGTGTCGAACATCACGATCAGGTCGGGCTTGAGCTTGTGCAACTCAGCCGTGAGCGCGCCGAAATAGCGCGCGATTTCGCTCTCGGGGCCGTCACGCTTCACGAAAAACGGAAACACCGGCGTATGCGGCACGCCGAACGCGCCAACGATTTCAGCCACGTATTGCCCCTCCGAACCAATTCTTGTCCGGATTCTATAGGGCCACGTCCGCCACCTCAAAGGTTCAATCGCCGCGCCTCCCGGCCCGCGATGCGGGCGGGGAGGCGGAATTATTTTTGGCTGCGACTTTTGCCGCTGCAATTGCCAAACGACCGGAGGCGTTCGTAAGCTTTGGTCAAAATCTAGGGAGAGTGGGAATGCTTACGCAGGCCAAACAGGACGAACTGCGCCGCAAGACCAACCCGGTGTTCAACGACCGCAAGCTGAAGCTCGGCACGTTCGGCACGAACCTCGACCGCGGCTGCGCCATCTCGACCATCGATGGCGTGCTGGAGATCAACTGGCCGAACACGCTGGAGCTGGCGCGCTGCTCCGAGGAAATGGAATTCGAGGCGCTGGTTCCGATCGGGCGCTGGCACGGCTTCGGCGGCGTGACGAACTTCAACGGGCCGGGCTTCGAGTGTTTCTCCTGGGCCTCGGCGATTGGTGCGTCGACGAAATACTCCGGCATCTTTGCGACGTCCCATGTGCCGACCATCCATCCGATCATGGCGGCGAAGCAGGCGACGACGATCGATCATGTGACCAACGGACGTTTCGCGCTGAACATCGTCACAGGTTGGAACAAGCCCGAGATCGAGATGTTCGGCTCGCCGCTGATGGCGCATTCGGACCGCTACGCCTGCGCAGCCGAATGGCTCCATGTCATGAAGGAGCTGTGGACGCGGGAGGAGCCGTTCGACTACGAGGGCAAGTTCTACAACATCAAGAAGGGCTACGTGCAGCCCAAGCCAGTGCAGAAGCCGTTCCCTGCGGTGATGAACGCTGGCGGCTCGGACCTCGGCCAGCATTTCGCGGCCAAGCATTGCGACATGGTCTATGTCGTGTTCGGCTCGCACGACTTCGACGACTGCAAGGCGAAGGTCAGCGCTTATCGTGATCTCGCGCGGAAGGAATACGGCCGCGAGATCCAGGTGTGGAGCTACGCCTACGTGGTGCAGGCGGACACCGAGAAAGAGGCGCAGGCCTATTTCGACTATTATGTGAACCAGAAGGGTGACTGGGACGCGGCGGACAACCTCGTCAACACGATGATCGCCAATGCCAAGACGCTGCCGAAGGAAGTCCTCGCCGAAATGAAGAAGCACTTCATTGCGGGGTGGGGCGGCTATCCGATTATCGGCACGCCGGAGCAGATCGTGGACGGGCTCATCACCATGTCGAAGATGGGCCTCGACGGCACGCTCTTGAACTGGCCGCGATACATCGAAGACCAGCGCTGGTTTCAGAAGCACGTCTATCCACTGGTGCAGCAGGCCGGGTTGCGCTGACCTCGCCGGGGCGAGGGGCTTTAGAACTTCTGGCCCATGTTCTCGCGGAAGAACTTCGCGAGATCTCCGATGTCCTTGTCGCCCCAACCCTGAGCAACCGCAGCCGAGAACGACGCTAGCATGCCTGACGACAGCGGCATCGGCATGCCGTTCGCGGCGCCGGTCGCGACCATCGACATGATGTCCTTGCGCATGGTCTTGAGATCGAGCGTCACGTCGGCAGGCTCACCCTTGAGCGAGGCTTTCTTGCCGGCGAACCAGCCGTTCGCGGTCGGCGCTTCGCTCATGATGTCGAGCATCTGCTCGAGCTTCAGCCCTTCGCGGGTGCCGAGCGCGAGCGCCTCTGAGGTCGCCTGGATGAAGGCGGCAAGCCCGAGATTGATCGAGAGCTTCATTGCGTAGCCCGCACCGTTCGGGCCCATGTGTGCGATCTTGTGCGCAAGCTTCTCCAGCACGGGCCTTGCGCGCTCCAGATCGGCCGCGTCGCCGCCGACCATGGCGTAGAGCTTGCCTTGCAGCACATGCGGGATTGTGCCGAACACCGGCGAGTCGATCAGCTTGGCTCCGACAGCAGCGACCACCGGCGCGAGCTCGCGTCCGGTCATCGGTTGCAGCGTGCTCATGTCGATGAACAGCTTCCCGCGCACGTCGCCGGAAAGGAAACCGTCCGTTCCGCGGAAGATGGTCTTCACGCCGTTGTCCTCGGTGATGATCGAGATCACCACGTCGGCAACGTCGGCGACCGCGCGGGGATGCGCGGCCACCGTCATGCCCTTGTCGGTCCCGGCCTTCATCGCGACCGCGTCGCGATCCCAGCCGGTCACGTCGAAACCCTGCTCCTTGAGCCGCGCGAGGATCGCGCGGCCCATTCGGCCCAGTCCGACGAGACCGACTTTCATGGATGTGCCGTCCGCTTAGCGGTTGGTGAGCTTCTTGGCCGTCTCGAAGTGACCGTAGCTCTGCACTGGCGCCATCATCAGGAAGCGGTAGCCTTCCTTGATGATACGTTCGGCGTTGCCGGTCTCGACGTGCGGATGGCCGACAATAACATTGTGCTTCTTGCAGGTGTCGACGATGCGCTTCATCCATTCGAGCACGACCTTGTGCTCGTACTGGCGCGGATAACCGAGTTCCTGCGAGAGGTCACCTTCGCCGATCAGGATCGCGCCGATGCCCGGCACGTTCTTCAGCATGTCGTCGAGGTTCTCAACGCCTTTGGTGTCCTCGATCTGCAGGATGCAGAAAATCTCGCCCTCGGGGTTGAGCGGCCAGACGTCGGCCTTCTTGTAATAGTCCTGCTGCGACAGACCCCAGTACCGCGCAGCGGCGGTCGGGCCGTCGCCGCGGATGCCGGCCGGCTCGTAGAGCGGGGCGTTCTTCATGCGCGGATAGCGGCAGGCGCCCACGGCATTGGCGGCTTCTTCCACGGTCGAGATGTGCGGGAACACGATTCCGTAGCAGCCCATGTCGAGGGCTTGCTTGGCATGCCATTGGGCCATCTCAATTCCGTTGACCGGAACGCGGACCAGCGGGTTCACCGGCGGGACCAGCCCGGCCTTCGCAATTTGTGCGCGGTTGAGCATGTATTGCAGGCAGTCCCGCAGCAGGCGGCCGTCCCATGGGTTGTGCTCCATCTCGAACACGCAGGCGTCGTACTTGGACG